>CAWCSC010000032.1:0-239166 GCA_963798065.1 uncultured Actinomycetota bacterium | reverse complement strand
TCGTCGCGGACGACAACCCCGAGGTCGGCGAGCAGCTCACCCTCGACGACCTGGCCCGGCTGCCGTGGGTGACGTACCAGCGCACGTACGACGCGCCCGCCGCCCGCCAGATCGGCATGCTCGGGATCGAGCCGCGCGTCGAGGTCTCCGTCGACAGCTTCCAGCTGATGCCCCTCCTGGTCGCGGGCACCCGCCGGGTCGCCCTGATCCAGGGGCATCTCGCCGACCGGCTGGACGGACTCGTCCCCGTGCGGGTCATGGAACCGCCCTACGACGCCGTGCCACTCCGGGAAGCCCTGTGGTGGCACCCGGTCCACACGCACGACGCGGCGCACATCTGGCTGCGGGAGACGGCGGCACGGGTCGCCGGATGTGATGGAGGCGGCCGGTCGGCCTACGACTACGACCTCCTGTCCGCCCCAAATGAGGGTGGAGCTTTGTGCTGCATCGGCAAAACACAACGCCGAGCCACGGCCGACGCCGAATGGCGGCCGGAGCGTGGAGCCGGTTTGAGTAGTTGCTGCTGCTCTGGCTGGAACGGTTCGCAGGCCGGTCCCGTACCAGCGGTGACGATCGCTGCTTGAGCTGCGTACACCGGGTCGTGCCCCCGGGATGGGCGTGCAGGTAATCGCGGAAGATCCGCTCGTTCCGACTCCGCAGGCAGGGAGGAGGGCCGCTGCTGCCCCGCTTACAGCCCCTGTGGTCACGGACAACGGGAGGAGCGGAGGGTCCATGGCTTCGTGGACCTGCGCCAACGCCACAGATGGAGGGCACTTCCGGTCCGTCTATATCCGGCCTGGCCGCCTCGACAACGCACACGCGGTCGTGCGTCAGGTCGGCCGGTCAGCGCAGGAGTCTGCGGATGATGGTGGTGGCGGCGCTGATGTCGGTGGGCTGCCCGGTGAGGAGCTCGCGGTAATCGAAGGACTCGGCGACCCGGACGACGGCGTAGGCGAGGGTCGGGGCGTCGATGTCGTCGGGTTCGCCGATCTCGGACTGGATAGCCGGCTGACGGTCTCGACTAGGCGGTCCTGGATGACGCCCTCACGCGAGGTCATCACCCGTAGTGCGGTGTCGGGGTGGTGGCGACGAACCGACGCATGGCCGGCAGTTGTGCGCTGGTGGTCAGCATGGAGTGAACGAGGTCTGCCGACCTTGTTCGGCGCCTTGCCTGCGGCTCGGGGATAGATCTGGGCGAACTCGGTTGTTGCGATCGCCCAGATCGCCTCGCCGATCAGGCGGTCGCGGTCGCCGTAGACGCCGATACAGGGTGGCGCGGCCGATGCCGGCCTTGGCAGCCAGCGCCCGTGCGTCGATCCAGCCGTCCCGCAGGAACATCGCGACCGCAGCACGCAGCACCGGCTCGTCCCGGGGGCAGCGGAGGCGGAACCTCTTGCATTTGAGACATCACCGCCCTAGTGTCTCACTCAATCCGACGAGACACATGCGCATCAGTGTCTCACTTTTGGGGGGAGTTGCCGTGGCCACAGTGAGGCGGACAATGCCGTTCGCGATCTATGTCGTGATGTTCGCGGCCCTTGCACTTCAGAGCGACCTGACGGGGTTCATGGTCTGCAACCTGCTTGTGCAACTGGCCGTCTTCGTCGTGGGCGCGTGCCTGCCGGCCCACCGCACCGGGTTCATGTCCTACGTGGATGTGGCCTGGCCGTGGGGCCTGGCCCTGATCGGGGTGCAGGTCCTGGCGTTCGGCGGCCTGGATTCGCCTGTGGCTGTCGCTACTGCGGCGATCTACCTGCTGATGGGCATGCGTATGGGCGCGTGGGCGCTGCGGTTCATGGTGTTCAAGCGGTTGCCCGGCGAGTTGCCGCGGTACCAGTACCAGCGGCGCCGATGGGAGCGCGACGGGTTCCGCAACGAGAAGGTGTCGCTCCAGGTCGAGATCATGGTCCAGTGCGGCGCCAACATCGCTGTGCTCGCGGTTCCGGCGGCGCTCGCCACCGTGCGCCCGGCCGGCCTCGATGTCGTGAGTGTCGCTGCGATCGCGCTGTGGGCGGTGTTCTGGGTCTTCGAATCGGTGGCGGACCTGCAGAAGGCCCGTTTGGCCTACCGCACCCGACGAGACGGTGTGCGCCGCACCTGCGACATCGGGCTGTGGCGCTACAGCCGTCACCCCAACTACTTCGGCCAGTGGATGCAGTGGAACAGTCTCATCCTGTTGTCGCTGCCCGCGCTGATCGACCGCTGGCCACACCATCACATCGTCGTCGGCCTGCTCACGGCCCTCGCCCTGGCCTGGATCTCCTGGACCACGTACCACATGCTCGTGCACTACACCGGCGCCGTTCCCGCCGAGTATTTCAGCCGGCAACGACGCCCCGACTACATCCGCTATCAGCGCGTCACCAACCGGTTTTTTCCCGGGCCCCGACGGACCACTCATCAGTGAGCCCATCCGAGTGCCCCATCCGTGCGAGGCAGAGCGGCGGTCACGGGCGCGCCGTGTGCCGGGAGTGTCAGCGTCCTCGCGGTCTCGAACGGTGAGCCCCACCGGCCCTCGAGCCGGACCTCCGGCGAGCCGGGATCCTCGGGAGGATGTCCACCCCCACAGCGATTCTCGACCGCCCCCTGCACCGCTGCCGACTCGCCTCCATCGATGCCAGTGCCAACGGCTCAACAACCGCCTCCAGGCCATCGAACGGGAAACCGGCGCGGCCTGATCGGTACGGCCCGGAAAGCACCCTGCTGACAAGGGAGTTGGCATCTATCACAAGCTTGTGGCCAAGGGCGGCTACCCGGTGTCACCACCAACTACGGGCCAGAGCGGTTCGTCTTACAGTCCCGCACGCGAAGATCACCGTTGTGGTGAGGTGAGGACGCCCCGCGAGAGAGCGACGGTCACGGCGGCGGTGCGGTCGGAGACACCGAGCTTGCCGAAGACGCGCAGCAGGTGCGGTCTTCACCGTCGTCTCGCTGATGAACAGAGCCTTGCCGATCTCCCCGTTGGTCAGTCCTCTGGCCACCAGGGAGAGCACCTCGGCCTCGCGCGGGACAGTGACTCGGTCGCCGGGCTCGCATCCGGGTGACGCAGCCGGGTCGCCACCGAGGGCGACAGCACGGTCTCGCCGCGCGACGCCGCGACGATCGCGGCCAGCAGATCGGCTCTGGAGGTGTCCTTCAGCAGGTATCCGGCGGCCCCCGCCTCGACCGCCCGCACGATGTCCTGGTCCGCCTTCGTAGGTGGTCAGCACGATCACCCGGCTCTCCGGCCGGTTCGCGAGGATGCGCGAGGTGGCGCTCACCCCGTCGCCGTCCGGCATGCGCAGGTCCATCAGGATCGACATCCGGGTCGGAGCTCACCGGCCCGCACGACCGCCTCGTCCCCCGACGCCGGCCTCGCCCACCACCGCTGGTCCCCGGATCGGCCTCCAGCATCCCCCGCAGGCCTTAGCGAACGACGGGGTGGTCATCGACGATCAGGATGTTGACAGTCATCGAGCCGGTTCCGCCTGCTCAGTGGTCGGGTGTGGAGCTGAGATCAAGCACGGGCCGTAGGCTACGCGCCGCCTGCTCGCTCTGGGGCATCGGCAGTTCTACCCGTACCGTGGTGCCCTGGCCGGGAGTCGATCGCACCGTGCAGGTTCCTCCGAGGGTGGTGGCGCGGCTGCGAATGCCGAGCAGGCCGTAGCCACCTCGGACGGTGGCCGGGTCGAAGCCCTGGCCGTCATCGGTCACGGTGAGTGCCATGAGGCCGTTTTTGTGGCCTAGCTCGATCCGCACTGTCGTGGCGTCGGCGTGCTTGCCGACGTTGGCCAGGGCCTCCTGCGCGGTGCGCAGCAGGGCGATGTCGGTGCCGGTGGGTGTGCCGGACCGCTCGCCGACGATGGACACCTCGACGCGCGTACCCGTGTCGCGGGTATGCCGGGCGGCGAGCCGGTCCAGCGCATCCGCGAGGCCGCGCGCCGGTAAGGTCGACCGGGGCCGAGGCGGCGATCAGTGAGCGTGCCTCCGCGAGGTTCTCGCGGGCGGTCTTCTCCAGGATGTCGAGCTGGCCGTCGGCGGCCGTCGGATCACGGAGCAGGGTCGTCCGTGCGACCTGGGCGAGCATGAGGATGCTGGTGAAGCCCTGCGCCAGGGTGTCGTGGATCTCGGCGGCCAGGCGTTCACGTTCGGCATGGACGCCTGCCTCGTGGCCCGCGCGTTCCAGTGCGGCCCGTGTCCGGGTCAGTTCCTCGATCAGCGCGGCCCGCTTGCGGTTCTGCTCGCGGATGCCGGTCAGATAGGCGCCCATGAGGACCGTCACGGTCATGGGTACCAGAACGCTCACGCCGACCATCGCCAGCGTGTAGCGGCTGACTCCGACCCGCGCCACCATGGCCCAGGCGAGTTCGGCGTAGAGGATCAACAACAGCGGTATGCGTACCCGCCACCTCGCGACCATCACGAACAGCTGTGGGCAGAGCGCGAACAGCAGTGCGCCAGCCCATCGGGGCGATGGCGAGCAGAAGCGGGAACGCGACCGCCAGGACGGCGAAATAGGCCGCCCCCCAACGCTCGTCGCGGTTTTCCATGGCCTGCGGTGCGACCAAGGCGTACCAGGCGACGATGACGGCGAGCGTACCGAGGGCCAGCAGGCGTTGTCCGAGCGCCACGTACACGTCGGCCGCTATGGCGACGGCAAGTGGTATCGCGACGGCGCCGACGAGGACATGCCATCCGACGCGGTAGCGGTATCCGAAGTCGACGGTGCTGCGCACTGCCACGCCCTGCCCACCTTCGCCCACCGAGATCTGGCCGCCAGTTTACGGGCGCCCACGTCCACAGTGCCCGACTCGGCGCCGAGGAACGTCCACGCACCGGTGGAGCCGTGCGTACGTCGATCGGTTGACAACGGGGTCCAACCAAGCGTTGTCGCCGCCGCGCCTCAGAACCGTCACGCTCGTTGTCGAGAACTTCGGCTCCGCACCTGGAGGTACCCCATGAAGAAGAACTGGTTCGTCCTCGGCCTGGGCGCACTGCTGGCCTTTATCGGCGTGGGCTGGACGTTGCAGGGACTCGACGTCATGAAGGGCTCGGCGATGAGCGGCGTGACGTTGTGGGCGGTCGTCGGGCCGATCGTGGCGATCGTCGGTCTCGTCGTGCTGGGTGTCGGCTTCGCCCGGCTACGCCGGGTGAGCCGATAAGCGCCGATCAGATGTCCGGTATCGATATGGAGACTCAGATGACAGATCGGCCGGCACCGGGAAGACCGCCCAAGCAGTGGTACGGCGAGCTTGCCGGCGTCGCGGCCACCGCACTCGCCCTGGGCCTCGGTGAGCTGGTGGCAGCCGCGACGGGCGGGCCCTCAGCGCCCCTCGTGGCGGTGGGGGGCGTCGCCGTGGACGCCGCGCCGACCCCGGTCAAGGAGTTCGCCGTCGCGGTGTTCTACACGTACGACAAGCTGGCGCTGCAGGCGGGAATCGTGCTGGTCTTGGCGGTGTTCGCCGCGTTCATCGGTGTACTGGCCATGCGCCGGCTCTGGTACGGGCTGGCCGGCGTCGCTGTGTTCGGGATGATCGGCGTACTCGCGTCAGCCACCCGGCCCAGCGCCACATGGGCGTACCCCCTGCCGACAGTGGCTGGTGCACTGGCCGCTGCCGGCCTCTTGGTGCTGTTGCGCCGCACCCTGCCGCGCCGTGCCGCGGTATCGGCGCAGGACCGGGGACGACACCGGCCCAGATACGGACGTGGCGGCACCGGGAACCCACACCCCCCTGCAGGGGGCCAGTTCACGGTCGTCGGACACCGGCATCTCGGAGGTGGACGGCGCGGGACGACCGCCGGGCCGACGACGGTTTCTCGCGCTGGCGGTCGGGGCGATCGGCGCGGCCGCGGTGGCCGTACCGGGCGGACGTCGGCTGTGGGCACAGCGTGTGGCCGCGGCCCGGGCCGCGGTGGTTCTTCCGTCGCCGTCGAGCCCGGCAGCGCCATTGCCCGCCAAGGTCTCCGTCGGCGTGCCCGGAGTGGAGCCGTTCGTGACCAGTACCTCCAACTTTTACCGGATCGACACCGCTTTGACGGTGCCACAGATGGAACCCAAGGACTGGCGGCTGAGGATTCATGGCCGGGTGAAACGGCCGCTGACGCTGACGTACGAGCAATTGCTGTCACGGCCGTTGGTGGAGCGCTACATCACGCTGGCGTGCGTGTCCAATGAGGTCGGTGGCGAGTTGGTCGGCAACGCGCGGTGGTTGGGGGTACCGATCAAAGATCTGCTGGATGAAGTCGAGCCGGATGACCGGGCGGATCAGGTGGTGAGCCGTTCCGTGGACGGCTACACGGCCGGTACACCGACGGCGGCGTTGCGCGACGGACGCGACGCGTTGCTGGCGGTCGGGATGAACGGGGAGCCACTGCCGGTCGAGCACGGATTTCCGGTCCGGATGGTGGTGCCCGGGCTTACGGATACGTATCGGCGACGAAGTGGCTGACGGAGCTGGAACTGAGTCGTTTCTCGGACTTCAGCGCTTATTGGGTACGGCGGGTACGCGGCTGGCTCCGGTGAAGACACAGTCGCGGATCGACACACCGGCTGCGGGCAAGCGTCTGAAACAGGGTCTGGTGATGGTGGCCGGGGTGGCGTGGGCGCAACATCGTGGGGTGTCCGCGGTAGAGGTCCGCGTGGATGACGGCCCGTGGCAGCAGGCACAGCTCGCGGCCGTGCCGTCGGCGGACACGTGGCGGCAGTGGAGCTGGCCGTGGCAGGCGACGCCCGGCGAGCATCGGCTGCAAGTACGCGCCACCGACAACACCGGCCAGGTGCAGACGGACAGGTGCACAAGCCTTCGCCCGACGGGGCGACCGGCCGGCACACGATCAAGGTCACGGTTGCCTGAGCATTTCCCGCCGGGCGGGGGTTCGGTTCCCGCCTGAAGACTCGAATCTTCAAAGGGCTGCGGCTGTCGGCGCGGTGGGCGACCGGGCTGCTGATGGCGCCGCTCGTACTCACCGGACACCGAGGTGGCCCGCCGGCGGATGATCTTGAGGTCGGACAACCGCTCGCTACCAGCACGAGTAGGAGATCCACAGCGGCTCGCGAGCCTGCCCCCGACCTGGTCGGCACCGAGTACGGGCGCAAGGTGCCGCTGCCCGAGCACACCTGGCAGGAGGCTGGCTGGTGCCTCATGTTCGGGGCGATCCCGCGCATTCCCGGCAAGCGAGGTGACCCGTCGAGCAGGACGATCGGCATCCACCCGCGATGTGGTTGGACGGCGAATCGAGCGTTGTGCTCGACGCGGTCAGGAGGAAGGGAGGGAAGTGCGGCGATCTCGCCGTCGAGCCTGGCCGGGGTCGGGCGCCCGCGCAGGGCAGCGGAGGCGCCCGCCTGCGCGTCGCGGTCCGGCGGCCCCGGCCCTCCCTCACATACCGATCCGCGCCGCGATGATCGGTGCCAGCCGGTCGGCGATGACGCGGTGGCCCTGGTCGTTGGGGTGGACCGAGTCCGTCAGGTCGCCCGAACCCAGCCAGCCGGTGGTGTCGACGAAGGAGACCCGGGTGTCGCCGCCGTCGACGGCGGCCGACGGCCGCCTGGGTCTCGGGACGTACCGGCCGCGGAAGGTCTCCAGCGCGAAGATCCAGGCGCTGTGGGTACGCCGGCGCGGACCTTGCGCAGCAGGCGGTGTACGCCGTCTGGAACTGCGCGGCGACACGCCGTGGCCCACGTCGTTGGTGCCCAGGTTGATGACGACGGCGCTCGCCTGGTAGCGGGAGAAGTCCCAGTCGGGCGTGGGGCGTGCCGGCCGAGCTTGAGGAACCGTCCCTCAGGCCGACGCATCCGTCGGCCGCCGCGACCAGGCAGGCGCCGCCCTGGGCGATCTGGGTGTGCCGGCGCCGAGCCGTTCGCCGATCAGCCAGCCGTACGCGGTGAGGGCCTTCTGCGACGGTGGTGGCCCACCGTGATCGAGTCGCCGACGAACTCGATCAGTTCGGGCGGCGCGGCGGAACGCGGTCGCGCCCGGGTCGAGGGCCAGCCCCTGGAAGACGGCGTCACCGTGGTAAGAGCCGGCGACCACCTGGCAGTTGCACCTGGAGGGTGTGGTTGCCGGCGGACAGCGGCGACGGCGTCAGGTTCACGGTCCCCCTGACGTCGTCGTAGAACTTCACGGCCCGCTGTCGATGCTGGCCCAGAAGTCGATCGTGTTGCGCTGCTTGAGCTTGACGGTCCGGCCGGTGAAGCCGACCCGGTAGTACGCGCCGGCCCAGTACGGCGTGTAGGTGCTGGAGGACCGGTGTCCCAGCGGCCGACGAACTTGATGTTGGGGTCGCCGGGCTCCGCGCGGGAGTCGGCCGCCTTGGTGGACACATCGGCGGTGTTGCCCAACTGGGCGGCGATGACAGGTGCCAGGCGGCCGGCGAACTTGGTGTGACCCGCCTCGTTGGGATGGCCGTTGCCGTCTTCGTAGTCGGCGCCGTCGGTGAGCCAGCCCTTGGTGTCGACGTACTGCACCTTGGAGTCACCGGCGGCGTTGCGGGCGCTGACGGCGGCCCTGGTCTCGGTGACGTAGCGCTTCTTGAGAGTCTGGACGGCGAAGAGTCGGGCTTCGGGGTGCCTGGCGCGCAGGTCGCTCAGGAACTTGGTGTACGCAGCCTGGAAGGCGGAGCCGGACACGCCGTGGCCGATGTCGTTGGTGCCGAGGTTGATGACGACCGCGTTCGCCCGGTAGCGGGAGAAGTCCCAGTTCTGGTCGCCGGTGCTGCCGGTCCGGAAGTACTGGCTGCTCAGGCCCGTGCAGCCGGACTGCGCGACCAGGCAGTAGCCGGCGCGGGCGATCCGGGTGTGCCGCACCCCCAGCCGCTCGCCGGTCTTCCAGGCGTACGAGTCGAGCGCCAGCCGGTCGGTGAGGGCGCCGGCGGTGATGGAGTCGCCGACGAACTCGACCAGCCCTGACGGCACGGTCGGAGCGACCGTGCGCGCGCCGGAGTCCAGGACCAGGCCCTGGAACACGGTGTCGCCCGACCGGTAGGAGATCCGCAGGGTGTGGGTGCCGGGGAGAAGGCTGGGGAGTGAGGTTCACCGTCCCCCGTACGCCCGCGTGGAAGACGTCGGGTCCGCCGTCGACGCTCGCGTAGAAGTTGACCGCGTCCCTCGCCCTGACCTTCACCGTCGTGCCGGTGAAGGCCGTCTGAAGGTATGCGCCGGACCACTGCGGCACGGCGGCGGTGCCCGAACTCGTGCCCCAGCGGCCCACGTAGACGATGTTGGGGTCGGACACCGAGCCGTCGCCCGCCGCTGCCCGCGCCGGAGATCCGCCCGCCCAGGACAGCGACAGAAGGCAGGCGACGAGTGCCGCGGTGAGGAGGACCGAAAGGGTGCGTCTGAGGTGAGGGGGTGTCTGCACGGGGATCCCTTTCGCGTGGAGGGTGGGAGCGCTCCCATGAAGCTGCGTTTCGAGAGAAGCAATGAAACGGTTCAGCGTCAAGGGTTCGCGTGAGGCAGGCAACTCACCGACAAGCAGGTCCGCCCCCGGTCCGCCCGGATCAGCACCAGTTGCTCTGAGCCTCGCTCTCGCCCGGGCCTGGAGCCAGGAGCCTTCGCGGGGCCGCCGCGGAGAAGGAGTGCGAGCGGCCTTGCGGCATCGTGTCCACTGCTCTCCGCTACCTGCGCGAAGCAGGAGAGGGCCGCAGGGCGGGCCGGATCGAGCGAGACCTGAACGGGAGGTAGCTCGAGTCGGTCGGAGTGTCAGTGGTCGCCGCCATACTCAGAAGATGTGCAACTGACTTTCAGGCGCATGTCCAGGAGTCCTCGACCGAGTAGGAACGAATTGACACCCGAGAGCGAAGCGGTGCCCGACCGCGACCCGTACCTGCTGGCGCAGATGCGAGAGGCCTTCGGGCGCGTGGTCTACAGCCACAAGACCCATGAGAAGCAGGCGGACATCTGCTTCACCAAGCACCGGCGGCAGCAGGGCGTGCTGATCGCCCTCACGGCCATCAGCTCCGGCACCTTCCTGGCCGCGGTGGTCGGCGTGCTCGGGCAACGCAGTGCTGACCAGCCTCGCGACCTCTTCATCGCGCTCCTGGTCAGCTGGATGAGCCTTGGGACGAAGACCTTCAAGTTCGAGGAGGAGTCCGAGGCCCACCGCGGCATCGCCTCTCGGCTGTGGGACGTCCGGGAGTCCTACATCTCCCTCATCGCCGACCTGATGTCCGGCACGACGTCTCCGACGCGGAGGCCCGAGAGCGGCGGGACGAGCTGCAGCAGGCCGCGCGCGACGCCTACGCCGACGCGCCCAGGACGAGCAGCAAGGCGTTCGCGCGCGCGCAGGGCGGGCTGCAGAACAACGAGGAGATGACGTTCACCTCGCGCGAGATCGACCTCTTCCTCCCCGAGGCGCTCCGGCTCGACGAAGGCGAGGCATGACGATGAAGACCTCGAGATCTTCGAAACCCTGCTCGAGAACCTGAAGGTCGGCGAGACGGCCACGACGGTCGCCGTCGCGCCGGGACGAGATCACGAAGGCGCTGAACAAGGACTTCCGTCGACAAGGACGGCTGCACCGACTACAAGCTCATGGTCGGATCGTTCGGCCGGCACACCGCGATCAAGGGCGTGTCCGACCTCGACATGATCTTCATCCTCCCGCCCGGGATCCGCTCGAGCTACGACAGCGAGACGGGCCCGCGGAGGATTCTCGAGCGCGTTCGGGACGACCTGAAGGCGCGGTACCAGAACACCGAGATCCGCGTCGACCAGTGCGTCGTGCGAGTGCAGTTCACGAGCAACGCCTTCAAGTTCGAGGTCCAGCCGGCATTCGAGAACGCCGACGGCAGCTTCGACTACCCGGACACGAAGGCTGAGGGCTGGAAGGTCACCAAGCCGCGCGAGGAGATCGCCGCGACCAAGGAGTGCAACGACCGCACGTCGACGAACATGCGCCACCTCGCTCGGATGGCACGGGCGTGGAAGAACGCGAACGGCGTGATACATGGGCGGCCTGCTCATCGACACGCTGGTCTACCGCTTCTTCTCGACCAGACCGATGACTACGACGCAGCGGGGACAGGCTCGTTCGACCTCATGGTCCGCGACTTCTTCGAGTTCCTCAAGGACGAGCCAGACAAGGACTACTACCTGGCGCTGGGCAGCAACCAGCGGGTGAAGGTGAAGGCGCGGTTCCAGCCGAAGGCGAAGAAGGCGTACAACCGCTGCCTCGAGGCGATCGCGGACGAGGGCAAGGCCTCCGCGAACAAGAAGTGGCGCGAGGTCTTCGGCACGTCGGTGCCGCTGGCAAGATCAGCGAGTCCGTCCCGGTCGTTCAGGGACACCGAGGAGTTCATCGAGGACCAGTTCCCGGTCGACATCACCGAGCCGGTCACGATCGACTGCGAGGTCACGCAGGACGGATGGCGGCCGACCTGGCTGCGGGAGATGCTCGCGCCAGGAGCCTGCTGAGGCCGAACAAGAAGCTGAAGTTCATGGTCACCGCAATGCGCCGTCGAGCAGCCGTACACGCTGAAGTGGAAGGTGCTCAACCGCGGCGACGGAGGCCGAGCGGCGGGACAAGATCCGCGGCCAGATCGTCAACTCGAGCAACCGGGCAGTCCGCATCGAGCACTCCGACTTCCGCGGCGAGCACGTCGTCGAGTGCTACGTCGTCAAGGACGGGATCGTCGTCGCTCGGGACCGCATCGACGTGCCGATCAGCAACACGAGCGTAAAGACGGCGAACGTCTTGTAGGGAACGGATCCTCGGAGCGCGACGAGGCCCCGCCGAATCTGCCGGGGTCTCGTCGCATCAGGCGCATCCGCCCGTTGGGTTGAAGCATGAGCAGTTCTCTCGCTGCCATGCCCGAGTCCCGGCTCAACGCCGAGATGGCCTTCGCGGGCAAGTGGTACGGCGTTCGCTGCGCTGCTGAGCTGCGCTCCGAGGATCCCAGCAGGTCCGCAGAGCAGATCGTCGGCCTGCTCCGCGACGAAGCAGATACCGCGGAAGCGGAGTTCCGGCGGCTTCGAGACCTCGGCTGAGGCTGGTTCTCCGTCGGACGCTTCCGGAGAATGGTGCCGTGGAACGGCAAATCGACTTCTCGCGCGAGCGGCAGATGCTCTGTGGGCGCTGCGATCATCGGTGGCGCGTCGATCTGGACTGGATCGATCGGTGGGAGCAGGCGAAGGAGACCTGCCCCGGCTGCGGCATGGCCTGCGGGCACGAGGACTCGCCTCGGGTGACGCTCGACTCCGTCGACCCGGCGCTCGACGACGACAGGGTCGCGCAGTTCTCCTGGTACCACACGAGCACGCAGCCGGACTGGCCGACGCGGGACTTCGACCCGGCAGCCGTCTTGGCTCCCGAGACCCGCAGGATGATGGGCGGCGAGCAGCGGGTTTCCGCGTGGGCCGCGCGCCAGCGGGCGAAGGCCCTCCACGTCGGTACGTACGAGGCCGCTGTCCACAACATGCTGCGTCGGATCCGCGACCAGGCCGACCAGCGCAGCCAGTTCTATCTGTATCGGGTCCGTCTGAAGCCATCCGTCGTGGTGCGGGAGGGGTGGCTCGTCGACCCCGGCAACTTCGTCGGCGACGTCGTGCTCGACGAGGTCTGCCCGCCAGGCGTCGACGCCGCCCGCTACCTGAACTACCACGAGGATCCGGGAGGGCTCTCGCTCGCGCTGGGGAGGGACGCGATCGCCAGCGTTCAGCGGATCGCTGTTCCGCTCCCCGACGCCTGGGATGGCGGCTGGGTGCGCGATGCCGTTGCGGCTCTCGAGGGCGTGAGCGGCACCGTGGTCCCGGCGACCGGCAAGCTGGCCCGCTTCATGCGGCCGCCTTCGTCGCGGGCCGTCCTGGGCCGAGAGCTCGGTGCGTTCCTGGCTGGCAGATTGCCGGTCAACCTCCAGGACCAGTTCGCGTCGGCTGCGGCGTTCGCGGAGGGAGAGGATCCAGAGCAGTGGGCGCGACGGACCAGCGGGCTGTTCGATCTGATCGACGATCCGACTCGTGTGCTGGCCGCGCTCGACCAGCAAGATCCCCGGGAGGTCTGAGAACGGCCTGTTCGCTCCTGAGGGGCAGGAAGCCCGGAGGTCGCTGTCGGTCTTCCAGGTTGGCGCCGCCCTGAGTCGGGAGAGCGGGAGCAGGGGCTTTGGGGTTGGCTGCCGTCGCCGAGGTACCAGGTCGAGCTCTGCCGCCCTTGCCCGACCCGCAGTTGCCGCAGCCAACCGCTTGGTTTGAGGATCGTCTCGTAGACGGTCCGGAGTGTCGTCCGGGCGGACGGAAGGCCCTCGCGTGGAGGTCGTGGTTGAGTCCGTGGTGACCAAGCGCCTGGGCGCTCTGCCTGTCGCTGCCGAGTTTCTGCGTCGGTTGGACGTCGTGGGGATCGTCGACGGGCTGCGGCCACCGGATTCGCGGGCGGACCTGACGCACGGCCAGGTCATCGAGGTACTGGTGGCGAACCGGCTGACCGCTCCCGCGCCGCTGTTCCGCGTCGGGGACTGGGCGTACTCGTGTGAGGCCGTCAAGGGTCTTGGTGGAGGCCGATGCGTGTCCCGGCTGGTGCATCGACGGGTCTCATCGGTGTCTTGCTGGGGGCTTCGGCGATCAGCGGCGTTGTCGCGTCCGGCCGGTGGCAGCAAAATGTCTCCTAAGGGACACCACCGGAACTCGAAGATGTCCATGGCGAGACGCCGCTGCGATTTTGGCACCACATCTGACTCGCCGCGAGCTGTGCGAAGACCGCCGCTCAGTATTGATGGCGTTGTGTGACCTTGTACACCGCGAGTCGTGCAGGGTCGGCCAGGCCTCAGCGCAGAACGATGTCCTCATCGTCCAGTTATATCCCGGTGTGCCGGTCCTCGGGTCACCTCGGGTGTGGCTCGGCCCACGGCGTCGTGCGCGGTGGCGCGGGACGGTGCAGATCTCATGGGCCGAACGGCGGGCGAGGAGCGTCCGTGAGTCGGTCTGGCGGAGGGGCCTTTCGAGGATGGGCGGCGTGCGACGGAGCCGGTGCGCGTGCTCAAGATCAGTCAGGAGCTGGGCGAGGCCGCGGAGGTCCTTCACGGCGCGGCAGTGGTGGAGCACCAGTTCCAGGGCCGCGCGCCGGATGAGATCACCGGCGGCTGGGGGCATCCGGCTCCTCCAGGTCCTCGCGATCAACGGGGGCATGGGGGAAGTCGCCATAGCGGTGTACGGGGCACGGGTCCGCACGGTGAGGCAGTCGAGGTGACGCACATGTGGGAGGACATGGAAGCGCGCCTCGGCTGGCTTATCCTCACGGGCGCCGCGCTGGACGACCTCACCGGTGCTACCTGGGACACGGTGGATGAGCGGCTGCGTTTCCGCGTGGCGAGGGTCGCGGCCTTGGCCGGACATGAACCTCAGCTGACCCGCTCCACCCTCTGCACGGAAGGGCCCGCACGGACCTTGAGTTCTAGTGGTCGTCGCAACACCCCAGTTCAAGGGGTGCGATGGACTTCGAGATCCGACAGGACAGGGCGAAGCCACAGGGCCGCAAGAAGCTAGCCAGAGAGCGGGCCGCATACTTCCAGCTCATGGAGCAGGGGTACTCGGTCCGCGACGCGGCCCGGATCGTCGGCATTGATGCACGAACGGGCAGGAAGTGGCGCAACGGTCACCACGCGCCCGGAAACGGCCGTAAGGCGGTTCCCTCGATCTACCCGGGATTCGAGCTCTTCGACCCGGTAGAACCGGAGGAACCGCCTTACCGCCCCTCGCGTTACCTGCAAGAACGCGACCGCATCCACATCGCCGACCGGCTGCGAGAAGGCGCATCGATCCGGCAGATCGCCGCCGAGCTGGGCCGCAGCCCCTCCACCATCAGTCGCGAGATACGCCGCAACCGGCATCCCATGCCCCGGGGCGGCTGGACCTACCGGCCCCACCTGGCCCAGACGCCGGGCCGCCCGCCGCCGAGCCCCGCCCCAAGACGGGCAAGATCGGCCGCAACCCGCTGCTGCGGGACTTCATCCAGGACCACCTGACGATGCGATGGAGCCCCGAACAGATCTGCCAGGCTCTGCGGACACGCTTCCCCGACCGGCCGGAGATGCACGTGACCCACGAGACCATCTACCAGGCCCTCTACGTCCAAGGCCGCGGAGAACTCCGCCGCGAACTGACCCGCGCCCTGCGCACCGGCCGGGCCCGCCGGCGGCCCCCACCGCAACGCCTACAAGCGCGCATTCCGCCCGATCAAGAACATGGTCATGATCAGCGAACGGCCCGCCGAGGCCGAGGACCGTGCCGTTCCCGGGCACTGGGAGGGCGACCGTGCGACACGAAGTTGCACGAATTTGAGTGGACTGACCGATTGGAGAGGCAGTTGATGAAGCTGTAGGTGCAGTCACGGGTCCGTGTCCGTATGACCCGTCCCCGCCCTTGACGTGCGTCGCCGGTAACGGCGGGGTGCGAAGCTCAGGGGAAAGCCCAAGGGCTCCCGTTCCATCCGGGAGTTACAGGCAAGGGGAAGACCGGACGGGTGAACGTACAGTGAACCCCCGATGATGCCTCGTGATCCCAAGCCCCGCCGATGGAATGTTGCAGCGGGGTGCAGGGCTGGCCGCTGAGAAGCGGCAGGCGCTGGCCGGTAGAGGTCACTCCGGTCAGGTGGACACCGCCGCCTCGGGGTAAAGGGAGCACCCACCCCGGTCGTATCTCATTCGTGTGGAACGTGGAAACCCCGTTGGGGTCCGGGCCGTCGTGGCCCGGTCGGCCGACCGTGAGGAAGGCTCAACTCCCCAGCGGGAACAGGATGGCCCAAGAAGCCAATGCCGGAAGCCGAAAGGCAACGGGAACCCGGGGCACGATGACCGGCCTCTCCGCCGGTCGCCCCGCATAACCGGCCGGATACGGGTGTGCTGCCCGGACCCGAAAGGGTGCTGACGTGGGCCAGGTGAGCCTGTGCGGACTCGACTGAACGACGACGACGGAACCGAGGGGCAAGTTGGACACCATGACGGACGCGGCCGGAGCGGCCCCGACCGTCCCGGCTGCCGTCGCGACGGTGAACGGACCCGAGGACGAAGACCTGGACTGGGCGTCGATCGACTGGCGCCGGGTCGAGGAAGACGTACGGCGTCTGCGGCAGAGAATCTTCACGGCATCGCAGGCAGGGGACCTGAAGAAGGTCCGCAACTTGCAGAAGCTGATGCTCCGGTCCCGCGTCGAACACGCTCCTGAGCGTGCGGCGGGTCACGGAGATCAACGCGGGACGCGCGACGGCGGGAGTCGACGGGAAGGTGGTGCTGCTGTCCCAGTCCAAGGCCGCATTGGCCGACTGGGTCCAGCACCGTGCCCGACCGTGGATGCCCAAGCCCGTCAAGCGGGTGTTCATCCCCAAGCCGGGGACGACGAAGAAGCGCGGACTCGGGATTCCCGTGATCGTCGACCGGTGCCTGCAAGCTCGTGGCACTGGGCGCACTGGAACCCGAGTGGGAGGCGCGGTTCGAGCCGAAGTCGTACGGCTTCCGGCCCGGCCGCGGCTGTCACGACGCGATCGGGGCCATCTACTCCACGCTCAACGGGAAGAACCCGCAGCGTGTGTGGGTGCTCGACGCGGACCTGACGGCGGCGTTCGACCGCATCGACCACGACCGGCTGCATGGCCGCGCTCGGCACCTTCCCCGCCCGGGGACTGGTCCGGCAGTGGCTGAAGGCCGGAGTGGTGGATCGAGGCCGGTTCGCCCCGACCGAGGAGGGAACTCCGCAGGGCGGGGTGATCAGCCCGTTGCTCTTCAACGTGGCCCTGCACGGGATGGAGGAAGCCGCAGGGGTCCGCTACCGCACGACCGGCAGAGACGCCGGGAGTGCGCAGAGCGGCAGCCCCGTGCTGGTGAGGTACGCAGACGATTTCGTCGCGATGTGCACCAGCCGTGAGCAGGCCGAACAGGTCAAGGAACGGCTGGCCGCATGGCTGACGCCCAGGGGACTCGCCTTCAACGAGGACAAGACACGCATCGTCCACGTCGAAGAGCGGCTTCGACTTCCTGGGGTTCAACGTCCGCCGCTATCACGGCAAGCTGCTGATCAAGCCGAGCAAAGCGGCGTCAAGACGGATCCGGGAACGGCTGCGCGCCGAGATGCGTGGCCCTGCGAGGGGCCAACGCCGGTGCGGTGCTCACGCAAGATCAACCCGATCGTGCGGGGTTGGTCGGCCTACTACCGGACGGTGGTGTCCAGCGAGATCTTCACCGCGCTGGACAACTACATGTGGAAGCTCGCCTACAAGTGGGCCAAACACAGCCACCCGAACAAGTCGAAGCACTGGATCATCCGACCAGTACTTCGGCCGGTTCAACCAGGTCCAGGCAGGACCGGTGGGTGTTCGGTGACCGCGACAGCGGCGCCTACCTGCTCAAGTTCTCCTGGACGAAGATCGTCCGGCACCAGCTGGTCAAGGGCACGGCGTCTCCGGACGACCCGGCCCTGAGCCGATACTGGGCCGAGCGGCGACGCAAGGGACCGCCTCCGCCGGTCGACGCGCATCGACCGTGCGCCTGCTACAGGCACAGCACGGCCGTTGCCCGCTCTGCGGAGGGCTCCTGCTGCACGCCGACCACCCGCCGCAAAGCCCCGAGGAATGGGAAGCGTGGCGCGGCCGTCATCCGGAAGGCGATCTCCAAGCAATACATCGCCTTCCCGGACGGCGAGCACGCCGGACGATCAACGACTCCGTCTCCTCCACACCCACTGCCAACGGCGGCATGGAGCCGCCGCGACTGACAGAGTCCAGCACCTTCTGCCTGACCACGAGCCATTGGGGCTTGCTTGAGCCGTGTGCGGTGAACAGCTGCATGCACGGTTCTGAGGGGGCGGGGACGCAGCAATGCGTCCCCGCTACCCGACTCATCATCGGCAAGGACGGCCGGTCCGCCATCGGCACCCTCGTCGAACGCTCCACCCGCTACCTGACGCTGGTCCATCTGCCCCGAGGGCACAGCGCCCAGGCGACCCGCGACGCGCTCGCAGCGACGGTCCAGACGCTCCCGCCGCACCTGTGGCGGTCGCTGACCTGGGACCAAGGCTCGGAGATGGCCGCGCACCTGAACTTCAGCATGACCACGAACATCCCGGTCTACTTCTGCAACCCGGCCAGCCCGTGGCAACGCGGCTCGAACGAGAACACCAACGGCCTGCTGCGGCAGTACTTCCCCAAGGGCACCGACCTGGCCGCCCACGGCCCTGAGCACCTGGACGCGGTCGCCGCCGAACTCAACAGCCGCCCACGCAAAACGCTCGGCTGGGAAACCCCAGCCGAGCGCCTCGCTAAGCTGCTCGGACTAGCCAGCTGACCAGCATGTGTTGCAACGACCCCTGGAATTCGCCGGACGTGCGGGCCCTTCCGCGTCATCCCCTGCTTTGCGGACGCACACGTCCTAGTGGGGCGTATCCCGCCTCCCCGGTGGGAGATGAGTGGGAGACAAGTGGGAGATGGTCATGGCGTGGTGCTGCAATCAGGCGCTAGAAAATGCTAGATAGCGCTACCTGTGCGGCCCTGGTTCAGCCCGCCGGACTCGGCCGCGTGCGGGCTGAGCGCACCCATGCTGACCAGGACGATGATGACGATGCCGAGCGCGATGCGGTAGTAGACGAACGGCATGAAGCTCTTGGTCGAGATGAACTTCATGAACCACGCGATCACCACATATCCGACCGCGAAGGCGATGATCGTCGCGAAGATGGTCGGCCCCCATGACGACGTGGCCGCCCTCCGTCGCGTCCTTGAGCTCGAACAGGCCGGAGGCGAGCACCGCGGGGATGGCGAGCAGGAAGGAGTAGCGGGCCGCGGACTCGCGCGTGTAGCCCATGAACAGGCCGCCGCTGATGGTGGCGCCGGAGCGGGAGACGCCCGGGATGAGGGCCATGGCCTGGCAGGCGCCGTAGATCAGGCCGTCCCGCACGCCCAGGTCCTCCAGGCCCTTGCGCTGCTTGGGCGCGCGGTGCCGGCCGCTCTTCTCGTCCCGGGCGGCGAGCCGGTCGGCGATGCCCAGGACGATGCCCATGCCGATCAGCATCGTCGCGGTGATCCGCAGGTCGCGGAACGGGCCCTCGATCTGGTCCTTCAGCGTCACGCCGAGCACGCCGATCGGGATCGAGCCGACGATGACCAGCCAGCCCATCCGCGCGTCGGGGTCACTGCGCAGCGCCTTGTCGGTCAGCGAGCGCGTCCACGCCGAGATGATCCGCCCGATGTCCTTGCGGAAGTAGATCAGCACGGCGGCCTCCGTGCCGATCTGGGTGATCGCCGTGAAGGCCGCGCCCGGGTCCTCCCAGCCCGAGAAGGCCGCCGTCAGCCGCAGATGCGCGCTGGAGGAGACGGGAAGGAACTCGGTCAGCCCCTGGACGAGTCCGAGGATGAGTGATTCGAACCAAGACATGAGGTAGCGGAGTCCAAGTGCCGATGCGGGACGGACGACGGGCACACCGGGCCGCCGTGTGCGAAGACCGGGGGATCAGGTGTGCCGAGTGGGAAGCGTAGCGTCCCCGGATGACCCCTGGGACACAGGGGTTTGGAAGGCGGTCCGCAGGGGGCCGGATCAGGCCGCCGTCGGGCCGGTCACCGTCCGGCCGGGCGTCTGGGGGCGGGCCGTGAGGTCCTCGTGGCGCACCTCGTCTCCGCAGGCCCGACAGGTGACGACCGGGGCGAGTGCCTGGCCGCAGGAGTGCTCGAGAAGCATCGGGCGGTCGCCGTCCGTCCGCAGATGGCGGTCGCCCCACGCCATGAGGGTCATCAGCACCGGCTCCAGTCACCGCCTGCGTGGGCCGGTACTCGAAGCGCTGCGGGCGCTGGCTGCAGGGCCGCTTCGTCAGGATCCCGGCGTCGACGAGCCGCCGCAGCCGCGTGGCGAGGATGTCGCGCGGGGTGCCGATGTTGCGCACCAGCTGGTGTCGTGCTGGCCTGGCAGCGGGAGACCGGCGCCGACCTCGCCCGGGTCAACGTGCACGGCGGGGCCATCGCTCTCGGTCATCCCCTCGGCGCGAGCGGCACCCGTCTGACGACGACGCTCGTGCACGCGATGCGGGAACGGGGCGCCCGGTACGCGCTTCAGACCATGTGCGAGGCGGGCGGGCTCGCCAACGCCATCGTCCTGGAACGGGTGTGACCGGGGCCGCGGCCGGTCCACCCGTCGCGTCAGAGCCGGCGCAGCTGGTGCCGCTTGCGCCAGGCCACCACCACGCCCGCCAGCGCGGGCAGGGCGATGCAGGCCAGCGCGATCAGGAAGGCAGGGGACGTCGGCGTGGAGGCGCGGGCGCCGGCGACGGCGTAGGCGGCGGTGTTCGGGATCGAGCCGAGTCCCGTCGCCAGCAGGAACGGCAGCAGGCCCATGCGGGAGACGGAGGCGCAGTAGTTCGCGGCCCAGAACGGCACCCCGGGGAACAGCCGCACCGCCAGCATCGAGCGGAAGCCGTGCCGGCTGAGCTGGCCGTCCGCGGCCTTCAGCCAGCGCCCGCGCAGCAGCGGCCGCAGCGCGTCCTGGCCCAGCGCCCGGCCCAGGCAGAAGGCGATGCCCGGCGCCGAGCACCGTGCCCGCCAGCGCCGTGCCGAGGCCCAGCTGGGAACCGAACAGCGCACCCGCCGCCAGGTTCAGCAGCGGCCTCGGCACGAAGGCCACGGTGCACACGCCGTACGCCACCGCGAACACCAGCGCCGCCGCGGCTCCGCCGAGCTGTGGCGGCCAGCCCTGCGTCAGCAGCCGCTGCGGCTCGAACAGCAGCACCGCGCACGCGCCCGCGGCCAGCAGTGCGACGAGCAGGGAGAGCCGCGACCACGGGGAGAGCAGAACTCTCGTGCAGCGAGCGGCGAAACCGGTCGGTACGGCGGGCGAGGCGGTCGTTGCCGGGGAAGCGGCGACGGCGAGCTCCGCGGCGGCTGGCCCGGGGAGAGGCCGTGGCGGTGCCCCCAGAGCGGGTGGTGGCATCGAGCATCCGGTGACACTAACCGACAAATGTGTGTGATCGCCGTATGGTTCGTCTCACCAGCGTCACAGGTCGCCGTGCGCACCCCTGTACGCAGGGCGGACCGAAAACCATTCGACGTGCGGATAAAGCGTCGGCAATGATCGACGTCATGTTCCGGCACGCCTTCACCCTCGCAGCATCCGCGGTCACGGATGCCCCGAAGGCTGCCGTCCTCGTTCTCACGGCCGCCGTCGACGGCGCCCGAAGCTGACCCTCTCCGGTTCGTCCGGCGGACCCCGCAAGGGGAGGGTCGGGCAGGTCCTCGGGGTCCCACTCTCACTGACCAGACGCTTCGAGGTACAGCCATGTCCAAGACGGCATACGTCCGTACGAAACCGCATCTGAACATCGGCACGATGGGTCATGTCGACCACGGCAAGACCACGCTGACCGCCGCCATCACCAAGGTCCTCGCCGACCGCGGCACCGGCGCGTTCGTGCCGTTCGACCGCATCGACCGGGCGCCCGGAGGAGGCGGCGCGCGGCATCACCATCAACATCGCGCACGTCGAGTACGAGACCGACACCCGGCACTACGCGCACGTCGACATGCCCGGCCACGCCGACTACGTCAAGAACATGGTCACCGGCGCCGCCCAGCTCGACGGGGCGATCCTCGTCGTCTCCGCGCTCGACGGGATCATGCCGCAGACCGCCGAACACGTGCTGCTCGCCCGGCAGGTGGGCGTCGACCACATCGTGGTCGCCCTCAACAAGGCCGACGCGGGCGACGAGGAGCTGACCGACCTGGTCGAGCTGGAGGTCCGCGACCTGCTCACCGCGCACGGCTACGGCGGCGACTCCGTGCCCGTCGTACGCGTCTCCGGTCTGAAGGCGCTGGAGGGCGACCCGCGCTGGACGGCGTCCATCGAGGCGCTGCTCGACGCCGTCGACACGTATGTGCCGATGCCGGAGCGGTATCTGGACGCGCCGTTCCTGCTGCCGGTGGAGAACGTGCTGACCATCACCGGCCGGGGAACCGTGGTGACCGGTGCGGTCGAGCGGGGCACGGTGCGCGTCGGCGACCGGGTCGAGGTGCTCGGGGCCTGCGTCGAGACGGTGGTCACGGGGCTGGAGACCTTCGGCAAGCCGATGGAGGAGGCGCAGGCCGGGGACAACGTGGCGTTGCTGCTGCGGGGAGTGCCGCGGGACGCCGTCCGGCGGGGGCATGTCGTCGCGGCGCCGGGGAGCGTGGTGCCGAGCCGGCGCTTCTCGGCGCAGGTGTACGTGCTGTCCGCGCGTGAGGGCGGGCGTACGACGCCGGTCGCCACCGGGTACCGGCCGCAGTTCTACATCCGTACGGCGGACGTGGTCGGGGACGTCGACCTCGGTGAGGTGGCTGTGGCCCGGCCCGGGGAGACGGTGGCGATGACCGTGGAGCTGGGGCGGGAGGTGCCGTTGGAGCCGGGGCTCGGGTTCGCCATCCGTGAGGGTGGGCGGACTGTGGGGGCCGGGACCGTGACAGCCGTGGTGTGAGGGTGGTTGCGGTGCGTGGGGGACTGCGGGGCCGTCGTGGCTGGTCGCGCCCACGCGGCGAAGCCGCATATCGGCACAGCCCCGCGCCCCTGAAAGGCCTGTTGCACAAAGGCACAATGGAGGAGTGAACGAATCCATCCCCGTCGCCCGCGTCCGTCGACCACGGCACCGCCAAGCTCATGCCCGATGTCGACCGGGAACGCGCCTGGTTGCTCACCGTCGACGGGGCGCCTCAGTCGTATGTCGATCTGGACGAGCCGGCGCATCTGGAGTTCGAGTACACGCGGCGGCTCGGGCATGTGCTGGACGTCCGTGGCCGAGCCGGGGCGGGCGCTGGACGTGGTGCATCTGGGGGGTGGGGCGCTCACGCTGCCCCGGTACGTGGCCGCGACCCGGCCGGGCTCCCGGCAGGACGTCGTCGAGGCCGACGGGGGGCTGCTGGAGCTGGTGGCCGAGCATCTGCCGTTGCCGGAGGGTGCCCGGGCATCGCGCTGCACGCGGCGGACGCCCGGGCCTGGCTGGAGAACGCCGCCGGGGACTCGGCCGATGTGCTCGTCGCCGATGTCTTCGGCGGTTCGCGGGTCCCGGCGCACCTCACCTCCGTCGCCTACGTCCGTGAGGCCGGCCGGGTGCTGCGGGACGACGGCGTCTATCTCGCCAATCTCCCCGACGCGGCGCCGTTCGCCTTCCTGCGGTCCCAACTCGCCACCCTGGCGACGGTGTTCGAGGAGCTGGCGCTGATCGCCGAGCCGGGGGTGCTGCGGGGGCGGCGGTTCGGGAACGCGGTGCTCGTCGCCGGGCACCACCCGATCGACACCGCCGCCCTGGCCCGGCTCACCGCCGCCGACGCCTTCCCGGCCCGGGTCGAACACGGCGCCGCTCTGCGGGAGTTCATCGGTGGCGCGCGTGCGGTGCGGGACGAGGACGCCGTGCCGTCACCCGAGCCCCCCGACGGGGCGTTCGGCATCGGCTGACGCGTGCTCGGTGCCGCCCTGGGCCACCGGCGTGGTCCTGCGTCGCAGGTCGCGCACGTCCGGTACGCACAGCACGGCCGTCGTGACCAGGACGACCAGGCCCGGCGCAGCCCCACAGCGCCGTCGTGCGGCCGAACGCCTCCTCCGCCGGGCCGGCCCCGGCGGTGGCGAGCGGTGACCAGGGCGACGGAGCCGAACCAGTCGTACGCCGAGACGCGGGAGAGCTTGTCCTCGGGGATCTCCTGGTGCAGTGCCGTCATCCAGGACACGCCGAACACCTCCACGGTCGTGCCGGCGACGAACATCACGACGAACAGGACGCCGATGGGCACCGGGACGGCGAGTGCGGCCGAGGGCAGGGCCAGGGGGAACACGCAGAGGGTGCCGGCGAGGAGCAGGCGGCGGGGTTTCCAGCGGGTCATCAGCAGGGCGCCGGCGACCGTGCCCGCCCCGAAGGCGCCCAGGGCCAGGCCCCAGGGGCCCGCGCCGCCGAGGTGGTCGCGGGCGACGAGCGGGCCGTAGACCGCTTCGGCGGCGGCGACGACCGCGTTGGCGATGGAGAACTGGACGACGATGGCCCACAGCCACGGCCGGCCGGCGAACTCCCGCCAGCCGTCCCGCAGATCGGCGAGCATGCCGCCGCCCGGTGCGCGCGGCGGGATATGGCCGACGTCGAGGAAGGCGCGCAGCGCCCCGGCGACCGCGAAGGCCGCCGCGTCCGCAGCGAGCACCCAGCCGGGCCCGATCGCGGCGACCATGGCACCGCCGAGCGCGGCACCGCCGAGGGCCGCGCCCTGCATCGCCATCCGGAACACCGCGAACGCGCGGCCCGCCTGCTCGCCGTCGACCGAGGACATCAGCATGCCCTCGGCGGCCGGGCCGAAGAAGGCCTGGCCGGTGCCGCCGAGCGCGGCGAGCAGCATCATCTGCCACAGCCGGGGGTCCCCGCGTCAGCACGAGGACGGCGAAGGCGGCCTGCGAGAGGCAGTTCAGGACGTTGGCCGCGACCATCACATGGTGCCGGGGCAGCCGGTCCGCGACGGCGCCGCCGATCAGCAGGAAGAGCACCAGCGGCAGCGTCCGTGCCGCCGCCACCAGACCGACGTCACCGCCGTCGCCGCCCGTTTCGAGCACGGCGAACGCCGCGGCGACCAGGGCGCCGTGGCTGCCCAGGTTGGTGACGACCGCTGCGGCGGTCAGCAGGGAGTAGTTGCGGCCCGCCCAGGCGGGGCGACGAGTGGTGGTCGGCACCCCGTGACTATCGCCGGGCCTGGCCGAGTTGCCAAACGGATTTGTGGCGGCCCCGGCCGGTCACGACCCCGTGGGTCCCTCCTCGGTGAGGCGCACGGTGCCGAGGATCTTCAGGACGGTCGCCTCGGACAGCTCGCCCTTGACGCCCTTGGCGCCGTACAGGTTCCAGGTGACGAAGTCGCCCGCGCCGTTCTTGAAGGCGAAGGTGATCGCCTTGCCGTCGCTGTCGCACTTGCCGTTCTGGGGGGTGTTCTCCGAGTGCGCCGTGGCGACGCTGCCCTTGATGCCCGACTTGGTGGTGTACGGCTTGGGCTTGGTCGAACTTCACGCTCTTCTTGTCCGGCTGGGTGTAGCCGCCGAAGATCCACCACGGCACGCGGGTCTCGGCCGCCTCGGCCGTGTCTTCGCGCCGTCCTCACCGCGGGTGCCGACGGTGGCCAGGGCGGTGTCGTCCTCGCGCCCGTCCTTGTCGTCGTCACTCGTGCACCACTTGGACTTCAGGTAGGCGGGGGCGGTGACGCTGGTGCGATCCATCTCACCGTCCTTCTTCTCCCACTCGAAGCCCACGCTCGTACCGGGTGTCTCGATCTCCCAGTCGGCGGGGACGTCGAACTGGGTGCCGAAGCGGGTGTTGACGACGACCTTCCAGCCGGGGATGGTCGCCTTCTCCGCCTCACCGCCGCGCGGGTTGCCCTCGGAAGCGGAGTCGCTCGGCTCCGGGAGAGGACTTGGAGGCGGTCGGGGTCGGCTTCTTGTCGTTCTTGCCGTCTGCCGTGTCGTCCTTGTCGCCGCCCAGCACCAGGAAACCGGTGACGCCGGCCGCCACGACCACCGCCGTGGCCGCGATGATCGCGACCAGCTTCGTCCGGTTGCCACCGCCACCGCCCTGCGGGGGTTGCGGCGCGCCGGCCGGCGCGGGGGTGCCCCACTGCGGCGGCTGCTGACCGTAGGCGCCCGGCTGCTGATAGCCCGGCTGCTGGTACGGATTCGGCTGCTGGTACCCCGGCTGCTGGTACGGGTTGTTCGCTTGCGGGTTCTGCTCGCCCCCGGGCGGCTGCTGTCCTGGCCACATGGGCAGCCACCCTAGCCGCGCTCCGGACACGATTCGGTCACTGCCTGTGGACGGAGCCGTAGCAACCCGGGGACGATGCGGCGCGAACCGGTGTGGAGCGGACCGGTGCGGCGGTCGTCACACAGCCTGGCCAGCCCTCTCTACTCGTGAGTAACATTCGGTCATGAGCGCAGACCAGATGTCCATCGGCGAGATGCTCGCCGCCACGGTGCCGATGGCCCGGACCCTGAACCTCGAGTTCCTCGAGACCACGCCGGAGAGGGCCGTGGTGTGCTTGCCGGACCAGAGCGAGTACCACAACCACGTGGGCGGGCCGCACGCCGGTGCGATGTTCACGCTCGGCGAGTCCGCCAGCGGGGCGATCGTGCTGGCCGCGTTCGGCGACCAGCTCTCGCGTGCCGTGCCGCTCGCCGTCAGCGCCGAGATCGCCTACAAGAAGCTCGCGATGGGCGCCGGTCACCGCCACCGCGACCCTCGGCCGCCCGGCCGCCGAGGTCGTCGCGCGAACTGGACGCGGGCGGAGCGCCCCGAGTTCCCGGTGTCCATCGCCGATCCAGCGGGCCGACGGTGCCGTGACCGGCGAGATGACCGTCGTCTGGACGCTGCGCCCCAACGGCTGAGCGCGCTGTCGCGCTGGCCGAGGCCCCGGCCGCCGAGGAACCCCGGCCGGGGCCCTCGCCTTGTCTCAGGCCGCGATGTGCCGGTGTGCCGCGGGTGTGCGCCGTCCAGACCCGCGACGAACTCCTTGAGCCACGCCACGAACTCCGGCCCCAGGTCGGGCCGGTCGCAGGCCAGCCGGACCACCGTGCGCAGGTAGTCGGCCTTGTCGCCGGTGTCGTAGCGCAGGCCCTTGAAGACGACTCCGTGCACCGTGCCGTCTACCGCCAGCTCCTGGAGGGCGTCGGTCAGCTGGATCTCGCCGCCCCGGCCCGGCGGGGTGCGCTCCAGGACGCCGAAGACGGCCGGGTCGAGGACGTAGCGCCCGATGACGGCGTAGCGGCTGGGCGCGTCCTCGCCGGGCCGGCTTCTCGACCAGGCCGGTGACGCGGACGACGCCCTCCTCTCCGCTCGGCTCGACGGCGGCGCAGCCGTAGAGGTGGATCTGCTCCGGCGGGACCTCCAACAGGGCGACCACGCTGCCGAGGCGGCGGTCGCGGACGTCGAGCATCCGGCTGAGCAGCGTCTCGCGCGGGTCGATCAGGTCGTCGCCGAGGAGGACCGCGAAGGGCTCGTCGCCGACGTGCCGGCGAGCGCACAGCACGGCGTGGCCGAGTCCGAGCGGGTCGCCCTGCCGGATGTGGTGGATGCTCGCCAGCCGGCCCGGCTCGCGCACCGCGTCCAGCCGTACGGTGTCGCCCTTGGCCGCGAGGGCCTGCTCCAGTTCGAAGGCGTGGTCGAAGTGGTCCTCGATGGCCCGCTTGTGCCGGCCGGTGACCATCAGGACGTCGTCGAGCCCCGCCGCTGCCGCCTCCTCGACGACGTACTGGATGGCCGGCTTGTCGACGACCGGCAGCATCTCCTTGGGTGTCGCCTTCGTGGCGGGCAGGAAGCGCGTGCCGAGGCCGGCGGCCGGGACGACCGCCTTGCGGACGGGGCGGGCGGCTCGGGCGGGGGTGACCGGGGTGGAAGAGTGGGGGGCGATCATGCGGCCCATGCTGGACGCGCGGAGATGAGAGCGCGCCGAGAGCCACATGGGAGTGCGCTGTGGAGTGGGAGATTTCGTGGATCAATCGCCTTTGCACGCACACAACTTGAGACCCAACGCAGCCCTGTCTTTCGAATGTCGGTGCGGATACCGCCGGTAACATATCTGAATTCCCCTCGTTTTGAACTTGGGTCATCCGAACTTCTTGTTACCTGCGAGTCGTATGTGCGAAAGTGAGCCGCCTCACAGCTCAAGTCCGCAGCTGACGCGGCATAGGTATGCACCAATCACGCACCTGCTTTCCGACGGACGCGCAATTCGCATGCCGTCTGCGGCTGGAAGGAAATGGTTCAGTGCAATCCCCGTACCCCCCACGCCCGCCGTACCCGCCGCGCCCCGGGGCGGGGCCCGCGGAGTCCGACCGCAATCTCCTCGCCCGGGTCGGCGAACCCGGTGAAGGCCCGCGCGCCGTCGCATTGTTGCTCTCGCGGCACTGGCGGGCGGTCTACGAGTACGCCGTGATCTGTCTGGCGTCCTCGGAGGATTCGGCGTCGATGGCGGCCGCCGCCGCGTTCCGCCGGGAACTCGCCAGGCCGGGCGGCGGCGCCCTGCGCCCGCGCCTGCTCGCGGCCGTGCGGGAAACGGTCGGGGAGTGGGCCGCCGACGACGGTATTTCCGTCGTGCTGCCGGAACTCCGCAAACCCGTCGGCGCCCGCGGTCTGCGCGCTGCCCGGTCTGTGACGCCCGAAAGGAGGCGCCTGGCCGAACGCGCATTCCGGCTTCTTCCCGGGGCTTCCCAATGCCTGCTCTGGCACACCGAGGTCGAGGCCGAGCCCCTATCCGTACCAGCCGGTCTGCTGGGCGTGGACCCCCGTACCGCGTCGGCCGCCCTGGAGCAGGCGCGCGAGCAATTCCGGGCGGGTTGCGTACGGGCACACCGGGAACTCGCGCCGACACAGGAATGCCGGTTCTACAACCGCCTGTTGGACGTTCCGATGCGCCGCGGCGGGGCACTGCTGCCGGATGTGCAACGGCATCTCATGGCCTGCCGCTACTGCCGTCACGCCGCCGAACAACTCAGCCATTTCGAGGGCGGTCTGGAGGACCTGCTCGTCGAGACCGTGCTCGGCTGGGGCGCCCGCCGCTACCTCGAATCACGGCCGGGCCGTGACGGGGGCCCGAACGCCCTCCCCGCACACCCGGCCGGTGGCCGCCACCGCCTGCGGACCCACGCCCTGCCGGCGGGCGGCCGGCCCGGGCCCCAGAGAAGACACACGAAGGCCCTGGCCGCCGCGGTCGGGCTGACCTCCCTCGTGCTGCTCGCGACCCTGCTCGCAGCCCGGGGCTGGTCGGAGGAGGGCGGCAGCGCCGCTCCCCAGGCCACCTGGGGAGCGGTCAGCGGCCACTCCGTCGACCCGGGCGCCGCGGGATCCTCGTCCGCGGAGTCGTCCTCGGCCGGCGTTCCCTCGGCCGCCTCCGCGGGCGACTCCGCCGAGGTGGCCCGTGGGCGGCTGCGCAACCTCGACGCCGGACTGTGCCTCGACGTCCGGGGCGGCCGGATGCTGGCCGACGCCCGCATCGTGCTGGCCGCCTGCTCCGCCGGGTCCCCGCAGTGGTCGTACCGGGACGACGGCCTGCTGCGCAGCACCGCCGCCCCGACGCTCTGCCTCGGCTCCGGCACCGCCGGGGGCTCGGTCGTCCTGGCCGGCTGTCTCGCGGACGCGGGAGTCGTGCGCTACGACCTGACCGTGCGCGGCGAACTCCTGCCGCGCGGGGGCAAGGGGCTGGCCGTCGCCCCCGGGAAGAGCCGGCACGTGGTCGTCGCCGGCCGCGACGGATCCAAGGCCCAACGCTGGGCGCTGGAGCCGGCGTTCGCCCCCGGGGACACAGGAGAGTCCCGGGAGAAGCGGACCCAGGACGTGCCACGGGAGGGCGGCCAGGAGACGAAGCGGCCGTACGACGGCGCCCCAACCGTGCACCCGCCCCTGCACCCGGCCGAGCCTCCGCTGACCAAGTCCGAGGAGCTCCCGCCGGAGCGGTACGAGACGAGGATCGCGCCGGTGGGCTGCTGCGCCGAATCCGAAGCGGGCCCGGCCCCCGACGACACGGCCGCGCCCGGCACGGACGTACTCGGCCCGGCGACCACCACCGCTGCCACGGCCGTGACGAAGCTCCACTCCGCGGCGCATCCGTAGGCCGAGGCTCCGGGGACCCGTAGGCCACCCTGCCCTGTACCTGTGGGCAGGGGCTTTGCGAGGGCTGTCTGCCCGGTCGCCCTGCCCTGCTCGCGTGGGCCAGGGCCTCGGGGTCACTCGGCGGGTCGTTACGGCGGATTCACTCGCCGGGTCACCCGCGCCCGGTTCCCGTGGGCCGGGGCCTCGCGGCATCTGCCCCGCTCCCATGGGCGGCGCCCCCGGTCACCCGGCCGGGTGACCCCGCCGCCGGTTCGCGGTGAGAGGTTCACCCGCCCCGCCCGTGGTGTCCGGCGAGGTGTCAAGGCGGGACTGGCCCATAGTGCGTTCATGACCGACACCGTCCCCCGTTTCCCCCGGCGGTCCGCCCTTCGTCTGCTCGGTGGAGCGATCGCCGTCGCCGCGGCGGCCACCGGCGGTTTCGCCCCGGCGTCCCGTGCTCACGCGCGGGCCGGACACGGCCCGGGCCGCGGCGCCCGGGTCGAGGGGCTGCTCGCCCGTCTCACCCTCGACGAGAAGATCTCCCTGCTGCACGGCGCCACCGACCCGCACCCGCTCGGCCAGGCGGGCTACATCCCCGGAGTGGCACGGCTCGGCATCCCGCCGCTGCGTCTCGCCGACGGCCCGGCCGGTGTCCGCGTCACCCGGCATGCCACCGCCCTGCCCGCCCCCGTCCTGCTGGCCTCCGCCTTCGACCCGGACCTGGCCAGGCGCTACGGCCAGGTCATCGGGCGGGAGGGCCGCGCCCTCGGCCAGGACGTGCTGCTGTCCCCGATGGTCAACCTCATCCGCACCCCGTACGCCGGCCGCAACTTCGAGACCTTCAGCGAGGACCCGCTGCTCTCCGCCCACCTGGTCGCCGCCGAGATCGAGGGCATCCAGGGCGAGGGACTCATCGCGACCGTCAAGCACTTCGCGCTGAACAACCAGGAGCGCGACCGCACCTCGGTCGACGTGCGCGTCGACGAACGGACGCTGCACGAGACCGAGCTGCGCGGCTTCGAAGCGGCCGTCGCGGCCGGCACCGGCGCGGTGATGGGCGCGTACAACAAGGTCAACGGGACCTTCGCCTGCGAGAACGAGGAACTGCTCACCGGCGTCCTGCGCGAGCGCTGGGGCTTCGCCGGCTGGGTGATGACCGACTGGTCCGCCGCGCACAGCACGCGCAAGGCCCTTGTCGCGGGCCTCGACATGGAGATGCCCGACGGCACCCACTTCGGCACGGCACTCGCCTCGGCCGTACGGGACGGCGGCGTGCGGGAACGGTACGTCGACCGGGCCGTGCGCCGTGTCCTGACCGTCATGGACCGCTTCGGACTGCTCGGCGGAGCCGCCCCGCCACGCCCGGACCGTGACGCGAAGGCCGGCGCGGCCCTCGCACGCGAGGTCGCCGAGGCGGGCGCCACCCTGCTGCGCAACGCACCCGGCACCCTGCCCCTTGCCGGCGGCGGGAGCGTGGCGGTGATCGGGCCGACCGGCGCCCGGCCCCTGGTCAGCGGTGGCGGCAGCGCCCACGTCGTGCCCGAGCACGCCGACAGCCCCCTCGACGCCATCCGGTCGCGCGCCGCACGGGTGACCTACGCACTTGGCGAGGACGCCTTCGGCAAGCCCGTCCCGGCGAGCGCGCTCGACCCCGCCTTCGCCACCGAGGCCCAGCAGGTCGACGCCGGCCGGACCTGGACGTACGACGGCACCCTTACGGTGACCGAGGCCGAAGCCGGCGACGACTGGACGTTCGTCCTCCACTACTCCGGCACGCCTCCGCTCCGCCCGAAGGTCCGCCTCGACGGCGAGGAACTGTTCCCGCTGGTGCCCGGCTGGGACGAGTACTTCATGGGCGGCCTGGTCACCCACGCGGGTGACGGTCTGTCCGTGCGCCGCAAGACCGTGAAGCCGGCCAAAGGCGCGCACCGGTTGTCGATCACCGCACAGGGCGGAGACACCGGCCAGTTGTTCCGGCTGCGGCGCATCACCGGCGTGACCCGCGCGCAGGACGTCAAGGAGGCCGTGCGGGCCGCCCGCGCCGCCCGGGACGTGGTGCTCTTCGCCTACGAGGACGCCATCGAGGGCCAGGACCGCACGACCATCGCCCTCCCGGGCAATCAGGAGCGGCTCATCGAGGCCGTGACGGCGGCCAACCCGCGCACCACCGTCGTCCTCAACACCTCGTCCGCCACGTCGATGCCGTGGCTGGAGCGCACCGGCGCCGTGCTGCAGATGTACTACCCGGGCCAGGAGGGCGCTGCCGCCACCGCCGCCGTCCTGTTCGGCGACCGCGATCCCGGCGGCCGGCTCACCCAGAGCTTCCCTGCCGACGACGCCCACCACCCCGTCGCCGGGAACCCCCGCCGCTACCCCGGCGTGGACGGCACCGAGCAGTACTCGGAGGGCATCCACGTCGGCCACCGCTGGTACGACGCCGAGGACGTGCCGCCACTGTTCCCCTTCGGCCACGGACTGTCGTACACGTCCTTCGCCTACGCGGACCCGGGCGCGCACTGGACGGCAGACGGCCTCGACGTCGCCTTCACGGTCCGCAACACAGGCCCGCGCGAGGGCGTGGACGTGCCGCAGGTGTACGTGGGACCGGCCCCCGGCCTCCGGCTCGACCAGCCGGTACGCGTACTGGCCGGGTACCGGCGGCTCGCGCTGCGTGCGGGGGAGCAGCGGCGCGTCACCGTACGCGTAGAGCCGCGGACCCTGTCCGCATGGGACCCGAAGGTCCGTGACTGGGTGCTCGGCACCGGCCCGCGCACCCTGTGGATCGGGGCGTCGTCACGGGATCTGCGGCTGCGGACGAGGGTGCGGGTGGGCGGCTGACACGCCGCGTACCGGACAGGGGGCCGCGCATGGCCGACAGGCGCCTGGCATCGAACCGGAACAAACTGGTACTCCTCCTGAGGCCGTCGTAGAACCCAGGGAGTCACTCATGCCCGAGTCCCCGCGCCAGGACAGCAGGACCGCACCGACCGACGAGGAGCTGCGCACGCTGGACGCCCACTGGCGGGCCGCCAACTACCTGGCGGCCGGTCAGATCTACCTGCTGGCGAACCCGCTGCTGACCGAGCCGCTCAGGCCCGAGCACATCAAGCCGCGGCTGCTGGGGCACTGGGGCACCTCACCAGGGCTCAACCTCGTCCACACGCACCTCAACCGCGTGATCAAGAACCGCGGTCTTGACGCCCTGTGCATCTGGGGTCCGGGCCATGGTGGGCCCTCGGTGCTGGCCAACTCCTGGCTGGAGGGCAGCTACAGCGAGAAGTACCCGGACGCGACGCGGGACGCGCAGGGCATGGAGCTGCTCATGAGGCAGTTCTCGTTCCCCGGCGGCGTGCCCAGTCACGTCGCCCCGGAGGTCCCCGGCTCGATCCACGAGGGCGGCGAACTCGGCTACTCCCTCGCCCACGCCTACGGCGCCGCCCTCGACAACCCGGGCCTTCTGGCCGCCTGCGTCATCGGCGACGGCGAGGCGGAGACCGGCCCGCTCGCCGGCTCCTGGCACGCCAACAAGTTCCTCGACCCCGTCCACGACGGTGCCGTCCTGCCGATCCTCCACCTCAACGGCTACAAGATCGCCAACCCGACCGTGCTGTCCCGGATCCCGGAGACGGAACTCGACGCGCTCCTGCGCGGCTACGGCCACGAGCCCATCCATGTCAGCGGCGACGACCCGGCCGCCGTCCACCGGGCGATGGCCCAGGCCATGGACACCGCGCTCGACCGCATCGCCGAGGCACAGCACGCAGCCCGCGAGGAGGGCGTCGCCGAGCGCCCGCTCTGGCCGGTGATCGTGCTGCGCACCCCGAAGGGCTGGACCGGCCCGGCCGAAGTGGACGGCGAACCGGTCGAAGGGACCTGGCGCTCCCACCAGGTGCCGCTGGCCGGCGTCCGCGACAACCCGGAACACCTGCGGCAACTGGAGGACTGGCTGCGCTCGTACCGGCCCGAGGAGCTGTTCGACGCCGAGGGCCGCCCGGTCGCGGACGTCCTCGCCTGCGTCCCCGAGGGCACCAGGCGGCTCGGGGCCACCCCCTACGCCAACGGCGGGCTGCTCGTCCGCGACCTGCCGGTCCCGTCCCTGGACGACTTCGCCGTCCCGGTCGACAAGCCGGGCACGACGACGCACGAGCCCACCCGGGTCCTGGGCGACCTCCTCGCCCAGGTCATGCGGGACACCGCCGACCGTCGTGACTTCCGCCTGGTCGGCCCGGACGAGACCGCCTCCAACCGGCTCCAGGCCGTCTTCGAGGCCAGCGGCAAGACCTGGCAGGCAGAAACGCTGCCCGTCGACGAGCACCTGGACCGGCACGGCCGGGTCATGGAGGTCCTCTCCGAACACCTGTGCCAAGGCTGGCTGGAGGGCTATCTGCTCACCGGCCGGCACGGCCTGTTCTCCTGCTACGAGGCGTTCGTGCACATCGTCGACTCGATGGTCAACCAGCACATCAAGTGGCTGCGCACCTCCCGGCGACTGCCGTGGCGGGCCCCCATCGCCTCCCTCAACTACCTGCTGACCTCGCACGTGTGGCGCCAGGACCACAACGGCTTCTCCCACCAGGACCCCGGCTTCGTCGACCACGTCCTCAACAAGAGCCCCGAGGTCGTCCGGGTCTACCTCCCGCCGGACGCCAACACCCTGCTGTCCGTCGCGGACCACGCCCTGCGCAGCCGCGACTACGTCAACGTCGTCGTGGCCGGCAAGCAGCCCTGCTTCGACTGGCTCTCGATGGACGAGGCCCGGGTCCACTGCGCCCGCGGCGCCGGCACCTGGGAATGGGCCGGCAGCGAGGACGGCCTCCGGGAACCCGACGTGGTGCTGGCCTGCGCCGGTGACGTCCCCACCCAGGAGGTCCTGGCCGCCGCGCACCTGCTGCGCCGGCACCTGCCCGAGCTGGCGGTCCGTGTGGTGAACGTCGTCGACCTGGCCCGGCTGCTGCCCCGCGAGGAGCACCCGCACGGCATGAGCGACTTCGAGTACGACGGCCTGTTCACCACCGACAAGCCGGTGATCTTCGCCTATCACGGCTACCCGTGGCTGATCCACCGCCTCGCCTACCGCCGCGCCGGGCACCAGCACCTGCATGTGCGCGGCTACAAGGAGTCCGGCACCACGACCACGCCCTTCGACATGGTCGTCCGCAACGACCTCGACCGCTACCGCCTCGTCATGGACGTCATCGACCGGGTCCCGGGCCTCGCGGTGCGCGCCACGGCCGTACGCCAGCGGATGGCCGACGTCCGCACCCGCCACCACGCCTGGATCCGCGAGCACGGCACCGACCTGCCCGAGGTCGCCGAATGGACGTGGAACGCCTGAGCCGCGGGGCACGTCCTGTAACCCGGTAGGCTTCCCGTGCCCGCAGGGAAGCTCAGGGAAAGGAACCGGCGTTGCACGTCCAGGAGTGGCTCGAAACCGTACCCGCCGTCGCCGTCTACGCGCTGGTGGGAGTGGTCATCGGCCTGGAGAGCCTGGGCATCCCGCTGCCGGGCGAGATCATCCTGGTCTCCTCGGCGCTGCTCGCCTCCCAGCACGGCGACATCGACCCCGTCGTCCTCGGCGCCAGCGCCACGGCCGGCGCGATCATCGGCGACTCCATCGGCTACGCCATCGGCCGCAAGGGCGGCCGGCCCCTGCTGGCCTGGCTGGGCAAGAAGTTCCCCAAGCACTTCAGCGAGGGCCACATCGCCACCGCCGAGCGCTCCTTCGAGAAGTGGGGCATGTGGGCCGTCTTCTTCGGCCGCTTCGTCGCCCTCCTCCGCATCTTCGCCGGCCCCCTCGCCGGTGTGCTGCGCATGCCGTACTGGAAGTTCCTCATCGCCAACGTCCTCGGCGGCATCGTCTGGGCAGGCGGCACGACCGCGGTCATCTACTACGTCGGCATCGTCGCCGAGTCCTGGCTGAAGCGCTTCTCGTGGCTGGGCCTGGTGGCAGCGGTCCTGGTCGGCCTCACGTCCATGCTGGTGATCAAGCGCAAGGCGAAGAAGGCCCAGACCGCCCGAAGCCGGCCTGTAGCGCGCTGGGGCGGACGCCGCTAGGCGCGGGCCCCTCGCGATCACCTCCATAACCTGCGTGCACGCTCGCGATGGGCCTTCGCCAACTCGGCGTACATCGTGCCGTTGAGGGTGACGCCCTGCCGCTCCTCCTGCGTCAGCTCCCGCCTCACCTTGGCCGGCACACCCGCCACCAGGGACCCGGGCGGCACCCGCATCCCCTGCGGCACCAGCGCCTGCGCGGCGACAAGCGACCCGGCCCCGATCACCGCCCCGTTCAGCACGGTCGCCCCCATCCCGATCAGACAGTCGTCCTCGACGGTCGCCCCGTGCACCACGGCGTTGTGACCGATACTGACCCGCTCACCGACGGTCGACGGGAAACCCCGGGTCCGCGTGCAGCGTGCAGTTGTCCTGGACGTTGCTGTCGGCGCCGACGGAGATCGCCTCGACGTCGCCGCGCAGCACCGCCCCGTACCAGACGCTCGCCCCCGTCCCCAGCGTCACGCCCCCGATCACCGACGCCGTCGGCGCCACGAACGCCGTCTCGTCGATCTCCGGCTCCCTGCCGCCGATCCCCGTGATCATCGCCCGCTGCGCCATGTCCGCCTCCAGAAGCCTCGTAGACAACGGGCAAACCGTACGCCACGCGGTGGGGCGAAGATCACAGGCCTCCGACGCCGCGGAGTGAGCTACCGCTGAGTACCGTGAGCCCGTGCCGAAGCGCAAGAACACGTTCTCATCCTGGCGGCGCGGCCTCGCGCAGCGCGCCGTCCACGCGGGCTGGGCCTGGGTGCAGCGCACGGGCTCCGTCACCGCCGAGCACCCCGGGCGCTACCGCTTCGGTGCGATGGGAACAGGTACCAGGCTCGCCTTCCCGCTCGGCACGGTCTTCGGCGAACCCTGGATCCACCTCGGCGCCCACTGCATCGTCGGCGAGCAGGTCACCCTCACCGCGGGCCTGATGCCCGACCTCGACCTCGGCCCGGACCCGATCCTGCGCCTCGGCGACGGCGTCGTCCTGGGCCGCGGCAGCCATGTCATCGCCGACACGACGGTCACCATCGGCAGCGACTGCTACTTCGGTCCGTACGTCTACGTCACGTCCACGAACCACTCCTACGACGATCCGCACGAGCCCATCGGCAAGCAGTGGCCGCGGATGGAGCCGGTGGAGATCGGGCCGGGCTGCTGGATCGGCACGGGGGCGGTGATCCTGCCGGGCGCCCGGATCGGGCGGAACGTGGTGGTGGCGGCGGGCGCGGTCGTCCGTGGCGCGGTGCCCGACCACGCCGTGGTGGCGGGAGCGCCCGCCCGTGTCGTACGGCGCTGGACACCCGCCGACGGCTGGCAGCCGCCGCTGCGCACCCCGCCGCCGGTGCCGATACCGGAGGGCGTCACGCCGGAGCAGTTCCGGGCGCTGGCCGGCCTGGACGAGGAGACGGCGGCCCGGCTGGCCGAGCTGGACGAGGAGACGGGCGACCTGGCGGAGCTGGAAAGGGGGTCGGGGTCCTGACCTCAGCCCGAGGCCAGCAGGACCGTCCCGACCAGGGCCAGCCCCGCGCCCGCGGCCTGCACCGCCCGCAACCGTTCCCGGAGAAGCCCCGTGCGGCCACGGCGGTCACCACCGGGTACAGGGAAGCGAGCACGGCGGCGACGGTGACCGGGCCGTGCTGCGCGGCGATCGAGTAGGTGCCGTTCGCGGCGACATCCGCGAGGCCGACGAAGGCGAGCGCCGGCAGGGAGCGCCAGGGGAAGCCGTCCGCCGGGAGGGCCGGCGCCCCGCGCCGCACCGACACGCACAGCGCCAGTCCGCCGGCGGCCACGTTCGTCACCCGCTGCACGAACAGCGCGAGGAACAGCCCGGTGAGCGTGGTCGACGCCTCGGCGATCAGGGCCATCACCGCGCCGAAGCCGAACGCGGCGAGCAGCGTCAGGGCGATGGCCTGCCGCTGGACCGGGGCGCCGCGGAACTGGGGGCCGCCGGCGAGGCAGACACCGGCGACGGCGACCAGGATGCCGGCGAACTGCAGCAGGCCGGGGCGCTCGCCCAGCACCAGGCCCACCCCGACCGGCACGGCCACCCCGAGCGAGCCCAGCGGCGAGACCACGCCCATCGGGCCCAGCGCGAGCGCCTTGTAGAAGGCGAGCATCGCCACCGGGCCCGACCAGACCGGCCGCCACGGCGAACCACAGCTGCGGCCCCGCCTCGCTCCAGCCGCCGGTCGCCACGCACGACCGCGCCGAGCACGACCACCGCGATCGACTGCGAGACCACGACCACCGTCAGCGCGGGCGTGCGCCGGGTCAGCAGTCCGCCGCCGAAGTCGGCCAGCCCCCACAGCAGGCTGGTGGCCAGGGCGAAGAGCGCTGTCATGGGACGGATGCCTCGCAGTACAGTTCAGTGAACGATCAGGTGCAACCACACCGTAGTGCAGTCCTGATGAACCCTGTCATACTAAAATATTGGACGGAGATGTGTCGGACCTCGACCTGCTGACCCAGTCCCTGGCGCGCAACGTCAAGCGCTGGCGCGCGGTGCGCGGCTTCACCCTGGACGTGCTCGCCGCCCGCGCGGGCGTCAGCCGCGGCATGCTCATCCAGATCGAGCAGGCCCGCACGAACCCCAGCCTCGGCACCGTCGTCAAGATCGGCGACGCGCTCGGCGTCAGCATCACCACCCTGCTCGACTACGAGAAGGGCCCGAACGTCCGCATCGTCCCGGCCGAGCAGGCCGTCCGGCTGTGGCACACCGACGCCGGCAGCTACAACCGGCTGCTCGCGGGCACCGAGGCGCCCGGCCCGCTGGAGCTGTGGGACTGGCGGCTCATGCCCGGCGAGAGCAGCCCGTCCGACCCGCACCCCGCCGGCACCGTCCGAGCTGCTCACGTCACGGCGGGGGAACTGACGCTCACCGTCGACGGCGTCGAGCACCGCGTTCCCGCGGGCGCGAGCGTCCACTTCGAGGCCAACGTCCCGCACACGTACGGCAACAGCGGCGAGGTGCCGATGGAGATGATGATGGCCGTCTCGGTGCCGCCCGTGTCCTGAGACGCCAGGTCGAGGCGGTCCGCTGTTGCTAGCGTGCGGTCATGCGCGCACCCATCGGACACTTCGACGACGCCCGTCCGGCCCCCGCCTGCCTCGACGAGCTCACCGGCCCGGTCGCCGACGCCGTACGCCACTGGCCCGGCAGCGTCCCCGCCGACCAGATCATCTACGTCGACACCGACCCGCGGTGGGCCGACACCGCCGTCTTCGTGGAGCACTACGGCCGGGACCTGCTGGAACGGTCCGCGAACTGCGTGGTCGTCGCGGGCAAGCGGGGCGGCGAGACCACGCTCGCCGCGTGCGTCGTGCTCGTCCACCACCCGGGTCGACGTGAACGGCGTCGTGCGCCGTCAACTCGGCGCCCGCAAGGCCTCGTTCGCCTGATGGACACGGCGACCGGCGAGACCGGCATGGAGTACGGCGGCATCACCCCGCTCGGACTGCCGGACGGCTGGCCCGTGCTGGTGGACGCGGCCGTCGTCGACCTGCCGTACGTGCTGGTCGGCAGCGGCCGGCGGCGCGGCAAGCTGCTGGTCCCGGGCAAGGCGTTCGCGGAACTGCCGGGGGCCGTGGTGCTGGAGGGGCTCGGAATCTCCTGACCTACGCCGCCGAGTGGTGGGCCAGTGCCAGATGCGGGTCAGCCTCGCCCGGGGCCGGTTCCGGGTCGGCGTGGACCAGGGCGGCGGTGAGGCGGGGCACGGCGTGCAGCAGCGCGTGCTCGGCGTCGACGGCGATCCGGTGCGCCTCGCGTACCGTCGCGTCGCCGTCCACCACGACCGCGACCTCGGCGCGCAGCCGGTGACCGATCCAGCGCAGCCGCAGTTCACCCACGCCGCACACGCCCGGGACCTCGGCCAGTGCCCGCTCGGCCCGGTCCACCAGGGCCGGGTCGACCGCGTCCATCACCCGCCGGAACACCTCCCGCGCCGCGTCCCGCAGCACCAGCACGATCGCCGCCGTGATCGCCAGCCCCACGATCGGGTCCGCCAGTTGCCATCCCAGGGCCGAGCCGCCGGCACCCAGCAGCACGGCCAGTGAGGTGAAGCCGTCGGTGCGGGCGTGCAGTCCGTCGGCGACCAGCGCGGCCGAGCCGATCGCGCGTCCGACGCGGATGCGGTAGCGGGCCACCCACTCGTTGCCCGCGAACCCGACGAGGGCCGCCACGGCCACCGCCGGGACCTGCTGGACCGGGCGCGGGTCGAGCAGGCGGTCGATCGGCCGCCCACCCCGCGAAGACCGCGGACGCGGCGATCGTCAGCACGATCACGAGACCCGCCAGGTCCTCGGCCCGTCCGTAGCCGTAGGTGAAGCGGCGGGTGGCAGCGCGCCGTCCCAGCACGAAGGCGATCCCGAGCGGTACGGCGGTCAGCGCGTCCGCGGTGTTGTGCACGGTGTCCCCGAGCAGCGCCACCGAGCCGGAGACGGCCACCACGAGCGCCTGGGCCAGCGCCGTCACGCCGAGCACCGCGAGCGAGACCCAGAGCGCCCGCATCCCGCGGGCCGAGGACTCCATTGCGGAGTCGACCTTGTCGGCCGTGTCGTGGGAATGCGGGGTCAGGAGGTGGGACAGGCGGTGGCGGAGGCCGCGCCTGTGTCCGTGGCCGTGCGGGTGCGGGTGCGGGTGCGGGTGCGGGTGCGGTGCTGTGCCGGTCGTTCACCTGGGTCCCCTTCCGGTGCGCGCGAGTGGACGTGCACACGCCCACGGAGCCATTATGTGCGTATGAGCGCACGCATGCACCTATCACCTGCGGACGATGCGCATCCGCGCAGCCCCGGCGAGGAACAGTTCGCGCTCGCCGCCGAACTCCTCGCCCTGATGGGGGACCGGACGCGGCTCACCCTGCTGCACGCCCTGACCAGGGGAGAGGCCGATGTCACGACCCTCACGGAGGCGTGCGGGGCGGCACGGCCCGCCGTCAGTCAGCACCTGGCGCGGTTGCGTCTCGCGGGCCTGGTGAACACACGCAAGGAGGGCCGCCGCGTGATCTACTCACTGCGCGACGGCCATCTGCGCCGGCTCGTGGACGAGGCACTGAACGTGGCCGACCACCGGCTCAGCGACCGCCCCCTGCACGACTGAATCAGTACCGCTCGGCCGTCCCCAGATACCGCTCGGCGAAGGCGGCGGCCGCCGCGGGCGAGGTGAACAGGCGGCGCAGCCGGGCGAGCGTGGTGCCCGCGCGGAAGGGGTCGCCCGCCGCCGTGCCGTGGAACACCTCGGACAGCCAGTGCGAGAACTCCTGGTAGTCCCACACGCGCCGCAGGCACCCCTCCGCGTAGCCGGCCAGGCCGCTGTCGTCACCCGCGGTCAGGCGGGCCACCAGGGCGTCACCGAGCAGGAAGGCGTCGTGCAGGGCGAGGTTCATGCCCTTGGCGGCGATGGGGGCGACCAGATGGGCCGCGTCGCCCGCGAGGTGGAGCCGGCCGTGCACCATCGGCTCGACCACGTAGTCGTGCATGTCCAGCACGCGCTTCTCGATCAGCCGTCCCTCCGTCAGCGGCGGGACACCGGCAGCTTCGAGCCGCTGCCGGAGCTCCGCCCAGACGCGCTCGTGCGGCCAGTTCTCCGGGTCGTCGCCCGGCGGGCACTGGAGGTAGTAGCGGGTCACCTCCGGGCTGCGGGGCATCTGGCCCGCGAAGCCGTTCGGGTGGCAGCCGAACAGCACGCAGTCGGCGGACGGCGGGGCCTCGGCGAGCAGGGCCAGCCAGCCGACGCCGTAGTCGTGCCGCGCGATCCGGACCCGCTCCGGCGGCAGCGAGGCCCGCGTCACTCCGCGCGCCCCGTCGCATCCGGCAACGAAGTCGCAGTGCACGAACCGCTGTTCACCCGTCTCGGGGCAGGTGTACGACACGGACGGCCGGTCGGTGTCGATGTCGTGCACCCGCACGTCCCGGACCCCGAAGCGGATCTCCCCGCCGCGCACGTCGGCGTACTCACGCACCAGGTCCGTCACGAGCAACGGCTGCGGATAGACGAAGTGATGACTGCCCGTCAGCTCGCCGAACGGGAACCGGTACCGCTCCCCGTCGAAGCGGAACTCGCACGCGCTGTGCAGCTCCGCGCGGTCCAGCAGGTTCCGCGCGAGGCCCCGCTTCTCCAGACCCCGTACGGCCCACTCCTCGATGACCCCGGCCCGGGGCCGCTGTTCGATGAACTCCCGGGTCTCGGTCTCCAGCACGAGGCAGTCGACGGAGGCGGCCCGCAGGATGTTGCCGATGGTCAGCCCGGCGGGACCCGCGCCCACGACAACGACCGGGAAGCGTTGCGGGGCAACGGAGTTCGAAGGCGGGGAGTCGTGGATCATGCACTCATTATGGAGGCACGCACCGCACGCGGCCGGTGCCAACCGCACGCGGCCGGTGTCAGGGGACGAGCACGCCGTGAGGTGAGTTGCGCAGCCGTGGCCGGGCGCGGGGATCGCCTGGAAGGCCCTTCAGGACTTCTCTGCGCGGCGATGAGGGAGTCGGGGGATCTCGATCGCCGGGCAGCGGTCCATCACCATCTCCAGGCCCGCGGCCCGGGTGCGGTCGTACGCCGCCGCGTCGACGACGCCGAGCTGGAACCACACCGCCTCGGCGCCCTTGGCGACCGCCTCGTCCGCGACCGCTCCGGCGAGGTCGCTGTTCACGAACACGTCCACGACGTCCACATCGAAGGGGATGTCCGCCAGGCTCGCGTACCCCTGCTCGCCGTGCACGGTCTCCGCCTTCGGGTGCACGGGCACGACGCGCTTGCCGTACCGCTGGAGCACGGCGGCGACGCCGTACGCCGCGCGCTGCCTGTTCGACGACAGGCCCACCACGGCCCAGGTGTCGCCGAGCTCGGTGAGGATCCTGCGGACCGTTGCCTCGTCGCCGTACACCGGTGGCCTCCTCGGGAGTCGCGGAAGAGCTGCTGTCCGGGCAACGACGCAGGGTGCGCGGTGATTCCCCGGTGCCCTCCGTGATAGCTTGCCGAGGCCAGTCGAACCCATGTACGTGGGTCAGGGAATCCGGTGCGAATCCGGAGCTGACGCGCAGCGGTGAGGGGGACGGGCGGGGCCTCGGCCACTGGACGGCTCGCGAGTCGTCCGGGAAGGCGCCCCGCACCGGGTGAACCCGAGTCCGAAGACCTGCTGGCGGCCCCCGCGGCCGCTCGCGGCGGGGGAGCACCGTACGACCGGGCTCCGCGGTTGGGCCCTCGACGACTGAGGACTGGTTTCCGTGCCCCTCGCCCGACCTGCCCGTGCCGCCGTTCTGCTCGCGGCCGGCTCACTGCTCCTGAGCGGCTGCGGCGACGCGAAGCCCGCCACCGCGAAAGCCGCCGTCACGCTCGACAACTGCGGCCGGACGGTCCGCGTCGAGGCCAGGCCCCGGCACGCCGTCTCCCTCAACCAGGGCACCACCGAGATCCTGCTCTCCCTCGGCCTCGCCGACCGCATGGCGGGCACGGCCACCTGGACCGACCCGGTGATGAAGGGGCTGGCGAAGGCCAACGCGAAGGTGCCGCGCATCGCCGACAACAACCCGTCCTTCGAACGGGTCCTGGCCGCCGAGCCCGACTTCGTCGCCGCGTCCTTCGTCTCCACCCTCGGCAAGGGCGGCGTCGCCACCCGCGACCAGTTCGAGAAGCTCGGCGTGCCCACGTACGTCTCCCCGTCCGACTGCGCCGGCAAGGACAACTCGGGGGGCGGCGACGGCGCGCGCGACAAGGCGCTGGGCATCGACACCGTCTACGGCGAAGTGCGGGACCTCGCGTCCGTGTTCGGGGTGAAGGACCGGGGCGACAAGCTCGTGGCCTCCTTCCAGCGGCGCATGGCCAAGGCCACGTCGGGCATCGACGCCTCCGACGTCACCCTCCTGTACTGGTTCGCCAACTCCGAGTCGCCCTACATGGCGGGCTGTTGCGGAGCCCCCGGCATCATCACGCGGGCCCTCGGCGCGAAGAACGTCTTCGACGACACGCACGAGGAGTGGCCGCAGGTCAACTGGGAGACGGTCGCCGACCGCAACCCCGACGTCCTCGTCATCGGCGACCTGACCCGCAATTCGGAAACCGCCGAGTCCGCCGCGAAGAAGATCGCCTTCCTGGAGTCCAACCCCGTCACCAAGAACATGGACGCGGTCAGGCACAAGCGGTACGTGCTGCTGAGCGGGCAGGCCATGAACCCCACCATCCGCACGGTCGAGGGCGTGGAGAAGGTCGCGGCGGGGCTCCGCGAGTTCGGGCTCGTGAAGTGACCGTGCGCGGGGCGGCGCTCGGTGTCACAGGCACCTTGCTGCTGGCCGTCTCCGTGGCCCTGGCGATCACCGTCGGACCGGCCGACATCCGGGTCGGGGACGTGTGGTCCGTCGTCGCGGCCCACCTCGGGATCGGCACCTCGGAGCTGACGCCGATCCGGGACGGGATCGTCTGGCAGCTGCGGCTGCCGCGCACCCTGCTCGCGGCCGTGTGCGGGGCGGGGCTCGCCGTGTGCGGGGCGGTGATGCAGTCGCTGCTGCGCAACCCGCTCGCCGATCCGTTCGTGCTCGGGGTGTCCTCGGGCGCCTCCACCGGTGCGGTCGTGGTCGTCGTGCTGGGCGTGGGCGGGGGTGTCGTCTCGGTGTCAGCGGGCGCGTTCCTCGGCGCCCTGGTGTCCTTCGCGCTGGTCCTGCTGCTCAGCCACACCCTCGGTGACACCACCGACCGGGTCGTCCTCGCGGGCGTCGCCGCCATGCAGCTCTTCTCCGCGCTCACCTCCTTCGTCGTGCTGACCGCCGCCGACGCCGAGACGACCCGGGGCGTGCTGTTCTGGCTCCTCGGCTCGCTCGGCGGGGCCGGCTGGACCGACGTGTGGCTGTGTTTCGCCGTCCTGGCCGTGGTGCTGGTGGTGTGCCTGTCCTACGCCCGTACCCTCGACGCCTTCGCCTTCGGGCAGGACGCGGCGGCCGCGCTCGGGGTGTCCGTGGCCCGCACCCGTCTGGTGCTGCTCTGCGTCACGGCCCTGCTCACGGCCGCGCTGGTCAGCTCGGCCGGGGCGATCGGCTTCGTCGGGCTGGTCCTGCCGCACGCCGCCCGGGCCCTGGCGGGGCCCGGGCACGCCCGGCTGCTGCCGGTCACCGCCCTCGCCGGTGCGGTGTTCCTGGTGTGGGTCGACACCCTGGCCCGTACGGTGCTGGATCCGCAGGAGGTCCCGGTGGGGGTCGTGACCTCGCTGATCGGGGTGCCGGCGTTCGTGGCGGTGCTGTACCGGACGCGGAGGGTGCGGTGAGTGACACGAAGCCGGTGAGGGGGACGGGGCCGGTCAACGGGACGGGATCATCGGTGCGTGCCGGGCTCCGGGCCGACCGGGTCAGCCGTCGTGCCGACGGGCGCCTCATCCTCGACGGCGTCGTCCTCGCACCCGAACCCGGCTCCACCGTCGGCGTCCTCGGCCCCAACGGCTCCGGCAAGTCCACGCTGCTGCGGCTGCTGGCCGGGCTGCTCACGCCGACCTCCGGGGTCGTCACCCTCGACGGCAGCCCGCTGGGCGACCTGCCCCGCCGCACCCTCGCCCGGCGCCTCGCCGTGGTCGAGCAACAGGCGGACACCCAGGTCGAGTTGACTGTCCTGGACGTCGTACGGCTGGGCCGTGTCCCACACCGCCGAGCCTGGACGCCCGCCTCGGCGGACGACGAGCGGGCGGTACGCGCCGCCCTGGAGCGCACCGGGCTCGCCGACCGCCTTGGCCAGCCCTGGCACACCCTCTCGGGCGGTGAACGCCAGCGGGTGCAGATCGCCCGCGCGCTCGCGCAGGAACCCCGCGAACTCCTCCTGGACGAGCCCACCAACCACCTCGACATCCACCACCAGCTGGACCTGCTCGCCCTGGTCACGGACCTGCCGGTCACCACGGTCGTCGCCCTGCACGACCTCAACCTCGCCGCGATGTACTGCGATCAGGTCGTCGTCCTGTGCGCGGGGCGGGTCGTGGCGAGCGGTGCTCCGGGTGACGTCCTCACGGAAGGGCTCATCGCCGAGGTGTACGGGGTACGGGCCGCCGTCAGCCGTGAAGGGCCCGAGCGGCGGCCCCACGTGCGGTTCCTGGGCACGTTGGACTGAGCGGCGGGTCCGGGATCGCCGGCGGTCGCGCCACGGTGGCCCGAGCGGCCGGGCGTGCTGTCGGAGGGTGGTTCGCGCCGCGGTGGCCCGGACCCGGCCGGCACGTCACGCGTGGGCGATTCCAGCCACGGTCGCCCGGACCCGGCCGCACGCCATTGGTGGGGCGATTCCCGCCACGGTGGCCGCAAACGCCGAACATGCCTGCGCATGCTCGCCCACCCGCCTACGCTCACCTCGTGCTGCGCATCATCGACGCCCGTACCGGCGAGCAGGTCGACGCCGCCCCGGCCCGCCGGGGCCTGACCCGTGTCGAGGCGCACGCGCCAGGCTCCGACACGACGAACCTGCGGGTGCTGCTCGTCGCCGACCTGCTGGTCCGGGCCCTGGAGCTCGGCGGCACGCCGGTGTGGGCGCTGCTGAGCGGTGAGCGGCAGCAGGCGCGAGCTGCGAGCGGGCGCCGCGGCGCTCGGCATCCGGCCCTTCGAGGACGGCCCGGACGTGAGTGCCGGGCCGGTCGAGGCCCAGGTCGTCCACGTGGCCGCGAGGCCGGGCCGGCGCCCGACGGTGCGCGGATCGCCGTCGCCCCCGCGCACTCGCGAGGACCCGGGCACGCCGGACGACACCGACCCCGCCGTCCTGCGTCTCGCCCTGCTCGCCCGGCCACCACACGTGCCCGTGCCCGTCTGGACGCGGCCGCGCTCGACGAGGCCCGCGCCACCCTCGCCCGCTGGCGCGGTGCGGTCGCCGCCTGGGCGCGGCAGCCCTCGCGGCCCATGCCCGACGAGGTGCGCGACGGCGGTTGCGCGACCGCCTGGGAGGACGACCTGGACGTACCCGGGGTGCTGGACGTCCTGCGCCGGCGTCGAGACCGAGCCGGAGCTGCCGGACGGCGCCCGCTTCGAGACGTACGCCTACGCCGACCGGCTCCTCGGCCTCGAACTCACCCGCGACCTGGGGTCCCCGTCGTGATCGAACGTGCCGGAGCCGGGCCCGCTGCGCCGCCTGGTCGTCCTGCGGCACGCCAAGTCCGCCTGGCCCGTGGACGTCGCCGACCACGAACGCCCCCTCGCCCCGCGCGGCCGCCGGGACGCCCCCGCGGCCGGGCGGGCCCTCGCCGAGGCCGACTGCCTGCCGGACCTCGCCCTGTGCTCCACCGCCGTACGCGCCCGCCGGACCTGGGACCTGGCCGCCGACGAGTGGGGCACACCCCCGCCGGTCCGCCACGACCCGCGCCTGTACGCCGCCGACGCCTCCGGCCTGCTGGCCGTCGTGCACGAGGTGTCCGCCGAGGTCGGAGACGCTGCTGCTGATCGGGCACAACCCCGGCCTGGAGGAACTGATCCTGGCGCTCGCCGGCGACGGCCTCGACGACACCGCTGGAACGGGTCCGCACCAAGTTCCCCACCTCGGCGTTCGCCGTCCTGTCCTGGCACGGCCCGGCCTGGCGGTCCCTCGCACCCGGCACCGCGCTGCTCACGTCCGTGACCGTGCCCCGGGGCGCGAAGAAGTAGCCCCGGACCGGCCCGGAGCGGTTCCCGGGCGCCCGCATAGGCTGGCCGGATGCAGGACGAATACCGCACGGTCGCCCGCGCGGGCATGCACGAGACCGAGGTCAACCGCTCCCGCTTCCTGTGCGCCCTCGCCCCGGCGGCCACCGAGCAGGAGGCCCAGGACTTCGTCGCCGCGGTCCGCAAGGAGCACGCCGACGCCTCCCACAACTGCTGGGCCTATGTCATCGGCGCCGACGCCTCGGTCCAGAAGGCGAGCGACGACGGCGAACCCGGCGGCACCGCCGGCGTCCCCATGCTCCAGATGCTGCTGCGCCGCGACATGCGGTACGTCGTCGCCGTCGTCACCCGCTACTTCGGCGGCGTCAAGCTCGGTGCCGGCGGACTCATCCGGGCGTACGGCGGAGCGGTCGGCGAGGCCCTGGACACCCTCGGCACCCGCACCCGCCGCAGGTTCCGCCTGGCCACGGTCACCGTCGACCACCAGCGGGCCGGCAAGCTCGAGAACGACCTGCGCACGAGCGGCCTGGAGGTAAGGGACGTGCGCTACGGCGAGGCAGTGACGATCGAGCTCGCCCTCCCGGACGCCGACGTGGACGCCTTCCGGGCATGGCTCGCGGATGTGACCTCCGGCACGGCCCGCTTCGAGCCGGGAGGGGAGGCGTACGGCGACGCCTGACGCGCGGTCAGCCTCTTGCGCGGTGCCGGTGAGGGGGTCGGCCCGCGCGGCGCCACCGAGGCCGTTGCGCACAAGAGTGCGCTCCGCCCCCTCGGCCGGACCGGCGAAGGGGCGGAGCGGCGGACGGCGCCCGCTCGACGTCTACGGGGGTTACCGATCCGTGCCGGCGTCGGCGGACTCGCCCGGGCGCACGGCGGGGCTGTCGCCCACGCCCTGGACACCCCCGGCACCCGCACCCGCCGCGGGTCCCGCACCAGCGGGGACGCGGCCCAGCCGTACGGCGAGCAGCGCGGTGCCGACGGCGAGTGCCGCGAGGACGTACGCGGTGAGGTCGAAGGCCTCCGTGAAGTCGGCCATACCGGTGTCCGGACCCGGAGTCTGTGGATTGGTACCCAGGAAGCCGCGGTACAGGGCCCCGATGACCGCTACACCGAAGGCCATGCCGGCCTGGGTGACGGTGTTCAGCACACCCGATCCGGCGCCGGCGTCGTCCGGGTGGACCCGGGAGAGGACGGTGTCCACCAGGGGCGCGACGACCAGGCCCTGCCCGAATCCGGAGATCCCCATCACCGCCGCGAGCCCGATCGCCTGGCTCGTGCCGGTCAGTCCGGTGGCGGCGGGCACGGCGGCGAGAGAGACCGCCATGACGAGGCCGCCCGCCACCGACACCCCGATGCCGAACCGTGCGGCGAGCCTGCGGCAGGCGGCCGAGGCGACGATGAACCCGAGGCCGAGCGGCACGAAGACCATGCTCGCGGCCAGCGGCGACAGTCGGAGGCCCGACTGGAGGTGGTAGGTGAGGACAAGGAACAGCCCGGCGTTGCCGGAGAAGAACAGCAGTACGGTGCCCATGCTCAGCGGGAAGCCCTTGGCCCGCAGCAGCCGGCTCGGCAGCAGCGGGTCGTTGCCCCGCTCCTCCGTCCGGCGCTCCCAGCGCAGGAAGGCCACGGCGCCGGCCGCGCTGAGCGCGAAGCAGCCGTACGTCCACCAGGGCCAGCCGTGCTCACCGCCGAGGATCAGCGGGATGAGCACGAGCGGCAGCAGCACGGCGGTGAAGACGGCGCCGACGATGTCGAGTCGCGGCAGGTCGGCGCTGCGGCTCTCGGTGATGGCGGGCACGGCCGCGCACAGGATCGCCGCGCCGATCGGCACGTTGATCAGGAAGATCATGCGCCAGCCCAGACCGGCCACGTCGAGGTCGAGCAGCAGGCCGCCGCCGACGAGGCCGGCGATGACGCCCGCGCCGATGGAGGCACCGTAGGCGCCGACCGCACGGGCCCGGTCGCGCTCGTGCACGAAGACGGCCCGGATGAGCGACAGCACCTGCGGCGTCATCACCGCGGCCGACAGGCCCTGCAGCACCCGGGCCGCGATCAGCGTGCCCGGGCCGGGTGCGAGCGCGCACAGCAGGGAGGTCAGTGTGAAGGTGGCCACGCCGTACTGGAAGGTGCGCTTGCGGCCGATCCGGTCGCCGAGCCGGCCGCCGGTTACCATGCCCGCTGCGTAGGCGATCACGTAACCGTCGATGACGAACTGGAGCTGGCCGAACCCGGCGTTCAGGTCCGCCTGGATTCCCGGAGCCGCGACGTTCACGATGAACATGTCGATCTGGCTCATGAACATCGCGAGCAGGACCACGGTGAGTCCCGCCCAGTCCCGCCCGGTGGCTCGGGGAGGGTCGGTCGTGGTGGCGGTCCCGGCCTCTGCCCCGGCCTTCGGACTCGCTTTCCGTGTCTGCGTGCGCATATCACCACTCGGTTTCGAAGGGTGCGCCGAAGCGCGCATGTTTAGTGCTAAATTCAGATCTAAATGTAGCAGGTCAGTGTGGAGGGTGAGCTCATGAGGGCATCAGAGGAAAGCGATCGCCGGCCCGCGGGAGAAGACCCGGCGGACGCCATCGCGGCTGCCTGGAGTCGAGAGCGGCCCCAGACCCCGGTGGGTTCCATCGGCGTGGTCACCAGGATCTGGCAGCTCGCCAAGCACTTCGGCGACGACCGCCGGCGGGTGCTCGCCGAGGCGGGGGTCGACCCGGCCACCCTGGACCTGCTCAGCGTGCTGCGCCGCAGCGGGAAGCCCTACACCATGAGCACCCGGGACCTCGCCGTGCACTCCCTGGTCACCGCGGGTGCCATCTCGCAGCGGGTCGCGCGCGCCGAGCGCGACGACCTGGTCACCCGCCGCCCCGCCCCCGGCCGGAGCCGCGCGGTCCTGGTCGAACTGACCCCGGCCGGGCACGAGCTGGTGGAGCGCACCGTGGACCGGGTGCTCTCCCGGGAGGCTCAGCTCCTGGAGAGCCTGGGCCCGGAGCGGCGCGAAGCGCTCTCCGAGTTGCTGCGCGAACTGCTCGACGATGTGCAGGACCAGCTGAAGGTGCAGGGTGTTTCCCATGTGGGGCACGAGGGCCTGGACGGCTGAGCCCGGCCGTTGTCGGGCTCAGCCGTCCAGGCCCGCCGCCCTCCCGAGAGGCCTGTGCGTCTCCTGGGAGGGCGGCGGGCATGGCCTGTCCCCGGTCGGGCCGCTGAGCCGTCCCCGGAACCGGGCCCGGCTCAGTAGCCGTGGGCGCTCGGCGCGTTCTGGCCGCCGTCCACCGGGATGTTCGCGCCGTTGACGGCCCGCGCCTGGTCCGAGAGCAGGAAGGCGATCACCTCGGCGACATCCCGCGGATCGACCAGCCGGCCGCCGGGGAACTCCTTCTCGAACGCGCGGTAGGCCCGCGGGTCCTCGTCCCGGAGCCTGGCCCAGCCCTTGCCCTCGATCAGCATGGAACCGGGCGAGACACTGTTGACCCGGACCCCTCGCGGCCCCAGCTCACGGGCCAGCGAGGAGGCCATGTGGATCTGCGCGGCCTTGGCCGCCGCGTACTGTGCGGGCGGGGCGGGCTTCCAGCCCGAGATGGAGGAGACCAGCACGGCGCTGCCCCCTGTCCCGGCCAGGTGATCGGCGGCCTCGCGCAGCGCGATCGCCGGATGGGTGACGTTCAGCCGGGACGTCAGGTCCCAGTCGGACGGCTCCGTGTCGCGCAGGTCCGAGCCGCGCACCCCGCCCGCCACGGTCACGAGGCCGTGCACCCGGCCGAGCCGGGCGGCCGACTCCCGGACGAACGCGGCGAGAGCGGACTCGTCGAGCACGTCCAGCCGCTCCGTGTGCAGGGTGCGCCCGTGCCGGGCGCGCACCTCCTCGGCCACCGCCTTCAGCGAGGTGGCGTCCCGACCGCAGACGGCGACATCGCATCCCTGCGCGGCGAGCCGGAGCGTGGTCTCCCGCCCCAGCCCGCGGCTGCCGCCGGTCACGATCACCGCCCGTCCGCGGGCCTCGGGACGGCTCACCCCCCGTACGCCGTCCAGGCCGTCCGTGTCGTCCACGCCGTTCATACTCCTCTCCCTGTGCTGTCGGATCCCGTCCGTGTGTCCCGCTCGTCACCCCGACCGGCCGCGTGGCAGGTCAGCCCGTCCTCGCCGGGTCCCGCACGATGTACGCCGAGAGGATCTCGTCGATGCGGTCCAGCACGGCCTGCTCCAGGCGTACGCCCGAGGCCGCGGCGTTCTCCTTGACCTGCTCGGGACGGCTCGCGCCGATGATGGCCGCCGACACGGAGGGGTTCTGGAGGACCCAGGCGACCGCGAGCTGGCTCATCGTCAGCCCCAGGTCCGAGGCGACCGGCGCCAGCTCCTGGACGGCCCGCAGCGCCCCCTCGTCGTTCATCCAGTGGCCGACCAGCATGTCGACGAAGCCCTTGCCGGCCTCGGCGCTCGCCCGGGAGCCCGCGGGTGCCTCGGCGCCGGGCAGGTACTTGCCGCTCAGAATGCCCTGAGCCAGGGGCGACCAGACGACCTGGCCGAGTCCCTCCCGCTCGCAGGCGGGCACGACCTGCGACTCGATGACCCGCCACAGCATGGAGTACTGCGGCTGGCTGGCCACCAGCGGGACGCGCAGCTCCCGTGCGAGGCCTGCCGCGCGGCTGATCTGCTCGGCGGTCCACTCGCTCACGCCGATGTAGAGGGCCTTGCCGGAGCGGACCAGGTCCGCGAAGGCGAGCATGGTCTCCTCGAGCGGAACGGCCGGGTCGTAGCGGTGCGCGTAGTAGAGGTCGACGTAGTCGGTGCCGAGCCGGCGCAGCGACCCCTCGCAGCCCTCGACGACGTGCTTGCGCGACAGGCCGCGGTCGTTGGGGCCGGGCCCCACCGGGTGGCACACCTTGGTGGCGAGCACGAGGCCCTCGCGCCGCTGACCGGCGAGCGCCTTGCCGAGCACGGTTTCGGCGCGGGTCTCGGAATACACGTCGGCCGTGTCGAACGTGGTGATGCCCGCGTCGAGCGCGGCTCGCACACAGGCGTGCGCCGCATCCTCGTCGATCTGGGCACCGTGGGTGATCCAGTTGCCGTAGGCGATCTCGCTGATCACGAGGCCGCTGTGGCCGAGCCTGCGGAACTCCATGGTCTGTGTCCCTTCTCCGGTTCTTCTCTCGGATGTTCTGTCGTGCCGCGCAGTGTCCCGGCGGCGCGCGTGCGGGCGCGGCGGGTCGACCGGCGCGCCGCCTCACAGCAGTTCCGCCGTGCGGGCCACCACCTCGTCGGCCTGGTGCGGGCTCAGCCGCGGGTCGCAGGCCGACTCGTAGTGGGGCAGGGGAGTGGTCGAGGCCAGCTCCTCCGCCGTGCCGACGCACTCGGTCACGGGGCTGTGGGCCGTCTCCAGCATCAGGCCGGCCGGTCGCAGACCATGCGCGTGCAGGGTCGACACGAAGCCCTCGATCTCCGCCATGACGTCACCGACCACGCGGCTCTTCTGCCCGGCGCCGTTGACCCGGGTGTTGCCGTGCATCGGGTCGCAGATCCAGGCCACGCCGGCGGCCTCGTCACCGAGCTCCCTCAGCACGGAGGTCAGCTTCGGGACGATGTGTTCCCGGCCCATGCGCACGATCAGGGAGAGCCTGCCGGGACGGCGCGGGTCGCCGAGCATCCGCACCAGCGTGCGGACGTCCTCGAGCGATGCCTTGGGGCCGATCTTGACGCCGACCGGGTTGCTGATCGACGCGGCGAACTGCACATGCTGGTGGTCGGGTTGACGGGTACGGTCGCCGATCCACAGGAAGTGCCCCGAGGAGCCGTAGCGACCCCCGTCCCCGTCGGGGCGCACCAGGGCCTGCTCGTACTCCAGGAGGAGCGCCTCGTGTCCCGCGTACGTGCGCTGGGACGCCGTCCGCCCGGCCAGGCCCAGATCCCGTTCGAGCAGGGTGCTCAGGGTCGTACCGGCGTTCCGGTGGGCCAGCAGCAGCCGGGACGGGAGCGCGATACGCGCCGCCTGGGTGGGCTCGGGGGCATTGACGGCGTCCCCGCGGTAGACGGGCAGCACGGTGCCGTCGGACAGGGTCTCGGTCGGGTTCGAGCGCGGCTTGGCGTACTGTCCGGCGATCCGCCCCATCCGTACGGCGGGCAGACCACTGGCGTCGGTGAACTCGTCGGCCAGCCGGTGCAGTTCGTCCGTCTTGGCGAGCACGGTCTCGGGGTTGGCGTCGGCGAACCGCTCGGCGCACTCCCCGGCCTGCAGCACGAAGGCCTCGCCGCGTGCGGCCCGCCCGAGTTCGGCGGTGAGATCGGCGCAGGCGGCGGCGTCCACCAGCGGAGGCTTGACCTCCAGGGAGAGCAGGACGTCCTTGAGTTCGTCGAGCGAGGCCCATTCGGGCTGGTGCAGGGCACGGGCCGGCAACAGCAGGCGCGTGGCGGTCATGGTCTTCCTCCATGGGGCGGTGCGGCGGCCGGCTCCGAGGGCCGGGCCGCTGGTTTCGGCGGATGCCGGTGTCATGCCGCGGCGGTGCGACGGGCGTCCGCGTGGGTGACGTCGGGTTCCGGGCCGGGGTCGGTGACGGCGAGCGGCAGGAAGCGGGCCCGGGCCAGCCCGGCCGCGCCGGTGATCTCCTTGGCGAGCGGACGGTCCCGGTCCAGGGGCGGGAACTGCTCCCGCAGCTCCCGCCACAGCCGCTGCTCCTCTTGGTCGTGGTGCCCCGTCAGGTGAGCGAGCTGGTTGACCGCGAGGAGCAGCGAGCCGAGGATCCACCAGGCCCGTTCGGTCATCTGGGCGACGGCGTTGGCGCTGTTGAGGGCGAGCGGTACCTGGTCCTGGTTGTGCAGATTGGTCGGTACGGCCGTCAGGGACGCCGGATGACCCAGCTGCCGCAGCCGGCCCAGATGGGAACTCGCGGCGATCTGCACACCGGCGAAGCCGCTCCCGGCACCGGGCCGTGGCGTCAGCAGCGGGGGCCGACCGCCGTTGACGGCCGGGTCCAGCACCAGGGCGAGCTGCCGCTCCAGCAGATAGGCGACCTGGTGCGCGCAGGAGGCGTGCGTCTCGCAGGCGAACGCCACGGGCGCGGCGTGGAAGTTGCCTCCGTGCAGCAGGGTGCCGTCGACGAGTACGGGGTTGTCGCTGCACCCCTCCGCCTCGTCGGCCAGGACCGAGCCCTGGAGGTCCAGTTGGTCCAGGACGGCCCCCAGGACCTGTGGGGCGCACCGCAGCGAATAGCGCTCCTGGAGCGGTCGGTCCGGGCCGGGTGCCGTGCCGGTCCCGGCGCCCGAGGCGGTGCGTTCCGCCCGGATCCAGGCGGCGGCCGTCCGCTGCCCGGGCTGGTTGCGCACCCGTTGGAGCGCGTCCTCGTAGGGTTCGCCCGAGGCGCCGAGCAGCGCGGCCGTACGGCCGGTGACCACCGCGGCGGCCCGGGTGAGCGCGCCGAGCTCCCGGTGGGTGTGCAGGGCAACGGCCAGGCAGGCGCTGCTGCCGTTGACGAAGGCGAGCGCGGACCGGGCCTCCCATGCGACGGGCGGCAGGTCCAGAGCGGCCAGCGCGGCCGACGCGTCCTCGCGCCGCCACCCGCCCTCGGGGCCCCGGCACCACGCCTGGCCGGCACCGTCCGCGGCGAACGCCAGCGCGGCGTGGGCCAGCGGCACCAGGTCGCCGCTCGCACTGAGGCTGCCCTCGCTCGGCACCACGGGCACGAAACCCGCGTTCACCAGGTCGGCCAGACGCCGCCACGTCTGCGGCGCGACGGCGGAGTGCCCGAGTGCCATGCCGCGCAGCCGCAGCCAGACCATGGTGCGGGTCACCTCCGGCGGCAGCGGTTCCCCCTGCCCGGTGGCCAGGTGGGAGATGAGGCCGGTCCCCTGACGGGCCGGGTCCGGGTCGGCGGGGTGGTCCACCAGCGGGCCGAAGCCGTGTGTGACCCCGTACACGCGCCGGGAGCCTTCCAGGCCGGCCAGGGTGTGGTGCGCCGCCGTCATACGGGAGTGCTCGGCGGACGTCGGTTCCAGTGGGGCGGCACTGCGGTCCAGCAGGTCACGCACCCGGGCGTCGGGCGATCGGATGCCGTCGGATGAGTGGGGGAGGGGCATGGCTGCCTTCCGTTGTCCTGGCTTCGGCGGAGGGGCGGACGCGCCGCCTCAGCCGGGCCGGAAGCCGAGCGGGCCGACCGCGTCCGCCAGCAGTCCGGCCAGCCGGATCAGCAGCGGTTCGTGATCGCGGCGGGCGATGAGCTGGACGCACAGCGGCGCCCCGCGCTCGTCCCGGGCGACCGGCATGGTGAGCGCCGGCAGCCCGGCGAAGCTGGCCAGCGGTGTGTAGGCCACACGCAGGTCGTAGTCGGGGTCGCCGGGGGCCGGGATGGTCGACACCCGGGCGTCCGCGGCGGCCAGGTCCGGGGGCGCGGCCGGGTCCAGGGGCAGCAGCCAGGCGTCCACGCCCGCGGCGTCGAATTCGCCCTCGACCGTGGCGCGGGTGTGCGCCAGACGCTCCAGGATCCAGGCGTAGCGCTCGTCCGGGACCTTCGCACCCACCTCCAGCGCGCCTCGGGTGGTCTCGTGCAGGTCGGCGGGCACCCAGGGCCGCCATACCTGGTAGGCGTCCCAGGCCTGCCGCGCGCACAGCTCCCAGGCGGGCCCGCGCAGCGCCCACAGGTCGTCGACCCGTACCGGGCCGAGCTGTTGACCGCTCGTCTCCAGGTGCCCGCAGGCCGTCTCCAGCGCCTCGCGCATGACGGGCCCGCAGGTGCCCTCGGGCCCTTCGGCGTTCGCGACGACACCGATCCGGTACGGACCCTCGCCGGCGGGGCGCTGCGCTCCGAGCCGGTCGAGTCCCAGGAGCGGCCACAGGTACGCCAGGTCCGCCGCGCTGCGGGTGACCCAGCCGAGTGCGTCCATCGGCGGGGAGAGCGGGAAGACCCCCTCCAGCAGCGAAGTGCGCTGCGTCATCCGCAGTCCCACCGTTCCGCACTGCCCGGCAGGCCAGCGCACCGAGCCCAGCACGTCCGTGCCGAGGCCGATGTCGCAGATGCCGGCGGCCACCGACACGGCCGTACCGGTGCTGGAGCCGCCCGGGTCGATCTGCGGAACGTACGGGTTGACGCACTCCGACCCCACCCCGATGTTGAGCTCGGTGGTGACGACCTTGGCGGTCACGGCCGCGAGCCCGCGCGGCATGGCGTCGATCGCGGGGTTCGAGACCCGGGCGTGGTGACGGTGGCCGCGCAGCCCCAGCCGGGTGGGGAAACCGGCCACGTCCACGGTGTCCTTCACCCCCACGCGCACCGGTGCGGCGTCCGCGCCGAGCGGGGCGCGCTGGACGCATGCCCGGTAGCGGGCATCCGCCTGGTCCGACCAGGCGGCCTCCGCCGTGCGCCACTCCTCGGCGCTCAGCGTGCCCCGGGTGCGGGCCGCCACCCGCTCCGGCAGCGGCAGCGCCATCGGTGCGCCGGGCCGCGGTGTCTCGGGCGCAAGGTTCCAGCGCGCCTTGTGGGCGTAGTCGGTGATCGCGTCCTGTGGTGTGGGGGAGTCAGACATGCTCGGCCTCCTGTGCGGGGCGTGCGGTGTCGGTGAGCTCGGCGGTGAGGACCTTGCCGGTGGCGCTGCGGGGGATACGGGGGACCTGATGCACGGCGCGTGGCGCGGGCAGCCCCGAGGGGAGCCGGCCCAGCCGCCGGCGCAGGTCCGCCGGGTCGACCGGTTCGGGCCCGGCGTAGAACACCTCGTAGTGCTCTCCTCGGACCGGGTCGCTGACGGGCGCGCAGACGAGGTCGAGGCCGGGGCAGGCGGCGCGTGCCAAGTCCTCCACGCGGGCCAGGTCGCAGCGCACTCCGTTCACCTTGACCAGCCGGGACGCTCGCCCGACATGGTGGAAGGTGCGCGGGGACAGGGGTGCGACGAGGTCGGGCAACTCCCAGTCGTCCGGGGGTGCTTCGGCGTCGCTGCGGCGGGCCAGCCGTGGGCTGGCGACCCTCAGGCGCTGGGCCGTTGCGTCGTCGTCCCCGATGTCGCCGGGCAGCACCTCCACGTCGGGCAACAGGTGCCAGGGAAGACCGGCCGTGTGCTCCCCGGAGATCGGGCGGTGTGCGACTGCCCCGGTCTCGGTGGAGCCGAGGAGCTCGTACGCCCGGAAGCCGGTGTCCGCGAGGCGTTCGGCGACCCGGTGGGCCGCCGGCGTGGCCGGGCCGGTGCTGTGCAGGGCCGTGACCCGGCCGTGCCGCGCCAGTGCCGCCGTGTGCCGGGCGAGCAGCTGCCAGGTGGAGGGCAGGCAGACCAGCAGGGTGGGAACGCCGTCGTCGAGCGGGGGCACGGTGAGCGGCTCGTCCCACAGCCCGGTCACCGGGATGTCCTCGAGCCGCGGCAGCTCGTGCCCGTAGAGCCGGCCGTAGAGGTGGCTGTCAGGCGCGTACGACACGATGCGGCCGAACGGGGCCGAACCCAGCACCACGTCGTGCACCAGTGTCGCCTCGGCGCGTAACTGGGCCTCGGTGCGCAGCCAGGTCACCGGCGGGCCGGTGCTGCCGGAGGTGGCGAAGGCGATGTCCGGCACGGTCAGCTCCCCCCCAGGGCCGCCGTGTCCTCCAGGCGCTCATGGGTGAAGCGCACCATCCGCTCCACGCTGGAGAACCAGTAGCGGACGTCGTCTGCGACGAAGTCCACCTCGATCCCGAACTCGGTCTCGATGGCGGAGATGGATTCCATGGCGGTGAGGCTGTCGTAGCGCTCACCGAGTGCCTTCTGGAGGTCGGCGTCGGAGGGCACGTCGGTGAAGGCGTCACCGATGCGGGCGGCCAGGACCGTACGGGTCCGGTCGTGGATCTCTTCCGGGGAGGGGATGGTCGTGGTCATGGTCGTACTCCTTGCTGGTGGTGCATGGGAAACAGGTGGAAACACGGGGTGGGTGTGGGCGCCGATGCGGTCAGACGGCGGCGGGCGCGGTGGGGCCCACGTCGGTGCCGTCGGCCCGGCGGAGCCCTTCGCCGGCGCCGAGATAGACGTCGGAGGGCGAGGTGGGGCGGAACTCCAGGTAGCAGAAGGGGGTTCGGGCGTCGGCGCCGAGCGCCTCGGTGATGCACCGGGCGAGCCCGTCGCGGAAGGCGTCGTCGCGGTCGGGGCCCACGCAGCACGTCACCGACGCGTGGCGCAGGCCGGTGTCGTCCCCGTCGTACGGCAGGGCCTCGACCGGCATCCCGCCGGAGAAGACGGTGCTCTCCTCGGTGGGTTCAAAACGCACGACGGCATGACCGGCCTGGACGCCCTGGGCGGTGAGCCATCGGGTGAGGCGCAGCGCGACGGCGCGACGGCGGGGTACGGGGAGTTGCGGGGTACGGATGGTGATGGTGGGCACGAGGTCTCCCGTGTTGCGGTTCAGGACAGGGCGAGGGCCGGCAGCGCGCCGGGGTCCGCGGCCAGGCGCCGGGCCAGCAGCGAGCCGAGACAGTCGGCGAGCGGCCCTCCGCCGCCGGGGGCCAGCGGGCTCCACGCGGTGCCGTCGTCGCCGCGCACCCGGTCGGTGAACGCGCGGACGTGCCCGGTGTCGAGGGCGAGTCCGGCCCGGTCGGCCGCCAGCACCGCCTCGTAGGTGGACAGCAGGTCGGGGACCCGGTGGCCCTCGCCCGCGTAGCCGCCGCCGCGCACGCGATGGCGGGCGAGCAGGACGCCGACGGCCTCGCGGGCCTCGTCGGGCGGGGAGAGGCCGGGTCCGAGGAGCAGCCGGACACGCTGGGCCTGAAGGGCGGGGCGCAGGCCCGGCTCGGCGCCCGGCACGTTGCCGTGCGCGAACGGCTCCCCTTCGGCGGTGCGGCAGGAGTCGACGAAGGCGAGGACGCCGGGGAGGTCGAGGCCGAGCCCCTCGGGTCCGCCGAGCAGGGCCGCCGTCTCCACCGCGGCGGCCGTGGACACCAGGTCGGACCCGCGCCCTTCCCAGTAGCCGAACCCGCCGTCGGCGTTCTGGAGTCCGGCCAGCCAGTCGGCGATCCGATGCCGGCCCGCCCGGTCCTCGGCGAACGCTCCGGCGGCCAGGGCCCACAGGGTGCAGCGCACTTCACTGCCCCGGCCCGGCATGTACATCACGCCGCCCTCGTTGGGCAGTTGGCAGCCCTCAAGCCAGCGCACCTCGTCCGGGCGCGGGTCCGCGGGGCCGGCCGAGAGCACGGCGGCGGCCGTGGACAGGGCGTCCGCCGCGACCCGGGGTTCCCGGTAGGTGTAGCCACCCCCGGGGCAGGCCAGTTCGGCGACGCGGGCGGTGACGGCGTCGGCGACGGGGTCGAGCGGCGCACCGAGCGCCTTGAGCGTGCCCACGGCACAGAAGGAGGCCCACACGTCCTCGACGTCGTACCCCTCCCAGCGGACGAAGGCGCCGGAGGGCCCGCGCCGGCCCATGACCCACTCCTGGCAGCCGTCGGGATCACGCGGAGCCCGGCCGAGCGCCGCGAGCGCGCCCACAGCCCGGTACGTGGCCCACAGGCAGGGCACCTCGGCGGCGGGCGCGAACCGGAAGCCGCCCTCCTCGCCCTGGCGGTCTCGCATCCAGTCGGCGAGCGCGTCCACGTCCCACGGCGGTGCCCCCGAGGCTCCGTTGTCCGTGGCGGCCCGCCAGGCCATCACTCCGTAGTAGCAGGCCCGTACGTCGGCTTTGCCGCGCCGGGCGTCCTCGGGGGACCAGCTCAGTCCGCCCTCGGCGCACTGGAGCCGGCTCAGCCAGTCCAGCAGCCGGGCGCGGTCGGGCACCGGGCCGCCGCACAGCTCGACGGCCGTGCGGGCGGAGAAGTGGGTGGCCCACACGTCCGGGGCCTGTCCCGGGAGCATCGCGTAGGCGTCGCCGGACCAGGTGCGCTCCAGCCAGCCGGCGGTGGCCTCGAGGCCGGGCACCGGGTGGCCCATGTCGCGCAGCGCCTGGGTGCAGTAGAAGGTGGCCCAGGCGTCGGAGAGCATGCCCCGGCTCCAGGCGTACCCGCCGTCGGCGTTGCGCCGGCCGCTCAGGTAGGCGGCCGTGCCGTCCGGGTCGGTGATCGTGTCCGCGCGGTCCAGCCAGCCCAGTGTCCGCACGGCGGCGTAGGTGCACCACAGGTCGGGTTCGCCGCCGGACACGCCCCGGCCCTGCGGCGCGCGGGGGCTGCTCGTCGTCACGGTGGTGGTCATCGCGCGACCTCCACTTCCCGGATGTTGGACCGCTTCCAGCTCTTCTGCGAGGCGCCGCTCTTCGTGTTGGCGGGCAGGGAGTTGACGAACACCACCCCGTCCCAGCGCAGCCCGAGCAGTTCCTCGGACCTGGCCTGGACGCGCCGGCACTCCTCGCTCTCGCCGTCCCGCCCGGCGCCGATGCCGCGCTCCAGGAGCAGCCGGGCGTAGGTGCCCTCGCTGTCCACCTCCAGCAGGTAGCCGGTGGCGTCGGTGACGCCGTAGACGACCTCCTCGACGGCACGTACCGACAGCGGCGTGCCGCGCACGTGCAGGCCGTCACTGGAGCGCCCGTGGACGGTGATCGCGGGCGCCGCGCTGCCGCACGGGCAGTCCGTCCCGATGGACACCTCGTCGCCGGTGTCGAGCCGCAGCAGCGGCCTGGCGTGTGCGTTGAGCGGGGTGACGACGAGCCGGCCCCGGTCGTGCTCGCCCCGGTCGTGCAGCGGGACGACGCCCTCGGGTGTGGCGAGCTCGAAGTAGGTGGCGGCAGGCAGCAGGTGCTGGCGGCCGTGCGCACAGGCGGCGGCCAGTGTGCCGGTCTCCGTGCTGCCGTAACTGGCGTCGTAGACGTCGGCGTTCCACCACTGGCCCAGCCGGGTGCGGAAGGGCGCGGTGTTGACCTCGCCCAGCAGCATCAGCCGCTCGACCGAGGAGTTGAGCTCGTCCAGCTGCCCGCGCTGCGCCAGCAGCCGGGTGAACTGGAGGGCCACGCCGGGGGCGACGAACACCGTGGTGGGGCGGTAGGTCCGCCACATCGAGTCCAGCCGGTCCCAGTCGGAGATGCCCGTGGCGAACGGATAGGCCCGGATGTGCGCGAGGTCCAGGTACTCGCAGACCCCGGCGACCAGATCCGCCACCGGAACGATGTCGGACGGCAGGAGGATCACCACGCGCTCGTCGGAGCCGAGCAGCGGACGCCACGCCTCGGCCACCGAGACGGTGTTCCAGATCGTGTCCTCGACCCGGCGCGGGGTGGGCGTGGGCTGGCCCGTCGTGCCGGTGGTCTCGTAGTACTTCGAGGCCTCGGTGGGCGTTACGGCCGCATAGTCCATGGGCCGCGCCTTCAGCGACTCACGCGGCGTCACGGGCAGGTCCCGGAAACGATCGAGGGAGAACTCCCCGATATCGTCCCGGCCCTCATCGGCGCCGTACGCGCTTGTTCCGTGCGCGCGTTGCCAGGCTGCGGAGAGCTTCCTGGAGTAGAAGGTGCCGGCCGGGATGCCGCCTTGGTTATCCCGTATCTCGGCCTGTGCCTCACGAAGTACTGTCTGGCGTTTGTCGGTGTGCAGGATCACACGAACCTCGCTCGAATATCGCTTGTCGCTTGCGCACAGCCAGGAAGGATGAGGGGCTGTACGCGCCCGTGACGTCGGTCTCGACGTGGGCCGCCCTGCGAGGGTCGGGAAGCCACAGCTCAGGGCGTGGCGCAGGGGGTCAGGAGCCCGACCCGCAACGAACGTATAGCACTAAAGGTGAGCCGTGCAAGCGGCCCCGGGGGGCTCAACTAGCCCTATGCGACTGAAAATCGACGGCATCGGTGACGCTGTAAAGCGCCTACTAGTCGGTACGTTGCCCGAGTTGGTTTTCCGGCCTAGTCTCGACGAGCGCCGATGTGAAATCGACATCGTTTTGAAGCCGCGGTTAATCGAGCCAGAACAGCGGGTTTCGCGCCCTGTTGGAGCGCATACCGCACGCCGATTTACCCCGGCAGTCAGCAACCCTCATCCGAATCCGGTTGGAGCTTTCTCATGTGCGGAATCGCAGGCTGGGCCGACGTTGGACTCGACCTCACACGGGAGGTGGACGGCGTCGAGCGGATGGTGCGGACCATGGCCTGCCGCGGGCCGGACGCCGCCGGGATCCACGCGGGCACGCACGCGGTCCTCGGACATCGCCGGCTGGCGATCATCGATCTCGAAGGCGGCAGGCAGCCCATGGAGGCGCCCGCCGAGCCCGACCGGCCCGCCGGTGAAAGTCGGGCCGTGGTGCTCAGTTACAGCGGCGAGGTGTACAACTTCCGCGAACTCCGGGAGGAACTCCGTGGGTTCGGTCACACCTTCCGCACCCGCTCGGACACCGAAGTCGTCCTGCACGCCTACCTCCAGTGGGGCCAGGACTTCGTCAGGCGCCTCAACGGCATGTTCGCCTTCGCGCTGTGGGACGAGCGCGAACAGAGGCTTCTCCTGGTGCGTGACCGTCTCGGCATCAAGCCCCTGTACGTCGCACGGCTCGGGGGCGGCGTGCTGTTCGGCTCCGAACCGAAGGCGATCCTCGCCCACCCGGGCTTCCGCGCCCGGCTCGACAGCCAGGGACTCGCCGACCTCCTCGGCCTGATGAAGTCCCCGGGCGTCACCCCCTACCGGGACGTCGAGGAAGTGCCGCCGGGCTGCGTCGCGTCGTACGACCGCGACGGGCTGCGGGTCGAGAGGTACTGGAGTCTGGGGCGGCAGCCGCACGAGGACGACGCCGACACCACGGCGGACACCGTGCGGGCCCTGCTGGAGGACACCGTGTCCCGGCAGATGGTCACCGACGTACCGCTGTGCACGCTGCTCTCCGGCGGACTGGACTCCACGGTGCTCACCGCTCTGGCCGCCCAGGTGCAGGCCCGCGCCGGCGAACCCCCCGTGCGTTCCTTCGCGGTGGACTTCACCGGCAGCGAAGCGGACTTCAAGGCCAGCGACTTCCGGCCGGAGCGCGATTCCCCCTACGCCCTCGAAGCCGCACGGCACATCGGCACCGACCACCGGCTCATCGAGCTCTCCGCCGGAGAGCTCACCCGGGACGTCAACCGCGACGCGGTCCTGCGCGCCCATGACCTGCCGTACACCTTCGGCGATGTGGACACCTCACTGCACCTGCTGTTCCGGGGGATACGCGAGCACTCCACGGTCGCCCTGTCCGGCGAGTCGGCCGACGAGGTCTTCGGCGGCTACGCGTGGTTCCACGACCCGGCCGTCGTCCGGGCGGCGGCGTTCCCTTGGCTCAGCCGGATGCAGCTGATCACCCCCGAGCTGCTCTCCCCGGCCTTCCGGGCGGCCACCCGCTTCGAGCAGTACCGCGCGGACCGCTACCAGGAGGCCCTCCGGGAGGTCGAGCACCTGCCCGGCGACTCCGCGCCGGAACGCCGCATGCGTGAGATCAGCCACCTGCACCTCACCCGCTGGCTGCCCGCCCTGCTCGACCGCAAGGACCGGCTCAGCATGGCCGCCGGTCTTGAGGTCCGCGTGCCCTTCTGCGACCACCGGCTCGTCGAGTACGTGCACAACACTCCCTGGGGCCTCAAGACACCCGACGGGGACCCCAAGGGCCTCCTCAAGCGGGCCACCCGTGACATCGTGCCCAGGTCCGTGCTGGAGCGGCGGAAGAGCCCTTACCCGACCACCGCCGACCAGCTCTACGAGAAGGACCTGCGGGCCCGGACCCAGGCGCTGCTCGCCGACCGCTCCTCTCCCGCGTTCGACATCGTCGACGCCACCGAGCTCAGCCGCATGCTCGACCACCCCCAGGGGCACTACGACACGCAGCTGCGCCGCAACGGGCTGGAGACCGCCTTGTACCTGGACCGGTGGATGCGCGAGTACGGCATCGCGCCGGAATGACCGCGCCACGGCACAGGTGCGGACAATTCCGCTGAATCCTCGCCGGAGGCGCGTGGCAGGCCGAGGTTCGTGGTGGACCAGGTGCCGGCACGCGTTAGCGTGGTGGGTCTGACAGCGAGCCGTGCCGGCTCGCGCTGGTGGTGGAGCGGTAGCGGGGAGAGAGATGCGGGTCGGAGCGGAGTCTTGAGACTGCTGCACACGTCCGACTGGCACCTCGGCCGGTCATTCCACCGGGTGAACATGCTCGGTGCCCAGGCCGAGTTCATCGGCCGGCTCGTCGCGACCGTGCGGGAGCGGTCCGTGGACGCGGTGGTCGTGTCGGGGGACGTGTACGACCGGGCGGTCCCGCCGCTCGCCGCGGTCGAGCTGTTCGACGACGCCCTGCACCGCCTCGCCGGCCTCGGCGTGCCGACCGTGATGATCTCCGGGAACCACGACTCGGCCCGCCGTCTGGGGGTCGGAGCGGGACTGATCGGGCGGGCCGGGATCCATCTGCGGACCGAGCCGTCGGCGGCCGGTACCCCGGTGGTGCTGGCCGACGCCCACGGGGAGGTCGCCTTCTACGGGCTGCCGTATCTCGAACCGGCCCTGGTGAAAGACGAGTTCGGCGTGGAGAGGGCCGGGCACGAGGCCGTGCTCGCCGCCGCCATGGACCGGGTCCGCGCCGACCTCGCCACCCGTGCGCCCGGCACCCGCTCCGTCGTCCTCGCGCACGCCTTCGTCACCGGCGGCGAGCCCAGCGACAGCGAACGGGACATCACCGTCGGCGGTGTGGCCGCGGTGCCCGCCGGCGTCTTCGACGGCGTCGACTACGTGGCGCTCGGGCATCTGCACGGCTGCCAGACCCTCACCGAGCGCGTCCGCTACTCCGGTTCCCCGCTGCCCTACTCCTTCTCCGAGTCCGGGCACCGCAAGAGCATGTGGCTCGTCGACCTGGGCGCCGACGGGTCGGTCGGCGCCGAGCGCGTCGACTGCCCGGCGCCGCGCCCCCTGGCCCGGATCCGGGGCACGCTGGAGGAGCTGCTCGCCGACCCGGAGCTCGCACGGCACGGGGAGTCGTGGGTCGAGGCGACACTCACGGACCCGGTCCGCCCGGCCGACCCGATGGCCCGGCTCACCGAGCGCTTCCCGCACACGCTCAGCCTCGTCTTCGATCCCGACCGGACCCAGGACGACCCCGACGTCTCGTACGCCCGGCGCCTCGCCGGCCGCAGCGACCAGCAGATCGCCGAGGATTTCGTCGCCCATGTGCGCGGCGCCGGTCCCGACGCGCACGAACAGGGCGTGCTGCGGGACGCGTTCGACGGGGTCCGGGCCGACGAGGCCGTACGGGAGGTGGCCCGGTGAGGCTGCACCGGCTGACGGTCACCGCCTTCGGACCCTTCGGAGGCACCCAGAGCGTCGACTTCGACGAGCTGTCGACCGCCGGGCTGTTCCTGCTGCACGGACCGACCGGCGCGGGCAAGACGTCCGTCCTCGACGCCGTCTGCTACGCCCTGTACGGCACGGTGCCGGGCGCCCGGCAGGGCAGCGGACAGGGCGCGACCCTGCGCAGCGACCACGCCGCACCCGCGACCCGCACCGAGGTCGCCCTCGAACTCACCGTCGCCGGACGCCGGTTGGAGGTCACCCGCCAGCCGCCCTGGGAGCGCCCCAAGAAACGCGGAACCGGCACGACACTTGACAAGGCCCAGACCTGGCTCCGCGAGTACGACACCACGGCCGGTTCCTGGAAGGACCTCAGCCGCTCCCACCAGGAGGTCGGCGAGGAGATCACCCAGCTGCTCGGCATGAGCCGGGAGCAGTTCTGCCAGGTCGTGCTGCTTCCGCAGGGCGACTTCGCCCGGTTCCTGCGCGCCGACGCCGAGGCCCGGGGCAAGCTGCTCGGCCGCCTCTTCGACACCCGCCGCTTCGCCGACGTCGAAAAGCGCCTCGCCGAGCGACGCCGTGCCACCGAGGCCCAGGTGCGGGACGGGGACGCCGCACTGCTGGCCGACGCCCACCGTATGCAGCAGGCCGCGGGCGACGCCATGGAACTGCCGGAGCTGACCCCGGGCGAACCGGGGCTCGCCGAGGCCGTGCTGGGCGCCGCCGCCGTCGCCCGCAGCACCGCCCGCGAACAGCTCACCGTCGCCGAGTGCACGCTCATCGCCGCGGAGTCCGCGCAGGCCGCCACCGGCCGCACTCTCGACGACGTACGCGAACTCGCCCGGCTCCAGCGGCGGTTCGCCGAGGCGCGGGAACGGATGGCGCGCCTGGAGGAGGGTGCCGAGGCCTACCGGGAGGCGCAGGCGCGCATGGAGCGGTCCCGCAAGGCCGAGGCGGTCGCGCCGGCCCTGGACCTGCGGGAGTCCGCCGACGCCGAACACCGGCGGGCGGCCGCCGCCGAGGTACGCGCGCGTGCCCTGCTGCCCGAGAGCTTCGCCGACGCGGGCGCGGCCGGGCTCGCGGCTGCCGCACGCCGGGCCGCCGAGGAACTGGGCGGGCTGGACTCGGCCCGCCGCGCCGAGCGCCGGCTGGTCGAACTCCTCGACGAACGCGCCGGGCTGGACCGTCAGGAGCGCGCCGACGCGGACCTCCTGCGGGAGGCGGAGGACTGGCTCGACGGCTGGGAGGAGACCCGCTCCGAGCTCCAGGCCCGGGTGGATTCCGCGCAGCAGGCCGCCTCCCTCGCCGAGCAGCTCGCCGTACGGCGCGAGCCCGCACGACAGCGGCTGCGGGCGGCCCGGCTGCGCGACCGGCTCGCCGAGGACACCGACCAGGCCGTCGACCGGGTGCGCGGTGCGCAGGAGGAGGCGCTGCGGGCCAAGCAGCACTGGCTCGACCTCAAGGAACAGCGCCTGACCGGCATCGCAGCCGAACTGGCCGCGCACCTCACCGACGGCGAGCCCTGCGCCGTCTGCGGGGCCACCGAGCATCCCGCCCCCGCCCGCAAGGTCGCCGGGCACGTCGACCGCGAGGCGGAAGAACACGCCCTGGGCGCCTACCAGCGCGCCGACGAACAGCGTGCCGAGGACGAGCGGCGCCTCGGCGTCGTACGGGAGGCACTGGCCGCCGCCACCGCCGAGGCCGGGGACGCCCCCACCGGTCAACTTGCCCACGAGGCCGAGGAGTTGGAGGAGCAGTACGCGGGGGCCCGCAGCGCCGCCGCCGAGCTGCACTCCGCGCGCGAACGGCTGCGGCAGGCCGGGCACGAGCAGGAACGGCGCGCCGCCGCCCGGCAGGAGGCCGCCGTGCGGACCGCCGCCCGGGTCGGTCACCGGGAGCGGCTGGACCGTGAACGGGCCGGCCTGGAGGAGGAGCTGGACCGGGCCAGGGGCACCCTGGACAGCGTCGCCGCGCGGGCCGCGCAGCTGGAGCGGCGGACCGCGCTGCTCACGGACGCCGCCGACAGCGCCCGCGGCGCCGAGGACACCGCCCAGCGGCTCAAGGACGCCGACGCCCGGCTCGCCGACGCCGCCTTCCGCGCCGGCTTCGAGACGCCGCAGGCCGCGGCCGCCGCCCTCCTCGACGACGCCGTCCACCGCGAACTGCAACGGCGACTGGACGCCTGGCAGACCGAGGAGGCCGCCGCTCGGGCCGTCCTCGCCGAGGCCGACACCGCGGCCGCCGCCCGGCAGCAGCCCGCGGACCTGGAGAGCGCGGAGCGGGCCGCTTCCGCCGCGGACCGGCGGACCCGTGACGCCGCCTCCGCGCACGACGCCGCCGGCCGGCGCTGCGCCGAACTCGACCGGCTGTCCGCCCGGGCGACCGCCTCCGTGCACCGGCTGGCGCCGCTGCGCGAGGAGTACGACCGGGTCGCCCGCATGGCCGGACTCACCGCCGGCACCTCGGCGGACAACGAACGCCGGATGCGCCTGGAGTCGTACGTCCTGGCAGCCCGGCTGGAGCAGGTCGCAGCCGCCGCGACCGTACGGCTGCGGCGCATGTCTTCCGGCCGCTACACCCTCGTCCACTCCGACGACCGCACCGGGCGCGGGCGCAGCGGGCTCGGGCTGCACGTCGTCGACGCCTGGACCGGCCGCGAGCGGGACACGGCGACGCTGTCGGGCGGCGAGACCTTCTTCGCCTCGCTCGCCCTCGCCCTCGGCCTCGCGGACGTCGTCACGGACGAGGCGGGCGGGGTGCGGCTGGACACCCTCTTCATCGACGAGGGTTTCGGCAGCCTCGACGACCAGACCCTCGACGAGGTCCTCGACGTCCTCGACTCCCTGCGCGAACGCGACCGCAGCGTCGGCATCGTCAGCCATGTGGCCGACCTGCGACGGCGGATCCACGCACAGCTGGAGGTCGTGAAGGGCCGGTCCGGATCGGTGCTGCGCCAGCGCGGTACTCAGGGGGTTTTGTGAGAAGGCCCTAACCCGCGGCGCAGTGTAAAGAGTTGGCATTGTAGGTTCTTGCCTCATGGTGCGAAACGCGGAGCCGGGCGCGGTGGAGTGGGTGGAGTCGGGCGGTGGGCCGCTCATAGCGGTACCCGAGACGGTTCTGCCGTTCTGGGCCGGTGCCGACGGTGAGGAGACGGCGTCGGACTACGACCGGGCGTGTGAGGTGGACGGACACGTCGGGCTCCTGCCGGTCGGCGACTGCACGGCCCTGGTTCTGGGCGACGAGCCTGCTTCGACCGCGTATCTGCCCGACCGTGGCGTCTTCGTCCGGTGGTGCGCGGGCGACTCCGAGGACGAGTTGCTGGCGAGCGTGCCGTTGGCTGTCGACACGGCGGAGTGGGAGCCGGAGGTCAGCTGGCAGGTGCCCGGGGCCGTACTTCTCTTTGACGCGGCCTGGCCTGGGGGTGAGTCCTCGGGGAGCGACCGGGTGCGGGTCGTTCTGGAGCCGGGCAGATATGCGGTGCGGGCGGCTCGGGTGCAGCCGGGGCCCGAGACGTGGCTGGGTCTGGTGCAGCTTCGGTTGCTGGCGCCCAGGTAGCCGTGGGGTCGTGGCCGTTTGGCGTGTGCGGGTTGTCTGTGGTCGATCGCGCCCACGCGGCGGAGCCGTATATCAGCACAGCCCCACGCCCCCAGAGGGCGAAAATCGTGTGCGTCGCTCGAGCAGCCCGGCCACGATGATCCGTATGCCTCGACTCCCTCACCCCGGTCCCGAAGAACTGCGCCGTGACCCGCTGCCCCTGCGTGGCCGTACGGCCCTTGTGACCGGGGCCAGTCGGCGGGGCGGCATCGGACACGCCGTGGCCCGTCGGCTCGCCGCCTACGGGGCGAGTGTCTATCTGCATCACCATGTGCCGCACGATGCCGGTATGCCCTGGGGAGCCGACCGCCCCGAGGACGTCGTCGCGTCCGTGCGCGACGCGCTCGGCGATCCGGAAGCCCTGGTCGTCGCCGGGCCCGGTGACCTGGCCGACCCGGCTGTGCCCGCCGAACTGATCGGACGGGCCGCCGAGGCGCTCGGCGGACGTCTCGACATCCTCGTCGCCAACCACGCGCAGAGCGGATTCGACGGCGGCCTGGACGAGATCGACACGGCGATGCTCGACACGCACTGGGCCGTCGACACCCGCTCGGTCCTGCTGCTCGTCCAGGCACACGCCCGGCTGCGGCCACCGGGCCCCGGAGGCCGAGTCGTGATGATGACGTCAGGCCAGGACATCGCGAGCGGAATGCCCGGCGAGATCGCCTACGCCCTCCAGAAGGGCGCCCTCGCGTCGATCACCCGCTCCCTGTCGGCCACCCTCGTGGAGCAGGGGATCACGGTGAACACCGTCAACCCCGGTCCCGTGGACACGGACTACCTCACCGGCGAGGCCTACCAGGCCGTGGCGGACGGCTTCCCCGCCGGCCGGTGGGGCATGCCCGACGACCCGGCCCGCCTCATCGCATGGCTCGCGACGGACGAGGCGGGCTGGATCACCGGTGAGGTCATCAACTCCGAGGGTGGATTCCGGCGCTGATCAGAGGGCGGACAGTTCGTCCACCAGATCGTCCAGACCCAGCGAGCCCTGCGACAGCGCGGCCATGTGCCACGCCTTCGGGTCGAAGGCGTCACCGTGCCGGGCGCGGGCGTTCGCGCGGCCCAGCAGCCAGGCCCGCTCGCCGAGCTTGTAGCCGATGGCCTGGCCCGGCATGGACAGATAGCGGGTCAGCTCGCTCTCCACGAAGTCCGCGGGCCGGCTGCTGTGCGAGCCGAAGAACTCCTGCGCCAGCTCCGGCGTCCAGCGCTCCCCGGGGTGGAACGGGGAGCTGTCCGGGATCGCCAGCTCCAGGTGCATGCCGATGTCGATGATCACGCGCACCGCCCGCATCATCTGCGCGTCCAGGTAGCCGAGCCGGCGCTCCGGGTCCGTCAGGAAGCCCAGTTCGTCCATCAGCCGCTCCGCGTACAGCGCCCAGCCCTCGGCGTTGGCGCTGACCATGCCGACGCTTGCCTGGTAGCGGGAGAGGTTCTGCGCGACGTGCTTCCACTGGGCCAGCTGGAGATGGTGGCCGGGGACGCCCTCGTGGTACCAGGTCGACACCAGGTCGTAGACCGGGAAGCGGGTCTCGCCCATGGTCGGCAGCCAGGTGCGGCCCGGGCGGGAGAAGTCCTCCGACGGCGGCGTGTAGTACGGGGCCGCGGCGCTGCCCGGCGGGGCGATGCGCGACTCCACCCGCCGCACCCGCTCGGCGAGTTCGAAGTGGGTGCCGTCCAGCTGCGTCGATCGCCTCGTCCATCAGGCACTGGAGCCAGTCGCGGACCTCGTCGACGCCCTCGATGTGCGTGCCGTGCTCGTCCAGGTGCGCCAGCGCCACCCACGGCGTGGCCGGCGCCCGGCAGGATCTTCTCGGCCTCCGTCTTCATCTCGCCGAGCAGGCGGTGGTACTCGGACCAGCCGTAGGCGTACGCCTCGTCCAGGTCGAGGTCCGTGCCGTTGAAGTAGCGCGACCCAGCGGGCGTACCGCTCCCGGCCCACCATGTCCGGCGCGCCCTCGATCGCCGGCGCGTACACGTCCCGCATCCAGTCGCGCAGGCCTGCCGACGGCCGTCGGTGGCCGAGCGGGCGGCCGCGTCCAGCTCGGACGCGCAGCGCCTCGGGGCCGGCGGCCGCGAACTCCTCGAACCAGCCGCGCCCCTCGCCGGTGCCGGCCCACTCGCCGAGCTGCTCGACGAACGTGGCGGTCGGCGCGGGGCCCGCCGTACAGCTTCCGCTCCAGACCCAGCGCCAGGGACTCGCGGTAGCCCTCGCAGCGCGGCCGGGACCGCGCGCAGCCGCTCGGCGATCGCCGCCCAGTCCTCGTCCGTCTGCGCCGGCGTCACGGTGAACACCTCGCGCACCGAGTGGGCGGCGGAGCTCATGTTGCCGACCGAGCGCAGGCCCTCGTCGGCCTCGTGCACGGCGAGTTCGGCGCCGCAGCCGCTCGCGCAGCAGGCGGGCGCAGCGGCGCTCGATGTCACTGTCCGCGCCGGGCAGCGCGCTCGGCCTCGTCCAGTCGGGCCAGCGTCGGCCGCGCCAGCTCCGCGAGTGCCTCCTGGCCCGCGGGTGAGGAGTCGGGCAGCCTGCTCGAACTCTCCTGCACGCCGAGGATACGTGCCGGTGATCGGGTCGAGGGCGATGAGCTCGTCGACGTACGCGTCGGCGACCTCACGGGGCAGCGGGCTCTTGATCTCAGACATGCGGCCATCCTCGTACGTACCGAGCCGCGTCAGCCCGGTCACCGCGCTGCGCGGCCGATTTCGCTAGCGCGAGGCGCGACAGGCGGCAGCAGCGGCCCGCACTCCCACTGCTGGAAGATCAGCCGGGTCTCCACCCGCGCCACCTCACGCCGGGAGGTGAACTCGTCCAGCACCAGCCGCTGGAGATCCGCCATGTCGGCGACCGCGACATGGACGAGGTAGTCGTCCGGGCCGGTCAGGTGGAAGACGGTCCGCGACTCCGGCAGCGCCCGGATCCGCTCCACGAACGGTCCCACCAGCTCCCGCCGGTGCGGCCTGACCTGCACCGACAGCAGCGCCTGAAGACCCCGGCCCAGCTTGGCCGGGTCCAGCTCGCAGCCGGTGGCCGAGGATCACGCCCGACCGGCGCAGCCGGGTCACCCGGTCCAGACAGGTCGACGGCGCCACCCCGACCTGCGCGGCGAGATCGCGGTAGGTGGTCCGGGCGTCGTTCTGCAGCAGCCGCAGCAGATGGAGATCCACCGGATCCAGTACGACAGATTCGGCCATCGGCCGAACGTAACACGGGGTCCGTCCGGCATGGACCCGGTCGGTGTTCACCCTTCCGCTCCATGGACATGGACTCGACAGCGCACGGCAGGGACACAACGACCGGATGCCCGACGACGACGTACGCACCGCACCGAGAGCACTCGCCACCGAGGCCGTGCACGCCGGCCGCGACGACCTCGCCCGGCAAGGGACTGCACGCCCCGCCGATCGACCTGTCCACCACCTACCCGTCGTACGACAGCCGCGGCGAGGCCGCCCGGATCGACGCCTTCGCCGCCACCGGCGCCGAGCCGGACGGCCCGCCCGTCTACGGGCGGCTGGGCAACCCGACCGTCGCCCGCTTCGAGACCGCGCTGGCCCGGCTGGAGGGCACCGAGGCGGCGGTCGCGTTCGCCAGCGGCATGGCCGCGCTGAGCGCCGTCCTGCTCGTACGCGGCCTCGATGGGGCTGCGGCACGTCGTCGCCGTACGTCCCCTGTACGGCTGCAGCGACCACCTGCTGACCGCCGGGCTGCTGGGCTCGGAGGTGACCTGGACCGACCCGGCCGGAATCGCGGACGCGCTGCGCCCGGACACCGGCCTGGTGCTGGTCGAGTCCCCGGCCAACCCCACGCTCGCCGAGGTCGACCTGCGGGCCGTGGCCCACGCCTGCGGCTCGGTGCCGCTGCTCGTGGACAACACCTTCGCCACGCCGGTGCTCCAGCGCCCCGCCGAGCACGGGCGCGCGGCTGGTGCTGCACAGCGCCACCAAGTACCTCGGCGGGCACGGGGACGTGCTGGCGGGCGTGGTCGCCTGCGACGAGGAGTTCGCCGGGCGGCTGCGGCAGGTGCGGTTCGCCACGGGCGGTGTGCTGCATCCGCTGGCCGGCTATCTGCTGCTGCGGGGCCTGTCCACCCTCCCCGTGCGGGTCCGGGCCGCCTCCGCGACCGCCGCCGAACTCGTCGCGCCGCCTCGCCGCCGACCCGCGGGTGGCCCGCGTCCACTATCCGCGCATCGGCGGCGCGATGGTCGCCTTCGAGGTCAACGGCGACCCGCACGAGGTCATCGCCGGCGTCCGCCTGATCACCCCCGCCGTGAGCCTCGGCAGCGTCGACACCCTCATCCAGCACCCGGCGTCCATCAGCCACCGCATCGTGGACGCGGACGACCGACGCGGCGCCGGGGTCGAGCGACCGTCTGCTGCGGATGTCGGTGGGCCTGGAGGACGTAGAGGACCTGTGGGCCGACCTGGACAGCGCCCTCCGAGAGGGCGCGGGGCTGTTCCGACATGCGGCTCCGCCGCGTGGGCGCGACAAGCCACAGACGAACCCGCACCCGCCGGCTGACCACAGCCCCTACGACGCCGAGGCACTCCCCGAACTCACCCGCAGTCGACGGTCCGACGGGCCAGCCCAGCCGCGCCGTGATGACCAAGGTCCCCTCCTCGACCTGATAGTCGAGGGGAAGCCCCAGGCCCCGCATCGCGGCGACCATGCCCGTGTTGGACGCCTGTGTCACGGCGTACACGCTCGCGCACCCCGCGTCGACCGCCATCGCCACCAGCCTGCGCAGCAACTCGCCGCCGATGCCGCGCCGCTGCCACGCGTCCTCGACGAGCAGCGCGACCTCCGTCTCGTCGCCGTCCCACAGCAGGTGACCGAGTCCGACGACGCGCCCCGACGCGGTCTGCACGGCGAGGGTGCGGCCGAAGCGGGGGCTGAGCAGGTGGTTCAGATACCGGTCGGCGTCACCGACCGGCCCGTGGTAGCGCAGCCTCGAGCGTGCGGTCCGAGCACCGCTCGTGCATCGCCCTGGCGGCCTCCAGATCACGGGTGTCGGCCCGGCGCACCGTGATGTCGCTGCCCTCGGCGAGCGTCAGCGACGTCCCGGCCGCGCGGGACGCGCGGGCCGAGCCGGGCGTCCAGTTCCACCAGGGCCCGCGCCCGGGCGAACTCGGTCGGCGTGAACGGCAGATACGGCCGCTCCACGGTGATCACTCCGCCCTCCGGGGCGCGCAGGCGCAGCACGGTGTCGTCGAGGGCGCCCTCCACCGGCACGCCGTCGGGCGCCCGGCCTCCGCCGGCCGGCTGCGGGCTGGGAACGGATCGTGCAGCGGCCCAGCAACTGGCGCAGCGCCAGGGGCAGTTCCGCGGCGTCCAGGGCGGTGCGGGCGGCGAGTCCGAGGACCCGGGTCGGCGCGTCCACCAGGTCGTGGGCGTCGGCCCGCTCGATCCAGGTGTCGGTGCCGCCGGCGGCCCGGACGGCCGTGGCGATCCCGGACCCCGGCAGCTCACGCCGGGGCCCGCAGCAGGAACTCGTCCACCGTGCCGTCGGCCAGCGGATGCGTCTGCAGGCTCAGGATGTCGACACGCTGCCCGGCGAGGGCCGTGCACAGCGCCGCCAGCGACCCCGGCGCGTCCTGCACCGTGGTCCGCATCCGCCACAGCGTGCCGGCCCCCGGCACCGACTCCGGTGCCGGGGACTCGGTATGTCTCCGTCGGCGGCGCATGTTCGTGGCGTCGTGTCCGCCAGGCCTGGAACACCGCGGTGAATCGCCGCATCGTGGTGGCGGAACGGCAGTTGTTCTTCGGGTGCGTCACTTCAGTCACTTCTCGCGTCATGCATCCACTGTGAGGGAAGGTGTTGCGTGATCGCGAACGCCTTGTGACTGGCGGGTAAAGAGGGCATTTTGCCCCCCTTGTCGACGCTTCAAACGTTGAGCTCGTGTCACTTACTGGCCGACCCGGCCCGGCTGGAGCACCTGCGTGAACAGCACGGTGCCGTCCTGCTCGCGCAGACGTACCGTCAGCTCGCCGCTGTCGCCGTCGATGTCGACCTCGCCGAAGAACTGGTAGCCGTCGGCGGGTGAGACGTTGGCGGTCGTCGGCGCCTTGATGAACACCCGGTCAGGACCGAAGGTGCCGTCGAGCGTGTTCGCCGGGAAGGCACCGGCGTTGAGCGGGCCGGACACGAACTCCCAGAACGGCTCGAAGTCGGTGAAGGCGGCGCGCGACGGCTGGTAGTGCTGCGCCGAGGTGTAGTGCACGTCGGCCGTCAGCCAGACCGTGCCCGTGATCCGCCGGTGCTTGATGAACCGCAGCAGCTCGGCGATCTGCAGCTCGCGCCCCAGCGGCTTGCCGGGGTCGCCCTGCGCGACGGCCTCGATGTTCGGCTTGCCGTCACCGGTGTCCGGGACGACCAGACCGATCGGCATGTCGGAGGCGATCACCTTCCACACCGCCCGGGAGCGGGACAGCTCGCGCTTGAGCCACTCCAGCTGTTCGCGGCCGAGGATGCCCTGCGCATCGGCGGGCTGGTCGTCCGTCGAGTTGGCGTTGCGGTAGGTGCGCATGTCCAGGACGAACACGTCCAGCAGCGGGCCGTGGTGCTGGCACCCGGTGGACCCGGCCGTCGGGGCGGCGCAGCGTCGAGATCGGGAAGTACTCGCGAGAACGCCTGCCGGGCGCGGGAGGCGAGCACGTCGACGTTCTTCTCGGTGTAGCGGGTGTCGCCGAGGATCTCGCCCGGGTACCAGTTGTTGGTGACCTCGTGGTCGTCCCACTGGATGATGGACGGGACCCGGGCGTTGAAGCGCTCGCAGGTTCTCGTCCAGGAGGTTGTAGCGGAAGTTGCCGCGGAACTCCGCCAGGGTCTCGGCGACCTTCGACTTCTCCTCGGTGGTGATGTTCCGCCAGGTCCGCCCGTCGGGCAGGGCCACGGTTTCCGTGAGCGGGCCGTCGGCGTAGATGTTGTCGCCGCTGCAGAGGAAGAAGTCCGGGTCCAGGGCGGCCATCGCGTCGTAGATCCGGTAGCCGCCGAGATCCGGGTTGATGCCCCAGCCCTGGCCGGCCAGGTCGCCGGACCAGACGAAGCGCACCCCGTCGCGGCGTCTGGCGGACGCGGTGCGGAAGGTGCCGGTGACCGGCTCGCCGGTGCGGCGCGGGTCGTCCGGGTCGGCGAGCAGCACGCGGTAGTGGATCTGCTCGCCGGACGGCAGTCCGCGCAGCGGGGTCGTGCCGGTGAAGTCCGTGCCCGGCCGCCGAGCAGCGGGCCGTGCCACCTGCGCGGGTTGCGGAACGACTCGGTCGCCGACGTCTCCACGATCATCCGGGCCGGGCCGGTCGGACCGCACCCACACCAGCCCGGAGTCGCAGGTCACGTCGCCCGCCTGCACACCCCACCCGGCCTTCGGGCGCCCGGACCGGGCGAAGGCCGGCGCCGCGCCGAGAGCGGTGGGCAGGGTCAGGGCCGCCGACGCGGCGAGGGAGCCACGCAGCACGCTACGGCGCCCGGGGAACGGACGGTGGGACATTGGATACGCCTCCAGGGACGGGATCCGGCCAGTGTGCAGAGCCACAACTACTGGCACGCCGCAGCGCACACACGAACCCCAAGTGAACAACTGACCGCGGGGGCGGGGAACCGGCACGCACGGGCGAGCTCGGCCGGAGTCACCCGGTGGCCGCCTGTGCCATCAGGCGTACCCCCGTCGGCGATCCGGGCGGGCGGTACATGGGCGTAGCCCAGGACCAGCCGCACCTCTTTCCGCTTCGGTGCTCTCGGTCTGCGGGTGGGTGCAGTACCGCCAGCGCGCGCACCGCCACCCCGGCCGCCGCCACGCGCGCGAGGAACCGCTCCTCGGGGCCGTACCGCTTTGGCAGTGTGGCGATCACATGCAGGCCAGCGGCGATCCCGGACACCTCCGAGCCGGGGAAGTGCTCCGTCCAGGGCGGCGACCAGCGCGTCGCGCCGCTCGCGGTAGGCGCGCTGGCAGCGGCGCAGCTGGCGGTCGTAGTCGCCGCGTTCCAGGAAACGGGCGAACAGCGCCTGGTCGAGGGCCGGGTGTCCGAGGTCCATGGTGCGTTTGCGTTCGACGATCTCCTCCGCCAGGACTCCGGCACCAGCAGCCATCCCAGCCGCAGCCCCGGGGCGAGGGACTTGCTGACGGAGCCCGTGTAGGCGACGTGGTCCGGGCCGAGGCCCTGGAGCGCGCCGACGGGGGCGCGGTCGTAGCGGAAGTCGCCGTCGTAGTCGTCCTCCAGGACGATGCCGTCCACGGACCGCGCCCAGTCCAGCAGCGCGGCGCGACGGTCGGCCGAATAGGCGATGCCGGTGGGGAACTGGTGGGCCGGCGTCGTCACGACGGCCCGTACGCCCGACGCCCGCAGCGGCGCCAGGGCGATGCCCTCTCCGTCCACGCGGCAGCGGCACGGCGGTGACGCCCGGCCGAGGCGTACAGCGCGTCGTGCTGGGGGCTGCCGGGGTCCTCCACGCCGACGGCGGCCACCCCGCGCGCGTGCAGCGCGAAACCGAGCAGGGTCGTCGCCTGGGCCACCCCGGAGACCACCACGATCCGCTCCGGGTCGGCCACCACGCCCCGCCGCCGGGCGAGCAGGCCGGCCAGCGCGGTACGCAGCCGGGGCAGCCCGCGCGGATCGGGGTACCCCAGCTCCTGGTGCGGCAGTTCCGCCAGCACATCGCGCTGTGCGGCGGCCCACGCCGAGCGCGGGAACAGCGACAGGTCCGGAGTGCCGGGCACGAAGTCCGCGCGGGCACCGGGGGAGCGCGGAGCGAGATCGTGCGCCCGCGGCCGGGCGGCCCGTGCGGCCGCGCCCACCCAGGTCCCGGCGCCCCGGCCGCTGCGCAGATAGCCCTCCGCCGTCAGCTGCTCGTACGCCTCCGTCACCAGTCCCCGCGACACCCCCAGGTCGGCCGCGAGATCCCGGCTGGACGGCAACCGTGTGCCCGGAGCGAGCCGGCCCGAGCGGACCGCCTCCCGCAGCGCCGCCTGCAGGGAACGGCCACGCGTGCGTGCCGGTGCCGCGGCGGCGGGAAGCAGCAGCTCCCAGGCGGCGGACGCGGCACCCCTGCCCGGGTCGTCGCTCTCCGATGGCCTCATGAGGGGAGACCCTAGAGGCTCTCCGCCGCGCGAGGGAGCGGCCACCGGCGGAGTGCCGGCCTCCCGTACGGGTCAGCGGCTGCCGTCGAGGACGACCCTGGCGACCAGCGCGGGGTCGTCGTTCATCGGGACGTGGCCGCAGCCGGGCAGCCGTACCAGCCGTGCCTGGGGGATGACGCTCTTGGCTCGCACGCCCTGGCGGGGGATGAGGAGCCGGTCCCGGTTGCCCCATGCCACGGTGACCGGCGTGCCCACGATGTCGTCGGTGAACTGCACCGTCCTGCCGGAGCGGAGGGTCTCGGAGAATCCCTGGGCCCGGGCCAGCGCGAGCGTCTCGGCGATCACGGCCTCGGGCGAACGGCGGCCCGGGCGGGCGTAGATGGTGCTCGTCAGCAGCGTGCGGCCGATCGCCGGGCGGGCCAGCCGTTCGACGAGCGGCAGCGGCATCCGCTGGGCTATCTGCCGCATGGTCATCAGCACCGCGAAGGCGTAGCGGCGCTCGGCCGCGTTCCAGAAGCCGGCGGGGGACAGGGCGGTGACGGAGCGGACCAACTGCGCCCGGGCCAGGTCCAGGGCCAGCAGACCGCCCAGCGAGTTGCCCGCCACGTGCGGCCGTTCGATCTCCAGCGCCTCGCACAGCGCCGCGAGGACGGTGTTCATCGTCGCCAGGTCGTGCGCCATGCCGTCCGGGAGCGCCGGCGACTCGCCACATCCGGGCAGGTCCACGGCGATCACGTCGCGCTCGGCCGCCAGCGCGGGTATCACCGGGTCCCAGACCTGCCGGTGGTGACCGATGCCGTGCAGCAGGAGCAACGGGTCGCCGCTGCCCTGGCGCGTGTAGGACAGGGTCACGTTCTGCTCGCCGCGCGCGGAGGCGACTTTGAAGGAGACGGTGGCGGACATGGGGTGCTCCTCGGCTGTACTCGCTGACGGACGCTGTAGACAGCTTGTCAGCAATTGCTACCGACGGGTAGCCCCGAGTTGTCGCCACCTTCACGGCATCGGACCGCTCAACGGGCCCGGCGCAGCTCCAGGTTGAACTCCCCGTGCCCGAACTTCCGCAACAGGCCGATCCACAAGGGCAGCCACATCTCCACCGCGCGCGCCGCCCGGATGCCGCCGAGGTCGAGCACCCGGTCCGCCGGCCAGCCGAACTCCCCGAGCAGGGCCGTCACCTGCTCCTTGGCGCTCGCCTCCTCCCCGCAGACGAAGACGTGGTGTTCGCCGGGCACCAGCGCCGGGTCCACCATCACCCGGCAGTTGACGGTGTTCAGCGCCTTTACCACGCGCGCGTGCGGAAAGGCCCGCTGGATCTGCTCGCCCACACTGTCCGACTCGACGGGGGACAGCCGCAGCTCGCCCTCCTCGAACGCCAGCGGATTGGAGACATCCACGAGGACCTTCCCGCCGAGGTTCTCCGGCCCCGCCGCCTCCAGCGCGGCGAGGGCCACCCGCCCGCCCACGGCGTTCACCACGACCTCGCCGAACGCCGCCGCCTCCGCGAACGTACCCGCATCCGCCCCGGCCCCCGCGGCGGCGGCCCACTCCCGAGCCGCCGGATTCTCCCTCGTGCGCGATCCGAGCCGCACCTCGTGACCCAGCTCCACCAGCCGGGCGCCGAGGGTGCGCCCGACCTCGCCCGTGCCCAGAACCGCGTACCGCATCGCCACCTCCGGGGACCGTGCCGGCGGTCACCGGCGTCCTGTCGGCCATTCTGTCCGGGAAGGGGCGGTTCCGCCTGGACAGCGCCGCACAGGTGGGCTGGGATGGAGCCGTGACCACCGAGACCGCGACCGACGTCTTCGAAGCACACCGCCCCGTCCTGCTGGGCGTCGCCTACCGCATGCTGGGCCGCGTGGCCGACGCGGAGGACGTGGTCCAGGAGGCCTGGCTGCGCTGGTCGGGCAGCGACCGCGGCGAGGTGCGCGAACCGCGCGGCTACCTCGTGAGGATCACGACCCGCCTCGCCATCGACCGGCTGCGCCAGATCAAGGCTCGCGGGGAGACCTACGTGGGCCCGTGGCTGCCCGAGCCGTACGTCACCGACTTCGGCGACACCGTGCCGGACACCGCCGAGCGGGCCGTGCTCGCCGACTCCGTCTCCCTCGCCGTCCTCGTCGTGCTGGAGTCGCTGTCACCGCTGGAGCGTGCGGTGTTCGTGCTGCGCGAGGCCTTCGGCTTCCCGTACGCTCGACATCGCCGCCATGCTCGACCGCGGCGAACCGGCGGTGCGCCAGCTGGCCGGGCGGGCCCGCAAGCATGTCGAGGAGCGGCGGCCGCGCTACGAGGTCGACCCGGCCCAGCGCCGCGACCTCACCGAACGGTTCCTGGCCGCCGCGGCGGACGGCGACCTCGAAGGACTGATGGCGCTGCTCGCCCCGGACGTCCGTCTCGTCGGCGACAGCGGCGGCAAGTCGCGGGCGCCGCTGCGGGTCCTGCGGACCGCGGACAAGGTGGGCCGCTTCCTCGTCGGCGCCGCGCAGAAGAGCGTCCCGGACTTCTCCGTGCGCTTCCTGGAGCTCAACGCAGGCCCGGCCGTGCTGGTCCTGTCCGGCGACAAGCCCGACTCCGTCTTCCAGCTCGACGTCGCCGACGGACGTGTGCAAGCGGTCTACATCGTCCGCAACCCCGACAAGCTGCGGTCGCTGGACGCCGCCTAGACGGCGCCCCAGCAGCCCGGCCACGGCCTCGCACGAACGTCCCGTGAACGTTCCCGGCCATTGGTCTTGACCAAGGATCAGGGCCGCCCTATGGTCGCAGAGAAGTGAAACAACCTTTAAAAAACAAGGGCGCTGAAACGCCGCCGCCCACGGCGATTGCGGAGGACAGGGTGGGGACCACGCAGCTTGAGACGGTGCCGGAACCGAAGTACTGGCATCTCAAGACCGTGCTCAGTGAAGCGCTCGACTCGGAGTTCTCCGTGGGGGAGATCCTGCCCAACGAGCGCGACCTCGCGGCCCGCTTCGGCGTCGCCCGCGCCACGCTCCGCCAGGCGCTGGAGCAGCTCGAGCTGGAAGGCAGGCTGCAGCGCCGCCGGGGTGTCGGTACGACCGTCGCGCCGCCGCGCATGGGCGTCTCCCTCGGTACCGGCCCGCACACCTGGCCGGGCGGCCCCGAGGACGCATGGCAGCCCGTCGACTGCACTGCGGCGGTGCCGCCCGCGGCCGTCGCCGACGCACTGGAGACCGGCCGCGACGAGTCCGTGCACATCGTGCGCCGCTCCCGTGTCTCGCACGGCCGGCCGGTGGCCGCCGAGCTGCTGTACATCCCGCAGTCCTCGGTGCCCGAGCTCTCCGGCATCGACGCGCCCTCCGGAGCGGCACGCGCGCGTGCGGTGCTGCGCGAGCTGCAGCGGCTGACGCTGGAGCGGCAGGAGAACGCGGTGGAGCTCGGCTCCGCCGGCGCGGATGACGCGAAGGAGCTGGATCGGCTGCCCGGGGCGCCTGTTCTGGTGGTGACGACGCGGTTCGTTGTCGCGGGGCGTACGGCTGCGCTTTCCGTGGCTACGTATCGTGCTGACACGTGCCGACTGACCTTCGGTGACTCGGGTGGGGTGGAGATTCACGCACGGGCCTCGAGCGGCAGGCTTCCTGACCGTCGCGGTCTGCGGGTGCGTCGTGGCTGGTCGCGCAGCTCCCCGCGCCCCTGAGGGGCGATGTCTCACCGGCGTGCCGTGGTCGTGCCCTCTACGCTGAACAGTTGCTCCTCCACATGGTCCAGGGCGAGGCGCAGGGCGCCGGTGGCCACTGCCGCGTCGCCGAGGCGGGAGAGGGTGACCTGCGGGGGGCGCAGGCAGTAGCGGGCGAGCTCTTGGCGGAGGGGGTCCAGGACGCCGTCCAGGCCCGCTGCCCAGCCGCCGATGACGACCAGTTCCGGGTCGAGGGCGAGGACGAGGGCCGCCACGTCGTGGACCAGGCGCTGGATGAAGCGGTCGACGGCCGCGCGGGCCCGCCGGTCGCCCTCGCGGGCCTGCGCGAAGACCGCGGCGACCGCCTGCTCGTCGAGCGGATGCAGGGGTTCGTCCGTGGTGGAGAGCAGGGTCTCCGGGCGTGACCTCCCGGCCCAGCAGGTGCAGTGCGCCGATCTCGCCGGCCGCCCCGCCGTAGCCCCGGTGCAGCCGCCCCCCGATCAGCGAACCGGCGCCCGGGCTGAGCCCCGCCAGCACGAACACCACGTCGTCCGACTCGGTGGCCGCGCCCTTCCAGTGCTCGGCGACGGCAGCCGCGTTGGCGTCGTTCTCGACCAGGACCGGGCACTTGAAGGACCGGCTCAGCCGCTCGCCCAGCCGCAGCCCCGTCCACCCCGGCAGCGCGGTGCCCAGCCGTACCGTGCCGTCCGCTTCGACGATGCCCGGGCGTCGCCGCCCCCACGGCCCTCAGCGAGCCGCGTGCGACGCCCGGCCCGCCGCAGCAGTTCGGCGACCGCCCCACGCAGCCGCTCCAGCCGCTCGTCGGCTCCCGCTGTCTCGGCCACGTCCTTGGCCTGGGCGCCGATCACCCGGCCGTCCAGGTCGGCCAGCAGCGCGGCGACCCGGTGCGCCCCGATCTCCAGCCCGAGCAGATGCCCGGCCTCCGCCCGGAACCGGAACCGCCGCGCCGGCCGCCCCTGCCGCCGGGCGGCACCCTCCTCGGCCGCCTTCTCGACGACGAGCCCGGCCTCGATGAGCCCTTCGACGACGCCCTCGACGGTCGGCCGGGACAGTCCCGTCACCCGGGTGATCTCGGTCAGCGTCGCGCAGTCCGTGGCGCGCAGCGCGTGCAGCACCACCGCGGAGTTGATCCTTCGCAGCAGCGAGGGATCCCCGCCGGTCAGCCGCCCCACCGTCCGTCCTCCCAGGTCGCGCGCGTGTTGGCCGGATCGTACTCGGCGCGGCGTGCCCCGGCGAGGGGCAGGCACAGGTCCCCGCTGGTCAGCCCGGTGCCACGAACCCCGACTCGTACGCGGCGATCACCGCCTGGGTCCGGTCCCGCGCGCCCAACTTCGCCAGCACCGCGCTGACATGCGACTTCACGGTCTCCGTCCCGACGACCAGCCGGGCGGCGATCTCCGCGTTCGACAGCCCCCGCGCCATCAGCCGCAGCACCTCGGCCTCGCGCTCGGTCAGCTGGGCCCGCTCCATCGCGGCCCGCGCCGCACGGTTCCCGCCGTCGTCGCCGTACTCGGCGGCGAGCTGCCGCACCGAGGCCGGGAACAGCAGCGACTCGCCCTCGGCGACCAGCCGCACCGCGTGCACGATCTCGGCCGGCCGGGCCCGCTTGAGCAGAAACCCGTCGGCACCGGCCCGCAACGCCTCGTAGACGTACTCGTCGTTCTCGAAGGTGGTCACCACGAGGATCCGCGGCGGCTCGTCGACCGTCCGCAGCAGCGCCCGGGTGGCCTCGATGCCGTCCAGCAGCGGCATCCGTACGTCCATGGCGACCACGTCGGGCCGCAGCTGCCGCACGAGCGGGATCACCGCCGCCCCGTCCGCAGCCTCCCCGACGACCTCGATGTCGGGCTGCGCCTCCAGCACGGCCCGCAGACCCGCGCGTACGAGGGGTTCGTCGTCGACGAGGAGAACGGTGACCGGCATCCGGCCAGCGTAGATCAACTCATCGGCAGCTCGACATGGACCTGCCAGTCACCTTCGTCGGGGCCGGTTCGCGCCCGTCCGCCGAGCAGTGCGGCGCGCTCGCGTATGCCGCGCAGGCCGCTGCCGCGTCCGGGGCCGGGCACCGGCGCCGGCAGCGGGTTGCGTATCGCCAGGACGAGGGCGCCGTCGTCGACGCTGACACGGACGTGCACCGGGACCGCACCCGCGTGCCGCAGCACATTGGTCAGCGACTCCTGGAGGATCCGGTAGCCCTCCCGGGACACCGGCCCGGGCACGCGTCTCCACCGGGCCGGTCACCTCGGCGTCGACCTTCGCCCCGGAGGCGCGCGCGGACTCCAGCAGGCGGTCGGCGTCCACGAGGGTCGGCCTGCTGCTCACCGGCCTCCGCGACTCGCGCAGGACGCCGAGCACCCGCTCCAGGTCCTCCAGGGCGGCCCGCCCGGTCTCCTCGATGGCGCTCAGGGCACGGTCGGTGAAAGCGGGATCGCCCGCCGCGCGCGCCGCCCCCGCCTGCACGACGGCGACCGTGAGCGCGTGCCCGATGGAGTCGTGCAACTCGCGGGCGATACGGGTGCGTTCCAGGAGCTGTTCCGTTCGTTCCTCCAGTGCGGCAAGCCGCTCGGCAGGGGAAGGGCCCAGCAGGCGCAGGGCGATGCGGGTGATGAGGTGCCCCGAACCGACCACGACCGCGGCCCCCAGGACCAGCGGCAGGGGCGCGAGCAGGGCGTGCCACCAGTGAGGGCCCTCGACGCGAATCCAGGCGCCGCCCGCGCGCTCGCCGCCGAGCGCCGTCGACACCAGGTCCATCGCGAAGAGGAGGGCCTGGACGCAGAGATGTGACGCCAGGACGCCGAGGAGCAGCCGCGCCCCCAGCCATGCCACCGTCCGCCCGCGGTCGCCCCATGTGGCCGAGGGGGTGACCACGATCTCCGCGCTCTCGCTGCCGTTCCGATGGCCGGTCAGCAGCAGCCGCGCCTGGAACCCCTCCACGACCCGCATGGCGGGGACGAGGCCGGCGAATCCGAGCAGCACCACCGCCGTGGCCTGGGTCCACCACGCCTCGTCGATGAACAGCCACAGGGACGGCCACACGATGGCCATGCAGAGATGCAGCCACCGCGTGTACGTCACCGCCCGCGTGAACGGGCGCAGCATGCGGACCATGGCGTCATCGTGCCAGCCGCCACTGACAACGGACCTCCCCCGCACGGGGGAGGCGATCTCCACCGCCGGGGGAGGCCCGGCCCCCGCCCGACCGGCCAGGCTGCTGTCATGACCAGCATCGACGTCCAGTCCCTCACCAAGGAGTTCGGCACCAAGCGCGCCGTCGACGACCTCACGTTCCGTGTGCTGCCAGGCCGCGTCACCGGCTTCCTCGGCCCCAACGGCGCCGGAAAGTCCACCACCATGCGGCTGGTGCTCGGCCTCGACCGGCCGACCGCCGGTTCGGCGACCATGGGCGGACGCGCCTACCCGACATTGCGCGAACCCCTGCGCCACGTCGGCGCCCTGCTCGACGCGCAGGCCGCCCACGGCTCCCGTACCGCCCGCGACCACCTCCGTGTCCTGGCCACGAGCAATCGCATCCCGGACCGCCGCGTCGACGCGGTACTGGAGGAGACCGGCCTGGCCTCGGTGGCCCGGCGCCGCGTACGGACGTACTCCCTGGGCATGCGCCAGCGCCTTGGCATCGCCGCCGCTCTGCTGGGCGACCCCGAGGTGGTCATGCTGGACGAGCCGTCCAACGGCCTCGATCCCGAAGGCATCGTGTGGATCCGGCAGTTGCTGCAACGGCTCGCGGGGGAGGGGCGGACGGTCCTGGTCTCCAGCCATCTGATGAACGAGACCGCGTCCTTCGCGGACCACCTCGTCGTCCTCGGCCGGGGCCGGCTGCTGGCCGACACCCCGATGCGGGACTTCATCCACGCACGCGTGCAGCCGCGTGTACGGATCCGCACGAGCGACCCCGCAGCCCTGCGGGGCGTACTGGCCCGGCACGGCCACGAGGCCGAGGAGCACGCGGACGGGCACTGGACCGTGCACCACGCTCGCGTGGACGACATCGGCCGCATCGCCTCCGCCGCAGGAGTCCCGGTCCTGGAACTCGCTGCCGAGGAGGGCACCTTGGAACAGGCCTACTTCGACCTCACGTCCGCCGAGACCGAGTTCACCGCACAGCCCCAGGAGGCCTGACCATGGAACTCACGCCCGTACTCCGCTCCGAGTGGCTGAAGATCCGTACGCTCCGCTCGCTTCCGGGAGCCCTAGCTGGCCCTGTTCGCCGCGACCACGGCGTTCTCCGCGATCGCCGGTGCCTCCGAGACGTCGGACCCGGGGTTCGACGCGCTGTTCACGTCCCTCTCGGGTGTCATACCGGGTCAGATCGCGGCTGTCGCCTTCGGCGCCATGGCCGTGTCGTCGGAGTTCCACTCGGGGGCGCTCCGGCTCTCGCTGGCCGCGGTTCCCCGGCGCGGCCGGTGGTTCGCGGCCAAGGCGGCCGTCATCGCCGTACCGGCCCTCCTGGTGGGGCTGGTGACGGCTCTCGCCGCTCTCCTCGTGGCGCGGGCGAGCCTCGGCTCGGCAGCCGACGGGCTCGGCACCGGCGAGCAGGTGCGGGGTGTCGTGGGCTGCGGCGTCTACCTCATGCTGATGGCCCTGTTCGCCGCCGGGCTCGCCGCTTTGCTGCGCAGCGGCGTGGCCACCCTGTCGCTGTTGATCCCGTTCATCCTCGTCGTGGGCTTCGTGATCGGTGACGCCACGGGCACCGTCGCGGACTTCCTGCCCGACAAGGCGGGGCAGTTGGTCCTGCGGGAGACGTACGACGGGTCGTCCCTCGGACCGTGGTCGGGGCTCGCGGTGACCGCCCTCTGGGCGGCCGCCGCCCTGCTGGCGGGAGCGTGGAGCGTGCGTCGCCGGGACGCCTGAGCGGCGATCGAGCCGAACAGGGTTGACGCCCCGCCAAGTGTCAGTGGCGGCGGGTTTACTGGACTCATGCACATCGCGCAGCACATCGCCCTCATCGACGAGCTGTGCTTCCGCCCCTTTCCGGCGGAGCACGGCCCGTCGGATGTCGGCACCTCGGGACCCGGCTACCACGTCGCGGTGTTAGAGAGCGCGGCCGAGAGCGACCCCGCGACCTGGGCGGTGACGATCGACCAGTTCGAGAAGGACCGGGACGCCGTCTACGAGCTTCTCGCCTCGCGCTGGGGCGACACGGCCCCCTACAACCTGCAGACCGTCCTTCTGCGCACTGAGCACGAGGAGGTACCCCGGCCGTGGGCCGAGCTGAGCGCACGTGCAGGCGTGGCGTATGTGTGGGAGGTGGAGGGCACGGGCCGCTGGGTCGCCGTGGCCGTCGCGGACCGGGACCCGTCGGACGACGTCCAGCTCCTGGCCCTGGTCACGGAGACGGAACCACCATGACCGTGTCATGGAGCCGCACCACCATCACCGGTCAGTCCGCCGCGGCCTCCCGCAGCCGCCCGAACTCCTCCGCCATCGTCTCGACCGTCCAGTGCGCGTTCAGCCCGCTCGGATTGGGCAGCACCCACACGCGCGTGTCCCCGATCGTCCTCGACTGCGGACCCACCCGGGCCTTCCGGTCGTCGAACGCGGCCCGGTAGGCGGTCACCCCGACCACGGCCAGCCAGCGGGGTCGCAGCCGTCCCACCTTCAGGGCGAGCAGCCGACCGCCCTCCCGGTACTCCTCGGCGCTCAGCTCGTCGGCCCGAGCTGTCGGCCCGCGCCACGACGTTGGTGATGCCGAGCCCGTACGACAGCAACTCCCGCTGTTCGGACGGATTCAGCAGCCGTGGTGTGAATCCGGACCGGTGCAGCACCGGCCAGAAGCGGTTGCCGGGGCGGGCGAAGTGATGGCCCGTCGCGGCCGTCATCAGCCCGGGATTTATCCCGCAGAGCAGCACCCGCAGGCCGTCCGCGACCACGTCCGCAACGACGCGGTCGCGGGCGGCCTCGAGTTCCTCGGGCGTGAAGCGCGCCATCGTGTGCGGCGGTTCAGAGAATCGCGCCGGGCGTGTAGCCCGCGGCCTGGGGGTGCTGCTTCACGATCTCCTCGACCCGGGCGACCACGGCGGCGACCTGGTCGCTCGCGGCACCCGTGAAGGACAGCTTGTCGGCCATCAGCGCGTCGAGCTGGGCGCGGTCGAGCGGAATGCGCGCGTCGGCGGCGAGCTTGTCGAGCAGCTCGTTGCGCTCGGCGCCCTGCTCGCGCATCGCGAGCGCGGAGGCGACGGCGTTCTCCTTGATCGCCTCGTGCGCGAGTTCCCGGCCCACGCCCGCGCGCACGGCTCCCATCAGCACCTTGGTGGTGGCGAGGAACGGCAGGTAGCGGTCCAGCTCCCGGGCCACGACCGCCGGGAAAGCGCCGAACTCGTCGAGCACCGTCAGGAACGTCTCCAGCAGCCCGTCCAGCGCGAAGAACGCGTCCGGCAGCGCGACCCGGCGCACCACCGAGCAGGACACGTCGCCCTCGTTCCACTGGTCGCCGGCCAGCTCGCCCGTCATCGAGGCGTAGCCGCGCAGGATCACCATCAGGCCGTTGACCCGCTCGCAGGAGCGGGTGTTCATCTTGTGCGGCATCGCCGAGGAGCCGACCTGGCCCGGCTTGAAGCCCTCGGTGACCAGCTCGTGCCCGGCCATCAGCCGGATCGTCTTCGCCAGCGACGACGGCGCCGCCGCCAGCTGCACCAGCGTCGTCACGACCTCGTAGTCCAGGGAGCGCGGGTAGACCTGGCCGACCGAGGTGAACGCCTGCGAGAAGCCCAGGTGCGTGGCGATCCGCTGCTCCAGCTCCGCGAGCTTCGCGGCGTCCCCGCCGAGCAGGTCCAGCATGTCCTGCGCGGTGCCGACCGGGCCCTTGATGCCGCGCAGCGGGTAGCGGCCCAGCAGCTCCTCGACGCCGGCCGTAGGCCACGAGCAGCTCGTCGGCGGCGGTCGCGAAGCGCTTGCCGAGGGTGGTGGCCTGCGCGGCCACGTTGTGCGAGCGGCCGGCCATGACCAGCTCGCCGTACTCGCCGGCCAGCTTGCCCAGGCGCGCCAGGACCGCCACCGTGCGGTCGCGCACCAGCTCCAGCGAGAGGCGGATCTGCAGCTGCTCGACGTTCTCGGTGAGGTCGCGGGAGGTCATGCCCTTGTGCACGTGCTCGTGCCCGGCGAGGTCGTTGAACTCCTCGATCCGCGCCTTCACGTCGTGCCGTGTGACCTTCTCGCGCTCGGCGATGGAGGCCAGGTCGACCTGGTCGAGGACTCGCTCGTAGTCGGCGAGCGCCGCGTCCGGCACCTCGATCCCGAGGTCCTTCTGGGCCCGCAGCACGGCGAGCCAGAGCTGCCGCTCCAGCCTCACCTTCTGCTCGGGCGACCAGAGCGTGGCGAGCTCGGCGGAGGCGTACCGTCCGGCGAGGACGTTCGGGATGCGGGGCTTGGCGGGCGCAGAAGTCACGTGGACGGATTCTACTGGCGATTCGTGCAGGCCAGCGCAAGGGGTGTCTTCGTCGGAACCTACGAGAGCCGTTCGGCGAGGTCGGCCAGTACCTCGGCGTGGCACGGTTGTGGCGCACACCAGCAGGCCAGCGCTTTGCCGCGCAGCTCGGGCACCAGTGCGAGCAGATCCGGCCGCTCCAGCAGATACGCCCGGTACTTCGCCATGACCTCGGCGCGCGTGCCGTCCCGCTTCCTTGTCGGGGTGTCGTAGGCGAAGGGGTTGTGGAGCGGGTGCCTGGGCAGGTCCCAGCCTCCCAGGGTCCAGCGGCGGCCGACGTAGACCACGTCCGCCGGCGCGTGCTCCAGCCGGGGGCCGAAGTCGTGCAGCCGGCCCCTGACGTTGATCACGCGCGTGGCCACGAGGACCTACAGCTCGTACGGCAGCAGGTCCGGCCGCTTCGACGGCAGGCCGTCGCCCGAGGAGCGGCCCGTCAGGCGGCGGCCGATCCAGGGCAGCAGGTACTGCCGGGCGAACCGCACGTCCGCCGCGCGGCGCATGACCCAGCCCGGTGGCAGCGCCGCGGGCATCGGTGTGCGCCACTCGGTGTCCTCGGGCTCGTAGCCCAGCGTCTGCCACACCGCCTCCGCGACCCGGCGGTGGCCCTCGGCCGTCAGGTGCAGCCGGTCCACGTCCCACATCCGCGGGTCGCCGAGCGAGGGCGCGCCGTACAGGTCGACGACGATCGCGCCGTGCCGGTCGGCCAGCTCGTCGACGCAGGCGAACAGCTCCTCCATGCGCGGCCGGAACCGCTCCAGGACCGGGCCCCGCCGGCCCGGGCTGCGCATCAGCACGAGTTGCTTGCAGGAGGGGGCCAGCCGCTCCACGGCCTCCTCCAGGAGGGCGCGCACCCGGCCCATGTCGCACTTGGGCCGCAGGGTGTCGTTGAGCCCGCCGACCAGGGTGATCACGTCGGCGCCGCATGGCCGCAGCCACGTCCACCTGCTCGTCGACGATCTGCCGGATCAGCTTGCCGCGCACCGCGAGGTTGGCGTACCGGAAGCCGGGCGTGCGGGCGGCCATCCGCGCGGCGAGCAGGTCGGCCCAGCCCCGGTAGGTGCCGTCGGGCAGCAGGTCCGACATGCCCTCGGTGAAGGAGTCGCCGACCGCGACGAGGCTGCTGTAGGTGGGGTTCGTCTGCATGGCGACGGAAATGATATCCTGTGCACATACCCAGCAGTCGGTCGGCTGCCGGGAGCGGGCCCTCAGGCCCGCTGGCCGAACAGCTCCCGCAGCACGTCCTCCATGGTCACGAGCCCGGCCAGCCGGCCGTCCGCCCCGAGGACGGCCGCCAGATGCGTGCGGCTGCCCCGCATCGCGGTGAGGACGTCGTCCAGCGGCGTGCTGCTCCCGCACGCGCGCGATGGGCCGCATGTCGCGCAGCCGGAACGGCACGTCGCGCGCCGAGGGCGTCCAGGGCGTCCTTCACATGCAGGTAGCCGACGATCCGCCGCCCCTCGTCCACCACCGGGAAGCGGGAGAAGCCCGACTCCGCCGACAGCCGCTCCAGCTCCTCCGGCGTGACGCCCACGCGCGCGTAGACCACGCGTTCCAGCGGGCAGCACCACGTCGCGGACCGGCCGGCGGCCCAGCTCCAGCGCGTCGTGCAGCCGCTCCTGGGCGCGGTCGTCGATGAGGCCGGCCTCGCTGGAGTCCTTCACGATCTGCGCCAGCTCGGCGTCCGAGAAGGTGGCGGCGACCTCGTCCCTGGCCTCCACGCGCAGCAGCTTCAGCAGCGTGTTGGCGAAGGCGTTGACCGTGAAGATCACCGGCCGCAGCGCCCGGGACAGCGCCACCAGGGGCGGGCCGAGCAGCCAGCGCGCTGCGCACCGGCTCGGCGAGCGCGATGTTCTTCGGCACCATCTCGCCGAGCAGCATGTGCAGATACGTCGCCAGGGCCAGCGCGATCACGAAGGACACCGCGTGCCCCGCGCCCTCGGGCAGCGCCCACCGCGTGGAACACCGGCTCCAGCAGGTGCGCGATCGCGGGCTCCGCGACCACGCCCAGCACCAGCGTGCACAGCGTGATGCCGAGCTGCGCGGCCGCCATCAGCGCGGACACGTGCTCCAGGCCCCACAGCACGCTCTTGGCGCGCCGGTCGCCCCGGTCGGCGTAGCGGCTCGATCTGGCTGCGGCGCACCGAGATCAGCGCGAACTCGGCGCCGACGAAGAAGGCGTTGACGACGAGCGTCGCCAGACCGATCAGCAGCTGTACGGCGGTCATCAGCCCGCCCCCCTTCTCGTCGGGCTCCGTCGCCTCGGCGAGGGCGGCGCGTGCAGCAGACGCGAGCCGCCCTGCGGCCCGCGGCGTCCACCACGTCCAGCGCCAGCCGGCGACCTCGAGGCGTGTCACCGACGGCCGGGATCCGGCCGAGCACCGCCGCCACCAGTCCGGCGAGTGTCTCGTACGGCCCCTGCGGCGCCCGCAGCCCGACGCGCGCGAGCTGGTCCACGCGCGCGGAGCCGTCGGCCGAGTACAGCGCGTGGCCCGGCCTCGTCCGTGCCGGCCGGGCGCGAGGTCGGGCGTCTCGTGCGGGTCGTGCTCGTCGCGCACCTCGCCGACGACCTCCTCGACGATGTCCTCCAGCGTGGCCACGCCCGCCGTACCGCCGTACTCGTCGATCACGACGGCCATGGTGCGCTTGCCGGAGAGCCGGTCCAGGAGCCGGTCGACGGTGAGCGTCTCCGGGACCAGCAGCGGTTCGCGCATCAGCTCGGAGACGTAGATCCGGGTCCGGCGCTCGGCCGGCACCGCCAGCACGTCCTTGACGTGCGCGGTCCCTACGACCGAGTCGAGGGTCCCGCGGAAGACGGGGAAACGGGACAGGCCCGGTCGCCCGGGTCGCGTTCGCCACGTCCTCGCAGGGTCGCCTGTACCTCCAGGGCGACGACCTGGACGCGCGGGCGTCATCACGTTCTCCGCGGTCAGGTCGGCGAGGTTCAGGGTCCGCACGAACAGCTCGGCGGTGTCCGCCTCCAGCGCGCCCTCCTTGGCGGAGTGCCGGGCGAGCGCGGCCAGCTCCTGCGGTCCGCGCGCCGAGGCCAGCTCCTCGGCGGGCTCCACACCGAACCGGCGCACGATGCGGTTCGCCGTGTTGTTGAGGTGGGTGATGAAGGGCCGGAACGCGGCGCTGAACCAGCGCTGCGGCGTTGCCCACCGTCTTGGCGACGGCCAGCGGCGAGGAGATCGCCCAGTTCTTGGGCACCAGCTCGCCGACGACCATCAGGAACACCGTCGACGCGGCCGTACCGAGCACCAGCGCGAGGCTGAGCGACGCCGAGCCGCGAGACGCCGAGCGTCCTCCAGCGGGCCCGGCGATCAGCGCGGCGATCGACGGCTCGGCGAGCATGCCGACGACCAGGTTGGTGACCGTGATGCCGAGCTGCGCGCCGGAGAGCTGGAACGTCAGGCTCCGTACGGCCTTCAGCGCGCCCGCGCGCCCCGCTCGCCGCGCTCCACGGCCCGCTCCAGCTCGCCGCGCTCGACCGTGGTCAGCGAGAACTCGGCCGCCACGAAGGCGCCGCAGGCGAGCGAGAGCAGGATCGCCGCCAGCAGGAGGAGCACTTCGGTCATCGGTTCACCCCCGTTCCATGGTTCTCCAGGACGGGGCGGAACGCGCGGTGTCGCGCACTGGGAGGCTCGCCCATGGGCGGACGCTCACAACCTTTCATGCAGAACCGAGTGGCCATCCAAGAGTAAAGGATGGGCAAAGTCCTCCTGTCGGAGTCTCAGGGCGAGCCGGCGCAGAGGGGTGAGAGCCGGTAGGCGCCCTCGTGCGTGACGACGCGGCCGGCGGTGGGCGGTGCGAAGTGGGTACCCAGGAGGAGGGTGTCCGTACCGGCGAGCGAGCCGAGCAGCCTGCGGCGCGAGGCCTCGGACTGTCCGGGTCGATGTCGACGCAGGCGCCGATGCCGGGGTGGGCGAGCTGGACGGGGTGGTGCACGCAGTCGCCGGTGATCAGTGCCGTCCGCCCCCGCGCTGGCCAGTTCGACGGCGAGGTGGCCGGGGGTGTGGCCCGGGGTGGGGACCAGGCGCAGGCCCGGGGCGACTTCGGCGCCCTCGGCGGGGACGTCGAGGAGGTCGAGCAGCCCCGCCTCCTGGACCGGGATCACGGAGTCGCGGAACATCTGCCCGCGTGCCTCGTCCATGGCGTACCCGGCCCAGAACTCCCGCTCGACGCGGGAGGTCAGGTAGCGGGCGTGGGGGAAGGTGGGCGCCCACTCGCCGTTCACCTCCCGGGTGTTCCAGCCGACGTGGTCGGCGTGCAGGTGGGTGAGGACCACCAGGTCGACGGAGTCCGGGGGAATCCGGCGGCGGCGAGGCGTGTCGACGGTAGTCCGTGCGCAGGTCGTGCCAGGCGGGGTTGGCCCGCTGTCTTGCCGTTGCCGATGCCGGTGTCGACCAGGACGCGCAGCCCGTCGACGATGAAGGCGAAGCTGTGGCTGTCGAGGCGCAGGATGCCCTCCGCGTCCGCGAAGTCGGGGCGCAGCCAGTCCTGCTGCGCGACGACGTCCGGCGTGGCGTCGGGCAGCAGCCATGGGCCGGTGGCGGGTGGCAGGGGGATCTCGTCGATGCGGTGGACGGTGATGTCGCCCACGGTCCAGGAAGGAGTCGGCATGGTCGATCGGGTCATTCGGTGTCCGGACGGTCAGGGCGCCCGGACACTAAACGCAATCTGTTTGCGTTAAAGAGACCGTAGGCCCTACAGTCCACTAACGCAAACAGTTAGCTTTTGGCGCAGCGGCACACGTGTTGCGCTTGTCGCTCGTCCTCCACCCATAGGAGAAACGTCCATGTCCGCCGATGAACTCACGCCGCCCGAAGCGGCCCGCTGGGCCCGCCGCGCCGGGCTCGCCCTGCCGGCCGACCGCCACACCGCGGTCGCGGCCACCGCCGACCACATCCACGCCGTCGTCGCGGTCCTGCGGGAGCTCGACTTCGGCGACACCCCGCCCGCCCCCGCCTACCGCGCGGAGAGGGGAAGGGAGAAGGAGACGCACGATGCAGCCGTATGAACTGACCCTCGCCGCCGCCGCCGACGCGATCCGGGCGCGGCAGCTGTCCCCCGTCGAGCTGGCGGACTCCGTCCTGGAGCGCGTCGAAGAGATGGAACCGCGGCTCGGGGCCTATGTCACCGTCACCGCCGAGCATGCCCGCCGGGCCGCCCGCGAAGCCGAGAGCGACATCGCGGCCGGCCGCTACCGCGGTCCGCTGCACGGCATCCCGATGGGCCTGAAGGACCTGATCGATGTCGCCGGTATGCCGACGTCGGCCAGTTCCCGGGTCAGGGCCGACCACCGCGCGCACGCGCGACAGCACCGTCGCCGCACGCCTGTCGGCGGCCGGCGCCGTCCTGGTCGGCAAGACCCACACCCACGAGTTCGCCTACGGGCTGACCACCCCGCAGACCAGCAACGCCTGGGACCCCGACCGGGTCGCCGGCGGCTCCAGCGGCGGTTCGGCGGTCGCCGTCGCCGCCGGCACCGCCACCTTCGCCCTCGGCACCGACACCGGCGGATCCATCCGGGTGCCCGCCGCGCTCAACGGCGTCGTCGGCCTCAAGCCGACCTACGGCCTCGTCCCGCGCCACGGCGTCACCTCGCTGTCCTGGTCACTGGACCACGTCGGCCCCATCACCCGCACCGTCGAGGACGCGGGCCTGGTCCTCGCCGCCCTGGCCGGCCACGACCCCCGCGACCCCGCCTCCCTGGCCACACCCCCGGCGAACCACCGGCCCGACGCGGGCACCGACCTGACCGGACTGCGGATCGGCGTGCCGAGCACCTACTACTTCGACCACGTCGACCCGGAGGTGGAAGCCGCCGTCCGGCACGCCATCGACCGGCTCCAGGCGCTCGGCGCCCGGCTCGTCGACGTCGAGATCCCCATGACCCGCTACATCCAGGCCACCCAGTGGGGCCTGATGGTGCCGGAGGCCACCGCCTACCACGAGAACACCCTGCGCACGGTCCCCGAGCTCTACCAGGCCGACGTCCGCATCCTCCTTGAGGCCGGCGAACTGATGCCCGCCGGCGACTACCTGCGGGCCCAGCGTTCCCGCACCCTCATGCGGCAGGAGTGGGCGCGCATGCTGCGCGAGGTCGACCTGTCGCCGCCCCCACTCTCCCGGCGACCGCGGCCAGGCCGGCCAGGAGACCATCACCTGGGCCGACGGCACCGTCGAGAGCGTCTCCGACGCCTATGTGCGGCTCTGCGCCCCCGCCAACATCACCGGCGTGCCGTCCCTGTCCCTGCCGGTCGGCCACGACACGGCGGGCCTGCCGATCGGCATGCAGTTGCTCGGCCGGCCGCTCGGGGAGAGCCTGCTCCTGCGGGCCGGCCACGCCTACGAACAGACCCGGCCCGCCCGCGAGCTCGCGCCCGTGGCCCGAGTGCCTACCCGCGCTGGACGCACCTGAGCGCATGCCAGCGCCAGACGCAATGGATTCGCTTTAAGGTGGGTTCCGTGAGCAGACAGATGGTGCGCCCCGGCGGCCGCAGCGCCCGGGTCCAGGCGTCGGTGCACGCCGCCGTGCGCGAACTCGCCTCGGAGCTGGGGCGGGACGCCCTGACGGTACCGCTGGTCGCCGCGCGCGCGGGCGTGACCCCGTCGACGATCTACCGCCGCTGGGGCGATCTGCAGGAGCTGTTGTCGGACGTGGCGGTCGAGCGCCTGCGGCCCGACACCACGCCCGGGGACCACGGCGCCCTGTCGGCCGACCTGACGGCCTGGGCCGAGCAGTTCCTCGACGAGATGGCCTCGCCCGCCGGCCGCGCCTACATCCGCGACGCCCTGCTCGGCGACCCGGACGGCGGCAACGCCGGCCAGTGCTCGGCCTACGCCGCCGAGCAGATCGACCTCGTCCTCACCCGCGCGACCGGGCGCGGGGAGCGGACACCCGACGTCGAGACGGTGATCGACCAGGTCGTCGCGCCCATGATGTACCGCATCCTCTTCCGCCCGGACGGACTCGACGCCGCCTACGCCCAGCGGCTCGTGGCCGGGGTCCTCACCCCGGCCGGAGACGCTCCCTAGTCGGTGAGGGGCTTCACCCAGCGCCGCCACTTCTCCTCGGCCGCGTACCCGGCGGCGCTCCACGCCCCGTGCGCGGTCTCGTTGCGGGTGAGCACCATCGCGTCCGCTCGCCTCCCGCCGAGCCGTACGAACCGCTCCTCGGCCGCGGCGAGCAGCGCGGAGCCGATGCCCTGGCGGCGGAGGTCCGGGTGCACCGCCAGCCGGTACAGATGGCAGCGCCAGCCGTCGAACCCGGCGATCACCGTGCCGGCCACCTCGCCGCCCCGCTCGGCCAGGATCAGCGCCTCGGGGTCGCGCGCGACCAGCCGCTCCACGCCGCTGCGGTCGTCACTGATGCTCGTGCCCTCGGCGGCCACCTTCCAGAAGGCCAGCACGGTGTCGAGGTCCTCGGGCGTCGCGGCCCGGATACGCAAGTCGCTCATGCGATGACCCCATCACACACGGCGGGCCGCGACGCACCATTTCAGTATGCGGACGTCAGGCCCCCCGAACCCGCTCCATGACGGGCGCGAACGCCTCCATGTAGGGCTCCAGGATGGTCAGATACGTGAAGCCGTAGCGCTCACGGCGGGCCAGAACCTGTGCGGTGATCTCGTCCAGCGTGCCGACCAGGGTCACGGGAAGGTCCAGCACCTGATCCACCGTCAGACCCGGTACGCGGTCGAGGAACGGCTGGACGGCGGCCTCGCGGTCCTCGGTGCCGATCACCACCTGTATGAGCAGGTTCAGCTCGGCCGGCTCCTCGCGGCCATCCGCGATCTTCCGATACCGCGCCACGCGCTCTTCGAGATCGTCGGCGCTGATCGGCGTCAACTGCCCGGTGGTGCTGCCCGGCGCCGTTCGCGCACCCGTGAACGCCGCGATGTCGGCGTGCTCGGCGGCCAGCCGCAGCATCCGGTCGCCGTTCCCGCCGACCAGCAGCGGTACCCGAGGCCGCTGCGCCGCCCGCGGCTGGTGCTCCTCGGAGGCCAGCAGGCGCTCCAACTCCTCTATGGTGCGCCGCAGATGGTCCACCCGCTCACCCGGCGAGCCGAACGGCAGCCCGGCCGAGTCGTGCTCCTGTCGTACGTAGCCGCTGCCGAGCCCGAGCTCCAGACGCCCGCCCGTCAACGCGTCCGTCGTGGCCACCTCGCGGGCCAGCAGCGTCGGGTTCCAGAAGCCCGCGTTGAGCGTGAACGTGCCGAGCCTCGGGCGCTCGGTGGCGTCGGCCGCGGCGACCAGTGCCGGGAAGGGCGCGGGCATGCCCAGATGGTCGGGGACGAGGATCACGTCGTAGCCGAGCTCCTCGGCCCGGCGGCACTTGGCGCGCCACTCCTCGGCGGACGCGGGCTGGAGCAGATTGATCCCGAAGCGGAACGGACGCGACATGAACTCTCCTCACACGGGAGCGACTTGAGTACCCGCCGCGATTCCATCATTCGTGCGCGATGGCCGCCAGTACATTCATGCGGGATGCACGCAACGCGGGCAGCAGCGCCGCCACCACTCCTACCACGGCCGAGCCGAACACCACCGCGACGATCGTGCCCCATGGGATCGCGAGGGCCGTCATGCCCTGGAGCGCCAGCACCTGTTGTGTGCACACGCCCCACACCAGCCCCAGCGCGAGCCCCAGGACGGCGCCGAACACCGCGATCACCACCGACTCCAGCCGGATCATCCGCCGCAGCTGACGCCGGGCCAGCCCGATGGCCCGCAGCAGCCCGATCTCCCGGGTGCGCTCGACGACCGACAGGGCGAGGGTGTTGACCACGCCGAGCACCGCGATGATGATCGCCAGTCCCAGCAGCGCGTACACGAGGTACAGCAGGACGGCGATCTGGTCGTGCACCAGCTGCTTGTAGTCGGCCAGGTCCCGCACCTGCACCTGCGGGTACGGGTCCAGGGTCTGCTCCAGGTTCGCGCGCAGGTCGTCGTCGCTCGTGCCGGGCGCGGCGTTGACGTACAGCGCGGAGTCCTGCCCGCCCGGCGCGTACCGCTCCAGGGTGGCGAGGCCGAAGTAGAGCCCGCCCTGAGTGCCGAATCCCTCGGCGGAGTCCTGGTCGGTGAGGGCGCCGACCTTCAGCTCGGCAAAACGTCCGCCCTGGAACTCCACCGGGACGGTGCTGCCCACGCGTACGTCGTGGTCGCGAGCGAAGTCCCGGTCCATGGCCAGGCGTCCGGCCGCCAGCGCGGTCGCGGAGTCCCCTCGTACGTACGTGATGTTGGCGACCTCGTCGAGCCGCGGATCGTAAGCCGCGGCGGTCGTCTCCACGCGGTCGCCGTCCGGCAGCCGTACCGCGACCGGCGTGAACCGCCCCCGTACGACCAGGCCCACGCCGTCGGTGCCGCGCACCTCGTCGGTGACCTCCTTCGGGAACGGCAGGAAGTTGGTGTTCTGGATCACGAAGTCGGCGCCCAGCGTCTTGTCGATCTGCTGGTCGAACGACCTGGTCATCGAGGCGCTCGCCACCGACATCCCGCCCACCAGGGCGAGACCCACCATCAGGGCCGCCGCGGTGGCCCCCGTACGGCGGGGATTGCGCAGGGCGTTGCGCTGGCTCATCCGGCCGATCGACCCGAACAGCGCGGGGAAGGCCGCGCCGAGCACGCGGATCACCGGGCGCACCAGCAGCGGACCGGCGATCACGGTGGCGATCAGGGTCAGGACGACGCCGAGCCCCAGCAGCGACGCCGCCGACGAGGTCCGGGTCGCCGCGGCGCACCCCGCGAGCGCCGCCGCCCCGGCCGCCCCGACGACCGCGCCCGCCACCGCGCGCATCCGCAGCGGCCGGCCCACCCCCGCCACCTCGGCGTCGGAGAGCGCGGCCATCGGCGAGACCCCCGCGGCCCGCCGGGCCGGGAGGTACGCGGCGACGAAGGTGACCCCGAGTCCGACGACGTACGCCGCCACCGGTGTCACCCAGCCGATCTCCATCTCGCTCGCGTCGATGTTCATGCCGAGCAGGCCCATCAGCTCGATGAGCCCGGCCGCTAGCCCGATGCCCGCGGCGAGGCCCAGCGTGGAGCCGACCAGACCGAGCAGGAGGGCCTCGACGAGGACCGAGCGGCGGACCTGGCGCCGATCGGCGCCGAGCGCGCGCAGCAGTCCCAGCTCACGGGTGCGCTGGGCGATGAGCATGGAGAAGGTGTTGACGATCAGGAACACCCCCACCAGCACGGCGATCCCGGCGAATCCGACCATCACGTACTTGATGACGTCGAGGAATCCGCCCAGCTGCTCGACGTCCGACTCGGCCTGTTCGCCGGCCGTCCTGAAGTCGTAGGTGTGCGCGCCCAGCGCGGCGGCCACGCGCTGCTTGAGCTGCTCGTCGCTGACACCCTCCGCCGCGTCGACCGAGATACTGGTGGCCGTCCCCGGTCTGCCCAGCAGCTTCGTCTGCGCCGTCGAGGTGTCGAAGAAGACCAGTGCGGCGCCGGGGTTGGTGGTGGTGAACGTGACGATGCCGACGACCTCGGCCTTGAACGACCCGGGCGGCGCGATCACGGTGAGGGTGTCGCCGATGCGCACGTCCTTGCGGTCGGCGGTCTCCGAGTCGAGCAGCGCCTCGGCGGGGCCGCGCGGGGCGTGGCCGGAGGTCAGCTCCACGGGGCTGCGCTCGGTCGGGTTCCAGGCGGTGCCGAGCGTGGGAGCCCCGGTGGTCGGGCCCACCGGCTGGTTCTGCGCGTCGGCGACCGTGAGGCCGTCCACGTCCACCTCGGCGCGAGCCGCCGCCACCCCGTCGACCTGCCGCACGCGTGCGGCGAGCGCGGCCGGCAGGGTGGCCGTCCGGCCGGAGGGCACCGCCTCGTCGAGGTCTTCCTTCGGGCTGACGGTGACGTCCGCCGCGGTGGAGGCGAACAGCCGGTCGAAGGTGCGGCTGACCGTGTCCGAGAAGATCAGGCTGCCCGTGACGAACGCGACGGACAGCAGGACGGCGAGCGCCGAGAGCAGCAGCCGCCCCTTGTGCGCCAGGAAGCTCCTCAGGGTCGCCTTGAGCACGGGATCAGGTCTCCTCGACGGACGGGGCGCCCTCGGACCCGGCTGCGGACGGGGCGTCCTCGAACCGGGCGCGGATCGCGTCGAACCTCTTCAATCGCTCCAGTACGGCCTCCGCCGTGGGCCGCTGCATCTCGTCGACGATCCGGCCGTCTCCGAGAAAGAGCACCAGGTCGGAGTGGGCGGCGGCCCCCGGGTCGTGGGTGACCATGACGACGGTCTGCCCGAGCTGGTCCACCGCCTCGCGCAGGAAGCCGAGCACCTCGAGACCGGCTCGCGAGTCGAGGTTGCCGGTCGGCTCGTCCGCGAAGATCAGCTCGGGCCGCGAGGCCAGTGCCCGCGCACAGGCCACACGCTGCTGCTGGCCTCCGGAGAGCTGCGACGGCCGGTGCCTGAGCCGGTCCCGCATGCCCAGGGTGTCGATGACCTGGTCCAGCCACTTCTCGTCGGGCTTCTTGCCCGCGATGTCCATGGGCAGGGTGATGTTCTCCAGCGCGTTCAGGGTCGGAATGAGGTTGAACGACTGGAACATGAATCCGATCCGGTCGCGGCGCAGCCGCGTCAGCTCGCGCTCCTTCAGCCCCGTGATCTCCGTGTCGCCGAGCCACACCTGGCCGGCCGAGACGGTGTCGAGCCCCGCCAGGCAGTGCATCAGCGTGGATTTCCCGGAGCCCGACGGCCCCATCACGGCGGTGAACCGCCCGCGCGCGACATCCACGTCCACCGAGTCGAGCGCGAGCACGGTCGTCTCGCCCGAGCCGTACGCCTTGGTCAGACCGCGGGCGCGGGCCGCGATCCCGTCGGCCGACGCGAGGCCGGGGGCGTGCTCCGCAGCAGGTGTGGACAAGGCCGCCTCCTAGGGATGGATGTCCGGAATTCATCGTCTTGCCCGAGCGTAATGTGACGCGGCCCACACTCGGTATCCTCCGCGAGTCGGAGTCCCGGCCTTGCCGGTGCTAGCAGATCCGCGCTAGCGTCGGGGTATGGCGAAGACCCAGCTGAACGTGCGAGTCGACGAGGGCACCGCCCGAGCCGCTCGCGAACGCGCCCTGGCCCGCGGCATGAGCGTCAACCGCTACATCGAAGAGCTGGTCAGACAGGACACCGGCGAGGTGGGCCACACCTTCGTGGAGGCCGCCGCCGACTTCATGAAGCAGTACGAGTCCGTCTTCGCCGAGGAGTTCGGCGGGGACCGTGAGGGCATGCGAGAAGGCCGTCACTGATCCCTTGAACAACCTCGAAATCGACCTCGCCTGGCTGCTGATGCTCGCCGAGCACAAGACCCCCGGAGACCCCCAGGTCACCGACTGGGGAGCCCTCGTCGCCGCTGTCGCACGCCACCAGGCCGCCATATTCGACGTCCCCGTCTACGACAGCCCGCACGCCCGCGCCGCGGCGCTGCTCCAGCTCCTGATCCACGTCCCCGCGCTGGAACGCTCCAACGCCCTGTTCGCCTCCGCCGTCGCCTACGCGTATCTCGTCGCCAGCGGCGCCAAGGTCATCACCTCGCCCGAGCAGGTCCGCGACCTCGCCCGGCTGGTCAAGAGCGGCGAGGCATCCGTCCACGACATCGAGCAGGAGCTGCGCCAGTGGAGCCTGTGACTACGGGACTACGGGACTACGGGACTACGGGACTACGGGACTGCGTGACTGCGTGACTACGCGCTGAGCGGGCGGAACGCCGTGCCCAGCACGCAGTACGAGCTGGGCAGCGTCGGCCCCTGCGCAGGCATCAGCACCTGCCGGTAGGGGCCGAGTTCGAAACCGGCGTCCCGCAGCGCCCGTACCGGCTCCCGCGCCAGATGGCAGCCCCCGTTCAGCACCGGCCACACCGTCCGGTCCAGCGCGCGCTGGCTGAAGGTCATCACCCGGCCGCCGCCCCGGCCGTGCTCGAAGAACCGCACCTCACCGCCCGGCCGCAGCACCCGCCGCAGCTCCCCGAGCGCCCGGGGCACGTCCCGCACGCTGCACAGCACCAGCGACACCACCGCCGCGTCGAAGCCCTCGCTCTTGACCGGCAGCGCCTCGGCCGCCCCCGGCACCACGTCCACCGGCACCTCGGCGCGCAGAGCGGCCTCCACGGCCAGCCGCCGCAGCCGCCGCTCCGGCTCGATGGCCACGACCTCCGAGACCGTGCCCGGGTAGTGCGCGAAGTTCAGCCCGTTGCCCGCGCCGATCTCGAGCACCCGCCCGGACAGCCCGTCGAGCAGTCTCCCGCGCACCCTGCCCATGCCCATCCGGGTCTCGGCGGCGACGCTGATCCGGGCGTAGTAGCGAGCGAACAGCGGATGGTGCACGGCATCCCGTGGCACCTTGCCGGAGCGGGCGGACCGGAGCGGCATGGAGACCTCCTGTCGACACAGGACCTAGTGCGATTGTCCCCCGGACGGGCCCGACGCACCCCTGCCGCGCCGAGACACTCAGCGCAGACGTACCCGGCCCACCACCGGCAGGTGGTCACTCCCGGTCGAGTCGAGCGCCGACACCCGTGTCACCTCGGCTCCCCTCCCGAGCACCTGATCGATCCTCGCCACCGGCAGGGAAGCCGGCCAGCTGAACGCGAATCCTGAGGGCGGAGCGTCCAGTTGGGAGGTGAGCGGACCGAGCCCCCGGTCCTGCACCGTGCCGTTGAGGTCGCCCACGACCAGGAGCCGGCCGGCCGGGTCGTCCGCGATCCGTGCCCCGAGCAGTGCCGCGCTCTCGTCACGGGCCGCCGAGGTCAGACCCGTCGAACCCAGACGGACGGACGGCAGATGGACCACATACACCGCGATCTGTCCACCGGGCGCGGACACCGTGGCCCGCAGCCCGCGCTGCCAGCTCCCCGGGAAGCCCTCGGGCCGGATGTCCACGGGCCGCACGTCCGAGAGGGGATGGGCCGACCAGAGCCCGACCGTGCCGTGGACCGCCCGGTGCGGGTGGGAGGCGCCCAGGACCTCCTGGTACTCGCGCCGCGCGGAGGGGATCAGCTCCTGCACGGCCACCAGCGCGGCGCGTGTCGCGAGCAGCGCGCGTGCGGTGCCGGAGGGGTCGGCGTTGTCGTCGGCCACGTTGTGCTGGACGACGCTCAGGTCGTACGACTGAGGGGGCGAGGAGAACCACAGCCCGCCGAACATCCAGAACCAGACGGCCACGGGCGCCAGACAGGCGAGCAGCCCCGCCTTGGACCGCTTGAGCGCGGCCAGACAGCCGAGGAGAGGCACGGCCACGCCCAGCCACGGCAGAAACGTCTCCAGGAGGCTCCCGAGCCGCCCGACGCCGTTGGGCACGGCGGAGTGCAGGGCCAGCAGGCCGGCGACCCCGACAGCGCCCGCGACGAGCCAGGCGTCCCACCGGCGTCCGGCCCGCCGCTCTCTTCGGTCGTCCACGGGTACTAGCCGAGCTCCGTCGCCAGCAGGGCGGCCGTCCGGGCGACCAGCGCGTTGTCGGTCGGGGCGTCCTCCTCGGGCTGGGTCGTCAGGACGGACAGCACGATCGGCGCGGCGTCCGGCGTCCAGGTGATGCCCACGTCGTTGGAGCCGCCGTGCCGTCCTCCGCCGGTCTTGTCGGCCAGCGGCCAGTCTGCGGGCAGACCCTTGCGGAACTTCTCGGTGCTGGTGGTGTTGCGCAGCAGCCAGTCCGTGATCCGCGCCCGGTCCCGGGGCTCCAGCGCGTTGCCGAGCACGAGACGGGCGTAGGACAGGCCGACGGCACGAGGGGAGGTCGTGTCGGTCACACGCCACGGTTCCGCGGAGTTGAGCGCGGGCTCCCACCGGTCGAGCCGGGTGACCCCGTCACCGATCGAGCGGCAGAAGCGCGTGATGGCGGTCGGTCCGCCCAGCTCCTTCAGGAGCAGGTTGCCCGCGGTGTTGTCGCTGAAGCGGATGGTGGCGTCGCACAGTTCGCCGACGGTCATGCCGGTCGCGACGTTCTCCTGGGTGACCGGGGAGTGCCCCGAGCTCGTGACGTAGTCCTGGGTGTAGCGGATGCGCCTGGCCAGGAACTCGCCGTCGCGGTCGAGGTCGCGCAGGACGGCCGCGGCGGCGAGCGTCTTGAACACCGAGGCCATCGGGAAGCGTTCATCGGCCCGGTACGCCACGGTCCGGCCCGTGCGCAGATTGCGGGCGTAGACGCCCAACCGGGCGGTGTGCTCCTGTTCGAGCTCCCTCAGCCGTGCGGTGATGCCGCCCGTACCGGGCAACGCGTGGGCCGTGCCGCCGCCCAGCGAGAGAGCGGCGGCCGCTCCGAGAACGAGGGCCGCGCGGCGGGACGGGCGGGGGTGTTTCGCGTGCAAGGCGTTCCCTTCCGAGGTGATCACGTACGTAGTTCAACACGCGATCACGTCCGCGCCGGTTTCACCGCAGGCCTGCCGGATCTCAGGACGCCCGGGGTGCCTCCCGCACCCGGAACGCCTCCGCGTCCCAGGTACCGTCCAGGCGGGGTGCCAGCCAGTGCGGCGCGGCCGACCGGAAGGCGGCGGGGGAGAGGGCCCCGCTACCGGCGGGAACGGAGCCCAGCAGCGGCGCCCCGGCCACGTCCGGCAGGTCCGCGAGATTGCAGCGCGCGGCGAGGTCCGGGGCGGCGGGCCAGCTCCCGATCACGATCCCGGCCAGGTCCAGTCCACGGGAGCGCAGTTCACGCGCCGTCAGCTCCGTGGTGTTCAGCGTGCCGAGCCCCGCCGACGCCACGACCAGCACCGGCGCCGACAGCAGCCGTGCCGCGTCCGCCAGGGTGCCGCCGGCCGCGTCGAACCGCACGAGCAGTCCGCCCGCCCCCTCGACCAGCACCAGGTCGTGCTCGGTGGCCAGCTTGGCGGCGGCCTCCGCGACCTCGTGCGGGTGCACCGGAGCGCGACCGGCCCGGCGGGCGGCCGTGGCCGGTGCCAACGGCTCGGGATACCGGGCGAGTTCGGCCGTCGTCACGGCGCCCGCCAGGCGCGCGACCTCGGCGGCGTCCCCCGGCTCGTCCGGCCGTACGCCCGTCTGCGCGGCCTTCAGCACGGCCACCGAACGGCCGGCCGCCAGCGCCGTCGCGGCGACGGCGGCGGTCACGACCGTCTTGCCGACCTCCGTGCCCGTGCCCGTGATCACCAGTACCGGCATGTCATCCCTCCCGCGCCGCCGCGCACACCGCCCGCGCGATCCGCGCCACGTCCGCGTCGCCGGTGACGTACGGCGGCATCGTGTAGATCAGATCGCGGAACGGCCGCAGCCACACGCCCTCGCGTACGGCCGCCTGCGTCGCCGCCTCCATGTCCACGGCGTGGTCCAGCTGCACGACCCCGATGGCACCGAGGACCCGCACGTCCTTCACGCCCGGCAGGTCCGAGGCCGCCGAGCCAGCCCGTCCCGCAGACCCGCCTCGATCCGCTTGACCTCCGCGAGCCAGTCCTGGCCGAGCAGCAGCTCGATCGAGGCGCAGGCCACGGCCGCCGCCAGCGGATTGCCCATGAAGGTCGGGCCGTGCGCGAGCACCGGCACCTCGCCCCGCGAGATCCCGTCGGCCACCCGCGCGGTGCACAGCGTCGCCGCCATCGTCAGATAGCCGCCGGTCAGCGCCTTGCCCACGCACATCACATCCGGCGTCACCGCCGCGTGCTCCGCCGCGAACAGCGCGCCCGTACGGCCGAAACCGGTCGCGATCTCGTCGAACACCAGCAGCACGTCGTGCGCGTCGCACGCCTCGCGCAGCACCCGCAGATACGCGGGGGAGTGGAACCGCATCCCGCCCGCGCCCTGCACCACCGGCTCGACGATCACCGCGGCCAGCTCGTCGGCGTGCCGCTCGACCAGCGTCGCGCAGGTGCTCGGCGTACGCCTCGTCGTACTCGGCCGGCGGCGGGTCCGCGAACACCTGGCGCTGAAGCACCCCGGTCCACAGCTCGTGCATCCCGCCCTCGGGGTCGCACACCGACATCGGCTGCCAGGTGTCGCCGTGGTAGCCGCCGCGCCAGGTCAGCAGCCGCTGCTTGCCGGGCCGGCCCAGCGAACGCCAGTACTGCAGGCACATCTTGACCGCGACCTCGACCGACACCGACCCCGAGTCGGCGAGGAAGACGTGCTCCAGCCCTTCGGGCGACATATCGACAAGGAGCTTCGCCAGTCGTACGGCGGGCTCGTGGGTGAGCCCGCCGAACATCACATGGCTCATCCGCTCCAGCTGCTCGCGCGCCGCCTCGTTGAGCACCGGGTGGTTGTAGCCGTGGATCGCCGACCACCAGGACGACATGCCGTCGACCAGCTCTTCCGAGCCGTCGGCGAGCCGCAGCCGCACCCCGCTCGCCGACTCCACGACGAGCGGTTCCTGCCGTCCGGGCATCGGTCCGTACGGATGCCACACATGCCGCCGGTCGAGCTCCAGCAGCTCGGGCACCGTCAGCTCAGGCATTGGGCGCGAGGTCCGTTCCGGCGCCCCGGCGGCGGACGGCGACCAGGTCGGTACGGGCATCGGCGGCCGTACGGGGCTCGGACACCTCCGGGGCGGCGTCGGAGCCGCAGACTCCGCCACCCTCGGAGCCGCAGACCCCGCCGCCGTCGTGGCAGCCGCCGGCAGCCCGGTGCTCCGGCAGCGTCACCTGGTCGGCGCCCTCCACCTCGAACCCGGCGTCCGCGATCATCTCCAGGTCGGCCTTGCCCGCCTGGCCCTCGGTGGTGAGGTAGTCGCCGAGGAAGATCGAGTTGGCCAGGTGCAGGGCGAGCGGCTGCATCGAGCGCAGGTGGACCTCGCGGCCGCCCGCGATGCGCACCTCGACGTCCGGGCAGACGAAGCGCACCATCGCCAGGATCCTGCAGGCAGCGCTGCGGGGTGAGGTTCCACTCCTTCGCCAGCGGGGTGCCCTCGACCGGGATCAGGAAGTTGACCGGAACCGAGTCCGGGTCCAGCTCGCGCAGCGAGAAGACGACGTCCACCAGGTCCTCGTCCGATCTCGCCCATGCCCGCGATCAGCCCGGAACAGGCGGAAAGGCCGGCCGCGTGCGCCTTCTCGACCGTGTCCACGCGGTCGGCGTAGGTGTGCGTGGTCGTGATCTCCCCGTACGTCGCCTCGGACGTGTTGAGGTTGTGGTTGTAGGCGTCGGCGCCCGCCTCGCGCAGCCGCTCGGCCTGCCCGTCGGAGAGCAGTCCGAGGCAGGCGCACACCTCGACGCCCTCGTTGTTGTCCTTGATCGCCTTGATCGTGTCGGAGACCCGGTCCACGTCCCGGTCGGTCGGGCCGCGCCCGCTGGCCACCAGGCACACGCGCTTGGCGCCCCCGGCCACACCGGCCGCCGCCGCGTCGGAGGCCTGGTCGGGCTTGAGCCAGGTGTACTTCAGGATCCCGGCCTGTGGAGCCGAGCCGCTGCGAACAGTAGGAGCAGTCCTCGGGACACAGGCCGGACTTGAGGTTGACGAGATAGTTGAGTTTCACCCGTCGGCCGAACCAGTGCCGGCGCACCTTCCCGGCCGCGGCCACCACATCGAGCAGGTCGTCGTCGGACGTCGCGAGGACGGCGAGTGCCTCCTCGCGGGTCGGCAGCTCGCGCCGAAGCCCCTTGTCCACCAGCGTGTTCAGCAGGTCCATGGAAGCCGATCCTGTCGTACGGAGCCGCTCCGGGCCAAGGAGAGTTCGCACAACAGAGTGGCTTCGAGGTGTGGGTATTGCCACACAGTGACCTGCTGGAGGTCCCGCTAGTGTCTGTGCACTGCCTACAAATTCCCCGGAGGACCACCCATGGCGTTCGGCTGGATCGACGAGCAGGCGCAGGTGCGCCGCCGCGCCGGACTCGTACGGACTCTGCGCCCCCGTCCCGCCGACTCGCCGCTCCTCGACCTGGCGAGCAACGACTACCTGGGGCTGGCCCGCCACCCCGAGGTCACCGAGGGCGCGGCCCGGGCCGCGCGGGCCTGGGGCGGCGGCGCGACCGGCTCCCGGCTCGTCACGGGCACGACCGAACTGCACGCCGAACTGGAACGGGAACTGGCCGAATTCTGCGGGTTCGAGGCGGCCCTCGTCTTCTCCTCCGGCTACGCCGCCAACCTCGCCGCGGTCACCGCGCTGGCCCCGCACGGCTCCCTGATCGTCTCCGACGCGGGCAACCACGCCTCGCTCATCGACGGCTGCCGGCTGGCCCGCGGCACGACACAGGTCGTGGCGCACGCCGAGCCGGAGGCCGCGCGCAAGGCGCTGTCGACGCACGAGGGCACGGCGATCGCCGTGTCCGACACGGTCTTCTCGGTCGACGGCGACGCGGCCCCGCTCGCGCGAGCTCGCCGAGGCATGCCGGGAGCACGGCGCCGGGCTGGTCGTCGACGACGCCCACGGCCTGGGCGTCCTCGGCGACGGCGGCCGCGGCGCCCCGCACGCGGCGGGGCTCGCGGGCGCCGACGACGTCGTCGTCACGGTCACGCTGTCCAAGTCGCTCGGCAGCCAGGGCGGAGCCGTCCTCGGCCCCGCCCGGGTCATCGACCACCTGGTCAACGCGGCCCGGACGTTCATCTTCGACACCGGACTCGCCCCCGCGGCGGCGGGGGCGGCCCTGGCGGCCCTGCGGTTGCTGCGCCGCGAGCCGGAACGGGCGGCGCGGGCCCGCGCGGTGGCGAGCGAGCTGCACGCACGCCTGACCGCCGCGGGGCTGGAAGCGGTACGTCCGGACGCCGCGGTGGTCTCGGTGCGCGCGCCCTCCCCCGAGGACGCCGTGCGCTGGGCGGCCGAGTGCCGCGCGGCGGGCCTGGCCGTGGGCTGCTTCCGTCCTCCTTCCGTGCCCGACGGCATCTCACGGCTCAGGCTGACCGCCCGCGCGGACCTGACCGGGGAGCAGATCGAACGCGCTGTACGGCTGATCGGCGAGACGCGGCCATGAGGTGGCGTGACACGGCCGTGCGTCACACGATGACGGACTGATCGGGAAAAGTCGGAAACGGTCAAATGTGATCGACAGTGGCCGTGAACTCCGCCCAGCTCCTCGGTGGAGAAGAGCAGAGCGGGCCCGGCCGGGTCCTTCGAGTCGCGCACGGCGAGCAGTCCGGCCCAGGGCGGGGTGTCCGGACGCGCGGTCTCGACGCAGTTGTTCGCGCCGGTGCTGTAGCTGCTGCGCAGCCACCGCACACCGTGCAGTTCGATGCTTGAGGGGATGTGACGAGGCAGTGCACGCATGGTGCCTCCTTACGCGCCGGCGGCTGTCCCGGCGATGAAATCCAACGAGTCCTCGGGCGAAAGGGCGTGGATCTGAAGGGCGTTGAAGGCCTCCGTATAGGCCTGGAGGTCTTCTTTCCGTTCGAGGTAGAGGCTACTCGTCAAGTGGTCGAGAACAACCACATCCAGATCAGATGTGCTCGAAAATGAGAAGATAACGAAAGGGCCGGTGACACCGATGTGCGCTCCGGCGGCGAACGGCAGCACCTGGAGCCGCACCTGGGGCAGTCGCGCCGCCTCGACCAGCCGCTCCAACTGCCGGGCCATGACCCCGGGCCCGCCCACCTCCCGCCGCAGCACCGCCTCGTCCAGGACGGCGCTCAGCTCCAGCGGCGGATCCGCGCGCAGCACGTCCTGCCGGGCCAGCCGCACCTCGACCAGCGTGTCGAGCCGGTCCTCCTCCGGCAGTCCCTCCACCGCGGCCTTCGTCACCGCACGCGCGTACTCGGGCGTCTGGAGCAGCCCCGGGACGACGGTGGTCTCCAGCGTGCGCATCGCGCTGGCCTGGGACTCCAGGCTGATGAAGTCCCGGTAGGTCGGCGGCAGCACCCCGCGGTAGGCGTGCCACCAGTGGTGCCGGCCGCCGCTGTCGTCGGACCCGGCCAACACCAGGAGCAGCTCGCGAAGTTGGGAGTCCTCCACACCGTAGGCGTCGAGAAGTAACCGCACATCGGCCGGTTTCACCCCGCTCGTGCCCGTCTCGATCCGGCTGACCTTGGACTGGTGCCAGCCCACCAGCCGGGCCGCCTCACCGCTGGTGAGGCCCGCCGAGGTGCGCAGCGCGCGCAGTTCGGCGCCCAGTTTCCGGCGGCGCACCGCGGGACCGTGCTGCATGGGCTACTCCTTACTCCTTCCGAGCCACCCAAATACGGTCTCGCGTCGCAGAGTTCACCGCTTTGAGCGACAGATATATGCATATCTTGGTGGATCGCCGCCCCTCGCGGGCGTTCTGGTGGCAGTCTGGCGACGAAGCACCAGTCCGGGACCGTACTCGAACCATCCGCTCCGTGTCGGGCTACGGTCCCGTGGGAAAGGGACGACGTCGCCATGGCAGACCATCTGGAAGCATCCGTCACTCTGCCGAGCGATCCCGCCTCGGTCTCCGCGGCCCGCGCCTACGTGGTGGGCACGCTCGCGGAGTGGGGCCTGCCGGCGGACACGGAAGTGTCCGACACCATCCGGCTCATCATCTCCGAGCTCGCCACCAACGCCGTCCAGCACACCTTCGGGCAGTCGCCCACGTTCACCGTGGACGTCGCGCTGGACCGTGACGAACGACTGCGGATCGGTGTCACGGACAGCCACCCCCGGCTTCCCCAGACGGCTCCCCGCCGCCGTCCAGCAGGACAACGGCCGCGGCCTGGTCATCATCCGCTGGCTGACCGCCGAATGCGGCGGCAGGCTCCGGATCCGCCCCACCCGTGAGGGCGGCAAGACCATCTCCATCGAACTCCCCTGGACCGTCCCGGCCCAGCCCGTGACGGCGGCGGGACAGCGGGAGCCGTAGCCTCAGCGCGGCTCGCCCGCCCCGAGCACACGTACCCCCACCGGCGCGACCGACGTCCGCGCCACTCTCTCCGGTACGCCACCCACCCCGAGACCTCACGCTCACCAGCGCGTCAGCGGCCGTTTTGCCGGTTCAGCCGACGCAGGCCTGTCACCGGCGCCGCGCCGACGCCTCTCGGTGCGACGCTCCTCGAAGCGCTGTCGGCTGCCTGACGATGCCCCGCACCGGTGCGGGGATCCTCACGGTGCCCTGGGGCGCCGACTCCTCGACAGCGGGCTCCGGTTCCTCGCAGGTGCCGTTCGTCTCGTCGCGCAGCCCCGCCCGCCGCACCAGCCGGGGGAGCAGGCCCCACAGCCCGACACAGACCAGGAAGGTCGCCGCGCCCGCGGCGATGCCGCCAGGCCGGCCGGTCGTCACGTCCACCACCAGCAGCACGGAACCGCTGAAGGCGAAGACCAGCACGATCAGGCCGGTGGTGGCCAGTCGCGAGGAGACCTGCACGATGCGGGGCTTCGCGCCCTGCTGGAAGAGCGAACGGTGCAGCGCGGCCGGCGCGGTGAAGAGCGCCGCGGCAAGGACCGCCAGCAGCAGCGTGATGACGTAGGTGACGCGCTGGGCCGTGTCGAGGGATGAGAAGCGCGAGGTGAAGGCGAGCGACAGCAGGAAGGCGAACAGGATCTGTACGCCCGTCTGGGTGACCCGGAGTTCCTGGAGCAGCTCGACGAAGTTGCGGTCGGCGCGCTGCAGTGGGGTCTCGCCGCGTGCGGTGCAGGGACTGTGCTCGGCCATGGGGTGACGAGTAACCACTTGGAGCCGTGTCACGCTCCGGCGTGCGGCGGCGCGTCAGAGGCGCCGCCGCACGCCGGGCGGATCACCTCACGCGCCCGTACCAGACGCTCTTGGTCCAGATCTTCTGCAGCCGCACCACGTCACCGCTCTTCGGGGCGTGCCAGAGCTTGTTCTTACCCGCGTAGATACCGACGTGGTACACATTCCGGCCCGAGTGGAAGAACACCAGGTCTCCCGCCTTGCGGTTCTGGGAGGAGATGTGGCGCGTCTTGTTGTACTGCTGGGCGGCCGTGCGCGGCAGCTTCTTGCCCGCCTTCTTGAACGAGTACAGCGTGAGGCCCGAGCAGTCGAACCTGTGCGGGCCGGTGGCGCCGTACCTGTAGGGCGATCCCTTCTTCGAGGCAGCTATCTGGAGTGCCTTCGTCGACGGCGTCGCTGCCGCGGCGTCAGAGGCGAAGCCGGGGGCCACGATCGAGCCGCTCACGGCGGCGATGGTGAGCGCCGAGGCCGTACCGGCTCGGGCCATGAGCGACGGGACACGATTGAGCGCAGTCATGCGCAACCCTTCGTCAGCCGCCTGTGAAGGATGACCTGTCGGATTCGGGCTGGCGAAGTTGCCCGGCCGCTGACGCGGCTTCACCCCAAGGGCTGCTCGGGCTCGGTCATGGCGTGACCGTCCCGGCGACCCGTCGTGCTTGGGTCCTCCACTCCTGCCGATCCACTCCTGTCGACCGGTCATCCGGGCAGCGGCAGGACTCGGCGTCCGCCCGGACCGCCCCGCCGCTGTGGCGGGGGCTTGTCGTCAGTCAGGGATCTTGACTCATGGTTGTCCTGATATCCCAACGGAACCGGGGATTTGTGTTGTTACTCACCACTCACCCGTTCGGGTGGACACGTCTGTGTTCGACCCGGTGTCCATGGCTCCGCAGGCCGCCGGACCAGCGACGGAATGTCCCATTCCGCCCCTCGGCCACGCGCGTTGCGCAACCGCAGGGGGTCAAAAATTGGTCTCCCGTCTACTCCGAACAGCGGTACGTCATTCGGCCCGTTTCGACTCAGGCTCGGACGCACATCGACAGGGCGAGCATCCGGGCCGATGGCTCCGCGTCAACTGACGGACTCCGGGGGCAGGGTGACACGAGCGGTGCGGCGCTCGCCGTCGAGCACCCGCAGCGCCCGGGCCAGCGTGTCGGCGTGCAACTCCGTCTCGCCCCGCTGGTGCATCAGGGCCAGCGCGTCACGCAGCGCGGTCGCCTTGGCGACCAGGGCCTGGGCGGCGCGCAGTCCGCGGTAGGTGTCGCCGTGCAACGCCGGGTTGATCCGGCCGAGCAGGTCGACCACATCGAGGTAACGGTCGATCAACTCCGCCTCGGCGCGCGTCAGGGCGGGCAGCGGAGGCAGTTCGGGCGGCAGCACCGGAGGCTCACCTTCCGGTCGGCGGGGCCAAGGTGGCCTTGCGGTTGGGGACGATCCGGTCCACCAAGCCGTACTCCACCGCCTCCTGGGCGGTGAGGATCTTGTCCCGCTCGATGTCCTCGCTCACCTGCTCCCGGGTGCGGCCGGTGTGCCGCGCGAGCATCTCCTCCATGCGGGTCCGGATCCGCATCAGCTCGTCGGCCTGGATCGCCAGATCGCTCGCCTGTCCCTGGACCGGCTCGGGCAGGGCGGGCTGATGGATCACCAGACGCGCGTCCGGCAGCATGGATCGCTTGCCCGGTGTGCCCGCCGCCAGCAGTACCGTGGCGGCCGCCCCGGCCTGGCCCAGGCAGACCGTCTCCACGTCGCAGGTGACGTAGCGCATCGTGTCGTAGAGGGCCGTCATCGCGTGGAACGCGCCGCCGGGGGAGTTGATGTAGAGCTGGATGTCGCGGTCCGGGGCCTGGTGCTCGAGGTACATGAACTGGGCCATCACGTCGTTCGCCGAGATCTCGTCCACCGGCGCCCCGAGGAAGACGATCCGCTCCTCCAGCAGCTTCGAGTACGGGTCCATCGTCCGTTGCCCGGAACTCGTGCGTTCGGTGAACTCGGGCAGCACGTGACGGGCGGACGGTCGGGTCATGGTGAACCCCTCCTCGCGGGCAGAGCTGTCTCCGGCGACAGCTGTCTCTGTAAAAAATGTACAGGATGTACGTGACGTTATGATGGGGACATGGCCTACGAGATTCCGGTGACGCAAGCCAGGGCTGAGCTCGCCGACCTGATCAACCGCGTGGTGTACGCCGGCGAGCGCGTCGTCGTCACCCGGCACGGCAAGCCCCTCGTCGCCCTCGTCTCAGCCGATGACCTGCGGCGACTCGAAGAGACCCAGGAGATCGCGGAGCCTGCGGAGGAGCAGGTGATCAGCGCGGTCTCCACGGTCCGCGAGGTCGCGTCCGCTCCTGGCGAACGTCAGCGGTTCGGGATCGCGGCGGAGCATCGGGGGGCCGGCCCGGCGTAGTCCGGGGCCGGGCAGACGGAAGACCGTGCACCCCCCGTCCGCTACAGCGGGGGTGCACGGTCGTTTCTGTGTGCGGTCGCTTTCCTGGGAGGGCGGCGGCTCAGTTCTCCGGGAGGCGGCGGCTCAGCCGACGGCCGCGAGTTCCCGCCCGTCGGCCGCGGGCTCATGGTGCGTCTTGCGCGCCCTGAGTGAACTGCCGAGCAGTACGGCGCCCAGGCCCAGCGCCGCCCACCAGGTCAGGGTCAGGACGGGGCCGGTCGCCGCCGCGCCGTCGAAGTACGCCACCGAGCGCAGCAGCGTCGAACCCGCGCCGGGCGGCAGCCACTGGCCGATCGCGCCGGCCGGCTCCGGCAGCATCTGCGGTGCCGAGGCGGCGCCGGAGAAGGCTTTGCCGAGGAACATCACCACGGCTGCGCCGATCCCGATGCCGACGGTGCCGAGCAGGGCGGCGAGTCCGGCGACGGCACCGTTGACGGCCAGCGCCGACAGCCCGAGCACGGCGGCCTCGGCCCACCAGTCGCCCGTGAGTACCCCGAGCCAGCTGTGCGCGATCCCGGCCGCGACCACGGCCACCAGGGCGGACGCGCCGAGCAGCGCGGTCACGGCGCGGACGCCGCGCAGGCCCAGCACGGTGACCACCGCGCCCTTCGCGATGCCGGCCAGAGCGAGTGGCAGCACGGCGGCGTTGAACGCCGCACCGCGCGGATCGCTCGCGGGGGTCGCCACCACGTCGACCGTCCTGACCTGAGCGCCCTCGGCGGCGGCCTGCTGCGCCACGGCCTGCTGAAGGGGCTGGGCGACCGCGGGCGGCGAGATGCCCTCGGAGATCTTCAGGGACGGGCTGCGGGCGCTCATGAGCATGCGGGACCCGCGCTCGCAGCCCTGAGAGATCACAGCTCGGTTAACGTGCCTGAAACCCGGTCCAACTAGCCTGCCGCCACGCCACCAGGGCTTTTCCCCCGGGGGTGCGGCAACCGGGCCCCGCACGGTCCGGAGCGAGGGACTGTGAGGTGGGACGTGCAACTGACCCCGCACGAGCAAGAGAGACTGCTGATCCACGTGGCGGCCGACGTGGCCGAGAAGCGCAGGGCCCGTGGGCTGAAGCTGAACCACCCCGAGGCGATCGCGCTCATCACGTCGCACATCCTCGAAGGCGCACGTGACGGCCGTACCGTCGCCGAGCTCATGTCCTCCGGACGCAAGCTGCTCACGCGGGACGACGTCATGGAGGGCATCCCGGAGATGATCCACGACGTCCAGGTCGAGGCCACCTTCCCGGACGGCACCAAGCTCGTCACCGTCCACGACCCGATCGTCTGACGGGGAGCCGCCGTGATTCCCGGAGAGATCCTCTTCGCCGACGACCCGATTGCGTACAACGAGGGCCGCGAGGTCACCCGGCTGACCGTCCTCAACGCCGCCGACCGGCCCGTCCAGGTCGGCTCCCACTACCACTTCGCCGAGGCCAACCCCGGCCTGGAGTTCGACCGCGCCGCCGCGCGCGGCAGGCGGCTGAACGTCGCCGCCGGCACGGCCGTGCGCTTCGAGCCCGGGATCCCCGTCGACGTCGAACTCGTCCCGCTCACCGGCGCCCGTGTCGTGCCCGGCCTGCGCGGGGAGACCGGAGGTGCCCTCGATGCCTGAGATCTCGCGTGCCGCGTACGCCGACCTGTTCGGCCCGACGACCGGCGACCGGATCCGGCTCGCCGACACCGACCTGCTGGTCGAGATCGAGGAGGACCGTTCTGGCGGCCCCGGGCTCGCCGGTGACGAGGCCGTGTTCGGCGGCGGCAAGGTCATCCGCGAGTCCATGGGCCAGGCGCGTGCCACGCGTGCCGAGGGCACCCCGGACACCGTCGTCACCGGCGCGGTGATCATCGACCACTGGGGAATCGTCAAGGCCGACGTCGGCATCCGCGACGGCCGGATCACCGGCATCGGCAAGGCCGGCAACCCCGACACCATGGACGGCGTCCACCCGGACCTCGTCATCGGCCCGGAGACCGAGATCATCGCCGGCAACGGGCGGATCCTCACGGCGGGCGCGATCGACGCGCACGTCCACTTCATCTGCCCGCAGATCGCCGACGAGGCTCTCTCGTCGGGCGTCACCACGCTCGTCGGCGGCGGCACCGGCCCGGCCGAGGGCTCCAAGGCCACCACCGTGACCCCCGGCCCCTGGCATCTCGCGCGGATGCTGGAGGCGATGGAGGCCCATCCGCTCAACATCGGCCTGCTCGGCAAGGGCAACACCGTCTCGCACGAGGCGATGCTGTCGCAGATCCGCGGCGGCGCGCTCGGCCTGAAGCTGCACGAGGACTGGGGCTCGACCCCGGCCGTCATCGACGCCTCGCTGACCGTCGCCGAGCGGACCGGCATCCAGGTCGCCATCCACACGGACACGCTCAACGAGGCCGGGTTCGTCGGCGACACGCTCGCCGCCATCGCCGGACGGGGCATCCACGCGTACCACACCGAGGGTGCGGGCGGCGGGCACGCGCCGGACATCATGACCGTGGTCTCCGAGTCGTACGTGCTGCCGAGCTCCACCAACCCGACCCGGCCGTTCACCGTCAACACCGCCGAGGAACACCTCGACATGCTGATGGTCTGCCACCACCTCAACCCGGCGGTGCCCGAGGACCTGGCCTTCGCCGAGTCGCGGATCCGGCCGTCGACGATCGGGGCGGAGGACGTGCTGCACGACCTGGGCGCGATCTCGATCATCTCCTCCGACTCCCAGGCCATGGGGCGGGTGGGCGAGGTCGTCATGCGGACCTGGCAGACCGCGCACGTGATGAAGCGGCGGCGGGGTGCGCTGCCCGGGGACGGACGCGCCGACAACCGCCGGGTACGTCGATATGTCGCCAAGTACACGATCAACCCGGCGCTCGCACAGGGACTCGCCCGCGAGATCGGCTCGGTCGAGAGCGGCAAGCTGGCCGACCTGGTGCTGTGGGAGCCGGCGTTCTTCGGCGTCAAGCCGCAACTCGTCATCAAGGGCGGGCAGATCGCGTACGCGCAGATGGGCGACGCGAACGCCTCGATCCCCACGCCGCAGCCGGTCCTGCCGCGCCCGATGTACGGGGCGATCGGGCGGGCGCCCGCCTCCAACTCCCTCAACTTCGTCGCACCGCTGGCCGTCGAGGACGGCACTGCCGGAGCGGCTCGGGCTCGGGAAGCGGTTCGTGGCGATCGAGTCGACGCGTGGGGTCACCAAGGCCGACATGCGGGAGAACGACGCGCGGCCCGAGGTGCGGGTCGACCCCGACAGCTTCGCCGTGCACATCGACGGGGAGCTGGTCGAGGCGGCTCCGGCTGACGAACTTCCCATGGCCCAGCGGTACTTCCTGTTCTGAGGTGTCCTGATGTCGAGAGCAGCACTGCTCGTCCTGGCCGACGGCCGCTTTCCCGCCGGCGGGCACGCGCACTCCGGCGGGGCCGAGGCGGCCGTCAAGGCGGGGCGGATCACCGGGGCCGCGAGCCTGGCGGACTTCTGCCGGGGGCGGTTGCACACCGCGGGGGCTGGTCGCCGCCGCGCTGGCGGCGGCCGCCGCGCTCGGGGTCGACCCCGTCGCGCTGGACCGTGCCGCCGACGCCCGTACGCCGTCGCCCGCCCTGCGGGTCGCCGCGCGCAAGCTGGGGCGGCAGCTGATGCGGGCCGCTCGGGCGACGTGGCCCTCCGCCGAGCTGGACGCCCTGGGGCGGGAGTTCCCCAAGGGGGCCCATCAGCCGGTCGTGCTCGGGCTCGACGGCTCGGGCGGCGGGGCTGGGGCCGGTCGACGCGGCGTACTGCGCGGCGTACGAGAGCGTGAGCGGGCCGGCCACGGCGACGGTGCGGCTGCTGAGTCTGGATCCCTTCGACGCGACGGGGGTGCTGGCCCGGCTGGCGCCGGAGGTGGACCGGGTCGTGGACCGGGCGGTGGAGGCGGCGCGGAGGGTGGTCGACGAGGGGGTCGACGCGTTGCCGGCGGGGTCGGCGCCGCTGCTGGAGATCGGGGCGGAGGTGCACGCGGGGTGGCCGGTACGGCTGTTCGCCTCGTAGCTGCCGCATGAACGCCGCCGCCAGACCACCCCCCAAGGGGCGCGGGGAACTGCGCGACCAGCCCCCACTCACCCGCACCCCGACACCAGCCGCCCGCCATCCCGCATCGCCCGCAAACCCGGGCCCGTCCCACCAGGAGCCGCACATGCACCTTGACCACCCCAACCCCGACGGCCCTACAGCCGTCAGCGCCGACGCGCACCGCCCCGACGGCACCCGCCGAGCGCTGCGCATCGGGCTCGGCGGACCCGTCGGGTCCGGGAAGACCGCCACCGTCGCCGCGCTCTGCCGGGCGCTGCGGGACGAGTTGTCGCTCGCCGTCGTCACCAACGACATCTACACGCGCGAGGACGCCGAGTTCCTGCTCCGGGAAGCCGTGCTGCCGCCCGAGCGGATCACCGCCGTGGAGACGGGCGCCTGCCCGCACACCGCGATCCGGGACGACATCTCCGCCAACCTCGAAGCGGTGGAGGACCTGGAGGACGCCGTCGGGCCGCTCGATCTGGTCCTCGTGGAGTCCGGCGGGGACAACCTCACCGCGACCTTCTCCAAGGGCCTCGTCGACGCGCAGATCTTCGTGATCGACGTGGCCGGGGGGCGACGACATCCCGCGCAAGGGCGGGCCCGGTGTGACCACCGCCGACCTGCTCGTCGTCAACAAGACCGACCTCGCGCCGTACGTCGGCTCCGACCTCGCGCGCATGGCGGCCGACGCCAAGGCGCAGCGGGCCGAACTGCCGGTCGTCTTCCAGTCGTTGCGCAGCGAGTCCGGGGTGGCGGAGGTCGCCGCGTGGGTGCGGGCGCAGCTCGCCGCGTGGACGGCGTGAGCGTGCACGGTGCCGGGGTGCGGTCCGTGGCGCGGATCGTCGCCCGGGACGACGGCCGGGGCGGCACCTCGCTGCCCGTGCTGGAGGGCGACGGGCCCCTGGCGCTGCGGCGGACCCGGGCCAGTGGCCCCGAGGCGCGGGTCATGCTCGTCGGCGCGATGAGCGGGCCGCTCGGCGGTGACCACTTCACCGTGGAGGCCCGGGTGGAGGAGGACGCCCGGCTGCGCGTCGGGTCGGCCGCCGCCACCATCGCGCTGCCGGGGCAGGCGAAGGGCGAGGCCCGCTACGACGTACGGCTCGGCGTCGCCGACGGTGCCGAACTGCACTGGCTGCCCGAGCAGTTGATCTCCGCCCAGGGCAGCGACCTGTACGTCACTACCCGCGTCGACCTCGCCGCCACGGCCCGGCTCGTGCTGCGCGAGGAGCAGGTGCTCGGGCGGGTCGGTGAGGAGCCCGGGCGGCTGACGAGCCGTCTGACCGTGCGGATCGCCGAGCGGGTCGTGCTCGACCAGGAGCTGGCCTGCGGGCCCGGCGCGCCGGGCGGCTGGGACGGGCCCGCCGTGCTCGCTGGGCACCGGGCGGTCGGGCAACTGGTCGTCGTACGGCCGGAGTTCGCCGCCGAGCCGGTGACGGCCCGGGTGCTGGGGGAGGGGGCCTCGGTCGATGCCGCTCGCCGGGCCCGCGGCGCTGGTGACCGCCGTGGCGCCGGACGCGCTGCGGCTGCGGCGGCTGCTCGACGAGGCGCTGACGTCCCTCGCGTAGCCGCTCGCGCGGACGTCCGTAGCGCGGTATCCCTTCTCCGTTTATCGGATTGGCAAAGAAGCGCGACCGACCCTGTTCTCAGGAACCTCACAGCCGCGAGGATCCCCGTACTGATCGCAACGATGTACGGGGAGGTCCCACTTGAGGGATACGAGACCGAAGAGGCGGGTGGCAGCGCTCGGTTCGGCCGGCGCGCTCGTCGCGGCCACGCTGATAGCCGGCGCCGTCGCGGCGCCCTCGGCGAACGCGAGCGCGGAAAGCCCGCCACGGCCAGGACCGAGAGACCCGCGGCGCCGCCGTCGCCGCCGCCCGGGCCGCGAAGGCCGGCATCGACTGGCAGGACTGCCCCGCCGACTGGAACCTGGCCAAGCCGATCCAGTGCGGGTACGTCACCGTGCCGCTCGACTACGCCAAGCCGCACGGCAAGCAGATCAAGCTCGCCGTCGACCGCATCGGCAACACGGGCACCAAGGCCGAGCGGCAGGGCGCGCTCATCTACAACCCCGGCGGCCCCGGTGGCTCCGGACTGCGCTTCCCGGCCCGCGTCACCAGCAAGAACCCCGTGTGGGCCAACACCGCCAAGGCCTACGACTTCGTGGGCTTCGACCCGCGCGGCGTCGGCAAGTCGGCGCCCATCTCCTGCGTCGACCCGCAGGAGTTCGTCAAGGCACCCAAAGCGGACCCGGTGCCCGGCTCCGAGGCCGACAAGCTCGCCCAGCGCAAGCTGGCCCGCGAGTACGCCGAGGGCTGCCACGAGCGCAGCGGCGCGATGCTGCCGCACATGACCACGCCGAACACCGCGCGCGACCTCGACGTCATCCGCGCCGCCCTCGGCGAGAAGAAGCTCAACTTCCTGGGCGTCTCCTACGGCACCTACCTCGGCGCCGTCTACGGCACCCTCTTCCCGGACCACGTGCGCCGCATGGTCGTCGACAGCGTCGTCAACCCGTCCCGCGAAAAGATCTGGTACCAGGCCAACCTGGACCAGGACGTCGCCTTCGAGGGCCGCTGGAAGGACTGGCAGGACTGGGTCGCGCAGAACGACGCCACCTACCACCTCGGCACCACCCGCGCCGCCGTCCAGGCGAAGTGGCTGGAGCTGCGCGCCACGCGAAGAAGAACCCCATCGGCGGGGTCGTCGGCCCGGCCGAGCTGATCTCCTTCTTCCAGAGCGCCCCGTACTACGACTCCTCGTGGGCCCCGGTCGCCTCGGTCTTCAGCAAGTACGTCGCCGGAGACACCCAGGCGCTGGTCGACGCCGCCGCTCCCGACCTGTCCGACACCGCGGGCAACGCCTCCGCCGAGAACGGCAACGCCGTCTACACGGCCGTGGAGTGCGCCGACGCCAAGTGGCCCACCAGCTGGCGCACGTGGGACCGGGACAACACCCGGCTCCACCGGGACCACCCGTTCATGACCTGGGCCAACGCCTGGATGAACCTGCCGTGCGCCACCTGGCCGGTCAAGCAGCGGACGCCGGTCGACGTCCGGACCGGCAAGGGCCTGCCGCGGCGTGCTCATCGTCCAGTCCGAGCGTGACGCGGCCACGCCGTACGAGGGCGCCGTCGAACTGCACAAGCGGTTCAAGGGCTCGCGCCTGATCACCGAGAAGGACGCCGGCTCGCACGGCGTCACCGGCCTGGTCAACCCGTGCGTCAACGACCGGGTGGACACCTACCTGCTCACCGGCAGGCTGGACGGCGCGGACCTGACCTGCGCGCCGCACGCCACGCCCAAGCCGTAGTCGTCGTCCGAACGATGGTGAGGGGCGGCCGGGGAATCCGGCCGCCCCTTTCTCGCGACCCCTGGCTCATGCCGCGAACCAGGCGTCCTCCGCCGCGTAGTCGAAGAGGGCCGGGTAGACCCGCGCGAGCGTGGGGAACGCCTCACGCCAGTCCTGCCCGGACAGCCGGCGCGTGAGCCACTCGACCGTCTCCGGCAGGCTGTCGGCGTAGGACACGACCGGCCGGTAGCCCAGCTCCCGTTCCGCCGCGGACATGTCGAACACCACAGGCAGCTCCGCCGACCAGGGCGAGCTGCCCACGGACGGTGCCGGAGGCGGCCCGTCCACCAGGACGGTCTCCGTCTCCACGCCCATGACCTCGTCCACCGCCGCCCCGATCTCGGACGCCGTCGGCGACTGCGGATCGCACGCGTTGAGCACCCGCGAACCCGGCCGGGCCGCCGCCAGCCGGATCAGTTCGGCGATGTTGCGGCCTGGCCGACGTGTGGAACCGGCTTTCGCCCCGGAAGGCGAGCACCCGCCTGCGCCGGCCGTCGAGGTTCCGCTTCACGAAGTACAGCTCGCGGGGGAGCGGGCTGTGACGGACCGTGGATCGCTCCCGCTCGCAGCAGCGTCGTGGGCAACCGGTCGCCCGCCGCGAGGAGTTCATGCTCCAGCGGCGATCTTTCGCGGTGCTGTACGTGGCGTCCCCCGGCGGGACCGTGCGGCTGGTCCTCCCCGATCGGCACGGGATACTGCGGGAAGCCGTCCGGCTCGCCCATCGTGTCGAAGCCGTGGCCCTTGCCGTCCTCGTACACCGCCACGGTCGACACGACCACGGCCGAGCCGATGCGGTCGGCCAGGCCCGTCAACTGCCGTGCGTGCCCGGCCCCGTAGGCGACCATGTCGACCACGAGATCACAGCCGTCGCCGATCAGCGCGCCGCAGCGCCGCGTCGTCCTCGCGGTCCAGCCGCTGCGTCCGCACCTCGCCGGGCCAGCTCTCGTCCCGGCCGCCGCCGCGCGAGGCGGCCGTCACCTCCCAGCCGTCCCGCGCCAGCGCCTCCACCGCCGGCCGCCCGATCTGCCCGCCTGCTCCGATCACCATGCACGTCTCATGCCGACGAACGTAGATCGGCAACGGGCGGCCGGAGAGACGGTTTTTGCCGACAGCAGATCTCAGCTGAGCGGGCATGCGCGGGAACTTCCGCTCCTTCGCGGCGGCGGCCTCCTCGGCCTTCACGACGGCCGCGTACTGGTCGACGTACTCCTGCTCGGACAGGGACGAGGATGGCGTACATGATCTCGTCGGTGACGGCGCGCAGGATGGCCTTCTCGTTCTCCATGCCGGCATAGCGGGAGAAGTCGAGGGGCTTGCCGAAGCGGATCACGACGGGGTGGATGTTGGGGATGACCTTGCCGGGCGGCTGGGCCTCGAAGGTGCCGATCATCGCGCAGGGGATGACCGGGACGCCGGCCTTGAGGGCCATCACGGCGACACCGACCTTGCCCTTGTAGAGGCGGCCGTCGTGCGAGCGGGTGCCCTCGGGGTAGATGCCGAGCAGCTCGTCCTTGCTGAGCACGCCGAGGCCCTCACGGATCGCGGCCTGGCCCGCCTCCTTGCCGGAGCGGTCGACCGGGATCTGCCCGGCGCTGCGGAAGAAGAACGCGGTCAGCCGGCCCTTGATGCCCGGGCCGGTGAAGTACTCGGCCTTCGCGAGGAAGGTGATGCGCCGTTTGAGGATCGCGGGCATCAGGAAGTGGTCCGAGAACGACAGGTGGTTGCCGGCGACGATGGCGGCGCCCGTCCGCCGGAACGTGCTCCAGGCCCTCGATTCGAGGCCGGAAGACCAGTCTCAGCAGCGGGCCCAGCAGCACGTATTTCAGCAGGTAGTAGAACAAAGCGGGCGCTCCTCGACTCTGGCGGTGGGCTCAACCGCCGCGTTCCAGCAGGTCAACCGGCGTGTCGTGGGGTGCCAGTGTAGGTGCAGGCGCGGCAACCGGGCACCTTGTGCGGCGGGACCTCGCCGATCCTTCACCGATTGACTGACGGTCAGTCAGGCAGAGGTGTCCGGTGGTGCTCCTGCGGCTGGGGAGGACCGCGGGACCAGCGTGCTGCTCCGTGAGAGTGACCGGCAAGCCGAACGGGTGGCATGGCGGGATGCGACGGGTGGCTGGCCGGCCGCTGGCTCTTGCGGCCCCGCCGAGTAGTCTGCGACGCATGCGGATCTCTGTCTCCTCCGACATGGACGAACCCGTCGCCCGCTCCCTCGTGGCCGCGCTGCGCGGCCGCGGGCACGAGGTGCGCGCCGCACGGCGCGCTGCGCCCCGGTGACGACCCGCAGTGGGCGGTGTGCTCCGAGGCCGCGGCCCGCGAGGTCGCCGACGGGACGGCCGACCAGGCGGTCGTGTGCTGCTGGACCGGCACGGGCGCCTCGATCGCCGCGAACAAGGTGCCGGGCGTACGGGCCGCCCTGTGCACGGACGCCTACACGGCCGACGGCGCCCGCCGCTGGAACGACGCCAACGTCCTCGCGCTCAGCCTGCGGCTGACGTCCGAGCCGCTGCTGACGGAGATCCTCGACGCGTGGTTCGCCGGCGCGCCCAGCGCGGACACCGAGGACCGGCAGAACTGGACCGCGTCCGGCTGCTCGATCACGGACGGAGCCCGCAGTGTCGCCCCTGGGTCACAGCCGCACGATGATCAGCGCCGTGTCGTCGGTGGCGCCGCCGGGTGGCAGCAGCTCCAGCAGGACGGTGTCGGCGAGGGTCTCGGGATCCTGGTCCCGATGGCGGGCCAGGGCGTCGGCGAGGCGGGCCAGGCCCGTGTCGATGTCCTCGCGGCGCCGTTCGATCAGTCCGTCGGTGTAGAGGACGAGGGTGGCGCCGGCGTGTACGTGGTCTCGGCCTGGGGTCTCGGGATCGGGTCGGGGCGCGCGTCGAGCGGGGTGTCGGTGGCCCGGTCGAGGAACTCCGCGCGGCCGTCGGGGTGGATCAGGACGGGCGGGGGATGGCCGGCGCTGCTGTAGGTGATGGTGTGGCTCGTCGAAGTCGATGAACGTCGTCACGGCGGTCGCCGACTCGGCGCCGTCGACCACGTGGGCGTAGCGCCCCAGCACGTCCAGGGCCTGGGCCGGTCCCGTCGGCGACCCGGGAGGCCGCGCTGAGCGCGCTGCGCAGCTGGCCCATGACACCGGCCGCCTCCAGCCCGTGCCCGACCACGTCGCCCACGGACACGCCGATCCGGTGGCCGCCCACCAGGTCGACCAGGTCGTACCAGTCCCCGCAGACGTTGAGCGCGCCCACGGCGGGCCGGTACCGGACGGCGGCCCGGTGGTGGCTGACCTGCCGGCGGTGCGGGCAGCATCGCCTCCTGCAGGGCCAGCGCCACCTCCCGCTCCCGGGAGTGCGCCTGACGCAGCCGTTCGTTGAGCTCCTGCAGCTCGCGCGCGCGGGTGTACAGCTCGGCCTCCAGGACCCGGGCCCGGCTGCCCCCGCCCGAGCGCCGCCCCGGGCCCGGATCAGCTCCGTGACCTCCTCGACGCGGTGCAGGATCAGCACGCACCTTGCCGTCGGGGCCGAGGCAGCGGCGCGTTCACCGGGCTCCAGTAGCGCTCCTCCCACTCGCCCGGGCCGCTCGGGGTCCTCGACGTCGTAGCGCTGCAGGGCCATGGCGTCGCGCTCCCCGGTGGCCAGCACCCGGCACAGCGAGGCCTCCAGGTTGCGCATGCCCGTCGCGGCCGGGTCGTTGGGGTTGTCGGGGAAGACGTCGAACAGGTACCGGCCGATCAGCTGCTCGCGGGTGCGGCCGGACAGACGCGGACGAACTCCTCGTTGACGTCCGCGTACACCAGTTCCGGTGGTCAGCAGCGCCACCATGCCGGGCAGGGCCTGGAACACCGCCGCGTAGTCGATCGCCGTCTCCTCCATGGTCCCGCCTCACCGTGCCGGGATCACACCAGTTTCCCATGGTATGGCCTAGCCCGGTCCGGCTCTCACTCCGTGGAGGTCCGTCAGCGCCTGCTCGGCCCAGATGATCTTCCCCTCGGGGACGAAGCGCGTGCCCCACCGCTGGGTGAGCTGGGAGACCAGCAGCAGCCCGCGCCCGCCCTCGTCCGTCGTACGGGGATGGCGCAGGTGGGGCGCGGTGGCGCCGCCGTCGAAGACCTCGCAGACCAGCGCACGCTCCCTGATCAGCCGGAGCCGGATGGAGCCGGTGGCGTACCGGATGGCGTTGGTGACCAGCTCGCTCACCACCAGTTCCGTGGTGAAGGCCAGCTCCTCCAGGCCCCAGTGCGCCAGCTGCCGGGTGGCCGTGCGGCGGGCGTCGGCGACCGACGGCCGGGTCGGAGGGCAGGTCCCAGGCCGCGACCTGCTCGGCGCCGAGACGCCTCGTCCGGGCCATCAGCAGGGCCACGTCGTCGTACGGGCGGGCCGGGACCAGCGCGTCGACCACGGTCCGGCAGTACGACTCGAGCGGGCCCGTCTGCTCCAGCGCCCTGCGCAGCCGTTCCCGGCCGGCGTCGACGGCCCAGGTCTCGCCCCGGGCCAGCAGCCCGTCGGTGTGCAGGGCGAGCGTGCTGCCCTCCGCCAGCGCCAGCTCGACCGCCTCGAACGGCGGGCCGCCCACGCCGAGCGGCGGCCCCTGCGGGAGATCGACGAACGTGACCGTGCGGTCGGGCGCACCACGGCCGGTGCGGGATGGCCCGCGGCGGCCATCGTGCACCGCGCCGTCGACCGGGTCGTAGACGACGTACAGGCACCCGGAGCCCACGGACGTCGGCGCGCTCGCGGCGCCCGCCGCGCCCATCTCGACGCCCTCCTCCCGCGCCGACCGCGCCACCAGGTCGTCGAGGTGCGCCAGCACCTCCTCGGGCGGCAGATCCAGAGCGGTCGAGGGTCCGTACGGCGGTCCGCAGCTGCCCCATGGCCGCGGCGGCGTCGATGCCGTGCCCGGGCACCTCGCCCACGACGAGCGCGACGCGGGCGCCGGACAGCGGGATGAGGTCGTACCAGTCGCCGCCGAGGCCGGTCAGCTCGTCGGCCGGCCGGTAGCACGCGGCCACCTCGACGGCGTCCTGCTCGGGCAGCCGGCGGGGGAGCAGACTGCGCTGCAGGACGAGGGCGGCGTCGCGCTCGCGGGTGTAGCGCCGGGCGTTGTCCACGCAGACGGCCGCACGGGCGACGAGGTCCTCGGCCAGGTGCAGGTCCTCCTCGTCGAAGGGCTCCCGGCGGTGGCGCCGGAAGAAGGTGGTGACGCCCAGGGTGGTGCCCCGTGACGCGGATCGGCACGATCATCACGCTGTGCAGGCCCAGCTCCAGGAACGTGGCGGCCCGGCGGCCCGCCCGGGAGCTCCGTGGCCCACTCCCGGGTCAGCGGATCGAGCCGCGTCCGCCCGCCAGGACCGTCCCGTGGTCAGGCAGCGGACCGGGGGCGACCCGGCGAGGTAGGTCGCGACGTCGCCGATCCCGCAGGGCGCCCTCCGGGAGGTCGTCCTTGCGCGGACCGCTGGCCGGCGCGGCGCAGCGCCACCGGCTCCGTGTCCGCGAGCGGCCCGGGAGCGAGCTCGGCGCCCCGCAGCACCGACTCCAGCAGATCCACGGTGACGAGGTCGGCCAGTCCCGGCGCGGCCACGTCGGCCAGCTCCTGCGCGGTGCGCATGAGGTCCAGACTGCGGCCGATGCTCTCGCCGGCCCGGTCGAGGAGCGCCAGCCGCTGCCGCGCGCGGTGCCGCTCGGTGATGTCGACGACCGTGTAGTACACGCCTATCGGGTGGCCCCGGTCGTCCTCGAGCCGGGTGAACGACAGCATGTGCGCCGTCTCGCGCATCGGGGCCGACCGCACATGGCCCACGTGCTCGTACCCGACGACCGTCTCGCCCGTCTCCAGGACGTGCCGCATCTGCGCCTCGACCCCCTGGGCGTCCAGGCCCGGCTGGACGTCCGCGAAGCGCAGGCCGAGCCGTCGCCGTGCCGGTCCGCCGCCGAACTGCTCCAGGGCGGTGTTCGACCACACGAAGCGCAGGTCGGTGTCCACGATGGCGATGCCGACGGGGGCGCCGGCCACCATCTGCTCCAGCACCGTACGGCTCATGTCCCAGCCGGAGGCGCGGCCCAGCTCCGACAGGAGCACCAACCAGCGCGAGCCGCCGTGCGCCTCCTCGGCCGAGGTGATCCGGGCCATGACCCTCACCGGCTGCCCGCTCTTGCGGCGGGCCGTCAGCAGCCCCGTCCAGCCGCCGTCCCTGTGGCACCGCTCGACCAGGTCCGGCACGCGCTCCGCGTCCTCGGCGGCCAGCAGATCGGACAGCTTCCTGCCGACCGCCTCGGAAGCCGGGTACGCCAGCAGCCGCCGGGCGTCGCTGGTCCAGCCCGTCACCACGCCCTGCGGATCGAGCAACAGGGGCGCGGCGTCGGCCACGTCGAACCGCCGCCGGGCAACGCCGTACTCCTCGTGTGCGCCCACGGCCGACCTCTCTGTCGCTGAGAGTGGTCTACCACCTCTTGTCCCAATCTTCACCCTTCCCGCGTGCGGGGGCGGCTTGTGCAGGGCCGGTCGGGGCGGCTTGTGGTGCGCATGGCCGGGGCGGGCGGTGGAGTGCCTGTCACCGGCCGAGGCCGCCCCGGATCCGGGGCGGCCTGCGTCACCTGCCTTGCGCCCCTTACCCCAGCACCTTCGCCAGTGCCGCGAGCGCCCCCGCCAGTTCCTCGGCCGTGATCGTCAGCGGCGGTGCCAGGCGGATCGTGGAGCCGTGGGTGTCCTTGACCAGGACCCCCTCCCGCATCAGGCGTTCGCTGATCTCGCGGCCGGTGCCGAGCGCGGGGTCGACGTCCACGCCCGCCCACAGGCCACGCGAGCGGAAGCCGACGACGCCCTTGCCGACCAGCTGCGGTCAGGCCGTCCCGCAGGACCACGCCCAGTTCGGCCGCGCGGCGCTGGAACTCGCCCGTCTCCAGCAGCTCGACCACCGCCGTGCCGACCGCGGCCGCGAGCGGGTTGCCGCCGAACGTCGAGCCGTGCTCGCCCGGGCGCAGCACCCCGAGCACGTCCCGGCGCGCCGACCACCGCCGACACCGGCACGATGCCGCCGCCCAGCGCCTTGCCCAGCAGCAGCACGTCCGGCACGACCGACTCGTGCTCGACGGCGAGCGTGCGGCCCGTGCGGCCGAGCCCCGACTGGATCTCGTCCGCGATGAACAGGCAGCCCTTGCGGCGGGTCAGCTCGCGCACGCCGGCCAGGTAGCCGTCGTCCGGGATGATCACCCCCGCCTCGCCCTGGATCGGCTCGATCAGCACCGCCGCCGTCGTCTCGTCGACCGCCGCCTCCAGCGCGGCCAGGTCGTTGTACGGCACGATCCGGAAGCCCGGCGTGAACGGGCCGAAGCCCGCTCGCGCCGTCTCGTCCGTGGAGAAGCTGACGATCGTCGTCGTACGGCCGTGGAAGTTGTCCGCCGCGACCACGATCGTCGCCCGGTCGGCCGGGACGCCCTTCACGTCGTAGGCCCACTTGCGGGCCACCTTGATGCCGCTCTCCACCGCCTCCGCGCCGGTGTTCATCGGCAGCACCATGTCCAGGCCCGTCAGCGCCGCCAGCCGCTCGGCGAACTCGGCGAGCCGGTCGTTGTGGAAGGCGCGCGAGGTGAGGGTCAGCCGGTCGAGCTGGTGATGGGCCGCCTCGATCAGCGCCGGATGCCGGTGGCCGAAGTTCAGCGCCGAGTAGCCGGCCAGCATGTCGAGGTAGCGGCGCCCCTCCACGTCCTCCACCCAGGTGCCCTCGGCGCGGGCGACGACCACCGGCAGCGGGTGGTAGTTGTGCGCGAGGACCGGCTCCTCCGCGCGGATCAGCTCCTGCGAGCCACGGGTCTCCTGCGAGGCGCGGGTCTCCTGCGAGTCCTGGGTGCGGACAGGTGCGGTCATGAGCGGATCTCCCGGATCTCCTGGGTGCAGCACTTGATGCCGCCACCGGCCTTGTGGAACTCGGACAGGTCGACGGGGACGGGGACGTAGCCACGGCCGGCGAGTTGCCCGGCCAGGCGCCTCGCCCCCGGCTGAGATGAACACGTGGCGCCCGTCGGATACGGAGTTGAGCCCGAACGCCATCGCGTCCTCGCGGGTGGCGAGCACCGCGTCCGGATACAGCCGGGCGAGCACCTCCCGGCTGCCGGGCGAGAACGCCTCGGGGTAGTAGGCGATGTTCGTCCTCGTCGAGGACGAACAGCGCCGTGTCCAGGTGGTAGAAGTACGGATCCACCAGCTTCAGGCTGATCACCGGCACACCGAAGAACTCCTGCACCTCGCGATGGGCCTCACGGGTGGTGCGGAACCCGGTGCCGGCCAGGATCCAGCGGCCGGCCGGCACCAGGTCGCCCTCGCCCTCGCACACCGACTCGGGGTGGTAGACCTCGTAGCCCTCCGCCTTGAACCACGCCTCGTAGGGCACGGACTCGGGGCGGCGCTCCGGCGCGTGGAAGAGGGAGCCGAAGACTCGGCCCTCGACCACGACGGCCGAGTTCGCGGCGAAGACCATGTCGGGCAGGCCGGGGACCGGCTTCACGGTGTCCACGGTGTGGCCGTGGGCACGGTAGGCGTCGACCAGTGCCTGCCACTGGTCCAGGGCGCGGATGACGTCGACGGGTTCGTCGGGATGCATCCAGGGGTTGATCGCGTACTGCACGGCGAAGTGTCTGGGTTCGCAGACGAGGTAGCGCCGCCGGCGCGGCACACGGGAGTCGGGCACAGAGGGGTCCCTCCGCTTCCTCACGGTGTGTGACTGAGGGTTGACACCAAGGTAGGAACTGGCGGAGGCGGTCCGACAAGGAACAACAGTTGCGTGTTGGCGCAGGAACGCTGCGTCCTGAGGCCGTTCAGCGCACGCCTGGTGCGCCGCCCAGGCGGCTATTCCGGCGCGGGCTGGCTGGCCCCGGCCTCCGGGCTCTCCGGGAGCAGATGGGACAGCACCATCACGCTGATCGTCTTCCGGATGAACGGCTCCTGGCGGATCCGCTCCAGCACCTCCTCGAAGTGCTCCACGTCCCGCGCCCGCACGTGCAGCAGTGCGTCCGCGCCGCCGGTCACGGTCATCGCCGCCGTGATCTCCGGGTAGTCGCGCACGACCTCCGCGAGCCGCCGCGGCGGGGCCGCGCCCGCGCAGTACACCTCGACGTACGCCTCGGTGCGCCAGCCCAGCGCCGACGGCTTCACCGTGGCCGTGAACCCGGTGATCACGCCCGTCTCGCGCAGCCGGTCGACCCGGCGCTTGACCGCCGTGGACGACAGCCCGATCGCCGTGCCGATCTCGGCGAAGGACGTCCTGGCGTTCGCCATCAACGCGGTGATGATCTTCCGGTCGAGTTCGTCGAACGGCGTGGACCTGCTGTTCATGCGGGCACTGTATCCACCGGCACCCCGGCCCGCGCCCGGCCCGCCGCGGGCACCGTATCCAGCGGGAACGTCCACCCCCGGCACATGCCCAGAGGTACGGATCGCCCCTACACTCCCAGTTCATGCTGCGCGCCCTCGCTGTCGACGACGAACGCCCCTCGCTGGAGGAACTGCTCTACCTGCTGCACGCCGACCCCCGCATCGGCAGCGCGGAGGGCGCCGGCGACGCGACCGAGGCGCTGCGCCGCATCAACCGCGCCCTGGAGTCGGGTCCCGGCGGCGCCGAGGCGATCGACGTCGTCTTCCTCGACATCCAGATGCCCGGTCTCGACGGCCTCGACATGGCCCGGCTGCTCACCGGGTTCGCCCGGCCGCCGCTCGTCGTGTTCGTCACCGCCCACGAGGACTTCGCCGTCCAGGCCTTCGACCTCAAGGCCGTCGACTACGTCCTCAAGCCCGTCCGCAAGGAACGCCTCGCCGAGGCCGTCCGCCGCGCCGCCGAGCTGCGCGGTGCCGCCCCCGCGGATACCCGTGCACGAACCCGACCCCGACCACATACCCGTCGAGCTCGGCGGCGTGACCCGCTTCGTCGCCGTCGACGACATCACCCACGTCGAGGCCCAGGGCGACTACGCCCGTCTGCACACCGACAAGGGCAGCCATCTCGTCCGCATCCCGCTGTCCACCCTGGAGGAGCGCTGGCGCTCCCGCGGCTTCGTCCGCATCCACCGCCGCCACCTCGTCGCGCTGCGCCACATCGGCGAACTCCGCCTCGACGCGGGCACCGTGAGCGTCCTGGTCGGCTCCGAGGAACTCCAGGTCAGCCGGCGCCACACGCGCGAACTGCGCGACCTGCTCATGAGGAGGCCGTGACAGTGCCCCAGGACCACACCGAACGCCGCGTCGTCGTCACCGGCCCGCCCCGCCGCACCGTCCCCCACGCTCGGCTTCGCTCGCGCGGGAGGTACCCCCAGGCCTCCGGCTACTACCGCCCGCGCACCGAGATCGACGAACAGACCACCCTCGGCCACACCTACGTCCGCTCCCTGATGCGCACCCAACTGCGGGCCGCCCTCACCGTGTTCGCGATCCTCGGCCTGCTCGTCGGCCCGCTGCCCCTGCTCTTCGCGGCGATGCCCGGCGCCCGCCGCCTGGAATGGGCCGTCCTCGGCTTCGGCCTCTACGCCCCGCTCGTCCTGCTCGCCCGCTGGTACGTGCGCCGCGCCGAGCGCAACGAGCGGGACTTCGTCCGCCTCGTCGAAGACCGCTGATCCACGCCGATGAACTCCAGCTACGCCGTCCCCGCCGTCGCCCTGGTCGTCGTCGCGACGGTCCTGGTCGGCGCCTTCGGCCTGCGCATCTCCCGCACCACCTCCGACTTCTACGTCGCCTCCCGCACCGTCGGCCCCCGCCTCAACGCCGCCGCCATCAGCGGCGAGTACCTCTCCGCCGCCTCCTTCCTCGGCATCGCGGGCCTGGTCCTCGTCCAGGGCCCCGACATGCTCTGGTACCCGGTCGGCTACACCGCCGGCTACCTGGTCCTGCTGGTGTTCGTCGCCGCCCCGCTGCGCCGCTCCGGCGCCTACACGCTCCCCGACTTCGCCGAGGCCCGCCTCGCCTCCCAGGCGGTACGGCGGCTCGCCGGCGCCTTCGTCGTCGGCGTCGGCTGGCTGTACCTGCTGCCCCAGCTCCAGGGCGCCGGACTGACCCTGACCGTGCTGACCGGGGCGCCCGACTGGCTCGGCGGAGTGATCGTCGCCGTCGTCGTGACCGCCACCGTCGCCGCCGGCGGCATGCGCAGCATCACCTTCGTGCAGGCCTTCCAGTACTGGCTGAAACTCACCGCCCTGCTCGTCCCCGCCCTCTTCCTGGTCCTCGCCTGGCAGGGCGACGGCGCGCCCCGCCACGCCTTCGACGAACCGGCCACCTTCCGCGAGCAGCGCGTCGTCCGCGTCGACGACAGCCTCGACCTCGAAGCTCGACCGCCCGCTGACCGTCACCGTGACCGGCACCGTGGACGGCCGCACGCACGACCGGCACCCGGCCTCGAGCTCCCCGCCGGCACCCACCGCATCGAGCGCGGCACCCGCCTCACCTTCGCCGCGGGCGCCCCCGTCCCCGCCGCCGAGCGCGGCCGCGGCGGCGACCTGTCGCCCTCGCAGGCCGAGAGCCGCGAGGAACGCCCGCTGTACGCCACGTACGGGCTGATCCTCGCCACCTTCCTCGGCACCATGGGCCTGCCGCACGTCGTGGTCCGCTTCTACACCAGCCCGCACGGCGTCGCCGCCCGCCGCACCACCGTCGCCGTGCTCGGCCTGATCGGCGCCTTCTACCTCCTGCCGCCCGTCTACGGCGCCCTCGGCCGCCTCTACGCCCCCGAACTCACGCTCACCGGCGACGCCGACGCCGCCGTCCTGCTGCTGCCCGAGCGGATGATCGGCGGAGTCGGCGGCGACCTGCTCGGCGCGCTGGTCGCGGGCGGCGCCTTCGCCGCGTTCCTGTCCACGGCCTCGGGGCTGACCATGGCCGTCGCGGGCGTGCTCACCCAGGACGTCCTGCCGTCCCGGGGCGTACGGCACTTCCGGCTCGGCACGGTCCTCGCCATGGCCGTGCCCGCTCGCGGCGAGCGCCCTGGTCGGCGGGCTCCCGGTCGCCGACGCGGTGGGCTCGCCTTCGCCGTGTCCGCGTCCTCCTTCTGCCCGCTGCTCGTCCTCGGCATCTGGTGGCGGCGGCTGACCCCGCCCGGCGCGGCCGCCGGGATGCTGGTCGGCGGCGGCTCCGCGCTGCTCGCCGTCGCCGCGACGATGGCGCGGCTTCCCGGGCGCCGGGCGCGCTGCACGCCCTGCTCGCCTGGCCCGCGCTCTGGTCGGTGCCGCTGGGCTTCCTCACCATGGTCCTGGTCTCCCTGGCCACCCCGGGCCGGGTCCCGGCCGGGCACGGCGGCGATCCTGGCCCGGTTCCACCTGCCGGAGGAACTGCGCAGCGGAGGTGAGCACGCGCATGAGCGGATTCCTGCGCGGGCCTGTGCGTCGGCCGTGCCTCCCGGCTGCTCGCCGCCGGGCTTCTGGCTCGGCCGCCGCACCGCCCGCGCCCAGAGCCTCGGCGGCCTCGGCACCCCCGTCGAGCACGCCACCTTCGAGACCCTGCACACCGCCTCGCTCGCCGCGCCCCCGCTGCGGGCCGGCCTGACCGAGGAGACCGCCCGCAAGTCCGCCCGCAGGCTGCGCTCCCTGCTCGGCACGGACGCGCTGTGCCTGACCGACCGGAAGGACGTCCTGGTCTGGGACGGCGTGGGCGGCCATCACCGCACGGAGATCATGGAACGCCTCGCCGGCCCCCTGGAGACCGGCCGCGGCGAGGCCTTCCCGCTGACCTGCGACACCCCCGACTGCCCGGTGCGCTGGGCGGTGGTCGCCCCGCTCACCGTCGACGACCGGGTGCACGGCGCCCTCGTCGCCTGCGCGCCCCGCGAGTCGGCGGTGCTGGTCCGGGCCGCCGGGGAGGTGGCCCGCTGGGTCTCCGTCCAGCTGGAACTGGCCGACCTCGACCAGTCCCGCACCCGCCTGATCGAGGCCGAGATCAAGGCGCTGCGGGCCCAGATCTCCCCGCACTTCATCTTCAACTCGCTCGCGGTGATCGCCTCGTTCGTCCGCACCGACCCCGAGCGCGCCCGCGAACTGCTCCTGGAGTTCGCCGACTTCACCCGCTACTCGTTCCGCCGGCACGGCGACTTCACCACCCTCGCCGACGAACTGCACGCCATCGACCACTACCTGGCGCTCGTGCGGGCACGCTTCGGCGACCGCCTCTCCGTCACCCTCCAGATCGCCCCCGAGGTGCTGCCGGTCGCCCTGCCCTTCCTGTGCCTCCAGCCGCTCGTCGAGAACGCCGTCAAGCACGGCCTGGAGGGCAGACGGCGCGCACCGGCAAGTGCCGCATCAGATCACCGCGCAGGACGCGGGCGCCGAGGCCCTCGTCGTCATCGAGGACGACGGCGCCGGCATGGACCCCGACCTGCTGCGCCGCATCCTCGCCGCGCGAGGTCAGCCCCTCGGGCGGCATCGGTCTGCTCCAACGTCGACGACCGGCTCCGCCAGGTCTACGGCGACGACTACGGCCTCGTCATCGAGACCGCCGTCGGGCGCGGGCATGAAGATCACCGTCCGGCTGCCGAAGTACCAGCCGGGCGTGCACTCGGCGGGCCGGCTGCACCCGGGAGTGAGCGCGCTCAGGTGCTGCGTGCTGGCGGCCACCATCCCCAGGGTGATCAGCCCCAGCACGACCCAGCCGAACCACAGCCAGCCGTTGCTCCCGAGCGCCACCGTGTAGGCCGTCACCACGACGAGGCCGCCGACGGTGAGCACCCCCATCGTCTTCGTCGAGTCTGAACCGTTCGTGGAACCGGGCATCGCAACACCCTCCTCGTGGTCCGTTGCCTCCATGGTGCCCCGGTGCGACGCCCGGCGCGCACGGTCCTGTATCGGACCGAGCCGGCTTCAGCGCCCCTGCGCGTTCAACGAGGCCAGATAGGCGTTGTACGCCTCCAGCTCCTTGTCGCCGTCCCGGTCGGCGGCCCGGTCCGTGCGCCTGGCCTGGCGCTGCTCGGAGGCGTACCACTGGAACAGCAGGGCGATCAGCACCAGCACGGACGGGATCTCGCTGAACGCCCAGGCGATGCCGCCCGCCGCGTTCTGGTCGGAGAGCGCCTCGATGCCGAGCGAGGCGGGCGGGTTCTTGAACGTCTCGACCATCGGCTCCGACGCCATCATCAGCGCGATGCCGAAGAACGCGTGGAACGGCATGCCCGCGAACAGCTCCAGCATCCGCATCAGATAGCCGGGCCGGTGCGGGCCCGGGTCCACGCCCATGATCGGCCAGAAGAACACCACGCCCGACCGCGAGGAAGTGCACCATCATCGCGATGTGCCCCGCCTTGGAGCCCATCAGGAAGTCGAAGAGCGGCGTGAAGTACAGCGCGTACAGGCTGGCGATGAACAGCGGGATCGTGAACGCCGGGTGCGTGATGATCCGCATGTACCGGCTGTGCAGCAGCATCAGCAGCAGCTCGCGCGGCCCCTTGCGCCCGCGGCCCGCCGGCGGCAGCGCCCGCAGCGCCAGCGTGATCGGGGCGCCGAGCAGGATCAGGATCGGCGACAGCATGCTGATCACCATGTGCTGCACCATGTGCACGCTGAACATGACCATGCCGTAGTCGTTCAGCCGGGTGCACATCACGAGCACGATGGCTCAGCACACCGACGACGTAGGAGACCGTCCGCCCCACGGGCCACTTGTCCCCGCGCCGCACGCAGCCGCACGACACCCCAGCCGTACAGCGCGAGCCCGACCAGGCAGGCGACGAGGAAGAACGGGTCGGCCGACCACTCGAGCCCCCGCCCCAGCGTGAACGGCGGCAGATCCATGGTCATGCCGTGCCCGCTGTGATCCATTCCGCCGGCTCCTGATTCGTGGGGGTGTGCAGCGATCTGTCCGCACACAGAGTAGAACCGCCCCCGGTCGCCTGCGACCGGGGGCGTGCGACGCCCTGGGGGCGCGGGAACTGCGCGACAGGCCACGTACCACCCGCACCCGGCTGACTACGGCGCCCTACAGCACGCACTCCGCCTCCGCGTACCGCTCCTCCGGCACCGTCTTCAGCGTCTCCACCGCCTCGGCCAGCGGCACCATCACGATGTCCGTCCCCCGCAGCGCGGTCATCCGCCCGAACTCACCCCGGTGCACGGCCTCCACCGCGTGCCACCCGAACCGCGTCGCCAGCACCCGGTCGTACGCGGTCGGCGTACCGCCGCGCTGCACATGCCCGAGGATCACCGGCCGGGCCTCCTTGCCGAGCCGCTGCTCCAGCTCGACGGAGAGCTGCCGGGCGATCCCGGCGAAGCGCTCGTGCCCGTAGATGTCCTTGCCGCCCTCGTCGAACTCCATGGAGCCGGCCCGCGGCTTGGCGCCCTCGGCCGCCACGACGATCGCGAAGCGCTTGCCCGCCTCGAACCGCTCGCCGACCTTGCGGGTCAGCTCGTCGATGTCGAAGGGCCGTTCCGGTACGACGATGGCGTGCGCGCCGGCCGCCATGCCGGAGTGCAGCGCGATCCAGCCGGTGTGGCGGCCCATGACCTCGACGACCAGCACCCGCTGGTGGGACTCGGCGGTGGTCTTCAGCCGGTCCAGCGCCTCGGTCGCCACTCCCACGGCCGTGTCGAAGCCGAAGGTGACGTCCGTGACCGCGATGTCGTTGTCGATGGTCTTCGGCACGCCCACGATGGGCAGGCCGCTGTCCGACAGCAGCCGGGCCGCCTTGAGCGTGCCCTCGCCGCCGATCGGGATGATCGCGTCGAGGCCGAGCTCCTCGACATGGCCCTTGGCCCGCTCCACCCCGTCCCGCAGATGCGGAGGGCTGGACGCGGGAGGAGCCGAGGATCGTGCCGCCGCGGGCGAGGATGCCGCCCACCGCGTCGAGGTCGAGCTTGAGGTAGTCGCACTCCAGGAGGCCCTTCCAGCCGTCCCGGAAGCCGATGACCTCGTCGCCGTGGTCGACGACGGCGCGGTGCACGACGGACCGGATGACGGCGTTCAGGCCGGGGCAGTCGCCGCCGGACGTGAGGACACCAATGCGCATAGCCCGAAATACCTTCTCAACGTGGGCCGGGTACCGGACCACGTTGTCCGGCTCGAATTCCCGCCACCCTAGCGGCAGCAGGGGGCGGGACCGAACCGTGCGTCCGCCTGCTGGACGACCCCGCTCACCTGTGCGGACGGGCCGTCAGACGGGCTGGTGACCAGCAGGCTGACGCGTACCTCGGGCAAGCTGCGGCGCGTGTCTAGGCAGGCTGCTGAGCAGCCGCGATGCGCTCGTCGCGCAGCGCCTCGTACCAGCGGTCGTCGGTCGGCGGCAGCGCGTTCACGTCGAGGGCCAGCTTCAGCAGCAGGTCCGCGATCAGCGGGTTGCGCGCCAGCACCGGGCCGTGCATGTACGTGCCGAAGACGGTGTCGTTGTACGCCCCCTCCGTGCCGTCGCCCGTGCCGTTGCCGTTGCCGAAGCGGACCTGGGCGAGCGGGCGGGCGGTGGGGCCGAGGTGGGTGACGCCCTGGTGGTTCTCGAAGCCGGTCAGCGGGGGCAGGCCGAGGCGCGGGTCGATGTCGCCCGAGCACGTCACCGACGCACCGCTCGCCCTCGCCGCGCACCGACACCACGTCGAGCAGCCCGAGGCCGGGCTCGCGCTGGCCGAGGTCGTTGATGAACTCGTGGCCGAGGATCTGGTAGCCGGCGCACACGGAGAACACGATGGCGCCGTTCTCCACGGCCCGCTGCAGGCCGCCGTCGCGGCGCAGCCGCTCGGCCGCGAGCCGCTGCGGACGGTCCTCGCCGCCGCCGATCAGGTAGATGTCGCCGGAGGTCGGGATCGGCTGGTCGCTGCGCACGTCGAGCCGGGCCACGTCCAGGCCGCGCTGCCGGGCCCGGCGCTCCACGACGAGGACGTTGCCCTGGTCGCCGTAGGTGCTGAGCAGGTCGGGATAGATCCAGACGACCCGCAGTTGGTTGTCGCTCACGAAAGTCCCCTGACGTCTCGTGGCTCAGTTGCCGACGCGGCGGCGCAGGTCCTGGAACGCGGTGTAGTTGGCGATGACCTCGATCCGGCCCGGCGGGCACGCGGCCACGGCCTGGTCGAGGTTCTCGCAGACCTGGAAGTGCTGGTTCGGCGACCTCCAGGCGCACCGCGAGGTCCAGCTTGCCGGTCGCCGATCGACGCAGATCGGGTGGCCGGTCAGCCGCGTGTAGTCGACGTCCCACAGCCAGGAGGTGTCGGTGCCGTCGGCGCCGCGCGCGTTCACGGAGAGGATCACCGGGGTGGGCGGCGGGTCGATCAGGGAGAACGTCTCCAGCCAGCCGGCCGGGTTCTTCGCGAGCAGCAGCCGCAGGTCGCGGCCCTGGAACTGGACGACGTCGTAGCGTCCGGCCACCGCCTGCACCTGGTACATGCGCTCCAGCGCCGACCTGCGGCGGCACGCCGAACACGGCGGCGACGGCGGCCGAGGAGGCGGCGTTGGCCTTGTTGGCGCGGCCGGGCAGCTGGAGGTGGATCGGCCAGGCCGAGCCGTGCGGGTCGAGGACGTGGTCGCCGGAGAGCGCCCAGCTCGGCGTCGGACGGCGGAAGCCGCACTCGCCGCAGAACCAGTCGTCGCCCGGGCGCTGCATCACGCCACCGCACGACGGGCAGGACCAGGCGTCGTCCTTCCACATCTGCCCGGCGGCGACCCAGATCACGTTGGGGGAGGACGACGCCGCCCACACCACCAGCGGGTCGTCGCAGTTGGCCACGACCACGGCCTTGGAACCCGCGAGTCCCTCCCGCCAGTTCTCGGCGAGCATGCGGGTCTCGGCGGCGCGGTCGAGCTGGTCGCGGGAGAGGTTCAGCAGGGCGATGCACTTCGGGGCGGTGTCCCGGGCGACACCGGCGAGGTACTTCTCGTCGACCTCGATGACGCCGTACCGCGCGTCCGAGCTGCCCGCGAGCGCCGAGGTGATGCCGGCCGGCATGTTGGCGCCGAGCGCGTTGGAGACGACCGGCCCGGCCGCCCGCAGGGCCTCGGCGATGAGCCGGGTGGTGGTGGTCTTGCCGTTGGTCGCGGAGACCAGGATCACGTCCAGGTTCTGTGCGAGCCGGGCGAGGAGGTCGGGGTCGAGCTTGAGTGCCACCCGGCCGCCGATCACCGAACCGCTGCCGCGCCCCGCGGCGCGCGATGCCGCCGCGACCGCCTTGCCCGCGGTCACGGCCAGCTTGGCCCGCGGCGAGAGCGGGTCCGAGTTGCCTGCCATCAGTTCTCGATCCTCCTTGCGTACGCGCCGCGCGCTGAAGCCTGCCGGCCACGTGGTGTGGCCCTCAGCCTATCGAGATCCATTCGCACTCCCGAACCGCGGCACTGTGGGGAACTCGTGTGGGAGGCGCGGACCGACACGGACCTTACTCTTGCCGCCATGCGACACAGCCCCATCCCGGGCGCCCACGGCCGCGTCCGTCCCCTCACCCTGCTCGGCGACCCGCGTCCTGCACACGCCCTGCGCGGAGGTCACCGACTTCGGCCCCGAACTGGCCCGGCTCGTCGAGGACTTGTTCGCGACCATGTACGCCGCCCAGGGCGTGGGCCTCGCCGCCAACCAGATCGGCGAGCCGCTGCGGGTCTTCGTCTACGACTGCCCGGACGACGAGGATGTCCGCCACCTGGGCCACGTGGTGAACCCGCGGCTGGTCGAGGCGGACGGGGTGGTGGTCCGCGGTCCGGAGGGCTGCCTGTCCCTGCCGGGCCTGGAGGCGGGCACGGAGCGCTACGACCACGCGGTGGTCGAGGGCTTCACGGTGACCGGAGACCCGGTCACCGTCCACGGCACGGGCTTCTTCGCCCGCTGCCTGCAGCACGAGTACGACCACGTGGAAGGGCGTGTCTACGCGGACCGCCTGAGCGGCTGGCGCCACCGCAGGCTGATGCGCCAGGCAGCCCGCGCTTCATGGCGTGCCTGAGGGCATTCAGGGGCGCGGGGCTGTGTCGATATGCGGCTCCGCCGCGTGGGCGCGAACGACCCCCACCGGCCGTCAGCCGAAACCCAACGGTCAGAAACCCGGGCCGCCGACCCGATCTCCCGGCAGCCGCAAGACGCCCCCACAGCAGGTCCGCCAGACTCCGCACCAACTCACGCACGAGAACAAGGCCGTTCCCCCAGCCACCAGTCCCCGGCGGCGTGCATCATGCCGACGATCCCGTGCCCCCACACCCGCGCCAGCTGCTGACTACCCGGTCCGAGATCCAGCCGCTCCTCGATGACCTGCGCCAGTTCCTCCCCCATCCGGCGCAGCAACGGCGCACTGTGCTTGCCGACGTCGAACCCCTGATCACCCGGCTGGCTCCCCTCCGCCGGATGCATCAGGAACCGGTACACCTGCGGCCGCGCCTCGATCGCCGCGAGGTACGTGTCCAATGTGGCCTCGACCCGCTCCCGCCGCTCCGCCGGCGCGTCCAGCGCCGCCCGCAGCGAGTCCAGCAACGCGTCCGTGTGCCGCATGGCAAGGGCCGCGTAAAGTCCGCCCTTGTCGCCGAAGTGCCGGTACAGAATCGGCTTGGTGATGCCCGCCTCCGCGGCGATCGCGTTCATCGAGGCCTGCGGGCCGTCGCGCAGCACCACTCGGTCGGCGGCCTCCAGCAGCTCACGCCGTCCGGCGGTCGGCGGACCGTTGCTGATCCGTCCGCTGCGTGGTGTCCATGTGCTCTCCCCACCCGTGCTGATTCGATGACGCCTGCGCAAACTAACACTCAAGCGTGCACCGGACATCGAACGGGTGCCGACCGGTCGGTCGGAGTTGACTTCGCCTACCCGCCGGTAACAGACTCGTGTTACCGTAAGTAACATGCATGTGTGCCGCCGCTGGAGGGGACGACATGGCCGAGTTCACCATGGATCTGAACGACGAACAGAAGGAGGTCCGGGACTGGCTGCACGGCTTCGCCGCCGATGTGATCCGACCCGCGGCCGCCGAATGGGACGAGCGTGAGGAGACTCCCTGGCCGGTCATCCAGGAGGCCGCCAAGGTCGGCATCTACTCCCTCGACTTCTACGCCCAGCAGTACTTCGACTCCACGGGCCTCGGCATCCCCATGGCGATGGAGGAACTCTTCTGGGGTGACGCGGGCATCGCCCTGTCCATCGTCGGTACCGGCCTCGCCGCCGTCGGCGTCCTCGCCAACGGCACCGAGGAGCAGATCGGCACCTGGATCCCCCAGATGTACGGCGACGCCAACGATGTCAAGGTCGCCGCCTTCTGCTCCTCCGAGCCCGACGCCGGCTCCGACGTGGCCTCCATGCGCACGCGGGCCGTCTACGACGAGGCCAAGGACGAGTGGGTGATCAACGGCACCAAGACCTGGGCGACCAACGGCGGCATCGCCAACGTCCATGTCGTGGTCGCGGTGGTCGACCCGGAGCTCGGCTCGAAGGGGCACGCCTCCTTCATCGTCCCGCCGGGTACGCCGGGGCTGGCCCAGGGGCAGAAGTTCAAGAAGCACGGCATCCGTGCCTCGCACACCGCCGAGGTCATTCTGGACAACGTGCGCGTTCCCGGCTCCTGCCTGCTCGGCGGCAAGGAGAAGCTGGACGAGCGGCTCGCCCGTGCGCGGGAGAAGGCCAAGCAGGGCGGGGAGCGGGTGAAGAACGCGGCGATGGCCACGTTCGAGGCGAGTCGCCCCGCGGTGGGAGCCATGGCGGTCGGTACCGCGCGTGCCGCGTACGAGGTCGCGTTGGACTACGCGAAGACGCGCGAGCAGTTCGGCCGGCCGATCATCGACAACCAGGGCGTGGCGTTCCAGCTCGCCGACATGCGCACCTCCATCGACGCGGCCCGGCTGCTCGTCTGGCGCGCCTCCTGGATGGCGGTCAACGGCAAGCCGTTCACCGCGGCCGAGGGCTCGATGTCCAAGCTGTTCGCGAGCGAGACGGCCAAGAAGGTCACAGGCCAGGCGATCCAGATCCTGGGCGGCAACGGCTACACCCGGGAGTACCCGGTGGAGCGGATGCACCGCGACGCCGCGATCTACACGATCTTCGAGGGTACGAGTGAGATCCAGCGACTGGTCATCGCCAGGACCCTCGCCGGCACGCCCATCCGCTAACGATGTCTGAGCGGCGTCAGCTGCTCGATGTCGTACCTCGCCCGCAGCTCCTCGATCGCCGCATGATCCGGCGCGCCCCCGCTGCCGAGGATCTCCAGCAGTTCTTCGAAGTACCGCTCGTGGTCCGGCGGCGGGCTCGCCTGGAAGAACACCTTCGTGGGTTCGTCCGTCGGGTTGGCGAACGCGTGCGGGCAGCCCGGGGGTACGACGATCACCGTTCCCGGTGTCGCCCGTACCACCCGGCTGCCCGAAGTGGACTCCCACCTCTGCCAGTTGTCGGGGGTACGGACGCGGGGCTCGAAGGCGAGCACGTCCAGCTCGCCTTCGAGTACGTAGAACAACTCCTCGCTGCGCGTGTGCACATGGGCGCCGACGTCGAAGCCCGGGGGTACGACCACCTCGAAGGTGGAGGCCATGCGGGAGTGCGAACCGGTCACTTTGAACGTGACGTGCTGGGCGGGGGCCTGAACCACCCGGCCGTGGCCGGGTGGTACGAGCAGCCCTTCCGTCGTCGTCATCGCCCGCTCACCACGTCACGGGCAGGGCCTCGGGCCCGCGGATCAGCGCGCCCTTCTTGAAGGGCACTTCCGCGGCGGGCACGGCGAGCCGCAGGCCCGGTACGCCGTCGAGGAGCGCGTCGACCAGGAGTTCCGACTCCAGCCGGGCCAGCATGCCGCCGGGGCAGTAGTGGGGGCCGAAGCCGAAGGACACATGGGGGTTGGGGCTGCGCAGGAAGTCGATCGTCTCCGGGTCCGGGAAGACGTCGGGGTCACGGTTCGCGGCCAGGTACGACACGTAGATCGCGTCGCCAGCCCGGATCCGTACGCCGCTGATCTCCACGTCCTGCATGGCGATCCGCGACAGGCCGACGGCGTTGCGATGGGGGATCCAGCGCAGCAGTTCGTCGATGGCCCCAGGGCGGATCTCCGGCTCGGCGCGCAGCCGGTCGGCCAGATCGGGTCTGGTCAGCAGGACGTAGAACATCTGGCCGCTGTTGTTGGTGACCGCCTCGCCGCCGATCTGGAGGAGCACCGCGAGTCCCACGGCCTCCTCCAGGGTGACCTCGCCGCGGCCCACGGCGGCGCCGAGCAGGGACGCGACATCCTCGCCCGTGCTGCCCTCGCGCACGCCGATCAGGTCGGCGAAGTAGGCGCCCATCTCGTTCTTGGCCTTCTCGCTGACCTCGGCCCCGTGCGCGGAGGACAGGATCAGCTGGGTCCAGCTGTGCATGTCCTGCCGGTCGGCGGCCGGGACGCCCATCAGCTCGCAGATCACCGCGATGGGGAAGGGGCTGAGCACGGCCTCCGTGAGGTCGGCGGGCGGGCCGTCCTGGAGCATCTCGTCGACCAGTTCCGCCAGCATGCGGCGGGACCGCTCGCGCACCCGCTCCACCCCGCGCGCCGTGAACGCGGCGGCGACGCTGCGGCGCAGCCGGGTGTGGTCGGGTGGGTCCAGGAAGCCGACCGCGCCACGGGCCGGAATGAAGTGCGGGGCGAGCCGGGTGACCTGCCGGTCCATGACGGCCTCACGGCTGAAGCGCGGGTCGTTGGTCACCATGCGTACGTCGTCGTAGCGGGTGACCAGCCAGGCCCAGCCCTCGCCGTTGGGCAGCTTGACGCGGGTGACCGGGCCCTCGTCCATCAGCTCGGTCAGGACCGGGTCGAAGTCCGCGCCGGACAGGTCGAGCGCGGGCCAGTCCCGGACCGGGGGCAGCGTTTCGGTGATCGTCTCTTCGCTCATCTCACATCGTCTCGTCCGCGCGGTGCCAGCGGCCCACGGCCATCTCGGCGGTGATGCCGGGTCCGAACCCGGCGAGCAGCCCGCGTGCCCGGTGCTGGGCGCCGCCCTCCTCGAACAGCCGGCGCAGCGCGTCCAGGACGACGGCGCTGGCGATGTTGCCGTACTCGGTGAGCGTGGCCCGGCTGAAGCGGAAGGCGTGCGGGTCGACCTTCAGGAAGGTGCTGAGGTCGTCGAGTATTCGGGGGCCGCCCGCGTGGACGATGTAGAAGTCCAGGTCGGAGGCGTCCCATCCATGGTCACCGGCCAGGTCCTTCAGTGCCGGGGCGAGCGGCTCCATGGTGGCAGGCACCCGCTTGTCCAGCAGGAAGTGGAAGCCGGTCGCCCGTACGTCGTACATGATCCACTCCTCGGTCTTCGGGATCAGGTACGAGCCGTTGCGCTCCAGGCTGACGCCCTCGCCGCCCCGGCCGCGGACCACGGCGGCGGCGATACCGTCACCGAACAGGCCGTTGGACAGCAGCGAGCCGACACCGATGTCGGTGGGCTGGTAGCACAGCGAGCAGAACTCGCAGGCCACGATCAGCGCGTTGGCCTCGGGGTAGGCCGTGCAGAAGTCGTGGGCCCGGTTGATCGCCGCGCCGCCGGCCGCGCAGCCCAGCTGGGCTATCGGCAGTTGCCGGGTGGTCGGGTCGAAGCCCATCTCATTGATCAGCCAGGCCGTGAGCGAGGGCATCATGAAGCCCGTGCACGACACGTAGATGATCACGTCCACATCGGTGGTGAGCAGTTCCGCGTGGTCGAGCGCCTGCTGGATGACCGCGGGCACCCGCGCTTTCGCCTCGGCCGCGTAGAGCTTGTTGCGGTCCTCGAACCCGGGGTGTTTCAGGGTTTCCTCGATGGGCTGGACGATGCGCCGCGTGCGCACACCCGTGTTCTCGATCAGCCGGAGGGCCAGCGGCAGTTGGGGGTGATCGGCGTGGCGCTCACGCGCCAGCTCGAGCGTCTCCTCCATCGTGATCACGTGCTCTGGAACGGACACCGAGGGTCTGCACAAAGTCGCCATGAACCGTGCCTGCTTTCGCCTCCCGGGAGACCCTTCGCCTCCCGGTCAGAAGGTGGTTCACCTCAGAGGGTGGTCCACCCACGATCACCCGGTGGGGCGCCGACTTCGCGCCGGACTACGCCATCTCGGGGACGCCGTGCCAGGCTCGGGGCAGACCCGTCCCGACACCCCCACCGACGGAGGACGCGATGACGCGCACGGCCCGGGACCTGTTGCAGACGACCACGGCCCGACTCGCCCCGGACCCCCGCTCCAACCCCTTGGTCCCCCGGATCGCGCAGGGCACGGCCTCCCGCACCACCCTCGCCGCACTCGCCCTGGAACAGGCCTGGGTGATCCCGGCGGACCGCCGCGCGTTCCTCCATCTGGCCGAGCGTTCCCTCGCTACCGCCCCGGAGGCCGCGGCCTTCTTCCGGAGCCTCGCGGAGGGCGAGGCACTGGCGGAGGAGCTGTTGCCCTCGCTCGCGCAGGCGTGCGACGTGGACGAGGCGACGTCGGCCTCCTACGAGCCCCTCGCCGGCTGCCAGGCCTACCCCGCGTACGTCGCCTGGCTGTGCCTGAACGGCTCACCCGCGGATGTCGTCCTCGCCCTGTCGGCCAACTTCTCGGCGTGGGGCGGCTATTGCGACAAGATCGCCAAGGCCCTGCGAACCCACTACGGCTTCATGGACGAGGCCTGCGCCTTCTTCGACTTCTTCGCCGACCCGGCCCCTGAGCTGGACGAGAGGGCCGCGGCAGCGGTACAAGCCGGGCTGGACACCGGGCAACTGAACGAGTCCCTGGCACACGGATACGGCCGCCTACTCCAGCGCTACGAGGCGATGTTCTGGTCCACGCTGGGCGATCTGCCCTCTTAGGGCGCCCGGGGAACTGCGCGAGCAACCCCCACGCAACCGCAGTCGCACAGAAATCAGGTCCCACCCCCACTGCTGTGGGCGATGCACGCCACATCAATCCGATCGGCCAACTTCGCCAGCTCGATCGTCAACGCCGCGACCGTGTCCTCGTCGAGCCCCGACTCCCCGGCCTCCACCAGCCGCACCCACCGCCCCCCCACCGTCCGCAAGCAGCTTGCTCACATCGGCCGCAGCCACCTGCAAGGTCCCGCGGTCGTCGACGATCAGACGGCAGAGTCACTTCGCGGTTCACAGACGGGATCGTAGCCCCGCAAGACTCACGCACCGTGCCAAACGGTCGTGATGTTGCAGAACTCCCGGATTCCGTGCCCGGACAGCTCACGCCCGTACCCGGACCGCTTCACCCCGCCGAACGGGAACGCCGGATGGGAGGCCGTCATCCCGTTGACGTACACACCGCCCGCCTCCAGATCCCGCACGAACCGGTCCACCTCGGCCTCGTCCCGCGTCCACACGTTGGAACTCAGCCCGAACGGCGAGTCGTTCGCGATCAGAACCGCCTCGTCCAGGTCGGCCGCCCGGTACAGCGTGGCGACCGGCCCGAACGCCTCCTCGCGGTGGATGCGCATCTCGCGGGTGATGTCGGCGAGCACGGTCGGCGGGTAGTACCAGCCGGGCCCTCGGGCCGTTCGCCGCCGCACAGCACCTCGGCACCGCCGCGCACGCGCGTCGTCGACCAGTTCCTCCAGGTCGCGCAGTCCCTGCTCGCTGGAGAGCGGCCCGACGTCGGTGTCCTCGTGCCGTGGGGTCGCCGACCTTCAGCGCCCTCATGCCCTCGACGAACCGCTCGGCGAAGGCGTCGTAGACGTCCGTGTGCACGATGAACCGCTTCGCGGCGATGCAGGACTGCCCGTTGTTCTGCACCCGCGCGGTCACCGCGACCTTCGCCGCCCGGTCGAGGTCGGCGGAGGGCATGACGACGTACGGGTCGCTGCCGCCCAGCTCCAGCACCGTCTTCTTGATCATCTCGCCGGCGGTGGAGGCGACCGCGCGGCCCGCCGGCTCGCTGCCGGTGAGGGTGGCCGCCTTGACCCGCTCGTCGCGCAGGATCTCGTCGACGGCGGCCGAGCCGATCAGCAGGGTCTGGAAGCAGCCCTCGGTGAAGCCCGCCCGGTGGAACAGGTCCTCCAGGTAGAGGGCGGTCTGCGGGACGTTCGAGGCGTGCTTGAGCAGGCCGACGTTGCCCGCCATCAGCGCGGGCGCGGCGAACCGGATCACCTGCCAGAGCGGGAAGTTCCACGGCATCACCGCGAGCACCGGGCCCAGCGGCCGGTAGCGGACCCGGACGCGCGAGGCGCCCGAGTCCTTCACGTCGGCGTCGGCGGGCTCCTCGTCGGCGAGCAGTTCCTCGGCGTGCTCGGCGTACCAGCGCATCGCCTTGGCGCACTTGGCGGCCTCCGCGCGGGCCTGCGTGATCGGCTTGCCCATCTCGGTGGTCATCACCCGGGCGATGTCCTGCTGGTCCTCCTCCAGGAGGTCGGCGGCCCGGTGCAGCAGCCGGGCGCGCTCGTCGAACGTCGTCGTCCGGTACGTGCGGAACGTGGCCTCGCGCGAGCTGGAGCCGGCGCTCGATCTCCTCCTCGTCCATGGCCTCGTACGTCTTGAGCGTCTCGCCGTTCGCCGGGTTCACCGTTGCGATGGGCATGGCTGACCTCCCTCGGTGCGGGCTGTGCTTCGACCTTCGCGCGCGGCGGAGGGGTACCGCAACGCGTCGGAGCGGCCTGCTCAGGGCGAGTGCTCCGCCAGCCGGTCGAGAAACGCGGCCTGTGCCTTGACGATCACCTCGCGGCGCCCGGTCGAGGGCGAACCACGCCACCCGGTCCAGCTCGGGGAACTCCTGGAGCCGTCCCGACCGCGGCGGCCACTCCATCGGGAACGTGCCGGGCACGATCGTCGCCGGGTCGAGGTCGGCCTCGACCGCCCACGCCGTGACGATCTTGCCGCCTGTCTGCCGGACCTCGCCCAGCGGCGACGGCCTCGCCGTCGGGCGGCGGCAGCCCCAGTTCCTCCTGGAACTCGCGGCGGGCCGCCTCCCAGGCGGGCTCGTCGGGTTCGTACTCGCCCTTGGGGACCGTCCACGCCCCGGCGTCGCGCCGGGCGAAGAACGGGCCGCCCATGTGGCCGAGCAACACCTCCAGGCCGTCGTCGGTGTGGCGGAAGAGCAGCAGGCCGGCGCTGCGCTTCACGGGCGCGTCACGCTTCCCCGGGTGGGCGGCGAGCAGGGTCTCGACCGTGTCGGCGTCCTCGGGGCGCTTGTCCTCGCGGTAGCGGATCACGCGGGCGAAGCGGAGGGTGACGCCGGCCGGGTAGCGGGTGGAGCGCTGCAGTCCGTCGTAGGCGATCTCGACGACGAGTTCGGGGCGTACGGTCACGCCCCAGCCGTTGTCCTCGACGGCGAGTTCGCTGGAGCCGTTCGGTCTGCCAGGCCAGCATCGCGTCCGTCATGCCCTTGAAGGTCTTGCCGAGCATGGCGAAGCCGCCGTCGGCCGTGCGGGCGCCGAGGTGGAGGTTGGAGAGCTTGCCGGTGCGGCGGCCGTGGCCCCACTCGGCGGCCAGCACCACCAGGTCGAGCGTGTGGACGGGCTTGACCTTCAGCCAGGACGCGCCGCGCCGGCCCGCGCTGTAGGCGGCGTCGAGCGCCTTGACGACGACGCCCTCGTGGCCGCGCTCCAGGGTCTCGGCGAGGAACTCCTCCGCCGCCGCGCACGTCCGTCGGGCCCGGACACCAGCGTGCGCCGCACCCGCATCGGCTCGGGGACCAGCCGGGCCAGCTCCGCGTGCCGCTCGGCGAACGGCAGGTCGAGCAGGTCGCGGCCGTCGACGGACAGCGCGTCGAAGAAGACGGGGGAGACGGGGACCTCCTGCGGCCGCCGTCGCCACGTCCGTGCGGGAGCCGACCCGTCCCGCGGTCTCCTGGAACGAGCGGGGACGCCCGCCCTCGTCGAAGGAGATCACCTCGCCGTCCAGGATGAACCGCTCGCCCCTCAACTCCAGCGCGGCGGCCGTCACTTCGGGCAGGCGGTCGGTGATGTCGTCCAGGGTGCGGGTGTAGAGCCGTACCGTGTCGCCGTCCCGGTGCACCTGGACGCGGATGCCGTCCAGCTTCTCCTCGACCGCGCAGGCGCCGAGCTTGTCCACCGCCTCGGCCACCGAGGAGGCGCTGTGCGCCAGCATCGGCAGCACGGGGCGGCCGACCGTGAGGCGGAAGCGGTCCAGGGCGGCGGGGCCGTCCGCGAGCAGCGCCTGGGCCACCGTCTGGAGGGAGCCCGCGAGCATCACCGCCCGCCGTACGTCCGCCGGGCGGTGCCCCGGTCGCCTGGGCCAGTCCCTCGACCGCGACCGCGTCCAGCGCGCCCTGGCGCACCTCGCCGGTGAGCAGCCCGAGCAGGAACCGCTGCTCGTCCTCGGTGGCCGCGCCCATCAACTCCCCGACCAGCCGGGCCCGTTCCGCCTGGGAGCCGGTGCCGGACACCTTGCCCAGCTCCGATCAGCCGGGCGTCCACCTCGCCGCACGGTCAGGCCTGGCTCGGCGGCCGGGTCGACCGGGCGGCTCAGCACCTTCCAGCCGACGCCGATCCGGCCCTGCGGCAGCCGTCCCGCCAGGTACGGGATGACGATCGGCACGTCGTCCGCCTCCGCGTCCCGGAACAGCTCCGCGAGCAGGGCCGTCTTCCGGGACCGCGCCGAGGTGGCGGCGACCTCCTGGGACACTCGGGCCAGCCGGTGCAGCAGCATGCAGCCATGGTGCACCGGAGGCGGCGCCTCTACACCCGGGCGACCGCGTCCAGGTCCGCCATCAGCAGATCCCCGACGATCGCGGACGCCGCCCGGTAGCCGCCGCTCGCCGCGTGCACGACCTGTTCGCCGAAGCCGATCGCGTTGCCCGCCGCCCACACGCCGGGCACGGTCGTCAGACCGGTCGCGTCGACCACCGGATACGCGCCGAAGGGCGTCTCGTGCAGCTCGGCGCCGAGCTGTTCCAGCAGGCCGGTCTGCGGGACGGCGCGCGGGGCGACGAACAGCACGGAGCGGGCGTGCGTCGTACCTCCCCCGGAGGGGTACCCCCAGCGAGCCGGACGCCGGTGAGCCGGTCGTCCTCGATCACCAGCCCCGCGACCTCGCCGGGCACCACTTCGACGCCGGCCGCGGCGAGCCGGCGCAGATCCTCGTCGGACAGCTCCTCCTCGGCGACCGTGTGCAGGAAGAACCGCACGTCCTTCGACCACTGGGACACCATCAGCGCCTGGTGCACGCTCGTCGGGGCCGTCCCGAGCACGCCGAAGGGCTGGTCGCGCACCTCCCAGCCGTGGCAGAACGGGCAGTGCAGCACGTCCCGGCCGAACCGCTCGGCGACGCCGGGGACCGTCGGCAGCTCGTCCTTCAGCCCGGTCGCGACGACCAGCCGCCGGGCGCGCACGGTCCGCCCGCCGGCCAGCACCACGGCGAAGTCACCCGGTTCCAGGGCGCCGTCCCGGCCCCGCTCCACCTCCACCGCCCGGTCCCGCACCAGCTCCACGCCGTAGCGCGCGATCTCCTCCCGGCCGACGGCGAGGAACTCGGCGGGCGGCATGCCGTCCCGCGTCAGGAAGCCCTGCATGTGCGCGGCGGGCGCGTTGCGCGGTTCGCCCGCGTCGACGACCAGCGTGCGCTGCCGGGCCCGGCCCAGCACCAGCGCCGCGGACAGACCGGCGGCACCGCCGCCGACGACCACGACTTCGTCGTACTTCTCGGTCATGGTGACCACCTCCACCGCCGACAGTCGTCCCGGCGTTACGGGATTGACAAACATGTTTGCCGAACCTGCAATACGACCATGACTGACGGACGACGGTACTGGCGGGCGTGGGCCCCCGGCTGCGGCAGATGCGCAAGGAGCGGGAGGTGACCCTGGCGGCGCTGTCCGAGACGACCGGCATCTCCGTCAGCACCCTGTCGCGGCTGGAGTCCGGGCTGCGCAAACCCAGTCTGGAACTGCTGCTGCCGATCGCGCGCGCCCACCAGGTGGCCGCTGGACGAGCTGGTCGGCGCCCCGCCGGCCGGCGACCCGCGCGTGCGGTCCGAGCCGATCGTGCGGCACGGCCGCACCCACTGGCCGCTCACCCGCCAGCCCGGCGGCCTCCAGGCGTACAAGGTGCTGGAACCCGCAGCGAAGGCAGGAGCCGGAGCCGCGCACGCACGAGGGCTACGAGTGGCTGTACGTGCTGTCCGGGAGGCTGCGGCTCGTGCTGGGCGAGCACGACGTGGTGCTCACGGCGGGGGAGGCCGCCGAGTTCGACACCCGGGTGCCGCACTGGTTCGGGTCGACGGGGGAGGGGCCCGTGGAGTTCCTCAGCCTGTTCGGGCCGCAGGGGGAGCGGATGCATGTGCGGGCACGGCCCAGGGGCGCGTGACGTACGAGATACCTCTGTGGCGGCATTCCTGCCGCGGAGACTGTTCCCTGATGGGCAAGCGACCGCTTAGTATGCGAACCGACCCCGGTCAGACGAAGCAGTCCCGTGGAGGCCCCGCATGCAGGCATGGCAAGTGCACGAGAACGGCGAGCCGAGCGAGGTGATGCGCCTGGCGGACGTGGCGCCGCCCACGCCCGGCGACGGCCAGGTCCTGCTGCGGGTGCGCGCCGCGAACATCAACTTCCCGGACGCCCTGCTGTGCCGGGGCCAGTACCAGGTCAGGCCGCCGCTGCCGTTCACCCCGGGCGTGGAGATCTGCGGCGAGACCGAGGACGGCCGCCGGGTGATCGCCAACCCCGCGCTGCCGCACGGCGGCTTCGCCGAGTACGCCGTCGCGGACGCCGCCGCCCTGCTGCCCGCGCCGGACGCCCTGGACGACGCCGAGGCCGCCGCCCTGCACATCGGCTACCAGACCGGCTGGTTCGGCCTGCACCGCCGGGCCGGTCTGGAGGCCGGCGAGACCCTGCTCGTCCACGCTGCCGCAGGAGGGGTCGGCAGCGCGGCCGTGCAGCTCGGCAAGGCCGCCGGCGCCACCGTCATCGGTGTCGTCGGCGGCGCCGAGAAGGCGGCCGTCGCCCGGGACCTGGGCTGCGACGTCGTCGATCGACCGGCGCGCCGAGGACGTCGTCGCCGCCGTCAAGGAGGCCACCGGCGGCCGGGGCGCCGACGTGATCTACGACCCGGTCGGCGGCGAGGCCTACACCCAGTCCGCCAAGGCCGTCGCCTTCGAGGGCCGGATCGTGGTCGTCGGCTTCGCCAGCGGCACGATCCCCAGCCCCGGCGCTCAACCACGCCCTGGTGAAGAACTACTCGATCCTGGGCCTGCACTGGGGCCTGTACAACACCAAGAACCCGAAGCTGGTCCAGCACTGCCACGAGCAGCTCACCGAGCTGGCCGCCCGGGGCGCGATCAAGCCGCTGGTGAGCGAGCGCGTACCGCTCGCGCGGGGCGGCCGCCGCCGTGCAGCGGGTCGCCGACGGCGTGACCACCGGCCGGGTCGCCGTCGTCATGCCGGACGCAGCAGAAGGAGCGACGCGCATGACCGACGCCGAGGAACTGCGCCGCCGTACGCGGGAGTTGCTGGCCGCGCACCCGCCCGCCACCACCGACCGCCTGGACTTCCTGCGGGCCCGCTTCGACGCCGGACTGGCGTGGGTGCACTACCCGGAGGGCCTCGGCGGACTCGGCGCGCCCCGCTCCCTCCAGGCCGTCGTGGACGCCGAGCTGGAGGCGGCCGGGCGCGCCCGACAACGACCCGCGGCGCATCGGCATCGGCCTCGGCATGGCCGCCCCGACGATCCTCCAGTACGGCACCGAGGAGCAGAAGCAGCGGTTCCTGCGGCCGCTGTGGACCGGCGAGGAGGTCTGGTGCCAGCTGTTCAGCGAGCCGGGCGCCGGGTCCGACCTCGCCGCGCTCGGCACCCGGGCCGTGCGGGAGGGCGACGACTGGGTCGTCAACGGGCAGAAGGTGTGGACCTCCAGCGCCCACGTCGCCCGCTGGGCCATCCTCATCGCCCGCACCGACCCGGACGTGCCCAAGCACCGGGGCATCACCTACTTCGTCTGCGACATGACCGACCCGGGCGTCGAGGTCCGGCCGCTGCGGCAGATCACCGGCGAGGCCGAGTTCAACGAGGTGTTCCTCACCGACGTCCGCATCCCGGACTCGCGCCGCCTCGGCGAGGTCGGCGACGGCTGGCGGGTCGCGCAGACCACGCTGAACAACGAACGCGTCGCCATCGGCGGCATGCGGCTGCCCCGCGAGGGCGGCATGATCGGCCCGGTCTCCAAGACCTGGCGCGAACGGCCCGAGCTGCGCACCCACGACCTGCACCAGCGGCTGCTGAAGCTCTGGGTCGAGGCCGAGGTCGCCCGCCTCACCGGCGAACGGCTGCGCCAGCAGCTCGTCGCCGGCCAGCCCGGCCCCGAGGGCGCCGGCATGAAGCTCGCCTTCGCCCGCCTCAACCAGGAGATCAGCGGCCTGGAGGTCGAACTCCGCGGCGAGGAGGGCCTGTTGTACGACGACTGGACCATGCGCCGCCCGGAGCTGGTCGACTTCACCGGCCGCGACGCCGGCTACCGCTACCTGCGCTCCAAGGGCAACAGCATCGAGGGCGGGACCAGCGAGGTCCTGCTGAACATCGTCGCCGAGCGCGTCCTCGGCCTGCCCGCCGAGCCGCGCACCGACAAGGACGTCGCCTGGAAGGACCTGGCCCGATGAGCGCGACCTGTCTGCTACTCGGAGGAGGAAGAGGCGCTGCGGGCCGCCGTACGGGACCTGCTCACCGACCACTGCGACGCGCCCGGCGTGATCGCCCGCACCGAGTCGGACACCCCGCACGACCTGGCGGCTGTGGAAGGCGCTCGCCGACGGCATGGGCCTCGCGGGGCTCCTGGTGCCCGAGGAGAAGGGCGGCCAGGGCGCCACGCACCGCGAAGCCGCCGTCGTCCTGGAGGAGCTGGGGCGCGCGGTCGCTCCCGTGCCCTACCTGACGAGCGCCGTCGTCGCCACCGAGGCGCTGCTCGCCTGCGACGACCGACGACCTGCTCGCCGACCTGGCGGCCGGGACGGCGGATCGGCGCCCTCGCCGTCGCGCTGAACGTCGCACCGGGCGCCGCCTACAAGGTCGTCCGGCATGGAGAACGGCGCGCTGCACGGCGAGCTGACCGGCATCGCGGACGCGGCCGTCGCCGACGTGCTGCTCGTGCCCGCCGACGACGGCGGCCTGTACGCGGTCGACGCCGACCGCCGCGACCGTCACCCCGCAGATCTCCCTGGACCTGACCCGGCCGCTCGCGACCGTCACCCTCGACGGAGCGCCGGGCCGTCTGCTCGGCGACGCCGAACCCGCCGTACGCCGGGCCCTGCGCGCCGGGGCCGGGCTGCTCGCCTCCGAGCAGCTCGGGCTCGCCGACTGGACGCTGACCGAGACGGTCCGCTACCTGAAGGAACGCAAGCAGTTCAACCGGCCCGTCGGCGGCTTCCAGGCGCTCAAGCACCGGCTCGCCCAGCTGTGGCTGGAGGTCGTCAACCTCCGCGCGGCCGCCCGCAACGCCGCCGACGCGCTGGCCGACGGGCGAGGACGCCGACGTGGCCGTCGCCGTCGCCCAGGCCTACGCGGCGCCCGTCGCCGTGCACGCCGCCGAGGAGGCCGCTGCAACTGCACGGCGGTATCGGCATGACCTGGGAGCACCCGGCGCACCTGTACCTGAAGCGGGCCAAGGCCGACTCGATCGCCTACGGCACGGCGGGCGCCCACCGCGAGGCGCTGGCCGAACTGGTCGACCTCCAGGCCCCCTGACGTACACCTGGACGTACCTGGTCGACACAGAACGAAAGCCCGGCAACTGCCGGAAAGCCCGCCCCACCCGGGGCGGGCTTCTTCGCGCGCGCCCGCGCCGGCGAAGTGAACACGCGGCGGCAGTCCGGCCAACTCCGTGCACAGGCCTGCTCCTTGGGCCCTGCCGGGATCGCATACTCGGCAGGGTTCCCGTACGGCACTTCCAGGGAGGCAGAGCATGGCCCTCACCACCCGTCGCAGAGCCCTCACCACCCTCGGCGCCGCCCTCGCGGGCTCGGTCGCCCTCCCCGCCGCCCCCGCGGCGGCCGGCGAACGGAAGCCACGGCCCGCGCCCGTTGTGGCGCGCCCACGCCCACAACGACTACGAGCACCCGCGCCCCCTCCTCGACGCCCTCGACCACCGCTTCGGCAGCGTCGAGGCCGACATCTACCTCGTGGGCGACCAACTCCTCGTCGCCCACGACCCCGAGGACCTCGACCCGGCCCGCACCCTCGAGTCCCTCTACCTCGACCCGCTCGCCGCCCGCGTCCGGGCCAACCACGGCTCGGTGTACCGGGGGCACCGCGGCCGCTGCAACTGCTCGTCGACATCAAGACCGAGGGCGCGTCGACGTACCTCGAACTCGACCGGCACCTCAGGCGCTACCGCCACCTGTTCACGACGTACGCCCACGGCCGGGTCCTCCCGGGCGCGGTCACCGCCGTGATCTCCGGCGACCGCGCGGCCCGCACCCCGATGGAGGCCCAGACCGTCCGGCGCGCCTTCTACGACGGCCGCCTCGCCGACCTCGGCAGGCCACCGCGCCCGCCCTCCTTCATCCCGCTGATCAGCGACAACTGGACGCTCAACTTCACCTGGCAGGGCGTGGGCGCCTTCCCGGACGCCGAGCGGCGAGAAGCTGCGCGGCATCGTCCAGGCGGCGCACGCCCGAGGGCAGAAGGTGCGGTTCTGGGCCACCCCGGACCTGGCCGGACCCGCCCGTGACGCGCTGTGGGCCGAACTGCTCGCCGCCGGCGTCGACTACCTCAACACCGACGACCTCGCCGGACTGGAGGCGTTCCTCGACGCCGCCGGACGGCCTAGGCTCGGTCGGCAGGACACCACACGTTCGGCGGACAGGTCAGCCGCCCGGACGAACCCTCCGCTACGCCACACTTGCGGCCGAACGCCGACCGAATGGCGGCGTGGCGGAGGAGGTTGACGATGGCCATTTCCATCTCTGTGGTGCTGCTGCTCTTGATCCTTGCGGTGATCTTCCTGCGCAACGGCGGGCTGAAGATCTCCCATGCGCTGGTCTGCCTGCTGCTCGGCTTCTACCTGGCCGGCACGAGCATCGCCCCCACCATCCACAGCGGCCTCACGGCGACGGCGGACATCGTCAGCAGCCTCAGACCGTGACCGTCGAGGCCCTGAGGCCCTGAGGCCGTCAGGCGCAGCCGAGAAGACGCCGATGCCGTTCGGAACGGCGCGTTCGGCGCCGCCGCTGCGGGTGGTTGCGCACGGAGACGGTCGCTCGCGCCCGGCTTCCGGGCGACCAGCGTCGACGACCCGCCGCCGTCCAGGCTGAAGGCGTCCTGCGAGCCCAGCCGCCGCATCGGCCGGCCACTTCGGCGATCGTCAGGCCGCTGCGGTAGGCGGCGGCGCCGTCCAGCGCGAACAGCAGCATGCGCCGCCCGCCGTCGGCGATCCCCACGGCCGTACGGACGGCCGAGGTCGTGTCGTCCAGTCCCGGCAGTGGCCGGCCGGACGTCGAGGACCGGGTAGCCGCCGAGGGCGAGACGGTACGAGACGCCGCGCGTGGCCGCCACGAGACTGTGCTCGTACCTCGACCGGTTCGCCGGCGAAGAACTTCCGCAGTTGCTGGGCGCCCGCCTCCCGGCCGACCAGCACGGTCGTCCCCGCGGCGATGGGACCGTTGCCGGGGGTGTCGGCGGCCGAAACGACCCGGCCGTCGCGGACCGTCACCTCGTAGGTGTCCGTGCTGCACGGGGCCGCCCGGTCCGTGTCCGTGCCGCAGGTGGCGCGCACGCGCGAGACGCTGCCCCACTCGGAGGTGAACGCGCCGACGGAACCCACCGGCAGCGCGTACTGGTTGAGCCCGCCGAGCGGCAGCCGCGTCTCGGAGGTGCGGATCGACCCGTCGAGGGCCAGTCGGTCCAGCCGGGCCCGCCCGTCGGTGCCGACGCCGAACACGTCCTCGGTGGTCGCGCCGGGCGGCAGCGCCGGGCCGAAACGCTGGCCGTCCGGCACCGCCGCCTTGAGCGTCCGCCCGGCCGCGATCGCCGGACCCACGCTCGCGCCGGTCGCCTCGACGCCCGGGTGCTGCGTCTCGGTGATGTTGAAGAAGTCGCCGTTGACACCGGCGACAGCCCCCTGGGCGTCGGCCATCCGCGAGACCTGCGCCCGCGAGGCCACCGCCCCGGGGTACAGCAGATCGACCCGTACGTGCGGGTTGCCCAGGTCGACGCTCAGCACATGCGCGTGTGCCACCCCTTTGGCCGCCTGGATGTCGAACTCGCTCGTACGTGACGCCCGGCGCGACGGTGACGGCCTTCTGGACGGTCGCGGCCTTCTGGGCGGCACCGGCCGGAGCCGCCCCTGCCAGGGCCGCACCAGCCAGTGCGCCGAACGCCGTGAGAAACGCCAGTACCGCTCTGCCTGCTCCCCGTCTCTGACGACCTGTCACCGTACCCCCTGATGTCTCGTCAACTGTCCTCAAGGCAGTGCACCAGACGTCGGGGGCCGACGGGGGCGGCTGAGCGCCGACCACGCGGAAACGGCCGGTAAAACACACCCCTCCGGGTGCTTCAGCTGTCGTCCGTTCCGGTGTAGTACGGCGTGTAGTGCGCGGGTGCGTGCTTGATCGGCAGGCCCGGCCGCCAGGCGGTGAGCGCCTGCGCGCTGCACACGAAGAGCTGTTCCGGCAGCCGGTCCAGGGCGAACCAGCGCCAGCGGCCCACGCTCTCCTCGGGCTGGTCCGATGGCTCGCCCCGCCAGGCGGTGACCCGGGCGGCCACGGTCACCCGGACGACACCGCCCGCGTCGTCGAGGAGCGTCCCCAGCAGCCGGACGTCCTCCGGCCGTGCCCCGAGCCCCGTCTCCTCGCCGAGTTCGCGCACCACCGCCTCCTGCAACGACTCCCCGGGCTCCACCGTCCCGCCGGGCAGCTCCCACGTCCCGTGCCGGTGCCGGCCCAGGAGCAGCCCGCGGGGGCCGTGCACAATGGCGCCGACCCCGAGCGCGGCATGGGCCACCGGCGGTTTCCCGGTGCGCGGCCGGGAGGAGACGCGGACGGGCCGGGTCACCCGGAAGAGCCGGTAGGACGCGTGGTTGCCGGCCTGCGGCGCGTCGAGGACGTCGACCTGCTCCACGCGCAGCCCGTACTCGGTGAGCAGCTGCGTCCAGAGGTCCGGGGTGAGGACCCACATGTGGACGCTGAGGTCACCGCCGCCCGCCAGCCGCAGGATCTCGGGGCGGGCCGCGACGTGGTCCGACGGGCCGTCACCACGCGAGTTGGTGTGCAGCACCGTGAAGCAGAGCCTGCCGCCCGGCCTGAGCCCCGCGGCGAGGGCGGGCAGCAGCCGGTGCGGGTCGATGTAGGGGACGCCCTGGAGGGAGTAGACGACGTCGTACTGCTCCGCCGTGCGCAGATGCTCCACCGCGTCGGCCAGGACCAGCCGCAGCCCGGGCAACGAGCCGTAACGGGCACGGGCCCGTTCGTACTGGCCGGCCGAGGCGTCGACCGCGTCGACCAGCGCGCCGTGGGCACGGACCAGATGGGCGGCGTGCCGGGCCGGGCCGCACCCGAGGTCGAGCACCCGCCGGCCCGCGAGCTTCCCGAGAACCTCGGTCCCCGGCCCGGCGCCCTCGAACCCCCAGTCGATCCGCTCCACCTCGGGCGGCTCCGTGGCCCGCCGCACGTGGTGTGTTCCGTATGCGCGCCAGGCCTCGGCGTTGACGGCCTCCGGTGTCACCAAGGCTCAGCCGCCCGCGGCGGCGTCGCGCGGCAGCACCCTGACACGGTGGAAGTTGCATCCGGCGAGCCGCGGCTCGTCGTCGGCGGGCGGGGTCTGATGGGCCTTGAGGGCGATGCTCACCAGGCTCAGCAGCAGGTCGACATCCGCTTCGCAGTCGACGTGGACCGTCACCCAGCATGATCCGGGAACCAGGTGGATCGCGCTCGAACCGGCGAGGTCGTAGTGGAAGCGCTGGATGGCGCGGCGGGTGAGGTGGAGGTCCACGTCCCGTGTCGAGTGGAAGTGGACGATCTCGTCACGGACGGAACGGAGCGCCCGTCCGGTACCGCAACTCGCCGGGCCCGGCATCAGGTCGGGCCAGGCCTGCAGGCGCTCCATGGCGCGCTGGGCCAGAGTCATGGCCCCATCGTTGCCTGCTTACCGTGCCGCAACCAGAGGTTGAGCGTTTTGTAACCGGGACGTGAGGTGGGGTGAGGGGTGGGGCACCGGCACCTTCCCGGGCGGAGTCGTCGACCAGTCTGAGGTAGCGCTTCCAGTCCCAGTGGCGGCCCGGGTCGGTGTGATCGCTGCCCGGTACCTCGTGGTGGCCGATGATGTGTGCGCGGTTCCGGGGGATGCCGTACCTCGCGCAGATCCCCGCGGTGAGCCGGGCCGACCGCTCGTACAGGGCGTCGGTGAAGTACGAGGGCTGGTCCACCCAGCCTTCGTGCTCGATGCCGATGCTGCGGGTGTTGTGGTCCCAGTTCCCCGCGTGCCACGCGATGTCGGCCTCGCGCACGCACTGCGCCACATGCCCGTCGGCCGAGCGCACCACGTAGTGCGCGGACACCTTCTTCCCGGGGTTGCGGAAGACGGACAGGGTGCCGGAGTAGGTCGTCTGCGTGACGTGGATGACCACGTAGTCGAGGGGATGGGCGCGGGGGCGGTTCGACGCCGTGTAGTTGGCGCCGGTCGCCGGGTGCCACTCGGCCCCCGGGTGATCGACGTCCTGGGAGCGGGCGGTGGCCCGTGTGCCGGGGAGCAGCGTGTGAGGGACGGCGGTGAGAGCGGCGCCCATGAGGATGCCTCGCCTGCTGGGGAGCGGTGCTGCCTGGTCCATGAGGGGGTGCCTTTCGCTTCGACGGGCGCACGGTTCGGACGCCGGTCCACGTGGATGGAGGTGCGAGAGACCGTCGCCGTGAGGATGGGTGCGGCTCGCATGCATCACGTTATGGCGACTGCCGGCCCGTCAGAAGGAAGCGAACCGGTTCAGTGGACGGGCCGGGGAATGTGGACAACTCGCTCGCCCCATCGGGTGATTCGGGCCGCCCATGGACGCCAGGGGGAACTCGGCCGGTCCGCCCGTTCGCCGCGTCCTGGTCGTCAGGCCCGCTCGGCGACGGCAGCGGGATCGTCCAGCACCGCCCGCACGACCGAGTGCGCGGCGCCCAGCAGTGGCCCCTGAGGGCCCAGCCGTGACACGGACACGGGGCAGGCCGGACCCGCCGTGCGCCGCGCCAGCTCCTCCCGCAGCGAGGGCAGCAGCCAGGGCGCGAGCCCGGACAGTTCCCCGCCCAGCACCACGCTCTGCGGGTCGAGCAGGTTGACCGCCCCGGTCAGGGCGATACCGAGCGCCGTGCCCGCGTCGCGCAGGGCACGCCGCACGTCCTCGTCGCCCTCGGCGGCGCGCCCCGCGAGCAGCCCGACACGGTCCTCGTCCGGCTCCAGGCCGGCCGCGCGCAGCACCGCCTCCTCACCGGCGTACTGCTCCAGGCAGCCGCGCCCGCCGCACGGCGCACGCCGGCCCGTCCGGCTGGACCGGCACGTGCCCCAGCTCGCCCGCGAAACCGCGCGTTCCGCGCAGCAGCCCGCCGTCCACGACGACCGCCGCACCGATGCCGATCTCCGCCGACACGTGCAGGAAGTCGCGCGGCGTGCCGTCACCGAGCCAGAGTTCGGCGAGGGCGCCGAAGTTGGCCTCGTTGTCCACGGTCAGCGGGAGGTCCGCCGGCAGCAGGTCGCCGAGGTCCGTGTCGTGCCAGTCGAGGTTCGGGGCGCGTACGACGGTCCGGGCGTCGCGCGCCACCAGACCCGGCACGGCCACCGCGAGCCCGGCCGGCCACAGGCCCTCGCCCTCCGCCTCGGCGACGACCTGGCGGACCAGCTCGGTGAGCTCCGCGATCACGGGCTCGGGGGAGCGGCCGCGGTTCGCGCCCTGCCGTATCGCCCGCGACCGGGTCGTGCCGCGCAGGTCGACGGCGCAGACCGCGAGATGGTCGACGCCGACCTCCGCGCCGATACCGGCCGGGCCGCGTCCGCTGACGGCGAGCGCGGAGCCGGGGCGGCCCACCCGGCCGGGCCGCTCGGGCCCCAGCTCCTCGAGCAGCCCCGAGCGGATGAGTTCGTCGACGAGCGTCGACACCGCCGCCCGGGTCAGCCCGATCCGCGAGGCGACGGCGGCCCGGGACAGCGGCCCCTCGGCGCGGACGGTGTGCATGACCCGGGCGAGGTTGCGGCGGCGCATGCCCTGCTGGGTGTCGGGCAGCGCACGTCCCGGCCCGGCCGGGTGGGCCTCGTGCAGCGGTGCGGTCATGCCTGACGCCAGTCCTCAGTGGGTGTCCGTGGGCCGCTCCAGCAGCGGAGCCGCGTCGGAGAGTACCCCGGCGATCCTGGCCAGCGTCTCCTCGTCCCGCTCCACGGCGTCGAGCACCGGCCCGGCTGCCGTGTCCCAGCGCCGGGCCACGGCCGCCGCGTCCTCCCCGGTCAGCAGCCCGGCCGCCTGCGCGGCGGCGCCGAGCGCGACCAGTTCCCTGGCCTCGGGCACCTGCACCGGACGCCCCGACAGCCGTCGTACGGTCTGCTGCCAGGCCGCGCCCCGGGCGCCGCCGCCGATCAGCAGCAGCGGCGCGGAGGGGTCGGCGTCCTGCGTCCAGGACCAGGTCGAGCGCGCCGAGCAGGGAGTGCACGGCACCGTCGTAGGCGGCCTGGAGCAGCTGGCCGGCGGTCGTGTCGTGGCGCAGGCCGTGCAGCAGGCCGGAGGAGTTCGGCAGGTTCGGGGTGCGTTCGCCGTCCAGATAGGGCAGCAGGGTGACGGCCGTGCCGGGTTCCACGGCCTCGCGGTCCAGGCCCAGCAGCGTCGCGACGCGGTCGACGGCGAGCGTGCAGTTCAGGGTGCAGGCCAGCGGCAGCCAGTCACCGCGGGCGTCGGCGAAGCCCGCCACCGTGCCGGTCGGGTCGGCGGGCCGGCGCTGCGACACGGCGTACACCGTGCCCGACGTGCCGAGGCTCATCACCGGCACGCCCGGACGCAGCCCGAGGCCCAGCGCGGCGGCGGCGTTGTCGCCGGTGCCGGGCGCGACCAGGGTGCCCTTGGAGAACGGCAGGTCGTGGCTGTCGCGCACCGTGCCGGCCACCTCGCCGGGCCGGACCACGCGGGGCAGCAGGGCGGGGTCGAGCCCCACGTGCGCCAGGATCTCCTCGTCGTACGACTCCGTCCCGGACGCCCACCAGCCGGTGCCGGAGACGTCGCCGCGGTCGGTCGTGCCCTGCCCGGTGAGCCGCTCGGTGAGGTAGTCGTGGGGGAGGCGCACGGCCTTCGTGGCCCGGACGGCCTCCGGCTCGTGCTCGGCCAGCCAGGCCCACTTGGTGACCGTGAAGGACGCGGCGGGGACGATGCCGGTGCGCTCGGCCCAGAACTTCGCGCCGCCCAGCTCCTCCGTCAGACGGCGGGCCTGCGGCGCCGAGCGCACGTCGTTCCACAGCAGGGCCGGGCGCACCGGCTCGCCCCGGTCGTCCAGGGTGACCAGGCCGTGCTGCTGCCCGCCGATCGACACCGCGGCGGCCTCGTGCGCCGCGTCGCCGCACTGGCGCAGGGCCTCGCACAGCGCGTCCCACCACTGGCGCGGATCGCTCTCGCGGCCGGCCCCCGAGGAGACGGTGTGCGGCGCCTGGCCGCTCGCCACGACCCGGCCGGTGGCCGCGTCGACGACCAGCGCCTTGGTGGACTGGGTGGACGTGTCCACGCCGACGACGAGCGGACCCTCGGCTGCTGACATCGGGCTTCTCCCTCTTCTCTCGTCCGTCTCTTGTCCTGAGACACCTTCTCTCGTCCTGAGACGCCTTGTCTCTTCCCAGGAAGGTGCTCGCATACTAATTTGTAAATCGCCATGACGAAATAGTCTCAGCGAGCAAGGAGCCGCGGCATGAGCTTCCAGCCCACCCCCGAGGACAGGTTCACCTTCGGCCTGTGGACCGTCGGCTGGCAGGGACGGGATCCCTTCGGCGACGCCACGCGACGTGCCCTCGACCCGGTCGAGTCGGTGCAGCGCCTGGCCGAGCTCGGCGCGCACGGCGTCACCTTCCACGACGACGACCTGATCCCGTTCGGCTCGAGCGACACCGAGCGCGAGGCGCACATCAAGCGCTTCCGGCAGGCGCTGGACGCCACGGGCATGAAGGTCCCGATGGCCACCACCAACCTCTTCACGCACCCGGTCTTCAAGGACGGCGCGTTCACCGCCAACGACCGCGACGTGCGCCGCTACGCGCTGCGCAAGACCATCCGCAACATCGACCTCGCCGCCGAGCTCGGCGCCCAGGTGTACGTGGCCTGGGGCGGTCGAGAGGGCGCCGAGTCCGGCGCCGCGAAGGACGTCCGCGCGGCCCTGGACCGGATGAAGGAGGCCTTCGACCTGCTCGGCGAGTACGTCACCTCGCAGGGCTACGACCTGCGCTTCGCGATCGAGCCCAAGCCGAACGAGCCGCGCGGCGACATCCTGCTGCCGACCGTCGGCCACGCCCTGGCGTTCATCGAACGTCTGGAGCGTCCGGAGCTGTACGGCGTCAACCCCGAGGTCGGGCACGAGCAGATGGCCGGGCTGAACTTCCCGCACGGCATCGCGCAGGCGCTGTGGGCGGGCAAGCTGTTCCACATCGACCTCAACGGCCAGTCCGGCATCAAGTACGACCAGGACCTGCGCTTCGGTGCCGGCGACCTGCGTGCCGCGTTCTGGCTGGTCGACCTGCTGGAGTCGGCCGGCTACACCGGCCCGCGGCACTTCGACTTCAAGCCCCCGCGGACCGAGGACCTCGACGGGGTGTGGGCCTCGGCGGCCGGCTGCATGCGCAACTACCTCATCCTCAAGGAGCGCGCCGCGTCCTTCCGCGCCGACCCGGAGGTCCAGGAGGCCCTGCGCGCGGCCCGCCTGGACGAGCTGGCCCAGCCCACCGCCGCGGACGGCCTCCAGGACCTGCTCGCCGACCGGTCGGCCTTCGAGGCCTTCGACGTCGACGCGGCCGCCGCCCGCGGCATGGCCTTCGAACACCTGGACCAGCTGGCCATGGACCACCTGCTGGGAGCGCGCGGCTGAGCGCACGCGCACGCGCACGCGCGCGTCCGTTGGCCGTACGACCCGGAATGCTCCGGAATCATGCGATCCACGACATGAGTCCGTATCAACTCCCGTGCACCGCTCGCGTCCTGAGCGGTGCACGGTGACCCTGGTCGGTATGGCCATGCCGCCCGTACCGCCTCAGCGGCGCAACCCGCTGCTCGTCCTGCTCACCGTGTTCGCGGCCCTCGCGGCCGTGTCCCTCGTGGTGCTGATGGCCAGGGGAAGCGATGACTCGCCGGACCGGGAGCCGCCCGCCGCTCCGTCCCACGGCATCCCCACGGAGCTGCCCACCGAGTTGCCCAGCGAGCTGCCGACCCGGTTGCCGTCGGGCTTTCCCAGCCGGTTGCCGAGCGATCTGCCCAGCGACCTCGCATCGCTCCTCCCGTCGCTGGACACCGGCGAGCTACTGCCCTAGGGGCGTGCCTTCCGGTACGGCTGCGTCCGCGGCGGCCGGCTCCGCCGCTGTCAGCGCCGTCGCCGGATCCTGTGCGGCGCCTCCCGCGGGCACCCAGCGACCGCGTTCCTTGAGGTACGGCCACCACCGGCCGTCCCGGCCGAGGCGCAGCTGGATCGGTGCGCCGACGACCGTCCACCGGTTGCCCCGCGCCCGCAGCTCCGGCCGATCGTCCGCGTCCCAGGCCGAGTCCAGGGCGGCACGCGCGCGTGCGAGCGTTTCGCCCTCCACCCGCCACTCCTCGTCGAGCACCGCCAGCGCGGCCGTACCGCCGTGGTGCCAGGCACGGACCGCCGCTGCGAGCCCCTCCCGGCCGCGTCCCGACCCGTCGGCGAGACGGTCCCCCACCTCTGGCTCCGGATCGCCCGCGGCCAGCCGAACGGCGTCTTCCGGGACTGTCAACTCCACGCTGGGGGCGCGCCGTTGGTACGCGTCCCGGAGTGACTCCGAGAGCAGGCGGTGGGCCTGTACGGCGGTCCGCGCGGCAAGAAACTCCAGCGCGGCCGGGTCGAGACCGGGAGCGGGCGGCGTCTCGGTGTCCAGGGACGGCGGCACCCCCGGCTCGTCGGGGAGTTCGGGCAGGCCCGGCAGCGGGGGAAGAATCTCACCGGCCGCATACGCCTCGGCCGCGTCCACACCCTCCGGCCCGGAGGACTCGGCGGCGGATCCGGAGCCGCCGCTGCGGGTCTGGAGATCGTCCAGCAGGGCGGCTTCGCCGCGGCCCCGCATCAGCAGCAGGACGAACGGATCCTGGTCCAGCAGCCGCGCCACCTGGTAGCAGAGCGCCGCCGTGTGCCCGCAGTGGTCCCAGGCGTCACAGTCGCACTCCGGTTCCAGATCGCCCAGGCCCGGCAGCAGTTCGACGCCTGCGGCCGCCGCGTCCTCGACCAGGTGCGGTGGCATCTCCCGGTCCAGCAACGCCGCCACATGCCCGGCCCGCTCCGCGGTCATGTCCAGGAAGCGGTCCCACTGTGCGGGCGAGAGCTCCTCCAGCAGGACGTCGGCCCGGTGCGCCGTGCGGTCGCGGTCCAGGACGACGGCCGTGAGCCGCCCCGGGCGCACCGACACCGCGCCGACCGCTCCCGCGCGGGCGAGCCGGCGGCCCGTCTTGAGCTGCGCCGAGTCCAGCGCCGTGTCCTCCAGCGCCTTCAGCCAGGCCTGGCCCCACCATGTCTGCGCGAAGCCCCGGCCGTGCGCGGGCGGCAGCGCGGCGAACGTACGCTCCGTGTCACCGTCGTACCGAGTCATCGCAGGCCCCCTCGCAGTTCGACAAGTTCCGCCAGTTCCGCGTCCGTCAGCTCCGTGAGCGCCGCCTCGCCGGAGCCCAGGACCGCGTCCGCCAGCTCCCGCTTGCGCATCAGCAACTCGGCGATGCGGTCCTCGATGGTTCCCTCCGCGATGATCCGGTGCACCTGCACGGGCCGTCTCTGGCCGATGCGGTACGCGCGGTCGGTGGCCTGCGCCTCGACGGCCGGGTTCCACCAGCGGTCGTAGTGCACGACGTGCTCGGCCCGGGTGAGGTTCAGGCCGGTGCCCGCAGCCTTCAACGACAGCAGGAACACCGGCACTTCGCCGTCCTGGAAGCGTCGCACCATGGCCTCGCGCTGGGCGACGGGCGTCCCGCCGTGCAGGAACTGCGAGGGCGTGCCGCGGGCGGCCAGGTGCCGTTCCAGGAGGCGGGCCATCTGCACGTACTGCGTGAAGACCAGCACGCCCGCCTCCTCGGCGAGAATCGTGTCGAGCAGCTCGTCCAGCAGTTCCAGCTTCCCGGAGCGGCCGGCGATCACCGGCCGCTCCTCCTTGAGGTACTGCGCCGGGTGGTTGCAGATCTGCTTGAGGCCGGTCAGCAGCTTCACGATCAGGCCGCGCCGCGCCATGCTGCCGGCGCCGGAGATCTCCGCCAGCGCCTCGCGTACCACCGCCTCGTACAGACCCGTCTGCTCCGGGGTGAGCGACACGGCGTGATCGGTCTCGGTCTTCGGCGGCAGCTCGGGCGCGATCCCGGGGTCCGCCTTGCGGCGGCGGAGCAGGAACGGCCGTACGAGCCGGGCCAGCCGGTCAGCGGCGCCCGGGTCCTGACCGCCCTCGACGGCCTCCGCGTACCGCCTGCGGAAGGTGCCGAGCCGGCCCAGCAGCCCCGGAGTGGTCCAGTCGAGGATCGCCCACAACTCCGACAGGTTGTTCTCCACCGGGGTGCCGGTGAGCGCCACGCGCGCGCGTGCGCCGATGGAACGCAGCTCCCGCGCGGTCGAGGAGTACGGGTTCTTCACGTGCTGGGCCTCGTCCGCCACGAGCATGCCCCACGGCACCTCGCCGAGCCGGGGCGCGTCCAGGCGCATCGTGCCGTACGTGGTGAGCACGAACTCCCCGTCGGCCAGGTCGTCCAGGCTGCGCCGTGCACCGTGGAAGCGGCGCACGGGTGTGCCGGGCGCGAACCGCTCGATCTCCCGCTGCCAGTTGCCCATCAGGGACGTCGGACAGACCACCAGGGTGGGTCCGGCGGACTCGGCGTCGGACTGCCGGTGCAGATGCAGGGCGATCAGCGTGATCGTCTTGCCGAGCCCCATGTCGTCGGCGAGACAGCAGCCCAGGCCCAGGGACGTCATGCCGGCGAGCCAGTTCAGGCCCCGCCGCTGATAGTCCCGCAGGGTGGCGGCGAGGGCGGCCGGCTGCTCCACGGGCCGCTGCGCCTCGGGGTCCGCGAGCCGCTCCCGCAAGGCCGCCAGCCACCCGGTGGGCCGCACCTCGACCCGGTGGCCCTCCACCTCCGCCCAGCCCGTCAGGGCCGCGCCCAGCGCGTCCACCGGCGTGACCTTGTGGTCCTGCCGCGAGCGGGCGAGCCGTACTTCCTGAGGGTCGATCAGGACCCACTGGTCGCGCAGCCGCACCACGGGGCGCTTCGCCTCGGCGAGCCGGTCCAGCTCCTCGCGGCTCAGCCGCCGGTCGCCCAGCGCGAACGACCAGTTGAAGGCGAGCAGCGCGTCGGCGGACAGGAACGACGGCAGGGCGGCGAACCCCTTGCCGGACTCCGCCTCGTCGTCCGAGGGCCCCACCTCCGCGCGCGTGGTGAGCTCGCGGGTCAGCCCCTTCGGCCAGTGCACGTCGACTCCGGCCGCCGCCAGCGCGTGGGCGCCCGCGCCCAGTAGCTCGGTGATTTCCTCGTCGGCGAGTTCGACCGCGTCCGGCACGGCCGCCGACAGCAGCGGCGCGAGCGGGGCCCAGGCCCGGGCCGCGCGGCGCAGCGCCAGCAGGGCGTCCATCCGCGCGCGCGGGCCGAAGGCCTCGCCCGCTGGCGCCGGCCCAGACATCCGCGGCGTCCGCGACCAGCGCGGGATCGCTCACGCTGTGCACCTGCAGCACGGCCCGGAACGTCACGTCCGTGCTCGGCCACCGCGTCCGACAGGCCGTGCGCCTCGATCCGCAGCGACAGCCGCACGCCCGCGTCGTGGCCCGCGGCGACGTCGGCGGCCCAGGCGCGCTGCTCCGGCACGTGCACCGGCTCCGGCGACGCGTAGGCGGGACCGCCCGTCACCAGCGGCGCGGCGGGGGAGCGGGGCAGGGTGTCGGCGACGGCGTCGAGGAAGGTCCGCAGAAGCAGCTCCGGGTCGGGCAGCCGCAGCGGCCCTGCGCCCGCCAGCGGCACGGCGTGTGCCTCGGGCGGCATCGCGGCGGCGAGGCGGCGTACGGCCTCGACGTCCTGGGCGCGCAGCGGGCCCGTCCGCCAGGCGTCGTGGTCGCCCGGGGACAGCCCCGGCAGCAGCAGTCCGCGCGCCACGAGGTGCAGGGCGTGCATCGCCGCCGCACCCCAGAACACGGTGGACCGGTGCCCCAGCGCTCCTGCACGCGCGCGCGTGAGGACCGGCAGCGCCGCGCGCACCGGTAGCAGGACGGCCGGCACGCTCTCCGCCTCGACCCCGTCGCCGCCGGGCACGACGACGGTCAGGTCCGCGACGGAGGCCGGCACGCACGGCAGGCGGGGTCGGCCGTCGGGCCGCCAGAAGGCGACGCGGCCGGTGCGGGCGGGGTCGCCGGGCAGGAACACGGCGCGGCAGCGGGCCAGTTCGGAGGACGCGAAGGAAGGTGCGGTGGAGGACGCGGAGGAGGGTGCCGGGAGAGTCGGATGCTCGGCTATGGCTGATTCCTCAAATTTGACTAGCGGATCGGAGCCGCCGAGCATACAGCACTTCTGGCGCACGCGGGTGTGGCTGGGCTGTGAGCTGAGTCACTATGAAGGTGTCAGGGGTGTGTAGGGGTCGCACCTCAGGGATGTCTCAGGGTCGCGGTCAGGAACCGCCGCGAAGCGCGGGCCCGTTTTCGAGACAGAGAGCGGCAGTGGCCGCGAAGGAGGCGACAGTCATGTCCAAGAACGCCAAGATCGCCGCAGGCGGTGTGGCGGCCGGGCTCATCCTGTTGATCTGGCTGCCCTGGTGGGCATCGCTCCTGATCATCCTGGGAGTCCCGGCCGCCGCGTACCTCATGCTGGACCCGTCGCAGCGGCGCAGGCTGCGTCGTGCCACCCGTAAGGAGATCGGTCGCTGAGGCGCTGACCGGCGTGACCGAAGAAGGCCGTCGCCGGATCAGTTCGGCCGTACGGCCATCTTGTCCAGCGCCTCGAGGAGACCCGGCAGCTCCGGCCCCCGGCCCACCGGCAGGACCTCGCCGGGTTCCTCGTCGAGCAGTACGAAGGCGATGTCGTCGGTCCTGGCCACGAGCGACCAGCCGGGGCCGTCGGCCCGCAGGGTCCGCGCGTCACCCGGCGCGAACGACGACCGGACCCGGCCCAGCGGCGGCGGTGAGTCGATGTAGGTGCGGGCCTCCGCGAGGACCCGCCGGATGCCGCTGTGGCCCTGTTGCCCGTGTCTCCCCGCTCCGCGCCGGAGCGTCGGCCGCCTCGCCGCTCGTCGCCCGGTGCCTGCGAGGGCCCCGGTGCCGGAAAGGCCGAGTCGTCGATCTGCTCCCGCCACGTCGCCCACTGCAGCGCGATCTCGTCCGCGCCCAGGCGCCGCTGAGCCGGCCCCCAGACGGTGGTGTCCGGCGGAGCCAGCGGAGGCCGGTCGTCGGCCTCCGGACCGGGATCGTGCGGCGCGGGCACCCCGGGCGCCGCGACGGCGACCGCGAGCGGCCAGCCGGGCAGGGCCGCGACGACCGTGCGCTCGTCGGGCGACAGCTCGTACTCCATGCCGCAGTCCCAGGACGCGATCGCGACGGCGACCAGGGAGACGTCGTCGATGACGACGGTCCACCGGGCGCCGTCGCCGTCCTGGCCGAGCACCAGCCCGTACCCGTCGGCCAGCGGCGCGAGACCGAGCGCCGCGCATGCCTCCGGATAGTCGTCGCCCAGCACGCTCGGAAACTTCGCCGGCGTCAGCAGTACCGCCGTGAGCACATAGAGCGCGTCGTCCGCGGCGGCGACGGCGTCCTCGTCCGTCCCGGCCATCCCAGCCTCCCCATCGGTTCGTCCAACGGCGCGCACCCTAGTGCGCGCGGCAAGCCGCTTGTCACGGCCTCGCAAGCGCACCCGAGCTGCAGTTTTCCGGCGGACGGGGCGAATCGGCCGTCCGGACCGTGCCCATCACGCGGTCGGCAGCCCCAGCAGCTCGCGGGCCACGGTCCGCGGCGACTCGCCGCGTTCCCGCGCGAGCGCGATGACGGCCCGGCAGGCCAGCTCGTTCACCCCGAACGACAGTGCCTCCGGCGACACCCAGCCGGCCGCCTCGTCGACCCGCTCCTGGTCGTCCTCCGCGCCCGCCGCGACGTAGACCGCGGCGGCCTCGAAAAGATTGTGTGGACGTTTGTCCCCGTCGGCCTTCGACTCCGTGCGCAAGGCATCAGCGACTCTGCCCCCGGCTTTGCGGACCTTGCCCCACATGCTGATCCACCTTCCCCCTGTGCGGTCGTTGCATCCGATCTTTCATCTCCCGGCCCTCAACGTAAAGTTGGAGGACCTACGGCAGAAGGGGGACGGCGCGGTGAAGCGCTTCGACCGGCTGGTTCAGATCCGGCGGATGGACCCGTATCGAGCGAGGCCACGGAGATCTACCGGCTGAGCGCGGCCTACGAGTTCCCCTGGGACTTCACCCGCGCTCTGGAACTGGCCCTGTACCGGACCTACGCCGTCCCGAGCATCGGCCGGCTGCTCGCGCGAGACGGCGGAGCTCACCGAGCGGACGCAGAAGCGTTACGACGACACCTCGCTGCTCCTGGACGCCATCGTCGAGCACGGCTTCGGCGGCGACCAGGGGCAGACCGCGATCCGCCGCATCAACCAGATGCACCGCAGCTACGACATCAGCGACGACGACATGCGCTACGTGCTCTGCACGTTCGTCGTGATGCCCAAACGGTGGATCGACGCCTACGGGTGGCGCAGGATGTCACGCCACGAGATCGTCGCCAGTGGCGTCCACTACGGCACCCTGGGCCGGCACATGGGCATCAAGGACATCCCCGAGACCTACGAGGAGTTCGAGACCTGCCTCGACGACTACGAGGCGGCCCACTTCGCCTGGGACGAAAAGCCCGGCGGGTCTCGGACGCCACGCTCGACCTGATGGCGTCCTGGTACCCGGGCCCGCTCGCACCCCTGCTGCGCACCACGACCCTCGCGCTGCTCGACGACTGCCTTCTGCAGGCCTTCCGCTATACCCCGCCGAGCGCCACCACGCGCGCGTGGGTGCGTCGCGCGGTACGGCTTCGGGGGCGCGCCGTCCGCCTGATGGCGCCCCGGCGCGCCCCGCACTTCGCCCGCCAGAACTGGGAGATCAAGGGCTACCCGTACGGATACCGGGTCGCCGACCTGGGCACGCGTCCGGTCCCGGGCGTCCGGGGCTGCCCCGTGCGGCACGTGCCGGCGCCGGACGCCGAGGCCCGGGTGACCGCGGCAGGCTCAGTCCTCGCGGACGGCCAGCGCCAGGAAGCGGGCGTCCTCGTCGACGTACGACGTCATGCGCCACCCGGAACCTGCCAGCAGCGGACGGAGGTTGGGCTCGGCGCGCAGGTCGTCCGGGGTGAGCGGGCGGCCCTGGCGTGCGGCCAGCGCGGCCCTGCCGATCGGGTGGAACAGCGCCAGCACACCACCGGGACGCACCACGCGCGCCAGCTCGCGCAGGTTCTCGGCCGGACTCGCGCAGGTGGGCGATGAGTCCCGCCCCGAACACGGCGTCCAGTGACCGCGAGCGCAAGGGCAGCGCGGCGACATCCGTGAGCAGCAGCTGTCCTTCACGGTCTCGTCCGGCCCGTACGGCCTCCCGAAGCATGGCCGGGGTCAGATCGGCCCCGAGGACCACTCCGGACGGCCCCACGGCGGCACGCAGCGGCGGCAGGGCGCGTCCGGTGCCGCACCCCGCGTCGAGCACCCGGTCGCCCACACGCAGCCCGAGCTCGGCGACCGCGGCCGCGTAGGCCGGGCCGTCGTCCGGGAACTTGCTGTCCCAGTCGGCGGCGCGGGCGGTGAAGAACTCCTGGACATGCGTGTGGTCGTCGCTCATGTACCGCATGATTCCTCACCGGCACGGATGACGCCTCAGCGCACACGTTCGAGCGTGACCCGATCGTTCCGGTACATCCTCTGCGTCATATTCCAACACCTTTCGAAATGCGCCCCCTTCGCGCGCCCCTGCCGGGTCTAGCGTCCCGGGGCCATGGGACACCTGGACCACGCCGCCCTCGGCTGGCTTACCCCCGCGCTGTCGTACGCGATGGCCTGCACAGGCGCCGCGCTCGGACTGCGCTGCACCGTCCGCGCGCTCGCCGCCACCGGGCGCTCGCGCCGCAACTGGCTCGTCACCGCCGCCTCGGCGATCGGCACCGGCATCTGGACCATGCACTTCGTGGCCATGCTCGGCTTCCGCGTCAGCCGGCACCGACATCCGCTACGACGTGCCGCTCACCCTCCTGAGCCTGCTCGTCGCCATGGTCGTCGTCTGCGCCGGCGTCTTCGCCGTCGGCTACGGCCGGGACCGCGGCCGGGCCCTCTTGCTCGGCGGACTCACCACCGGCCTCGGCGTCGCGAGCATGCACTACCTGGGCATGGCGGCCGTCCGCCTGCACGGCGACGTGACCTACGACCCGGTGCTCGTCGGGCTCTCCGTCCTGATCGCCGTCGTCGCGGCGACGGCGGCCCTGTGGGCGGCGCTCAACATCAGGTCGCCCGCTCGCGGTCACCATCGCCTCCCTGATCATGGGCGCGGCCGTCAGCAGCATGCACTACACCGGGATGTTCGCGGTGAGCGTGCGCGTCGCGCCCTCCGGGCGCGACCCTGCCCGGGGCCACGGCGATGCAGTTCATCTTCCCCCTCGCCGTCGGCCTCGGGTCCTACCTCTTCCTGACCTCGGCCTTCGTCGCGCTGTCGCCGACGGCAGGGGAGCGCCAGGCGTCCGCCTCGGCCCAGCGGCCGGTCGAGAGCGCCGCCCGCTAGCGGCGCACACGCCCAGCGGCAGCCCGGACGGCACGCCCTGCGGCCCAGGCGGCGCGTCCGAGCCCGGGCGGCACGCCCCCGAACACTTCCGAGCGAGGAGGCCATGCGCACACCCCGTAGGACCCCCACAACCGGCGCCGACGACGCCGTCCCCGCCCTGTGCGCGGCCGCCGCGCGCACGCCGGACCACCGGCCGACGAGGACCCGCAGGCGCCCTCGGGCGCCGCACCGGACGGGGCACCCACGCGCGCGGAGCGCTGGCACATACGCCCACGCACCGTGCGCGCCAAGATCGTCTGCCTGCTGATGGTGCCGGTCGTCTCCCTGCTGGCCCTGTGGGCCTACGCCACCGTCACCACCGCCCAGGACGTCTCCCGGCTGCGGCAGGTCCAGCGCGTCGACGCCGACGGTCCGAGCCCCTGTCGCGGCCGCGGTCGCCGCCCTCCAGGCCGAACGCGCGGCCGCGGTACGCCACGCCACCGACCCGTCCGCCGTACGGACCGACGAACTGGACGAGCTCGCACGGCGCACCGACCGCGCCGTAGCGAAGCTGCGGCTCGGCGACGGCAACACCGTCGCCGACGGCGAGGAGCTGCCCGCCGGAGTCGCCCGCCGCCTGGAGACGTTCGTCACCGGCGCCGAGCAACTGCGCCCGCTGCGGACCGCCGTGCTGGACCGGCGCGCGGGCTGGGCCGACGACCTACAGCCGCTACACCCGGACCATCTCGGCGGCCTTCGGCGTGGGCGGTGCCCTCGCCGGCATCCAGGACGCCGACCTCGGCTCCGACGCGCGCGTGCTGCTCGAATTCGCCCGCGCGGGCGAGGCGTTGGCCCAGGAGAACGCGGTGCTGGCGAGCGCCCGCCTGGCCGGCCGCCTCGACCGGGGAGCGGCTGCAGGCTCTTCACCGGCGCCGTCGAACTGCGCCGCACCCTCACCGAGTCGGCCGTCGCCGACCTGCGCGGCACCGAACGCGCCGCCTGGAACGGCCTCGCCGACGGCAGCGCCTACGCCGGCCTGGGCGACGTCGAGGACGGGATCCTGGCCGGCGGGCCGGGCGCCAAGGCGATCGACGCGGCGGCCGAGACCACCTGGAACACCGCGCACGCGCGCGTGCAGGACGGCATGCGCACGATCGACAGGACGACGCGGCCGCGGCGTCGCGGAGCGGGCCGACCCGTTCACCCGCGGTCTGCTCACCCCGGCCGGCGCCGCCGTCCTCTTCGGCCTCGCCGCCGTCGCCGCCTCGCTCGTCATCTCCGTACGCATCGGCCGTGGCCTCGTGGTCGAACTGGTGAGCCTGCGCAACGGCGCCCTGGAGATCGCCCGGCGCAAACTCCCCGAGGCCATGCGGAAACTGCGCGCCGGCGAGGAGATCGACATCCGTGCCGAGGCGCCGCCGGGACCGCCCGCGCGAGGACGAGACCGGGCAGGTCGCCGAGGCCCTGGCAACCGTCCACCGCGCCGCGCTGCGGGCCGCCGTGGAGCGCGCCGAACTCGCCAGCGGCATCTCCGGCGTCTTCGTCAACCTCGCCCGCCGCAGCCAGGTCCTCGTCCACCGCCAGCTCAGCCTGCTCGACAGCATGGAGCGCCGCTCCGACGACCCGAACGAGCTGAGCGACCTCTTCCGCCTCGACCACCTCACCACCCGCATGCGGCGCCACGCGGAAAGCCTGATCATCCTCTCCGGGGCGGCGCCCGGCCGGGCCTGGCGCATGCCGGTCGTCCCTGACCAACGTGGTCCGCGCGGCCGTCTCCGAAGTCGAGGACTACGCGCGCGTGGAGGTACGGCAGCTCCCCGAGGCGGCCGTCATCGGCGCGGCCGTCGCCGACCTCACCCACCTGCTCGCCGAGATCATCGAGAACGCCGCCCAGTTCTCGCCGCCCCACACGCGCGTGCGCGTCACCGGCGAACCCGTCGGCAACGGCTACGCCGTCGAGGTCGAGGACCGCGGCCTCGGCATGGGCAAGGAGACCCTCGCCGAGGCCAACCGGCGCATCGAGCAGTCCGAGGCGCTCGACCTGTTCGACAGCGACCGGCTCGGCCTCTTCGTGGTCAGCAGACTCGCCGCCCGGCACGGCATCAAGGTGCACCTGCGCACCTCGCCCGTACGGCGGCACCACCGCCGTCGTCCTGCTGCCCACCGCCCTGCTGCACAGCGGCACGTGCGGAACGTTCCGCCGACGAAGCGGCACACGCGAGGCAGCCCGACCGGAGCGCGGCTACGCGCGCGTGCCCGACGCCGACCGGCACCGCTCCCAGGCCGTCGCCGACCGCGCAGGCCGGCTGCCGGCGCGGCCGCACCGTGGCTCCCGCACCGGCCGCAGCGGAGACCAAGACCGACACCCCACCCCCCGGAGTCACCACCTTGCGACTGCACCGCCCCCCGGAGCGACTCCGAAGCCTCCGAGGACCTCCCGCGCCGCGTACGGCAGGCCAGCCTCGCCCCCCAACTGCGCGAGGGGCGCCCCGAGGAACCGCCAGCCGACGCCGGCCCTCCGGCGACGACGACGGCGCACCCCCGAACTCGTCCGGGACCGCATGGCGGCCTACCGCGACGGCTGGGCGCGCGGCGGCGGCAGGCAGCCCGGCCGCGCGCACCACGCCCGGTCCCGCAGCGGGCAGCGACAGCAGCGAAGGAGACCCCGCATGATCCAGGACCCGAGCACGAGGGCCGCCCAGCGGTCCGGCGAACTCGACTGGCTGCTGGACGACCTGGTGCGTGCGGGTGAGCGAGGTGCGGCACGCCGTGGTGCTGTCCAACGACGGCCTCGCCGTGGGCGCCTCGACCGGCCTCCGGCCGCGAGGACGCCGAACACCTCGCCGCGGTCGCCTCCGGCTTCCACAGCCTCGCCAAGGGCGCGGGACGGCACTTCGGCGCCGGCGGGGTGCGCCAGACCATGGTGGAGATGGACGACGCCTTCCTCTTCGTGGCCGCCGCGGGCGACGGCTCCTGCCTCGCCGTCCTCACCGCCGTGACCGCCGACATCGGCCTGGTGGCGTACGAGATGGCCCGCCTGGTCAAACGCGTCGGCGAGCACCTCTACACGGCGCCGCGCGTCGGCTGCGCGGCCGCCCGCCGCCGGATGAGCCGGAAGGGCGGTCCGCGCAGATGACCGAGGACATGACGGGCGACCCGCGCGAGCAGGGCAGCCAGTGGTACGACAACGAGGCCGGGCCCCTTGTCCGCCCCTACGCCATGACCGGCGGACGCACCAAGCCCGGCCCCACCGGCGTGCGGTTCGACCTGATCGCCCTCGTCACGCTGGACCCGGCCGCGCCCGGGCGTCGACGACGACACCGCGCTCGGCCCGGAACACCGGACCCTTATCGAGCTGTGCCGCACCGGAGACCCAGTCGGTCGCGGAACTCGCCGCGGGCGCCGACCTGCCCGTGGGGGTGGTCAGGGTGCTCCTCGGCGACCTCCTGGAACTGGGCTGCGTCACCGTCAGCCGTCCGGTACCGCCCGCGCAGCTGCCCGACGAACGGATTCTGCGCGAGGTGATCGAGGGACTGCGGGCGCTGTAGATGAACGTTCACAACGCAGCCCGACGCACATCCACACCCGCACGAACGGCAGCCGAAGTTGCTCATGACCCGCTGCACTCACGCCCGTACGACGTCGACCGTTGCCGGCACTCCCGAGAGAAGTGATCGATGGTCTCCGAGCACGCCGACGCCTCCAGACGGCGAGACCGCCGCGCTGGCGCTGAAGATACTGGTCGCCGGCGGATTCGGCGTGGGCAAGACCACCCTGGTGGGCGCCGTCAGCGAGATCCGGCCGCTGCGCACCGAGGAACTGCTCAGCGAAGCAGGGCAGTTGGTGGACGACACCGACGGCGTGGACCACAAGGTCACCACGACCGTCGCCATGGACTTCGGGCGCATCACCATCCGCTCCGGCCTCTCCCTCTACCTGTTCGGCACGCCGGGCCAGGACCGCTTCTGGTTCCTCTGGGACGAGCTGTCGCAGGGAGCGCTCGGCGCCGTGGTCCTCGCGGACACCCGTCGCCTGGAGGACTGCTTCCCGGCGGTCGACTACTTCGAGCACCGGCGCATCCCGTTCGTCGTGGCCGTCAACTGCTTCACGGGCGCCCGGCCGTACGGCGCCCAGGACGTCTCGCGCGCCCTCGACCTGGACCAGGGGACGCCCGTGGTGCTGTGCGACGCCCGTGACCGCGACTCGGGAAAGGAGGTGCTGATCCGGCTCGTCGAGTACGCCGGGCGGATGCACACCGCCCGGCTCCTCGACTCGGTGGGCTGACCGGGGAGACCGGGGTTCCCGCGGTCAGTCCGCGACGTCCCGCTCAGCCAGGACCCTGTCGACGGCGACACGGACGAGGAGTTCACCCGGGACGCCGTTGCGCGCGCCGAACTCCTCGGCGCGTTCCTCGCCCATGTACCGCGCTCCGATGCGCGTGGCCCAGTGCCGTATCTCGTCGAGATCCTCCGAGACGCGGGCACGGCCCTGCACCACCACGAAGGAGTACGGCGGCCGGTCGTCGTCCACGCACAGGGCGACCCGGCCGTCGCGGGCGAGATTGCGCCCCTTCACGGTGTCCTTGCCGGTGTTGAACACCACCTCGTCCCCGTCCAGCAGGAACCAGATCGGGGCCACGTGCGGACTCCCGTCGGCCCGGACCGTCGAGAGCTTTCCGGTGCGGGTGCCGTACGAGACGAACTCCCGCCATTCCGCATCGGTCATCTTCTCTGCCATGGCTCCCATCCTCCTTGCCCCGACAGCGGTCGTGGGGAAGGCTGGCGTGGAGATCCTCCGGCCAGGAGGAGAATCGCACGGGGAGAAAACGGGGAGATCGGAACATGGCGCAGAACCAGGGACTCGGCTGGCTGCTGGACGACCTGACCGAGCGCGTCCACCAGGTGCGGCACGCACTGGTCCTGTCCAACGACGGCCTGGTGACAGGGGCGAGCACGGGACTGCGCCGCGAGGACGCGGAGCACCTCGCGGCCGTGTCGTCCGGGCTTCACAGCCTGGCCAAGGGCTCGGGACGGCACTTCGGCGCGGGCAGCGTACGTCAGACGATGATCGAGTTCGACGACGCGGTGCTCTTCGTCACCGCGGCCGGCACGGGCAGTTGTCTGTGCGTCCTCAGCGGGGCCGAGGCCGACATCGGCCAGATCGCGTACGAGATGACCCTTCTGGTCAACCGGGTCGGCGAGCACCTCGACGTGGATGCCCGCCAGCCCGAACGGAAATCGATCACAGAAGCCTGACCTGCACGTTTGTCACCCCCGCGGAGTTATCCACAGGCTCGCCACGACGTGCGCCGAAGCGGTTACGGTTTTTTCACGGCGACCGCACACGGCGTGAGCCGCTGACTCCACGGGGGAGACCGACCATGGCAGGCATCATCGCGCAACCCGACCGCCCCACCTGGGCGCCGAGCCGGGCCGCCCGCGAACTCGACCTCAAGCGGCGCGAGTTCGACCTGGCCGTGAATCTCGGATTCATCCGGACCGTTCCCGACGAAGGCGGCGGAGGGCGACGCGTCGCCCGCGCCGAGATCGACCGGCTGCGCGCCGAGGAGGGTTTCCCGGACGAACTGCGCGAACGCGTCGCGACCACCGGCACCAATGAGAGCGCCGAGCTCATGGGGGTGACGCCCACCAGGTTCACGAATCTCGCCCGCTTCGGCCTGCTCGTGCCGGTGAAGTTCTATCTCAACCGGTACGGGGCGGTCGTCTGGCTGTATCTGGCCGCAGAACTACGGCAGTTCGCGGCCGAGGAGAGCAACGCCCGGCTGCTGACGGGGCGCACGCCCGCACCCATCCGGGAAGGGCGGAAGGCCGGTCTGGACCGGCGTCCCCGCAACTGGCGGGGACGCCACATCGGATTCCTGACGCGGCAGGCGGGAGATGACGCCTGGGCTCGCGCGGCAGCCCTCGCCTGTCTCCTCGACCCCGCCGACGTGGCGGAAGTCGTCGAGGACCCCTACGCGCGCGCCCGCCTGGACCGCTGCCGTCCTCGCCTCCCGGCGCACGGCGCGCCTGGTTCACCCGCCGCCGAACGGGCCGAGACGCTCATGACGGCGAGCGAGCCGGACGAGGTGGCCTGGTTCCGAGCGGACCTGGCCCACACGATGGAGACGGCGCGAAGGCAACACCCCCAATCGCGTCCAGCTCCGGAATCGCCCCCGAGACGACCAGCAGCACCAGAGGCGACCACACCACCCCCGGCTCCTGCGGGAGACAGGCCCACCCCCCTCGACCCCACCCCGTCCCCCAGCGTGCTGGGCTGGCTGCGTCGCAGAGGCAGGCGACGTACGGGTGACCTCTGCCGGTCGAGGACCGGCTGCCCGCCCGGTGAGCGATGAGCGATGAGTTTCCGGATGCGTCCCGGTCGGAAATCTGAGGAGACTATGACAGGAGGCGATCATGTTCGGTACGACGAAAGCGTTCAGCGGGTTCGCGGTGAACGACATCGACGCGGCCAGGACGTTCTACGGCGACACGCTCGGACTCCGGGTGTCGGAGGAGAACGGCATGCTGGTCCTGCACATCGCGGGTGACCGGGACACCCTGGTCTACCCCAAGCCGGACCACACCCCGGCGACGTTCACCATCCTCAACTTCCCCGTCGTCGACATCGAGGCCGCGGTCGACGAGCTGGGCAGGAGAGGGGTGAGTTTCGAGCACTACGACCATCTCAAGGCGGACGACAAGGGCATCTTCCGCGGCGGCGGCCCGCTGATCGCCTGGTTCACCGACCCGGCGGGGAACGTGCTCTCCGTCCTCCAGGAAACCTGACGCGACGGTCATGCCCGAGCTCCCAGATGTCGAGGGGTTCCGGCAGGTGCTCGAGTCCTGCGCGAAGGGACGGGTCATCCGACGTGTCGACGTGCGGGACGCGGGCGTACTGCACGGGGTCAGTACGCGGCGACTGCGTGACGCGCTGGAAGGCCGGCGGTTCGGTACTCCGGAACGGCACGGGAAGTGGCTGCTCGCCCGTACGGGCGCCGGACCCACCCTCGTGCTGCACTTCGGGATGACGGGCCGGCTGGTCTGCGGTCACCCCGATGACGCAGTCGAGGCCCACGACCGGGTGCTGCTCACCCTGAGCGGCAACCGGCAGCTGCGCTTCCGTGACCAGCGCAAACTGCAGGGGCTCTGGCTGGCGGGCGACGACCGCGACATCGACCGGCTGCTCGGGCGGCAGGGCCCCGATGCGCTGGCGGTGGAGCGCGCGGATTTCGAGGCCGTGCTCTCGTCACGCCGCGGGCATCTCAAGACAGCGCTCACCGACCAGTCCGTTCTCGCCGGTCTCGGCAATCTGCTCGCCGACGAGATCCTGTGGCGCGCTCGATTGCGCCCCGACCGCCCAGCACGTGATCTCACCCAGGCCGATCGTCGTCGCCTGTACAGCCAGATGCGCCGCACCCTGCGTTCTTCCGTCACCGCCGGCTGCGTCCCGCCGCGTGACTCCTGGCTCACCGGCCACCGAGACGACCCCGACCCGAGGTGCCCGCGCTGCGGTACCGGCCTGCGCCGGTCCCGTATGGCCGGCCGCGGCACGGTGTGGTGCCCGCACTGCCAGCCGGGTGGGTGATCTGGCCAGGGGCACCGTCCGTCGGCACCACCAGTCGGCCGGCCAGCCGGAGGGAGAGGCAGCCGGAGGGAGGGGCAGTCGGCCGTCCAGCCACCAGGCCGGCCGGTCAGTCGGTCGGCGTCAGAACGGCCGGCGGCCCGGCGAGGATGCCGCCGTCGACGATGAACTCGCACCCTGTCGAGAAGGTGGCCTCGGTGACGATGAAGAGCACCATGCGGGCGACCTCCCCGGGCTCGCCGAACCGGGGAATGGGCTGTCCCGCGGTGTACGCGTCGCCGAAGCCGGCCGTCATCCGGGTGCGGATGGCGCCGGGGTGGACGGAGCAGACCCGGACCCGGTCGGGCGCGAGTTCCAGAGCGGCGACCTTCGTCAGGCCGCGCAGCCCCCACTTGCTGGCCGCGTACGCTCCGATACCGGCGTAGGCGGTCAGCCCGGCGAGAGAGGACATGTTCACGATCACGCCGCCCCCAGCCCGGCGCAGCGATGGTGCCGCCGCGCGCATGCCCAGCCAGACGCCGGTGAGGTTGACGTCGACGACCCGGCGGAAGGACGCGGGGCTCTGTTCCTCCATCGTGCCCCAGTCGATGATCCCCGCGATGTTGACCAGGACCGAGACCGGGCCCAGGTCCCGCTCCGTCTCGGCCAGCGCCCGCTGCCAGTCGTACTCGCTGGTGACGTCCAGGTGCAGGAAACGGGCCCGGCCCCCGAGCTCGGCCGCGAGGTCCGACCCCTCGGCGTCCCGGATGTCGGCGACCACCACCAAGGCGCCCTCGGCCGCGAGTGCGCGTGCCACCGCGGCTCCGATGCCTCCGGCCCCACCGGTGACGATCGCCACTCGTTCGCCAAGACGCCCCATCATGACCTCCTGAGCCGCGCCGCGCGCCGAAGCGCTCCGCCCCCAAGCATCGGCCGGGACCGGACGGGCCCGCAGCTCGGGATGGCCCATCGGGCGTCCTCCGTCACCTGCGGGGCCCCTCGCTCAGGGGCTGCCGTGTCCGGCGCTCCTCGTCCGGAGCCACCGGCGACCGAGGGAGGGCGGAATCCGCTCCAAGGCGAGGGCCCTGCGGCGGCGGCAGGCCTTGGGGCTCGCCACCCGGTCCGACCGGCCCGCGTCGCACCGCAGGTGCGTGGCGTGGGCCGAGCGCCGTCGGTGAACGACCAGGTCAGCTCAGCTTCCTGAACAACCCTTCCTGCACGACGGACACGACCAGCCGGCCCTCACGGTCGTAGATGCGGCCCCGGGCCAGACCGCGGCCGCCGACCGCGATCGGGGACTCCTGGTCGTACAGCAGCCAGTCGTCCGCGCGGAACGGGCGGTGGAACCACATGGCGTGGTCCAGCGACGCCATGTCGAAGCCGCGCGGGCCCCACAGCGGCTCGACCGGGATGCGGACGGCGTCCAGGAGGGTCATGTCGCTGGCGTAGGTGAGGGCGCAGGTGTGGACGAGCGGGTCGTCGCCGAGCGGCCCGACCGCGCGCATCCACACGGCGCTGCGCGGCTCGGCGTCCTCGACCTCCTTGGTGGTCCAGCGCAGCCGGTCCACGTAGCGGATGTCGAAGGGCTGGCGGCGGGCCATCCGCTCCAACTGCTCGGGCAGCGCGCCCAGATGCTCCCGGATCTCGTCCGTGACCGTGGGCAGGGACTCCGGGTCCGGGACCGTGCGGGCCGGCGGCAGCTGGTGCTCGAAGCTGCCCTCCTCCGGCTTGTGGAAGGAGGCGGTGAGATTGAAGATCGTGCGGCCCTGCTGCACGGCCGTGACCCGGCGGGTCGTGAACGACCGCCCGTCGCGCACCCGCTCGACCTGGTAGACGATCGGCACGCCCGGGATGCCCGGGCGCAGGAAGTACGCGTGCAGCGAGTGCACGGGCCGGTCGCCCTCCGTGGTGCGGCCGGCGGCGACCAGGGCCTGACCCGCCACCTGTCCGCCGAAGACCCGCTGGAGGGACTCCTGCGGGCTGCGGCCGCGGAAGATGTTGACCTCGATCTGCTCCAGGTCGAGCAGGTCGACCAGTCTCTCGGCCGGGTTCGTCGTCATGGGTGGGATTCTCCTGTGCTCGCTGCTGCCCGGCCGGTCACAGCTGGCCGACGTCGGTGACGCGGACGACCGCGCGGCCCTCCGTGTCGGAGGCGGTGAGGTCGACCTCCGCGCTGATGCCCCAGTCGTGGTCGCCGTTGGGGTCGTGGAAGATCTGCCGGACCCGCCACAGGGCGTTCTCCGGCTCCTCCTCGATGAGCAGCAGCTTGGGGCCGCGGGCGTCGGGGCCGGTGCCGAGGTCGTCGTACTCGTCCCAGTACTTGTCCATCGCCTCGCCCCACGCGTCGGCGTCCCAGCCGGACTCCGCGTCCATCTCGCCCAGCTCCTCGACCTGGTCGAGAGCGGCCAGTTCGACCCGGCGGAACATGGCGTTGCGGACCAGCACGCGGAAGGCGCGCGCGTTGGCGGTGACCGGCTTGACCTCGTCGGCCTTCTCCTGGGCCTCCTCGGCGGTCATCTCCGCCGGGTTGGCGAGCTGCTCCCACTCGTCCAGCAGGCTGGAGTCGACCTGGCGCACCATCTCGCCCAGCCACGCGATCAGGTCCTCCAGGTCCTCGGACTTGAGGTCGTCCGGGACGGTGTGGTCGAGGGCCTTGAAGGCGCTGGCGAGGTAGCGCAGCACGATGCCCTCGGTGCGGGCCAGCTCGTAGTGGGACACCAACTCCGTGAAGGACATCGCCCGTTCGTACATGTCGCGGATGACCGACTTCGGCGACAGCGGATGGTCGCCGACCCACGGGTGGCTCTTGCGGTACGTGTCGTACGCGTGGAAGAGCAGCTCCTCCAGGGGCTTCGGGTACGTGATGTCCTGGAGGCGCTCCATGCGCTCCTCGTACTCGACACCGTCCGCCTTCATCGCGGCCACGGCCTCGCCGCGCGCCTTGTTCTGCTGGGCGGCGAGGATCTGCCGCGGGTCGTCGAGCGTCGACTCCACGACGGACACCATGTCGAGGGCGTACGACGGCGATTCGGGGTCCAGCAGCTCGAACGCGGCCAGCGCGAACGTGGACAGCGGCTGGTTCAGCGCGAAGTCCTGCTGCAGGTCGACCGTGAGGCGGACGATGCGGCCCTCGGCGTCCGGCTGGTCGAGCTTCTCGACGATGCCGCCGTCCAGCAGCGAGCGGTAGATCGCGATGGCCCGGCGGATGTGCCGCAGCTGCTGCTTGCGCGGCTCGTGGTTGTCCTCCAGCATGCGGCGCATCGCCTCGAAGGCGTTGCCGGGGCGGGCGATCACCGACAGCAGCATCGTGTGCGTCACCCGGAACCGGGAGGCCAGGGGCTCCGGTTCGGAGCCGATGAGCTTCTCGAAGGTCTGCTCCGACCAGGCGACGAAGCCCTCCGGCGCCTTCTTGCGGACGACCTTGCGGCGCTTCTTCGGGTCGTCGCCCGCCTTGGCGAGGGCCTTCTCGTTCTCGACGACGTGCTCGGGCGCCTGCGCGACGACGAAGCCCTCCGTGTCGAAGCCGGCCCGCCCGGCTCGGCCCGCGATCTGGTGGAACTCCCGGGCCCGCAGGGTGCGTACGCGGGTGCCGTCGTACTTGGTGAGGGCGGTGAACAGCACCGTGCGGATGGGGACGTTGACGCCCACGCCGAGCGTGTCCGTGCCGCAGATGACCTTCAGCAGACCGGCCTGCGCGAGCTTCTCCACCAGGCGGCGGTACTTGGGCAGCATGCCGGCGTGGTGGACGCCGATGCCGTGCCGGACGTAGCGGGAGAGGTTGCGGCCGAACTTCGTGGTGAAGCGGAAGTTGCCGATCAGTTCGGCGATCTGCTCCTTCTCCTCACGCGAGCACATGTTGATGCTCATCAGCGCCTGCGCCCGCTCCACGGCCTGCGCCTGCGTGAAGTGCACGATGTAGACGGGCGCCTGCCGGGCCTCCAGCAGATCGGTGAGCGTCTCGGTGAGCGGGGTGTAGCGGTACTCGTAGGACAGCGGCACCGGGCGGGTCGCCGAGCGGACCACCGCGGTGGGGCGGCCGGTGCGGCGGGTGAGGTCCTTCTCGAAGAAGGAGACGTCGCCGAGCGTCGCCGACATCAGCACGAACTGCGCCTGCGGCAGCTCCAGGATCGGGATCTGCCAGGCCCAGCCGCGGTCGCCCTCCGCGTAGAAGTGGAACTCGTCCATGACGACCTGGCCGACGTCCGCGTCCTTGCCGTCGCGCAGCGCGATCGACGCCAGGACCTCGGCGGTGCAGCAGATGACGGGGGCGTCGGCGTTCACGGACGCGTCGCCGGTCAGCATGCCGACGTTCTCGGTGCCGAAGATCTTGCACAGTTCGAAGAACTTCTCCGACACCAGCGCCTTGATCGGAGCGGTGTAGAAGGTGACCTCGTCCCGGGCCAGCGCGGCGAAGTGCGCACCCGCCGCGATCATGCTCTTGCCGGAGCCGGTGGGCGTCGACACGATCACGTTCGCGCCGGAGACCACCTCGATCAGCGCCTCCTCCTGGTGGGAGTAGAGCGTGAGACCCCGCTCGCCGGCCCACGACTCGAAGGCTTCGTACAAGGCGTCGGGGTCGGCGGTCCGCGGCAGCTGATCGATGAGGGTCACGCCCCCATCTTGCCTGGCCTGATGCCCGATGCGGGAATCGGCTGCGGGCCCGAAGATCACGAACGCTACGCTGGGTCGCCGACGGGACGTCAGCGCGCCCGGTCAACTGGACAGCGGCACACGAGGAATGGGGCGGGCAGCGGCCATGATGGGACCAGCACACTCACTGTCGGGAGCCGCCGCCTGGCTGGGCGTCGGTGCGGCCGCCGCGGCGGCCGGGCACCCGATGCCCTGGCCCGTCCTCCTCGTCGGCGCCCTGATCTGCGCCGGAGCCGCGCTCGCCCCGGACCTCGACCACAAGGCGGCCACCATCTCCCGGTCCTTCGGACCGCTGTCGCGCTGGCTGTGCGAGATCGTCGACAAGCTGTCGTACGCCGTCTACAAGGCGACGAAGAAGCAGGGCGACCCGCGCCGCTCCGGCGGGCACCGCACGCTCACGCACACCTGGCTGTGGGCGGTCCTGATCGGTGCGGGCACCTCGGCCGTGGCGATCACCAGTGACCGCTGGGGCGTGCTGGCGATCCTCTTCGTGCACCTGGTGCTGGCCATCGAGGGCCTGCTGTGGCGGGCGGCGCGCGGCTCCAGCAGCGATGTCCTGGTGTGGCTGCTGGCCGCGACCACGCGCGTGGATCCTCGCGGGGGTCCTGGACAAGCCGGGCAACGGCGCGGACTGGCTGTTCACGGCGCCGGGCCAGGAGTACCTGTGGCTGGGGCTGCCGGTCGTGCTGGGCGCGATCGTGCACGACATCGGGGACGCGCTGACCGTCTCCGGCTGCCCGATCCTGTGGCCCATCCCGGTGGGGCGCAAGCGCTGGTACCCGCTCGGGCCGCCGAAGGCCATGCGGTTCCGGGCGGGCAGCTGGGTCGAGCTCAAGGTGCTGATGCCGGTGTTCATGCTGCTCGGCGGGGTGGGCTGCGCGGCGGCGCTCAACGTCATCTGAGCGCGGCCGCTGGGCCGTGGCACCGGGCTCAGGCGCCGCCGTACCGCCGCTCGAACCGGGCGACCCGGCCCTCGGAGTCCACCGTGCGGGCCTTGCCGGTGTAGAAGGGGTGGCTCTCCGAGGAGATCTCCACCTCCACGACCGGGTAGGTCTCGCCGTCGTCCCACTCGATGGTCTGCTCGCTGGTCGCGGTGGACCGGGTCAGGAACGCGTAACCGGCGGCGCGGTCGCGGAAGACGACGGGGTGGTAGTCGGGGTGCTTGTCCTGCTGCATGGATGCTCCTTGCTCCTCGGGCGGCTCGGGTGGTTCGGGCGGCTCGGGTGGGAGGGCTGATGGCGCCTGCCTCAGCCGGACAGGGTGTCCTCGTCGACGACGTGCACGGCGGCCTCCTCGGCCGACGCCGCCGCGCCGTCGATGCCCACGTCCATGGCGACCAGCGCGCTCTCCTCGTCCTCGTGCGCGCCCTCGTCGGGTGCCACGAGCCGGCCGGATCGGGCGGCGCCGACCTCGTTGTCCAGGAGTTCCCCGTCGGTGCCCTCGGCAGTCCCCGAGGCCGTCACCGTCCGGCGCGGCGGCCTCCGGCAGCTCCTCGGCGAGCCGCTGGTCCAGCGTCTCGCCCTCGCTGCCGCTCGGCCGCCGTCACACCGAGGTGTTCGACGGCCCAGGGACGGTCAGGAGGGGACCAGCCCCGGTCCAGGGGATCGTCGACGCCGTCGTTCTCCAGGGTGTCCTCGACGTCGAGCAGCCCCGTGTCCTCCCGTCTGCTCGTCTTGATCCGGCTGGTAGACATCGTCTCCCCATCCGTCGGCGCTGTTCACGGGTACCTCCAGGGGGTGGGGACGAGCCCGTTCTCACCGGGGCCCGCGCCGGGCCGCCGCCGCACGGAGCACTGGCGCCGCCCCTCGCCGAACCGCTTCGGTTCCCGGGCGTTCCCCGAGCCGGTGCCTGATTCCAGCCTTCCACCCGGCCTCGTCCCCGCGCAACGCCACGGACCCTGCCGGGGGCTCGGGCGAGCGGAGCGGACCGCGGCCGAACGCCCCCGTCCTCGCGGCCTGCCCTGGCCGTCCCGAGTCCCGCATCCGTCCTTGTGTCCGCGGGTCGGCAGGCGCCAGGTCTTGTGTCCGCGGGGCGGCAGGTGCCGGGCCGTCAAGGGGCACCGGGCCTGGCCCGCCCGGCTCAGCCGCCGACCGTCCGGGGTCACCTCGGGCGAGCCCGGACAGGTCGGCCGGCCCCTGGCCTCCTGGCCCGACCGGGCGCGTCACCCGTGGTGGCGGGGGGTGGGCCGAGCGGGTCGCGACCGGTACCTCCGGTCTCGCACGCGGTGCCTCCGGCCTGCGACCGGTGCCTCCGCCTTGCGACCGGCGTCCCTGGTCTCCTGGGCCGCCCGGGCGCGTCACTCGTGCCGGCGGCGGGGGCGCCGAGCGGGTCGCGACCGGTGCCTCCGCCTTGCGACCGGCGTCCCTGGTCTCCTGGCCCGCCCGGGCGCGTCACTCGTGCCGGCGGCGGGGGCGCCGAGCGGGTCGCGACCGGTGCCTCCGGTCTCGCGACCGGTGCCCCCGGTCTGGGAACCAGTGCATCCGGCCGGCGACCGGTGTCCCTGGCCTCCCGGCCCGGTGTCCCTGGCCTCTCGGCCCGTTATCCAGGACTGCCCCGGCCGTCCCGTACCTTCCCCGTGTCCGCGAGCCGGCAGGTGCCGGGCCGCGGAGGGGTATGGCTCAGCCGTCACGGCGCGTGGACAGGTGTCGGGCCGCGGGGGAGCAGGGCTCAGCCGCCACGGGCCCGCACCAACCCGGGCTGAGCCCGGACCGGTCGCGAGGCCCGGACGGCGCCTCACCCGTGCCAGGATCTCCACAGCGCCGCATACGCCCCGTCCGCCGCGACCAGCTCATCGTGGCTGCCCAGTTCGCTGATCCGGCCGTTCTCGACGACGGCGATGACGTCCGCGTCGTGGGCGGTGTGCAGTCGGTGGGCGATGGCGACGACGGTGCGGCCGTCCAGGACCCGGGCCAGGGAGCGTTCCAGGTGGCGGGCGGCGCGGGGGTCGAGCAGGGACGTCGCCTCGTCCAGGACCAGCGTGTGCGGGTCGGCCAGCACCAGGCGGGCCAGCGCGATCTGCTGGGCCTGGGCCGGGGTGAGGGCCAGGCCGCCCGAGCCGACCTCGGTGTCCAGGCCGTCGTCCAGCGCGCTGGCCCAGCCGTCCGCGTCGACCGCGCCCAGCGCCGCCCACAGCTCGGCGTCGACCGCGTCGGTCCGGGCCAGCCGCAGGTTGTCGCGCAGGGAGCCCACGAAGACGTGGTGCTCCTGGTTGACCAGGGCGACGTGGGAGCGGACGCGTTCCGCGGGCATCCGGGACAGCTCGGCGCCGCCCAGGGTGATCCGGCCGTCCCGGGGCGCGTAGATCCCGGCGAGCAGCCGGCCCAGCGTGGACTTGCCCGCGCCCGAGGGGCCGACCAGGGCCAGCCGGGTGCCGGGGGCGACCTCCAGGGACACCTTGCGCAGGACGTCCACGCCCTCCACGTAGCCGAAGTGCACCCGGTCGGCGTGCACGTGGCGTCCGTCGGGGGCCACGGAGGCGTCCCCGGCGTCAGGTTCGATGTCCCGGACCCCGACCAGCCGGGCCAGCGACACCTGGGCCACCTGGAGCTCGTCGTACCAGCGCAGGATCATGCCCACCGGGTCGACCAGCATCTGGGCGATCAGCGCGCCCGTCGTCAGCTGGCCGACCTCGATCCAGCCCTGGAGGACGAACACACCGCCGATCATCAGGACCGAGGCGAGCACGGTCACGTGGGTGGTGTTGATGACCGGGAAGAGCACCGACCGCAGCCACAGCGTGTAGCGCTCCCAGGCCGTCCACTCCTTGATCCGCTGCTCCGACAGCGCCGACGCGGCGGGCGCCGAGACGGTGCGCCTCGATCGGTGCGCCCGGCGTCCACGGTCTCGGCGAGCGCGGCGGCCACGGCGGCGTACCCGGCGGCCTCCGAGCGGTAGGCGGAGGGCGCCCGCCGGAAGTACCAGCGGCAGCCGATCACCAGCAGCGGCACGGCGAGCAGCACGGCGAGCGCCAGCGGCGGCGCCGTGACCACCAGTCCGCCCATCAGCAGCACCACCCACACCACGCCGATCGACAGCTGCGGCACCGCCTCGCGCATGGCGTTGCCCAGCCGGTCGATGTCCGTGGTGATCCGCGACAGCAGGTCCCCGGTCCCGGCCCGCTCCAGCACGCCGGGCGGCAGCCCGACCGACCGGACGAGGAAGTCCTCGCGCAGGTCGGCCAGCATCCGCTCGCCGAGCATCGCGCCGCGCAGCCGCACCTGGCGGACGAACAGCGCCTGGACGGCCAGCGCGGCCACGAACAGCCCGGCCGTGAGTTCCAGATGCAGGTCCCGCGCCCCGTCGGACACCCGCTCCACGAGTCCGCCCAGCAGCCAGGGGCCGGCCATCGAGGCGATCACGGCGACCGTGTTGACGGCGACGAGCAGCAGGAACGCCCGGCGGTGCCGGCGCAGCAGTTCGGCCACGTAGGCGCGGACGGTCGCGGGGGCGCCGACCGGCAGGGTGTTCGCCGTCGTCGGGGCCGCCGGGTCGTACGCCGGTGGCGCGACGCCGATCATGCCTTCTCCTCGATCTCTTCCAGTTCGTCCAGTACGTCGTCTTGCAGAACGTCTCCTCGCCGTACGTCTCCTTGCATCACCGTCGTCGGAACGACCCCGCCGGCCGCTCGTGCGGGCGGTCTCGTCCTCGGTCTCGCGGGTCACCACCGCCCGGTAGCGGGGCTCGGTGCGCACCAGTTCGCGGTGGGCGCCGACCGCGGCGACCTCGCCGTCGTGCAGGAACACGACCCGGTCGGCGCGGTCCAGCAGCAGCGGCGAGGAGGTGAACACCACGGTCGTGCGCCCCGCGCGCAGCTCCCGCACGCCCTCCGCGATCCGTGCCTCGGTGTGCGAGTCGACGGCCGAGGTCGGCTCGTCCAGGACGAGCACCTCCGGGTCCGTGATCAGCGACCGGGCGAGCGCGAGCCGCTGGCGCTGGCCGCCGGACAGCGACCGGCCCGCGCTCGGTGATCCGGGCGTCCATGGGGTCGGCGGCGTCGAGCGAGCCCTGCACCAGGGCGGCCAGCACGTCGTCGCACTGCGCGGCCGCCAGCGCCTCCCCCGGCGCGCACGGCGCCCGACGCGGGTACGTCGAGCAGTTCGCGCAGCGTGCCGGAGAGCAGCACCGGGTCCTTGTCCTGGACGAGGACGGCCGTGCGGGCGCATCTCGAGCGGGCAGCTCGTCGAGCGGCACCCCGCCCAGCAGCACCGACGGTGCCCTCCTGCGACGGGTGTCCGCCCAGCCGTTCCGCCAGCCGCCCCGCCGCGTCCGGGTCGCCGCACACCACGGCGGTGAGCCGGCCGGCGGGCGCGAGCAGTCCGGTGGCCGGGTCGTACAGATCGCCGGAGGGGACCTCGGCCGCGCGCGACCCGGCGGTGTCCGTGGCCCGTTCCAGCGACAGCACGCCGCGCGGCCCGCTTGGCCGAGGGCCGGGAGAAGGAGTACGCCATCGCGATCTCCTCGAAGTGCCGCAGCGGATAGGTGAGGACCATGACCGAGCTGTAGACGGTGACCAGTTCGCCGACGGTGATCCGGCCCTGGCGCGCCAGCTGCACGCCGTACCAGACGACCGCGATGAGCAGCAGTCCCGGGCAGCAGGACCTGGATCGCGGAGATCAGGGACCACATGCGGGCGCTGCGCACGGCCGCGTGGCGGACCTCCTGGGAGGCGCGGCGGTAGCGGTCGAGGAACAGTTCCTCGCCGCCGATGCCGCGCAGCACGCGCAGACCGGCGACGGTGTCGGAGGCGAGTTCGGTGGCGCGTCCGGCCTTCTCGCGCTGGGTGTCGGCACGCCGGGTGGCGCGGGGCAGCAGCGGCAGCACGGCGAGCGCCAGCACGGGCAGGCCGACGGCGACGACCACGCCGAGCGCCGGCTGGTAGACGAGCAGCCCGACGCAGACCAGCACGACGGTGACCACGGCCGCGGTGAACCGCGACCAGGCCTCCACGAACCAGCCGATCTTCTCGACGTCACCCGTGGAGACGGCCACGACCTCGCCGGCCGCGACGCGCCGGGTCAGCGCCGAGCCCAGCTGGGCGGCCTTGCGGGCGAGCAGCTGCTGGACGCGGGCGGCGGCCGTGATCCAGTTGGTGACGGCGGTGCGGTGCAGGAAGGTGTCGCCGACCGCGTTGCCGACGCAGGCCAGCGCCAGCAGGCCGCCCGCCAGGGCGAGCCGCGCCGCCGGAGCGGTCGACGACGGCCTGCACGGCGACTCCGACGCAGAACGGCAGCGCGGAGACGGAGGCGAAGTGCAGCAGCCCCCAGGCCAGCGACTTGAGCTGGCCGCCCAGCTGATTCCGGAAGAGCCACCACAGGAATCGGGGGCCCGAACGCGCGTCCGGCACGCCCGGGTCGGGGTACGGAAGGTCTTGAATCTGCATGACGTCCCAGTGGCTCGTGTCAGGGGGGGATGAGGGGTTCGGGCCGAGGCAACAAACCGTGACAGGTTCGCGTCGTGGCGGGGTCGGAGGCAACCGGTTTTCCGGTGCGCGCGCGGCCCACCGGCCGGAACCGGCCGACAGGGGTGAGAACAGCGCTGCCTCGACGGGCTGTTGCTCATTGCGGAGGCGGCGAACTCCCCGTAGAACACCGCCCATGAAGAGACGGATCGTCATGTCCATGCTTGCCGGGGCGACCCTGCTGGCGAGCACCCTCCTCGGAACCGGTCCCGCCCGGGCCGCCGAGGTCCCCGCCGAGTTCGGCACCGACTGGCACGACCCGGTCACGGCCGCCCCGCCCGTCGGCAGGCCGGCCGGAAAATTCTGTGAAGTCACCGTCGCCCAGGCGCAGTTCCGCGACTTCACCCCCTACCGGGGCACGTACACGCCACCCGATGGCTGCGGCGAGCGCTGGAGCAAGGTGGTGCTGCGGCTCGACGGCAAGGTCAAGGGGCGGCAGTACGACCGGCTCGGCTATCTGCACGTCGGCGGGGTGGAGATCTTCCGTACGTCGACGCCGCAGCCCTCGCCCGACGGCATCGAGTGGTCCGTGGAGAAGGACGTCACGCGCTACAGCGACACCTTCCGCGGGCGCCAGGACGTCGAGATGCTCATCGGCAACGTCGTCGACGACACCTACACGGGCGTCCTCGACGTCGAGGTCACGCTGACGTTCTATCCGGGCCGCCCCGACGGAGAGAGCCCCGACCAGGTCCTCACGCTCGACCACGGGGCCGACGGCGCGACAACCCTCACGACCCCGCGCAACAGCGAACGCATCGTCGCCGAGGTGTACGCCACCGGCTCCGGCGGCGGCTGCGAGGAGTACTGGTATCTGGCGGTGCCCGATCCGGCGCCGTACTCCTGCAAGGCCGGCCAGGGCCCCTACCGCGAGGTGCAGATCAGCGTCGACGGCCGGCTCGCGGGCATCGCCGCGCCGTTCCCCACCGTGTGGACCGGCGGCTGGTCCAACCCGTTCCTCTGGTACGTGATCCCGGGCCCGCGCGCCTTCGACATCAAACCGATCAGCTACGACCTCACCCCCTTCGCCGGGCTTCTCAACGACGGCCGCCCGCACCGCGTCGAGGTCTCCGTCGTCGGCGTGCCCGAGGGGCAGGCCGGCTGGAGCACCCCCGTGAACGTCCTCGTCTGGCAGGACGAGCAGCGCGCGCACGTCACCGGGAAGCTCACCGCGCACAAGGAGGGCGACCTCACCAACTCCTCGCACTACACGCCCGGTTCGGAGCACCGGGTGGACACCGAGGGTGCGCCACCGGCTGACCGTCGCCGGATACGTCGAGACCTCGCACGGCCGCGTCACGACGACCGTCAGCCGCTCGCTCGCCAACACCTCGGCGCACCGCTGGACCGACGGCGAGACGAGCGACGCGCTGGAGGCCACCTGGACCGACGACGAGTCGGTGACCGTCGACGGGCGCGGACCGGCGCGCACCACACGCACGGACCGGAGCTACACGATGGACGGCACGACCACCCTCGGGCGGGCGACCGGCTGCGCACGGTGCTGACCCTCGGCGACCGCGCCACGACGGCCGCATCGCACGGCGGCCGGCGCACCGCCTGGTCACGGCTCGACGACTCCTACACGGGCGACGCCACGTACACGGCGAACGTGCCCCGCGACCAGCGGCACGCGGTCGGCACCACGAGCGAGCGCTACCGGCTGTACGGCTCGCACGGCTGCTACGACCGCACGCTGACCACCGTGCAGGGGGTGCTCACGCGGGATCGCAGGACGCTGCTGAGGAGACCCCTGTGACGGGTGTGACGATACGTCACTTAGGGTGCTTTTACATGGCCGAAACGCTGCGGTCTTGTGCGCGATCAAGACAGCCTCAAAGTGTTCGGCTACGGAAGCCGCTTTCCGTATCGCAGAAGTCCCCTCCGGCTTCTGTGTGCCCCGTCCCCCTAGGAGGCCCCGTGCCACCGTCCGTACCGTCTCTGCCGCGACGCGTCGCACGCACACTGCGTACCTCTCTCTTCGCGCAGGTCGCTCTGCGCGCTCGTCCTCGGAATCGTCGTCGGAAAGCTGTGGCCGGACACGGCCACGGCTCTCCAGCCGCTCGGCGACGGTTTCACCCGCCTCATCAAGACCGTGATCTCGCCGCTGGTGTTCTGCGTGGTCGTCGTCGGCATCGCCAAGGCCGGTGACCTGAAGGCGTTTGGCCGGATCGGGGTCAAGGCCCTGATCTGGTTCGAGGTCGCCTCCACGGTCGCCCTGGTCATCGGTCTCGTCGCCGCCAACGTCGTCGGCCCGGGCAAGGGCATGAACGTCGACCCCTCCTCGCTGGACGTCGCGGCGGTCGACGAGACGACGGGCGGCGGCCATCTGCCCTCGACGACCGACTTCGTCCTCAACGCCCTGCCGGAGAGCTTCATCGGGGCCTTCGCCGAGAACGAGCTGCTCCAGGTCCTCATCCTGGCCTGTCTGGTGGGCGCCGCCCTGCTGCACCTCGGGCACACCAAGGTGCCGAAGATCCTGCCCGCCGTCGAGCAGGCCCAGGAGATCATCTTCGCGGTCGTCGGCTTCATCATGCGGCTGGCCCCGATCGCGGTGTTCGGCGCGATGGCCCACCTCGTCGGCAACTACGGGCTGGGCGTGATGCAGACGTACGCCAAGCTCATCGTGCTCTGCTACGTGGCGGCGGCGCTGTTCATCGCGCTGCTCGCCGTCGCCCTGCAGATGGTGACCGGGCTCAGCCTGTGGAAGTTCCTGCGCTACATCCGCGAGGAGATGCTGCTCGCGCTCGGCACCGCGTCCACCGAGTCCGTCATGCCGCGCGTGATGCAGAAGCTGCGGCGGGCCGGTGCCCGCGACGACGCCGTGGGCCTGGTGCTGCCCACGGGCTACTCCTTCAACCTCGACGGCGCCTCGCTCTACCTGTCCATCGGCACGCTGTTCATCGCCCAGGCGGTGGGCGTGGATCTGAGCCTCGGCCAGCAGATCACCGTGGTCCTGGTGCTGATGCTGACCAGCAAGGGCATGGCGGGCATCCCCGGTTCGGCGTTCCTCGCCCTGTCCGCGACCGCCTCGTCCCTGGGTGCCATCCCGGCCGGAGCCGTGGCCCTGCTGCTCGGCGTGGACCGCATCATGGACTCGATGCGCGTCGTCACGAACCTGCTCGGCAACTGCGTCGCCGTCTTCGCGGTGTCCCGCTGGGAGGGCGCCCTGGACATCGAACGGGCGAAGAAGACGCTCGACGGGGAGGACACGGCCCCGCCGGAGGACGGCGAGCCGGAGGCTGACGGCGAGAAGGGACGTCGGCGCCGAGGCCCCGGCGGTCGAGCCCACCGCGGCCGATACCCCGGCATCGGGCATCCCCACCCAGAAGCCCAAGGAGACCCGCCCCCGAGGCGGTTGACCGAAACCGGACGGGCCGCGGCCACCGCTCCAGCAGGACGAGCGGCGGCCGCGGCCCGTTTCGTGTGCCGGGTCGTCACCGGGCTCCAGACTTCAGCGCCGCCGGATCGGCTTGCGGCCGGTCGGCGAGGTCCTCAGCACCGCCGACCGGCGCCCCGTCGATCAGCGTGTCCAGCAGCCCGCCCGAGCACCGTGCGCTGATCCTCCGTCAGCGGCGCGAGGATCTCCTCCGCGGCCGACCGGCGCGCCGCCGCGCAGCTCGCGCAGGGCGCCCCGCCCGTCGTCCGTGAGCTCGATCCGGATCACCCGCCGGTTCGCCGGGTCCGGGACCCGGCGCACCTTGCCGCTCGCCTCCAGCCCGTCGACCAGCGTCGTCACGGCCCGCGGGCACCACCTCCAGGCGCTCGGCCAGGTCGGCCATGCGCGGCGGCGAGCCGTAGTGCGCGAGGGTGCGCAGCAGCCGGGACTGGGCCGGGGTGATGCCGAGGTCGCGCTGCTCCAGATGGCGCTTCTGGATGCGGTGCACCCGGCGGGTGAGCCGCAGCAGCTGCTCGGCGAGCAGGCCGTCGGGTCGGGCGTGGTCATGCGGGAACAATATCAGGACGCACGTTCATTGTGAGTATAGGTAACAATGAGCTATGCTCCGTCAGTCCGCCGTCATCCCCTCTCGTAGGAGCCCATGCACCCCGACCACGAAGCCCACCTGGACCCCACCCGCCGAGCTCGAAGGAACAGCCCCGGCAGGTGCGCCGCATCCTCAGACTCTTCCGCCCCTACCGCGGCCGCCTCGCGGTCGTCGGCCTGCTCGTCGGCGCCGCGTCGCTGGTCTCGGTCGCCACACCCTTCCTGCTGAAGGAGATCCTCGACGTCGCGATCCCGCAGGGGCGCACCGGCCTGCTCAGCCTGCTCGCCCTCGGCATGATCCTCAGCGCCGTCCTCACCAGCGTCTTCGGCGTGCTGCAGACCCTGATCTCCACGACGGTCGGCCAGCGCGTCATGCACGACCTGCGCACCGCCGTCTACGGCCGGCTCCAGCGCATGTCCCTCGCCTTCTTCACCCGCACCCGCACGGGCGAGGTGCAGTCCCGCATCGCCAACGACATCGGCGGCATGCAGGCCACCGTCACCTCCACCGCGACCTCCCTGGTCTCCAACCTCACCAGCGTGGTCGCCACGATCGTCGCGATGGTCGCCCTCGACTGGCGGCTGACCGTCGTCTCGCTGCTGCTGCTGCCGGTGTTCGTGTGGATCAGCCGCCGCGTCGGCAGGGAACGCAGGAAGATCACCACCCAGCGCCAGAAGCAGATGGCCGCGATGGCCGCCACGGTCACCGAGTCGCTCTCCGTCAGCGGCATCCTGCTCGGCCGCACGATGGGCCGCTCCGACTCGCTGACCCAAGTCCTTCGCCGACGAGTCCGAGGGACTGGTCGACCTCGAGGTGCGGTCGAACATGGCGGGCCGCTGGCGCATGGCCGTCATCACGATCGTCATGGCCGCCATGCCCGCCGTCATCTACTGGACCGCGGGCATGGCCCTGCAGACTGGGCGGCCCGCAGGTCTCCATCGGCACGATCGTCGCCTTCGTCTCGCTCCAGCAGGGCCTGTTCCGCCCGGCCGTCAGCCTGCTGTCGACCGGTGTCCAGATCCAGACCTCGCTCGCGCTCTTCCAGCGCATCTTCGAGTACCTCGACCTGCCCATCGACATCACCGAGCGCGAGGACCCGGTCCGCCTCGACCGGATCAAGGGCGAGGTCCGCTTCGAGAACGTCGAGTTCCGGCTACGACGACAAGGGCGGCCCGGTCCTCGACGGCATCGACCTCACCGTCCCGGCGGGCGGCAGCCTCGCCGTCGTCGGCCCGACCGGCGCCGGCAAGTCCACGCTCGGCTATCTGGTGCCCCGGCTCTACGACGTGACCGGCGGCCGGGTCACCCTCGACGGGGTCGACGTCCGCGACCTCGACTTCGACACCCTCGCGCGCGCGGTCGGCGTCGTCTCGCAGGAGACGTACCTCTTCCACGCCTCGGTCGCCGACAACCTGCGCTTCGCCAAGCCGGACGCCACCGACGAGGAACTGCACCAGGCGGCGAAGGCCGCCCAGATCCACGACCACATCGCGTCCCTGCCCGACGGCTACGACACCGTCGTCGGCGAGCGCGGCCACCGCTTCTCCGGCGGCGAGAAGCAGCGCCTGGCCATCGCCCGCACCATCCTGCGCGACCCGCCGGTCCTCATCCTCGACGAGGCGACCAGCGCCCTGGACACCCGTACCGAGGCCGCCGTACAGGACGCCATCGACGCGCTGTCGGCCAACCGCACCACCCTCACCATCGCCCACCGGCTGTCCACCGTCCGGGCCGCCGACCAGATCGTGGTCCTCGACTCGGGGCGCGTGGCCGAACGGGGCACGCACGAGGAACTCCTGGAGCGGGACGGGCGGTACGCGGCGCTGGTACGCCGGGACGCCCAACTGGAGCCGACAAGATGAAGATATGCCGGGTTTGCGGCGATATGCGGGTTACCGTGCCCGCATGCAGACGAACACTCCGCCACGGAGCACGATTCGACTGACGCGCCGGGGCCGTATCGCCCTCATCGCGACCGGCGCCGTCGTGGCCGGCACCGCCGTGGCGGTGCCGCTGCTGATCCTGGGGACGAGGAGGCCGGCCGGCCCACGACGCTGGTGATCCCGGAGGGCTGGCGCGCGAGCCAGGTCTACGCCGCCGTCGACAAGGCCCTCGCCCTGCCCGCCGGCAGCGCGAAGAAGTCCCTCGCGAAAGCCGCCTCGAAACTGCCGAACGACGCCGAGGGCAACCCGGAGGGCTACCTCTTCCCGGCGACCTATCCGCTCCCGAAGAAGGCGGCCGGGCCGGAGAAGCTGCTGGCGCCCATGGTCGACACCGCGAACGAGAAGTTCAACGGCGCGCCCATCGCCGCGGGGGCGCAGCGCAACGCGATGAACGTCTACCAGGCCGTCACCATCGCGAGCATCGTCCAGGCGGAGGCCGCCACCAAGACCGACATGGGCAAGGTGGCCCGGGTCGTCTTCAACCGGCTCGAACGCGGCATGCCGCTCCAGATGGACTCCACCATCAACTACGCCCTGGGCCGCTCCACGCTGCGGACGACGCGAGAGCGACACGCGGATCGACAGCCCCTACAACTCGTACCAGCGCATGGGCCTGCCGCCCACGCCCATCGACAACCCGGGCGAGGAAGCGATGCGCGCCGCGATCAACCCGCCCCCGGGCGACTGGCTGTACTTCGTCACGGTCAAGCCGGGCGACACCCGCTTCACCGCCGACTACGCCGAACACCAGCGCAACGTCGCCGAGTTCAACGCCCAGAGGAAGAGCGCGGGCGCGCGGGCGGCCGGGTGACCCGGGCGGGGGCTCGTGGTGCGAGACGGTTCGGGCGGCGGTGTGCGGGGGCGGGGTGATGCGACCGTCGGCGCATCGGCTGCCGGGCGGTCCGGTCGAGGGCTCACGGCGCGGAGTGGTCCGGCCGGGCGCGTGGCGCGCAGGGCCTGGTCCCGGGCGCCGAAGCTGCCTGATCGACCGGAATTTGTGGTGCTGCGCTCCATAGGGGCGCGAGGAACTGCGCGACGAGCCACGGACGGACGCAGCCGCCGGCAGACCGCAGCTGACCGCCCCGTCGTCACACGGCCAGCGCCGGCTCCTCGGCCAGCAGTCGCCTGATGTCCCGTACGGCCGCGCGGCCGGCGCGGTTGGCGCCGATGGTGCTGGCCGAGGGTCCGTAGCCGACGAGGTGGATCCGCGGGTCGGCGACCGCGCGCGTGCCCTCGATACGGATTCCGCCGCCCGGCTCGCGCAGCCGCAGAGGGGCGAGATGGTCGATGGCGGCCCGGAAGCCGGTGGCCCAGAGGATGACGTCGGCGTCGACGTGCCGGCCGTCGTCCCATTCCACCCCGGTGGGCGTGATCCGGTCGAACATCGGCTGCCGGTCCAGCACCCCGTCCTCGATGCCCTGCCGGATCGCGTCGTTGAGCGGCAGTCCGGTGACCGAGACGACGCTCCGGGGCGCCAGCCCCTGCCGTACCCGCTCCTCGACGAGCGCGACCGCCGCCCGGCCCGCGTTCTCGTCGAAGGGCCCCTCGCGGAAGACGGGCGGGCGCCGCGTCACCCAGGTGGTGGCCGCGGCGTACGAGGCGATCTCCAGCAGATGCTGCGTGCCCGAGGCGCCGCCGCCCACCACGACCACCTGCTGTCCGGCGAACTCCTCGGGCCCGGGGTATTGCGCGGTGTGCAACTGCCGTCCCCGGAAGGTCTCCTGGCCGGGATAGCGCGGCCAGAACGGCCGGTCCCAGGTGCCGGTCGCGTTGATCAGCGCCCGCGTCGACCAGATGCCGTCCGAGGTCTCCACGAGCAGCCGCCCGCCGGATCCCTCGCGCACCGCCCCTACGTCGACCGGGCGCCGCACCCGCAGGTCGAAGGTCCGCTCGTAGCGGTCGAAGTACGCGCGGACCACCTCGGCGGACGGCCGCGCCGGGTCCGCGCCCGTGAGCTCCATCCCCGGCAGCGCGTGCATGCCGTGCACCTTGCCGTACGTCAGCGACGGCCAGCGGAACTGCCAGGCGCCGCCGGGCCCGGGGGAGTGGTCCAGCACGACGAAGTCGCGGTCCGGCTCGAAACCGGCTCGCCGCAGGTGATAGGCGCCGGCCAGACCGGCCTGACCAGCGCCTATGACGACTACCTCGACCTCGCGTGCGTTGTTCACGCTTCTACTAACCGTGCCGGGGGCGTGGATCTTCCCGGCCTTGTGCGGACACGACCTAGCCCTCCGAGGGCCGGGGCGCGGTCGTCGACGGAGGCAGGTCGCCGTTGAACCGGGTGTCGGTGAAGTCGGCGAAGTCGACCTTGCGCGGGATGAGCTTCAACGCCGTGAACGTGTCGGCGATCTCCTGCTCGGAGGCGATCAGCGGCTTGTCGACGGCGACCTCGACCCGGGTGGTGTAGGTGCGCTTCACCGCCGCCAGCGCCACGTCCTCGGGGAGCCCGGTGTCCTTCGCCCAGACCTTCGCCCACTCCTCCTCGTGGTCGTACACCCACGTGTAGGCGCGCCGCAGCCGCTCCAGGTAGTCCTTGACGGCGGCGGCCTTCTTCTTGTCCTTGAGCGCGTCGGGCGCCGCGACCTGGAAGGTGAGCCCGTTGGTCACGCCGTCACCGTCGGTCAGGGCCCGTCCTTGCTTGCCCTTCAGCACCTGCGAGGTGTACGGGTCCCACACCGCCCACGCGTCGACCTTGCCGGCGGTGAACGCGGCGAGCGCGTCGGCCGGCTGGAGGTACTTGACCTTGACGTCGCTCAGTTTCAGCCCGACCTTCTTCAGGGACGCGACCAACTGGAAGTGAGCGGAGGATCCCTGGGCTACGGCGATCGACTTGTCCTTGAGCTGCGCGGGGTTCTTCAGCGGCGAGTCGTTCGGCACGAGGATGGTGTCGCCCTTGGACGTGCCGTGCCACGCGGCCACGACCTTGATCTTCGAACCCGCCCCGGCCGCGAACACCGGCGGGGTGTTGCCGACGCCGCCGATGTCGACGGCCTTGGCGTTGACGGCCTCCAGCAGGGGCGGGCCGGACGTGAACGTCGACCACTTGATCTTGTAGTCGAGGTTCTTCAGTTCCCCCGCGGCCCGCAGGATGGCCTCGGAACCACCCTTCTGGTCACCGACGTCGATCGTGACGTCGCCCTGGCCGTCGGTGCCGCCGTCCGACGTACTGGCGGACGAGTTCCCGCCGCAGGCGGTCAGCACAAGGGCGAGGGGGAGAAGCAGGGCGGCGGGGGCGAGGCGTCGTCGCATGGTGGTTCCGTTCGTGTGTGGGTCGTGCGTGGAGAAGATCAGGCGGCTTCGGCGGCCGTCGCCTCGACGCCCAGGCGTTCGAGGAGAGCGGCGCGCAGCGTGGCGAAGCGCGGGTCGGTGATGTCGCGGGGACGGTCGAGGTCGATGCGCTGCTCGTGGGCGATGACGCCGTGGTCCATCACCAGGACGCGGTCGGCGAGCAGCAGGGCCTCCTCCACGTCGTGGGTGACGAGGAGCACCGCGCACCCCCGGCGCTGCCACAACTCGCCCACGAGCCGCTGCGCCTTGATGCGAGTGAGCGCGTCGAGCGCGCCGAACGGCTCGTCCAGCAGCAGCAGGTCGGGCTCGCGAACCAACGCCCGTGCCAGGGAAGCGCGTTGGGCCTCGCCGCCGGAGAGGGTCTTGGGCCAGGCCTCCGAGCGGTGGCCGAGGCCGACCTCCTCCAGGGCCTGCTCGGCGACGGCGCGTTCGGGCTTGCCGGGCAGGCCGAGCAGGACGTTGCGCCACACCTTCTTCCACGGCATCAGCCGCGGTGCCTGGAAGGCGACGGCCTTGCGGCGCGGCACCAGGACAGCGCCCTCGATGTCGCGGTCGAGCCCGGCGAGGATGCGCAGCAGCGTCGACTTGCCGCAGCCGCTGCGGCCGAGCAGGGCCACGAACTCGCCCGGCCGGACGTCCAGTCGCAGGTCGTCGATGACGGCACGGCCGTCGAAGGAGCGCGTGAGCCCCTCGACGTGGACCGCCTGGGGGGTTACCGGCCGGTGAACGTCGGTCGCCATTGCAGCAGAAGCCTTTCGAGGGAGCGGACGATGAAGTCGGCGAGCAGGCCGAGGAAGGCGTAGACGACCAGGCAGACGATGATCACGTCGGTCCGCAGGAAGTCCCGCGCCTGCACCATGAGGAACCCGATGCCGGAGTCGGCGTTGACCTGCTCGGCGAAGACCAGCGCGAGCCAGGCGACGCCGAGCGAGTAGCGCAGGCCGGTCATCGCACTCGGCAGCGCGCCGGGCAGCACCACATGCCGTACGAGGCCCCACCGCGACAGTCCCAGGGACTCCCCGGCCTCGATCAACTGGGCGTCCACGCCGCGGATCCCGGCGTAGACGTTGAGGTAGAGCGGGAAGGTCACGCCGAGCGTGATGATGGCGACCTTGGGGGCCTCGCCGATGCCGAACCAGATGATGAACAGCGGGATGAGCCCCACGAACGGCACGGTCCGCAGCATCTGTACGGGCGCGTCCACGAGGTCCTCGCCGATCCGGAACAGACCCGAGACCAGGGCGAGTCCGGTGCCGACGACCAGGCCGAACAGCAGCCCGGCCCCGACCCGCTGGAGCGAGGTGCCCATGGCCGCGGGCAGTGAACCGTCGGCCACCATGTCCCCGCCGACCTGGGCGATGCGGCCGGGTGAGGCGAGCACGTCCGGCGGCAACGCTCCCGTGCCGCTGAGGAGTTGCCACAACACCAGGAGCAGGACCGGACCGGTGGTGCGGCGCAGCCAGCGGGGGACGCGGGTGCGGCGGGAGGAGGTGGGGACGAGGGGCTGGAGGTCGAGATCGGGCGGTGATATAGGCGAAATATCGGGTGCCGGTGAGCTGGGCGGGGCATGACTGATGCTCATGAAGGCTCCACAGGGGGAGAGCGAGGGCCGCTGGAGGCGCGCCTCGCCGCCGCCTCGCCGACGAGATCAGGGGCGATCAGCGGGCAGGCGCAACGAAGGCGAGTCGAGCGGAAAGTGAGGAGAGGAAGGGCGTCAGCAGCCGCGGCGACACGCGGCGGAGGCCACCCGCAGCAGGTCGATGTGACCGCGCGTGGTGAGCAGGGCTGAACGCAACATGCGCTTGAACCTAGCCAGGTGGCATGCGCACGGTCAACGGCGTCTCGTCCAGTGGACGCCCGTATCGCCACCCGGTCAGGCGGGGCCCGGTGGAACGCGGCTAGTGCGTCAGGATGGGGGCATGTCAGATGTCTTCACCACCCGAGTTCTGAACGTCACCTCCGGGTCCACGGAGAGGGTCGTCGACATCACCGGCGACTGCGAGTCCTTCCTGCGCGAGGCGGCCGCCGGCCGCGACGGTCTCCTCAACGTCTTCGTCCCCCACGCCACGGCCGGGATCGCCGTTCTCGAGACCGGCGCCGGCAGCGACGACGACCTCCTGGCCGCGCTGCACACGCTGCTGCCCGCCGACGACCGCTGGCAGCACCGGCACGGCAGTCCCGGCCACGGGCGCGACCACGTGCTGCCCGCCCTTGTCCCGCCCCACGCGACCCTGCCGGTGCTGGGTGGCCGGCTGGAGCTCGGCACATGGCAGTCGGTCTGCCTGGTGGACACGAACAAGGACAATCCGGAGCGGAAGGTGCGCTTGAGTTTCCTGGGTTAGGGGTCTCGTCCGGATCACGCCCGGACGCGACCGAACGACGGGCCCCGGGTGCGCCCTGCCCTTACGGGCCAAGCGAATCGTGACTCATGCCCGCAATGCCCGTATCCTCATCAATGCACGATTCTTTCCGATGGGCGGATTTACCGCAGGCGCAAGTGAGGCGAGGCGTGGTTCGGTCCGGCGAGGAACCCAAGCCGGCGGGGCGTGCGGCTGACGGCACGGGGCCCGCGCGTCTTCGCGAGCGGTTTCTCCAGGGCGAGTCGGTCGAGGCGGGCGTACGGGCGTCCATCCTGGACTCGTGGCAGCGCAGCCGGTCCCTGGGCCTGTCGGCGGATCAGTCCGACCTCCCCTACCGGGAGGACTTCGACGCGGGCGGCCGTATCGTCCGCGCGGCCGTGCCGGTGCTCGACCGGCTGCAGGCCACGTTCTCCGGCAGCAAGGTCAACATCTCGGTCGCCGACGCGAACGGGACGGTCCTCCTGCGCCGTTTCGGGGATCCGGCGATGGCCAGAGACCTTCCGGCGATCCAGCGGGTCCCCGGGTTCGTGTTCGCCGAGCAGGTCGCAGGCACGAACGGCATCGGTCTGGCCCTGGCGGAGCGGCAGCTCATCCGCGTCCACGGCGCCGAGCACTTCGCGGAGCGCTCCCAGCAGAGCGCCTGCGTCGCGCTTCCCGTCCGTGATCCGCTCAGCGGGCGCATCGAGGGTGTCCTGTGCTTCGGCTATCCGCGCAGCTTCGACCGGCCCGCGCTGGCCGCGTCGATCCGCCGGGCGGCCGAGGCCATCGAGCGGCGGCTGCTGGGGCAGAGCTCCGCACACGAGCGCGCGCTGCTGCGGGCGTACCTGGCCGCCGGGACCGAGGCCGCCGGTCCGCGCGGCGGCCTCGCGACGGGCGCGCCGGTGCAAGAATTCCACCCTCGTGACCAGGCGATCCTGAGGGAGAAAGCCGCCGAGCTGATCTCCCGTGCGCAGCGGGCCGCCGTCGTCGTGACCCTGCCCGACGGCCGGCGGATGACGCTGGTGAGCCGCCCGATGACGAGTGCGTCCGGGGTGCGGGGCGTCGCCATCGAGGCGATGCTTCCCGGCTCCTCGGCGGGCGGGGCCCTCGTCCTCCCGCATCAGGTCGACGAGCTCCCGGGCCTTGCCGCCCTCACGGCCGCCCCGCTGTCCCGCCCGTCGCTCACCCTGCCGCCCGGGCACCCCGCCGCCGGGCCGGGCCTGGCCCTCGCGGCCGACGGTGGCGGGGGTGCTGCTGGGCGTGGCGAGACTGTCGTGGCGGACGGTGGCGGGGGTGCTGCTGGGCGTGGCGAGACTGTCGTGGCGGACGGTGGCGGGGGTGCAGCCCGGACGGGCGAGACCGTCGGGCGGACGATGGCGGCCGTGCGGGGCACGACGACACCGTCAGGGCCGACGACACCGTCAGAGCCGACGGAGGTCGCGACGCGGCCGACGATCGCAGCGAAGCACCGTTCCCGGCCAGAGGGCTGGTGATGCTGGGGGAGCCGCATGTCGGGGCCTACGCCCTGGCCGCGCGCCGGCGCCTGGAGCTGCTGTCCGAGGCCAGCGCCCGCATCGGTACCACCCTGGACGTGCGCCGCACCGCCGAGGAACTGGCCGAGACGGCGGTCCCGCGACTGGCCGACTTCGTCACCATCGACCTGCCCGATGCCGTTCTGCGCGGCGAGGAGTCCTCCGGCCCTCTCACCGACCTGCGCCGCACGGTGCTCCACGGCGTCCGCGAGGGCCTGCCCTTCACCCCGCCCGGCAAGCGCATCGACTTCGGCCCGACCTCGCCGCAGACTGCGCTGCCTGAACAGCGGCGAGGCGGTACTGGAACCGGACCTGAACGCCGCCGCCGGCTGGCTCGCACAGGACCCCGAGTACACCGCACGCCTGCTGGCCCACGTCCACTCCCTCATCGCGGTGCCCCTGCTCGCCCGCGGCGTCGTCCTGGGCATCGCCAGCTTCTACCGCGCCGGAGACGCCCCTTCGGGGACGACGACCGTTCGCTGGCCCAGGAACTCGCCGCGCGCGCCGCCCTGTCCATCGACAACGCCCGGCGCTACACGCACGAACGCACCATGGTCCCTGGCCCTCCAGCGCCGGCTTCTCCCGCATGGCCTGCCCGACCAGGACGCCGTCGAGGTCGCCCATCGCTACCTGCCCGCCGAATCCGACGTGGGCGGAGACTGGTACGACGTCATCCCCCTCTCCGGTGCCCGCGTCGGCCTCCTCGTCGGTGACGTCGTCGGCCACGGCATGCTCTCCGCCGCCACCATGGGCCGGCTGCGCACCGCCGCGCGCAGCTTCGCCGAGCTCGACTTCCCTCCCGGACGAGGTCCTGACCCACCTGGACAACCTCGTGGCACGCCTGGACCGGGAGGACCCCGACGGCAAGGGTGCCGGCATCATCGGCGCGACCTGCCTGTACGCCATCTACGACCCGACCTCGCAGCGGTGCCCGATGGCCCGCGCCGGCCACCCGCCGCCCGCGCTCGTCCACCCCGACGGCACCGTGTCCTACCCCGACCTCCCGGCCGGGCCCCCGCTCGGCCTCGGGGGCCTGCCCTTCGACGCCGTCGAGGTCGACCTCCCCGAGGGCAGCCAGCTGGTCCTCTACACCGACGGCCTCATCGAGGACCGCAACCCGCGACGTCGACGTGGTCCTCGACGAGCTGCGCGAGGCCCTGGCCCACCCGGAGCGCGCACCGGAGGACACCTGTCAGGCGGTCCTGGACACCGTCGCGCCCGCCAGTCCGCTACGACGACATCGCCCTGCTCGTCGCCCGCATCCACGCCCTCGACCCCGGCCGCATCGCCACCTGGGAGCTGTCCGCCGACCCGGCCCTCGTCGGCGAGGTCCGCGCGTCCGCCATGCGACGAGCTGGCCGACTGGGGACTCGACGAGGCCGCGTTCGCCGCGGAGCTGATCCTCAGTGAGCTGATCACCAACGCCATCCGGCACGGCGCCGGGCCCATCCGGGTACGGCTGCTGCACGACCCGCACCCTGATCTGCGAGGTCTCCGACACCAGCAACACCGCGCCCGCACCTGCGCCGGGCGGCAAGCACCGACGAGGGCGGACGCGGCCTGTTCCTCGTCGCGCAGCTCTCGCAGAGCTGGGGCACGCGCTACCTCCCGGAGGGCAAGGTCATCTGGGCCGAATGCGGCCTCGAGGCCGCGTGACGCGTCCGCGGGCCCGTTGGAGCCACAGCAGCCCGTCAAATGCCCGAAATGCTGTAATTTGATCGAGTGCGCGACGCTCCCGACACGCCAGCGAAGGCCGCCTCGTCCTTCGGATGCCGGAGCCCTCTGGTCCGTGTCCGCGGGCTCAGTCAAGCGGTTCGGCGGGACCGTCGCGCTGGCCGGGGTCGACCTCGATGTCCACGCGGGCAGCGTCCTCGCCTTCCTCGGACCCAACGGAGCCGGAAAGTCCACGCTCATCAAAATCCTCGCCGGAGTCCATCACGCCGACGCGGGGCAGATCACGGTGGACGGGCAGCCCCTCGGCAGCCCCGCCGCCTCCCGCAGCATGTCCTTCATCCACCAGGACCTCGGTCTCGTGGAGTGGATGACGGTCGCCGAGAACATCGCCCTGACGGCCGGGTACGCGCGCCGGAGCCGGGCTGATCTCCTGGCGGGGCACCCGCGAGCGCTGCGTCGACGCCCTGCGGATCGTCGCCGGGCATCTCGACCCCGACGCGCCGGTCTCCGGGCTGGCACCGGCCGACCGCTCGCTGGTCGCGATCGCCAGGGCCCTGGCGGCACGCGCGAAGCTCATCGTCCTCGACGAGCCGACCGCGCGCCTGCCCGCCGCGGACAGCGCCCGGCTCTTCGACGTCCTGCACGACCTGCGCGACCGCGGCCACGCCGTCCTCTACGTCAGCCACCGGCTGGACGAGGTGTACCAGGTCGCCGACGCCTTCGCCGTCCTGCGCGACGGCCGCCTCGTCAGCCACGGCCGACTGTCGGGCCACAGCCCTGCCCACCTGGTCCGCGACATCGTGGGCGAACACGAGCCCCCACCCGCCACCGGCCTTGCCTGGACCTCACCTGCCGACCGCCCCGCTGAGCCTGCGGCTGCTGATCGGTCCGCTGAGGATCGTGTCGCTGATCGCTCCGCCGAGACTCCGTCTGCTGACCGTCCTGCGGGGCCTTCGGCCGCTGACCAGCCCGCTGAGCCTCCGGCCTTCGATCGCCCTGCCGGGACTCCGGCCGCGGATCACCCTGCGGGGGCGCCGGCTGCGGACCGTGCCGTTGGGCCTGCGTCTGCTGACCGTCCTGCCGAGGCTTCTGCCGGGACTCCGGCCGCGGATCACCCTGCGGGGGCGCCGGCTGCGGACCGTGCCGTTGGGCCTGCGTCTGCTGACCGCCCCGCCGGGCCTCCGGCCGTCGCCCGCCCGGCCGGGCCCCCTCCATCCCCCGCCCGGCCACGACCCCGGCAGGGGCGCTGCCCGTCCTGACCCTCGACTCCGTGTACACACCTCTGGCCGGGCCGGTCAGTCTGGAGGTCGCGGCCGGGGAGGTGCTCGGCCTGGTCGGCCTCTCGGATGCCGGGCACATGGATCTGGGTCGCGCCCTCGCCGGCGTCCGGCCTCTCCTGGGCGGGCAGGCCATCCTCCACGGGCGGCCGTACCACCCCCGGACGGTCACCGAGGCCGTCGCCCTCGGCGTGGGATTCGTGCCGGGCGACCGGCTGCGGGAGGGCTGCCTCGCCGAGCTGACCGTGCGGGAGAACCTCCTGGCCAACCCGCGCGCCGGAGGGCGGCGGGCACCGCGCTGGATCGGTCCCCGCCGCGAACGCGCCGCGGCCGCGGCCCTGATCGAACGGTTCTCGGTGCGCCCCCGCGACAGCGAGACCCCCATCGCCACGCTCTCCGGCGGCAACCAGCAGAAGGTCATGATCGGCCGCTGGCTGCGCACGGGCCTGCGGCTGCTGATCCTCGAGGAGCCGACCGCGAGCGTGGACGTCGGCGCCAAGGCCGCGATCCACCGCCTGCTCGACGAGGCGCTGCAGGCAGGCCTGGCGGTCCTGCTCCTGTCCACCGACTTCGAGGAGGTCGCGAGCGTGTGCCGGCGCACTCTGGTCTTCGTCCGCGGCTCCGTGACGGCCGAGCTGAGCGGCAGGTCGCTCACCGTCGCCGGGCTCACCCGGGCGGCCTCGGCCATGCCCCCGCCCACCGGCACGACACACCTATGAGCGCACCGGCCTCCCCCTGCGCCCGCCCCGGCCGCCACGGCGCCGACCGGACCGTCAGGGGCGCCCCGGGCCGACTTCACCGGCCGGGCGGGCACCACATCGGCGCCTACGGCCTGCTCGTCCTCACCGCCCTGCTCTATCCTGGTCTTCTCCCTCGCCCTGCCGAACACCTTTCCCACGCTGGACACGGTCGACTCGATCCTGTCCAACCAGTCGATCCCGGCCGTCCTCGCGCTCGCCGCCATGGTCCCCATCGTCACCGGCGCGTTCGACCTGTCCATCGGCTACGGCCTCGGCCTGGCCCATGTGATGGTGATGCAACTCGTCGTGAACCAGGCCTGGCCCTGGCCGCTCGCCTGCCTCGCCGTGATCGCCGGAGGCCTGGTCGTGGGCGTCCTCAACGGCGTCATCGTCGAGTTCGGACGGATCGACTCCTTCATCGCCACCCTCGGAACCGGCAGCATGCTGTACGCCGTGACCGGCTGGATCACCGACGGCAGCCGGATCGTCCCCGGTCCGCAGGGCCTCCCGCCCGGGTTCACCGACCTCTACGACTCCACGTTCCTCGGCCTCCCGGTCCCCGCCTTCTACGTGCTCGCCCTCGCGGGGGTCCTCTGGCTGGTGCTGGAACGACTGCCGCTCGGCCGGTACCTGTACGTCGTCGGGTCGAACCCGCGCGCGGCCGACCTGGTCGGCATCCCGACCCGCAAGTACACCGTCTACGCCTTCGCCGCCTCAGGGCTGATCGTCGGCTTCGCCGGTGTGCTGCTCGCGTCCCAGCAGCAGATCGGCAACCCGAGCGTCGGCCTCGACTACTTGCTGCCCGCCTTCGTCGGCGCCCTCCTCGGTTCCACGGCCATCAAGCCCGGCCGGCCCAACGCCCTCGGCACCGTCGTCGCCGTCGCCGTCCTCGCCGTCGGCCTCACCGGCATCGCCCAGCTGGGCGCCGAGTTCTGGACGGTCCCGCTGTTCCACGGCGGCACCCTGCTCATCGCCGTGGGCCTGGCCGGATACGCCGCCCGGCGCAGGCTGCGCGGCGGCGCGGCGGCCCGCGACACACCCGCAGCGCCGCCCCCGCCACCGCCCTCCCCGGCGCCCGAGGGAGGAACGGCGGGCACACCCCCCTGACCCCAGGCACGTCCCGCGCCGCGTCGATCCCCCCACAGGAGCCCCCGTGCACCGCAACCGCAAGGCCGCCCCCGCACCGCGCACCGCGCGGCTCGTCTCCTGTGCCCTGCTGGCGGCGGCGACCGCCCTCGTCGGCTGCGAACGCGGTTCGTCGGACGGCGCGGACGAGACCGCGACGGGCCCGAGCGGCTGCCCCGCCGTTCAAGCCAGGGCCCAGGCCGCCGTCACCCGGGCGGAGCGGGCCGACATCCCCTGGGGCGGGCCCACCGGCGGCCCCGCGGCGGTGTCCGGCAAGACGATCGTCTACGTCGCCCAGACCATGACCAATCCCGGCGTCGCGGGCGCAGCGAAAGGGGTGCGGGAAGCCGCGCGCGTCATCGGATGGAACGTCCGGGTGATCGACGGCGGAGGCACCCCGGCCGGCATCCAGGCGGCCATGAGCGAGGCCGTGGCCCTCAGGCCCGCGGGCATCGTCATCGGCGGGTTCGACCCCGACTCGACGGCGCAGCAGGCCGCGCGGGCCAACGCGCAGGGCATCCCGCTCATCGGCTGGCACGCGGTCCCCGAGCCCGGCCCCAGCCGGCAGCCCGACCTCTTCACGAACGTCACCACCCGGGTCCAGGACGTGGCCCGCACCAGCGCGCAGTGGATCATCTCCGACTCGGACGGCCGCGCCGGGGTCGTGGTCATCACCGACGCCTCGATCCCCTTCGCCAGGAACAAGTCCGACCTGATCAGGAAGGAACTCGCCCGCTGTTCCGGCGTGAAACTTCTCGAGGTCGAGAACATCCCGATCCCGGACGCGAGCAGCCGCACCCCGCGCGAGGTCTCCTCCCTGCTCTCCCGGTTCCAGGACCGCTGGACCCACTCCGTCGCCATCAACGACCTGTACTTCGCCGATGCCGCCCCCGCCTTCCGCGCGGCCGGCGAGAAAGGCTCGGGCCCGCCCTTCAACATCGGCGCCGGCGACGGTGACCCGTCCGCCTTCCAGCGCATCAACAGCAGGCAGTACCAGGCCGCCACCGTGCCCGAGCCGCTGTCCCTCCAGGGCTGGCAGATCGTCGACGAGTTCAACCGGGCCTTCTCCGGCCGCCCGGCCAGCGGGTACACGGCGCCCATCCACATCGCCACGGCCGGCAACAGCGAGGACGCCACGACCTGGGATCCGTCGGGCTACCGGGAGGCGTACCGGAAGATCTGGGGGAAGTGACGGCCGGTCAGGGGTTCCGATCTCTTCACGGAACATGCACGGAACCTCGGGTTTCCTTTAATTTTCAAGGGTTAATCTCACCGTCAGTCGAGTGGCCGCCGGGGGTCGATCCGAGCGGGGCCCGTCCGCGGCGGCACTCGCACCCCCCACCAGGCACAGGAGACTCGGTGTGTACGACGGCGACGTAGTGGTGATCGGCGGCGGCTATGCGCGGTGTCCGGCTGGCGAAGCGGCTGGACGGCCTCGCCCGGGTCACGCTGGTGGACCGCAAGGAGGTCTTCTTCCACCGCATCGCCTCCCTGCGCGCCGGTGTTCGCCCCGAGTGGACGCACAGCCCCCTTCATCCCGTACGACCGGCTGCTCGGCAACGGCCGGGTGGCCGCGGGCAAGGTGCGTCCGCATCGACACCGCCGAGCGGCAGGTCGTCCTCGCCACCGGCGAGCGGCTGCCCGTACGACGTGGTCGTGATCGCCACCGGCGCCGACTACCCCGAGCCGGCCCGCTTCACCGGCACCACCGCCGAGGAGGCGGCCAAGTCGTTCGCCGAACACCAGCAGCAACATCGCCACCGCGGAACACGTCCTGGTCGTCGGCGGCGGCCCTCGGCGGCGTCGAACTCAGCGCCGAGATCCGCCTCGCCCGGCCGGACGCCCGGGTCACACTCGCCCACTCCGGGCCGACACTGCTCCACGCCACGGGCAGCGGGCGGGCCGGGCGCAAGGCCCTGGCCTGGCTGGAGTCCCACGACGTCGAGGTACGGCTCGACTCCTTCATGTCGCCCGGGCAACGACTTCGGCACCTACCGCGACGCCCGCGGCGAACGTCATCGAGGCCGACCGCTCCTTCTGGGCGACCGGCACCACCCCCAACACGCTCTGGCTGCGCCTGGCCGGACACGGCGACTGGCTGAACGCGAGCGGACATGTGAAGGTCGACCGGACGCTCCGCGTCGAGGGCCGAGCTGGACGTGTTCGCGGTCGGCGACGTGAACGACGTCAGCGAGCTCAAGATCACCCCCGCCGCGCTCGCCCAGGCGGACCTCGCCGCCCACAACATCCGTGCCTATCTGCGGCAGTTCCGGCAAGCACCGCAACAGTCCCGCTCCTACCGGCCGATCCACCGCACCCCGCTCATCGTGCCGTTCGGCCCGGCCGACGGAGCTGACCATGCTGCCCGTACCGGGCGGCGAGACCGCGGTCCTCGGCGGCCGCACCACCACCTTGGCCAAGTCCAAGACCCTCATGACCCCCTACATGAGGCGCCAACTCGGCTACACCGCGGCCTGATACGCGGCGCGCGGTTCCACCACACGAACGACGACACGCGTGCCCACCCCCGTCGTTCCCCACGATTGCGCCCTGGGGTAAGGTCCCCACGTTTCCGGCTACCGACTGATGGTGAGCCGGTACGGGGAGTGTCGGAAGGGGCGGCAAGACGATGGAATCCCAGTGGGGCGACGGCGGGTCCGTGGACCTGGACGACACACCGTTGGAGGCGATGACTCCCGAACCGCTGCTGACCCGGGACTACGAGACACGCCCCTCGCTGCGTGTACGAGCGGCTGCGGCAACGCACACGGCCCGGTCGCGCCGGTCGATCTGCTGGGCGTACCCGCCTGGCTGGTCCTCGGCTACCGCGAGTCGCTCGCAGGTGCTCCAGGACGACGACGGATGGCCGAAGGGCCTGGAGAACTGGCGGGCCCGCTCCGAGGGCAGGGTGCCGGCCGACTGGCCGCTCGGCCCGTCCCTGGAGGTCAACCACGTCCTGATCCAGGGCGGCCCCGGATACCGGCAGTTGCGGACGGCGTGGGACGTGGCTCTCCAGCCCTTCCAGGACCCGCGCCATCCCCAGGCGAAGCGCCTGAAGACGGCCGTCACCGCCTACGCCGACGAACTGATCACCCTGGTGGGACAGGCCGGCAGAACGGGCGTGGCGGACCTGTCCGCGCAGTTCTCCCGGCCGCTGCCGCTGATGGTGGCAAGTCACCTGCTCGGCTTCCCCGGCTCGCAGGGCGACGACGCGCTGATGGACATGTGGCGCGTGCTCGACGCGGGCCCGGACGCCGAGCCCGCCCTGGAGCGTCTGCTGGCGACGCTGGCCGAACTGGCCGCGATGAAGCTGAAGAAGCCGGGCGACGACTTCCCCTCGTACCTGCTGGCCGCACACCCGGACCTCTCGCTCGACGAACTCGCCCGCGAGCTGTTCATGCTGCTGGGCATGACCTCCGACCACGTCGGCATCCTCATCTCCAACACCGTGGTCGAGGTCCTCTCGGGTGACGGCGGCGTGCGTGCCAGCCTGTCCGCCGGGATGGTCAGGGAGACCATGAACCGGGTGGTCATGCGCAAGCCGCCGCTGGTGAACTTCGTGCCGCGCTTCGCGACCCAGGACACCCCGCTCGGCAACTACACGATCCGGGCGGGCGACCCGGTGTGGGTCTCCCCGCGGCGCCGCGCACGCCGACCCGCTCTTCGCCGACCACGTCGCGTCGAGAGCACCACCGTCAGCACCCGGGCGCACCTGTCCTGGGGCGCGGGCCGCCGCCAGTGCCCGGCCCGCGAGCTCGCCTCCACGGTCGCGGCGGTCGGCGTGAGCCGCCTGTTCGAGCGGTTCGCCCATCTCGACCTCGCCCTCCCCGTCGACCAACTGCCCTTGGCGCTCCTCGCCCGTTCATGCGAGGCCTGCGCTCGCTGCCCGTCCGGTACGAACTCGCCTCGGTGCCCGAGCAGCCGCGCGGCGGACGACCCCGCGCAGCGGAACCGGCCGAGGAGGTCGCTGCCGGACCCGTCCGCCCGACAGCGCTCCTCGCTGTGGCGCTATCTGACGGGCCTGATCCGCGGCGGCCGCTGACCGCGCGGCCGGCCCTGCGGCCGGCCGCAAGGCCCCTCCAGCAGCCGTCGTTCCCCGGTCCCGGGATGACGGCCTCTCGCCGCGCACGTGACAAACGGTGGGTGTTGCGCGGCGGCCCGCTCTGGGATGCGAGAAGAACGCGGATCACTGTCGCTCCCACCCGTCCGTAGCGGCCCGCCGGGCCACCGGGACCGGATTATCCCCGCACACTCCGGGAATCCCAGTTCGGGCGGCAGTCGTGCCCGGACCGGATGAAACGATTCACACGTGCGCGGATTCACAGCGAGGAGCGTCCTCCATGCAGGCCAAGGTCACCGCCCCCGTCTTCGAACACCACCGGGAGCCGTGCGGGATCGGCGAGCCCCGGCCCCGGCTGAGCTGGCGCATCGAGACCGACGCACCCGGCTGGCGGCAGTCGGCGTACGAGATCGAGCTGGTCGACGACGCCGGCACGGTGGTCGGCGGGACGGCGGGCCGGGTCGCGTCGGACGCGTCGGTGCTCGTGCCCTGGCCCGGGCCGGACCTGGCATCGCGCACGCGGATCGGGGCGCGGGTGCGTGTCCGGGACGCCGAGGACCGGGTCTGCGCCTGGTCGCCGGTCGCGTACGCGGAGACCGGACTGCTGGACAGGGCGGACTGGACGGCCCGCCCGATCGCCCCGCACCCGGACCTGGGCATCGACCCCGGGCGACCGCAGCCCGTCGTCCTGCTGCGGCGCGCCTTCCGGCTGCGCGGACCGGTCGCCTCGGCCCGCTTGTACGTGACCGCCCTCGGCGTCTGCCGGCCTGAGCTCAACGGCCGGCCGGTCGGCACGGACGTCCTCGCGCCGGGCTGGTCCTCGTACCACCACCGGCTGCGCTACTTCACCCACGACGTGACGGAGCACCTGCGCGAGGGTGCCAACGTGCTAGGTGCCCAGCTCGGCGAGGGCTGGTACAGCGGCCGGCTCGGCTTCCACGGTGGCCGTCGCAACGTCTACGGCGACCGGCCCGCCCTGCTCGCCCAGCTGGAGATCCGGTACGCCGACGGGAGCCGCGAGACCGTCGCCACCGACGGGCGGTGGCAGGCCGCGACCGGCCCGGTGCTCCGGTCCGAGCTGTACGACGGCGAGGAGTACGACGCCCGACTGGAGCGACCCGGCTGGTCCGCGCCCGGCGCGGCCGGCGAGGGCTGGGTGCCCGTCGTGGAACTGGGCATGCCCCAGGGCGACTTGGTGGCGCCGACCGGCCCGCCCGTACGCCGCACGCAGACGCTGAGGCCCGCGCGGGTCCTGACCACCCCGGCCGGACGCACCGTGCTGGACTTCGGGCAGAACCTGGTCGGCCGCCTGCGGCTCAGGGTGCGGGGCGAGGCGGGACGGACGGTCACCCTGCGCCACGCCGAGGTCCTCGAACACGGCGAACTCGCCCTGCGCCCGCTGCGGCAGGCCGAGGCCACCGACCACTACACCCTCAGGGGCGCCCCCGAGGGTGAGACGTACGAGCCTCTCTTCACCTTCCACGGCTTCCGGTACGCCCAAGTGGACAACTGGCCGGGCGAGTTGGACCCGGACGACGTCGAAGCCGTCGTACTGCACACCGATATGGAACGCACCGGCTGGTTCGAGTGCTCCGACCCTCTGGCCGACCAGCTGCACGCGAACATCGTGTGGGGCATGCGCGGCAACTTCCTGGATCTGCCGACCGACTGCCCGCAGCGCGACGAACGCCTGGGCTGGACCGGCGACATCGCCGTCTTCGCCCCCACGGCCGCCTTCCTCCACGACTGCTCCGGCATGCTCGGCTCCTGGCTGCGCGACCTCGCCACCGAGCAACTCGCCCGCCCCGGAGGCGCGATCCCGCCGCTGGTCGTACCGGACGCCCTGCCCGACGGCTTCCCGGGCGCGCCGAACGCGATCTGGGCCGACAGCGCGGTCCTCGTCCCCTGGGCGCTGTACCGCGCCTTCGGCGACGAAGGCCTGTTGCGCACCCAGTGGGAGTCGATGTCCGGCTGGGCGGACGAGCTGGAGCGGTATGTGACCGAGGGCGGTGGCCTGTGGCGCGCCCAGTTCCAGCTCGGCGACTGGCTGGACCCGGGCGCCCCTGCGGACCGGCCGGGCGACGCCCGGACGGACGGCGATCTGGTGGCCAACGCCTACGCGGTCCGCACGGCCGAGATCATGGCCGAAGTGGCGGACCTGCTGGGGGAGCCGGAGCACGCCGAGCGGTACACGCGGCTCGCCGGGCGGGTGCGTGCCGCCTTCGCCGACGAGTTCGTCACCCCGGGCGGCCTGCTGGCCTCGGACGCGCAGACCGCGTACGCGCTGGCCCTGCGGTTCGCGTTGCTGCCCACCGGACGGCAGCGCGAGCGGGCCGGCCGGCGCCTGGTGGAGATCGTCCGCCGGGCCGGGTTCCGGATCGCGACCGGGTTCGCGGGCACCCCGCTGATCTGCGACGCGCTCACCGAGGCGGGCGCGCCCGAGATCGCCTACCGGATGCTGCTGGAGACCGGCTGCCCGTCCTGGCTGTACCCGGTGACGATGGGCGCCACCACGGTCTGGGAGCGCTGGGACTCGCTGCTGCCCGACGGCACGGTCAACCCGGGCGAGATGACCTCCTTCAACCACTACGCGCTCGGCGCGGTCGCCGACTGGCTGCACCGCACCGTCGCGGGGCTCGGGGAGGCCGGGCCCGGCTGGAAGCGCCTGCGCGTCGCACCGGTGCCCGGCGGCGCGCTGACCCACGCGCATGCCGCGCACCTCACGCCGTACGGGCGCGCCGAGGCCGGGTGGCAGCGGCAGGGCGACACTCTCACGGTCACGGCGGTCGTCCCGCCCAACACCACCGCCCTGGTCGAACTCCCGGGCGGCAGGCCTCCGTTCGAGGTCGGGTCGGGCAGTCACACCTTCACCGTGGAGGGTTTCACGATGCCCGAGTGGCCGCCGCTGCCGCTCCGCCATCCGTTCTCCTCACCGCAGGAGGAGCCGGTGACGGGCTGACCGAGCGTGCGTCTCAGGAGTCCAGCGCACGCCGCCCGGACCTCGACCGCCGTGGCCGGGCCCCCCGCCCTCGCCGGGGACGGCCGCGAGCAGCAGCCGGGTGTGCGGGCGGGCCGGATCGGTGAGCACCTGCCGGGTGCGGCCCGCTCGACGATCCGGGCCCTGGCGCATCACCAGCACGTCGTCGGTGATGTGCCGGACCACGGCCAGGTCGTGCCAGACGAAGACGAGGGCGACTCAGGTGTCCCGGCGGATCTCGTCGAGCAGCCCGGAGGATGCCGGGCCTGGAGCGACACGTCGAGGGCGGTCACGGCCTCGTCGAGGATCAGCCCCGAGCCCGCGGCGAGCGCCCGGTCGATCGCGAGGCGCCGGCGCCGGCCGCCCGAGAAGCGCCGGGGCCGGGCCGCGGCCTCCCGTTCGCCCAGGCCGACCCTGTCGAGGAGGTCCGGGCCAGGGCCCCTCGTCACGGCCGGGCCGAACGGCACGATCAGCGCGGTGCGCAGGCACCGGTCGGCCGTCGGACGCGGGTCGAGCGAGACGTACGGGTCCTGGAAGACCATCTGGATCTCCCGGGCGCGGACCGGCCGCGCCGCCTTCCGCCGGGGCGTGCGCGCCTCACGCGGGCGTCCGTCGACTCCGTCGACACTGACGGTGCCGGCACCGGGCCGCACCAGCCCGACCAGCATCCGTGCCACCGTCATGTTGCCGGACCCGGACCCGGACCCGGACCCGGACCTCCGTGACGATGCCGGGCGAGCCGCCCCCGGCCGCGGCGCTGCCGGCCCTGACGCCCTGGAGGAGGAACGGGCGGTGGACACCTCGCACCAACTGACCGTCCTGCGTGAGCAACTGCTGTCACCGCAGGGCGGCCGCAGGGGCTGATGGTGATCGAGTGGTGAGGTCCAGGAGGCGGGCGTACCGTCGAACGGTGGACACCGCAGGCAGCAGCCCGCAGCCGGCCTCACCACAGGCGACCACCACCACAAAATCCGGTGGTGGCGGAAGCACGATGGCGCTGCTGGTCATCGCCTCGTGCCAGCTGATGGTGGTCCTCGACATCACCATCGTGAACATCGCGCTGCCGCACATCCAGAGCTGCGCTGGACTTCTCCACCACGAGCCTGTCGTGGGTGGTGAACGCCTACACCCTCACCTTCGGCGGCCTGCTGCTGCTCGGCGGCAGGGCGGGAGACATCCTGGGCCGGCGGCGCGTCTTCGTCTTCGGCGTGCTGCTCTTCGTGCTCGCCTCCCTGCTCGGCGGGTTCTCCCAGAATGCCGGCCAACTCCTCGGCGCCCGCGCCCTCCAGGGCGTCGGCGGCGCCATCGCCTCTCCGACGTCCCTCGCCCTGATCAGCACGACCTTCCGCGAGGGACCGGAACGCAACCGCGCCTTCGGGGTCTTCGCCGCGGTCTCGGCCGGCGGCGGCGCGATCGGCCTGCTCGCCGGCGGCATGCTGGTGGAGTGGCTGAACTGGCGGTGGGTGCTGTTCGTCAACGTGCCCATCGGCCTGCTCATCGTGCTCGCCACACCCGCGCTGGATCAGGGAGTCCGAACGCCACCCCGGGCGCTTCGACATCGCCGGCGCGCTCACCTCCACCGCGGGCATGGTGCTGCTCGTCTACGGGTTCATCAGAGCCGCGCAGGAGGGCTGGCGCGACGCGCTCACGCTGGCCTCGTTCGGCGGGGCGGTCGTCGTCCTGGCGGCCTTCGTCCTGATCGAGCAGCGCTCCAGACAGCCCATCACGCCCCTGCACATGTTCGCCGACCGCAACCGTGCGGGCACCTACGGCATCATGCTCTGCCTCGCCGCCGCGATCTTCGGCATGTTCTTCTTCCTGACGCTTTTCGTGCAGAACGTGCTGGGCTTCAGCCCGCTGGCGGCCGGACTGGCCTTCCTGCCGGTCAGCGCGGTCATCGCCGTCGGCGCCGGACTGGCCTCGCGGTTCCTGCCCGTCTACGGGCCCAAGCCGTTCATGGTGGTGGGCGCGATCCTGGCGGCGGCCGGGCCTGGCCTGGCTCACCCTGACCGACGTGCACTCCACCTACGCGGGCAGCGTCCTCGGCCCGATGCTCGTCTTCAGCCTGGGCATGGGCATGGAGTTCGTGTCGCTGACCCTCATGGCGCTGTCCAACGTGGCCACCCCGGAGACCGGCGCGGCCTCCGGCCTCCTCAACGCCACCCAGCAGGTCGGCGGCTCGCTCGGCCTGTCCATCCTGGTCACGATGTACGGCACGGCCAGCACCAATGAGGCGGACAAGCAGATCCCGGACTTCCTCCAGCAGGCGACCCCGACCGAGCGGCTGCGGTTCGAGCGCACCGGGCAGCTTCCCAAGCCCTGGTCCGACGAGATCCTCACCGCCGGAGTCTCGGCCGCCTTCATCATGGCGGCGATCTTCACCGCCATCGCTGCGCTGATCGCCCTGATCGTCATCCAGGTCCGCCCCTCCGACCTGGAACGCCTCAAGGGCGGGACGGGCCCCGGTCCGATGTGAGGCCCGCCCCCAGCTCGCTCTACGCCCCGATCTTCGCCGCGATGACCGGCGCCAGCCGGTCGGTGATGACCCGGTGCCCCCGGTCGTTGGGGTGCACCGAGTCCGTCAGGTCGCCCGAGCCCAGCCAGCCCGTCGTGTCGACGAAGGAGACCCGGGCGTCACCACCGTCGACGGCGGCCCGTACGGCGGCCTCGGTCTGCGGGACGAACCGCCCGCGGAACGTCTCCAGCGCGAAGATCCACGCCTGCGGATACGCGGCCCGCACCTTGCGCAGCAGGCTGCTGTACGCCGACTGGAACTGGGCCGAACTCACCCCGTGACCGACGTCGTTGGTGCCGAGGTTGATGACGACCGCGTCGGCCCGGTAGCGGGAGAAGTTCCAGTCGGGCGTCGCGGCGTTCGGGTTGAGCTTGGTGAACTGCCGCTCCAGACCCACGCATCCGTCCGCCGCGGCCACCAGGCACGCGCCGCCCTGCGCGATCTGCGTGTGCTCGACACCCAGCCGCTCCCCGATCAGCCAGCCGTACGCGGTACGGGCGTTCTGCGAGGTCGTCGTGCCCACGGTGATCGAGTCGCCCACGAACTCGACCAGCTTGGCCGGAGCCGGGGCCGCGAAGGTCGTCGCGCCGCTGTCGAGGGCCAGCCCCTGGAAGACGGCGTCACCCCGGTAGGAACCGGCGACCACCTGGTAGTTGACCTGGAGCGTGTGGTTGCCCGAGGAGAGCGCCGTGGGCGTCAGGTTCACCGTCCCCTTGACGTCGTCGTAGAACTTCACGGGCCCGTTGTCGATCCGCGCCCAGAAGTCGATCGTGCCGCGCTGCTTCAGCTTGACCGTCCTGCCGGTGAAACCGACCCGGTAGTAGGCGCCGGCCCAGTACGGGGTGTAGCGCGGTGGCTGAGCTCGTGGTGTCCCAGCGGCCGACGAACTTGATGTTGGGGTCGCCGGGCTGCCCGGGAGCGGCCGCCTTCACCGTGGCGCCGCTGCCGAGCCGGGCGCGGACGACCGGGGCCAGGCGCTCGGCGAACTTGGTGTGGCCGGCCTCGTTCGGATGCCCGTTGCCGTCCTCGTAGTCGGCGCCGTCGGTGAGCCAGCCCGTGGTGTCGACGTAGTGCACCCGGGTGTCACCGGCGCTGGTGCGGGCACCGACCGCGGCCTTGGTCTCGGTCACGTAGCGCTTCTTCAGCGTCTGCACCGCGAAGAGATGCGCCGCGGGGTACTTGGCGCGCACGTCCCGCAGGAACGTCGTGTACGCCGACTGGAAGGCGGCGCCGGACACACCGTGGCCGATGTCGTTGGTGCCGAGGTTGATGACGACCGCGTCGGCCCGGTACCGGGAGAAGTCCCAGTTCGCGCCACCGGTGCTGGCCGTCCTGAAGAACTGCCCGCTCAGACCGGTGCACCCCGACTGCGCGACGAGGCAGTACCCGGACCGGGCGATCTGCGTGTGCCGCATCCCGAGGCGCTCGCCGGTCTTCCAGGCGTACGAGTCCAGCGCCAGCCGGTCGGTCAGGGCCCCGGCGGTGATGGAGTCGCCGACGAACTCCACCAGCCCGGACGGGGCGCCCGCGGCGACGGTCCGCGCGCCGGAGTCCAGGACCAGGCCCTGGAAGACGGTGTCACCGGAGCGGTAGGACACGCGCAGGGTGTGGGTGCCGGGGGCCAGCGGCCGGGGCGTGAGGTTCACGGTGCCGCGCACGCCCGCGTGGAAGACGTCGGGGCCGCCGTCGATGCTCGCGTAGAAGTTGACCGCGTCCCTGGCCCTGACCTTCACGGTGGTGCCGGTGAAGCCGGTCTGCAGATAGGCGCCGGTCCAGTTGGGTACGGCCGTGGTGCCCGAGGAGGTGTCCCAGCGTCCGACGTACGCGATGTTGGGATCGGACACCGAACCGTCACCCGCCGCGGCCCGGGCGGGCGAGCCGCCCGCCCAGGACAGCAGACAGGCGAGGAGCACGACCGTGAGCAGAGCGGGCAGGGCACGTCTGGGCAAGGTGTGGGGGGAGGTCTGCACGGAGTTCCCTTTCACATGGGGTGGGTGGGAGCGCTCCCATAGGCAGCCTTTCGAGAGAAGCAGTGAAACGGTTCAGCGTCAAGTGGTTCGTCATGGGCGGAAGTTGAAGATGTGACGTCCGGTCGCGGATCAGGCGGCGTCTACGCCGTACGGCCGGGTGGCGGGTGCCTCCGGCGCTTCCGTCGGGTGAATCTGGGGCCGCCGGCGCCCGAAACGCCGCCCGCGCGGAACCCTCACAGGGTGAGCGAAGGAGGAGGACCGCCGGGCTTGCTCGGGCGAGCGCTGCGCGACGGGCTGGGCGTCCGCCGCGCCCTGCACCGGCGCCGTCTGATGCGGCAGGGCTACGACCGGACCAGGACCTGGCGGGTCCGCAAGAGCGGCGGGTATGTGACGCTGCTGGTGCTGACGTTCCTCGGCGCGCTGCTCCTGCTGTTCCTGGCCGTCACGGCCATCATCACCCTGCCGCAGGAACAGAGCTTCGAGTCGCCCGTCAGATGGGTGGACGACCAGTGCAAACCAGACGGTTTCAGCTGCGCCGTCCTGCAGTCCCTCTTCATGCCCTTCCTCACCCTGGCCCTGGCCACCGTCACCTACCTGTTCTTCCGGTTCAGCCATGTGCGCCGGGCCTACCTGAGGAAGGCACGCCAGGACCCGCACGAACTCGTGGAGACCGCGGGCGGCATCTTCGGCCGGGTCGTCGGCCGCGACCAGCTCTGCGCCGTCCTCATGGAGGACCTGCGGGACCGCCGCTTCCGCCGCACGCACGTCATCGTCGGTGGCATCGGCACCGGCAAGACGGCCCTGGTCGTGCTGCTGACCCAGCGGCTCGCGGAGCGCGGGGCGGTGCCCGTGCCGCTGCGGCTGCGCGCCGCCGACAAGAACCTGGACTTCCGCGAGCTGGCCTTCGAACGCTTCTGCCGGGAGGTGCAGGGCCACATCCGCTCCGGCGCCGAGGCGGAGAAGGTGTGGCGGCGGCTGTGCCAGCAGGGGCGGATCGTGGTGCTCGCGGACGGCCTGGACGAGGCGATGACCGCCGAGGACCTGGCGGACGAGCGCGGCACCGTCATCCGGCTGGCCATCCGCCGCGCGAACGAGGAGGGCATGCCACTGATCATCACCTCCCGGCCGCACGACTCGCTGCGCGGCATGGAGGCCTCCCTCACCGAACTGGAGCCGCTGAGCGAGGAGGCCGCCCTCACCTACATCTCCTCCGGGGGCGCCGGGGAGGACCGGCAGCGGCTGGACTGGATCGTCGAGCGGGCCGGCATCGCGGAGGCCCCCACCTACCTGGAGATCGCGGCCGAACTGCACGAGCAGGGACTGCTGGAGCGCGCCCTCAGCGGCCCCGCGGAGGAGGAGGCCGTGGAGACGCGGGGCGGCGACCGGGCGTCCTTGAGGTTCCACCTGTTCGAGACCTGGCTCAGCGCCCTCGTCAGCGGCCGCTTCCAGCCGCACCTGCCCCTCTCCCCGGAGGAGCGTCGCTCGACCGTCCACTACCTGTCCGCGCTGGCGTGCGTGGGACTGGCCCTCGACACCTCCGAGGTGCGGTTCGCCGACGTCGTCGACGAGCAGGACCCGGCCCGCTCCCGCTTCCCCGAGATCGTCCGGGAGCTGGCCCGCCGGGTGGGCGACAGCGGCATCGACCTGCGGCTCGCCGCCCACTGGGGCGCCCGGATGGAACTGGTCGAGCTGGGCGGGGACCGCGTCCGCTTCCAGCACAGCGTGATCCAGGCCCAGCTGGGCGCCCGCTTCATGAACGCGGTGATCCACCCGGATGTCCCGGCGCAGCCGACGGAGGGCTCGTTCTTCCCGGCGGCCCTGCACAGGCCGGGCCGGGAACTGCTGATCGCCATGGTCCTGCACTCCCGGCTGCCCGACGGCGCGTGCGTCCACGAGGAGCCGGGCGCGGACGGGGCGCCGGGCGCGGACGGGGCGCGGTGGTGCCCGGTGAGCGCCGCCCGGGACCTGCTGATGGAGGCCGCCTGCCAGGCGCAGATGGTGAGGAGCTCCGGTCACGACAACGACGACAAGCACGACGTGCGTCCCCTCTTCGGCCGCACCCTGCACAGCAAGGCCCTGGAGCTGTACGCGGCCGCCCTGGAGATCGACAGTGTCGACGCCGAACCGGAGCAGCACCTCATCGCCATGCGGCTGTGCACGTCCTGGCCGGATCTGCGGGCCCGCGACCCGCACACCCTGTGCACCTCGAAGACCCTGCTCGTGGATCGGTTCGGGGAGGCCATGCGCGGGGTCGCGCAGCGCCAGACGCTCCGGCCCGCCTATCTGGAACTGTTCGAGATCGCACGTCTCGAACCCTCCTACTCGGTCCGGCTGGCCATCGCGCAGGAGATCGGCGCCGGCGGGGACCTCGCCTTCGCGGCGCTCCAGCCGAGGCTGCGCGGGCCGCAGGTGGTCGAGGGCCTGCGGGTCGAGCGGGAGCCCGACTGGCGGGAGAAGCTGTGGGACGGACAGCAGCCGGAGCTGGTGGGGGAGCGGGAGACCCGACTGCGCCGGCGCGGCGAGGGGCAGGTCGCCCGTCTGAAGAGGGAACTGAAGGAGCGTGAGGCGCAGCGGCGCCAGGAGCGCAGACGGGAGCGCGAGGACCGCGAGGCCGAGGAACGGCAGTGGCGGGACAACACCCTGTGCGCCTGGCTGATCCCGCTGCTCGTCGGTTCGGTCACCACCCACCGGCACCAGGACACGCCGTACGCGTTCCTGGAGAGCTGGGTGCGTCGCGTGGGCATCGCCGAGGACAGCGCCGACGCGGCCGCCGGACTCGACCTGAACGTGGAGGTGGCCCTGGCCCAGGGCTTCAAGTTCGCGGCGAACCGCAGGCACCGCCATCCGCACGCCCGGCCAGAAGCCCGCGAGTATCTGAGCGAGCAGGCGTGGGACATGCTCAAGCGCACCCGGTTCTGGTTCACCCGCCTCACGCTGCTGCACGCGATGACCCTGTGGGAACTGCCCGACGGCGCCACGACCGGGCTCCCGTCCCGCGGCCACGGGGCCGACCCCGCCCAGCAGGTCCGTCAGTGGCTGGCCCGGACGGACGGCGAACCGGAGCACCCGTTCGTGACGGCGGCCGGGAAACTGTGCGTCTGGGCCCTGGAGACCCGGCAGCCCGCACGGTTCCTGTGGATCGACGAGTCGGGCGTCGCCGCCCACGTCGGCTCCCAGACGTCCCGGGGCGAGGCACGCAAGCACAACCTGTGGGTCCCGCCGTCCACGGGCTGGAGCGCCCTGCACCCGAGCGCGCAGCAACTCCTCGCCGACGTGCTGCTGCTCCTGAACCTGGCCGAGCGGGGGGACTGGCCCACCGACCGCATCCGGCGCCTCCAGCACACCGCACGGCCCGACCTGCCGCCCTGCCTCACCGTGGACCGCACCCCGCTCGATCCGGGCCGCACCGCCGTCCGCACGGCGTCCTCCCAGGCGGGCTCCAACTGCCGCGACGACTGTGCCTTCGAACTGTGCCCCTACCCGCCCACGGGCCTCGACGGCCAGCGGGTGGAACTCGGCGAGGCCTTCTGCCGCGCCCAGTCCACCCTCCTGTCCCAGTCCCGCTCCCCACTGCGGCCCAAGGCTTCCTGGCAACGCCGCACGAACCTGACAGAGCTGCGGCGGTTCTGGGAGTCGATGGGGCATCGGGCGCAGCACAATTCGAGGACGCGCTGACGGGACGGATCGTGCGGTCGGCCCGGGTGCCGGTGAGCGGTCGGGTCACGCGGCCGGGGCCCGGCACGCTACCGCCCGGGCGGAGGGCAGTTCGTCAGGGCGTCGGCGAGGCCGGCCGTGTCCGTGCCGAGCTTCCGGTACACGGAGGACAGCAGTTGCCGCACGCCCTGCTCGGTGATCCGCAGGTCCTTCGCGACCACCGGCGCAGGGTGGCCCTGTGCCGTCATCTCGGCGGCCCTGCGTTCCGGGGCCGTCAGCATGTCCGTCTGCGCGTAGCGCAGGGGCAGCGGACGCAAGCCCGCCGCGGACAGCTCCTCCCGGGCCCGCGCGGCCAGCGCCTCGGCACCGCAGTGCACGGCACCCTCCAATGCCTGGTAGAGCCGGTCGGCCGCCTCCTGCAACCGGCCGTTGCGCGAGAGCGCGGCGCCATGGCCGACCAGGGCGCGGGCCAGCTCGTAGGCGGCGGGGGAGCGTTCCAGGTGGTCGACGGCCTGGGCGTACAGGTCGAGAGCCGCCGGTCCGCCGGTGACCTCGGCGAGCGTGTGCAGCGACTGTCCGATGACGGACGCGGCGCCGAAGTCGCGTGCTCGTTTGACCGCGTCCTGGGCGTGGCTGACCGCCTGGTCGGGGGCCGTCGGGGCGAGAGCGGACGCCAGGCCGAGCTGCCACGGACACCAGGCCGGGTTGCGCCAGGCCCGCTTCTCCAGCCATGTCCCGACACCGGTGAGCAGGGGAACGGCGTCCGCGTGCCGTCCCTCCGCCAGGAGCAGATCCGCGTACACCGTGCGGGGGTCGGGGTAGATGACGGCGTTCGGAACCACCGCGCCGTACTGGAACTCGTCGGCGAGCTGACGCGCCTCGGCGATCCGCCCCCGGGCCAGCAGCGTCTGGATGAGGACACCGAGGGCGAACCACTGGGCGGGCACCGCCCCGTCCACCTTCTCGGCAATGCGCAGCCCCTCCCGGACCAGGTCCTCGGCTTCGGCGAGGCAGCCGCGGCGGTAGCGGATGTAACCTGCGAGCGTCTGGCCCAGGGCCAGATGGGAGCCACGCCAGCCCTTGCCCACGCATTCGGCGATGCCCTTGTTGAAGAGCTCCTCGGCCCGCCGCGGCTGGTCGCCGTACATGAACACCAGGGCGACCGAGACGGGGACCTCGAAACCGCGGTTCTCGTCGGTCCAGCTCATGCCGCCGAGCAGGGCCCTGTCGGCATAGGTGAGGGAGGTCTCCCGCGGTTCGCCGCGCTTCATGGCGTCCCAGGCCCGCAGTCCCAGGATGCAGCGTTCCTCCAGGCTGCGGCCGGGCAGCTGTTCGGCCAGCCGGGTCAGGGTGCGGGAGTGGGCGGGTGAGTCCACCTCGTCGGTGCGGACCATGCTCCAGACGTAGTAATCGGCCTGCATCCGCAGTTTCACGCGCGGATTGGCCGCCTTCCGGGCCTCCTCGGCGGCCACGGTCGCGGCCTCGGCCAGCTGGTCGGTGTGGGCCAGTGCCTGGGTCAGCGTGTAGACGATGGAGGCGTGCAGATCGGGGTCGATATCGGGCTCCGCCAACGCCTCCCGGAGGTGGCGCACGGTGGCGGTGGGCTCGATCAGGAACGTGCAGCACGCGAGTTCGTGCAGGATCGCGGCACGGTCCTCGGGCAGGGGCGGCTCCTGCAGAGCTCGGGTCAGCAGGCGCCGCGCGGCCTCGGTGGCACCGGCGCGCAGGTTCTCGCGAGCGGCCTCGCGCAGGCATTCGACCGCCTCGGGCTTGCCCTCGCACGGCACCTCCAGCAGATGCCGGGCGGCGGCGGTGCAGCCCTCGCCTGCGGCGCGGAGGGCCTCGGCGGCGAGGTTGTGCACAAGGACCCGAAAGCCGGAGCGGGTGTGCCGGTTGATCGTCGTGGCGATCAACGAGTGTACGAACTCCAGCTCTCCCTTGGAGCTTTGCCCGTCGGCCAGGATGCGGGCGGCGCGCAGGCTCTCGATCGCCTCGGCGGCGTCCTCCTCGCCGATCACCGCGATGCTCGCGGCGAGCCGCGGTGCGAAGGGCGAACCCAGGACGGCGGCGGTCTGCGCGAAACGGACGGTCGTCGTGTCGAGCCGCTCGAGCCGTTCCATCAGCCCGGGGCCCTTGACCGTGGCGGCGAACTCGCGCATGGCGGGAAGGTCGTGCTCGGTGCCCTTCAGGTTCTGTTCGCCGAGTCCGATGGCGAGCTCCACCGCTTCGAACGGGCTCCCGCCGGTGACCGACCAGCACTCCTTGCAGAACATGTCCTCGGCCTCCTCCCCGAGTTCGTTCCGCACGATCTGCGTCACGCCGTCCGGGCTGAGCCGTTCCAGGAGGTAGGGGCGCTTCCCGTGATGTCCGGGAAGGGTGCGGAAGGCGTCCCCCTCGCTCGGCAGTTCGTCGGGCCGATAGGCGACCACGATCATGAAGGGCAGGTCCTCGACCCGTGGCGCGAAGGATGCGAGCCAACCGAGGGATTCGGCATCGGCCCAGTGCAGGTCGTCCACGAGCAGGACGACAGGTGCCTTCCTGACGACGAGGCGCGTCATGACCCAGTCGAGACCTTCGCGCACGCAGGTCGGGTTCGGCACCTGGGCGGTGCCCTTCGCCTCGAGACCCAGCGCGGCGGCGACGATGTCGTACCAACTCCCCAGCGCCTCACGGAGTTTCGCCGAGTCCATCGTCGCCAGCGAGGGCTGGACGAGCTGGCGCACCACATGGAACGCCAGCTTCTGGTCCTTCTCGCCGCCCCTGCCCGAGAACACCGTGAGCCCGTGCGCCGCGGCGCGGGCCCGCGCCTGCGTGACGAGCGCCGTCTTGCCCAGCCCGGCCGGACCGGTGAAGGCGAGGACCCCGCTGCTCCGGGCCCGCGGTACACCGTCGACCGCGTTGCGCAGCTCCGCCAACGCGGCCTCAAGTGCACGCAGTTCGCGTCGACGCTCGAACAACGGCCGGTTTCCGGGGACGGGTTGCCGAAGCTCCTGCTCCATGTGCCGCACCGCTTCCTGTCGTCGGCCTCGGGGAGAGAGGCCGAGCGTATGCCCATGCAGGTAAGCGGTTGGCCGGATTTGGCAGTCAGTACTACTGGAAAGGATGAATAAGAGGATGAGTCAGCTCGGAACGTCCCTCCTTCGGGTAACGTCGGCTAATCATTCCGTCTGTGTGATCCTTCAGCTGTCGCGCGTCATATGAGGGCCGACGCCGCCGCGGCGTCCGAGTAGCGCGGCACGGTGCGGGACCAGTAGTAACAGCCGCGGATCCAGCCGATCATGCCTTGGACGTAGCCGACTCCGGCGGTGCTCAACGACGGTTCGATGTCCGCGTAGAGCTTCTCGAACTCGCTGATCGTGTCGTTGATCTGCCGGATGGCCAGCAGGACGGCCGAGGGCAGCGAGCAGCGGTGCGCGCGCTCGTAGGCAAGGGCGAGGTTGATCACCCCTCCCGTGCGCTGCTCCTTCACCGCGGAGAAGAGGTCGGGTATCCAGACCGCCGCGTCGGCCGACAGCCGGCTCAGGCGCCGCATCACGGGATGGTGGAGTTCCTCGGGGGGCAGTTCGCGGGGCTGCGCGGCCTCACACAGCGGGTAGAAGGGCTCGACCCCGGCGGTCAGCGACCGTATCGCACCGCACAGACCGGCCCGTGGCGGGAGCGGACGCGCCTGGGCCACGGCCTCGTACAGCAGCCCGTGCACGTACTCGCGGCTCTGCCACGCCCAGCGCGCTGCCTGCGCCGGGGTGCAGCGTTCCCGCACCTGTTCGTGGAGATCGGCCAGTGCGGCTCCCAGGACCGTGCTGGGCGGCTGACCGTCCCGCAGGATCCCGACGCTCTCGCACAGCATGGGCAGCAGCCGGTCCGGCGACTCCCCGCCGACTTCCTCAGCGCGGTCGTCGAAGACGAACTGATAGGCGATCTGATTGGCCGCTATCTGGAGCAGGCCGGCGTCCATGTCCGGGCCGTTGAAGGAGGCGAGCTCCGCGGGACGGGTACAGGCGATCATCGCCGCCACCCCCGGTTCGCCGGTCAGCCCGCACCTGGCAAGCCACGCGTCGACACCCGCCGCCGCCTCGGACTCGTGGCGATTGCGCGCGAACGGAAACGGCATGTACAGGTGGGCGTCGATCAGCTCCACCAGATTGGATGCGGCGGCTTCGTCCGGTCCGCCGACGACGATCTCCTCATGCGTGATCGACACTGCTGTCACCCGCCGTTCGGGAACCCGGTGCTTCGGTGGCTTGAGCACCCGCGGCCTGGAGGATGCGGGAGCGCGGCTCGCAGGACATCACCAGCGAGCGTGGGCCGAGCGTGATCGCCGGCCGCTGGCGCTCGGCGCGGCCGGGCAGATGGCGCAGGCGCCAGCGGCCGGCGATGGTCGCGAGCGCCAGCGTGGCCTCCACCATGGAGAACGCGTCACCGAGACATTTGCGGCCGCCCGCGGAGAACGGCATGTTCGCGCGGCGCTGTTCGGCGGTCGTCTGTCCCGGCATCCAGCGTTCCGGAAGGAAGCGCTCGGGCTCGGGGAACGTGCCGGGGGAGTGGTGCAGGAGGTAGGGGCTGTACAGCACGGTGGCCCCCCGGGGCAGCCGGCGCCCGGCCAGTTCCGTCTCCCTGGTGGTGAGGCGGGTGAAGAGCCAGCCGGGCGAGGTGTGGCGCAGCGTCTCGGAGATCACGCACCGGGTGTAGACGAGACGGGGCAGATCGTCGGGCCCGGGCCGTTGCCGTCCGTCGAGCACGGCGTCGACCTCCGCGTGCAGGCGGCGTTCCGCCTCCGGGTGGCGTGCGAGGAGGCTGAAGGCGTCGGCGAGGCACAGCGCGGGCGCCTCGACGCCCGTGAGCAGCAGCGTGACCAGATGGTCGTGCACTTCCTGTTCGGTGAGTGCCGGCGTGTCCTCCTCGCGACCGTCCGCCAGCAGGGTCCCCAGGACATCGTCACGGGGAGCGCTCCCGCTGCGCTCGGCGATCGCCGTCGCGATGATCGCGTGCATGCGGTCGACGGCCCGCTGGTAGCGCCGGTTCGCGGGTAGGGGGACGCGGAAGAGGGCGTCGACCGGTGCGATCGTGCGGACGAACAGGCCGCGGACGATGACGGTCAGACAGTCCCGCACCTCGACCGCCGTCGCCTCGTCGAGCGAGTCGGAGAGCAGGACGCGGCTGATCGCCCGGGTCGTCAGCGCCATCATCGCCGAGCTGACCGGGACGTCCCGGCCCGCCTGCCACACCTGGCACGCCGCCTCGGCCTCGTCGACGATCAGATCCGTGTATCCGGCGATGCGCGAGGGACGGAAGTCGGGTTGCAGCAGCCTGCGTTTGCGCCGGTGCGTGTCCTGGCGGCACGTGACGAGGCCGTCGCCCATCAGCTTCCCGAGCCTGTCGTACAGAGGGCCTCCCTTGTCATAGGTGCCCGGGTCCATGAGGACCTGGTGGACCAACTCCGGGTGACACACCATCCAGGCGCGCTGCGGGCCCAGACGTAACTCGACGAGATCGCCGTATGCCGGCAAAGATTTCACAAACGCCAGCGGCCGACGGGCCAAGGCGATACCGTGACTGATGAAGGGGAATATGCCTGGAGCAGTACCAACCGTCCATGTGCGTTCGGCCTCGGGGACGATGCCGTTCATCGAATACCGCCTGTCTCAGTCGACCAGGGAATTCGGTGACGTTTCACCGACTGGGCGTTCGCACCATGTCCTGCCCAGTCCAGGCCGCCTGCCGAACTGGTGAACCCTATCTCCAGGGGGGCGCACGGGTGCACGGGAAGCGCTGGGTGAATCACTGTCGATGCATGTCTGCACGGCTGGTGGTTTTCTTCCGCCACTTGAGCGTCTTTGGTTGCCTCTTCTTTGGTTGCCTCTTCTCCCTCTACATAAATTCTGATTCGACCGTGAAAGCATCCGACGCCGACGGAGCTGTAGGCGGCTCCGCCGGCACATCATCGGACGACGGATCAGCCTCGATCTTTCGTGAGGGTCCGCCGACGGAGTCGGTGGACCCTTTCGCTTTCCGGAGCTGATGGTGGGCAGGCCGGTGGCCCGGCTGTCGCGTCGGGTGGGCGCCGGGTTCCACTGCCCGGGGCGGGTGATGCTGTCGTCAGGGACGGTGGAGTTGCTGGTCAGCCGGGGTTGGGCAGGAGCGCGAGCCGTTCGAGGGCGGCGGTGATCTCGCCGGTCCAGGGCCAGTGCCGGGCGAGGCGGAGAATCCTGCGGCGGCCGGTGGTGACGAGTTGGCCGGCCGCGGAGAACAGGCGGAACCGCAGGCGGCGGGGTTCCCAGAGCCGCGCCTTGCCGGTGAGGGCGAGCATGGGCATCCAGGCCAGCAGGTCGAGGGCGATCTGGACGATCTCCAGCCAGACCTTGTTCTGGGCTGTGGTGTGGAGGGGCAGGTTGCGCAGGCCGGTGGCCCGGGCGGCCCGGATCCGGTCCTCGGCCCGTGCCCGGAGCCGGTGACGGAGCTCGAGTTCGGCGATCGGCCGGTCCGGGGTGTTGGTCGCGAAGCACGTGATCCGCATGCCGTCCGCGTCCGTGATCCTCAACTGGGCGCCGGGATGGGGCCGTTCCTTGCGGACGATCAGCCGCATGCCCTTGGGCCAGCCGTCCAGGAGCTTGCCGGTGAGCTCGGCGACCCAGGCCCCGTCACGGGCCTCACCGTCGGTCTCGACGGCCGGGGTCCAGGCCGAGGCGGGGATCTTCAGCACGTGTTCGTGGATCGCTTCGGTGACCGTCATGCCGACCGAGTAGGACAGCCATCGTCCTCGCTTCGCGAGCCAGGACACGAAGTCGTGGGTGCCGCCGGCGGAGTCCGTGCGGATCAGCGTCTGCCGCCCTCGCCGGTACTGCTTCGGCAGTTGGGCCAGGGCGAGTTGGGCGGTGGTGATGTGGTCGGCGGCGGTGTTGGAGCCCGCGTTTCCCGGCCTGAGGAGGGCGGCGACGGGCTCACCGGTTCCGCCCGGTCCGTGGTCGACGAAGGCCGTCAGCGGGTGATGGCCGTAGGTCTTCTTCCAGGTCGCGGCCGCGTCCTCCTTGTCGGAGTGGGCGATCACGAGGACGCCGTCGAGATCGATGATGACCTGGCCGTCGGCGTCCGGGGCGTTCTCGCCGGCCAACGACCAGGCACGATGGCGGACTTCGGAGCGTGCGGACCGGATGGCCTGCAGGGCTTTCTCGCCGGAGGCGGCGAGGGTGTCGATCAGGCGGGAGACGGTCGGGTCGGAGGCGACCGGGCCGAAGACGGCCGGCTCACACCGCAGCATCGCGACGTCCGCGAGGCAGTCCCCGCCCAGTGCGACCGCCAGGGCGACGTCCAGGAGGACCTTGCCGGGATCGTGGACGGCCCGCGGTTTGCGCCACGGAGCCAGAGCCTGCGGATATCGCCTGGTCAAGGCCGGTCTTGCGGACCGTTTCGACGAGCAGGACCGCACCGGCCTGCGAGACCACCTGGCGGCCGTCGTCCTGGACACGGACACGGGGGTAGGACCCGATAGGCTGCTTCACCTGGAAAGTGCTCTTTTCCTTGCAGCCAACAGGACCCTCAGCAAGTCCTATCGTTGCAGGTCAAGGGCACTTTCCGTGTTTCTGATCAACCTCTTGGACAGCCCACCTCGTGAAAGCGCGAGGTTAGGCAGCCTTCCCGGGACACCGGGCGAGACCCTGGTGATACCGGCATGCCCTCAACGCTATGGCCTTGGCGTGCACTCCAAGCAAAGCGGAACAGGTAAGAAATCGGCAGGGTGCTCCCGCGGGGTGGCGGCCGCACTGCTGGGTCCGAGCCGCGGGGCCGCGCGGGCATGGCCTCGACTGCCTGGGTACCGCTGTGCGGCATGAGCCCCTGCCCGAGGAGCAAGAGGCCATCGGTGACGCTGCCGGCATCAGCGCGGAGTACAACGCTCGGATGGAGGAGCAAGCCCGGGCGTACGAAGAGGGCCATCACTCAGGGGGCTTTGCGGTGCCGCTACTCATCTGCCGCTGATTGGTGAGCAAGACCTGGTTCAGCCCCGAGGCGGTGTGCAAGGTGGAGAAGATCTGCCAGGTGCAGCACCCGTCCGCCGAAGCCTGGCAGGGGGACATGGAGGGGCTCGGTCCAGTGGGCGGGGATCGCATCCAGCCCGTAGTAGGCGCCCGCGAGGCCTCCGGTCACCGCGGCGACGGTGTCCGTGTCACCGCCGAGGTCGATCGCCGCGCGTATCGCGTCTTCGAAGCTGGCGGTGGTGCGCAGGGCCCAGACGGCGGAGCCCAGGCAGGGCCAGACGGCACCGTTGAACTCGGTCGCCTGATCGGGGTGCCAGTCGGGTGCGAGGACGGTGGCGTAGCGGGCCGCGGTGGTCGGGGTGGACAAGACCCAGGATGTCCGGGAGCGCGGCGAGGGGGTCGGCGTCCTCGAACGTGACGCGGATGAGTTCGTGGAAGATCGCGGTGCCTTCCCAGGCCGCGCGGTCGCCGTGGGTGAGGGCGGCGATGCGGCGGGCGGCGTCCATGGTGGCTTCTTGGCCGGCGGGTGCGAAGTGGACCGCGGAGGTCGATGCCCGCATCAAGGAGCCGTTTCCCGCGGCTCGTTGGTTGACCTGGAAGTGGATCGCGGCGGCGAGGTCCCAGGGCATGCCGTTGGTCAGGACGTCTTCGGTCTGCAGGCCGATGTCCTTGGGCTCGGACGCTGCCCACCGCTGGAAGCGGGCGAAGATGTCCGGCAGATCCAGTCCGCCCCGCTCCAGCAGCGACTCCGCGACCAGGACGGCCATCTGCGTGTCGTCCGTGGCCTCGCCGGGGTCCCAGCCGCCGCCTCCGCACATCTCGCCCCCGGCACCGGCACGGGAAACCGCGCGGAGAACGCTCCCTGGGGACCGAACTCGAAGGGGCCGCCCAGGGCGTCACCCACCGCTGAGCCGACGACCGCGCCAGCGGCCCGCTGAATCCGCTTCATTCGCGCAGGTTATCCGTGCCACGCCGACGGCCGCGCGGCCCTATTTCTTTCCTCGGCTCCCCGAGCCATCGGCGGCGAAAGGGTCTCGTCCAGGAGGTGCGCCGCCTGAGACACCTTGGGTCTGAGGCACACCCGCACAGGTCACATAACCCCGTCCAGTGCCGTCGCGTCCGGCAGCTGGCTGCTCCCGGATTCGATCTCCGGGAACGATGTGGCCAGGCTCGTGCCCCGCCGTGAGTGCAGCACGACTCGGCCCGCGTCGACGGAGACCAGGGCCCGCCACCCATCCCATTTCGGCTCACCCGCCCACCTCGGCAGCAGCGCAGGGTCGGACACAGGGCCGGCGAGCACCGGTTTTGGCAGTGTCCGCGTCACAGCCCATGCCTTCCAATCAGCCCGCCCGTCGACAAACCGAGTGCGCGTACGCGCCCGACCACCGGCCCGACCATGGCAGGTCAGCACACCACAACACCTCGCCGGGGGCTGTGCGTGGGCCGGTGCCGACGTGTGGTGTGTGTGGGTGTCAGTGTCGCTGTGTGTCCCAGTTCGCGAGCACGGCGTCGGCGGCGGCGTGCAGGTGCTGTGCTGATGTGCCGTCGCATACCTGTGTCGAGATGCCGAGGAGGAAGCCGTGGATCATGGAGGTGAGGCCGTCGGCGTCGGTGTTCTCGGCGAGTTCTCCTGAGGCGATGCCGCGTGCGATGCACGCCCTGATGCGTGCCCGGTCCGCTGCGCGGCGTGCCGCTACGACCTTGCGTGCTCCGGCCTCGCCTGCTCCCGGTGCCCGGACCGTCCCCGAGAGGGCGACGAGGCATCCGCGGGGGTGGGATGTGTCGGTCTGCATGGTGATCGATCCGTGGAGGAGCCGGGCGATGGCCTCGCGGGGGCTTTCCGCCTCGTCGGCCACGACATCGGTGACGCTGCCCGGTCCGGCGATGTAGTGCTCGACGGCCTTTTCGAACAGTCCCTCCTTCGAGCCGAAGGCGCCGTAGAGGCTCGCGGAGGACAGCCCTGTGGTCTCGCGGAGCTGGGCCAGCGATGTCGCTTCGTAGCCCTGCTCCCAGAACAGCAGCATCGCGGCCTCCAGGACGGCCTCCATGTCGAAGATGCGGGGACGGCCGACAGGGGACACGGCGAACCTCCTCCATTGCGGACTGACCGATCCAGTTTGACACCCGTAAGCACGTCCATCAATATCGGATCAGTCAATCCATAACTAGTGGAGGAGTCCGACCCGATGACCACAACGTGGCCCCCGCAGGTCCGCGAGCGAGCGCACGAGTCGTTCCCCGTTCCGGCACTGGTGGTGATGGCGTGTACCGGATTCATCGTGATCATGACCGAGACGCTGCCGGCGGGGCTGCTCCCGCAGCTCGCCGCCGGACTCGACGTCTCCGAAGGCGGCGCCGGCCAGCTCGTGAGCGCCTACGCGATCGGAACGGTCCTCTCGGCGATACCCGCGATCGCGCTGACGCGCGGGGCACGGCGCAAGCCGCTCCTCCTTGCGGGCCTGCTCGGGTTCCTCGTCGCGAACACCGTCACCGCGCTATCGCCTTCGTTCACCGTCGCTCTTGTCGCCCGGTTCGTCGCGGGAGCCTTCTCCGGGCTGCTGTGGGGCATGCTCGCCGGATACGCCCGGCGTATCGCCGCACCTGAGCACGCCGGGCGCGCCCTGGCCATCGCCATGACCGGAACCCCGGTGGCACTGGGCGTCGGAACACCCCTTGGCGCCTGGCTGGGCTCGACGGTCGGGTGGCGCTGGTCCTTCGCCGCGATGTCACTGCTCAGCGTCATCGTCATGGTCCTCGCGAAGTTCCTGGTGCCCGACGCCCCGGGGCAGCCGGCGCAGACACGCGCTCCGCTCGGCCGGGTGCTGGGCATTCCCGGCGTGGCGACCATCCTCGCCGTCGTATTCGTCTGGATGCTCGCGCACAACCTGCTCTACACCTACATCGCCTCCTATCTGCAGCAGATGCGTCTCGCCCTCCGGCCCGACGTCACCCTTCTCGTCTTCGGCGTCGCTGCGCTCGGAGGTATCTGGATCACCGGCGTGTTCATCGACCGCGCACTGCGCAGGCTCACCCTGGCGAGTGTGATCCTGTTCATCGTCGCCGGGGGGTTTCTTGCCGCCGCGCAGCAGTCCACCGGGCTCGTGCTGCTCGCGGTCGTTCTGTGGGGCCTGGCGTTCGGCGGCTCGGCGACGCAGTTGCAGACGGCCCTGGGGGAGGCCGCGGGCGAGAACGCCGATGCGGCGAACGCGATGCTGACGACATCCTTCAACATGGCGATCTTTGCGGGTGGTGCTGCGGGGGCTGTGGTCGTCGATGGCGTGGGCGCACCGGTTCTTCCGGCCGGGATGATCGCTCTGACACTCATGGCGCTCGTCATGGTCGGATTCGGCCGGCGCGCAGCATTCCCCGCAGGGCGTTGATCGAGAACCGACCGGACCACTCCTCGTGGCCTGTCAGGCAGCCTGGGACGGGTATGCCGTCCACTGGTGCTCTCTGGGCCGACCGCTGGAGGCGCGTATGTCTGGAGGGTGGAGGGAGGCAGTCGCGGATCGTTTGGTGCTGTGCTCGTTCCGCCTGAAGCAACCTTCGCGAACGCCAAGCGGTCTTGCCTGGTGCCGGGGCCGGGGCAGTGCCCTTGCCGGGGGCCAGCATATGGGCAGAAGAGGACTTGCCGAGTGCCTGAGCGAAGGTGGAGATGACGAATCTGAACACCGATGTGACGTGGGTTGACGCACGCGACAGGCTGCCTCGGAGCGGTACACGGTGGCAGCAGCGATCACGGGTCGGTATCCGGCTCACAGTGTCACTGAGTCCGATACGGCGTCGGGTGAGGATTCTGGCTGGTGAGGCCGATGTACTTCACGACTCTGCACTGGGATGAGGACGGGCAGAGCACAGAGCTGCTTCGTCGACTCCGACGGGATCGTCCGTCTGCCCTACGGCCTTACCAGTGCCGAAGCCGTGACTCACTGGGCAGAGCTGCCCACCCTGCCAGGCGGGACGACGCACATGGTTCTCGGGAAGGACGTGCGGACAGCCTCCAGAACGTGTGGGGCCCTCATCCCCTTACCTGACCCACAGCCTGCTCGGATACTTTGCGCGAGTGCCCACATGGCCGATCGGTCCGACTTGCGCTGCGACCACGCAGTTCGCCGGGTTTGTTCAGACTGCGGTTTTGAGGGGGCGTCCGCCCCAGCGGATGGCCCCTCTCGCTTTGGACGCGGGCGCGTTCCTTGCGTTTGGCGGCCAGGACGTCGCGGTGGCGGGCATTGGCATTGCGCCAGTACAGGAAGGCGTGCAGGGTCCGGGTCTGCACAGTGTGGTTGGCGTGCTGGGAGTTGGCGATGGTGAACTGCCTGAGCGGTCCGAGCGGGCCCCCATCGGGTTGGCCCACGAGGCGTAGGCCGGGGTGAAGCACATCGACCTTGTGCCTCACCGCCCAGCGGCGGATGTCAGCGCCTTTGTGGGCGGAGAGGTTGTCCATGACCACGTAGATCGGTGCGCCGTCGGGCCGGGCGGCGGGTCGATTTCAGCGCGGCCAGGGTGTTGGCGGCGCCCGTCTGCGGCGTCCACGCCCGGTCGGCGAAGTGGTCCAGGACCTCCTCGATCCGGTCCAGCTTCGCCTCGCGGTCGGGGTCGGGGCCAGCAGGGTGTCGTCGCCGATGGAGTATCAGCCGTGGAACAGGTAGGCGACGGGTTTGCGCAGTGACCGGCGCGTGAAGGGCTGGCCAAGCTTGGTCGGCGGGTAGCGGCCGTCTGCATGACGAAGCCCTCGTCATCGCTGTGCAGGCGGGGACGGCCTCCCGCCCACCGAGGGGCCAGGCAGGCCAGGCCGATCTCGTTTCGAACCCGGCGTGCCGCCGGTACGGCCGAGAGATCTGAACCGATACCGGGAATCAGGCGGCGACGAGCTCCTGCTCGCGGTCCGGCGTCTTGACCTTGGGCTTCTTGTTCGGCAGCGAGAGCCGGAAGACCTTGCGCCACGCGGAGAACACCTGCTTGGGCAGCGGGCCGGTGACGTACTCCAGCTCGTACTTCTCGAACAGCGCGCGCACCTTCACCGCGACCTCGGCGTACCGGTTGCTCGGCAGGTCCGGGAACAGGTGGTGCTCGATCTGGTGCGACAGGTTGCCGGTCATGAAGTGCATGGCCTTGCTGCCGCTGATGTTCGCCGAGCCCATCATCTGGCGCAGGTACCACTGGCCGCGCGTCTCGCCCTTGATCGACCGGCGCTCGAAGACCTGTACGCCTGGGGAAGTGCCCGCACATGATCACCGAGTGGGTCCAGATGTTGCGGACCAGGTTCGCGGTGAACGTGGCGGCGAGCGTGGGGAGGAACGACGGGCCCGACAGCAGCGGGTGGATCACGTAGTCCTTGAGCACCTGCTTGCGGATCTTGCGGCCCACGGCCCTGGCCCGCGCGCGGACTCCGGTTTCTTGCGGCGGCGCTTGTGCAGGTTCTTGCCGAGCTCCAGGTCGTACGCTGCGATGCCGTACTCGAAGAAGCAGGCGTTGATGAAGTTCCACAGCGGCTGGCCGAGGTGGAACGGGTGCCACTTCTGGTCCTCGTCGACGCGCATGATGCCGTAGCCGAGGTCGTTGTCCTTGCCGATCACGTTGGTGTACGTGTGGTGCAGCTCGTCGTGCGAGTGCTTCCACTGCTCGGACGGCGAGTCGTGATCCGATCCCAGGTGGTGGAGTGGATCTTCGGGTCCCGCATCCAGTCCCACTGGCCGTGCAGGATGTTGTGGCGATCTCCATGTTGTCCATCATCTTCGCCACGGACAGACCGGCGGTGCCGATGCAGCCATGCGGGCGGGAAGATCGAGAACAGCAGCACGCCCCTGCTGACCAGCTGAGCTTGCGCTGCGCCGAGATGACCTTACGATGTAGGCGGCGTCTTTCTCGCCGCGGTCGGCGATCACCTCGTCGCGGATCGCGTCCAGCTCGCGGCCTAGTTCCTCGATCTGCTCCGGGTCAGGTGGGCGGTGGGGTCGATGGCGGTCAAGGTGCTCCTACCGTTCGATGTCGCAGGGGCCGCCGCGGCGGACACGCAGGTCTGGATGAGGACGCCAGGCTCGGCCTCGTAGATCTCCCGGTGGCAGGTCGCGGACGGCCCCCGCCTTGAGCGGCGTGACGCAGCCGAAGCAGATCCCCATGCGGCACCCGGAGGGCATGAGCACGCCGGCCTCCTCGCCGATGTCCAGCAGCGGCGTGGCGCCGTCCGCGTCGACGGTCTTGCCGGTGGCGCTGAAGGTGACCTCGCCGCCGTCGCCGGTGACGACGATGCCGGGGCGGAAGCGTTCGGTGTGCAGGCGCTCTTGTACGCCGTGCTCGGTCCAGTGCTCTTCGGCGGCATCGAGCAGGCCCGCGGGCCCGCAAGCCCACGCTCGCGCTCGGCCCAGTCGGGCACGAGTTCGTCGAGACGGGCGATGTCGAGCATGCCGTCCGTGTCGGTGTGCACCTCGGTGAGCCGCAGCTTCTTGTCCGCGACCAGGTCGTGCAGTTC
>CAWCSC010000031.1:0-485147 GCA_963798065.1 uncultured Actinomycetota bacterium | reverse complement strand
CAGCAGCTCGCCATGTCCCGCGTCCGCGCGGTCGAGCACAGCCGGACCGTGACGGTGTTGGTTAACCAGCGGCGTCAGCGCGATCATCATGCCGGACGGCAGGATCACGCAGAAGACCGGCATGTTCGTCGCGGACTCGCTGGTGCAGAAGGTGCCGCTGCGGTCCTCGCAGACCCCCGCCACACGGCTCGGCGTCCTGCCGGAGATCGCTCTCGTGCTGGTCGCGGCCGGCGGGCTGGGCTGGGCCGTCGGCGCCGGTCTGCGCGCGCGACGCGCCGGTGGCGTGTAGCGGTACGCCGGTCGCACACTGCCTGAATCGCGCGAGGCGCCGCAACCGGCCGATTAGGGTCGTCGCCATGCCGACCCGGACTTCATCCTGAACTCCGCGCCTCGGTCGGACACCAGCTGCTGAGGCTCCCCGGGGTGACCGCCTCGTCTTCGCCGACGAGGGCAGAGTCCTGCTCAACCGCCGGGCCGACACCCGCTACTGGTCCGTCATCGGCGGCATCCCGGACCCGGGCGAGCAGCCCGCGGATGCGCCGTTCGGGAGGTCTACGAGGAGACGGCGGTGCGCTGTGTCGCCGACGGTCGTTCTGGTCCAGGCACTGGACCCGGTGAGTACGACAACGGCGACCCCTGCCAGTACATCGACGTCACCTTCCGCTGCCGGGCCTCGGCGTGAGGCGCGGGTGAACGACGACGAGTCGCTGGACGTGGGCTGGTTCCCCATCGACGCCCTGCCCGAGATGAGGGAGTTCGCCCTGGACCGGATCAAACAAGCCCGGGCGGACACCCCGACATGGTTTGACCCCACTGCCACCGGCTGAACTATGGGGCGTGACCACATGGGGCCGAGCAGGGGCGCTCTAAGGTTGAAGCATGACCGTGCTCCGTGTCCTTCCGGCTCCCCACGCCGCCCCGCTCACCTCCGCGGCCGCACCGCGCTCGTCACCGGCGCCGCCGGCGGCATCGGCCGCGCCTGCGTGCTGCGGCTGCGGCCGCCGGGGCCAAGGTGATAGCCGTCGACCGGGACGCCGCGGGCCTCGAGGCACTCCCCGAACAGGGCCGTGGCCTCGCGGGGACCGTGGACCGCAGTCCTCGACCTCACCGACCTGGACGCCGCCGACGCGCCGCCGCCGGGCACCGACGTCCTCGTCAACAACGCCGGGCTCCAGCTGGTGCGCCCGATCGAGGAGTTCCCGCCCGAGTCTTCCACACGTGCTCACCGTGATGCTGGAGGCACCGTTCCGGCTCGTCCGCGGCGCCCTGCCCCACATGTACGGCCAGGGCTGGGGGCGGATCGTGAACGTGTCGTCCGTCCACGGGCTGCGCGCCTCGGCCTTCAAGTCGGCCTACGTGGCCGCCAAGCACGGCCTGGAAGGACTTTCCAAGACCGCCGCCCTCGAAGGCGCACCGCACGGCGTCACCTCGAACTGTGTGAACCCCGCCTATGTGCGCACCCCACTGGTCGAGAGCAGCTCGCCGACCAGGCCGAGGCGCACGGCATCCCCGAGGAGCGCGTCTCTCCGAGGTGCTGCTGCAGGACAGCGCCGTCAAGCGGCTGATCGAACCGGACGAGGTCGCCGAGGCCGTGGCGTACCTGTGCGGTCCGCAGGCGTCCTTCGTGACCGGCACCTCGCTCGTGCTCGACGGCGGCTGGACCGCCCACTGACTCCCGGGGCCCGGCGGCCCGCGGGAGTTGTCCACAGGGCTGCCGGGACGGCCGGGCGATGGTGAATCCTGTGAGCATGTCCAGCGATCACGTGCAGTCCGCCGAGCGCCCCGCCAGGGCGCCGCCGCGACGCGTGCCGGCGACCGACGCGTCGAGACGCCGTTCCTGGAGCTGCTGGCCCGGGGCGCGTCCGCCGACGCCTACGAGCAGCCGGTGCTGCTCGCCCGCGCCGAAGGACGACCGGCCGACGCGGATCGCCGCGCTCGAGCGGGCCAAGCTGCTCGCGCTGCGCGTGCGCTCCGAGCTGGAGGGCCGGCGCCGGCGGGAGGCCGAGCTGTCCGCGCTGTTCGAGACGGCCCACGACCTCGCCGGGCTGCGCGACCTCGACGCGGTACTCCAGGCGATCGTGCAGCGGGCCCGTTCCCTGCTCGGCACCGACGTCGCCTACCTCAGCCTGAACGACCCGGCCCGCGGCGACACCTACATGCGGGTCACCGAGGGCTCGGTCGCCGCCCGGTTCCAGCAGCTGCGGCTCGGCATGGGGGAGGGGCTCGGCGGCCTCGTCGCCCAGACCGCCCGCCCCTACGTCACCGACGACTACTTCAAGGACGCCCGCTTCCAGCACACCCACACCATCGACGCGGGCGTGCGGGACGAGGGCCTGGTCGCCATCCTCGGCGTGCCGCTGATGCTCGGCCACCACGTCATCGGCGTGCTGTTCGCCGCGGACCGCCGCGCCCGGGTCTTCGAGCGCGAGCAGATCGCCCTGCTCGGCTCCTTCGCCGCCCTCGCCGCGGCCGCCATCGACACCGCCAACCTGCTCGCCGAGACCCGCTCGGCCCTCGCCGGCCTGGAGCGGGCCAACGAGATCATCCGGGACCGCAGCGCCGTCATCGAGCGCGCCTCCGACGTCCACGACCGGCTCGCCGAGCTGGTCCTGCGCGGTGGCGGGGTGCACGACGTGGCCGCCGCCGTCTCCCAGGTCCTGGACGGCACGGTCGAGTTCACCGAGGCCGGAGCGGCGCCGGCGAGGGCCTGGAGGCGTCGCGCGCCGAGGGACACGCGGTGCGGCACGAGGACGACTGGATCGCCGCCGTCGCCGCCGGTGACGAACTGCTCGGCGCCCTGGTCCTGCGCGGCCACCCGGGGCTCGACCCCGTCGACCAACGCACCCTGGAGCGGGCCGCGATGGTCACCTCCCTGCTGTTGCTCGCCCGCCGCTCCGCCGCCGAGGCCGAGCAGCGCGTCCGCGGCGAGCTGCTCGACGACCTGCTCGACGCCCGCGACCGCGACCCGCGCCTGCTGGGCGACCGCGCCGGCCCGGCTCCGTGCCGACCTGGCCGCCACACACGTCGTGCTCGCCGCCCGGCTCGACACCGCGGCGTCCGACGCCGACCAGGAGGCGGACGCGCGCAGGCGCCTGTGGGCCGCCGCCTCCCACCTCGCCGCGACCCGGCACGGCCTGGCCGCCGCCCGGGACGGCGGCACGGTGCTCCTGCTGCCGCTCGACGCCGGTGACGCCGCCACCGACCTGGCCCGCCGCACCGCCCGGCATCTCGGCAGGGCCGTCCACGAGAGCGTCACCGTCGGTGCCTCCGCACCCGTGGAGGACCTCGCCGCCCGCCCCGACGCCGTCGCCGCCGCCTACGCCGAGGCCCGTCGCTGCCTCGACGCCCTGGGCCTGCTGGGCCGCTCCGGGGACGGCGCCGCCGCCGAGGACTTCGGCTTCCTGGGCCTGCTGCTGGCCGGCGAGCAGAACGTCTCGGGTTTCGTCGAGCGCACCATCGGCCAGGTCGTCGCCTACGACGAGCGGCGCGGCACCGAGCTGCTGCACACCCTCGACGCCTACTTCGCCTGCGGCATGAGTCCGGCCCGCACCAAGGACGAACTCCACGTCCACGTGAACACGGTCGCCCAGCGCCTGGAGCGCGTCGGCCGCCTCCTGGGCGACGACTGGCAGAGCCCCGCCCGCGCACTGGAGATACAACTGGCCCTCAGACTGCACCGGCTGGCGCTCCCGGCACGGCACTGACCCCGCACGCACGGGCGTACGGGGTCGGGCGGGCGGTCGGCCGGGCTCAGCCGAGCGGCGCCCCCTGCGCACGGGAGCCGCCGCCTTGGCCGACTCCGGTCCTCGTCGGCGCGAGGGGCTCACGTCGGCCAGGTCGCGGTGGCGGGTCTCCTTGGCCACGCCCACCGCGACCAGGGTCAGCAGGACGGAGGCGATGACGTAGAGGGAGATCGGGGTGGAGCTGTCGTACTCGGAGAGCAGCGCGGTGGCGATCAGCGGCGCCGGAGCACCGGCCGCGACGGAGGCGAACTGGGCGCCGATCGACGCCCCGGAGTACCGCATCCGGGTCGCGAACATCTCGGAGAAGAAGGCGGCCTGGGGCGCGTACATCGCGCCGTGCAGCACCAGTCCCACGGTGACGGCGAGGAGCAGGTTGCCGAAGCCGCCGTTGTCGATCAGCGAGAAGAACGGGAACATCCACAGCCCGACGCCGACCGCGCCCAGCAGATACACGGGCCGGCGACCGATCCGGTCGGACAGCGCGCCCCAGGCCGGGATGACCGCGAAGTGCACGGCCGAGGCGATCAGCACCGCGTTGAGCGCGGTCTGCTTGGAGACGCCGGCCGAGGTCGTGGCGTAGACGAGGATGAAGGCGGTGATGACGTAGTAGCTGATGTTCTCCGCCATGCGGGCGCCCATCGCGACCAGCACGTCACGCCAGTGGTGCCGCAGCACGGCGACGAGCGGCATCTTCTCGGCCTCCGCGGCACGGTCCGCCTTGCGGGCCTCGGCCTGCGCCAACGCCTGCTTGAAGACCGGCGATTCATCGACAGACAGACGAATCCACAGACCGACGATCACCAGCACCCCGGAGAGCAGGAACGGGATCCGCCAGCCCCAGCTTCCGAACGCGGTGTCCGACAGGACGGCGGTCAGCAGGGACAGCACGCCGGTCGCCAGCAACTGCCCCGCCGGCGCGCCGGTCTGCGGCCACGAGGCCCAGAAGCCGCGCCGCCGCGCGTCCCCGTGCTCCGACACCAGCAGTACGGCACCGCCCCACTCGCCGCCGAGGGCGAACCCCTGGACCAGCCGCAGCACGGTCAGCAGCACGGGCGCGGCCGTCCCGATGGTGGCGTGCGTGGGCAGCAGCCCGATCGCGAAGGTCGCCCCGCCCATCATCAGCAGGCTCAGCACCAGCAGCTTCTTGCGCCCGATCCGGTCACCGTAATGCCCGAACACCAACGCGCCGATCGGCCGGGCGGCGAATCCGACCGCGTATGTCAGGAACGACAGCAGCGTGCCGACGAGCGGGTCGGAGTCCGGGAAGAACAACTTGTTGAACACGAGCGCGGCGGCGGAGCCGTAGAGGAAGAAGTCGTACCACTCGATGGTGGTGCCGATGAGGCTGGCGGTGACGATGCGCTTGAGGCTGGCGGGGGTGGGGGAGCGGTCGCGGGGGAGGTCATCGGCACCACTTCCAGGCGGTTGGCGGGGACGGTTGTGTGTCGCCATACCGTAGGAATCCGCAGGTCAGTGGCGTATGTGGTGGGGCACCATAGTTCGAGGGTGAGAGTGCGTGGGGGCACCATGACCGTGCTGGCAAAGCGTCTATGAGGGCCTCAAGTGGGCCGGCGAGAGCGCTGTCCGAGTTGCGTTGTTCGGACATGATTTGGTGGCCGGATGCTGACTCCGGTGCTGGTTTGGTGCTGACTGAAAGCGCACGTCATCACCTGTCTCCACCCCTCCCGTGCTGACTTGGTGCTGACTACGCTGCGTTGAACTCGGTCATCTGGGGCCGATCGGACAGCAGCCGTCGCCTGGTCCTGAATGAAGCTGAGGCCGGGGAACATGAGGGTCAGGTCCGAGGCGAATGGAATGGTGAACCGTGCACTGGTCCGCAGTCCGCGAGCGATCACGCGTGAGCGCGGATGCGTGGCAGGCGCGGCGCCCTGGCCACGCGTGTTGGAGTCGGCGACAGCTCTGGTGCCGTGACCGTGACCGTGAGTCTGTTCGCCGTGAGTGTGCTTGCGGATGGGGGAGGCTGCGGCGAACTGGCAGAGAGCCTGGCAAGCCGATTGCCCGCCAACCAGCGCCGCACCCTGGTGCACTGAGGACTTCCGGCTCGACAACGCTCTCTTTGACCCGCCGACCTCGCACGCCCACGCGCCGTGCTGGACGGGGAGATGGCCATGCTCGGCGGCCCGCTGTCGATGTGGGCCTGTTCCACTTGTTCTGGAACTGGATCGGACGGTCGCAGGGGGAGATCGAGCAGGCACGTAGGGACTGGATGGAAGGGACGCGGTTCGGTGAGGTGAAGGGGTACGGCGGGGCCCCGCTGCCTGCTCCTGCGCTGCCTTCAGTGCCGCTTAAGCCGCGCGGAAGGGCTCGCTGACCTGTAGGAATGGCTGACGGGCTGGTGACAGTCAGTCGGCCGGCCGTCCTGCGTTGTCCCTCACAGGTTTCTTGCGGGTGCTGTGCGGGTGGGTGTGGTGTAAGCCGGATGAGCTGTGCAGTGCCCGTCGAGGGTATGTCCATCTGCGGGTGGCTGTGGCAGGACACTTGCTAACCCTTTGCCAACTCCACTGACGAGTCATCAGGTGTTGGCGACGTTCGTGGCGCACCTTTACCGCGGTGGCGTTGTCATCGCAGGCTGGGTGACCGCCGGATGGATTCCGGACCAGCGGGTGACCGTCGCAGGTTGTTGCGCACGGATTCGCTGCTCGGGCTGTCATCTTGTGGAGGTTCTACAAGAGGTAATTGTCAAATCCTGTGGATGGGACGCAAGCTCCGGGCCACTCCGCTTTTGGCCTGTGACCGCGGTGGATGGCCACCCGGCTGGCGCGGCCCTGCCCAGGCCGGTACGCCACCAAGCGGTGCCTGTCGGCCGGTCGTACGGGGGTGTCAGTCTTTGTGCACGGGACGCAGGGTCACCAGGTCATCGCCGTCGCAGTAGGTGACCGGCCCGCCGATGCCTTTGTCGAGCCGGAACGCCTGGCAGTCCGATGTGGCCCGCCAGAGGGTATTGCCCCGGTGGTCCAGCAGGAGCAGGCGGCGCCCGTCCTGCCAGAAGCTGCCGGTGACGGACCGCGCCGCGGGGCTCAGCCCGTGGGGGCGGACCAGATGGTCGGCGCCTGCGTTCAGGAGCCGGTCCGGGCGGCCGGGCGCGCGGATGATCTCGTTCATCGTGCCGTCGGTGACCAGGTACTCGCCCGGGGCCAGTCGCCGGGAGGGGCGCAGGGTGCCGAAGTAGGGATCGACGACCAGGGCGCCTTTGGCGTCCGGCAGTACCATATGGAAGCCGACGGTCAGGGGGAGAGTACGGTCCCAGCGGCATCCGGTGCGAGCGTCGCGCGGGGCCTGAGGCTGGTCCCAGACGAAGCTGTACCGCCAGCCACGGTCCCCGTCACCGGATGTCACCCCGCTGGCGAGGACGGTGACACGGCAGCTGCGCTTGGCCGGTGCGGTGGCCATGATGACCCGGTCGTTGTCCTTGATGATTCGGTCGACGATGCCGTCGGTCGGCCGCAGCCCCGCCTGCCAGTGCAGCCCACCGTCGTCCGGGTCGACGGTGCCGACACGGTCGGGGGTGATCAGATAAAACCCACAGCCGTCCCCCCTGCGGCCGTCGGCGGCGGCGCGCGCGTCGACCTGGCAGGCGTCCACGACCCGTGCCGCCCCGGACACCGCGCGCGTCCACTGGAGCCCACCCGACCAGGCGTCCCAGGCGGTCAGGCGGCAGGACCCGGGGCGGCACACCGCCGTTAGCACCTCGAAGCTGCTCTCGAACAGGAAAACCTGGCTGCCGGGCGGCAAGGCATGCCGCCAGGTCAAGAGCCCCCGCTCCGGGTCGAGCCCGGCGATCGCGCTCGGCCCCCGTCGGCCGTCCCTGCCACCGACCAGCACCACCCGGTCAGCACGGACGAACGCGGAGTGCGCCGCGCCGGGCTGGTACGAGGTCAACGCGAACTCGGCCGGCAATGCCAACCGCCAGCCCCCGTTCTCTGCGCCATCCAGGCGGACCAGCATGCGGCCCTGGCCGAGCAGCCCCGCCGCGGGGGCGTTCAGCGCCCAGGTGCCATCGGGGCCCGGCCGCACCGGCAGTGGAACACGCGAGGCATCCTCGGGCACCGCCTCCCCATCGCCGAACATCGGCGGTGACGGGGCGAAACAGCCCGCCACCAGCAGCCCCACCACCACGCCCAGTAACCCTCGCCGCCACCGATGCCTCATCGCGCCCCCCGGATCCACCCTCACGGTAGAGCGCCCGCAAACCAGCTCACCACTCTCCCGCCTCCTTCGTGATGACCTCGTAGCCACGAGGGGGTGGATCAGCCGTATCCCAGTCGCCCTATGCTGCGGCGATCACGTGCGAGCACATCTGATGGGGCGCTCAGGTTCGACGCGGAAGAGTAATTGTCGACATCAGCGGGGTTGTTCAGGCCACAATGGCTTCGGGGCGTTCGGCGAGGTGACCGTTCTTGAAGCGGGCGCCGTTGCGGACGAGAGCAACAAGATGGGGTGCGGTGATCGCGCGCCAGCGGGCCTGGGCGGACTCGACGAGCTTGAACACCATCGCCGGCGCCGCGGCCGGGCTGCCAGCCCCGCGGGTGACTTTGGTCCTCAACTTCACGGTGCTGAGAGTGCTCTCGATGGGATTTGTCGTGCGCAGGTGCACCCAGTGCTCGGCGGGGAAGTCGTAGAACGCGAGGAGCTCGTCGGCCTCGTCGGTGACCTTCTTCGTCGCTTTCGGCCACTTCGCACCGTAGGTGCGCTCGAAGTCCTTGATCGCCTTCTCGGCGTGGTCACGGTCCTCGGCGTTGTAGATCTCCTGCAGGCGCCTTCTTCGCGCCGGGCTGAGCCGACTGCACCAGGTGGACCCGGTCGGCGATGTGCCGGGCCTCGTCGAGTTTACCGACCGTGGGAGCTTGGATACCGGCTCTGAACTGCGACGATTCATAGACTACATGTCCGTGTCGGCGAGTTGGGATCGTTGTTGTCGCTCGTTTGTTTGGTCGTCGTGACGCGAGCGGGAGCACGGTGCGCGAGGCTCGCAGCGCGGGGGCGGCTGGGCCCCCGTTGAGCTTGTTCCGCTTTGACGGACACCATCGGTGTGGTGGTCAGGCCGCGAGTGCGGTCTCGTACTCGGCGGGACTGCGGTAGCCGAGGCTGCTGTGCAGCCGGTGCAAGTTGTACCAGTCCTCGATGAAGTCGAAGATCGCGGTGCGGGCCGCAGCCCGACTGGGCCAGGAGCTCGTGTCGAGCAACTCCCGTTTGATGGTGGCGAAGAACGCCCCGGCCGCCGCCGTCCGCGAGAGCGTCGCCACCCTGCGGGCCCTGGAGGAGCGCGCCGCGCGGCTGCCGCTGGACGAGCTGCGCGAGGCGCAGTTCCGGCACGACGCGATGGCCGTGCAGCGCATCGTGCGCACCGCGCTGTTCGGCTGAGGGCCGGACTGCATCGGATGGTCAGGGCGTGCTCAACTCGAAGCGTTCCACCAGCACTTCGCCGCCGAGGGCCTGGGTGGCGTGGTTGAAGACGGCGAAGCGGTAGCCCATGAAGAACTCCCACGCGTTGGTCATGGTGAAGGCCGGGCCGAGCGGGGTGAAGGTGGTGCCGTCGGTGCTGTAGGAGAACGTCGCCTGGCGGCCCGGCCCCGGGCTGATGTCGGCGGCGGCGCGCAGCCAGACGCGGCTGCCGGACGCGGGGAGGTCGGCGCGGGCCTGCTCGGTGCCGGTGCTGATGGTGTTCAAGTCGGCGTCCATGGCCAGGCCGTCGAACATCACCAGCCTGCTGACGCCGTCCTGCCGCGTGACGCCGATCCAGGCGGAGGAGTCCCGCAGCATCGCCAGCCCGGCCCGGTCGCCGTCCGCCATCCCGGAGCAGTCGAGCACGACGGTCGCGGTGGAGGCGGGGCCCTGGATGCGGCGGGTGAGGGTGTTACGGGCGTTGTAGAGGTCGTCGGTGACGGTGGCGGTCCTGAGGGTGAGCCCGTTGTCGACGGTGAACGCGGCGGTGTCGGGGTTGTGGTTCCACTCCCAGTACGGCGCCAGCGCCGTCCCCTCGAAGGTGTCGGCGCCGGTCATCGGCGGGAGCGGGTGCGGGGTGACCGGGTAGGGGTATGTCTCGCCCCACTCGCCGTCGACGGTCTGGAGCTCGGGCCAGCCCTCGGCGTTCCAGGTGACCGGGGCCAGGGCGGGGACGCGGCCGCCGGGATAGGCGTCGATGAAGCCCATGTAGTACCAGTCGCCGTTCGGGGTGTCGACCAGCGCGCCCTGGTGCGGCACGCCGCCGCCGGGGATCGGGCCGGGCAGGTCCCACAGCACCTCCCGCATCTCGTACGGGCCGAAGGGGCCTGAGGTGGACTTCCAGATGTACTGGCCGTTGGGCCGGGCGGGTGACGAAGATGTAGTAGTTCCCGTTGATCTTGTAGAAGCGGGAGCCCTCCATCAGGCCGAACTCGTCGGGCTTGGTGAGCACGTGCTCGGACCTGACCTCGGTGCGCATGTCCGGGGAGAGCTGCGCGACGCGGATCTCGTTGGCGCCGTACGCCACGTACGGGGTGCCGTCGTCGTCGAAGAGCAGCCCCGCGTCGTAGTAAATGCTGCCGATCTCGGCGTGCCGGGTCCAGGGGCCCGCCGCGTCGGTGGCGCTGTATACGTACGACCGCTGGAAGCCGATCTGGCCCAGCCAGTAGAAGGTCTTGTCGCTGGGGCGGTAGCGCATCGAGGACGCCCAGATGCCCCGGACGTACGCCCGTCCGCCCTTGAGGTCGTACGCGTCGCCGAAGTCGAGGACCGGCACCGAGTGGCCGATGAACTCCCAGTTGACCAGGTCGTAGGAGCGCAGGACGGGCGCGCCCGGCGAGTAGTGCATGGTCGAGCCGGTGTAGTAGTACGTGTCGCCGACGCGGATGACCTCGAGGTCGGCGAAGTCCTGCCAGATCACCGGGTTGGTGAACTGCTCCTGCTGGGCCGTCGTGGCCGCCGCCGCGCGCATCGCCGGCAGCGTGGCGCCCGCGACCAGGCCGACGGTGGCCGCCATGACTCTCCGGCGGCTGTGGGGGTGTTGGAGCCAGGACATTCGAGATCAGCTTCCTCACGTGTGGGGGACCGAGAGCGATGTTCGAGATATCAGACATCATTCTGAATGTCGAACGGGAATATAGGAGGGGGCAGGAGGGGTGTCAACGCCGGGCGATCAGCGGGTGGTCAGCGGCTCGCCCACAGCAGTCGTCGTTCGGTGATCCTCGGACGCCGGCGACCCCGGCTCACTCGACAAACCCTGAAACCGACCGACTCACCAGGCTTGACACGTTCCGCGTCTCGTGGTCGACCAGGACGAGGCCGCCACCATCCGGGTTCTCCGCGTGCACGGGCGGGCTCGGCCTTGCACCGAGCCCGCCGCTCCAACTCCACCCGTTCCTGATCGCTCGCTGTGACGCTCACCCGGTTCGGCGTACGTCGTTGCCCGCGAACGTCAGGAACACCAGGACCTGCGTCACGCCACCGGCTAGCGCTGCAGTGTCAGTACCCCCGGCCGGTACGGCAGGAGGCCGTAGTCCCCGCCGTCGGTGCTGGGGTCGCGCCCCTGGTAGAGGAACTGCAGATTGCAAGGGTCAATGGTCTTGGTCTGGTCGGGGTTGGTGCGAACCAGATCGCCGTGGCTGATGTCCCTGGTCCAGGCCGTCGCGCCGCTGTTGGCACTGCCGGCGAAGGGGCTGGTCACGGTGTCGGCCTGCGGCTGCGGTGTCCACGTGCCGTCGAGGCTGGTGGCCGTGAACGAGCGGAAGTAGCGACCGTACCCTGTGTAATTCTGGGCCTCGACGATCATGAGGTACTGGTTCTGGCCCTGGACCTTGTAGACCTCCGGCGCCTCGAACAGGTTGAGCGCCGTGTCGCTCATGATCTTCGTGAACGAACCGAAGGTGCCCGGGAAGTTGCCGATGGGCATGCTGGACCGGTAGATGTCGCCCTCGTCGTTGGCGAAGAACATGTACATGTTCGTGTCGTCGCCGATGAGGGTCACGTCGAGGGGGCCCCCCTTCGGGAGGGTGCCCGTGAACAGCTCCTGCTGCGCGGACCAGCCGTTGGGGTTGGTGGGGTCGCTCGAGGTGCGGTAGGAGAAGCTGTAGGGCCAACCCCCGTTGTAGGCGAGCACCCAGAGGTTCTTCGGGGCGAAGTAGAACAGCGTCGGCGCGATGCCGTCGAAGGGAATCGTGTTCTGGGTGGCGGTGGCCATGTCGGACCAGTTCGTGAAGGGGCTGAAGGTCGTCAGTCCCCAGCGCCCGTCGTTACCGGCGAGGTTGTTGTGCGTCGTGGCATAGACGACGTGCTTGCCGTTGTGGACGACGCTGGTGAAGTCCTTGAGTGAGGACCACCCCGCCTTCGGCTGCGCCAGCGGGCCGGTCGAGGTCCACCGGTAGGTCGACGGAAGAGCAGCACGCGTTGCCCGTCCCGGACAGGCCGGTCCACTTCTGGTTGGTGCCGCCGTGGCACGACCAGAGCTGCACCCCCGTGCCGTTGGCCTTGCCCCAGCCCGAGACCTCCAGGCACAGCCCGGACCGCACGCCGACGATCGTGCCGTCGGGGTTCACCCGCCACTGCTGGTTGTCACTGCCGTTGCACGTCCAGATCTGCACCGGGGTCCCGGACGTGGTGGCGCCGCCCCGGACATCCAGGCACTTGTTGCCGTACACGGTCAGCTGGTTGCTGTCCGTCAACGTCCACTGCTGGTTGGTTCCGCCGTGGCAGTCCCAGATGTGCACGTTCGCGCCGTCGGTCTGGCTGAAGCCCGCCACATCGAGACACCGGCCGGAATCAACACCGCGCACGTCGCTGGTGGTGGCCGCCTGAGCCGGGCCGGCGACGAGCAGCGCCGCCAACGCGGCCAGGGCCGCGACCACGGCGGCGAGCACCGCGGACGGGCGTCTGAGGCTGAAACTACGTCTGCGCATAAGGACCTCGTCATCCTTGAGCAAGCGGCTCCGGTCTTGACCCGTCAGGGGCTGTCCGGATGCCGGTGTGGTGCGGCCCTGATGTTCGACATACCGAACAAGGGTCGAAGTATCGATCGAGGAGAATGCTAGACATCCCATGAATGACGTCAATACTTCTCGCAAAATCCGCGGGCAGAAACGTTCGCAGGCTGAAACCTGGCGGCTTCAAGTCCCGTGGTTGTACGGGTCTTTGGCGGGTTGCCGACCGCGGCTGGCTGCACAAGCGTCCCGACGGCAGGCCACTGGCGGTCCCGACGCGGACGGGCTCGCCAGGTACCTCCTCAGCCTGGCCACACCCCTGCGAGTCCTCTCACCGGACGCCGTCCGGCAGGCCCTGCTACGCCGTACCCAGGAACTCTTCGAGGGCAACGCGAACGGTCAGCCCCGGTAGAGCGACGTTGCGTGGCACTCGATGGTGGTGCCGACGAGGCTGGCCGTGACGGTGCGTTTGAGGCTGGCCGGGGGTGGGGGAGCGGTCGCGGGGGAGGGCGTCGCCCAGGCCTCCATGAGGGCTTCGGATCGGCCCGCGAGCCTGTCCGCATTGTGCCGGCCTGTCGCCGCGACGCCGACTGCTTCCCCCTGCCCGGCTACCCACCTGGTGCAGGCTTCGTCAGCTCTGCGTTGAACTGGGCGCCGATCAGGAGGGACAGGTTGGAGAGCCACAGCCAGACCAGGAACACCACGATGCCTGCCAGTGATCCGTACAGACGGTCATAGGTACTGACATGGCTGGTGTAGACGGCGAATCCGAGTGAGACGGTCAAGAGGAGCATCACCGCCAATGCGCCGCCGGGTGCCATCATTCCGACAGGGCGGGAGGCCCCCGGTCCTGATCGGTACAGGACGAGTACCAGGACGACGGCGACCGCGGCCACGACCGGCCACCGCAGTGTGTCCCAGGTGGCCTGCGGCCCGGTACCCAGATTCAGAGCCTGACCTAGACGCCGGGCCAAGCCGCCGCTGACCAGCAGCGCGAGGGTCGACGTGAGAAGCAGGGACATCAGGGCCAAGGCCGTGGCGATGATGCGCGGAGCAGTACGCCAGACCGGCCGGTCCGCGCTGATCCCATGCATGGCGTACAACGCCCGGCGGAATACGCTCAGATAGCTGCATCCCGACCACAGCGCTCCCGCCCCTCCGGCGAAGATCAGTGTCCATGCCGCTGACGACTGTGCGGCCATCTGCCGCAGGGTGCTGCGCAACAGAGCGCGGGACGCGGCCGGGGCCGCCTGCACCATGCGCTCGATGACCTCCGGCTTGGCCGTGGGCATGGTCAGACCCAGAATCGAGAGGATCACCAGCAGCAACGGGAACAGGGCCAGGACCGCGTAGTAGGTCAGCGCGGCGGCCCAGTCCGTGACGTCATCGTTCCAGACGGCCACCGGCGTCCGACGCAGCGCCACCCACCACCGAGTCGTGCGACCGTCTCCCTCATCCATGACGCGGATGCTCTCACTCTCCGTCTCCGGGCCGGCATCCAGCACTGCGGTGCGGCACGACCCTGCGTGTGTGCCGGGGTGCCTCACCACGTGCTTGGGCAGGCGGGACGGTCACGGAGAGGAGGGACGATGAGGCAGTTGAGGCGGATCTCGGTGGCTGCGTGCCCGCACCTCGGCGATGCCGTCGCCATCACCGCTCTCATCGCCCGGACCCCGTGCGGCAGCGTTCAGTATTGCTCGGTCTCCACGAAACCCGCGTCCGAGTCGTCGTCCGCACCGAGTGCGGCGGCGGTCGGGTCGAATCCGGGCGGGCTGTCCTTGAGGCCCAGGCCCATGCCGGCGAGCTTCGCCTTGACCTCGTCGATCGACTTCGCACCGAAGTTACGAATGTCCAGGAGGTCGGCCTCGGAACGCGCGACGAGCTCACCCACGGAGTGGACGCCCTCACGCTTGAGGCAGTTGTACGACCGAACGGTGAGGTCGAGGTCCTCGATCGGCAGGACCAGGTCGGCGGCGAGGGCGGCGTCCGTGGGGGAGGGGCCCATGTCGATGCCCTCGGCGTCGATGTTGAGCTCACGGGCCAGACCGAACAGCTCGACCAGGGTCTTGCCGGCCGACGCCATCGCGTCACGCGGACGCATGGCCTGCTTGGTCTCGACGTCGACGATCAGCTTGTCGAAGTCGGTGCGCTGCTCGACACGGGTCGCCTCGACCTTGTATGTGACCTTGAGCACCGGCGAGTAGATCGAGTCGACCGGGATGCGCCCGATCTCCTGGCCGAGCTGCTTGTTCTGCACGGCGGAGACGTAGCCGCGACCGCGCTCGACGGTCAGCTCCATCTCCAGCTTGCCCTTGCCGTTGAGCGTGGCGAGGACGAGGTCGGGGTTGTGCACCTCGACACCGGCCGGGGGCGCGATGTCGGCGGCGGTGACCAGCCCCGGGCCCTGCTTGCGCAGGTACATCACGACCGGCTCGTCGTGCTCCGAGGAGACGACCAGCTGCTTGATGTTGAGGATCAGGTCGGTGACGTCCTCCTTGACGCCCGGCACGGTGGTGAACTCGTGCAGAACGCCGTCGACGCGGATGGACGTGACCGCCGCACCCGGGATCGAGGACAGGAGCGTACGGCGCAGGGAGTTGCCGAGGGTGTAGCCGAAGCCCGGCTCCAGTGGCTCGATGACGAACCGGGAACGGAACTCGTCGACGACCTCTTCGGTCAGGGACGGACGCTGAGCAATCAGCACGGGGTGTTGCCTCCAGTGGTTTGGCGCCCGCTCTGTGACGCCGTGGACACCATGAAGAGTACGGGCAATACGTCACCGGTGGCCGCGCCGCTCTTCCTCGTGGTGCACAGCTTTGGTGCTGGTCCCCCGATGGCGTGACGCTGTACTGCGGTCCTTCGGGGTGGGCTGGTGATCGAGGTCGCATCGGGGACGGTGAGGCCGGAGCCCGCCGGTGGCGAGCGCAACATGGCCATGATCGCCCGTCGGCCGACCGCCTCCTCGTCACTCGGTCGTGTCAGAAACCCGGCCCGCTGGGTGCGTCCGGGTGTGGGGATGCGGCCCTGGTACGCGGTGAGGCGATGACCGGCCCGGGTCGGGCCGAATGGTTGCCTACGGCGGGCCTGGTTCTGTTCTGGCTACGTAGATGGTGTTGGCCGAAATGCCTCCTTGCAGGGGATTGTCGAATTCGACGAGATGGGCCGCTGATTGCGGGAAGACCTCTGTGAGTGCGGAGGTGAACTGTTTGTCCGGCGGGTCGTTCGACCACAGGGCGAAGACCCCGCCGGGGTGGAGGCGTTCGGTGAGAGCGCGGAGCCCGGCAGGCTGGTAGAGCGCCGCGTGACGCGGATGGAGCAGATGGCGCGGCGAATGGTCGACATCCAGCAGAATGGCGTGGAAGCGGCGGCCCGGCTCCCCGGGGTCCAGACCGCACGCGTCGGCCGCCATCGCGAAGAAGTCGCCTTGCAGCAGGCGGCAGCGGGCGTCCGAAGTCAGCCGGGCGCCGAGAGGGACCAGGCCCCGCTGATGCCAGTCGATGACTTCGGCGAGCGTTTCGATCACGGTCAGTGAGCGCACTCGGGAATCGTCCAGCACCGCCTCGGCGGTGTACCCGAGTCCGAGTCCGCCGACGGCGACGTCCAGTTCGGCGCAGGGCAGTTTCGCCAGTCCGAGTTCCGCAAGCGCGATCTCGCCGGTTGTGAAGAGGCTGGACATCAAGAACTCGTCGCCGAGCTTCACCTCGTACACGTCGGTGTCCGACACCGGGTCGCGTCGGCGCCGCAGGCTGATGTCGCCCATCGCTGTCGGGCGCCAGTCGATCTCCTCGAAACGCGCGCTCATCCGTTTACCTTTCTGACACGCCGTCGGTGCCCGACGCCGGTGCCTGGAACGCCGCTCCGCGCAGGTGCGGGCGCGGAGCGAATCCGTCACTGCTGCCGGAGGGCAGGCAGAGAGGGGGAGGGGCCGCCGGTCAGGCGTCGATGATGACGGGGATGATCAGGGGCCTGCGGCGGTGAGTACGGAAGGCCCAGTTCGCCACGGCGCGGGCGATGAGCTGTTCCAGCTGGTGTGCGTCGCCGACGCCTTCCTGGGCTGCGGTGGCCAGGGTCTTTTCGATGACAGGGATGACCGGTTCGAAGGTGGTGTCGTCGTGGACGAACCCGCGGGCCAGGAAGTCGGGAGTCTCGGCAAGGGCGCCCGTGTCGGCGTCGACGATCGCCACCACGGTGACCACGCCTTCCTCCGCGAGGGTGACGCGATCCTTGAGGGACGCCTCGGTGGCGCCGCCGACCTCCATGCCGTCCACGTAGACGTTGCCCGCGGGCACCTTGCCGGTGATCGACGCACGCCCGTCCACGAGGTCGACGACGACGCCGTCCTCGGCGATGACCACCCGCTGGGGATCGACCCCCGTTCGGATGGCCAGGTCGGCGTTGGCCCGCAGGTGGCGCCATTCGCCGTGCACGGGCATGACATTGCGGGGCTTGACGATGTTGTAGCAGTACACGAGCTCACCGGCGCTGGCGTGCCCGGAGACGTGCACCTTGGCGTTGCCCTTGTGGACGACATGGGCACCCCACCGGGTCAGCCCGTTGATCACCCGGTAGATGGCGTTCTCGTTGCCGGGGATCAGGGAACTGGCGAGCAGGACGGTGTCGCCCTTGCCGACGCGGATCACATGGTCGCGGTTGGCCATCCGGGACAGAGCCGCCATCGGCTCGCCCTGGGATCCGGTGCACACCAGGGTGATCTTGTGATCGGGGAGCTTCTCCAGCTCCTTGGTACTCACGACCAGACCGCTGGGAACCTTCAGGTAACCGAGGTCGCGGGCGATGCCCATGTTGCGGACCATGGAGCGGCCCACGAAGGCGACCTTGCGGCCGTGCTGGTGCGCGGCGTCCAAGATCTGCTGGATGCGGTGCACATGGCTGGCGAAACTGGAGACGATCACCCGGCGCGGGGCGGTACGCATCACCTGCTCGATCGCCGGATTCAGGTCGCGCTCGGAGGTGGTGAAGCCAGGGACCTCGGCGTTGGTGGAGTCGGTGAGGAAGAGATCGACGCCTTCCTCGCCGAGGCGGGCGAAGGCGCGCAAGTCGGTGATGCGCTCGTCCAGCGGGAACTGGTCCATCTTGAAGTCACCGGTGTGCAGCACCAGCCCGGCCCGGGTCCGGATCGCGACCGCGAGACTGTCAGGGATGGAGTGGTTGACCGCCACGAATTCGCAGTCGAAGGGGCCGAAGCCACGCCGGTCGCCCTCACGTACCCGCACCCCGCGCGGCCGGATTCCGTGCTCTTTGAGCTTGGCCTCCAGGAACGCCAGTGTCAGCTTCGAGCCCACGACCGGGATGTCGGAGCGCTCTCGCAGCAGATACGGCACGCCACCGATGTGGTCCTCGTGGCCGTGGGTGAGCACCACGGCCACGATGTCGTCCAGGCGATCACGGATCGAGGTGAAGTCCGGCAGGATCACGTCCACGCCGGGCTGGGTCTCTTCGGGGAACAGCACGCCGCAGTCGACGATGAGCAGCTTGCCGGCATGCTCGAAGACGGTCATGTTGCGGCCGATCTCACCCAGACCGCCCAGGGCGACGACCCTCAGCCCTCCTTCGGACAAGGGAGGGGCGGCTTTCAGTTCGGGATGGGGATGACTCATATTCTGACGTTACCGGAGAGCCCGCCGAGGTGATCCACTGGCTGCCCAACCAGCCGGACCGACACGGCGCGGCCGCGGCGTGTCAGCGGCCGCACCGACAAGGACGACGACCCGCCCCGCTGGACGCCGCGTCTGCGACACCCGCGACCGGGTGCGGAAGGTGTCCTCGACGGCCGCGACGGTCACCTTCGAGTATGAGGCTGGTGGCAAACCGAGGTAAGGACCTCCAGCGTGGCGGCGTGCACACCCGGCGCGGCGGCGAGGTAGCTCTCGCAGGCCAGCCCCCACGGTTTGCCCTCGATGTCGGTCACGACGCCTCCGGCCTCCTGGACCAGCAGCACACCTGCCGCGTGGGACCGGACGTTGTCGAACTGCCAGTGCAAGTCCATCCGGCCCGCGGCGACCTGGGCGAGCTGGTGGGTCACCGGTACGGAGACCCGCACATAGAGGGCGGCGTTCGTCATCGCGGCGAAGGCGGCGCCCATCCGCTCCGCGAGTTCGGGGTCGTGACCCGGCTGGGCCTGGCCGGTCCCGGCCAGCGCGCCCTCCAACGACGTCTTGGTCGAAACCCGCAGCCGTACGCCGTTGAGGAACGCCCCGCCGCCCTCGGTCGCGGTGAACATCTCGTCGGGGACCGGGAAGTAGACCACCGCCAGCACCGGGCGGCCGTCACGGACGAGGCTCACGCCGATGTTCCAGTCGGGCATGCCGTGCACGGCGTTGACGTTGCCACCGACCGGGTCGATGAGCCACCACTCGCCCGTGGCCAGCGCTCCCGAGCCGTGTTCGTCGTTGAGCCAGCCCGCGCTCGGCAGGGCCTCGGTCAACGCTGGGCGCAACGTGTCGACAACGGTCGCGTCATTGGCCTGAAGGCTCGCGAGCAGTTCCGGGAGCCCGGGCTGACGGGACGAGGTGGAATAGCGCGTCATCATCCGGGCGCCGGCGTGGCGGACGGCGGCGACGGTGGCGGCAAGCAGGTCCTGGCCCATGGGATCCTCCTGAAGTTGATTGAAGTGGATCTGTACCTGGTTAAGATTTACTCTTATGCAATTGGACTTGAATCTGCTGACCGTGCTGGACGCCCTGCTCGAAGAGGGCAGCGTGATGGGTGCAGCCGAGCGGCTGCACCTGTCCTCGCCCGCGGTCAGCCGCACCCTGGGCCGGCTTCGCGCCGTCACCGGGGACGACATCCTGGTGCGCACCGGCCACAAGATGGCTCCCACCCCGTACGCGCTGTCGGTGCGCGAGGACGTGCACCGGCTGGTCAGGCAAGCGCACGAAGTGCTCTCGCCGATCCGTGAGCTGGATCTGGCCGAGCTGGATCGCACCTTCACGATCCAGTGTCACGACGCGGCGGCAGCGTCTTTGGTGCCGGTCCTGGTCGGCAGGATCCAGCAGCAGACGTCCGGGGTGCAGCTGCGGGTGCTGGCGGAGAACTCGGTCGACACCGACGACCTGCGCCACGGCCGTGTCGACCTGGAGCTCGGTGGCGGCAGGCCGAGTCTGCCCGAGTTCCGCTCCGAGCCGCTCGGCGAGGACCGGCTCGTGGTGGCGATGCGCGCGGACCACCCCTGTGCCGCCGGACTCGACCTGGCCTCCTACGCGGCGCAGCCGCATGTGGTGATCTCCCGGCGTGGCCGCCTGACCGCGCCGATCGACGACGTGCTGGCCGCCGAAGGGCTACGGCGCCGGGTGGTCGCGGCGGTGGCGACGGTCTCCACCGCCCTGCAGATCGCCGCCCGTGGCGACGCGCTGGTCACCTGCACGGCGATCCTCGGCCGCCCGCTCATCGAGGCGTTCGGGCTCCTCGCCCGGCCGCTGCCGATCGAGTCCCCGGCGCCGACGATCAACTGCAACTGGCACCAGCGCTACGATTCCGACCCCGCCCACGCCTGGCTCCGCGAGCAGGTCCGGGCGTCGATCGAGGAGATCACCGCCTGCTGACCGTTTTCCCTACTCCGCCAACGGCAGGGCCACAACACCGGGAAAGCCGGGCGCCTCGGCTTCGTCGAGCATCGCCGCGGCGACGGTTTCCCGGCTGACCTTCGCTGTGAGGTCGAAGGCCGGCGCGGCTTCCAGGCCGACCGTGCGCCGACCAGGGCTTTCCGGGCCGTCAGTGAGCATCCCGGCGTGGAAGACGGTGCCACCGGCCGCGAGAACGGTGTTGTCGGCCTCGACCTTGTCCGCGAGCCGCTCGCCCAGCAGCTTGGCGAGCACACCCGCGCCCTGCCCCGCCACTTCGGCCGACTTGCCCGTGCCGTAGGCACCAAGCCAGATGACGCGCCGTGGGCCGGCGGCGACGACCGCCCGGGCACCGGCCAGCAGAACGCCCGCCCGGTCCGTGCCGAGCGCGGAAAGGACCACGCAATCCCCGTCCACGACGGCGGCGATACCGGCCGCGTCGTTCACGTCGCCCGCCACCTTGCGCAGGTTCGGGGAGTCGGGCAGGGCGATCCGCTCGGGATCACGCGCGATGGCGGTCACGGTGTGACCACGTCGCAGCGCCTGGCGAGTGAGGGCCACTCCGGTCTGGCCGGAAGCCGCAAGGACGGTGAGGTTCATGACGAGAACGCTAGAGACCCCCTCACTTAACATCAAATGCAAGTATCTGACTTAATAAGTTACCCAGACGCATTTGCTTCGCTGGAAGGGTGGAGTGCGCCGCGAGTCGAATGCATGCGAGTAAACCTCTCATTGAACAAATTGCATTTGATGCAGGTGGCGCTCGCTCGTAGTGTCGAGACGTGCCTCTGGGCCGTACCTCGCTGAGAAGGAAGCCCCCTGCGTACCGCATCGGCACGCACTGTCGAACCGGCAACTCAACTCCCGCCATGAGCGTTCAGACGCGTTGCCCGTCTCGGCGGCGGCTCCGGCACCCTCGTCCGTGAACGCGAAGGAGCAAGGAAGTTGTCCACGAAATCCACGGTGATCGTCGGCGGCGGCCTGGTAGGGCTCACAGCCGCGGCCTCCCTCAAACTCATCGGCCACGAGGTCATCGTGCTGGAACAGGCACCGCGAATTCGAGCCGTCGGCGCCGGCATCGGCCTGTGGGCCAACGCGTTGCGAGAGTTCGACCACCTCGGCATCGGCTCAGCAATCCGCGACATCGGCATCGAACAGAACACGTGGTTCTTCAACCCTGCCGGCGATCCGGTCCGCGCTCCTGGTTATACCGACAGCGATCACCAGTTCCTCCTGGTGCCGCGCCCCGAGTTGAACAACCTCTTGGCCGACACCCTTGGTCGCGACCGAATCCGCCTCGACGCCCACGTGACCGGATATACAGAGACCGGATCGGATGTTGTCGTGCACCTCGCCAACGGCGAGACACTTCGAACCGATCTGTTGATCGGCTCGGACGGCGTCCACTCACACGTGCGCGAGCAGCTTGTGCCGGGAAGCGACGCCGTAACGCACTCCGGTCACTACGCCTGGCGCGCGGTCGTGCCGGCCGGCAACCAGAACCCAGAGGCCACCGTGCTCACCGTCGGCCACCGCCGGACCCGCGGCGGGTACGCGCGTATCGCTCGTGATCGGACCGTGTGGATGGTCAACCAGTTCGACGCCGGACCGCTCACCGGAAGCAAACGCGAACGGGCACTGGAACGCGCACGGAATCTGGCGGAGGCGGGATGGAACGACGACCTCCTGTCCATGATCGCCGAAACGCCGGAGGAATCCATCCTCGAGAACCAGGTCACGCTGGTCTCGGAACTGCCCCACTGGACCAGCGCGCGCGTCGCTCTGATCGGCGACGCCGCGCACGGACTGTCCCCCCACATCGCTTCCGGCGGCACTCTCGGCATCGAAGACGTCGGCGTTCTGCGCGGCTGCCTGACCGCCGAGGCCGACCTGGAAAAGGCGCTCACTGCCTACGAGCACGCCCGCAGCGCCCGCTTCGATACGGTCCGCGAGCACTCCGCTGCCGTCGAACATGCCAGGGACGCAGTCGAGTTCGCGCAACGCTACGCCGCGTTCAGCCGCTGGATGCTCACCACGGCACCCGCCACCTGACACCGGCCGACGGGACATCCTGCTCGCTGCCCAGCCCGGCCGTCACACCAAGCACCTCCAGAATTCACCTCCAAGAATCAGGGAGACACCCGTGAATTTCCGTACCCGTATGGCAGGAGGCGATGAGTAAATGCCGGACTGGATAGACCTCACGGAGTCTCTGATAGCGTCGCCTGCGCTCTACGCCGTACTCATCGTGGTATCCTTACTCGACTCTTTCCTCCCGTTGATCCCGAGTGAACCCGTCGTGATCCTCGCAGGCATCGCCGGTGCGACCGGACACACGAACATCATGCTTGTCATCGCCGCTACGACGGTCGGCGCCTTTCTCGGTGACCTCGTTCCTTACTCCATCGGCCGGTTGATGGGGGAACGCGTATTGAAGCGCCTGCCAGTGGGCACCAAACGCCGGAAGGCGTATAACTGGTTCGACCGCGAACTTGCATTACGCGGCGGTTTTGTACTCGTCTCCACGCGATTCATTCCGGTCGGACGCTATCTCGCAACAGGAACGGCGGGGATGGTGAGATATCCGCTGCGCAGGTTCATGCTGTACGTTGCGATTTCCACCTCCACATGGAGTGCCTATACCGCACTGTCGGGATACCTCGGTGGCGTCTTCTTTCAGGAGAATACGCTCCTTGCTTTCGCCGTCGGCGTCGGGCTCGCGTTCGCGGTAACCGGGGCGGTGGAGTTCTCACGGTATATTCGGCGCAGCAAGAATCCTGCCGAGCCCGATGATATCGTTGCCGAATGCCGTTGACGTGTGGCTGTGAATGAGCGCCTCAGCTGGCAATTTCCGAGGCGATCCTTCGCGCAACCGTCGAGTTGGGGCTTTTGGCGTCCGCCGGTCCGGTCTCGAACAAGGAGGTCTCCTCGTATGCGCTGGGGCGGCAGCGTTTTGTGCTGGTGGTGCCGGCCGACGGCCCGTTCGCTGACCGGACGGCGGTGGAGTGCCGGGAGCTTGCGGGACAGCGGCTGATCGTCGGGCAGCCGGGTACCGGGATGCGCGGCTACGTCGACGCGCTGCGGGAACAGGGCATCGAGTTCACCGTCACCGCCGAGACCGAGCACCGCGTGTCGCTCATGCCCCTGGTACTGGCCGGGGTCGGGCTCGCGGTGATCACGGATTCCTGGCGGGACGTCGCCCGGCGACTGGGTGCCCGCGTCCTGGACATCGAGCCGGAGGCCACCTTGGACATCGCCCTCGTCAGCTGCCGCGGCAGCCTGTCCCCGGCAGCCGCCGCGTTCGTCACGGCCGCCCACCTCGGCCTCCGACAGCCGATAGGCATGGCTCACCAGCAGATCCGCACCGCGTCTTGGACGCCTCACGGACCGCCTTGCCGCGATCGGCGGCATGACGACGAACCACGGCATCGCCCTGATCCCCGGCGACGGCATCGGCGCCGGCGAGTACAGCGAGGTCGCAGGCCGGCTCAACACGCGAACCAAGCGGATCACTTGCTCTGTTTGACGCAGCGAGCTGTCCGGCCGCGGAGTTCTGCCTTGTCGCGGTCGGCAGGCCCCCTGACCGGCGCCGTCTGGTGGAGTGTTGGCCTCGGATGATGCTGACGCCGACCGGGCTTGCCTGCGTGCAGGGGTGGGCTCCTCCTGGTAGGAGGAGCCCACTTCGGGGGATGTGCGAGGGGTTACTCCGTGCGCAGACCCGCTGGGCGCATCATGCGCAGTAGCGGCGGCAGGCTGAGCAGCGTGACCACGCCGACCACGGCCGCGCCCACGCCGGTCATGGTCAGGACGCTCGCCCAGTCCATGGCCACCGGTGTACGGGTCATCTTCAGCAGCACCGAGCCGAGGGTGATACCCACCGTTGTGGCCAGCACGAGGCCGAGTCCGACCGGGAGGGCCGTCTGCCACAGCACCGACAGGCTCAGCGTGCGGCGCCGGGTGCCGAAGGCGACCAGCGCGGAGAGCAGCTTCCTGCGTTCCCGCAGCTGTTCCAGCTGGGAGACCAGCAGGCTCGCGCCGATCAGTGCCAGCACGAAGGCGGACCCGACGAACAGGCCGGTGCGGATGGAGGTGTACTTGGCGTTCTCCTGGGACGCCGACCAGCCGAAGGTTTGTGCCAGGGGGTCGATGCGGGCGGCGACGTTGCGTATGTACTCCCGCGAGTCCGGCACCGAGGGGTCCAGCCGCAGGTAGACACCGTCCAAGAACACCGCGGGCGCGGCCTTGTGGGGCAGGGCGGCGGGGGTGACCAGCAGACCGTCGTAGTCCTGCAGTGAGTCCTTGCGCGCGTTCACCTGCCGAAGGTTCACCGGAACGGTCCAGGGCACCTCGAGGCCGCGTTCGGCGCCGTCGTACGACGGGTCGATGTAGAGCTGCCGACCGGGCTTCGCCAGGGCGATTTCGGCTGCGTTGCTGGGGTCCGAGTAGCCGCTCCGCGTTCGCTTGATGAACACGTCACCGTCCTTGCAGGAGGGCAATGCGGCGAGTTCGCGCAGGGCGGCGCAGCTACCCACGGTCAGGCCGCTGTTGCTCTCCGGGTCCCGACGTGAGTCCCCGTACTCGGCGCGGGCCAGGACCACCGCGGCCCGGACACCCTTGGTGCCGGTGAATGCGCGCTCGATGCCGGAAGGCGGCTTGGGGCCGCTGAAGTTGACCTGCATCTGAACCCGGCCGGGGTCCTCGCCGGTGTTCTTGGTGTACTGGCTCTGCGTTCCCGTGAAGAGCATCTGCAGCGCGATGGCCCCGGCCACCGCCACGGCGATGCCGTTGACCATGCGGGCGGCAGTGCCGCTGCTCAGCTGCAGCCGTCGCACGGCCAGCTGCCAGGAAAGCGCGCCCTTGCCGAGCCGGACGACGATCGCCTCCACGACCCAGGGCAGCAGGGCGGTGATGCCGATCAGCAACATCAGGACGCCGCCGATGACGAGGTACTGGTTGAAGTTTCCGTTCTTACGGCCTTGACCGATCATCGGGTAGAGCATCGCGAGGCCGGCCAGCGGCGGCAGCAGCCGCCACCACAGCCGGCGGCGGCTCTGCTTGGCGGCGCGCACGACACCGAGGGGTTCGACGACCACGCCGCGCATCGCGAGCAGCGTGACCAGCACCGCGGCGACCGGCACCGCCACCGCGACCAGCGCGGCAAGCGCGGGAGTGGGGTCGAGGTAGCTGGGCCAGACGCTCACGCCCAGCAACTCGCCGGTGCCCAGCTTCTGGCGGCCGAGCAAGAAGAAGCCGGTGCCCACGGCCAGGCCGAGCAGGGCTCCGGCCAGCGCCTCGCCCGCCGCGATCCGCCGGGTCATTCCCCGGTCGGAGCCGACCAGGCGCAGCGCGGCGAGGCGGCGGTCGCGGCGTTCGCCGCCGAAGCGGACGGCGGCGGCGATGAACACGGCGACCGGCGTCAGCAGCACCACGAACACGACCAGGACCATGAGCAGCAGCACCGGGTCGGTCTTCTCGGGCGTCGCGTTCGGTTTGCCGAACTCGGTCAGCCGCGTCACCAGGGAGGAGCCCGTGTGCTTCAACCCCGAGGCGCCCGCGTAGTAAGCCAGTTCGTGCGAGCCGATCAGCCCGCTCTCGCCGATCGTGCCGGTGATCTTGTACGGCAGACGCTCCCGCAGGAGTTTCGCGTCGCCCGAGTCCAGCAGGTCCTTGAGCGCGGGGGAGACCACCATCTCGCCCTTGCCCGGGAAGCTGTCGACCCCCGGGGGCAACGGCGCCCGCCTGCCCTCGGGCTCGACGAGCCGGCCCAGGATGTCGTCGTCATGCCAGGTGGTGTCGGCGGCGGCGATCAGGAGAGTGTTGTCGGCCTTGGGCGGGACCGTCTGGGCGTACACGTTGGCGTAGCGGGCGTCCTCCACCTTGCCGCGGGAGGCGAACACGTTGGGCATCGCGGTGCACAGCAGGAGCAGGGCCACGCCGAGGCCGACGCCGACCGCTGTCAGCGTCATGCGGACCCAGCCCTCGCGGCCGCCGGTGACGGCGAACCGGGCTCCCATGGCCAGGTCTCTGGACCTCCCCCACTCTCGGCTTCGCTCGAGCGGGCGGTGCCCCCATCGCGCACTCATATCGCGCGCTCCATGTCCCGGGACTTGCCGTCGCGTACGACGATCTCGCGGTCGGAGTAGGCAGCCACCCGTGTCTCGTGGGTGACGAGGACGACGGCGGCGTTGGTGGAGCGCGCCGCGTCGGTGAGCAGTTCCATCACGCGCTCGCCGTTATAGGAGTCGAGCGCGCCGGTCGGTTCGTCGGCGAACAGCACCCGGGGGCCGGTGACCAGCGCGCGGGCCACGGCGACGCGCTGGCCCTGGCCGCCGGAGACCTCGCCGGGCCGCTTGCCCGACAGGTCGTCGACCTCCAGGCGTTCCATCCAGCCGAGCGCCGCCCGCTCGGCTTCCTTGCGGGAGGTGCCGTTCAGCCTGAGGGGCAGGGCGACGTTCTCCACGCAGGTCAGTTCCGGCACGAGCTGCCCGAACTGGAACACGAAGCCGAACTCGGAGCGGCGCAACGCGCTGCGCTGGGCGTCGCTCATCGTCGTCACCTCGCGCCCGTTGTAGGTGATCGACCCGGAGTCGGGCGGCAGGATGCCCGCGAGGCAGTGCAGCAGCGTCGACTTGCCGGAGCCGGAAGGGCCCATGACGGCGACGACCTCGCCGGGGTGGATGGCGAACTCGGCGCCGTCGAGGGCGTGGGTGTGCCCGTAGGTCTTGCGCAGATCCTGCGCGGTGAGCAGGGAACCAGAGGGAGAGGTCGTCATCGGGCTACAGCCTCACGGAGTTTGTCGAGTCGGGCGGCGGTCAGCTCCAGCCAGCGCAGGTCCGCCTCCTGGTGGAAGAGGGCGTGGTCGCAGATGAGCTGGTCGGCCAGGTCGCCCTTGCGTTTGCGGTCGGTGAGGATGCGCATGCTGCGCAGGTGCTCGGAGCGTTGGGCGTCCAGGATGTCAGCGGCGTCCCGGTGGGTGAGCAGCGCGAGGACGACTTTGGTGTAGAGAGCCGACTGGAGGTACTCCTCCGGTTTCTGCGGGGTCGCGAGCCACTGCTCCACGTCGGTGATCCCGGCGTCGGTGATCGCGTAGCGCTTGCGCTCCGGGCCGTCGCCGGCCTCGATCCCGTCGACCTCGACAAGGCCGTTCTTCAGCAGCCGGGACATCGTCGAGTAGACCTGGCCGTAGTGCAATGGCCGGTCGTGACCGAACGTCTCGTCGAAGGCCCGCTTCAGGTCGTAGCCGTGCCGCGGGCCGGACTCCAGGAGCCCCAAAAGGGTGTGACTGATGGACATGAGCACACTATACACCTCGTGTATACGTCGCATGTATACGCTGAGTGTGTAGCTCATGGCGGGGTGTACGGCCGCGCAGGTGAGGGACGGGAAGGCCCCTGGCACGATTCCGAAACGGGCCGAGCCCGAACCGCCCGACCCATGGCAGGGGGCAGTAGACGGGCGGCTACGACCCGCCAGGCGGTGTCTGCGAGCACCAGTTGGTGATGACGATCCTCACGCGCGGTCCCCTCGGTGGCTCCGGTGGTCGTTCAGCCAGCGGAGTCCTACGCTCGTGCCGACACGGGGGGTGTACTCGCAGCCGATCCACCCGTCGTTCTCGGCGCCGGGCAGGGGGCCGACCAGGGGGCGGCTGCTGTCGGTGTAGCCCTCCATGTAGACGGAAAGCCGGGTCGGGTCGGGGTTGAGGTCCGGCGTGTAGCGGTGGATCACGGCACCCAGCTGCTCTGCGCGTCGGGCGGCGCTCTGGACGGTCAGTTCGGGGCGGATGAGACCGGCGCGGCGGTCGAGGACGGCCGCGTCGCCGTCCTCGAGCCGGTACTGCGGGAAGCGCTTGGCCAGGGACTCGGCGTCCAGGACCTCGTGGTCGAGGCCGTGCTCGGCGATGGACTCCAGGACCGTGGCCATCTGCTTCTGCTCGGTCGGCCCCATCAGCAGGCACCCGGTCAGGCGGCGCAGCTCACGGCCCGTCTCCTGCTGGAGCTGCTCCCAGGGAGTCGGCGTGCTTCAGGAGCGGGACGTAGCGGGAGTCTCGAAGTGCGCGCTGCGGAAGATCCGGGACTCACCGCCCGCGGCACTGCGGTCGGGCCTGGGGCGAAGCGGTCGTAGCCGACGACCTCGGCGCCGCGCGCCGCCAGTCGCCAGGCGGCCTGACTGCCCATCGTCCCCACGCCGACGACGGCGACGCGCTTCCTCTCAGCTGGCACAGGACTTTCCTTTCATATCGCCGGGGCATGCTGTGCCCTCGACGTGAGGCTGTTCGATTCGAGGTGGTTCGGATGGGAGCCGGGCCCTGAGGGGCCCACCGCTCACAGCCGCCCGTTGTCTCGGAGTTCCGGCTCGGGATCCCGCTGCGGCGGTGTACTCGGCCGCCGTTTCGAAGGGCCGGGACGGTCAGAGAAGTTCCAGCAGCTTCTCGGTGAGCTCGTCGGTCGTCGCCGTGCCGCCCAGGTCACGGGTTCGCACATCCGACTTGGCCAGGACGGCGGTGATGGCGTTGTCGATGTCCCGGGCGGCCTCGGGGTGGCCGAGGTGGTCGAGCATCATGGCCGCAGACCAGATGGCGCCCAGCGGGTTGGCGATGCCCTGGCCCGCGATGTCCGGCGCGGAGCCGTGCACCGGCTCGAACATCGAGGGGAAGTCCCGCTCGGGGTTGAGGTTGGCCGCCGGGGCGATGCCGATGGATCCGGCTACCGCGGCCGCGAGGTCGCTGAGGATGTCGCCGAAGAGGTTGGAGGCGACGACGACGTCGAAGCGGGCGGGGCCGAGGACGAACTTCGCGGCCAGCGCGTCGATGTGCTCCTGGTACCAGGTGACACCGGGGTACGCGGCGGCCCGCTCGACGATCAGCTCGTCCCAGAACGGCATGGTGTGGATGATGCCGTTGGACTTGGTGGCGGAGGTGAGCTCCCCCCGGCGGCGGGCGGCGAGCGAGAACGCGTAGTCGGCGATCCGGGTGACCCCGGCCCGGGTGAACACCGCTTCCTGTACGGCCAGTTCCTCGCGCGTGCCCTGGTTCAGCCGTCCGCCGATCTCGCTGTACTCGCCCTCGACGTTCTCCCGCACGACGACGAGATCGAACTCGCCCGCGACGGCGCTGCGCAGCGGGCTGTCCACGCCCTCGAAGACCCGGATCGGCCGCAGGTTGACGTACTGGCGGAAGGCGCGGCGGATGGGGATCAGCAACCCCCACAGCGAGACGTGGTCCGGCACGCCCGGGTAGCCGACGGCGCCCAGCAGGATCGCGTCCGCCTCACGCAGCCGGTCCAGGCCGTCCTCGGGCATCATCGAGCCCTCGCGCAGATAGCGCTCGCAGGACCAGTCGTAGGAGGTGTAGGAGAAGCCGATTCCGTGGCGGCGGCCGACGGCGTCCAGGACTCGCCGTGCGGGCGGCAGGACCTCGGTCCCGATGCCGTCACCTGGGATGAGGGCGATGCGGTGGTTCCGGATCGTCATGCGCTTGATTGCAGCAGTGGGCCGGGCAGCGCGTCCAAGACACAATCCCGATGTGCCTTATAAGGCCGCCTTATAAGGCGGCCAGATCCAGCACCAGGGCGCCCGTGTGCTCGGACGATGCTGTGCATGGATGCGTTCGCCTGGCCGGGGAGGGGGCGTTCACGAGAACGGCCAGTGCGCGTTGGGCCCAGTCCTGGAGTGTTGCGGGTTGTGCGCGGCCAGACCCGTGACCGGGCGAGTCCCCTGGGCGACAGGGGCAGGCCCCCGGGCGATCCGGGGGCCTGCGTCGGTCAGCAGGTCGAATTCGTCTGGGTGAGGAGACCGAGCCGCCACGGGAGGGTGTTGTAGTCACCGCTCGCGTTGGGGTTCATGCCCTGGTAGAGGTACTGGAGTCGGCAGGCTGGAATGGTCAGTGTCTGGTCGTAACCGGCACGGATCATCTCGCCGTGACTGACGTCCCTGGTCCAGGCTCCGGACGGGAAGGTGACGTTGTTCGACTTGGCGAAGGGGTTGCTCTCGGATGCGGCCAGTTGCGTCCAGGAGCCGGCGAGGTTGCTCGTCGTCCAGGAGCGGAAGTAGCGTCGGCCGTCCGATCCGATGGCTTCGACGAGGAGCAGGTACTGGTTGGTGCCCTGCACCTTGTAGACGTTGCTCGCCTCGAACAGGGCGTATTTGGAGTCCTTGGCGGCGATGACGGTGTTGGTGAAGCCGTTGGGGAACTGGCCGACGGTCGTCTGGGAGCGGTACAGGTGCCCGTTGTCGTCGGAGGAGAACAGGTAGCAGTTGGCGCTGTCGCAGATCACCCACATGTCGACCCAGTAGCCGTTGCCGATGTTCTGCTTGATGATGTCGGGCATCGACGAGTAGAAGTTGCGTGGTGCGCTCCACCCGTTCGGATTGCTGATGTCGGGGTTGGTGGAGTACGACGCGTTGCCCGTCTGGTACACGAGGTACCACAGGCGTTGCGGTGCGTAGTAGAAGACCTGCGGCGCGGCCCGGTACCCCTTCCCGATGGCGCTGCGGTCCAGGTAGTGGTGCGTGGCCGAGCCGGCCTGCGACCAGTCACTGAAGTTCAGATACACCAGGTTGTATCCGGAGGAGCTCGCCGTGCTGGCGAACACGTGGTACTTGCCGTTGTACTGGACGACCGTCGGATCCTTGATGCCGGCGATGTTGTGAGTGGCGTCCGACTTCGGCGAGATCAGCGTTCCGCTGGAGCTCCACGAGAAGCGGGAGGGCAGCGCGGCCGCGGACCCGGGCGAACGGGATCCAGCGGGCCGGGCGTCGGCCCGCTTCGTCGCGGGAGTGCCGCCCATCGTCGTCAGCACTGACTTGTAGGCGGGCTTCTTGTTGCCGTTGCGGTCGAACAGCAAGGGGTTCTCCGCCGCTGCGCCAGGAGTCGCTGTCGCGGATGCCCCAGACGGTGATGCCGGTGCAGCGCGCCACGTTCATACAGGCCCGGACCGTGTTGGCGTACGCGGTCGTCGGTGCCTGCGCGATGTCCAGCTCGGTGATCTGTACGTCCACGCCGAGAGCGGCGAAGCTCGACAGCGTCGTCTGGAAGCTGGCGGGTGGGCCGCCGGCGCCGAAGTGGGACTGGAGGCCGACGCAGTCGATGGGCACGCCGCGCGCCTTGAAGTCGCGCACCATGCGGTAGACGCCCTGGGTCTTGGCGTCGTTCCAGTTCTCGATGTTGTAGTCGTTGTAGCAGAGCTTGGCCGCCGGATCGGCCGTGCCGGGCCGTGCGGAACGCCTGCTCGAGGAAGCCGTTGCCCAGCACGTCCCGGAAGACCGAGCTGCGCAGCTGGCCGCTGCCGCCGTCGGCGAAGGCCTCGTTGACCACGTCCCAGGAGTGGATCCGGCCCTTGTAGCGGTTCATCACCGTGGTGATGTGGTTGTTCATCACGCCGCGCAGTGTGTTCGCGTCCCTGATGGAGCTGACCCAGCCGGGCAGCTGGGAGTGCCACACCAGGGTGTGGCCCCGCATGCGCTGACCGCGGGCCGCCGCGCGGTTCATGATCTGGTCTGCGGCGCCGAAGTTGAACTGTGCCGCGGGACCGCTCGGTCGCGTCCCACTTCATCTCGTTCTCGGGCTGTGACCGAGTTGAACTCGCGGTCCAGGATGCCGGTGTACGTGCCGTCGCCGAGCCTTCCGGCGGCGACGGCGGTTCCGAAGTAGCGGCCGGACTGGGCGGCTTGGGCGCCGAGTGTGGAGGCCCGGGCGGCGGCGGGCGCGGCGGTCGCGGCGGGCGCGTGGCGCGCGGCGGTCGCATCGGGCGCGGCGGTCGCGGTGGTCGCGGCCCCTGGCGTCACCAGGGCGGCCATGGCCACCAGGGATAACACCGAGGCTCGGCGACGGCCGAGCCGTTTCAGCGGGTTCATGGATCTCCTCGTACGGTTGGCGGGGGGTTGGGTTGGTGCGATCGGTGGGATGGGTCAGGGCGTGGACAGCTCGAACCGCGGGACGCGGACCGCGCCGCCGAGTGCCCGGGTGGCGTGGTTGAAGAGGGCGAATCGGTAGCCCATGAAGAACCGCCAGTCGTTGCCCATGGAGAAGGAGGGGCCGAGGCGGGTGAAGTTGGTGCCGTCGGTGCTGTAGGAGAAGGTTCCGGGGCGTGCCGCGCCGGGGCGGATGTCCGCGCTCGCGCGCAGCCGGACGCGGCTGCCGGTCACGGTCGCGCTCGCGACCTCGGCGCCGGTACCGGTGGTGTTCCAGTTCCCGTCCATGGTCAGCCCGTTGACCATCACCACCCGCGTCACGCCGCCGTCGCGTTTGACTCCGATCCAGGCGGAGGAGTCACGCAGCAGCGCGAGTCCGGCCCGGTCGCCGTCCCGCATCGCCGAGAAGTCGAGATCGACCGTGGCCGTTGAGGTCGGGCCCTTGGATGCGGTGGGTGAGCGTGTTGCGGGCCCAGTACAGGTCGTTGGTGACGGTCGCTGTCCGCAGGGTCAGTCCGTTGCCGACCGACCACTTGGTGTTGTCCGGGTTGTGGTTCCACTCCCACTTCGGCTTGAGGGTCGTGCCGTCGAAGGTGTCGACGCCGACCATGGGGGTGACCTGGCGGGGTGGAGTGGGCACGGCCGGGCTGGGATACGAGGTGCCCCATGCGCCGTTCACGAGTTGCACGACGGGCCAGCCGTCCGAGGTCCAGGTGACCGGCGCCAGGGCGGGCACCCGGCCGCCGGGGTATGCGTCCACGAAGGCCAGGTAGTACCAGGCGCCGCTCTGCGTCTGCACCAGCCCGCCCTGGTGCGGGACACCCCCGCCGGGGATCGGTCCGCGCAGGTCGAGGAGGACCTGCCGCATGCGTGTACGGACCGAAGGGGCCGCTCGACGACTTGAGGATGTACTGGCCGTTCGCCGGACGGGTCAGGAAGATGTAGTACTGCCCGTTGATCTTGTAGAAGCGGGACCCCTCCAGCGTGCCGACACTCGACGGGGTGCTGAACACCTGCTGCGTGCGGACCTGGGTGCGGCCGTCGCGCGAGAGCTGGGCCACGCTGATGGTGGTGTTTCCGTACGCCACATACAGGGTGTCGTCGGTGTCGACGAGCAGCCCGGCGTCGTAGTACGGCGTGCTGATCGTGGTGAGTCTGCTCCACGGTCCCTCGACCGTGGTGGCGGTGTAGATGTACGTCCTGGCGAAGTCGATCTGGCCGAGCCAGTAGAAGGTCCCGTTGCTCGGGCGGTGGGCCAGCGACGACGCCCAGATGCCCCGGACGTAGCCACGGCCGCCGTTCAGGTCGTACTTGGCGCCGAAGTCGAGGGTCGGCACCGAATGGCCGGCGATCTCCCAGTTCACCAGGTCGTACGAGCGCAGGACGGGGGCGCCCGGCGAGTAGTGCATCGTGGAGGCCGAGGCGTAGTAGGTCGCCGCCGACGCGGATGACGTCGATATCCGCGAAGTCCTGCCAGATGACGGGGTTGGTGAACTCCGCGGCGGCCGCGAGGCCCGGCCCCCGGGCGGAGTCGGAGGCTGCCGCGCTCCGGGACGCTCCCACCAGGGGGAGTGAGGCGCCCGTCACCAGACCGGCGGCTGCGGCCATCGCTCGGCGGCGGCCCATCTGCTGATGTGGGCATGACATATCCATGGCGTCCTCCTTGTGCGGCCGAGCCGTTGGGGTTGGCGCGTGCAACCGCCGTGAGCCTCACGGCTGAGGAGAGGGTGCTGTGCTGTGCCGGCGTGCATGGGGCGGGTCCTGCTTCTCGCGGTGCGCAGCGTCCGGGCCTGTCGGCCTCGGTGCGCGATCTCGGACGCCAATCGATGCATCGAGCAATCTGGATGATAGAAGGCCCAGTGACCCCGTCAATACCTCTCGCATGATTCGACCTGCACGTCGAAATGTTTCGCTCCGTCGCTGTGTTGCGAAGGGTGGGACACCGATCGCCTCTCAGAGGATCACGCGCCTGGTCCCTGGCCTTCACGGTGACGGACCGCTGCGGCCCCGATCTTCGGTGCCCTGCCGAAGAGCAGGGTCAATGCAGGTCACGAAGTGCTTCCCGGATTGGCTCCAGCTCTTCTCCACCCGAATCGTGACCGGCGTGCGCGGGATGGGCAACAGGTCCGAGCGGCCTTCTGGGGACGCCATCGTCCCGCAGTCAACGAGTCGAAAGGAATTGAGATGTTCGACTGCGCCCCTAAGCTCCAGGGCGTCCAGTGATCCGATGTTCGGTGCTACGAACGTGCCCGTCCTCGTGAGCCTGCGCATCGCGCCGTTGAGGGGAGGTCACGTCCCCTGCGGTGTGTAGCCATTGCCCTGGTAGTGCCTCGGCGTCAGGTGGTGTGGTCCAGGATTGCGGCGGCGAGCGGCGTGTGCACCTCACGTGGGAGTGCGTGCCCCATGCCGGGGATCTCCATGATGCGTGCGCCTCGGATCGCCTGGGCGAGGTGGTGGGGGTGTGGCGGCGGGAAGACCGGCTCGGCGGGAGAGGCGATGACGAGGGTGGGCACCGTGGTCTGGGCGAGTTGGTCGGTGCGGTCCAGGCCGGAGGCGTCGGCGCGGGCGTGCGCGGTGCTGGTGGCGTAGTGCCCGGTGTGCTCGATGACTCTCCGCTCCAGGGTGCGGGCGTACTCGGCGTTGAAGGGAAGCTGATCGCCGCCCAGGACGCGCCAGTGCTCGACCCGCCGTTCCAACTCTGCTTCCAGGCCGAGGTCCACCACGGGGCGGGACCACATCTCGAGCAGGCGCGGCGCAATACCAGGGAGCTGGGCGGGCGGGATACGGGTTCCGTCCGGCCGGACGTACGGGACGGTGCTGAGCGCGCTCGTGCCGATCAGGGTCGCGCTGAGCAACCGGTCGGGATGGTCGGCGATGAGGAGTTGCGCGAGCATGCCGCCCAGTGACATGCCCACCAAGTGGGCGCGTTCCACGTCGAGGCCGTCCAGCACCGTGAGCGCGTCTTCCGCGAGTTCGCTGAGAGGGTAGGGCCGCTCGTCGAACGCCCAGGTTGAGCGGCCGGTGTCGCGGTGGTCGTAGCGGATCACGCGGTGGCGGGTGGCGAGCATGTCCACCAGTTCGTCCGGCCAGCCCAGGCCGGGTGCTTGCGCACCCATGATCAGCAGCAGCGGAGACGTGCCGGCGGTGCCACGGTCTTCCGCCCAGAGACGTACGCCGGGTGCTGCCTCGATCAAGCATTCCATGGAAACCTCCGGGCAAGCACAGAGATGAGACGAGACGTATCGTATCGGATGGGAGAGGCGCAGTGCTCGGTCGGGACGTCAGCTGCACCAGCGGCCGCGACTGCCGGGTTTCCCGCCCCGTACTGATCCGAGGCGATCGGATCGTCCCCTCGGATGTCGGGACGCTCGACAAGAGCGGCCTCTTCTCCCTACATTCGGTGCAGGCATAGATGCAGGTTGAGGGGGTATCCGCGCGGCGTCGTCGGCTGTATTCAGCTGGCAGCGCCGGTTGGCTTGGACTGTGGGAGGGGTATGTCATGGCAGTCATGAATGCGAGAGCGACTGACACGGGGGCCCGCGCGTTGCCGGAGGTCGCCGATCCCTCTCACGTCGCGCCGAAGGATGCCCGTGAGCTGTCCAGGCTGTTCTTCGACCAGCTCGCGGTGCTGGCGGAAGGCACACCGGAGTACCAGGACGCGCGGAACACGCTGATCGAGATGAACATGTCCCTGGTCCGCTTCGCGGCCGGCCGGTTCCGCAGCCGAGGTCCGGAGGAGATGGAGGACATCGTCCAGGTCGGCATGATCGGCCTGATCAAGGCGATAGACCGCTTCGACCTCTCCCGGGAGACGGAGTTCACCTCGTTCGCGATCCCTTACATCGTGGGCGAGATCAAGCGGTTCTTCCGCGACACCACCTGGGCCGTGCACGTGCCCCGCCGACTGCAGGAAGCCCGCGTCCAGCTCGCGCGTGCCACGGATGAGCTGCGCAGTCGTCTGGGCCGCACTCCGACGGTGAAGGAGCTGTCGGACCTCATGAGCCTTCCCGAGGAAGAGGTGCGCGAGGCCCGCTTCGCCGCGAACGGCTACAACTCCTCTTCTCTGGACGCCACCCTCAGCGGCGGCGAGGACGGCGAAGCGGCGCTGCAGGACTTCATCGGCAGCGAGGACCAGGCTCTGGAGCTGGTGGAAGACTTCCACGCCCTGGCCCCGCTGCTCGCCGAGCTGGACGAGCGGGACCGGCAGATCATCCGCATGCGGTTCGCGGAGGAACTCACTCAGGCCCAGATCGGCGAATGTCTGGGAGTCTCACAGATGCAAGTCTCCCGGCTGCTGTCGCGCACCCTCGCGCGGCTGCGGGAAGGCATGCTCACCGATCACTGAGACGGCGCCAGGCGGGTGTATCCGCCCGCCGATGAGCCGGCGACTTCTTGAGCTTTCGGGCATGTGCGCTGCTAGAGCGCGGAGGCCGACTGGTCGGCGGGTTTGCTCAGGTGGAGGTGAGCGACGATCTGCTTGCCGGTTTCCAGGGCGATGGTCTGCAACTGGTCGCACAGCCGGGTGACCAGCTGCAGTCCGTGCCCGCCGACGCGGCGGGCATCGTGTGCGCGCAGTTCGGGCGGGCGAGTGGAGCTGTCGCTCACGGTGATGCGCAGCAGGGCGGCATCGGGCGTCACCTCCAGCGCCAGACCGCCCGGACCCGGTGCGTGGCGCAGCGCATTGGTGACCAGCTCGCTGACGATGAGTTGAGCGTCCTGGCTCGGCCGGTGGTCGGGGTGGTGGCCGACGCGGGCCAGAAGCGTGCGTACGGCCGCTCGGGCGTCAGCACTCGATGTACCTGTCGCGGCCCAGTCGGCGCTGTATCGCAGGGACGCCGCGGGCTCCTGTTCATCCGATGCCCGGCTTTTAAGCGGGGTGACCATAGAACTCTTCCTGAGGGTCGTTCCTTATAGCTTCATCACAGGTTGTCGTCATCGCGTGAATTCGCTTACCCACTGTCGCCTTGTTCATGGCCGACTGATGGGCCGGCTGCACGGGGCGGGGCAGGCCTGCCCGATCGGCCGCTTCCGATCACCCATGTCTGCGCATGCCGGGTGATGTGACCCTCCCTCCGTAGCGGCGGTCGATCGCGCAGCGAGGCGGGCTCGCCGCGGGAGCCGAGCTTGTCGAGGACCGGGCGGTGGAGCTTCGCCCACAGGAGCGGACGCCACAACGCCCCCCAGCGCTTCTGCCTGGCCGTTCATGTCCCGTGACCCGGCCCGACCGGAAATTCGACGGCAACCTTTTCGCCACCCGCGGCCACTGAGTAGCGCAACGCCGACTCGCTCTTCCGAACGGATGAACATGCAAGAGACACGCCGGGCCGCGCGACAGCGCAGGCGCAGACGCGGGCTGATGGTGGGCACCACCGCCGGGCTGGTCGTCACAGGTCTTCTCGTCTGTCTGGTCATGACCATGCAGCCCGACCGCGAGGAGGATGCCGGGCGGGTCCCCGCCACGGCCGTCGCCAACTCCCAGGGGACTCTCCCGCCGGCATCGCCGAGGCAAAAGCCCTCCTCGCCCGCCCCGTCCACGGCTTCCGCGACCCCGTCGGCCGGCGCTACGCCCTCGAAGGCTTCCGCGACCCCGTCGGCGGCTCCGCCGGTGGCCTCCCCGCGGACGGCTCCTGCCACGTCGTCCTTGGCCGGACGGATCCGCCCCAAGAACACCTACCGGGGAGTCGCCACCGTCTACAAGGCCGGGACCGGGGACGGCGCCTGCTCGTACGGGCCGAGCGACGACATGATGATCGCGGCGATGAACACCACCGACTACGAGACGTCCAAGGCCTGCGGGGCATACGTGCTCGTCCGCGCGGCAAACGGTGCCTCCGTCACGGTCCGGATCACCAACGAATGCCCGCTGCCCTGCGCACCAGGGCAACTCGACCTCAGCGAACAGGCCTTCGCCGAACTGGCCCCCACCTCGACCGGCCGGATCGCCATCACCTGGAGCCTGCTGAGCCCCGGCACACCGGGCACGATCTCGATCCGCTACAAGACAGGATCCAGCCCCTACTGGTGCGGCATTCAGGCGATCGGCCACCGCAACCCGCTCGCTCGGCTGGAGGTCCGCACCGGCAACGGCTGGCGACAACTGGCCCGCACCGACTACAACTACTTCCTCTCCCCCGACGGCAGCGGGTGCGGCGGTGCCATCAGGCTCACCGACATCTACGGAGAGCGGCTGACCGTCAACGGGATCGCTTTGCGGCCGGAAGCCGTGCAGCCGACGCGGGTCCAGTTCGCACGGCACTGACTCCGCAGCCGCTGTGCGAAGGGAGCGAAACACTGTGGAGCCGAGGGCGATGCCGGCCTCCGGAGTCCGCCGGCCGGCGTGGATGGATCAGGCGGTGATCAGGCGGGCCCCGGAGGGAGGACGTGCGTCACGCGGTGGTGCAGGCACTGCCGTTCAGGCTGAAGGCTGAGGGTTTGGCGAAGGTGCCGCCGGAGGTGCCCTGGATCCCGAAGGTCGCCTGCCCGCCGGCCGGCACCTCTCCGTTGTGGGCCACGTTGCTCGCCGTGACAGCTCCTGACGAGCCGGACAGGTTCGCGTTCCAGGCATTGGTGATCCGCTGCCCGGAGGGGAGGGTGAACGCGAGCTTCCAGCCGTTGACGGGGGAGGAGCCGGTGTTGGTGATGGCGACGTCGGCGGTGAAGCCGCCCTGCCAGACGCTCGTCGTGTACGCCACCTTGCAGGCCGTGGAGCCGCCGGGGTCACCGGAGGAGCCCGTGTTGACGGTGGAGGAGAACGAGTTCACGGCGAGGCCCGCCCCGTTCTGCCAGGGCTCGAACCCGGCCTGAACACTCGTCAGGTACCAGTTGTTCTGCGCGAGTCCCCGGGAGACGGCCTGCCGGGCGAAGTCCATGACGTCGAAGGTCCAGCTGGTGATCGCCGACGGTGCGACGAACGACAGCACGTCGTTCGAGCCGTTGTTGCCGGACCACACCTGCCACTCGCGCCCGGCCACGCCGGCGGTGCCGACCGGGGAGCCGATGGGCTGGATGGATCCGACCTTGTTGAACCAGATCATGATCTCGGTCCGGTTCACGCCGTCGGTGCGGGGCGTGGGGTCGAGCCAGATGTCGTACGAGGCGTTGTACGCCGCGCCGTTCACATAGTTGTAGGAGGTGCTCGTGGGCGCGTTGGAGATGGTGCTGAGCTGAGCGGGAAGCTTGGTGCCGGGCGAGCAGTTGGTGTAGTGGCAGCCGTTGTAGACGGACGGGTAGGACTTCGGAGCGCCGTTCGTGGGGACGGATCCGTCGGCCTGGGTGATCCGGAACCCCGAGTCGGTGGCGGCGATGCACTGGGTGGCGCTGGTGCCCCAGCGGTTGTTCTGCACCACGTAGCGGCCCTGGATGGTCGTTGTGCCGAAGGGCTGGCAGATCGTGGTGTCGGCCTGCGCCACTGACGCTGTGGTCACCAGCGCGGCGAGCGAGACCAGCGAGGTGAGCAGCGCGCCGAGCAGGCCACGCGCGCTGTGGGCATGGTGCGGTGAAGGACGCATGCGGATCCTCTTCGGAGGGATGGGGAGTGGGGTGAGGACAACGCTCCCTGCGACCTTGTGAATGGGAGCGCTCCCAATAGTGGCTCGGCTGGGACTGTAGGGTTGGTTCAGGTCCATGACAAGACTGCCCGCGCGAAGCCGTCGAACCGATCTCGGAGACGCAGGTCAGACAAGAGCGCGGTGACACGGCGCGGGGGAGCGGGGAGGGCTCCCGGGACGGGTCGGCCGTGTCAGGTCGACTCGCGTAGCACCAGCTCCGTACGGAGGATGACGTGACGCCAGGCCACGGCACCTTCCTCCATCTCCTCCAGGAGCAGTCGGACCATGGCCCGCCCGATCTCCTCGATCGGCTGCCGCACCGTGGTCAGCCGTGGTGTGGTCCGCTGAGCCAGCGGAAAGTCGTCGAAACCGATCACGGCGACGTCCTCGGGGACTCTGCGTCCGGCCGCGCTCAGCGCCTCCAGGGCACCCGCGGCCGTGGTGTCCGACGCGGCGAGGACGCCGTCGATGTCCGGATGCCGTTCGATGAGGTCGGCCATGGCGCGGCGGCCGCTCTCCGCCGTGAAGTCGCTCTCGGCGACGAGGGTCTGCTCGCTCTCCAGGCCCGCCAGTGTCAGGGCCTCTTGGTAGCCGCGCAGCCGGCACTGGGCGGCGTACATGTCGAGCGGGCCGGTGATGGTCGCCACCACTCTGCGGCCCTGTCTCAGAAGTTGGGAGACGGCGCTGCGGGCGCCGCCGATGTTGTCCGCGTCGACGTAGCTGACGTACTCCTCTCCCGAACGGCGCCCCAGCAGCACGGTCGGCAGCCGGGCCTCGGCGAGCATGTCCGGCAGCCGATCGCCGGCGCGCACGGACAGCAGAAGGACACCGTCGACCCGGCCGCCGCGCGCGTACTCGAGGAAGCGCTTCCGCTCCGCGTCCGAGCGCACCAAGGTCAGCAGCAATTGCATCCCGGTGTCTGTCAGCGCGTCCCCGAGTGAGCGCACGATCTCGGAGAAGAAAGGCTCCGCGAACGACCGCCAGTCCGGCTCCGTCACGACCAGGGCGACGGCGTCCGCCCGCCGCCCCGCCAGGGAACGGGCCGCGAGATTGGGCACGTACTCGAGTTCCTCGATGGCCCGCCGCACGGCCCGGCGCGTCGACTCCTTCACCCCCGCCGCGTTGTTGATGACACGGGAGACTGTGCCCCGCCCCACCCCGGCACGGGCGGCCACCTCCTCCAGCGTCGGTGTCCCCGGGCGTCGTCTGCCCATGACCACCTCCCCCCAAGAGATCACCGATCTTACCGGCCGGGGGGATCGAGCACACGGCTTCGCCAGCGGGATGGTTGGAGGCGGTCGCCCTGCCCCCAAAGGTTGGGAGCGCTCCCGTTCGGAATGAGGGTATGAGGGTGCATCGCTGGTGGTCGAGAGCGAAGCTCGCTGCCTGCGGCTCTGGTGACCCGCGTTTGCGCAGGGGAATGACGCGTTGTCCACGGGCGGCCTGGGCGTTTCGGAAGAGGGTCCAGGAGCTGAGAGCCGGGCGGCCCCTGTGCGGGGTGGGGCCGCCCGGCCGGTTGACCCCGTCGCCTTGTGACGGGGTCGCGTACGCGGATCGCCGCGGGGGCTACTCGAGGAGTTCCGCGTACGAGCCCATGGCCAGGGCTATGTCCGCCTGGGCCCAGAACCGGTGGTAGGTGAAGACGGGCGCGGCGCCGCCCTGAGGTAGGCCTCGATCTTCGACCAGGCCGGGTCGTTCTTGTAGAAGGACCGGATCGAGGAGAACGTCGAGGACGAGTCGATGCGCCCACTTGACCCACTTGTCGAGGATCGCCTTCGCGGCGGCGTTCCCCGTCTGCTGGTAGTACTCGGCGACGCGCTCCATGGACCAGGCCTGGAAGCCGAACCACTGGTTGGGCGGCGGGTCGTGGTAGACGGGCTGCTGGTCGTAGTACATGCCGTAGAACGTCGACTTCCCGGCCGGCGGGGTCGGGTAGCGGCCCGCCCAGCTGTTGGTCGAGCCGCCGGCGATCGCGCCCTCGTCCGACTGCAGCCGGCGGTAGAACTCCATCTGCCGCTGGAGCGACTTGCTCCAGTCGGCCGCGCCCGTCGACGACTTGGGCTTCAGGTCGGCGTGGGCTGGCCGGGCACTGGTTCTCCGCCCAGTTCCAGCAGTTGGTCCGGAACGCCTACCCGCCGCTGTCGTGACCTTGTGACACGGTGAGCGACCGCCGGGGTCGGTCCCGCTCGGCAGGGCCGAAGGACGGATCCCGGCGGATCCCGCGCTCCACGGTCGAGTGCGCCCCCATGGAGGGTCCGGGTAGGGGCGGCGAGTGCGCGGCCGAGACCGCGGTCGGCTCCGGGCTGTCGCGTCCTGTGCCTCGTGCCTTCCCTGATCGTCACCCACGACTTTGGCGGTCCTCGTCGTGGCGGCCGTCCACTGGCAGGCCTGCCGACTGGGCGTCTTGGTAACCAGGCGAACCCGGGCGCTGCGGTGCCCCGGGTACGGCCGGCGCGGCAGGCCGGTTGCGTGCCAGCATGATCGCGGGCACCGCGGCGAGGACGAAGAGCGCTCCGGCCATCGCGACGTAGAGGTACACGCCGGTCGCCGTGCTCACCGGGGCACCGTCGGCAGAGGTCCCGGGAACATGGGTCGCTTTGAGCACCTCGCCCCCGGCGAAGTTGAAGACGACCGAGCCGAGGGCGAGCACGACCGACACCAGACCGGCGATCGTGCCCTGCCGCTCGGGCACTTCGAAGCTGGTCGCCAGGTTGTAGCCGGAGGCGCCGATCGCGCCGGCGGCCATGCCGAGCATGGCGCCGCAGGCGATCGCCAGCGGGAGTACTGATACTCCCGCCAGCATCGCGAAGGTCGCCACTGTCCCGACGGCGATGCCGCCGAGGAGGGGCAGTGCGGGACCGAACCGCCCAGCGATCCATCCGGCGCACGTGCCGCCGATGACGATGCCGAGATTGGGCGCGGCGAGCAGTACTGCGACTGCCTCTCCGTCGCCCAGCCCGTAACCGAGTCCCAGGCCCGGGGGCACCTGGGCGATAAGACCCGTCAGTTGCAGCATGCTCCGGAAGGAGCCCGCTGCCAGTACCAGGGCCAGCAGCGTCAGCAGGATCGGGCGGCTGAGGGCCTGGATGTCGATGATGGGTTCGTCGACCCGCTGCGCGAGGAACGCCCAGCCGGCCAACGCGACGGCACCGGCCGCCAGTAGCGCGATCATGCCCCCGGACAGCCATCCGAGGTCGCCCCCGAGGCTGGTGTAGGCGAGCACCGCACCGAGGCCGCCGCCGAGCAGGAGCGCCCCGCACACGTCGATCCGGCCGGCGCCGCGGATCGGCGACTCCGGGATGAAGGAACGTACGCAGAGCGCGGCCGCCGCGGCGAGCAGCGCCGCCACGATGAACACGCTCCGGTATCCGAACAGATCGATGACCGGCTGCATCAGGAACGGCTCGATGATTCCGACGATCGACGAGCCGGAGGTCACGAGCCCGACCAAGGCCATCGCCACCCGCGGGGTGCAGATCTGGCGTGCGAGGGCCACCGTGAGGAAGACCGCGGCGAAGGCGGCGCCTTGGAGGAAGCGCCCCACCAGGAAGATCCAGACGTTGGGAGCGGCGAGGCAGACCAGTGCTCCCGTGCATGCGAGGAGCAACGTCGCGATGAGGATCCGGCGCTTGCCGAAGATGTCGGAACTCTTCGCGAGCAGCGGCGACCAGATGGCCCCGGCCAGCATCGCGCTCGCGTTCAGCCACGCGGCCTGGTCGGTGTCGAAGTGCTCCAGTAACTGGGGCAGGACCATCATGGGTGAGCCGATGACCACGTCGGCCAGGACGTTGGCGAGGGTGAGCACGGCCGCCCAGCGGATGAGCCGCTTGCTCCAGCGCTGCTCCTGGGCGACGGGTGCGGGCTTTTCCAGCGTGTCTTTCACTCTGCGTTCTCTCCATCGCGTCGGGGGGTGGTCTGCTGAGGGCCGTCGGGCGTGGTCCGCATGGCTTGCAGCGCCTCGTTGCGGGCGGCGATGGCGGCCCAGGTGGTCGGCAGCATGCGGTCGCGACCGCTGTAGACACGGTCCTGGGCGAAAGTGACATAGGGGCGCTGCCGGGCCTCGTACCGTGCGAACGCGGTGGTGTGGTCATTGCCGCACCGTTCGAGTTCTTCGGCGAGGAAGCGGGCGCCGGTGAGCGCGAGTGAGGTGCCCCGGCCCGACAGGAAGGCCGGGCTGTAGCCGGCGTCCCCGACGAGGACGACGCGGCCGCGGTGCCAGGCGGGCAGGTGGATCTGGCTCGCGGAGGTGAAGAAGAAGCCAGGATCGGCGCGGGCCGCGTCGAGCAGCTCCGGGATCCGCCACGACCGGTGGCCCGCGAAGGCGTCGATGAGGATCTTCTTCTGGGCGTCCAGGTCGTGGTGGTCGTAGTCGATCCGTTCCGAGCGGAACTGGAAGACCGCGACGGCCTTGCCCTTGTACCGGAAGATGCCTGCCATCCGCCGGGGGACGTTGTATATCGAGTTGGTGCCCTCGGATCGCGCCTCGCCGGGGTGGTCGGCGAGGGCGAAATAGACACCGAGGTGCCGGAGATAGTCCTCCTCGGGCCCGAACACCAGTCTGCGTACCGCGGAGTGCTGGCCGTCGGCACCGACCACCAGGTCGTACCGCCCGGTGCGGCCCGATGCGAAACGCACGTCGACGCCGCCGTCGACGCCCACGTCGGCCAGTGTCTCGATCGAGTCGCCGAAGCGGATCGCCGCGCTGTCCGGGAGCGCATCGGCGAGGATGCGCACGAGGTCCTCGCGGAGGAGCTCGATGTCGTCGTCGGAGTCGCTGATCTCCGCCATCGGGATGCGGGCCACCGGCTCGCCCTCGCTGTCGACGAACTGGGTGAGCTCGGACATCCGGACCCGATGTTTCCGGACCTTCGCGAGTAATCCCATCCTGTCCACGGCCTGGATCGCATCACCGCGGATGTCGATGGGTGTGCCGGTGAGCCGGAGGCGGCGGGCGTACTCGACGACGGTGACGTCGTGGCCGCGGGTGCCGAGCTCAAGTGCGCAGGCGAGCCCGGCGATACCGGCTCCGGAGACAAGGATTTTCACGTGTGTGCTCCAGGTTCGCTGAGGTGTATGTGTGACCGTTCTCGTTAAAGAAACAATCTGTCGCTTTTAGCGAGCTTACTTACCACCGGCTTGCACCGCAACGCCGCACCTGACGACAATCGGCACCCGAGCAGAGAAACAGGAGGTGAGCGCGGCGATGACCGACGGGACCGCTGACCGGTCGCCCGCGCGGCGCCCCGGTGGCCGCAACGCGCGGGTGAGAGCGCAGATCCTCGCCGCGACCGTCGAACTCGTGGCACGCGACGGCATCGCGGGCTTCCGCTACGAGGAGGTCGCCGAGTTCGCCGGCGTGCACAAGACCAGCGTCTACCGCAACTGGCCCGACCGCGAGGAGTTGGTGGTCGAAGCCCTGTTGCGCTACGCCGAGGATCTCGCCTCGGTCGCCGACACCGGCGACATCCACCGGGACCTGGTGGACTTCCTGCTGGCCCTCGCCGGGGGCATGGAAACACCGTTCGGCCGGACCCTCGAACAGGCCATCCAGCCCGCCCGCCAAAGCTCCACCGTCCAGGCGCTGACCAAGGTCCTCGATCAGCGCGTGGCCGCCATGCGGCGACGGGTGGACGCGGCCGTCGAGCGCGGCGAACTCCCCCCGGTCGACAGCTCCTTCCTCGGCGAGATGATCTCCGGCCCGGTGCACCTCATCGTCAACCGCGGCATGCGCCCGTTCACCCGCACGGACGCGGAGCGCATCGTGGGCGTGGTGCTCGCCGGCATCCGGGCCATGGCGCCGCAGGTCTGAGCAATCGCCCCGGCCGCACCGTTCAGGCCGAAGGCCGGAGGGTGACCAGGCTCGGCGTCTCGTCCGCCATTACCTCGCGGCTTTGGTGTTCACCGAGTGCCGCTGCTGGGCGGCGGGCTTCCTGATGCGTTCGGTCTCGTCCTGGACGAGCAGGGAAAGCAGGGAAGCGACGGGGAGGCCGGCTTCGGCCGGGTGGCGCAGTACCTTGTCCGGTTCGATGCGGTAGGTGTTCGTGCGCCCGTCCCGGGTGTGGGAGAGGTAACCGTCCTGCTCGAGGTCGGAGATGATCCGCGCAACGGCGCGCTCGGTGAGCAGGCAGCGGGCAGCGATGTCGCGGACGCGGATGTTCGGGTTGTCGGCGATGGCCGCCAGTACGCGCGCGTGGCTGGTGATGAACGTCCATCCGGCGTGAGATTCGGGCACTCCGACCATGCCCAGCATTTTAGGGGGCAGCGTTGCCAGAACGCTGATACATGACATACTTTTCAGGCAATGGATGACATGCTCCCGCAAGGGAGAGCCGCAGAAGGAGCCCAGAGGTGCCCTCGGACGAGGCCGTCATGCCGACGCTCATGAGCAACACCGGCGGGAAGCCGTTGCCGGAACGGGCCACCGGGCACACCTCGGAAGGTCCTGCGGTGCTTCAGTACGAATGGCGCGGGGCCTGGGTCGTCGCCGCCCACGGCGCCTATGACATGCACTCGATCACGCCTTTGGCGGACGCGCTGGAGACCGCAGCCAAGGAGTATCCGAAGGTGGTCCTGGACGCCTCTGGCGTCACCTTCGCTGACTCGACGCTCTTGAATCTACTGATCCTTGCCCACCAGGCGGGCCCCCTGCGTGTGGTCGCGCCGTCACCACAGCTTCAGCGGCTCTGTGAGATCACCGGCGTCGACAGCATCCTGGAGATTCGGGGCACGGTCGACGACGCTGCCCTCTCCTGAACCGCCTGCGCCGAGCAACTGGGCGCAGCGGATGTACGGGACGGAGCGGACGCGCGACCCCGTCAGCGGTCGCCTGATTCCGACTGGCCGGTGATCGCCCTCAGGATCTCGGCGAAGCCCCCGCGCGTGTCTGTCCAGCGTGGGTCATGCCCGGCGAACCGCATACCCCAGATACGTCACCAGCGGGTTGCCCTCCGGCTCGAGCACCATGTCGACGAGCTCCGGCAGCTGATCGTCGGTCAGCGTGCCACGCCTGCGCCCGCGCGTCGCGCGCACCAGGCTGCGCACGTCGCGCGGCTTGAACCCCGTGACGTCCTTCGCGGACAGCCCCGCCCGGTCGAGGGACTCGGCAAGCTCCACCGGCCGGCGCAGCCGGTGCGCGGCGTAACGGCCCCGGGGCATGATCCGTGTCACCGGGAAGGCTTGGAAGGCGCCGAGGTAGATGAGGCGGGACACAGGGGTGCGGGCCACCGTGTCGTAGACGAAGGGTGCGCCGGCGCGCAGCACGCGCGCCGCCTCCATGAGGACCGCGTCCGGCCGTTCGGTGATCTCGAGGGTGTCGGCGCAGTACACGAGGTCGAAGGAGTCGCCCGGGAGGTCGAGTTCCTCCGCGGGCGTCGTCAGGTACGTGATGTCCAACCCGTCGTCCGCGTCCAGGGCCAGGGCCGTCGCGGCGGGGGACGGATCGGCGGCGACGACCTCGAAACCGAGCTCGGCGAGGCCGCGGGCCAGAAGGCCGCGCCCGCTGCCGACGACGAGCGCCCGGCTGCCGGCCGTCGCGAGGCTCAGCTCCCCGAACACGCGCCGCAGGTACTCCATCCGTACGGACTGGAACGTAAGGGCCCGGATCTGGCGGCCGTCGATGGCCGCGGGTCCGGCCGAGTCGATTGCGATGTGCGGGGCGGTGGGCATGGCAGGCTTCCTCGACACTCAGGAACAGGTTCCCTGAGGAAACCTAACATCGACGAGTTCCCTCAGGGAACCCGTCGTCGATACCATCGAAGAGTGACCCGTACCTCCCTCTCTGATGTCGCGTGCTCGATCGCCCGCGCGAGCGACCTGTTCGGCGACGCCTGGACGGCCCTCATCATGCGCGACGTCCTCGTCGGCATCCGCCGCTTCGACGAGCTGGCGGAGGACCTCGGCCTGTCGCGCAAGGTTCTCTCCGCGCGGCTGACCCGACTGGTCGAGGAGGGCGTACTGACGCGTGAGCGGTACCAGGTCAGCCCGCCGCGCGAGGAGTACGTGGCCACGGAGAAGGGCCAGGAGCTCTACCCCGTCCTGCTGGCGCTGATGACCTGGGGCGACAAGTGGTACCCGGGGCCCGCGGGGCCGCCCGCGCGGCTGCGCCACGACGCCTGCGGGAACGTCACCACACCGGTCGTGGCCTGCGACGCCTGCCACGAGCCGCTCACCGTGGCCGGCACGACGCAACTGCCCGGCCCCGGCGGACGGGCAGGGCCGGGCACGCGGCTGTTGGGACCGCTGATCGCCGCGCGGGGGGAGCGGGGCCCGGACCCGGCCACACCCACAGAGCCCGCCCGATCAGCTCCTTCCTGATCTCGTTGCTGCCGTCCCAGGTCTTGTTCACCCGGGCGTCCTGCCCGGACCGCCCTCCACCGGGGAGGTCACCCAGGCTCTCATCGACGCCCTGAGCGCCTGACCGCTCGCGGTGAGGCGCCCAGTTCCCTGCGGCAGATCTTGTTGAACGCCTGGAGGTCGGGGACGCCGACGGTCGCGGCGATCGCCGGGATGGCGAGCGTCGAGGCGATCAGGAGGTGCCGGGCCCGCTCCATGCGGCGGCGCCGGATGTAGCCGACAACCGTGAGCCCGGTGTCCTGCCGGAACAACCGCGTCAGATGGCTGTGCGAGATCCCGGCGGCGTGGGCGATGTCCGGGACGCCCAGCGGGCCGGCCAGGTGCTCTTCGATGTGGGCCATGGCCGTCCGCAGGGCAGGATGCTGGGACCCCTCGCTGTTCCCGGAGGCACCGGCCAGGCCGGTCGTGCGCCACAGCACCGTCCAGAGTTCCGAGGCGGCCCGAGCCGGGGACCGCGTGCCCGCCGCGACTGTCTGCCGCAGCATCGTGCTGAGCACCGGGGCGTCCGCACCTGCGTCCTGCATCACCGGGACGCGGCGCCGCTCGCCCTCGCCCGGCAGCCTGAAGTGGGCATACAGGTGTTCGCAGCGCGTGGTGTCGTAGTGGAAATGCACTTCTGTACCGGGCGGCACCAGGCTCACGTGCCCGGGGCGGATCGGATGCCGGGAGCCGCCGAACTCCAGGGTGCCGGAGTAGCCGTACAGATGGAGCTGCCACAGCCGCGGCAGCCGGAACACGTCGTGAGGGCCGGCGTAGCCGTGTACGCCCACGCCCGCGCTCTCCACCTGCGGAGGCAGGTCGAGAGCCAGCTCCACGGAGTGCGTCATGGTGGAAAATTACCAGTCCTCGCTGAATACAGCCCACGACTTCCGGGCCGTCTCTTTCTACGGTTGCCGTATGCCAACCACACGACAACTGCTGAGTTCCGCACAGGCGGCTCGGTTCGTGGCACACGGTTTCCTGCGCCTCGACGGCATCGTGCCCCGGGAACTGAATGAGGAGGCGCTCGGCGTCTTCGCCGCGGGACTGCCCTCCGTGCCGTACGGCACTCCTGTGCCGAAGGCGTTCCCCGAGGGGTCCTTCACCAGACGACTCGTCGAACTCCCCGCCGTCGCGGGCGCGTTGGAGAGCCTGGTGGGCGCGAACCCGACCGTCGACCACCACTACGTGCACACCCGCGAACCGCGCGAGGGCAGCGCGCAGCCGCTGCACGCCGACGCCCTCATCGACCTGCGCACCGACGCCTTCGACGTGCAGCTCATGTACTACCCGCAGGAAGTCACCGCGGACATGGGCGGCACGCTCATCGTCCCGGGCAGCCATCTGCGCCGGACAAACGAGTCCGACACCGGCCGCTACCAGAACCTGCGCGGCCAGACCCGGCTGACCTGCCCGGCCGGTACGGTCGTCCTGCTGCACCACGGCATATGGCACGGCGGGCGGCGCAACGACAGCGACACCGTCCGCCACATGTACAAGATCCGTTTCAACCCGACCGTGCCGCAGGTGCGGCTCTGGGACACGGCCGACCTGCACGACCCGGCCGTGCGGGAGGAGTTGGGACGCAGCTTCCCCTGGTACGAAACGGCCACCGGCCGTCTGGAGATCCACAACCGGATCAGGCTCTGGCGCTCGCTGTCCGCCGACCCCGACTTCGACATCGAGTACTGGGCCACCCGAATCGCCAACCGGCCTGCGCAGAGGAGCAACGCGTGACCAGTTCGAACACCGTGCGGCAGCAGGTCCTCGTCCTGTACCTGGGCACATCCGCCCTCGACTCGCCCGTCATCGGATGGGCCCGCTACGACGGCACCGGCGCGACCCGGCCCACCACCGGGGACAGTGATGAGCCGCCGTACGAGACGGGCGTCGCCGCGCTGGGGGACGGCTGGCGTCTCATCCAGGCCGCCCAGCTCATTCCGCCGTACCCGGGGGCGGAACACGAGACGTCGTTCCTCAAGCACGAGTTCTTCTTCGAGAGAATCGTCGCGGTGTGAGCGCGCGGGCCGCAGCCCCTGGGCCATCTAGGCACGAGAACCTGCTCCACCTGCTGGGCGACGCCGCGCACTTGATGCCCCGCCCGCCGGCCAAGAGCTGACGATGCGTTGACATGGGAGCGCCTCGAAGGGGCATTCGAACAAAAGCGACTCAAAAGTAAGGAGAGTGCGGCCCGTTCGGTCCGTGCAACCGACAACTGGGAGTATCCAATGGCGAGTTACGGCAGTTCCTCTGCCGCGTCCTCCGGATCGCGCACCAATGGCCTGGCGATCGCGAGCCTCTGCTGCGGCATCGTCGGGCTGTTCTTCCTGAACATCGTCCTGGGCCCCCTGGCCATCATCTTCGGTGCCGTTGCCCGCCGTCAGGCGGCGGTCAAGAACGGTGCCGGAATGGCGAAGGCCGGCATCATCCTCGGCATCGTCGACGTGGTCCTCTGGCTCGTGCTCCTGGCCGTCGCCGCCAACAACGGCGGATTCAGCTGGTACGTGGGCGGCTAGCAGCACCTGGACAGACGTACGGCATGCGGGTGGGTACCGGCCGAGGGCTGGGTGCCCACCCGCACGCACGGCCGGTCGGCCGGCCGGGAGCCAGAAACGCGGGGCGTGTCACCGACCGCAGGTGCGGGTTGCAGACCGGGCAGCCGGCGGACCGCCGGAACTGGAGATGGATCAGCCGGTCGGCGGCGGGAACACCTCGGGCCCCTGTCCGGTCCGGGGACGGCAGCCATCACCGAACTGCCGCCCGCCGACTTCCCCCACATGACCGAAACCGCTCGGGACGCCCGGAACATCAGCGCGGACCATGAGTTCCTGGGTGGGCTCGCCCTGCTGCTCGACGGCCTCGGCGCCTGAGGCGGCAGGGCCGCCGGCGTGTCAGGCCGCTGTCCTGACCGGCGAGCCCGCCCGGGCCGGCTGCCGTACGACATGGCGGCGGCGGGTCGGCATACCGAGCATGGGGTTGGTGACGCCCCAGGCCGCGCCCTTGCAGACCAGTTCCTTGTAGAGGGCGGCGAGCCGGCCGGTCAGGGCCGCCCGGACGGCGCGGTCGTCGGCGGTGACGTACTGGATCAGGCCTTCCTTGCGGCCCAGCGAGATGCACTGGTTGAAGTAGCGGAGCGGCGCGTTCGGGAGCTTCCCGCCGGTCAGGCGGGCCGCGATGGAGTCGGCGGCCTGCCATGCCATGGGGGTGCCGGAGGCGCACGACATCCGCAGCGGCTTGTCGCCGGGGCCCATGGCCAGGGCCGCGTCGCCGATGGCGTACACGTCCGGGTGCGAGACCGAGCGCATGGTCCCGTCGACCACGATCCGGCCGGTGTCGGTGACGTCCAGGCCGGTGGCCTTCGCGATCGGGTGGACGGCGAAGCCGGTGGTCCACACCGTGACCGCGGCGGGGATCGCCTCGCCGTCGGCGGTGGTGACGCGGTCGGCCTCGACGCCGGTGACGGAGGCGTGCTCGTGGACGGTGATGCCGAGCTTGCCGAAGACCTTTCGCAGGTGCCGGCGGCCCTTGGGCGAGAGCCAGTCGCCGAGCTCGCCGCGGGCGGCCAGGGCGATGTCGAGGTCCGGGCGGGCCTCGGCGATCTCGGTCGCGGCCTCCAGGCCGGTGAGTCCGCCGCCGACCACGACCACGGACTCTCCGGCGTCCAGCAGGGCCAGGCGCTCGCGCAACCGCAGTGCCCCGGGGCGGCCGGCGATCTGGTGAGCGTACTCGGCGGTGCCGGGGACGCCCTGGTCGTTCCAGCCGCTGCCGAGGGCGTACACGAGGGTGTCGTACTCCAGCTCCTCGTAGGCCGCCTCTTCGGTCCCCGGCCGCTGGGGGCCGTTCACGTCGACGACGGCGACCGTCCTGCGGTCGACGTCGACGCCGGTGACCTTCGCGAGCCTCAGTTCGACGCCGGTGCCCGCGAACATCTCGCTGAAGGGCAGGGGCCTGAGGTCCTGGCCGGCCGCGAGCTGGTGCATCCGGACCCGCTCGACGAAGTCGGGCTCGGGGTTGACGAGGGTGATGGCGACGTCTTCACGGTGCAGCCGCCTGGCGAGGCGGCCGGCGGCGATGGCTCCGGTGTATCCGGCTCCGAGGACGACGATGCGGTGCTGCATTTCCGGGCTCCTGTCTTGAGCGGGACTCGCCCCTTGAACCGGGCAGCCCGCCGATTCCTGACAGGAGTGCGCTGTGAAGCACGTCACATCGTCGTCGGCAGGTCAGAAGACCCTGAGCAGGGGATCGCCGTGGTCGGTCGCCGCCCACCGCCTGGTCGCGCGTTCGAGCTTGTCGGGGTTGACCTGGTTGCGGAACGCGGCGATGCCCTCGGCGGTGACCTGCAGGCACATGACACCGATGACCCGGCCGTCGAGGACCACCACGAGGGCGGGGTCGCCGTTGGCGGTCGTGGCGTAGACGTCGGGTGAGCCGCCGACCAGGTCGCGCTTGGCCTTGCCGGGTTTGAACAGGCCCCGCATGAACTTCGCGACCGCGAGGGCACCCTCGAATGCCTTGGCGCGGGCCGGGACCTTCCCGCCGCCGTCGCCGACCGCGATGGCGTCCTGGGTGAGCAGCCGCACGAGCGGCTCGGTCCGGCCGCTGGTGGCGGCCGCGAGGAACTCGTCGACGATCCGCCGGGCGGCGGCCTCGTCGATCTCGGAGCGGGCCTTGCCGTCCGCGACGTGCTTCTTGGCGCGGTGGAGGATCTGCTGGCTGGCGGCCTCGGTGATGTCGAGGATCTCGGCGATCTCCCGGTGCGGATAGTCGAACGCCTCCCGCAGGACGTACACCGCCCGCTCGTTGGGGGAGAGGCGTTCCAGCAGGGCGAGGACCGCGTACGAGACCGATTCGCGCTGTTCGGCGGTGTCGGCCGGGCCGAGCATGGGGTCCCCGGCGAGCACCGGCTCGGGGAGCCACTGGCCCACATAGGTCTCGCGCCGCGCGCGGGCCGAGGTGAGCTGGTTGAGGCACAGGTTGGTGAGCACCTTCGTCAGCCACGCCTCGGGAACCTCGATGTGGCCGACGTCGACGGCCTGCCAGCGCAGGAAGGTCTCCTGCACGGCGTCCTCGGCCTCGCTCGCGGAACCGAGGAGACGGTAGGCGATGGCCTCCAGGCGGGGCCTGGCTGCCTCGAACAGGTCCACGTCGTTCATGGTCAGGGCCATGGCCGGGATCCTAGCCCGCGCGCGGCTGCTGAGGGACACAAGCGAAGCGCCGCCGCTACCCGTGAAGTTCGCGGTAGGCGGCCACCGCCCCCGGATGCAGGGGCACGGCGCCCGTGGAGATCAGACTGCGGGCGTCGAGGAACTGGGTGCCGAGGGCCGGTGCGGGGACGAGGCGGGCGGCCCGGCGGACCAGGACGTGAGTGAGGGCGGCGGCGACGGGCGCAGGGAGGTCGGGGCGGCAGAGCAGGAGATTGGCGACGCCGATGGTGGGGACTTCGGGGGTCTCCCGGTACGCCCCGGCCGGCACTGTTACCGCCTCCAGACCCGATCCTGCCGGGCCGAGGCCGGCGCGCAGCCGGGGCAGCAGGCCGGTCAGGGGCAGCAGACGGATACCGGGGTGGGTGTCGAGCCCGGACAGTACGGGAAGCGGCACACCCCCCGCGACCAGCAGGGCGTCGATCGCGCCGGCCCGCATCGCACGGGCCGCCTGCGGCATCAGCAGATGCCGGACCCGTACGTCGGTGCCGGGTGTCAGTCCCGCGACCCGCAGCAGACGGTCGCCGAGCACGGCACCGCCGGACGCGGGCGCGCCCAGCGACACGGTGCGGCCCGCCAGATCTGCCACGGTGTGGATCGGCGCCTCGGAGCGCACGGCCAGCTGGACGTAGTTCTCGTAGACCCTGCCGATCGCGCACAGCGGGACGCGGCGGTCGAACGGTGCGGTGCCGCCGTACGCCGCCCACGCGATGTCCGACAGGGCGGGCGCCACGTCGGCCCGGCGAGCCTGGAGCAGCCGTACGTTGGCCACGCTGCCCTCGCTGCTGACCACCTCGCAGGAGAGCCGGGGGTAGGCGGCCGTGACCTGGGCCGCGAGCAGTCGGCCGAAGGCCGCGTAGAACCCGTCGGTCTCGCCGGTCGCGATCCTCAGATCCCCTCGGGGCCGCTGTCCGCGCGCCGCGCGTCCGCCGCCGCGGATCCTGCGAGCAGGCCGGTGCCCGCCGCGCCGAGTGCGGCACGCAGGACTGTGCGGCGGGTCGTGGGGCGGGCGGGGCCGGTCATGGCGTGTGCCCCTTCGGGAGCACGACCCGGACGCGCAGGCCGTGTGGTTCGGCCGCCGTGAACTCGACGTGTCCGGCGTGGCCGGCCATCAGTCGCTCGGCGATCGCCAGGCCGAGGCCGCTGCCGCGTACCTCGCGGTGGCGTTCCGAGCGCCAGAAGCGGGTGCCCGCGCGGGGGAGTTCGCCGGTGTTCAGGCCCGGTCCGTTGTCCCGTACCTCGAACACCGCGTCCGGGCCCTCGGTGAAGCAGCGTGCCTCCACACGGGCACCGCTCCCCGCGTACTTGATCGCGTTGTCGAAGAGGATGTCGGCCACCTGGGCCAGCTCGCCCTCCGGGCATGCCATGAGCACGACAGAGCCGGGGACGAACTCCAGCTGGACTCCGTCCTGCTCGGCCACCGGCTGCCACAGTCGGGCCTGGGCCGCGGCGACCGCCGTCGCGTCGCAGCATGATCCCCGCGCGTCCGTGACGGCCAGTTCGCCGGCGCGGTGCTCGGCGTTCGCCAGGGTGAGCAAGTCGTCGAGGAGGCGCTCCATGCGTTCGAGTTCGGCCGTCACACCGGTGTAGGTGCGGGTGGCGGAGGTGCGCAGGTGGGGCTGGAGCGAGTCGATGCGCAGCCGCAGGGCGGCCAGAGGGTTGCGCAGCTGGTGCGAGGTGTCGGCGACGAGCCGGCGCTGCTGTTCCAGCGCGGTGGTGACCCCGTCGGCCATGCGGTTGAAGCCGGTGGCCAGCTGGCGCAGCTCCGGCGGGCCGCCGGCCCGGGCGTGCTCGGGCGGCAGCCCGGCGGCCAGGGTGCCGACCGCGCGGTCGAGGCGGTGCAGCGGCCGTACGACCCATTGCGTGGCCCGGCGGGCGAGCAGCACACAGGCCACGGCGAACAGGCCCGCGCCGGCCAGGACCAGCGCCCAGCGCAGGGCGATGTCGTCCGCGGCGGCCCGCACCGAAGCCCGCAGCACCACAGCTCCGGACACCCTGGTGCCGGTGCCCACGGGGCGGGCGAGCAGCCGGTCGGCCCGGGACCAGGGCCGCAGCGTCCCGCCGGGCGAGACGGGCTGGTTGCGCAGCGCCGCGTCCACGAGCCGGGCGACGGCGGGGTCGGCGGCACGCAGGCCGCCCGTCTGCACCACCGGGGCGCGGCGGGCGTCGACGACCACGACGGCCTCGCCGTACAGCTCGCTGTAGCGGCGCACGTCGGCGGTGAGCGCGCCGGTGTCGTCGCTCTCGGCGGCCTGCTCGGCCACCCCGGCGAAACGGTCGAGGTCGGCGATGCGTGCCGCGACGAGCTGCTGGGTGCGCTGCGAGGCGGTGACGGCCAGCAGCGGGACGGCGAAACCGGCCACGGCGAGGACCACGAAGGCCAGGACCACGGTGAGGACGCGGGTGCGCATGAACAGAGCCTGCCGTGACGGCTCAGCCGCCGAAGCGGTAGCCGAAGCCGCGGATGGTGGTCAGCACCTCGGGGCGGCCGAGCTTGGCCCGCACCTGGGTGAGGTGCACGTCGAGCGAACGGGACACGGCCAGGAAGGCGTCGCCCCACACCTCGTCCATCAGCTGCTGGCGGCTGACCGCCGTGCCGGCCCGCGCCGCCAGCACGGCGAGGACCTCGAACTCCTTGGTGGTCAGCCGCACCTCCGCGCCGCCGACCAGCACCCGGCGGGCGTCCAGGTCGACCTCGACGTCCCCGGCACGCACCGTGCGCGCCGCCGGAGCCGAGGACGCCGCGGCCCGCCGGGTGACCGCGTCGATGCGGGCCAGCAGCTCGGCCAGCCGGACCGGCTTGACCAGGTAGTCGTCGGCACCCAGCCGCAGGCCGCGCACCACCGACCGTTCGTCGCCCCGCGCGGTGAGCACCACCACCGGCAGGGCGCTGACCGCGCGCAGCTTGCGCAGCACCTCCAGTCCGTCCAGGTCGGGCAGACCGAGATCGAGCAGCAGCAGGTCAGCCTGCCGGTGGCGGGCGAGTGCCTCCTCGCCGCGGCGTACCCAGGTAGGCAGGTGGCCGTTGTCGTACAGGGCCTCGGTCAACGCGCCCGCCACACCGTCGTCGTCCTCGGCCAGCAGCACCCGCACGGTCGCCTCCTTTCCCGCTTCGTCAGCCGCGAGACCGGGAAACGTCCTCGTCCAGCGGCGACGCGTCCGAGGTCTCGCGCATCCGAATGTAGACGAGCAGCGAGATCAGGACACAGGCGGTGACGTAGTAGAAGTACCAGTTCTCGTGTCCGGCGTTCTTGAACCAGAGAGCGATGTACTCGGCGGTCCCGCCGAACACGGCCACGGTCAGCGCGTACGGCAGGCCGACGCCGAGCGCCCGGATCGAGGTCGGGAACAGCTCGGCCTTCACCACCGCGCTGATCGAGGTGTACAGGGAGCTGACGGCCAGCGGCACGACCATGAGCAGGAACGCGTACACGGGGTCGCTGGTGTGCGACAGCAGGGTGAGCGAGGGCACCACCACCACGGTCCCCAGCACCCCGAACGCGATCAGCAGGGGACGCCGTCCCACCCGGTCGGAGAGCAGACCCATGACCGGCTGGAGCAGGACGAACACGAGCAGTGCGAAGAAGTTGATCCAGGCCGCCGTCGGCTTGGCGATGCCGCTGGTGTTGACCATGAACTTCTGCAGGTAGGTGGTGTACGTGTAGAAGAACAGCGTGCCGCCCATGGTCAGACCGACGACGACCAGGCACTGCCGTGGGTAGGACAGCAGCAGTCGCAGGCTGCCGCGGGCCGGGCCGCTCTGCTCCTTCTCGCCTTCCGACGCGGCGCGCTCGAAGCTCTCGGACTCGTCCATGCCGCGCCGCAGCCACAGCACGACCACCGCCCCCGCGGCGCCGACGATGAACGCGATCCGCCAGCCCCAGGACTCCATCTGCGCGGTGCTGAGCACCTGCTGCAGGACGATCTGCAGGCCGAGCGCCGTCAGCTGGCCGGCGATGAGGGTGACGTACTGGAAGCTCGAGTAATAGCCGCGTCGGCCGGGCGAGGCCACCTCGGACATATAGGTGGCGGAGGTCGAGTACTCACCTCCCACCGAGAGCCCCTGCAGCAGCCGGGCGGTGACCAGGAGTATCGGCGCGGCGACCCCGATCGAGCCGTACGACGGGGTCAGCGCGACGATCAGCGAACCGGCCGCCATGAGCGTCACCGACAGCGTCAGTGCCGCGCGGCGGCCACGGCGGTCGGCGTAGCGGCCCAGGACCCAGCCGCCGATCGGCCGCATCAGGAAGCCGACGGCGAACACCGCGGCGGTGTTCAGCAGCTGGGCGGTCTGGTCGCCGGAGGGGAAGAAGACGGACGCGAAGTAGACGCTGAACGCGGTGTACGCGTACCAGTCGTACCACTCGATCAGGTTGCCGATCGATCCGCGCACGATGTTGCTGACAACCCTGCGTTCGTCTCGGCGCGGTTTCCGCGCACGCTCGGCGGTGGTCTGTGTGGCCATCGGAACTCCCTTGTCTGCGGCCCGGAAGCACACACACTCGACGGCGCGAACAGGGTCGCTCAATGTCGGGAGCAAAGTCCTTACAGTCCCTTAGGGCTTCCCCGCATGTCATGGCCGAGGAGACGCGCTGCGGTACTCGCTCGGACTGATGCCGTGTTCCCGCTTGAAAGCGGCGCTGAGAGCGAAGGCGCTGTGGGCGCGGTACCAGGCTGGGACCTGAGCGCGCCGAGGCGGGTGAACCAGGCGCGCCGTCACACGGCGTACGAGACGGTCAGGACTCCCACCGCGAGGGAGAGCATCCCCAGGCAGTTCAGCCAGAACTCCTGTCGGAGGAAGCGGGCCCGGATGTGGGCGTAGACGGCGCACAGGAAGTAGGCGACAACCCCGGCGTTCGCCGCGAGACCGATCCCGTCGTATGCCAGTCCGGCGACGAGGCCTGCCGCGGCGAGCAGCTTTATCACGATGAGTGTCCACCACCATTCGCGAGGCAGGCCTACTCCGTGGAGGCAGCCCTGGATGAAGGCCGGCGGACGGATGGACAGCAGTGCGTCGCCAAGCAGGACGATGGCAAGCAGGGCCGTGGGCCACCACAGACTCGGGGCGTGGAACATCATTTCTCCGGTCGGTTCACGATGAGGCTGACGACGTCGCGAAACTGCTCGCGCCCGACGTCATCGGGAAGCGCTCCGTTCGACATCGTCATCAGGATGCCGAGGTAGGCGAAGTAGATCGATCGGGCTGCTCTGCCCGCTTGGTCCTCGTCATGCCCGGCACGGGAGAGCACCTGCTGGACCTCGCCGATCAAGGTCAGCCCGAGGTTCTGGAAGATCGCTGAGTCGTGCCGGCCACGCACGATCGTCGCCGCGTATTCGCGCGACAGTTCCCGGTCGAGAGCGAAGTAGTCGATGAAGGGTTCGACCAGCGCGATGACGTCGTCGACCGGGTCGGCCGGCGGCTGTTCGGATCGGGCTCGGTCGCGTTCTCGGTGCACGGCATCGATCCAGCCGTCGAAGATCGCAACGAGCAGCCCCGGCTTGTCGCCCACCGCCATCACGCTGCCCGAGCTGAGCCCGGCCTCGGCGGCGATCTGCCGGACGGTCGTCGAGTCGAAGCCCTGCTCGCGAAAGAGCCGCTCCGCTGCCGTGAGCACCTTCCTTCGCGAGAGCTGTCGTCGCTCCGCACGAGACTGAACGCGTTCACTGAACATGTTCACAACCTAGCCCGGGCCTGATCGGATCGCAACCGCCCGACGAGTGGGCGCAGACGGCAGGCCGGGTGGGGGCGGTTGAGCCCCCACCTTCACCCGCTCCTCCTCCAGATGTCCGTGAATCGGTCGAGCAGGGTGGCCGCCGCCGTCACGTCGTCCGTGAGCGGACGGTCGGCCGGGTTCTCGTCGAGTACCGATGTGGCGAGCTCCAGGGCGTGGCTCACCGGGAGTCCCGGCTCGGGCCTGAGGCCGCGCTGGCGCAGTGCCCGTACGGCGGCGACGAGTTCGCAGCCGACGACGAGACGGTAGGCGCCGCAGGCGCGCAGCGTCTGACGTGCGGCCAGTGAGGCGAAGCTGGCCTGTTCCTCGACACCCCGGGAGAGCACGGCGTGGCCGAGCGACGCGGGCGCCGAGAAGGCCCGCAGGTCACCGAGGGCGGCCCCGGCGGCGTACTCCAGAATCATCACGCCGGAGGAGGCGGGCTCCTGGTCGGAGAGGAAGGGGCGCAGGCGGGTGTAGGCGGGCTCGTTCAGGGTCGCGAGACGGGAGGTCGACAGGCGTGCCACCTGTGTCAGTGACAGTCTGAAGTGATCCAGGGCGAGCGCGAGCTGGGCCTGGTAGAAGCCGCCGTGGTGGTAGGCCGCCATCTCCTCGGGAAAGATGAGCGGGTTTTCCGCCGCCGCGTTGATCTCGACGGCGACGACCTCTTCCAGGGCGTCCGCCGCGTCGTGGGCCGGGCCGTGGATCTGAGGCAGACAGCGGAAGCCGTACGGGTCCTGGAGGCGGTCGAGCGGTGGGGTCGGCCGATCGGCCGCGCCGATCAACTCCCGCATACGGCGGGCGACTTCGGCGCATCCGCGGTGCGGGCGGGCGGCGTGTACGGGGGCGGCGTACGCCTCGTGCGAGCCGTCGGTGGCCAGGAGCGACAGTGCGGCGACGACCTGGGTGGCCTCCAGCAGGCCGCGCAGCTCGTGCAGGGCGAGGGCGGACTGGCCGAGGGTGAGGGCGTTGCTGCTGATGAAGGCCAGCGCGTCGTTGTTGTCGAGCGGCAGCGGTTCAGGTGGGGTGACTCCGCGCCATGGATGTTCCCCCGCCAGCGCCAGCCCCGCCTGTGCCAAGGCCGCGATGTCGCCGGTGCCGACCGAGCCGAACTCGTTGACGACCGGGTAGGCCCCGCTCTCCAGCGCCTCACACAGCGCCGTCACTACGGTGGGCCGCAGTCCCGCGCCTCCGGCCAGCAGCTGGTTGGCCCGCACGGCGAGCATCGCGCGCACCTCACGGGCGGGCAGCTCCTCCCCGATGGCGCCGGCGTGGCTGCGCAACAGCCGCAGACCGTGCTCGGCCTCCGCCCCGGTGGGCACGTCCTCGTTCCGTTTGGCGCCGACGCCGGTGGAGCGACCGTAGACGCGGCCGGTCAAGGCGATCTGCCGGGCGGCGTTCCATGACTCCTCGACGCGGTGCATCGCCTCGCTCCGGGGGCGGGGCGCGCGGTCCCGCAGGCGAGCCGCACCACGTACGCCACGCCGAGACCGGTGCCGTCGAGAACGACGAGAGCCGAGCCTTTGCGGTCCGCGTCCCTCGGGGTGTCCACAATCTGAGGCGACAACAAGCCCAAACACCCCTCAATCCAGGCAGTCCATCGTGCCTTGCGGCAATCCGGGTCCGCGGATCAGCGCCGATCCGTTGGCAAGCTATTCACGTGCCAAGAACTCTGCATGAGGCTATACATTCCGGCAAGGGGTATCTCATCATGGTTCGACCCAGGTCAGCCCGTCCTCCGACGCCACCAGGCCGCCGGGCCGCAGCGGCGCCTCGTTCTCCAGCGGACCGCCGAACAGCCCGCGTTCCTGCAGGACGGTCCCCTCCTGGAACACCTGCCGGAAGCTCTCGGACTCGTAGAGCGGATTGCGCAGGTCGTCGGCTTCGGGAAGGCGGCCCACGGCTCGCTGGAGGTCGTCGGCGACCGCGGTCAGCCGTTCGCCCGCCGGTCCGGCCCCGGTGAGTGACGCGTCGCCGGACGCCAGACCGCCCACCAGCTCGACGAACGCCTCGAGTTCCGTCACGCCGACGTTGGTGACCTTGCGCGCCTTCCAGAAGTACGACCGTTCGTCCTGGTGCATGTCGTAGAAGGAGACCAGGAACTCGTGGAACAGGCTGTACTCGTGCCGGTAGCGGGCCTCGAACTCGGCGAACAGGCGGTTCTCGTCCGGGCTGCCGGCGAGGCAGCCGTTGATGGACCGGGCGGCGAGCAGCCCGCCGTAGGTCGCGAGATGGACTCCGCTCGACAGCACCGGGTCGACGAAACACGCCGCGTCCCCGACGACTGCCATCCCGGGCCGCCACAGCCGTGACTTCCAGTACGACCAGTCCTTGCGGACGCGGACCTGGTCGTAGGGCGCCTCGGTGGCCTGGGGGACGCCGTCGAGGAAGCCGCGTACCTCCGGGCAGGCGTCGATCAGGTGGCGCCAGGCGGTCGCCGGGTCCCGCTGGATGGCCTCGGCGCTCTCGCGGGCGACCACGGCTCCGACACTGGTCAGGTCGTCCCGGAGCGGGATGTACCAGATCCAGCCCTCGTCGAAGGCGGCGCAGAAGATGTTGCCGTCGTTCGGTGCCGGGAGCCGCTCGCCGCCGGCGAAGTAGCCGAACACCGCGATGTTGCGGAAGAAGTCGGAGTAGATCCGCTTTCCGCCGACGTGCGGGTGGATCCTGCTGCCGTTGCCGGAGGCGTCCACGACGTACCGGGCGCCGGCCTCGCGGATCTCGCCGTCGGGTCCGGTCCAGCGCACCCCGCGGACCCGCTCCTCGTCGGCGATTACGCCGGTCACGCGGCAGCCTTCCCGTACGTCGACGCCGACCCGGCGGGCGTTGTCCAGGAGGATCGCGTCGAACCGGGACCGCTCGACCTGGTAGGCGAACGAGGTCGGGTCGGCCAGCCGGGGCGACAGCGCGAAGGAGAACTGCCAGGGGTCGCGGTTGCGGCCCCAGCGGAAGGTGCCGCCGCGCTTCGGTTTGAAGCCCGCGTGCGCCATCTCCTCCTCGACACCGAGGATCCGGCAGACGCCGTGCACGGTGGAGGGGAGCAGGGACTCGCCGATCTGGTACCGGGGAAAAGTCTCCTTCTCGACGAGGAGGACGCGATGGCCGTGCAGAGCGACGGCCGCCGAGACGGTGGCCCCGGCCGGGCCGCCACCGACCACGATGACGTCGAAGTCCTGGGTGGGCATGGCTGAACTCATCTGTCTCCTTCGGCCGTTTGTGCCTCGATCCAGGTACGGACCGCCGACGCCGTTGTCTCCGCGTGTTCCTGCATCATCGTCAGATGGTCGCCGGGGACGTCCACGACGTCGTGCGCCGCAGGCCAGGAGGTCCGCCAGCCGTCCGTGTCCGCGGAGGCCGCCATGGCCGGCGTGGGCCGCAGCGCGCGCACAAGGAGCGTGGGCGTGGCGACCGGTTCGGGGTCCCAGCCGAGGAAGATCCGGTTGTAGGCACCGATCGCGGCCAGGACACCGTCGTCGTCCCCGGTGAAGAGGGGCTGCCCGGTGTCCTGCGGCGAGGTGTCCCGCGGCGGTGGGGCGGCCAGGGACAGCAGCCAGTCCTTGCCGCTGTTGTCCGGCGTGATGTGATAGGTGTCCAGCAGCACCAGGCCGGTCGGTACCCGGCCCATGCATTCCAGCTGATGGGCCACCAGGTGCGCCACGTTGCCGCCCGCCGACCGTCCTACGACCACGAAGGGCCCGTCCCCGACGTGCCGCAGCACGTTCTCGGCCTGCGTACGCGCCAGCGCTTCACGGTCCTGCGGTACGGCGGCACCGGCGCCGATTCCGGGGTGCGGGAACTCCAGGACGCCCAGGTCGTCCTGGAACGCGCGGTGGAAGCGCGGGAAGTCACCGCCGTGCGACGCGGGCGAGGGATGGTAGGCCGGGAAGTAGACGACCGTCGGCCTTCCGGAGCCGGAGCTGCCGGCGGAGCGGCGGATCGGGGGCAGAGCGTGCTCGCGGCCTTGGGCGGCCGGGAAGGTGGGCACCGCCCAGGACGCGGTGACGAGCAGGTGCATCGCCGCCACCGGTTGCCCGGCGGCACTGACCGTCCGGAACAGTGAGGAGAGGGTGTACGCGGGCCGCTCGGGCCCTGTGGCCGCGGGGGCGGGGACGGCAGCGGCGTCCGGTTCGCCGTCGCCCAGCAGGACGAGCAGGTGGCGTGCCAGTTCCTCGGCCGTGCGGTGCTCGAACACCACGGCGGCCGACAGCCGGAGCTTCAGCGCCATGCTCAGCCGGTTGCGGACCTGCACGGCGGTGAGGGAGTCGAACCCCAGGTCGGTCAGGGTCTTCCCGGCCGGGAGCGCGTCGGCGTCCTGGTATCCGAGCACCGCGGCCACGTCGGCCCGCAGCAACTCCACGAGCGTCGCCTCCCGCTCGCGCGCGGGTATGGGGGCCAGCCGCTTCCGCCAGGCTCCCGGCTCCAGCATCTGCCCAGGGGAGCCCGCGGAGCCGGAAGCCGTCGCCGCGGCGGTCGGCCGGTCCTGGCGGACGAGTCCGCGCAACGGCGGTGGCAGCTGCCCCGCACCGGACCGAAGCGCGCCCCGGTCCAGCAGGATCGGCGCCAGGACCGGCTCCGTCGAGCGCAGCGCGGCGTCGAACAGGGCCAGGCCCTGCCGCGTGGACAGCGGCACGAGCACGTCACGCTGCTGTGGGTGCTGCTCCGCCGCCATGCCGCCGGAGTGCTCCCACGGGCCCCACGCCAGGGACACCGCCGGCAGTCCCTCAGCGGCGCGGCGGTGGGCGAGGGCATCGAGGAACGAGTTCGCGGCCGCGTAGTTGCCCTGGCCCGCCCGGCCCAGCAGACCGGAGACGGAGGAGAACAAGACGAAGCCCGAAAGACCCATGTCCCGGCTCAGTTCGTGCAGATTCCAGGCCGCGTCCGCCTTCGGCCGCAGCACGGCCGCCATCCGCTCGGGGGTCAGCGAGTCCAGCACCCCGTCGTCGAGAACCCCGGCGGCGTGCACCACAGCGGTCAGCGGGGGTTCGCAGCGCTCGACCACCTCGGCCAGCGCGGCACGGTCGGCCGCGTCACAGGCGACGATGGCGACCCGCGCTCCCGACTCCTCCAGTTCGCGGCGCAGTTCCCGGGCCCCGGGCGCCTGCGGCCCACGCCGGCCGGTCAACAGCAGATGCCGTACGCCGTGTTCGGCGACCAGGTGACGTGCCAGCTCGGCGCCCAGCGCGCCGGTGCCACCGGTGATCAGCACCGTACCGTCCGCGTCGAAGGCGGCCCCCGCGCCTGGGGCAGCACCGGCCGCGACCAGTCGCGGTACCGTCACCTGCCCGTCCCGCACCCGGAGTTGTGGCTCACCGGTGGCGATCGCCGACGGCAGCATCCGCAGCGACTCGGGACGACCGTCCACATCCACCAGTACGACACGACCGGGCAGCTCCGACTGCGCCGTACGCACCAGTCCCCAGACCGCCGCACCCGCCAGGTCCGGTGCCGGCCCGGTGGCGTCCCGCGTCACCACCACCAGCCGCGACCCGGCCGCGCCCGGATCGTCCTGCCAGTCCTGGAGCGCCTTGAGCACTCGGCCGGTCAACTCGTGCACGGCGGAGAGCGGATCACCAGAGCCGGTCGCACGGGCGACCGCTGTGACGGCGACGACTTCGGGGTTCACGGCGCCGGGCAGGAACTCGGCGAGGTTCAGCTCGTCCGGCCCGCGCACGGCCCAGGCGCGCTCATCGACGACGTCGCCGGGGGCGTCCCCGGAGAGTTCGAGTGCCGCCCACTCGGGGCGCAGCAGAGCCCTTCGTACGATCTCGTCAGTCAGGTCGTCCGTCATGTCGGCCCGGTCTGCCCGGTCGGCCGGGAGGTCCCTGGTGGCCAGCGACTCCACGCGTGCCACGAGTCGGCCGGAGCGGTCGGCCAGGGTCAACGAGACCGTGTCCGGGCTCATGGGCGTCACCCTGACCCGCAACTCGGTGGCCCCCGAGGCGTGCAGGCGCACTCCGCTCCATGCGAACGGCACCCGGACCGTGCTCGTGTCGGCGGGCGCGGCCAGCAGCGGCGCGTGCAACGCGGCGTCGAACAGCGCCGGGTGGAGCCCGAAGCGGCCCGTTTCCGAGGCCTGCGCCTCGGGCAGCCGGACCTCCGCGAAGACGTCGTCGCCGCGCCGCCAGAGCGCGCCGACCCCCTGGAAGGCAGGCCCGTAGGCGAGCCCGGCGTCGGCGAGCGCTGCGTACGCACCGGTGATATCCACCGTCTCGGCGCCCTGGGGCGGCCACTGGGTCAGCTCGTCCCGCGCCGCGCGACCTCGTCCCAGCTGTCCGGAGACATTCCGGGTCCACGGGATGTCCTCGGCGGACTCCTCCGGCCGGGAGTAGATGTCGACCGCCCGCCGGCCCGAGTCGTCCGGCGCACCCACCACGACCTGGACCCGCACGCCCGCCGAACCGGGCAGGGCGAGCGGCGCCAGCAGCACGAGTTCGTCGACCGAGTCGCAGCCCACCTCGTCGCCCGCCCGCACGGCCATCTCCACGAACACCGTCGCCGGCGCGATGACCCTCCCGGCGACGACATGGTCCGCGAGCCACGGGTGGGTCGCGAGGGACAAAAGCCCGGTCAGCACCGTCCGCTCGGTGTCCGGTACCGGGAACGCCGGCCCCAGCAGGGCCCCGGTGCCGGATGCCGCCGGGCGTGGTGCGTCCAGCCAGTACCGCTGCCGCTGGAAAGCGTACGTCGGCAGATCCACGCGGCCCGCGCCGGAACCCGCGTACACAGCCGCCCAGTCGACAGCGGCCCCGGCCACGTGCAGCCGCGCCACGGCCGACAGGAGCGTCTCCGGTTCGTACGCACCGCCTCGCGTGGCCACGGCGAGAACGGAGGCACTCGTGAGCGCACCGGTCAGACAGTCGGTGGCCGCCGCGGTGAGCACGGGCCCGGGACCGAGTTCCAGGTAGGCCGAGATTCCGTCGTCCGCGAGCCGGCGTATGGCGTCGGCGAAGCGCACGGGCAGCCGGGCGTGCCGCGCCCAGTACTCGGGCGAGCACAGCTCCGCGGGCTCGGCGGGTCGGCCCGTCACGGTGGAGATGATCGGGATGCGCGGCGGCCGGAAGGTCAACGTCCGTGCCACGCCGAGGAATTCGTCGAGCACCGGTGCAACCAGGGGTGAATGGAAGGCGTGACTCACGCGCAGCCGTACGGCCCTGCGGCCGCGCGCCTCGAAGCCGGCCGCGACCGCGAGCACCGCCTCCCGCGCGCCCGAGATCACCACCGAACGGGGCCCGTTGACGGACGCGACTGCCACCTGCCCGCCGAACTCCGCGAGCGCCGTGACGGCTTCCTCCTCGGTCCCGTCCAGCGCCACCATCGCGCCGCCGTCGGGCAACGCCTGCATCAGCCGGCCGCGAGCGGCGACGAGTGTCGCCGCATCGGGCAGATCGAGTACGCCGGCGACATGCGCGGCCGTCAGCTCGCCGACCGAGTGGCCCACGAGACGGTCGGCTCGCACGCCCCACGACTCGAGCAGCCGGAACAGCGCCACCTCGAAGGCGAACAGTCCGGCCTGGGCGAAGTCCGTACGATCCACAAGAGCCGCTTCCGGTGAGCCCGGCTCGGCGGACAGCACCAGGCTCAGCGGCTGGGGGAGACGATCGTCCAGGTACCGGCAGACCTCGTCGAAGGCGTCGGCGAAGACGGGGAAGGCGGCACGCAACTCGGCCCCCATCCGGGGACGCTGGGCACCCTGTCCGGTGAACAGGAAGGCCGTACGGATCTCCGGGTCCGCCAGCCCTCGGACGATTCCCGGTGCGTCCCGGCCCTGCGCGAGCGCGCTCAGCGCGTCCAGCATCCGGGTCCGGTCACCGGCCGGCACGATCGCCCGATGGGTGAGGGCGGTGCGCGACACCGCCAGTGAGCAGGCGACGTCGGCGGACGCCAGGCCGGGCCGGTTCGCCACTTCGGCCGCGAGCCGTCGGGCCTGGGAGCGCAGGGCGGGTTCGCCGGCGGCGGAGAGCAGCCACGGAACGGGCGGCGCAGCCACCGGCTCCGGAGAGACCGCCGTCTCCCTCTTCGGCGCCTCTTCCAGAATCACATGCGCGTTGGTCCCGCCGATCCCGAACGCCGAGACCCCCGCACGCCGCGGCCGGTCCGAGGCCGGCCAGGGCCGGGCATCGGTCAGCAGCTCCACGCGACCCGAGGACCAGTCGACGTGCGGTGAGGGCGAGTCGGCGTGCAGCGTCCGGGGCAGTTCGCCGTGCCGCAGGGCCTGCACCATCTTGATGACGCCGGCGACGCCCGCCGCCGCCTGCGTGTGCCCGAGGTTGGACTTGACCGACCCGAGCCACAGCGGCTGCTCGCGGCCCTGGCCATACGTGGCCAGGAGGGCCTGCGCCTCGATGGGGTCGCCCAGCCGGGTGCCCGTACCGTGGGCCTCCACCACGTCCACGTCACCCGCACGCAGCCCGGCGTCGGCCAGCGCCCTCGTGATCAGCCGCCGCTGGGCCGGCCCGTGGGGCGCGGCGAGCCCGTTGGACGCGCCGTCGGAGTTCACGGCGGAGCCGCGGAGCACGGCCAGGACCGGATGGCCGTCCCGCCGTGCGTCGGACAACCGCTCCAGAAGGACGAGTCCCACGCCCTCGCCCCAGGCCGTACCGTCGGCCGCCGCCGAGAACGACTTGCAGCGCCCGTCCGGCGACAGCCCGCGCTGCCGGCTGAACGCGAGGAACGGCTTGGGCGTCGCCATCACCGTGACCCCGCCGGCCAGCGCGAGCGAGCACTCGCCCGAGCGCAGCGCCCTAGCCGCCCAGTGCAGCGCCACCAGCGAGGAAGAGCACGCGGTGTCGACCGTGATCGCGGGACCGCGCAGACCGTACACGTACGAGATCCGCCCGGAGGCCACACTGCCCGCCGAGCCCAGCCCCAGGTGCGCCTCCAACTCGTGGGAGCGGCCGAAGCGGGCGGAGTAGTCGCCGTACATCACACCCACGAACACGCCCGTGTCGCTCTCGCGCACCGACGCCGGGTCGATACCGGCCCGCTCCCACACCTCCCAGGAGGTCTCCAGGAGCAGCCGCTGCTGCGGATCCATCGCGAGCGCCTCACGCGGCGAGATCCCGAACAGGCCGGCGTCGAACTCCGGGGCCCGGTGCAGGAACCCGCCGTGTCGCGTGTACGACGTGCCGATGCGGTCGGGATCGGGGTCGTACAGGGCGTCCAGGTCCCAGCCGCGGTCGGCCGGGAACGCCGAGATGGCGTCCCGCCCCTGTGACACCAACTCCCAGAGATCCTCGGGAGAGTCGACGTCACCGGGATACCGGCAGCCCATGGCGACGATCACGACGGGATCGTCCTCGGGGGACCGGCCCCGTCCGCCGTACGACCGCGGGTGCCCCGCGGTGGCCGGCTCTCCCTCGAACAGCGTCACGCGCAGGTACCGGGCCACCTCGGCCGGCGTCGGGTGGTCGAAGACCAGTGTCGACGGCAGACTCAGGCCGGTCAGCGCACCGAGCCGGTCCACCAGCTCCACGGCCCCGACGGACGTCATGCCGAGGTCGGTGAAGGGACTGACCGCGTCGGGCGGATCGCCCGGCGTGCGCAGGCAGACCTCGGCCGTTTCGGTGAGCACCGTTTCGCGTAACGCGCGCTCCTGGTCGCCCTGCGAGAGGGACAGGAGCCGCTCACGCAGGGCGGTACGGGCGGTGTCGGCCGAGGCCGGAGCGGGGACGACCAGCTGGTGCCGGGCGATCTTGCCGGACGCGGTGCGCGGGACGGTGGCGATCTCGTGGATCTCGGCCGGCACCTTGAAGTCGGACAGCCGGGTCCGGCACTCGGCGAGCACCTGCCGTGCGTCGATCCCGCCCGGACCCGGGACGACGAAGGCGACCGGAACCTCGCCGAGCACGTCGTGCGGCACACCCACGACGACGGCCTCGGACACGCCGGAACACTGCGACAGGGCCTGCTCGATCTCCGCCGGGTGGATGTTCTCGCCGCCGCGGATGATCAGTTCGCTGACCCGGCCGGTGAGCTGGAGATGGCCGTGCTCGACGCTGCGGCCGAGGTCGCCTGTGCGGTACCAGCCGTCCCGCAGCGCGGCGGCCGTCGCCTCGGGCTGCCCGTGGTAGCCGGTCATCAGGCTCGGCCCACGCACCCAGATCTCGCCCTCGGCCCCGTCCGGGACGTCCTCGCCGCTTCGCGGGTCGACGACGCGTACGTCCATGCCCGGAACGGGCGCCCCGCAGGAACCGTCGACTCTGGGCCCCTCGGGGCGGTTCACCGCGATCATGCCGCAGGTCTCGGTACTGCCGTACGCGTCGAGCAGCGGTGCCCCGAGGGTTTCCTCCACGGCCGCGCGCAGCGCGGGACCACTCGGCGCACCGGCCACGACGCACATCCGCAGCGCGTGCGGGGGCTCGCCTGCCGAGTCGACCAGCCGGTGATACGTCGTCGGCACGCCGGCCAGCATGGTGAAGGGTCCGCCGAGCGGCTCGTGCGCCGTGAGCAGTTCCTGCCGCAGTCCGCCCGGCGGCAGCAGCTCACCGGCGATCCGTGCGCTCGCGCCCACGGCCGTCACGCCCAGGATCGCCAGCGAGTGGCTGAAGCTGTGGAACAGCGGAAGCGGCCAGAGCAGTCGGTCGTCGGGTGAGAGACCGAAGACCGGGGCGTAGCAGGCGGCCACGGACCACAGCGCGGTCCGCTGCGTGGACAGCACGCCTTTGGGCCGTTGCGTGGTGCCGGAGGTGTAGAGCATCCAGGCCGGATCGTCGAGCCCGAGCATGTCGATCTGCGCGGCCCCGTCGCTCTCGGCCGCGCTCCGAAACAGCTCGGCGCCGTCCGGGACCGGGCCGGGCCCGGTGACCAGGACGCCCAGACGGTCGTACGGCGGTCCCATGCGCCGCAGTTGTGCCAGGTGCGCGGCGTCGGTGATGACGAAGTCGGCGCCGCTGTCCTGGAGGAAGTGGGCCAGCTCGGCGTCGGAGGACCGCGGATCGAGCGGGACGCCGACCATTCCGGCCCGCAGGACGGCGAGGCAACTCTCCACCGTCTCCACGCGGTTGCCGAGGCAGATCGCGACCCTGCCGCCGCGACGCAGTCCCGTCCGGGTGAGGTACGCGGCCAGCGAGCGCGTGCGTCGCTCCAGCTCAGCGTAGGTGACGCTGCGCGAGGAGTCGGAGTAGGCGACCCGTTGCGCCGCCACCTCGGCGTGCCGCTGCAACAGCTCCGGCACCGGCCGGATCAGCTCGTCACGCCTCATGGTTCCGCCTCTCAAGTCCCTCGCGGTGCAACGATGTTGAGCCTATGCGGAGACGTGGGCGCCAGAGTCCGGCGGGGTTGAGCGCCAGGGCTGTCCGGGCTGGCGCCACGGGTCGACGCCGGTCCGGGACTCGCAGGCCGGGCCGGGGGCCTGCGCTTCGGCGCCCGTCTGTACGGACGGTCCCCGAGCCCTCAGCGGCCCATCGTGCCGCTGAGGACCTGCTCGCGAAGGATGTCGGCGTGGCCGCAGTGCTGGGCCAGCTCGCGCAGCGTGTGGAGGTAGACCCAGCGCAGCGGCAGTGGGCCCCGGCGGTTGCCCCGTACGAAGTCGTCCAGCGTCAGTTGCGCCGTGTTGTGACGGGACACCGCGCACGCCTGCTGGAAGGCACCCTGGACCGAGGCGATCGTGTCGCCGTCATGGAGGTCGAATGACTCGTCGGGCGAGTCGGGAATGCCGATCTCGGTGCGAGACCGGCAGGTGATCGCCTCATCGAACCAGACCTTCTCGACGAATGTGGCGTGCTTGACCAGGCCGAGCAGCGTGGTCTTGGAAGCGACCAGAGACCGGCGTGCCTGCTCTTCGGTCAGCCCGTTCAGGGTGTCGTGCAGCGCGGATCGATGCTCATCGAGGAAGACCTCGAACTGATCGCGGAAAGTTGCGTGGAAGACGGCGGGTTCCGTCGACGGCTGGAAGACCATGACCAAAACGATAGGCTGCTCGGCTCCTCGAAGCGCAGGGAGTGGATCAGCGAAGCCGCGCTGCGCTTCAGCCAGTTCCCCGCAGACCACCGGATCGAGGCCCGTTCATCCCCGCAGCGCGGCCTCGCCCTGGGTGGCGGGTGTGGCGGCTTCCGGGGTATTCCGTTCGCCGAGCCCCTCGGGATGTCCGGGCTCCCCGAGTACGACGGTGGGCGGCTCGCGCGGGACGATGGCGTCATCGCGCCGTCATGAGCTTGTCATGCGCGAGCAGGAATGCCGGTCGCGGGAATGCCGGTTGCTCTGGATGTGACTATCGGAGTAGCGCTTCCTCTTGACCATGAGATCGACGGCACGGTGCGGCTCGCGCGGGAAGCCCACGAAGCAGGATTACGTTCCGCGTGGTTCGGGCAGACCTTCGCCTACGACTCACCCACGCTGGCCGCGATCGTCGGCCGCGAGGTACCCGGGCTGCACGTCGGGACGGCCGCGATCCCCATCTTCGGCCGCCATCCGCTCCTCATCTCCAGCCAGGCCCAAACCGCCCAGGCGGCGACCCGGGGCCACTATCACCTCGGGCTCGCGCTCGGCACCAAGCAACTGACGGAGACCGGTTTCGGCATCCCGCACGAGCGCCCCATCCGCCTGCTCCGGGAGTTCCTCACCGCCCTGCGCCAACTCGTCGAGACGGGCAGCGCCGACTTCCACGGAGAGCTGCTGACCGCCACCACACCGCTGCCGGGCACGGTGCCGGGTGCCGAACCGCCCGTGCCGCTGCTGGTCGCGGCCATGGCGCCGCAGGCGCTGCGCGTCTCCGGCGAACTCGCGGATGGCATCCTCCCGTACCTGGCCGGCCCGCGTGCCCTCGCCGAGCACATCGTCCCGGCCGTCACCGCCGCGGCCGAGGCGGCCGGGCGGCCGACGCCCCGCATCGTGGCTTTCGTACCCGGCGTGGTCACCGCTGAGGCCGAGACCGTGCGGGAGAAGGCGACCGAGGCGCTCGCGTTCTACGAGCGGTTTCCCTCCTACCAGCGCGTCATCGGGCTGTCCGGTGGTACCCGGGCCGTCGACCAGGCCGTGATCGGGGACGAGGAGTTCGTCGCCGCCGAGGTCGCACGCTACCGGGAGGCCGGGGCGACAGAAGTGGTCTTCACCATGACGGACCTGGGCACCGAGTCCGACCGACGCCGCACCTGGAAGCTGCTCGGAGAGCTGGCGAACGGCTGAGGCACGGGCAGGCAGGGGGAGGAACGGGGAGCCTGCTCCGGCCACGCCGCGCTCCGGAGGGCTCCGGGCCCGGCCGGGGCTGTCCCGGCCGACTCGGGGCAGCCCCGGCGGTCATGCGGCGGTGGGCCGGCCCGCCCCGTCCCCCCACCTCGCCGTCGCCGGCTCCGCCGGCCCTGCGCGTGGGACGCCGGGTGGAACCGTGAAGGCCCTCTTGACGTGGCGGGAAAGCCGCCTGACACTCCAGAGCAGAGATTCCTAGTGCATCGGTAGGAAATGATGGAGTATCCGGAGCGGCCCGCCGACCCCGCCCTGCGTGCGGGCCGGCCGTCTCCGCTCCTGACCTCCCGCCGGCACATTGATCTCCTGCGTGTCTGCAGCGCGGCGAGTTCTCTGCGCTGAACCGGCCGCGCCCCGCCGGTACCGCGCCCCTGCCGCGTACGGGTATGCGCCGACGCCGCCGCGCACCCACCCCCTCGGGTGCGCCGTCCGCCCGCCGCACCTCCGAGAGCCAGAAGCCGGATCCGGACCCAGGGAGACACATGACCGCCACGCCCCTGACCACCGTGCCGTCCCTCCCTTCCCCGCCGCCGTTCCGGGGCAGGATCGGCTGTGACGCCAACAGCGGCTACTACGCCGTGCCGCGCCGCTACCGCCTCCACCTCTCGCTGTCCTGCGCCCACTGTCTGAGGATCGCCATCACCCACAGCCTGCTCGGCCTGGACGAGACCCTGCCGGTCGTGCTGCTGCCGGCCGTCCCCGACCGACCCGACGGCGGGCACACCGCGCTGCGCCCCCTGTACGAGGCCAGTGCCCACCGGCATCCAGGACCAGCCGTCGCACCGGTGCTGAGCGACACCTGGACCGGACGGATCGTCACCACGCATTCCGCGCACATCCTCCGGGACCTGGCCCGATGCTTCGGCGACAACGGCGACAACTGCGACAACGATGACAACGGCGCCGACCGGCCCGTCCTCTACCCGCACGGCGCGGAGGAGGAGATAGCGGCCGTGGAACGCCTCTGCGACACCGGCATCGACGAAGCCGCACAGCACGCCGGGCAGGCCGACACCGACGCCACCGCGCGCCACACCGCCCTCGGTTTCCTGCTGCGGGTCCTGGGCTCGCTGGAGTGGCGGCTCGCCCACCAGGACTTCGTCCTCGGCGACGAAATGACCGCTTCCGACGTGCGGTTGTGGGTGGCCCTGCTCCAGCTCGACACCGTGCACCGCCTGCACCTGGACGCGGCCGCGGTCCACCGTATCGCCGGCCATCCGCACCTGTGGACCTACGCCCGGCGACTGGCATCCCACCCCGCCTTCGGGCGCCATCTCGATGTGGACGGCATCACCCGCAGGCACCATGCCCGTTGCCAGGGGCTGGAGGCCGCAGGGGCGGCGGTACAGATCCTGGACTGGCCCGTACACATCGCGGACGGGTCCGCTCAACCGTCCCAGCGGTGCCCGGACGGTTTCATGGAACCGCAATACGCTCTCCACCTTCGCCGGTCGAACTCCGCCTAGCCTGCGACGACATGGGGTCTGCCGTACCGGAACACGGCAGGCCCCGTTCCGAGCAGGACGAGCAGCCGGAATCGCGGAGATCCCGCCCTCGGCTGGTCCTGGCCTGCTCCCCGCCATCGAGCCCTCCTCAGGAGGGCAGGCGATCACATACGGTCGACCAGGAAGGCACCCTTTCGTGTCCGCACCCGCGACCAGCTGCTCATCCTCCCCGCGGCGACCTTCGTACTCGGCGACACCGACGCCGAGGCACAGGAGCTGGCGCATGAGGTACGACGCCAAACAGGCCAGCGGCCAGACTGCGATCAAGTACCTCGAACACGTCTGGAACCGGGACCTGTCCGCGTACGATCCGGACGGCCCGCTCCCCGACATCGACCCGGACCCCGGCGAGAACGGCGAGAACACCATCGCCCGTGGCCGGGCCAGCGTCCGCATGTTCCGCGACCCGCTGGCCGTCGCCAGGCAATGGCGCGAACGCGCCGCAGCGGAGCACCTGTCGATCCGCGAGCTGGTCATCGAGACCACCGGCCGCCAGTCGTTCGTCGGCTCCCCGGCCACGGTCGCCGAGACCATCAACGCCTTCGTCCAGGCGGACGCCGCCGACGGCTTCATCCTGGTCCCGCACATCACCCCTGGCGGGTTGGACGAGTTCGCCGACACCGTCGTCCCGCTCCTCCAGGAACGAGGTGTGTTCCGCCACGACTACACAGGCACCACGCTCCGCGACCACCTCGGCCTGGCACACCCCGACGGTCGTGCGGAGCCGGAGGCCCGGCGGACGGCGTCGTGAGGTTCCTGGCCATCACCTCATCGTGCGTGCCCCGGATCCGGTGACGACGTAGGCGGCCGGCGGCACCCCTATCCCCGCTGCTCGTAGCGCCGCCACTCGCGTCCGCCGTCGCGGGAGATCCACAGCCCTTCGCCCTCGGCCAGGTCGTACGTCGCCGTCGCCGCGTCCGCGATGCCGTAGAGCGTCGTGCCGTCGACGGTGAACGACGTGAATGCGGCCGGCGTCTTCAGCTCGTGAAAGGCGCGGTTGGCGGCGTCGTCCGCGAGCCAGTAGCGACCGCCTTCCTCGCCGACGAGCAGCCGCCCGTCCGCGAGCAGCTCCAGGACCAGCGACTCCGGGCCACGCTTCAGGTCTCTCCACGCAATGCCGCCGGAGAGGACCGTCCGCCAGTGTGCGCCGCCGTCCGTCGTCACCAGCAGGCCGCCCACGTCCTCGCCCCGCGTGAGGGACAGCGCCGCGGTGCCACCCCGCGCGGTGAGGGTGCCTCCTGCGTACGGCTTCGGGACCGCCGTGGAGCCGAGGGTGCGACCGTCGCGCTGCCGTACGACGCGGTTGGGCTCTTCCGTCAGGGGCTGTTCCAGGCTCCAGGCGGTGCCCCGCTCGTCGACGGCGAGGCGGACGGCGTCGTCCGGCACTCCGGCCGGGGGCGCCACGGTGCGGGTGGCGGGGCGGTAGATGAGGGTCGGCTCCGGTTCGGCGAGCAGGATGTCGCCGGGGCGGGTGCGCAAAGGGGTCTCGGAGAGGACGACCTTGTGCCGCCGGCCGCGTACGTCGAGGGCGTACGCTCCCTCGGCCCCCTCGCCCGGCGGCACCCGCACGAAGCCCCCGCGCACCCCCCTGAACGCGGCCCGCGCCGCCTCCGCGTCCGCGTGTTCCGCGTGCTCGGCGACCGTACGGCCGTCGGGGCCGACGATGCGCCAGGCGGTGGCGGCCGGCCCCTCGTCGTCCTCGACGTTGCCGGCGTCGTACGTCAGGAGCAGCGAGCCGTCGCCCGAACGGACCACACCGGCGGGGGCGCCGGCCGCCTCGATGACGTCGGCGGGGCGCGGATGAGGGTCTTCGATGACGCGCTTGTACTTCGCCTCGCGGTCCCCGACGTCGGAGTCGTCCGGACCGCAGGCGGTCAGCGCCAGCAACACACTCGCCACGGCGAAGAGCCCGACCGTCGGCCTTGCGTGTTTCCTCAGACGCGCCATTGCCACATCCTCACACGAGGCGGCGGCCGCTCCGGCGGGAGCGATCCGCGGACGCGTCGACGAACCCCGAGTCCGGTCCGCGCTCTCCACCGCGCAGGGTGAGTTGACGAGGCTGCGTCGCGCCACACCCTCAGCGCCGCGTCGATCGCCTTGGGGCCGTCGACGTCGATCTGCGGGGCACCGGCTCCGAAGGCGACAGGTGGAGATCGACCCGTGTCGAGTCAGCCCTGGGTGGCTCGGATGACGTCGGCGAGGGGTGTGGCGGGGTGGCCCGTGAGGCGGGGCACCGCGTCGCTGACGCCGTCGAGTTGGCCTGCCGCGATGGCCGTATAGGTGGACACCCAGGCGTCGAGCTGCCACTGCGGGGCGCCGTAGGAGGCGCGCGAGGCGTACGCCTCCTCGACCGTCTCGGGGTGATAGGTGACCGTGTGGCCCCTCACCTCGGACAGGATCGCCGCTGCCTCGTCCATGGTCAGGGACTCGGGGCCGGTGAGGTCGTAGGTCGCACCGGCGTGGTCGGCGGGCCGGGTCAGGACGGCGGTGGCCGCGTCGGCGATGTCGTCCTGGGAGACGAAGGCGGTGCGTCCCTGCCCGGCCGGGCCGCGGATGACGCCGTCCTCGCCGGCCAGGTCGGGGACGAACTCCGAGTAGAAGTTGTCGCGCAGGAAGGTGTACGCCAGACCACGCGCGCGGATGTGCTGTTCGGTGTGGAAGTGGTCGCGGGCCAAGGTGAAGGCGGCATCGGGTGCGGCTCCGAAGAAGGACACGTACACCAGCTGCTCGACACCCGCCGCCGCGGCGGCGTCCACGAAGGCCTTGTGCTGGGCGAGCCGGTCGGCGCTCTCGGAGGCGGACACCATGAACACGGTCTTCGTGCCGCTCAGGCCGCGCACGACCGCGTCGTGGTCGCCGTAGCTGCCCCGGACCGCGCTGGCGCCGGGCAGCTTCGGTGCCCGTTCGGGACTGCGGACCAGCAGTCGCTGTGCCACGCCCCGCTCGGCCAGGCGGCGGGCGACGCGACCGCCGAGGCGGCCCGTGGCTCCGGTGACCGCCACCGCTGGTTCGGGGGATTCGCTCATGGCTGACCTCTCTTCCGGTGTCTCGGTTCTCGTAAACCTAAGGGCTGATCGAGGCAGGGGGGCCACGCAGCGCCCGGTCCGGGCCGCGACGGGGCTGGCAAATCGGTGTCGTGAACGGCTCAGTACCGCGATCATGGACCGGTCACTGACACACAACCGCTGAGGAATCGTTCGCCATGCCTGTCCCCGCCGATCCGACGATCCTTCATCCGATGCCCGAGCAGCCGCGGGTGGTGCTTCTCAGGCCGCTGGTGAAGTCCCCGCTGATTGAGGTCGGGGAGTACTCCTACTACGACGACCCGGACGACGCGACCGCGTTCGAGACACGCAATGTGCTCTACCACTACGGGCCGGAGAAGCTGATCATCGGCAGGTTCTGCGCGCTCGGCACGGGAGTGCGGTTCATCATGAACGGCGCCAACCACCGGATGGACGGCCCGTCGACCTTCCCCTTCCCCACCATGGGCGGCTCGTGGTCCGAACACTTCGACCTGCTCACCGGCCTGCCGAATCGAGGGGACACCGTCGTCGGCAACGACGTCTGGTTCGGCCACGGCACGACGGTGATGCCCGGCGTGCGGATCGGACACGGCGCGATCATCGGCTCCGGCGCGGTGGTCACCGGCGACGTACCCGACTACGGCATCGTCGGCGGCAACCCCGCCCGCCTCATCCGCACCCGCTACAACGACCGGGACATCGCCCGGCTGCTGGCGGTGGCCTGGTGGGACTGGCCCGCGGAGCACATCACCGAGCACGTGAGGACGATCATGTCGGGGACCGTCGCCGAGCTGGAGGCCGCCGCCCCGGACGCCCCGCAGCCATCTTCCTGACGACGGCGGAGAACAGACCATGCAGACGCACCATGTCGACCACGAACTCATCCAGGCCGCGGCTGACATCGCCCGCACCCGCTGCCGGGGCGATCACCACACCATGGCGGCCGCGGCCCGCGCTCAGGACGGCCGGATCGTCACCGCGGTGAACGTCTACCACTTCACCGGAGGCCCCTGCGCCGAGCTGGTCCTCATCGGCGCGGCAGCCGCCCAGGGCGCCTACGAGCTGGACACGATCGTCGCCGTGGGCGACCGCGACCGGGGGATCGTGCCCCCGTGCGGCCGGTGCCGGCAGGTCCTTTTCGACTGCTTCCCGGACCTGAAGGTCATCGTCGGCGAGGAGGACCGGATCCGAACCGTCCACATCGCCGACCTGCTCCCCGAAAGCTACGTCTGGGCCGACCACCAGGACGATGCCGGGTAGACCGCCAGTCAGCGGGAACCGGCCTCCAGGCGGGTGCTGACGCCGATGCGGTTCCAGGCGTTGACAGTGGCGACCGTCATGACGAGTGCCGCCAGTTGCCGGTCGTCGTAGTGGGCGGCGGCCTCGTTCCACAGATCGTCGGGCACTCCCTCCGCGTCGAGGCGGGTGGCGGCGTCGGTGAGCGCGAGTGCGGCGCGTTCGGCCTTGCTGAAGTAGGGGGATTCGCGCCAGGCCACGAGGGAGGACAGCCGTTCGTCCGGCTCTCCGTCGTTCCTGGCGCGGTGGCTGTGCAGGTCTACGCAGAACGCGCAGCCGTTGAGCTGACTGGCCCGCAGCTTGACCAACTCGCGCAGCGGCGCCGGCAGTGAGGTGGACGACAGGTATTGCTCCAGTCCCAGCATGGCCTGATAGGCGGCGGGCTCCAGCTCTACGAGGTTGATACGTGGGGTCACGGGTGCTCCTGATGGTGGGCCGGCGGGCGTCAGCCGCGCGGGATCGGCTTGCTTCCGGACGGGTGTGGCACCTGAGCTGGCTGCGCGAACCTGAATTCGGCTTCGGGGGCGAGACCGAGCTGCGGGCCGGTGAGCGGTTCGGGTGCCGAGACGAGGATGTTGTAGTGGTTCGGGAAGTGGCAGGCGTCGAATCCCAGGACCGTCCCCACCAGACCCCCGTCAGCCCAGACCTCATCGCCCCGGTCGATGACGCCGGCGCATCCGATCTCCACGAAGCCCAGGAATCCGACTCGGTCGATCCGGGCGCCGGCGGCGGTCTCCGTGTGGTCGGTGGTCACCAGCTCATGCACCTCCCCACGGCGGACACACCGGCTCGCGAAGCCCTCCAGAGTCATCCCCCGGTCGTCACGCCGGTGGGTGAGGACCTTCACCAGCTGCCCGTACACGGTGCGTTTGGCACCGTCCTCTGAGGGTGTCACGGGTGGTGTACCTCCTGTCCGGGGTGGAGTCGGGCGAGGTCTTCGTGTGCGTACGTGGCGGCCACCAGCTCCAGGGCTGCCAGACCGTCGGGGGCGTTCGCGCGGTGGCCGGACAGGACGTCCGTGAAGTCCCTCAGTACGCCCACGTATTCGTGCCACAGGGAGCCTTTGAACTCCGGATGGCCCGCGAGCATGTCGGCACCGTCGACGGTCCCGTCGGCCAGTCGTACCTCGACGGTCTTGCGCTCGCCGGGACAGGACCAGTCGAGCACCACCCGGGCCGCCGCGCCGGACGGGGCGGTCAGCAGCACCTGCGCCTGCCGGTCGACGCCCCTCGCATCGCGGAGCACGGTGGCCCCGGTCACCCGGACATCCCCGAGGAACAGGCGAACGAGATCGAACGCGTTGGGCCCGTTGTCGGCGACGCAGCCGCCCCCGCAGCGCTTCGGGTCGAGATACCAGCGGTCCCGACCGGCGTGTTCCTCGATCGTCTCCTCGTAGCGCACCGTCAGCGACGCGATCGGCGTGCCGGAGGCGATGCGTTCGCGGAGCGCGGTCACCTCCCCGTTGTACCGGCGGTGGAAGGAGGTGAACAGCACGGCGCCGCTCTGCCGGGAGAGACGCGCGAGATGGTGGCCGTCCTGCGGATGCGTGGCGAGCGGCTTCTCCACGCACACCGCGCGTCCGGCCGCCAACGCGTCCCTGCACACCGGGTAGTGCAGGTCGTTGGGCACGTTGACCACCACGGCGTCCAGGTCCGCTGCCCGCAGCAGCTCACGATGGTCGCGGTAGCGCGGCACCTGTGCCGGTGCGGTGGCGAGCCGGTCCTCGTCGGGGTCGCACACCGCCACCAGCCGCGCGCACGCGGCACGTTCGAGTGCGGCCAGGTAGAAGCGGGAGATGACGCCGAGGCCGATGAGGCCGATGCGGGGGAGTGTCATGCGGGCCTGCCCGCCTCGGTGGGCCGCACGGGCGCCGGGAAGCCGAGACCGCTGTTCCGGGCCAGATCGAGCATCTCCCGGTGCAGGGCCGGCTCCAGAGGGACACCGTGAGCGCGCCGGTCGCGAGAGCGGGCGTCCTCGGGCCAGCCGGGATAGCGCACCGGCTCGTCCGCTCGCAGAGGCGGACAGCCGAGGAGCGCACCGAACAGGGCGGCCGCGTCGGTGCGGAACTCCGCCTCGGGCCTGAGGCGCCCGGGGGCGATGGCCAGCATGAAGCAGCCGATGTCGTCGTCAGGGCCGGCCTGCTCCGCCTGCTCCTCCTGCGGGCCGACTCCGGCTCCGGGGACGAGTGCGGACAGTACCTCCACCAGAAGGCCGAGACCGAAACCCTTGTAGGCACCGCTGCCAGGGTCACCTCCCAGCCAGTTCAGGTGCGCCTGGCCGCGGTCGAAGGCGGCCGGGTCGGTCACCGGCGCGCCGTCGTCGTCCTGCAGCCAGCCCACGGGCACGCTCCGCCCCGCGCGTGCGGCGGCCCGGACCCGGCCGGTGGGGGCGACCGTGGTGGCCATGTCCAGGACGAACGGCGGTCGGTCGCCGGCCGGGGCGGCCAGCGCGAGCGGATTCGTGCCCAGCATGGGGGCCCGTCCGCCGACCGGGCGGACGATCCGCTGTCGGCCGCAGTTGGCGGTGACCAGGCCCACCATGTGGTGCCGGACCGCGCGCAGGGCGTGGTGGCCGGCGCAGCCGAAGTGCGTGGCTCCCCGCACCGAGACCATGCCGACCCCGTATTGCCGGGCGCGCTCGACAGCCAGGTCCATCGCCTCGGTGGCGGCCCACAGCCCGAGCGCCCGGCGGGCGTCGAGGAGCACCGAGGCACCGTGGTCGGCGACGATCCTCGGCTCCGCCCGGGGGTCGCATCGGCCCGAGTCGAACAGCGGCAGGTAGAGCCGGGTGAGGTTGGTGATGCCATGACTGGTGAAGCCCGTCAGGTCGCCGTGGCACAGTGCCTCGGCGGCGGCCCTTGCGCGGTGCTCGGGCAGTCCCTTGGCGAGGAGCACATCGGCCACGAACGTGACGAGGTCCCGGTACGGCACCCGGACGCCGGTGTCGCCGTCACCGCCGGACGCCTGGGGCGGGACGACGCTCGGTCCGGAAAGACGCGTCACAGTGGTCGGGGCGGTCGTGTCTGCCGGCGCCGTGGAGGTGGTGGAAGCCGTCGAGGTCATCGGGGAGGGGTCCTGTCCGCGGCCGCGCGGGGCGCGGCAGCTGAGTGAGGGTGGTGTTCTTCGCCGGCATCGTCGCCGAGCGGCGTGTGGCGGACTCGGGCGACGAGAATGCGGGCGATCTCGTCGGCGTACCGGTGCAGGTCGTCCAGGTCGACGTACTCGCCGGCGGCGTGCGCGTGGTTGGTGTCCAGGTGGCCGGGGCCGAAGACCGCGGTGTAGGTGTCGGGTACGTCCGCCATCCAGATCGCGTCGCAGGTGAAGGCCGGCTCCTCGTCGGGCCAGCGCACCAGACCCGCACGTCGTTCCAGCAGTTCCTCGGCCCACGGCGCGCCGTCTCGGCAGTCCAGCGCGGGCAGACCGCGTTTGTACCAGTGCAGGGACGTGATCCGTGTCGCGTCGTCGGCTGTCCTGGCCAGGTCGGGGATACCGGCCGCCCCGGAGGCGAAGTCGGCGAGTGCCTCGTGCAGTGTCTGCTCCAGCGCGGCTTCGGCGGCCCGGCCGGCCGGCCGTGACCCGTAGGAGATGTTGAGCAGCAGCCGGCCGGTGCCGTAGACCCGGTTGTGCCGTTCGCCGGTGTGCAGGCCGGCCACGCACACCCTGCCGTCACCGATCCGTGGCGGCAGGACGCGGGCCAGGTAGTGGCTGATGTGCCCCAGCAGCACGGTCGCGTTGTGACCGGCCTCGGGGCGATCGTCCACCGCGTCCTCGCCGTCGACGCGGACCAGGGCCGTCATCGACGCCGTCGAACGGGGCAGGAAGCGGTGCCCGGTGGGCTCGCAGAACAGGTTCAGCCCGCCGGTGAACCCGTCCTCCACCAGCGGCCTGGTGCCGAACGTGCCCATGGCACCGCCTTCTTCACCGGCGACCGCCTGGATGAGTACACCGACCCGGCCGCCCAGGGCCGGCTCGGCGGCGCGAGCGGCCCGGATGCCGGAGAGCAGGGCGACGGCGGGGCCCTTGGCGTCGATCGCTCCCCGGCCGGTGAAGCGCCGACCGTCGAAGTGGGCAGGCCACCAGCCGGCCACCGTGTCCAGGTGGACGTTGAACATCACCGTGTCCCGCCGGGGCAGTTCGGGGCCGAGGCGCAGCAGCAGGCTGGGCTGCCGGGCCAGGAACGTCTCGTCGTTCCGCGCCGCTCTCCGGACCGTCAGCGGCACGTCGTCCCGGAGCAGTGCCGCCGGTTCCGGCGGGGCATGGCGCAGCACTCTCAGACCGAGCGTCGCGGCGGCCGCCGCATAGGCACGGCCGGCCTCCCAAAGGCGCACGGCGGGACCGTCGGTGCCGGTCTCCAGCGGCCCGGCCGTAGGAGTGTTGAGCAGATCGAGCAGCAGGTCTTGGTCGGCCGGTGTCAGCAGGGCGGGAGGCGACACGGCGGCTTCTGCCGGGTAGGAGGGTCGGGCCGGGGCGTCAGCCATGCGGACCCCCACCGGTGGCAGTCCGGGCCAACCGCGTTTCCTGCCGGACGAGCTGTTCCAGGCACCGGCCGTAGCGGACGAACGCCGCCACACCGTCGGTGCCGGTGGTGTCCTGGTCCTGGTGCGGCCGCAGGTGGGTGTGCGGCTCGATCGACCAGGCCCCGGTGTAGCCGTGGTCGATGAGGGCCCTGAGGCAGGAGCGCACGCCGGATTCCCCGTCCCCCGGCAGCGTGTACGTGACCTGGCCGTCCGGCCCGGTCCGGGCGTCCTTGACGTGTACGTGAGCGACGTGCTCGATGATCTCGTCCAGCAGCGCGCGGGCGTCGTAGCCGTAGGGCACTCCGTTGCCGATGTCGAACAGCAGCCGCAGCGCGGGACCATCGGCGCGCTCGAGGAGCTCCCGCATCCGGTCGGCCCTGCTGCCTGCCCAGCCGCTGCAGTTCTCGTGCAGCAGCACCAGCCCCTGCTGCTCGGCCTGCCGGACCAGCAGGGCCATCCGGTCCAGCGCGCGCCTGCCCCACTCCCGTTCGTCGAGGCCGGCGTTGGGATAGGACATCACCCGGATGTACCGGGTGCCCAGGGTGGCGCAGCGCCGAGCCAGCTGCCTCAGCTCCCTCTCGTCGTCCTCGAAGCGACCGGTGACCGGGCGGCTCCAGTTGGCGATCCGGGAATCGACGCAGACGACGTCGAGACCGGCCGCCGCGATCCGGTCGGCCAGGGCGTCGAAGGCCCGGTCGTCCAGGTCGGCCACCGCGACGCCGTCGACGTTGCGCAACTCGATCGCCTCCCAGCCGAGTTGGCGCAGCGCGTCCAGTTGCCCGGCGAGATCCGCCGCGGCCTCGTCCCCGATGCCCGCGAATCGGATGCCGGGAGCCGTCCGTCCGCTCGGGGCGTCCTCGGTCCCGCCGCGCCAGGGCTGAGCTCCGGAAATGTCAACGCCCATGTGCGATCGCCTCCTTGCGACGGGGCGTGCCACCGGGGGGAGTCACGGCCGCAAGCCGCTTCGCCTCGTCGAGCAGCTCGACGGTCCGCACGTGCAGACCGAGGTCGTCGCCACCGGCTTCCTCGCCGCCCTCGGCGAAGCCGCGGTAGGCATGGGTCAGACATGCCGTGAGCGAGTCGTCGCAAAGGACTTCACGCGTGGTGCGGCCGTCGCGGGTGATCTCCAACTGCGCGAAGTCGTCGTCCTGGCCGACCGCGTAGTGCCCGACGACGCTTCCGCCCTCCATGCCGAGGACGATCCGCCGCTGACGCACCGGTGCGGACAGGTCGGACAGCACCTCGCTGCGGACCCCACCCGCATGCAGCAGTTCGAGGTGCGCTCCGCCCATGCGCGGCACCGTCGTCGGCCCCACCCGCAGGTCGGTGCTGCGCGCGCCGCACAGCCGCGCGTCACCCAGGAGGCGCAGGAGGACGCCCACCGCGTGCGGCGCCTCCACGTCGAAAGCGGAGGTGTGACTGCTGCTGCTCAGGGAGCGCCGGAACCGGGGTTTGTGCTGGGTGACGGACACGGAACGCACGGCGCCGAGCCTCCGGTCGCCCACCACCTGGACGAGACGCCGGGTCAGTGTGCTGTGCAGCCAGGGTGCCACGACGGACAGGCGCAGCTCGTGTTCCCGCGCGAGCCGCAGGATGCACCGGAGCATGTCCCGGTCACCGGCCAGCGGTTTCTCCGTGAGAATCCGCGAGAACCCGAGCGCGGCGACCTCGCGGAGCACCTCGGCGCGCACCGCGGGCGGAGTGCACAGATGGACGACGGTGCGCTCCGGGTCGAGGAGATCGCGCGCTCGGCGCAGGGAGTCGGCGATCAGCAGGTCGTGCCGCTCGGCGCGGGCGGGGGCGCCGGGATCCACTCCCACGATCGGGTGATCGGCGAAGGGGCCGAGGAGTTGGGAGCGGGCCCGCACCAACACCGGCACATGCAGTCCCATCCCGGCGCGGCCCAAGCCGACGATCAACGTGGACAGCACGGCTCGACCCCCCTCGTACATCCTTTTTGAAAGTCGCACACGGGTATGATTTGGCGTGCGAATGCGGTGTCGAATGAACCGGCTGCAGGCTGGTCAATCGGCTCGAAATTCTTCTGCATACCCATCCCGTCCGTCCCTGAAACGCGCGCGACATTCCTTGCGGAATGCGCGGAGTAAGGGTTGTCGCGGCCTCGGCGATCGTATCGGATTGCGGACTGCCGCGTGCTGGGCCGACGCTTCTGCGTTCCGCGGCAAGATGGCCGAAATTCTCGGCGATGACGGCTGTGGTGTCCGGACGTCCCGGTTGCTTCCGTCCAGGCCACCGGCTCCGGTTTCAATCCCGAACCCATGGGCGAAAACAATCGGCCGTGACAGATGTGCGGCGTTGCGGAAAAAATGTTCCTGCACGCTTCCGGTGGCCGGCCCCGCCGTTGACAGGCTTCTTGGGCTGCTAGTACTCATGTACCTTGCCGCGAGGTGGATGCCGTAGTGGATGCTGTAAAGAATTAATCGACCAGGCGTTTCCCGGTAGGCGACTTTCGCATGGGTGGCCGAATTGCCGCCGCACAACGAACACCTCGTGCGTGACTTCTCAGGTGGCCCCGATCGCGGTATCAGGGCTGCTTCTCTTTATTGAGTCGGCGGGGTCATGGGGCGAGCGTATGAAATCCCGCGCGAACAAATGGTGGCGCATTCTCTCTCACTCGAAAGAGTGGGTTGGTGCCGCCAGTTCCGGTAAGAATCTGAAACGCAGGTCCCGAGAAGGAAAAACGAAAGGAAGAAGCGTGAGCACTTCCGTACAGGAGCAGCGACTGCGTCGCCGTTTCGACATGTGGGACAAGAACGGCGACGGCACCATCGATCGCAGTGACTGGGAAGGCGAGGCAAAGCGCATCCTGGTTTCGTTCGGGGAGAACGCGAATTCCTCGAAGGGCCAGGCTCTCACCGAGGCATACCTCGGTATGTGGGACTACGTCGCGGAGCAGGCCGAAGTCGGCAGCAACGGCGCACTGGGCTTCGACGAGTTCAAGGGCGTGGCGGCGGCGCAGGTGCTCGACCGCGGACAGGCCGGCTTCGACCAGGTGCTGCGTCCGACGATCAGCGCGATCGCCGATCTGTGCGACACCGACGGCGACGGACAGGTCAGCCCTCAGGAGTTCCAGCGCTGGATCGTTGCCATCGGCAGCGACGAGTCCAAGGCCGACACGGCGTTCAAGCTGATCGACACGGACGGTGACGGCCAGCTGTCGGTCGAGGAACTGGTCGAGGCGGTCCACAGCTACCACTCCGGTGAGCTGGAGTTCTCCCTGCTCTGACCCGCCCGGTGCCCCAGCGGTGCCTGCGTCCGGCGCTCCCCGGTCCCCGGGGAGCGCCGGTACAGCCCCGCGCCGACACCCTGGTTCACCTTCGCCGCCATGAAAGGAAACATGTCCGACGCATCCTTCGGGCCGAGGCACGGCAGACGCGGCACGGCGACCGGCACCTCGGGGCAGGTGCCCTTCTTCACACAGGCCCGGACCTTCGAAGCGCTCTGGCCGGACATCCGCTCCCGGCTGATCGAAGTCATCGACAACGGCAAGTTCTCGCACGGTCGGCAGGTCGCCCGATTCGAAGAGGCACTGGCCGGGTGGACCGGCGCGCGCTACGCGGTGGGTGTGAACAGCGGCACCGACGCCCTGGTGCTGTTGCTGCGCGCCTGCGGCCTGCAGCCGGGCGACGAGGTCATCGTCCCCGCCTTCACCTTCGTGGCCTCGGCCTCGTCGGTCGTGCTGGCCGGCGGCCGCCCGGTCTTCGCCGACGTCGACCCCGCCACCTACACGATCGACCCCAAGTCCGCGGCCGACGCGGTCACTCCACGCACCCGCATGATCATGCCCGTCCACCTGTTCTGCCAGATGGCCGACATGGACGCGCTGCTCGATCTCGCCCGCCGTCACCGGCTGACCGTGGTGGAGGACAGCGCGGAGGCCATCGGTATGCGGTGGGACGGCCTACACGCCGGACTGCTCGGAGCCGGTGGTGTGCTCTCGTTCTTCCCCACCAAGACACTGGGGGCCATCGGCGATGCCGGTGCGATTCTGACCGACAACCGTCAACTCGCCGAGGCGGCAGCGGCGTTGCGCCACCACGGGCGCTACGGCCGGACGCTGGCCCACTTCCCGGGCATCAGCAACGAGACCACGGTCAACGGCGTCAACAGCAAGATGGACGACATCCAGGCGGCTGTCCTCCTCGCCAAACTGGCCCGACTGCACGAGGACATCGCCCGCCGGGCCCGACTCGCCGCCGCCTACACCGAACGGCTGGCCGGTGCGCCCGGCGTACTGCGGCTGCCCACCGTGGTGCCCCGCACCGCGCGCACCGACCCCGTCTTCTACGTCTACCTCGTCGAGGTCGAGCGGCGTGACGAACTGGCCGGATACCTGGCCGAGCACGGCGTGGGCACCGAGACGTACTATCCCGCCCCGCTGCACCTGCAGGAGTGCTTCGCCCATCTGGGATACCGCCGTGGCGACTTCCCGCACGCGGAGCGGGCCTGCGAGCACACGATCGCCCTCCCCCTGTACCCCGACATGAGCGTCGACGACGTCGACACGGTGTGCGCCCTCGTCCGCCGCTTCACGACGAGGAGGCCGGCGTGACGGTTCCCTTCTTCGCCCCGGACCTCTTCGCGGACGACCGGCAGCTGCTCATGGACCTCGTCCACGACATCGGCACCGCACCGGAACAGCGGTTCCTGCTCGGCGAGCACACCGCCCGCTTCGAGGAGGCCCTGCGCACCTCGCTCGGCGCCGCCGACGTCGTGGCGTGCTCCAGTGGCACCTCCGCGCTGACCCTCGTCCTGCACGCCATGGGGATCGGACCCGGCGACGAGGTCGTCGTACCGGCCTACGGCTGTGCTCCGTTGGCCAACACCGTGGCAGGGCTGCGGGCCACACCGGTGTTCGCGGACATCGAGCCGTGGACGATGGTGGTCGACCCGGACGAGGTGGAACGGGCGATCACCCGCCGGACCAGGGCAGTCATGCCCGCGCACATGTTCTCGGTGATGGCCGACATGCCCCGCATGCGCGAGATCGCCCGGCGGCACGGCGTGCGCCTCGTCGAGGACTCGGCAGTCGCCCAGGGCGGCGTCCTCGACGGCCGACCCGCCGGGACGTGGGGCGATGCCGGAGTGTTCTCCTTCGTCCAGGTCAAGACCTTCGGAACGGCCGGCGAGGGCGGGGCCGTCGTCACCATGGACCCCGAACTCGCCTCCACGGTCAGGACGTTGCGCAACCATGGGCAGAGTGAGCGGTTCGTCTACCCGCGCACCGGCTACAACAGCCGGTTCGACGAAGTGCTCGCCGCCTTCCAGCTCCACCGGCTCCCCGGCTTTCCCGAGCTGCTGGAGCGCCGGGCTCGCATCGCCGACTACTACACCGAACGTTTCACGCCGCTTCGCGAGCATGGTGTGCTGCCCCCGCCGCCGGGCCGCAACGGCCGCTGCTTCTACGTGTATGCGCTGCTCGTGGACGAGCGGGACGAACTGCAGCGGTATCTGGCAGGCCGAGGGGTCGAGAGCCACGTCTACTACCCCCTCGCGCTGCCGCACCAGGCCGCCTTCACGCGGTTCGCGCCCGCGGACCGGAGCTGGCCGCACGCGGAGAGCGCCGCCAGACGCCAACTGGCCATCCCGGTTCACCCGCGCCTCACCGACGCCCAGGTGGAGCACATCGCGGACACCGTCTGCGCCTACGCCGGGCTGAGCGGCAGCCGATGACCGAACACACGCGAAGGAGCGGAGCAGATGACGACCCGCACCGAAGCCGGACCGTTCACGTCCGGAACGGCACGTCCCGAGAGCAAGATGCGCAGCTACGCACGGCTGGGCAAACTCGACGTCTACGACTACTACCCGAGCGTCGCCGTGGCACTGTCCGCGGTACTGCTGCCCGTTTCCGGTCTGCGGCCCACGACGATCGTGACGCTCCTGCTGTTCCTGCTCGGCGCGGTCTGCGTCATCGTGGCGATGGTCGCCCTCGACGACGTGACCGGTTATCGCGACGGCAGTGACGCCGCGAACTACGGCCCGGACGACCCGCTGCGCAACAAACTGCGCAAGCCGCTCGTGGCGGGAACCCTGACCCTGCGCGAAGCGCTCGGTTTCGGGTGGGCCACCGCCGCGGCCGGCGCCGCCCTGTGGGCCGCCGCCGTGTCGACCGCCCCGCACCGGCCGACCTGGACCGTGGTGCTGATCGCGGTGCTGTTCGTGGTCTCCGTCCAGTACTCCTACGGGTTGAAGATCAGCTATCACGGCTTCCAGGAGATCTTCATCGCCGGGCTGGGCGCGGCGTTGGTGATGGGGGCGTACGGGCTTGCGGCCGGCCACTTCTCCGGATTCGTGCTGGTGCAGGGGGTGCTGTTCGGTTGTGGACCCCTGCTGTTCGGCGTGTACTCCAACACCAACGACATCCCCGGCGACCGGGCCGTCGGGCGGCCGACCGTGGCGTGCCTGGTCTCGCCGAAGGGCAATGCCGTCTTCATCGGTGCGCTCTGCGCGGCGGAGTTCCTGACCGGCGCGGTCGCCTCCGCCGTCGGGATCGCCCCGTGGTGGTTCGTGTTGCTGATGCTGCCGGTCACCGTGCTGCGCGTGCGGCAGTATCGCGCCGGCTTCCGCCAGGGGGACATCATGCGCGCCCGCAAGCTCGGGTTCCCCGCACACCGGGTCAGTACCGGGCTGCTGATCACCGCGAACCTGATCGTCGGCGCGGGGGCCGCCGTATGAGCCCTGATCTCGACGTGGCCGTGGTCGGCGCGGGCATGGCCGGGCTGACCACCGCGCACGAACTGCGGCGCGCGGGCCTCGACGTGCGGGTCTTCGAGCAGCAGGAGCACGTCGGCGGCAGGATGCGCAGCTTCAGGCATGCCGGCTACACCATCGACGAGGGTGCCGAACAGATCTCGGAGCAGGGCTACCGCGCGACCTGGGAACTGCTGTCGCGGCTGGGCGTGCCGAAAGGCGACGTGCCGCGTATCGGCAAGTCGGTCGGTGTGTGGCGCGGCGGACGGGCCCACCCCGGCGTGGCGGACAGCTCCGCGGTGCTCAGCGGTGCCGGGCTGTCGCCCCGTGCCCGGTTCGACCTCGCCCGGCTCCTGGCCTGGACGGGGTCGCAGCCGCCGGGAGTTCGACGCCGATCACCCCGAACGGACCCCGGCAGGGGCCCTGACGGTCAGGGAGTTCGCCGCGCCGGTACCACAGGGACGTGCACGACTACCTGCTCCAGCCGGTCGCCGGCAGCTTCTTCGGCTGGGACACGGCGCGCTCCGCCGTGGCACCGATGCTCAGCCTGCTGCAGGAGGTGGGTCCGGCCGCCGGCTGGCGCACGTATCGCGACGGCATGGACCTGCTCGCCCGACGGCTGGCCGAGGGGCTCGACGTGGTCACCGGCGGCGAAGTGCACGAGGTCGTCACCGAGGAAGGCTTCGTGCGGCTGCGCGTCGGGAGTGACAGCGTCACGGCGCGCTCGGTGGTCCTCTGCGTGCCCGCTCCGGTCGCGGCGCGCCTGCACGTCAACGCTCCCGCCGACGAGCTCTCGTTCCTGTCGGCCTGCACCTTCACCCCCACGCTCAAGGTCAGTTGCCTGCTGGACCGGCCGCTCGCGCCCCCTTCCCGCAAGCCGCTGTTCGTCCTGCTGACGCCGGACGCGGAGGACGACGTGCTCTCCGCGATCATCGTGGATCACGCCAAGCACCCGGACCGGGCGCCCGCGGGCAGGGGACTGCTCACCCTGATGGCCGACGCCCGCAGCATCCCCGACCTGCTCACCGCGCCGGAGCGCGGGACGGCCGACCGGCTCGTGCGGGCAGCCACCCGGTACGTCCCCGGTCTGGAGGCCTCCGCCGGGCGCCACTTCGTGCACGCCTTCACCCACGGCCTGCCCGAGGCGACACCCGACGCCCTGCGCAGACGCGGGCCCTTCATGGCGCGTGCCGCACGGCCGGTCGAGTACGCCGGCGACTGGGTGATGCTGCGGCCGGCCAGCGAAGGAGCCGTGCGTTCGGGCGCGCTCGCGGCCTCTCGCGTCCTCAGCCGGCTGCGGCCACCGCGGTCGGTCGGACGCACTCGCCCCGCCACCCGCCCCACCGAGGAGAACGTCTCGTGAAACCGCACGACATGGGCGTCCTGTTCGACGAGTGCGCCGAGCACCAGATCGCCACGCAGGTCCACCTGGACCGGCCGTTCGACATCGACGCGGGCGCCCGGACCCACCACACGCTCCCTCAACTCGCCACGCTCGTACGGGAGGCGGCCGGCTGGCTGGCCGCCGCCGGTGCCGGCCCCGGCGACCGGGTGGCGATCGTCAAGGACAACCACTGGGACTACGACCTGCTGGCCTGCGCCGCCGTGCGCGTCGGAGCCGTACCCGCGCAACTGTCCGCGCACCTGTCCGGCGAGGTGCTGGGAACGCTGCTGGCCCGGCTCGGCCCCGCTCTGCTCGTCACGACGGAAAAGGTGCTGGAACGCGGCCGGAAGGAAGGCACCGACCTGGCCTCGACCGCACGTGCCACCCTGGTGCTGGACGCCGCCGTGCCGGGGACGCTGGGCATGGACGACGTACGCGGACACACCGCCCCCGGGCCCCACCGCCGGCACGACGACGAGCCTTTGGTGATCCACCACACCTCGGGGACCACCGGCGTGCCCAAGCTGGTGGTGCACTCGACCCGCACGATCATCGGGAAGCTGGCGCGGTTCGAGAGCGTGCGGTTGCCCCGGATCGGCCTGCGACGCACCGACGTCCTGGCCAACGCGAGCTCGTTCGCCCACGGCAGGACCTTCTGCTGGACCGCGAGCACCCTGTGCATGGGCCCCGCCGACATCTCGATCATCACCACGCAGGACCCGAACCTCGCCGACCCCGTGCTGCGGGCTCGTCCGCCGACCGTCCTGGAGGCGCTGCCCGCCTCGTTCGTGCGCTTCCAGCCGCTGACCGAAGGGCTGGACAACCCCTTCCGGCGCGTCCGCACGGTCATCAGCACGTACGACGCCGTGCATCCCCCCACCGTCCGCGCCTACCTCAGGGCGAGCCGGCACCGCAGTCCCGTGTGGGTGGAGGGATGGGGGCAGACCGAGACGGGACCGCTGACCTTCCGCTTCCACACCCGGCAGTCCGTCCACCAGGCCTCGGGCGGGGCCGGCAGCCGGAACCTCGGACGTCCGGTGCCCGTGAAGACGCGGCTGCGGGTGGTCGACCCCGACACCTACCGGCCCCTGCCCCGAGGACAGGCGGGCCTGGTACTGGCCAGGACCGCCGCCTGTGCCCTGGGCTACGTCGGAGAGGAGGACCGCTGGTCGGCCAAGCGCCACGGCACCTGGTGGAACACCGGCGACATCGGCGCGCGCAACCGCGACGGAAGCATCGAGTTGCTCGACCGCGAGGTGGACCGCGCGCCGCAGCTCAGCTGTCTGCGGACCGAGGACCTCCTGGAGGCCCGGTTGCCGCAGGCCCTGGAGTGCGTCGTCCTCGCCGAGCCGGGCCGGGCCCCGCTGCCCGTCGTGGTCACCGCCGACGGTGCGGTGGACCAGGCCCGGTGGAAGGAAGCGGTGCGCGACCTGCCGCCGCTGCGTGAACCGGTCGCCCTCACCTGGGACGAGGTGCCGCGCACCGGCACCGGCAAGGTGCGGCGCAGGGAGTTGCTGCACCGCCTCACCGGACGTACCGACACCTACGGCTCCGGCCGGTGGACCTGAGACGGCACAACGGGAGACGACATGAGCAAGAGCCTGGGCCAGGCCCCGGGGTACGCCTTCGACAACGACAGCGAACACCGGGACGAGCAGTACCGCTGCCTCACCGACGCCTACGACACCATGACCTTCGACAGGCTCGCCCAGACCGGCGTCACGACCGGGTGGCGGTGCCTGGAGATCGGCTCCGGGAACGGGAGCGTGGCCCGGTGGCTCGCCGAACGCGTCGCTCCGACCGGCGCGGTCGTGGCCACCGACGTCAAGCGGCACCACATCGAGGAGGGGCCGTGTCTGACCGTCGTCGAGCACGACGTGGTGACCGATCCGCTCCCTGAGGCCGCCTTCGATCTCGTCGTCGCCCGGCTCGTCCTCCAGCACCTTCCCGAGCGGCTCGCCGTCCTCGACAAACTGGTGCGCGCCCTCAAGCCCGGAGGATGGCTGCACATCGAGGAGTTCGACGCCTCCTACGAACCGCCCCTGCTCACCCCGGACGAGGAATCCGCGCGGCTCTACACGGCCTTCCTCGACGCCAAGTGCGCCGTCATGCGGGCCGGTGGGGGAGATCCTCACTGGGCCCGCAACGCTCCGGCCGCCATGCGTGCCGCGGGGCTCGTCGACATCGACCCGCGACCCCGCATCGAACTGCGCACGGCGGGGTCGCCGGGCTTGAGGCTGCAGTTCAACCACACGTACCACCTGCGGGACGGGCTGCTGGCCGCGGGCATGACCGAGGACCAACTGGCGGACGTACGGGCGCTGATGCGGGACCCGTCGTTCTGCGCGGCGTCCAGCGTCGTGTACTCGGTACACGGCCGTCGGCCGCACACCGGTGAGGCGGAACAGGGCCCGCGACCACTCCCGGAGGACGCCGGATGACGCTCTGCGTGCCGCGCGCCGGGTCTCCGGCCGCGGCCCCGGTGGCCGCCGGGGTCGCGGCCCATCTCCTCGACCTGGTGGGCGACCCCGCCACCGCCACCGTCGGCTGGGAGATCGACTGGCAGGGCCCGCTCTCCGTGCCCCTGTCCGACGAGTGTGCCGTCCAGGCGGCCTGCGGGATCATGCACGTCCACGGCCGGGCGGCCAGGCGTCCGGTCCCGCTCGCCGTTGACTACGCCTCCACGGTCGCGGGCGTCCTCGCGGCCCAGGGAGTCTGCGCGGCACTCCTCTCCCGGGCCGCCGGCGCCGACGTGACGCAGGTGCGGACGTCGGTGGGCCAGGCCGCGCTGCTGGCCCTCGCCCAGTACCTCGCGGCAGCGACCGCCGACGGTGACGAACCGGAGCACGGCCTGCCGTCGCGTGCCGGCACGCGGGAAGGGCCCGCGCCCGCCGACCGCCCCTTCGTCTCCGCCGACGGGGTGCGCTTCGAACTGGAAGCCCTGGACGCCGAGCGATGGCTGGACTTCTGGCGGCTGCTCGGCGCGGACCGTGCCGCCACCGGTCGGGGATGGCGGTCGTTCCAGCAGCGGTTCGCCACCGCCACCTGCTCACTGCCTCTCGCGCTGTCCGCGACCGTGCGGCGTGCCTCGTTCACGGCCATCCGGTCGGCGGCGGACCGGTCGGGAGCCGCCGTGCTGCCCGTCCGGGAAGACCCCCACCCGCCGACGGTGCCGCCGCCGTGGACGCTCACGCCGTTTCCCGAGCCGGGTGCCACCACCATCGGCAGGGCGGCCCGTACGGCCGGGGCACCCCTGAAGGGCCTGCGGGTCATAGAGTCGGCACGACGTGTCCAGGGGCCCATGGCAGGTCACGTCCTGCGACTCCTGGGCGCCGACGTCGTACGGATCGAACCGCCGGGCGGCGACCCGATGCGCGGCATCCCCCCGATGGCAGGCACCTGTTCGGCCCGCTTCAGCGCCCTCAGCGCCAACAAGCCCGTCGTGGAGATCGACTTCACCACGGCAGCGGGACGGCGGGCCGTCCGCGAGCTCGTGTCCGAGGCCGATGTCTTCCTGCACAACTGGGCGCCGGGCAAGGCCGCCCGGCTCGGGCTGGATGCCGGAGACCTGCGTTCGGTGCGCCCCGGGCTGGTGTACGCGTGGGCATCCGGCTGGGGCGATGCGCTGGGCCCGGCACCACCCGTGGGGACCGACTACCTGGTGCAGGCGCACAGCGGACTCGCCGCCGCCGTGCGGCACACGGACGAGCCGCCCGCGCCCTCCTTGATGACGCTCACCGACGTCCTCGGCGGGCTGACCTGCGCGCAGGGCGTACTGGCCGCGCTGCTGGCACGGCTTCGGACCGGAAGAGGCGGCCGCGTGGACTCCTCCCTGTACTCCGCCGCCGCCCTCGTTCCCCGCAGGGGGAGGCGGCCCGAAGCGATGGACCGCCCGCTGCGCACCCGGGACGGGTACCTCTCGCCGGGACCGCAGGCCCGCGAGCGGCCGGAGCGCCTCGCGCGAGCACTCGGTCTCGCCGCCTCGGCGGGCGCTGACGCGATCGCCTCCCGGGCCCGGACGCGGCCCACCGCGGACTGGCTGCCCGGGCTGGCCGCAGCGGGCGTGGCCGCAACACCGGTGTGCACCAGCCTCGCGGACCTGGCCCGCGACCCGCGGTTCGCTCCGGCGCTGGCCGTCGGGGAGTACGCCGCCCCCCTCGCACCCTGGGAGTTCTCATGAGGGCCGGATGGACATCGAACGCCGGCGTCGAGATCCGTGACCTGGTGCCGGCCCCTCTGCGCCGCGCCTGGACCGAACGGGGCCACTGCCCCGACCGTGACCTGTACACGCTCTTCTCCGGCCATGTGAAGCGGCACCCCGACCGGACGGCCGTCATCGACGCGGCGGGCCCGGTGGACTACGCCGAACTGGACCGCCGGGTACGGCACATCGCCGCCCGGCTCGCCGAACGAGGCCTGGGCGAACGGGACATCATCGCCGTACGCGTGCCGAACGGGCGCGACGCGGTGGCCGCCGAACTCGCGGTCGCCGCCGTCGGAGCCGTGGCGCTGCCCTATCCGCCAGGACCCGGCAGCCTGGGCCCGGCGGGCCTGCTCGCCCGCGCCCGCGCCCGGGCGGTCATCGTCACCCGTCTCTCCGACGCGGTGTCGCACACTCATCTCCCCTACCTCGAAACGGTGTTCACCTTCGGGGAGGTCCATCGGACCGCGCAGTCGCTCGCGGCGACCGCGCGGCAGCCCTTCGTTCCCCGTCCGGTCGATCCCGAAGCGCCCGCCCGGATCCTGGTCTCCTCCGGCTCCGAGGCCGAACCCAAGATGGTCGCCTACTCCCACAACGCGATGGCCGGCGGCCGCGCCACCTACGTACGCGCCCTGCACGACGGGGACGGCCCGATGCGCAACCTCGTGCTGGTCCCGCTGGCTTCCTCCTTCGGCTCCTGCGGCACCTCCGTCACGCTCGCCGCCCTCGGCGGCACGCTGCTGGTGCAGGAGTCCTTCGACCCGGCCGCGGCGCTCCGCATGATCGTCGAACACCGTCCGACCCACGTCTTCGGCGTGCCCACGATGCTGCACCGCATCGCCGAGCAACCACCCTGGCCCCGGGAGGACTTCAGCGCTCTCCAGGCTGTCGTCTCCAGCGGCGCGGCCCTCCCGGACGCCGCCGCCGAAGCGTGCCGCGACCGGTTCGGCCGCCGGGTCATCACCGTCTACGGATCGTCCGACGGCGTGAACTGCCACACCGCGGCCACCGGGCTCCACCCCGAGGCGGGCACCGGTCTTCCCGACCCGGCCGTGACGCGGATCCTCATCACCGACGACACCGGTGCCCCCGTGCCGGCCGGACAGCCCGGCGAGATCTGTGCCAGGGGCCCCATGACACCGCTGTGCTACGTCGCCGACCCCGGCCTCGACGCCCGGTACCGCACGGCGACCGGCTGGGTGCGCACCGGCGATCGCGGGCTCCTGGACGAGCACGGCCGGCTCCACGTACTGGGCCGCATCAAGCAGATCGTCGTACGAGGCGGCTACAACATCAGCCCGGCGGAGGTGGAACGCGAACTCGCCGCGCACACCGCCGTGGCCGAGGTGGCCTGCGTCGGTGTGCCCGACCCGGAACTGGGGGAGCGCCTGTGCGCATGCGTCCGCGAGACGCCGGGCGTGCCCGCACCGGACCTGCGGGAACTCACGACGTTCCTGGAGTCCCGGCGCGGCCTCGAACGCCGAAAGCTCCCCGAACTGCTGCTGCGCGTAAGGGAGATGCCTCTCGGCCCCACCGGAAAGATCTGCCGCAGGACCCTCGCCCTCCTGGCTGCCCGTGAGACCTCCGACCTCCGCTGACCGTCCACCACACGAAGGGTCTGCCCACATGACGACTACGACCGGAGAACACAACCCCGTGGTCCGCAGTGACTACGAGCGCCTGCTGAAGACCTACTGGGACTCGAAGACCACGGACGACATCAATCTGCTTCTGGGAGCGGAGGACGGCCTCTACCACCACCACTACGGCGTCGGCGACTACGACCCCGGCGTCCTCACCGCGGCCCCCGAGCACCGGGACGCGCTCATCCTCCGGGAACTGCACCGCATGGAGAACGCGGAGACCGAACTCGTCCTCGACGCGCTCGGTACCGTTCCCGCCGACGCGCGCGGCATGGACGCCGGGTCGGGGCGCGGAGGCACCTCCTTCATGATCGCCCAGCGGTTCGGCTGCCGTATGGACGGCGTCAACTTCTGCGCGCATCACATCGAGTTCGCCGAGCGGGTGGCCAAGGAGCGCGGCTGGGACGACAGGGTGCGCTTCCACTTCGCCAACATGCTGGAACCGCCCTTCGAGGACGAGACCTTCGACTTCATCGTCAGCAACGAGACGACCATGTACGCGGACCTCCACGACCTGTTCCGCGGGTTCGCGCGGCTGCTGCGGCCGGGAGGACGCTATGTGGCGGTGACCTGGTGCCGCAACGACTCCGTCGACGCCCGCTCGACCGCCTCGCGCCGCATCGACGACCACTACGTGTGCGGGATGCACCAGCGCAGCACCTACTTCGAGGCACTCGCCGCCGCCGGTCTCGCCCCCTACCGGGTGACGCGTCACACCGACGAGGCCATCCCCTACTGGGAACTGCGCAACCGCTCAAGGCTGCGCACGGGCATCGAGACCGCCTTTCTGGAGGGCTACCGCGACAGGAGCCTCGACTATCTGGTCATCGCCTGCGAACGCGTGCGGTAGGGGAGCGGTGGAGCCATATGAACAGCGTCGCCGTCATCGGACTCGGCTACACCGGTCTCCCCCTGGCCCGGGAGGCGTGCCGGGCCGGCATGCGTGTCACAGGGATCGACGAGAACCCGTCCGTCACCGCATCCCTGAACGCGGGCCACTCACATGTCCCCGATGTCACCGACGCCGACCTCGCCGCCATGCTGGACGCCGGCTTTTGGGCGTGCGCCGACGAGAGCCCGCTGGCGGAGGCCTCGGTCGCCGTGATCTGCGTCCCCACACCACTGGACGACACGGGCACACCCGACCTCTCCCACGTGCGACGCGCCGCCTTGCGTCTCGGGGACCATCTGAAGCCCGGCACCCTCGTGGTCCTGGAGTCCACGTCCTTTCCCGGCACCACGGACGACATCGTCCGAGGCATCGTGGAGCGGGCCTCCGGGCTCAGCGCCGGCACGGACTTCTCCCTCGCCTTCTCACCGGAGCGCATCGACCCGGGCAACCAAGCCTTCGGTATACGGAACACCCCGCGCGTCGTGGGCGGCTACACCCGACGGTGTACCGAGGCCGCGGCCGACTTCTTCCGGCACCTGTGCGACCGGGTCGTTCCGGCGGGCTCGGCGCGCGAGGCCGAACTGGCGAAGCTCCTGGAGAACACCTACCGCAACGTGAACATCGCCCTGGTCAACGAACTCGCCGTCGCCGCCCGGGCGCTGGGAGTCGACGTGTGGGAGGCTCTCGACTGCGCGCGCACGAAACCCTTCGGATTCCAGGAGTTCCGGCCGGGCCCGGGTGTGGGCGGGCACTGCATCCCGGTGGATCCCGTCTATCTCACGCACTGGGCGCGTACCGGCGGGACGCCGCTGCGGTTGGTCGAGCTCTCGCAGGAGGTCAACGCCGGGATGCCGGCGCATGTCGTGCGGCGTGCCGAGCACGTGCTGAACGAGCACGGACGCGCCCTGCGGGACGCGCGGGTGCTGCTTGTCGGAGTGACCTACAAGCGCAACAGCACGGACCTGCGCGCCACCCCGGCCGCCGCGATCGTCCGACTGCTGCGGCAGAGCGGCGCAGCCGTCACGTACCACGACCCGTTCGTGCAAGCCTGGGCGCCGGACGGCGAACCGGTGAAGCGGTCCGTCGACGCCCTGGCCGCCACAGCGGACGCCGACCTCACGATCCTGGTGCAGGACCACGACACCGTCCCGCTGGACCGGTTGCCCGAATACGCCCGGCTGCTCCTGGACACCCGGGGGCGGCTGCGGGGGACCCGCGCCCATCAGCTCTGAGACGGGCGTGGGCGGCGGCAGTCAGGACACCTGGCCACGGAACACGGTGCTGCGGCGCAGCTGTTCGGCACAGCATCGGAAGTGTCCGTCGTCATCCAGGCCGAACGGCAGGCGGTGTTGTGCGATGTCCGCGTACACCTGGCGGGTGAGGCCGGAGGGCGGCCGGCCGGTCCACACCTTGGCGACCCGGCCGTCCCCCAGCCCGTAGACGACGCCCTCGACGCCGGCGCCGATACGGCGGGCTTCCGGGTGTCCGCGGTCGGCGAAGTATCCGGGCCAGCTGTCGACGCCGGGGGCGTGGCCTTCGGGGATGTCTCCACCCGCGCACCAGAGCAGGTGGAGTACGGGCCCAACCACGGGCTTTCGAGCGGAGCCCGGGTTCAGTCCGCGGTGATACGGCCGTTCACCCGTCGCATCCAGTCCCGGTCGGTGTGCCACATGGGGTGGTGAGGGGCCGCGTTGGACGTCGGGACGACGCCGTGGAAACCCGCCGCGAGGCAGCGGTCGACGACGAACTCCGCGATGTCCTTGCCCACGGCGTCCTCCTCGAAGCGCGTCAGGAGAGGGGTGTACCCCACCACGCCTTCGCCGAGGACGGCGGGGATGCCGCGGCGACGGGCGAAGCCGGCGACGGAGTCGACCCACTGGGCCAGCGTCTCGCGCATGGCGTCCCGGTGGGCCGCGTAGTTCTCGTAGAGCCACAGGTCCCAGCGGTCGGGGTCCACCCAGTCGTGCGCGTAGAAGAGTTCGCGCGGGATCCCGGTGGCTGCCAGTCGCCAGGGTTCGTCCGGCTGGTAGTCGGCGAAGGCGGGGGCGTCGGGGCGCAGCATGGCGGCCAGTCCGGGAGGGGGCCAGGCGGCCGTCCGGGGCGCCGGTTCGGTGCCGTGGCCGAGTCCCGCCGCCTGGTACAGCGCGCCGAGCACGCCGTAGACGTAGAAGTGGAAATGCGCGATCTGCGCCTGCTCCGGCAGGTCGTCGAGTTCGCTTGGCCATGGTTCGCCGAGCGAGTAGGTCACGGGAATGGCGGGGTGGCGTGCCCGCAGCAGCTTCACCGCGCGTTCGAGGGGTCCGCGCAGTCGGGCGTAGTGGGTGGTGGTGCCCTCGCTCGGTACCAGGGAGCAGTTGTCGACCTCGTTGTGCACCTCGACATAGGCGACGCGGTCGGCCAGCCCGTGCTCGGTGAGGAAGTCGAGCAGCCCGGCGAGCGCTTCGGCCACCGTCTCGGCCCGGTCCGGGCCGGGGACCTCAGCCAGGGCGCGGTGCCAGGCGTCGGTGTCGGAGAAGCTGGGGGACTGCTGGTACTCCCACGAGGACACGATCACCTTGCAGTCGTGCCGGGCGGCCGCCTCGAACAGCTCGACGAGGCGCCGACGGCCGTCCAGTGGATAGCCGCCGCGCACGTTGTACCAGCGGGTGCGCTGTCCGAACTCCTCGCCCAGGCCGCGGACCTGCGGCGACTCCGGGGAGTCGACGCGTCCGGAGAACAGCAGGAAGGGCATGGCGCAGACGCGCACGGTGTTGAAGCCCCGGTCCACGGCCTCGGCGAAGGCGCGGTCGAGGTCGGCGAAGGGCTCGCCGGGGCCCGCCTGCGTGTACCAGCTGAAGTCCCACAGGGTGATGGCGAGTCGGCCCATGGTGGCCTGTTGCTGTGCGGTCATGGGGGCCACGCTAGCTCAATTCATTATTTATGAATAATCCTTGACAGGGCTGGTGGGGCTGTCCAGGCTCTTGGGCGGACGAACGCTTGCACGCCCCGAGGAGCCTCTGCCATGACCCAGCACACCCACGTGTCCCGGCGAACCGTCGTCACGGCACTCGGCGCCGCGGGCTTTGTCGCCCTGCCGGCCTGGCCGCAGAGGGCGGAAGCCGCGGACGGCCCGGTGCTCGACACCCACCCGGCCACCGAGCCCTCCGGCACCCATGTGCGAGAGGCCGGCGGCACCAACGTCGTCTTCCAGTACGGCGCCGTACTCCCCGCCTTCGACGGCTGGCGCACCCGTGAGCCCACCCGCGAGTACCTGTCCCTGGACAGGCAGTGGCGCTTCCGCTTCGACTCCGGCAATGAAGGGCTCGGCGAAGGCTGGCAGTCCCCGGACCTCGACGACCGGGCATGGGGCCTCCTCGACGTGCCGTCGGCCTGGGATCTGCTGGACACTCCCGGCTTCGGTTCGCAGACGGCCCCCTTCGGCAGGGGCACGGCGTTCACCGACGGCTATGCCTGGTACCGCACCGTCGTCGACGTTCCCGGCTCCTGGCGTGCCCGGCACGTACGCATCGCCTTCCTGGCCGCCGGCTACAGCGCCGAGGTCTGGCTCGACGGCGTGCATCTCGGCAAGCACGAAGGGGCCGACTCGCCCTTCGCGCTTCCGGTGGCGGGCGCCCTCCGGCCGGGCAGGCGCCAGACGATCGCCGTACGGGTCTTCCGCCGCGCGAGCTACACCGACTACAGGGCCGCGACGCCGCAGCCGGTCACCGACGACCACGAGATCCCGTACAAGCCCGTCGACTACTGGCCCTACGCCGGTCTGACCCGGTCGGCCTGGATCGAGGCGGTTCCGCAGGTCACCATCGCCAAACTGCTCGTGGCCGGCGCGAACGGGCGTGTCGAGGCGCGGGCGGTCGTGGAGAATCACGGTGCCTCCGACTTCGAGGGCTGGCTCACCCTGGAGCCCGGCCGGGGGAGCGGAGGCCGGCCCGCCGTGGTCCCGGCCCGAATCGCCGCCCGATCGGTCGGCGTCGTACGCGCCTCGATCCGCGTCCCCCGCGCCCCCCGGTGGAGCCCGGCCGCGCCGCACACGCTCACCGCCCACGCCACCCTGACCGCCCGGCGGCCCTCAGGCCCGCGGGTGGACACGCTGTCCACCGTCTACGGCGTGCGCGAACTGACCATCGCCGACGCCCGGTTGCGGTTGAACGACAAGCCCCTCTTCCTCAAGGGCCTCAACTGGCACGAGGAGACGGCCGCGCACGGCAGGGCGATGACGCCGACCGAGTACGACCGGGAACTGGGCCACATCACGGCACTGGGCGTCAACTTCATCCGCAACTGCGTCTACAACCGCCACCCCTACGTCTACGACTGGGCGGACGAGCACGGCGTGCTGGTGATGGACGACATCGACACCATGTGGCTCAACACCGCCCAGGAGGAGCTGCAGACCGAGCGCTACGGCCTCGCCCGGGCCCAGGCCCTGACGATGGCGTGGAACCAGCACAACCACCCGTCGGTGATCCTCTGGGGCCTGCAGAACGAGTCGGAGATCGACGCCGACGGCGCTCCGGTCTACCGGGCCTGGCTCGCCGACCTCAAGGCGGCCGTCAAGGCGGTCGACCTCACCGCCCGGCCCGTGACCTGGGCTTCCAACACCAGCAACGACCCCGCCTTCGACCTCGCCGATGTGATCGGGTTCAACGAGTACTTCGGCTACTTCTACGGCAAGGACGCCGACCTCGGCCCCACGCTGGACGCAGTCCACGCGAAGTATCCCGACAAGCCGATCCTGATCACCGAGAACGGCACCTGGTCCCTGGCCGGCAACCACGGCCCCAGCACCACGGAGGGCACTGAGGAGTGGCAGGCTGCCGGCTTCACCGCCCACTGGACGCAGGTGGTCGAACGCAGCGAGTTCGTCGCCGGTTTCACCTACTGGGTCCTCAAGGACTACAAGCAGCGGGCCGGGTACAACCAGACCTACAACGGCATTTCCGTCATGGGCCTGCTCACCTTCGCGCAGGAGCGGCCCAAGCTCGTGTACGAGACGTTCCGCAAGGCCGCCGGTCCGGGGACCGGGTGATCTCAGCCCTTGACGCTGCCCTGGGTCAGACCGGAGCGCCAGTAGCGCTGCAGGACGAGCATCGCGGCGGCCAGCGGGAGGACCGAGAGGAACGCTCCGCCGATCGTGAGCTGGTAGAGCTCGGGATTGCGCTCGGCCGCCGACTGCCAGGTCGTCAGCCCCAGGGTGATGGGGTACTTCCGGTCGTCGGAGAGCATGACCAGCGGCAGGAAGTAGTTGTTCCAGATGCCGACGAACTGGAAGAGGAAGACGGTCACCAGGGCGGGCGTCATCGTGCGCAGGACGAGGGTGCCGAAGATCCGCCATTCGCCGGCGCCGTCGACCCGCGCCGCCTCCAGCATCTCGACGGGCACCGCCGCCTCGGCGTAGATGCGGCACAGGTACACCCCGAACGGGCTGACCACGCTGGGGATCAGCACAGCCCAGTAGGTGTTGGCCAGGCCCACCTTGCTGAACAGCAGGTACAAGGGGAGCGCGAGAGCGGTGCTGGGCAGCAGCACGCCGGCGAGCACGGCCTTGAAGACCGTCTCACGCCCGCGGAACCGGTAGACGGCGAGGGCGTACCCGGCGGCGCACGCGAGCAGGGTCGCCAGCGCGCCGCCGGCGCCCGAGTACAGGAGGCTGTTCCACGTCCAGTCCCAGAAGACGCCGTCGTCGTAGGAGAAGACCTGCGACAGGTTGTGCAGCCACTGCGGCTCGGAGAACCACAGTCCGAAGCTGCCGAAGAGGTCGGCACTGCTCTTGGTGGAGGCCACCAGCAGCCAGTAGACCGGCAGCAGGAAGTAGAGCGCCGCGACGGTCAGCAGTGCGACGAGCAGGATCCGCGAGGGCCTCACGCCACGGCGCGGTCCGCCGTCACGGGGTTGTCCGGCGGCCCCGGGAACCTGGGCGGAGGCGGCCGTCGGCTTCTCGGCGGGGGATGTGGACACGCTCACCGTGCATCACTTCCTTTCCTGCGGTTCACCAGGCTGAGGAAGCCGAAGGACAGCACGCTCGCGACGAGGGCGAGGATCACCGACTCGGCCGCGGCGAGGTAGATGTTGTTGTTGGCGAACGCCTCGTTGTAGGCGCTCAGGTTCGGTGTGTACGAGCTGGTGACCGTCGAGGTGAGCGGTTTGATGACCAGTGGTTCGGCGAACAGTTGCAGCGTGCCGATGATGGAGAAGACGCCGGTGAGTACGAGGGCGGGCCGGATCAGGGGCAGCTTGATCCGGATCGCCGTCTGCCACGCGCTGGCCCCGTCGATGCGCGCGGCCTCGTAGAGCTCCTGCGGGATCGCCTTGAGCTGGGCGACGATCACCAGCATGTTGTAGCCGGCGAACTCCCAGATCACGATGTTGGCGATGGACCACAGCACGGTGTCGTAGCCGAGGAAGTCGGGCGCGAGGCCGACCCTGCCGAGCAGATCGACGATCGGGCTCACGCCCGGTACGTACAGGAAGCCCCACAGAATCGAGGCGATGACACCGGGGACGCCGTACGGCAGGAAGTAGGCGGCACGCAGGATGCCCGCCCAGCGCTGGGAGAGCGTGTCGAGGGCCAGTGCCAGCGCGGTGGCCAGCAGCAGCATCACGGGGATCTGCACGACGCCGAAGAGCAGCACCCGCGCGAAGCTCTCCAGGAAGGCCGACTGCTGCAGGGCGAGGGAGTAGTTGTCCAGCCCGGCGAAGCCGACCGTGGCCGGGCCCAGGCCCAGCGCACCGGAGCGCACCGGCTTGAGCATGCTCTGGTAGACGGCGTAGCCGAGCGGAAGGACGAAGGTGAACAGGAAGAGGGCGACGAAGGGGAGGACGAACCCCCAGGCCGCCCGGTCCGGGCGAGCGGAGCGGCGGCCGCCCGGTGCGGACTTCCTCGTCCGGCTGATCGCGGTGCTCATCACACGCTCCTCGCCTTGAGACCCTTGGCCAGCAGGTTGTCCACGGTGCTCTTCTGGGCGTCGGCGAGCGACGAGGCGAGCGTGCCGTCCCCGGCCATGGCGGCGCCGAAGGCGTCCCCCAGCCGGAAGAAGTCGGCGTCCGTGGTGGGGGACCACTTCCAGGAGGTGTCGATGGCCCGGTCGGACGCGGTGAACACGTCGTTGTACCGCTGTCCGCCGAAGAACGGGTCGGGCTTGTCGAGTGCGGAGCCGCGGAAGACGCCGGTCGCGGCGGGCCAGCCGTAGCCGACCGAGACGTTCAGATCGACGGCCTTGGGGTCGGAGTTGAGCCAGTGCGCGAACCGCAGCGCCTCACGGGGGTGGCGACTGCCCTGGAGGACGGCGGTGGACGTTCCGCCCCAGTTGGCGGAGGCGTTGTCGCCCGCCTCCCATTGCGGGAGCGGCGCGACCCGCCATTTCCCCTTGGTGCCGGGCGCGTTGCCGCGCAACAGGGCATCGCCCCACTGCGGCCCGACCCAGGCGGCGATCTGTCCGGTCTGGACCCGCCGGTACCAGGCGCTGGACATGTCGGGTCCGACGAAGACGAGGTCGTCGCGGACCATCTTCTCCCAGTAGTCGGCGACCTCACGCGAGAGGTCACCGTCCATGTCGACGACCCAGGTGTCGCCCTGCGTGCGCACCCACCGCGCACCACGTTGCCAGCACATCGCGGCGAACCAGGTGGGCTGGTTGGGTGCGAACGTGCACAAGCGGGCGCCGCCGCCGCGGGCCTTGGCCACGCGGGCGGCCCGCTCGAACCCGGCCCAGGTGGTGGGCGTCTCGATGCCCCACTTCTTGAAGAGGTCCTGGCGGTAGAAGAGCCCCATCGGGCCCGACGCCTGCGGGATGCTACGGACCCGCCCGCCGAAGACGCCCTGGTTCCACTGCCACGGCACGTAGCTGTCGCGCAGCTCGTCGGCACCGTACGCACTCAGGTCCGTCAGGCCGTTGACCAGCATGAAGCCGGGAAGCTCGTGGTACTCGACCTGCGCCAGGTCCGGGGGGCTCCCGGCCGTCAGCGAGGCGTGCATCTTCTGGTAGCCGCCCTGGGTGTTGGCGGGGATGCTCTGCAACTCGACGTGGATGTCGGGGTGCGTCCGGTTCCACAGGTCGACGGTCTTCTGCATCGGCACCCACGTCCAGAAGACCAGGTTCACCTTCTGGCCGGTGCGGGTGGGTTCCTGCCGGGTCGTGCGGGCGGCCCCGACGGTCTGACCGCAGGCGGTGAGGGCCGGGAGGGCGGCGAGCGCCCCGGCACCCCACCGGAGCACGGATCTCCGCGAGGGTGGTGAGCTGTTCATGTACGTCCCTTGTCTAGAGCTCGGTCGTCTACGGCTCGACCAGTACGGCCACTCCGGCTGCCGGCAGCGTGAGGCGGTCGGCGGGTGCGGCCCCTTGGTCCAAGGCATCGGTCATCGGCTCCGGGAGCCTGATCTCCACCTCTTCCCGACCGTGGTTCAGCAGGAAGACGAACCGCCCGCCGTCCCCCTCGCGCACGGTCGCCTGGACGTGCTCGGGAAGCCCGGGCAGCACGGGTCCGACGGACGCCGTACGGCACACGTCCTTGGTCAGGTCCCGCATGGCCTGAGGCGCGAGACGCGTCGCGACGTACCACGCGCTTCCCTCGCCGAAGGAGTGGCGGGTGACGGCCGGCTGTCCGGCCAGCGGTCCGGAGCCGAAGTCGGCCACCGTCCGCGCCCCTTCGGGCATCACGGCCTCGGACCACAGGTCGGCGCGGCTGACCGTGCCGTCCGGGTGCCGGACGTCCACCGTCTCCTGCTCCGCCAGCGGCCAGAACTCCTCGACGCGCAGGCCCAGTACCTCGCGCAGCGGCGCGGGGTATCCGCCCAGGTGTACCCGGTCGCACTCGTCGACGATGCCGGAGAAGAACGACACCAGCAGATGACCGCCGCCGCGGACGAACTCCGTGAGGCGTTCGGCGTCCGGCCGCTTCAGCAGGTACAGGCTGGGCACGACGACGAGGCGGTAGCCCAACAGGTCGCGGTCGGGGGGTACGACGTCGCAGGGGATACCGGCTTCGAACAGCGGCCGGTAGTGGGCGAGCGCGATGTCCATCTGGTGCAGCGCGGTGGACGGGTGCGAGTCCAGCTCCAGTGCCCACCAGCTGTTCCAGTCCAGCACCAGGGCGACATCGGCGGTGGACCGGGTGCCGGCGATCCGCGGTACGGAGGCCAACTCGCGTCCCAGCGCGCTCACTTCACGGAAGGTGCGGGTGTCGGTGCCGCCGTGCGGAACCATCGCCGAGTGGTACTTCTCGGCGCCGCCGCGGGACTGGCGCCACTGGAAGTAGAGGACCGCGTCCGCGCCCTGGGCGACCGCCTGCCAGCTCCACAGCCGCATCCGCCCCGCAGGCTTGGGCCCGTTGCGGTCGCGCCAGTTCACCGCGCTGGGGGCCTGCTCCAGCAGCATCCACGGCTGGCCGGCGCGGGCGGAGCGGGTGACGTCGAAGATGAAACCCGCCGAGATGTGCGTGTTCTCGTCGTGCGGGTCCTGGTAGACGTCGACCGAGACGACGTCCTCCTCGGCGGCCCAGCGGAAGGCGTCGACGGGCTTGTGCACCCCGATGAAGTTCGTCGTGACGGGAACGTCCGGGGTGATCCGCCGAAGGACCTCCTTCTCCGCCAAGTAGCACTGCAGCAGCGCGTCGTCGGAGAACCGGGCGAAGTCCAGCTGCTGGCCGGGGTTGGGGAAGGTCGGCGCGAGCCGCGGTGGCAGCACCTCGTCGAAGCTGTCGTAGCGCTGGGCCCAGAAGGCCGTCGACCAGGCGTCGTTGAGGGCCTCGATGCCGCCGTACCGCTCGGACAGCCAGCGCCGGAAGTCGGCCGCCGACTCCTCGCACCAGCACATCGGGGTGTGGCAGCCGTACTCGTTGCCGATGTGCCACAGCTCCAGCGCGGGGTGGTCGGCGTACCGGGTGGCCAGTCGCTCGACCAGGCGCACGGCGTGCTCGCGGTAGACGCGGCTGGAGGGACAGTAGTGCTGGCGTCCGCCGGGCCACAGGCGCCGGCCGTCGGCGGTCTCGGGGAGGATCTCGGGGTGCAGCCGGGACAGCCACGGCGGCGGGGACGCCGTCATGGTGGCCAGGCACACGGCCACACCCGCCCCGGCGAGGTTGTCCATCACCCGGTCGAACCAGGTGAAGTCGTACTCACCGGGCCTCGGCTCCACCTTGGCCCAGGAGAAGATCCCGGCCGTCACCAGACAGACGCCCGCTTCCTTCATCAGCGCGACGTCCTCGGCCCACACCTCCTCGGGCCACTGCTCGGGGTTGTAGTCGCCGCCGAAGGCGATTCCGGCCGGGCGCAGGCGCCGTCGGGAGTCGATCTCTACTGAATCTGCCTGTTGCATGGCGGTCAGTCTCGGAGCGTCATCGCCGCCCCGTCAAGATATATTCATTATTAATTGAAACAGCTATGATGGCTGCAGGCAGCAGAGGGGAGAGGCGCACCATGTCGGAATGCCGCAGGATGGCGGGTCGCGTGGCGGTGATCACCGGAGCCGCGCACGGTATCGGCGCGGCCACGGCGGGCAGGCTCGCGGCCGAGGGCGCGACGGTCGTGGTCACAGACGTGGACGACGCGGCCGGAAAGACGGTCGTGGCGGACATCGAGGCCGGCGGGGGACGCGCGCAATACGTACGCTGCGACGTGACCTCGGCCGCCGACTGGGAGCATCTGGCCCGCCATGTCCAGGAGCGGCACGGGCGTCTCGACGTGCTGCACAGCAACGCCTTCGCCCAGCTGAACAAGCCCGCCGATGAACTGAGCGAGGCCGAGTGGGACGGCCAGATGGCCGTGCTGCTCAAGCCGGCCTGGCGGGCGATGAAGACCTTCGCGGCCATGCTGCGGGAAGCATCGGGCTCCGTCGTCCTCACCTCCTCGGTGCACGCGGTCATCGGCCTGCCGGGCCACGCCGCCTACGCCGCGGCGAAGGGCGCTCTGTGCTCGCTGGGTCGTCAACTGGCCGTCGAATACGGGCCGGAGATCCGGGTCAACACAGTCCTGCCGGGGCCCATCCTCACCGCCGCCTGGGAAGGGATCCCGGAGTCCGACCGGGCACGCAGCGTGGCGGCCACGGCGGCCAAGCGGTTCGGGCAGCCGGAGGAGGTGGCCGCCGCCGTCGCCTTCCTGGCATCGGCGGACGCCTCCTACGTGACCGGAGCGTCTCTCGTGGTCGATGGAGGATGGAGCGTCATGAAGGAGTCCTCGTGAGCGGCGCACACTGTCCGGAGCATTCGAGGACAGAACCTGAGCGGAACCTGAGCGGAAACGGAGAACGTGGTGACCCATCCCGGTAAGGGGTTGCACGGCCAGGCCGTGGAGGAGCTGGGCCGGCGCATCATCCGCGGCGACTACCCGCCGGGCTCCGTGGTGGACCCCGTCAAGTTCGAGACGGAGCTCGGCGTCAGCAAGACCGTGGTCCGCGAGGCGATGCGCGTACTGGCGTCCAAGGGCCTGCTCGAGTCGAAGCAGAAGCGCGGCACGACCATCCGGCCCCGCGCCGACTGGAACCTGCTCGACAGCGACCTGCTGCGCTGGCAGGGCAGCAGCGCTCCGACCGACAGCTTCCTCGAAGACCTCGCCGAGGTCCGCGCGATGGTCGAGCCCGCCGGAGCCCGGTTCGCCGCGGCCCGCCGCACCGCCTCCGACCTGGACGCGATGCGACAGGCGCTCGACGCGATGGCGGCGGCGGGCACGGACGCGGACGCCATGGTCGAGGCGGACCTGGCCTTCCACCGCGCCCTGCTGGACGCCGCCCACAACGAACTGCTGAGCCGCATGGAGGTCGTCATCGAGGCCGGGCTGCGCGTCCGCGACCGGATCGTGCACGGCGCCCGGCACTTCTCCGACTCCATACCCGTGCACCAGGAACTGCTGGACGCGGTCGAAGCGGGCGACCCGGACGCCGCCGTGGCCGCCGTCGAGTCACTCCTGGCCCAGGCCTCCGACGACCTGGCGGCCGTACGGGCGGGCGAAGACCCCGACGATGTCGCGACCGACACGCTGCCGAAGGAAACTCCTTGAAGATAACCGGACTTGAGACGTTCCTGGTGGCTCCGCGCTGGCTGTTCCTGCGCATCGCCACCGACGAGGGCGTCACCGGCTGGGGCGAGCCCGTGATCGAGGGACGCGCCGAGACCGTGCGCGCCGCGGTCCACGAACTGGCCGACTACCTCGTCGGCCGCGACCCGCTGCGCATCGAGGACCACTGGCAGGTCCTCACCAAGGGCGGCTTCTACCGTGGCGGCCCCATCCTCTCCAGCGCCGTCGCCGGAATCGACCAGGCCCTGTGGGACATCGCAGGCAAGACCTACGGCGCCCCGGTGCACCGCCTCCTCGGCGGCCCGGTACGGGACCGTGTCCGGATGTACGCCTGGATCGGCGGAGACCGGCCGAGTGACGTGGCGGAGCTCGCCGAGGAACAGATGAAGGCGGGCTTCACCGCGGTCAAGATGAACGGTTCGGCGGAACTCGCGCCGATCGACACCCCGGCACGCACCGCCGAGGTCGTCGAACGCGTCGCTGCCGTCCGCGAGGTGCTGGGCGACGAGCGGGACATCGCCGTCGACTTCCACGGCCGGGCCTCCACGGCCATGTCGCGCCGCCTGCTGCCCCAGCTGGAACCGCTGCACCCGCTGTTCGTCGAGGAACCCGTCGCGCCGGAACACTCGGCCAATCTGCGCAGCCTGGTGGAGTCCACGAGTATTCCGCTCGCGACCGGCGAACGCCTCTACTCCCGCTGGGACTTCCGCGAGGTGCTGGCCAGCGGCATCGCCGTCGCCCAGCCCGACCTGTCGCACGCCGGCGGCATCTCCGAGGTCCGCCGCATCGCGGCCATGGCCGAGACGTACGACGTCGCCATGGCGCCCCACTGCCCGCTCGGCCCGATCGCCCTGGCCGCCAGCCTGCAGATCGCCTTCTCCGTGCCGAACTTCCTCATCCAGGAACAGAGCATGGGCATCCACTACAACCAGCAGTGCGACCTGCTGGAGTACGTGATGGACCCCGAACCCTTCCGTTTCGAGGGCGGCTACGCCGTCCGCGGGTCCCGCCCCGGCCTCGGCGTCGAGATCGACGAGAAGGCCGTACGCCGCGCCGCCGAGACCGGGCACCGCTGGCGCAACCCCGTATGGCGCGGCCCCGACGGGGCGTTCACCGAGTGGTGACGTAACCACCGTCAGGCCCCCGCACCCCACGCACAAGGAGAGCCCAACTCCCATGAACCTGGTGGAATCGCTCCGAGCCCACCGCCTGCTGGCGATCGTCCGCGGCAAGGATCCCGCCGCGGCCCTGCGCACCGTGCGCACCCTTGCCGAGGAGGGCATCGCGGCCGTCGAGGTCTCACTGACCACCGCCGACGCCCTGACCGTGATCAGGCAGGCGCGCACCGAACTGGGCCCCGACGCGCTCCTCGGCGCCGGCACCGTGCGCTCGGCCGCGGACGCCGCCCGCGCCGTGGACGCCGGTGCGTCGTACCTCGTCACCCCGGCCCTGGTCGACGGGCTGGAGCCGTACGGCGTACCCGTGCTGATGGGTGCCCTGACGCCGAGCGAGATCGAAGTAGCCCTCGCACGGGGCGCCGACGCGATCAAACTCTTCCCCGGCTCCCTCGGCGGACCCGGCTATCTGCGGGCCCTGCGCGACCCGTTCCCCGACGTGCCCTTCGTGCCCGTCGGGGGAGTGGACGCGGCAGCTGCCCGCGCGTACCTGGACCTGGGTGCCATCGCCGTCGGCGTCGGCTCACCGCTCGTCGGGGACGCGGCCGAGGGCGGAGACGTGGGCCGACTGCGCGCCCGTGCGGCCGAGTTCCGCAAGGTGGCCGCGGGGGAGACGCCGTGACGACACCGGACCGCCAGGCCCCGCCCGACGTGGTGACCTTCGGCGAGACGATGGCGGCGCTCCGCGCCCAGGGCGCGCTGCGGCTGGGCGGCAGTCTCGGCCTGTCCGTGGCGGGAGCCGAATCCAACGTCGCCATCGGCCTCGCCCGGCTCGGGCACCGGGTGCGCTGGGCCGGCCGGGTCGGGGCGGACGAACTCGGCGCACTGGTCCTGCGCACGCTGCGCGCCGAGGGCATCGACACCGACCACGCGGTCACCGACGACACCGGCCGGCCCACGGGACTGCTGCTGACCGAACCCCGCCTGGGCACGCTCACCCGCGTCAGCTACTACCGTGCCGGTTCGGCGGGTTCGGCCGTCTCACCGGCCGACGTCCTGCCCGCCCTGGCCTCCGGATCCCGCATCCTGCATCTGACCGGCATCACCCCGGCGCTCGGCCCGTCGGCGGCCGAGACCGTCCTGGCCGCCGCCACGGCCGCACGCGAATCCGGCATCACCGTCTGCCTCGACGTCAACTACCGCTCTCGCCTGTGGACCCATGACCGAGCCCGCACAGCCCTCAGGCCGCTGCTCGCCCGCACCGACCTGCTCATAGCCTCCGAGGACGAGCTGCCGCTGGTGCTGGAACAGCCCGACGCAGGCGAGTCGGAAGCCGTGCACAGTCTCCTGGCCGCAGGAGTCGACGAGGTGGTCATCAAGCGTGGCGCACGCGGCGCGACCGGTTTCACCGCCGAAGGGGCGACCGACTGCGCCGCCCGACAGGTCGACGCGGTCGATCTGGTCGGCGCCGGTGACGCCTTCGTGGCGGGATATCTGTCCGGACTCCTCAACGGCGCGGACATCCCCGCCCGTCTGCACCGAGCCGTCACCACCGCGGCCTTCGCCGTCGCCACCCGGGGCGACTGGGAGGGCCTGCCGACACGGGACGAACTCGGACTGTTCGACCAGCCCGACGGCACGACCATCCGCTGACCCAGGAGACTGATCATGACATCCACGGCAGTGCCCACGGCGGTCGTCGTAGCCGGAGGATACGAACTCGCCGAGGGCGGCCGCTGGGTCGACGGACGCTACGTGTACGTCGACATCCTGAGCGGCCGGCTCTTCGAGTCGCACGACGACGACGGCCCGGCCGCGCGCCAACTGGCCCGAGTCGACGTCCCGTTGGGCGCGGTCGCACCCGTGAGCGACCGGTCCGACACGTGGATCGCCGCCGCGGGCACCGGCATCGCGCTGCTCACCGCCGACGGCGCACTGGAGTGGCTGGACCGCCCCGAGGACCGCACCCCGCTCCCCAGCCGGATGAACGACGGCGTCGCGGACCCCGCCGGCCGCTTCTGGGCCGGCAGCATGGCCTACGACGGCGCCCACGGCGCGGGCTCGCTCTACCGAACGGACCCCGACGGCACGGTGGTGCGCGTCCTCGACGGCCTGACCATCGCCAACGGGCCGGCCTTCACCGCCGACGGCACGACCATGTACCTCGCCGACACGGCCGCGGGCACGATCCTCCGCTGCCGGGTCGACCTGGTCTCGGGCGACCTTTCGGGAGGGCCGGAGACCTTCGCCCGCCTGCGCGGTGCGGAAGGCAGCCCCGACGGAATGACCGTCGACGACGAGGGCTGCCTGTGGGTCGCGCTGTGGGGCGCCGGCGCGGTCCGCCGCTACCACCCGGACGGCCGCCTGCTCCAGACCCTGACCATGCCCGCCCCGCACCCCACGTCGGTCTGCCTGCGCCCCAGCGACAACCGCCTCTTCGTCACCACGGCCCGGTACGGGGTGAAGAACCCGACCCCGGCCTCCGGAGCGGTGCTCAGCGTCCCCGTTCCGGCCAGGGCGACGCCGGCCTGCTCCTGGCGGGGCCGGGCTTGAACGCGGAGATCCCCTAGGACGCGGCTTCCGTGAACTGGTTGGTGTCGAAGAGCTGGTTGATGTGGCCGCCGAGTTCCGACCAGTGCCGTCCGGAGAGTTCGGCGGCGGCGCGGGCGTCGCCTCCGGCACAGACGTCGATGAGTTGGTCGTGGTGTTCGATGGTGTTGCGGCCGCCGAGGAGCGTGGAGAACTTGCGGTAGAGGATGCGGTGGATCTGCGGGTGGAGCTGCTCGACGATCCGGCTGAGGACGGGGTTGTCCGCCGCCGCGATGGGGACGGCGTGGAAGCGGTCGTCGGCGGCGAGGGCGGCGTCGGTGTCGTTGGCTGCGACCGCCCGTTCGAAGTCCCGGTTGGCCTGGCGCATGTGCTGCCGGTCCTGCTCGGTCATGACCGGCACGGCCGTCTCGATCGCGAGCTGGTCGAGGGAGCGCAGGACGGCGAGGGCCTTCTCGACGTCCCGGCGGTTGAGGGTGGTGATGCGGGTGTAGACGCCGGGCTTGGCCTCGACCAGACCGATGTCGGCGAGCCGGGCGAGCGCCTCGCGCACCGGTGTGCGGCTGAGACCGAGGCGCTCGGCGAGTTCGCCGTCCTTGACCTTGTCCCCGGGGGCGAGCTCTCCGCGCACGATGGAGTCGCGCAGACGGTGGAAGACCTCGTCGCTGAGGAGACGGCGGGAGACAGGGCTGTCGAGTGACATATTGCGTACAGTACATCGCTCACCGCTCGGCATACCCGGCTACCCGCCTTTATCCTCATGCAGTGCGCATCCGGCGGACCAGGGCCTGGGCCAGGACGACGGCCGGATCGATGAGGGGGACCTCGACCGTTTCGGCGGACAGTCCGAGAGGGACCTCCGTGCAGCCCGCGATGATCACCTGTGCCCCCTGTGCCGTGAGTCTTCGCACGGCACGCGCCAGCGGCTCGGTGGCGGTGGCGTCCCGCCGGCCGGCCTTCACCGCGTGGATGGCGGCCATGACCTCGTCCCGCTGGCTGTCGGGGCCGGGCAGCACGAGGCTGATTCCGAAGCGGTCCAGCCACTCCTGGTAGAGGCCCGCACGGACGGTTCCGGTCGTGGCGAGCAGCCCGACGGTGTGCACGTGTGGCCGCAGGGCGGACAGGTGGTGTGCGACCTCACCGATCATGTGGACGATGGGCAGGCCCACGTGGTCGGCGATGCGGGGGACGAAGGCGTGGGCGGTGTTGCAGGGGATGGCGATGACAGTGGCGCCGGCCTCGCGCAGGATCCGGCCGCCGTGCAGGAGCCAGGGGGTCGGGTCCGGGCCGTCGCCGAGCAGTGCCTCGGTGCGGTCGGGGATGGTCGGGTCGGACCAGATGACCGTCCTGAGGTGGTCCTGGTCGCTGCTGCCCGGTGTCATCGACACCAGCTTGGTGTAGAAGTCGGCGGTGGCCGCCGGCCCCATGCCGCCGAGGATGCCGATGATCTCCGTGGTGGCAGGGCTGCTCACTGTGCGGTCTCTTTCCGGAGTGTCAGGGACGGCTCTGCGGTCTCGGGCTCGATGTCGGCGGTGGGGGAGAGGCCGCGCTTGGCTTCACGCCGTTTCTCGGAGCTGTCGACCACGGCGGCGGCGAGCGAGTTGCCGATGACGTTCACACCGGTGCGGGCCATGTCGACGATGAAGTCCACGCCGAGGAGCAGGGCGATGCCTTCGGCGGGCAGGCCGATGGAGTTGCCGGCGGCGATGAGCACGACGATGGAGGCGGAGGCGACACCGGCCATGCCCTTGGAGAGGATCACCAGTACACCGACCATGAGGAGCAGGGCGGGCAGTGAGGTGTCGGCGCCGTAGGCGTTGGCGAGGAAGACCAGGGCTGCGGCCTGGTAGAGGACCGAGCCGTCGGTGTTGAAGGAGTAGCCGAGAGGGACGACGAACGAGGTCGTCGACCGGCTGAGGCCGAATGCTTCGAGCTTGCCCATCAGCGGGGCCAGCACCGATTCGGAGCTGCGGGTGACGAAGGCGATCCCGGCCAGCCCGGCGATCGACTTCATCAGTTCGACGTAGCGGATGCGGTAGATCGCGGCGATGAGCGGGAAGAGCACGCCGACGACGATGGCCAGGCCCGCGTAGACCACGGCGATGAAGCCCAGCAGGCTGCGCAGGTTGCCGAAGCCGTAGTGGGCGACGTCGTAGGAGATGAAGCCGAGCACGCCCAGCGGTGCGACGCGGATGACGTAGCCGACGACCTTGAACATCACCGAGGCGACGGACTCCAGGACGGAGGCGAAGGGCTCGGACTTCTCCCCGATCGCGGCCATGGCGACGCCGACGAGGAGGGCGAAGACGATCGCTCCGAGCAGATTGCCCTCGCCGAACGCGGCGAAGATGTTCTTCGGTACGGCGTGCAGGATCAGCTCGTGGAAGTCGATGCCCTGGCTCAGGCCGTCCAGGTCCTTGGCGTCGGCCCCGTGGACGGGGGCGCCCTTGCCGATGCCCGTGAACTTGGCCAGGCCGACCGCGATCAGCAGGACGACAGTGGTGACGATCTCGAAGTAGAGGATGGCCTTGCCGGCGATCCGGCCGACCTTCTTGACCGACTCCATGCGGGCGATGCCCAGCACGATGAGCGGGAAGACCAGCGGCAGGACCACGACCTGCACCAGGTTCAGGAACACCTCCCCGAGGATCTTCATCTGCTCGCCGGCCGACGGGGCGAGGGATCCGATGAGGGCTCCGAGCCCTACGGCGATGATCGACTGGATGCCGATCGGCATCTTCAGACAGCGCCGCAGTAGTCCTGTGCGCCGGTTTCGGGGGGCGTCTGTGCTGGTGGGGGTGGTGTGCGGGGTGCTCATGGAAGCCTCCGTGCGCTCCAATATATTGCGCTCTGCGTATTGGGCGGTAAGACTGGGCTCCAAGGCAGCGGCCTGTCAAGGGGCCCCGCACCGGCAGAGCCGACCGGAGTCGGCGCTTCACGAGGAGCAGCAGATGGCACAGGCCATGCGTGTGGAACACGACCTGGTGGGAGACAAAGAGGTCCCGGCCGACGCCTACTACGGCGTGCACACCGTGCGGGCGGTGGAGAATTTCGCGATCACCGGGTCGGCCATCGCCCAGTTCCCCGACCTGATCGCGTCGCTTGCGGCGGTCAAACAAGCGGCTGCGCAGGCCAACCGTGACCTGGGTCTGCTGACGCCGGACATCGCCGGGGCGATCATCAGAGCCTGCGAGGAGATCGGCTCCGGACGGCTGACGGAGCAGTTCGTCGTCGACCCGGTCCAGGGCGGGGCCGGCACGTCGACGAACATGAACGCCAACGAGGTCATCGCGAACCGGGCCCTGGAGATCCTCGGTCACCCGCGCGGCTTCTACGACGTGATCCACCCGCTCGACCACGTCAACCTCGGGCAGAGCACCAACGACGTCTATCCCACCGCCGTACGCCTGGCCCTGGTCACCTCATTGCGCCGGCTCGGCGACTCTCTGGGGGCTGCTGGCCACGGCCTACACCGACAAGGCGGCGGATTTCGGCGACGTACTGAAAATGGGCCGCACCCAGCTCCAGGACGCGGTCCCCATGACGCTGGGCCAGGAGTTCACGGCCTACGCCGTCATGATCGAGGAAGACCGCCAGCGCCTCACCGAGGCCGCCGCCCTGCTGCTGGAGTCCAACCTGGGCGGCACCGCGATCGGCACCGGCATCAACGGCCACCCCCGCTACGCCGAACTCGCCTGCTCCTACCTCGCCGGCATCAGCGGCGAACCCGTCCGGCCCGCGGGCGACTTCATCGAAGCCACCCAGGACTGCGGCGCCTTCGTCCAGCTCTCCGGCGTCCTCAAGCGCGTCGCGGTGAAACTCTCCAAGACGTGCAACGACCTGCGCCTGATGTCCTCCGGCCCCACCGCCGGGCTCGGCGAGATCAACCTGCCGCCGGTGCAGGCCGGTTCGTCCATCATGCCCGGCAAGGTCAATCCGGTGATCCCCGAGGTCGTCAACCAGGTCGCCTTCGAGGTCATCGGCAACGACCTGACCGTCACCATGGCCGCCGAGGCGGGACAGCTCCAGCTCAACGCGTTCGAACCCGTCATGGCGTACAGCCTGCTGCGCTCCCTGACCCATCTGCGCGCCGCCTGCGACACCCTCGCCGTCCGCTGCGTCCCCGGCATCACCGCCAACCGAGAACACCTTTGCGACACAGTCCACCGCTCCATCGGTCTGGTGACCGCCCTCGCCCCGTACATCGGCTACGCCGCCTCCACCACGCTGGCCCGCCAAGCCCTGGCCACGGGCCGCAGCATCAAGGACCTGGCCGCGGAAGCGGGTCTGCTCACCACCGAGGAACTGGAAACGATCCTGCGTCCGGAGAACCTCACCGGCCAGGCATCCGTGGCAGACGCTCCGGCCGCGATCCGCACCTAGAAATGGATAGGGTGATCCGATAGCTAGACTGGCTGGTATGAACCCTGGCGCCCCGCAGTCCGACGGACCCGCCGCGCAGCCGCTGCGCAGCGACGCCGAGCGTAACCGGGGGCGCATCATCGCCGCCGCGCGCATCGTGTTCGCGCGCGACGGCCTGAACGCCTCCATGGCGTCGGTGGCCCGCGAGGCGGGTGTCGGCATCGCCACCATGTTCCGCCGCTTCCCCACCAAGGAAGAGCTGGTCGCCGCCGTCTTCGGCGACCGCATGGACGCCTACGCCGAGGCGGTCGCGGTCGCCCTGGAAGACCCCGACCCCTGGCAAGGTTTCATCGGCTACATCGAGACCGCCTGCGCGATGCAGGCCGCCGACTACGGCTTCGCCGACGTGCTGACCATGACCTTCCCCACCGCCAAGGCCCTGGAGCAGCGCCGCGACGAGGCGTACGAAGCCGTGGTCGAGCTGATCGGCCGCGCCAAGGCCACCGGCCGGCTGCGCGAGGACTTCGACCCCTCGGACCTGGTGCTGATCCACATGGCCAACGCCGGTGTCGTCAACGCCACCGGGGAGGCCGCCCCCGACGCCTGGCGCCGTGTCGTCGCCCTGCTGATCCAGTCCCTGCAAACCCCTGCCCGCGGCACGCTCCCCGACTCGCCCGAGCACGACGCCCTCTACAAGGCCATGCTCCGTGCCGGCCCGGGAGGCCCCACCGCCTCGGCGCCGGACAAGAGCAGCTGATCTCCGGCGGGCGACAGTTCACGGACAGAAGGGAGTTGACCGACATGGCACTGGTCCTGGTGACCGGGGCATCCAGCGGGCTCGGGCGCAACACGGCGACAGCGTTGGCCGACGACGGGCACGAGGTGGTCATCCACGTCCGCAACCCGGCCCGTCTCACCGACATGGGTGACACGGCCCGGTGGAAGGGTGCCGTCACCGGTGACCTCGCCGAGCTGGAAGAGATCCGCGGTGTGGCCCGGGACGCCTCCGAGTTCGGCCGCTTCGACGCCGTCATCCACAACGCCGGCGTTCTGCACGCCCCCGAGGAGACCACCGTCAACATCGTCGCGCCCTATGTGCTGACGGCCCTGACGGACAAGCCGGCCAGGCTCGTCTTTCTGAGCAGCTCCATGCACCGGACCGGCTCCACCGATCTGCGACGCCTGGCCGCCCGCACCGCTTCCTACGACGACACCAAGCTGTGGGTCACCACCCTCGCGCTCGCCCTCGCGTCCCGGTGGGAAGGAACCTCCAGCCATGCGGTCGATCCCGGGTGGGTCCCCACCCGGATGGGCGGTGCCGCCGCATCGGACGACCTGATCGCCGGGCACCGGACCCAGGTGTGGCTCGCCACCCACCAGGACGTGAACCCGAGCACCGGCGGCTACTGGTACCACCAGCAGGTACAGACACCACACCCCGCCTCGCAGGACGAAGAGTTCCAGGCCCGCCTCATCCAGTCTCTGGAGCAGCACACAGGCGTCCCGCTCGGCTGACCGCGTCCCTCATCGCAGCGGACGCAGCGCCGTCAACTCGGGCGCCCGGCGGCCCGTGACGATCGAGTCGGCCAGCAGCTTTCCGCTGAGCGGCCCCAGAGCGATGCCCCACATGCCGTGGCCGCCGCAGACGTGGACCCGGGGCGAGCGGGTGGGGCCGACCAGGGGCAGGCCGTCGGGCGTGCACGGGCGTGGGCCTGCCCATTCGTCGGTGCGGCGGGTGAGGTCGGCCGAAGGGAGCAGCGTTCGGGCCGCGTTGACGATCGCCTGGATGCGGCGGGGATCCGCGGGGCGGTCGGGTGCCGTGAACTCCATCATTCCCGCCACCCGCACCCGGTCCCCGAGCGGTGTGCAGACCACGCGCCGCTCGGCGAAGTAGGTGGGCCGGGTGGGCAGTCCGTCCGGAGGCAGACTGAAGCTGTACCCGCGGCCGGACTGCACCGGGGTGCGCACACCGAAGGGCGCCGCCAGCGGGCCCAGCCATGCTCCGGGAGCGAGGACGGCCGCGTCGGCCCGCACGGACGTGCCGTCCGAGGCGAGGGCTGCGACCCCGCGTGCCCAAGTCCCGTATGCGGGTGACCTCCAGGCCGGTGACGATCTTGCCGCCCCGGTCACGGACCGCGTCGGCCAGGGCCGTGACATACGCCCCCGGGTTCAGATGACGCTGGCCGTGCAGTCGTACGGCCGCGTCCACCCGCGCCGAGAGCGCCGGCTCCAGCTCGCGCGCCTCGGCACCGGTCAGCAGGTCGTAGTCGACCTCCTGGCCCGCCGCGCGCACCGCGTCCAGCTCCCCCACGAGCGGGGCACGCCCGGCCTTGGAGGTGAAGGCGATCAGGCACCCCGAGCCCCTGCGCGTCGGCTCGGCTACCCCGCCCCGGGCCAGATCGTCGTACGCCGACAGCGCCCCGCGGTTCAGCGCGGCGAGATGTGCCATGGCCACCTGCCAGCGCTGATGGGTGCAGTTCCGGGTGAACGCCAGCAGGAAGCGGGCCAGCCGCGGGTCCGGGCGCGGCGGGATGTAGAGCGGGGAGGCGGGGGAGAGGAGCGTGCGCAACCCCAGCTTGAGGGCGGCCGGTTCGGGCAGCGGGACGGTCAGGGCGGGGGAGAGCCAGCCGGCGTTGCCCCACGACGCGCCGGCCGCCACGCCCCGGCGGTCGACCACGGTGACCTCGACTCCGGCCTCCTGGAGGAACCAGGCGGTCGCCAGACCCGCCATGCCCGCACCCACGACCACGACACTGCGGGGGCTCATGACCGACCGCCTTCCGTCGTGCCCGCGGCAACGACCTCCGGTCGTCGTTGCCCCGCACGCGTCGCCTGTTCGAAGGCGTACCCCGCCCTCAGAACGGCCGCGTCGTCCCGGTGCGGCCCCACCACCTGGAGCCCGACCGGCAGCCCGGCCGGGGTGAAGCCGGCCGGGACCGACAGGGCAGGGCAGCCGGTCATCGTGATCAGGTAGGCCGAGCGCATCCAGTCCAGATACGTCTCCATGGCGGTGCCGTCCACGGAGGCGGGGTAGGGAAGGCGGACGTCGAAGGGCGCGACCTGGCTGACCGGCAGCAGCAGGACGTCGTACGTCCCGAAGAACTCACGCACCCGGTGGAAGAGCGCGGCCTGCAGCACCTGGGCGCGGCCCAGGTCCGGGCCCGTGAGCTTTCGGCCTTCCTCGATGTTCCACACGACGTCCGGGGCCATGCGATGGCGGTTTTCGTCCAGCAGGGGCCCGTAGGCGAGCTCCATCTGCCACGCGCGCTGGACGAGGAACGCCTCGTCGGCGCCGGACAGGTCGGGGCAGACCTCCTCTACCTCGCAGCCCAGCGCGCCGAACACCTCCACGGCGCCCCGCACCACGTCCCGGACCTCGGGGTCGACGGGCACGCTCCCGCCGAGGTCGGGCGACCAGGCGACCCGCCATCCGCGGATGTCGCCGTCGATCGGGCCGGCGAAGGCGGAACCCGGAGTGTCGAGGGCGAGCGGGCTGCGCGGATCAGGCCCGGCCAGGACGGACAGCATCAGGGCGACGTCCCGCACGGTCCGCGCCATGGGGCCCTTCACCGACAGCTGGCCCCAGGGCGCCTTGTCGGGCCAGGACGGGACCCGGCCGGGGGAGGGCCGCAGCCCGACCACGTTGTTGAAGGACGCCGGGTTGCGCAGTGAGCCGCCGGTGTCGCTGCCGTCGGCGATCGGCAGCATGCCGCAGGCGAGGGCCGCCCCCGCGCCGCCGCTGCTGCCGCCCGCGCTGCGCGAGAGGTCGTAGGGGTTGCGGGTCGCGCCGAAGACGGCATTGACGGTGTGGGAGCCCATGCCGAGTTCGGGCACGTTGGTCTTGCCGAGCGTGAGGGCCCCGGCCCGCCTGAGGCGTTCGACCACCAGGTGGTCCCGGCCGGGGACGTGGTCGGCGAAGACGGGTGAGCCGTACGTCGTGCGGATGTCCGCCGTGTCGTGGAGGTCCTTGTGGGCGACGGGCAGCCCGTGCAGGGGACCGACCTCGGCCCCCGAGGCGAGCCGCTCGTCCGCCTCGGCGGCCTGTTCCAGGGCCCGGTCGGCGACGAGGGTGACGATCGCGTTCACCGACGGATTGACCTGGTCGACGCGTTCGAGGTGGGCGGTGACGACCTCACGCGCGGACACCTCACGGCGCCGCAGGGCGGCGGCGAGCTCGGTCGCGGTGGTGAAGCACAGGTCGGCGGTGTTCACAGTCCTCCCAGGGTTTCCTTCAGCTGGACGACGGCGAGCACCCCGAACAGGACGAAGGAGCTCGACAGCAGCACGTTCGAGACGGTCTTGTTGCGGTACGGCGGCTGCAGACCACGCCGGTTGAGGAGCACCAGCAGCGCCCCGGACAGCAACGGCAGGACGAGGGAGCCCACGGCGGCGTAGGTGAGCACCAGGGGGACCGGCCGTCCCACGAAGGTCACCGCCACCGACGTGACCGCGCAGTAGAGCACGAACAGGCGGAACGGACGGCTGCGCTGGCCCATGTGCCGCTCGGCCTCGGCGTCCGGCACCCCGCGCAGGGTGCGCAGCGAGTCGGCCAGCAGATAGCACAGGGCGTTGAAGCCGCCGACCAGGGCGCTCAGGGTCACGAGGAAGAAGGTGCCCAGGAACAGTGCGCGTGCCACCGACCCGAGGTCGGCGCCGAGCGGTTCGGCCAGCGCGGCCAGCCCGTCGTTGCCGGTGATCGTCCGGCCGGTGCCGTACAGCAGGCCGGTGCCCACGATCGAGGTGCACACCACGAACAGGAACGTGACGCCGTAACTCACCGCCGAGTCCGCCCGCATGACGGGCAGCCAGCTCCGGTGCTGCCAGCCCTTCTCCCGCAGCCAGTAGCTGTACGAGGCCACCCCGGCCGTGCCGCCCACCCCGCCGACCAGCGCCAGCACGGTGACCACATCGCCCTCCGGCAGCCGCGGCCGCAGCGAGGACACCAGGCCGGACGGGTCGTCCATGGTGACGACCGTGACCACGGCCAGCACGACCATGCCGACGAACTTGGCCAGCATGAACCCGCTCATCACCCGCTCGAACAGCGCGTACCGGCCCACGTACACGAGCCCGGCCGACGCCAGCGCGATCACCACGGCCAACGGCCTCAGCGGCAGCGCGGGGAACAGCGTCGTCAGCGCGAGCGAGGCCACCGAGCTCAGGGCCGCCCCGTAGAGCAGCCCGATGACCAGCACGAACGCGAAGAAGGCGGACGGCAGCCAGCGGGCTGCCGCGCGCAGGCTCGCGATCACGGTCAGACCGCTCCCCAGATGCAGACGCCCCACCGCCTCGGTGAGCGCGTACTTGAGGACGACACCGACGAGGATCGCCCACAGCAGGGCCATGCCGTAGCCGGCGGCGCCCGCCAGTGACGTCACCATGTCGCCGGCACCCACACTGGTGGCTGCCAGGACGAGCCCCGGGCCGAGGACGGCCAGCCGACCGCGTCGCGTGGTCGGGGCGTGCGAGGACTCGGGGGACGGTGCAGCCGCCCGGGTGTGTGGGGGGCTTCCAGGAGTCGCGGTCACGTCGGCCACCTCCGTATGCGATCCGGCTTCCCCGGCAGAGTGAGGCAGGCTGACGGAAGGGAACAAGAATCCCTGTGAAATCGACGGAATCGGCCATACTCTCGGCCGATGGACGCACCGCACCCCGGCTTCGTGGCCGATTCGCTGGACCGGCGCATCATCAGCGCCCTGCAGATCGACGGTCGTGCCTCATGGCACCGCATCGCGACGGCACTCGGTGAACCTGAACGCACCGTCGTGCGCCGGGGCACCCGGCTGCTGGACTCCGGGCTCGTACGGATCGGCGCCATGGTGGTGCGTGGTCGCAGCACCGTGATCGGCGTGCGCTGCGCACCCGGCCAGGCCCGCGTCGTCGCCACCGCGCTGGCGCGCCGCCCCGACTGCGCCTTCGCCCATGTCCTGACCGGGACCTGGGACTGCGTCGCGGAAGTGCAGTGTCCCCGCGACCGTCTCGCGGGACTCGTCATGGACGAGCTCCCGGGCCTGCCGGGGGTCGTACGGACGCTGACGCTGCCGGTACTGCGGCACGTGCGGACGATTCGCGAGTGGCACGCGGGCCTGCTCACGGAGGCCGAGATCGCCGCACTCGCCGACGGCACGACCCCGATCACCCCCGCCGCGTCGCCGGACCTGTTGCCCGTGTTCGACGGAGCGGGCGAACTCGCCCGCTCCGACCGCCTGTTGGTGAACGCCCTGACCGAGGACGGGCGGTGCACCTACGACGAACTGGCCCGGGTGTCCGGGGTGTCCGAGGCCACCGCCCGACGCCGGCTCGGCGCGCTGCGCAGGGAAGGACGCGTCCGCGTCCGGGCCGTGATCGAACCGGTGCTGCTCGGACTGCCGGTGGAGGCCGTGCTGTGGGTGCGCGCCGTCCCGGCGGCGGTCGACGCAGTGGCGGCGGCGCTCGCCGAGTCCCCGCATGTCCGGTACGTCAGCTTCGTCACCGGCGAACGCCAACTGCTCGTCCTGACCGCGTTCCCGGACGAGACGGCCCTGCACGAGTTCGTCACGCGGTCCCCGTGGCTGGAGGAGGCGGCGTCCGTCGATGTGTCGATGGTTCTCGGTTCACTGAAGCGGGGCGGGATGCTCGCGCCGTGGCTGCGCGGTTGACGCCGGGCCCCTCCATACAAGTGAGGCGCCGCCGGCTGTCACAGACCCGGACGCTGCCCTGTCTCTCTGGTGAGTCGGACAACCAGAGAACGGAGACAGTGACGAAGATCGTGATCGTCGGCGGTACGGGCCTCATCGGCTCGCAGGTGGTCGCGCTGCTGCGTGACAGGGGGCACGAGGCCGTGGCCGCCGCCCCCTCCACGGGTGTCGACACCCTCACCGGCGAGGGACTGGCCGAGGCGCTCAAAGGCGCGGCCGTGGTCGTGGACGTGTCGAACTCGCCGTCCTTCGACACCGAGCCGGCCCTGGACTTCTTCACCCGCTCGGCGCGGAACCTGTTCGCCGCCGAGAAAGAGGCGGGCGTCCGCCACCACGTCGGGCTCTCCATCGTGGGCGTCCACCAGGTGCCCGGCTACGGCTACTACGAAGCCAAGGTCGCGCAGGAGAACGCCGTACGTGGCAGCGGAGTGCCCTACAGCATCGTGCGCGCCACCCAGTTCTTCGAGTTCGTCGCTCCGGTGATGAACATGTCCACCGAGGGTGGTGAGGTGCGCCTGCCTCCCTGCGACTGCGTCCCATCGCCTCCGCCGATGTGGCCGCCGCCGTCGCCGAGGCGGCCCAGGGAGATCCGTCGAACGGCATCCGCGACATCCGGGCCCAAAGACGCACGGGCTCGATCGGCTGGGTGAGATCACCCTGGCTGCCAAGACGGACGGCCGCACCGTCGTCACGGACGAGACCGCCGGCCTGTTCGCCGGCATGCCCGATGTGCTCACCGGCGACGAGACCGCGCACATCGCGTCCACCCGCTACGAGGAGTGGCTCAAGGAGAACTGATCCCGGGGCTACGGGCGGCCGGTGAGCCTGTCGGCCGACCGCTCGTACGCCCTCAGCTTGTCCGGCGTCAGGACCCAGTAAAGCCCGTCGATGCCGTCCGGCCCCACGGTGGCGCTCACCAGGGCGACGGTCGCTCCGTCCTGGGCGAGCAGCAGGCTGGGTTGCCCGTTGGCCTCGACGACGCCGCACCGAACAGCCTGGGACGAAGCTGCTCGAACGCGTCCGCCGCCGCGTTCAGCGCGTCGTCGGAGCGGGACTCTCGCTGGTCCATGGTGTGGATGCCTCCGCGGATCGACCGTCCTGCTCGGACAGTACGTGCCGGTGCGCGCGCATCCCCACCAGGCACGTGGTCAGGCCGGGTAACTCGGTGTCCATTGTGCCTGCGCGACGGCCTTGCGCAGATCCTCCTCCGTCGCCTGCTCAGCCACCCCGTCCTCGACGGCGGCGAGGGCAGCGGCCAGGGCGATCTCGCGAGCGGACTCCCGCATCCCGGTCAGAGGCGGCAGCAGCGGCACGGGCCCGTCGTCGTCGCCGTCCGCCGCCCGCACCGCGCACCGCGCGACGGCACGGGCGGCTGCCACCAGCATGTGGTCGGTGACGCGCGTGGCGCGGCTCGCGGTCACCGCGAGCCCCATGGCCGGGAACACGTACACGTTGTTCGACTGCGCCACCGGCACCTCGCGCCCGTCCACCGTCAACGGCGGGAAGGGCGAGCCCGTGGCGATCAGCGCCCGGCCGTCGGTCCAGCGGGTGAGGTCCGCGGGATCGGCCTCGGAGTGGGAGGTGGGGTTGGAGAGCGGGAAGATGACGGGCCGTTCGCACGTCGAGCCCATCTGCCGCACGATCTCCTCGGTGAACGCGCCATGAGCCGTCGACAGCCCGATGAGCGCCGTCGGCTCGACGCGGCGTACCACCTCGGCGAGGCCGGTGCCGTCCCAGTGGGCCACCTCGCTGTCCTCGCGCGCGAACCTCCGCTGCTGCGGCGTCAGTTCGCTGCGGGAGCGCACCAGCAGGCCGTCGACGTCGAGAATCCAGAACCGTGCCGTGGCCTCGTCCTCCGGCAGCCCCTCGTCGACCATGGCCGTACGGATCATGTCGGCGACGCCGATGGCCGCCGATCCCGCACCCAGGATCACCAGGCGCTGGTCGGGCAGCGGGGTTCCGGCCACGTTCGCCGCGGTGGACAGGGCGCCGAGCGTGACGGCCGCGGTGCCCTGGATGTCGTCGTTGAACGTGAGCAGCCGGTCGCGGTAGTGAGCGAGGATCGGATGGGCGTGGGCGGTGGCGAAGTCCTCCCACTGGAGCAGCGTCCCGGGCAGTTCCGCCTCGACCGCCGACACGAAGGCCTCGATCATCTCGTCGTACTCGGAGCCGGTCAGCCTGCTGTGCACGACGGCCCAGGTAGCGCGGATTGTCCAGCAGGGCCTCGTTGTCCGTGCCGACGTCCAGCAGGATCGGCAGCGTACGGGCCGGGTGGATGCCGCCGATCGCCGTGTAGAGGCTGAGCTTGCCGATCGGGATGCCCATGCCGCCGACGCCCTGGTCGCCCAGCCCGAGGATGCGCTGTCCGTCGGTGACGACGATGACGTCCACGTCCTGGTCCCGGTACGGGCGGTTGCGCAGGATGTCCCGGAAGCGGTGCCGGTCCTCCCAGGTCAGGAACAGCCCGCGCGGCCGCCGGTAGATCTCGCTGAAACGCTGGCAGGCCTCGCCGACCGTCGGCGTGTAGACGACGGGCAGCAGCTCCTCCAGGTACTCGGTGACCAGACGGTAGAAGAGCACCTCGTTGGTGTCCTGCAACTGGCGCAGGTAGATGTGCCGGTTGAGGGGCTTGTCGTAGCCGCGGAACGCCTCGTAGGCGCGGGCGACCTGCTCGTCCAGGGTCTCCACGGCGGGCGGCAACAGCCCGTCGAGCCCGAGCTCCGCGCGCTCGCGCCGGCTGAAGGCGGTGCCCTTGTTGACCAGCGGGTCGGCCAGGATCGTGACGGCGGGGCTCGTGGTCGTGCGGGCGTAGTGGTTCATCGGCTGGTCCATGCTGTGACGCCTTCCCTCGGCTTGCCGATTGTGCAGGTGCCCTGCGCCGTCCGGATGAACCGTCCCGGGCCCCGGTGAGCCCGCGCGCCCCGAAGCAGCCCCGAACGGCGCAACCGAATGGGCCGGAGGAGGCGGGGGTGGATGAGCGGTGTGACCGTGGTGGAAGGGATGCGCGTGCACACACGAACGAGGAGGCGCGATGGCGGACGGACTGGTCGAGGGCGGCACGGCGTGTGCTGCCACGCGGGGCGGCGCGGATCAGCCGCCGGACCGGTCCCGGGGCGCCTTCGAGCAGCTGAGCGCCGTCGCCGACGCCGTCCTCTACGAGGGCTACCTCCTCTACCCCTACCGCCGGTCCTCGGCCAAGAACCGCGTCCGATGGCAGTTCGGGGTGCTGTTCCCCCGGGACTGGGTGGAGTCGGACGGCCCCGTCGTCCCCGGCGTGTCGGGCTCCGCCGACTCCTGGTACCAGCAGACCGAGTGCCTCCTGCGGATCCGGCGGCCCGACGACGCCTCCGTACGCGTGCGGATCCGCTACCTCCAGATGCAGCGCAAGCAGGTGGAGGAAACCGGCCGGGATGGCCGGCACCACGCCGTCGAGTCGCTGCGCACCGACGACGGCACGGTGCATCTGACCTTCGACGAGGCAGTGCCGCGCGCATGCGAGGCCGAGGTCCCACTCGACGAGCTCCTCGACCGGGGACGCACCGTCCCCGTGGGCGCTGCGGCAGGCGAGGATGTCGAACCGTTGCCCACAGGCGCCGGGCGGGTGGTGCGGCACCGCGACGAGGTACGGGCCGAGACCACCGTCACCGCCGAGCGACTCTCCGACGACATCTGCCGGCTTCGCGTGCGGACGACCAACACCGGGCCCGCACCGGAACCACGGACCGCGCGCGACCAGGCCCTGCGCCGAGCCCTCATCGCCACCCACACCCTCGTCGGAGGCGACGGGGTGGAGTTCGTCTCGCTGATCGATCCGCCCACGGACCTGGCGGATCCCGCGCGCGCGTGCCGGAACGAGTTCACCTTCCCCGTCCTCGGCGGCGAAGCCGGGGACGCCGGACACATCCTGCTGTCCGCGCCGATCATCCTGCCCGACCACCCCCAGGTCGCCCCCGAAAGCCCGGGCGACCTGCACGACGCCGGGGAGATCGACGAGATCCTCACGCTGCGCACGATGCTGCTGACCGACGAGGAGAAGCGCGAGGCGCGGGCCACCGACCCGAGGGCGGCCGCGATCCTCGACCGGGTCGACACCATGCCGCAGGAGGTCTTCGAACGTCTGCACGGCGCCATCCGATCCCTGGCACCGGCGTCCCCGGCGACTTCGGCACCCACCGAACGCCCCGCCTGGTGGCAGGAGGGCGCCGACGACGGTCTCTCCCCGGCCACCGACACCGTGCTCGTCGACGGCGTGCCCCTCGGCGGCGGAAGCCGCGTGCGGCTGCGCCCCCGCGGCCGAGGCGCCGACGCCCAGGACATGTTCCTGGCCGGCCGGTCCGCCGAGGTCGCCGCCGTCTTCCACGACGTGGACGGCAGCGTGCACCTCGCCGTCACCCTCGACGACGACCCCGCGGCCGAACTGCACAGCTGGTACGGCCGCTTCCACTACTTCCGGCCCGACGAGCTCGAACCCCTCGAGCCCGCCGGATCCCCGGACGAGCCGTCGGCACCGGCTCCCGCCGCAGCTCAGCCGCGGCACACGACCGACTCCGAGACCCCCGCAGCGGAGGCCGAGTGACATGACAACCCACAGCAGTACCACCGAAGTCAGCAAGGAGCCCAGCCGGGCCGAGGAACGGCAGGGCATCGAGGAGATCCACATCCTCTGGATCTCCGAAGGGATGAGCTGCGACGGCGACACCGTCTCGCTGACGGCCGCCGACCAGCCCTCCATCGAGGACCTGGTGCTCGGACTGATCCCGGGCCTGCCGAAGGTGAACCTGGTCAACAAGGTGCTCTCCCCGAGCCTGGGCGGCGAGGACTTCCTCGCTCCCTACCGGGCCGCCGTGCGCGGCGAGCTGGGCCCGTTCATCCTCGTCATCGAGGGCTCGATCCCCAACCAGAACATCATCGAGGGCGACGGCTACTGGACGTCCTTCGGCAACGACCCGGAGACCGGTGAGCCGCAGACCCTCAACTGGTGGATCGACCAACTGGCCCCCAAAGCCTGGGCGGTGGTGGCCGCCGGCACCTGCGCCACCTTCGGCGGCATCCACGCCATGTCCGGCAACCCCACCGGCTGCATGGGCCTCGCCGACTACCTGGGCTGGGACTACACCTCCCGGGGCGGGCTGCCCATCGTCAACGTGCCCGGCTGCCCGATCCAGCCCGAGAACTTCATGGAGACCCTGGTCTGGGTCCTCTACCACGCGGCCGGTTCCGCGCCCCCGCCCCCGCTGGACCACATGCTGCGCCCGCAGTGGCTGTTCGGCAAGACGGTCCACGAGGGCTGCGACCGCGGCTCGTACTACGAGCAGGCCAGCTTCGCCAAGGACTACAACTCGCCCAAGTGCCTGGTCAAGACGGGCTGTTGGGGTCCGGTCGTCAACTGCAACGTGCCCAAGCGCGGCTGGATGGCCGGCATCGGAGGCTGCCCGAACGTCGGCGGCATCTGCATCGGGTGCACGATGCCCGGCTTCCCCGACGCGTTCATGCCGTTCATGGACGAGCCCCCGGGCGGAACCCTGTCGTCCCTGGCCATCAAGCCCTACGGGGCCGTCATCCGCCGACTGCGCGGCATGACGAACGAACTGGTCAACCACGAGCCCAGGTGGCGCCACAACAAGCGCAAGCTCACCAGCGGCTACGACCCGCGCTGGCGGCCGTGATGGCGCCCGGCACCCACCCCACCACCCACCCCCACACCACCGACAGCGAGGGGCAGAACCGCAGATGACCACCACCGAGGCCCGGCCCACGGAGCGCAAGCCGCCACAACTCGTGGACATGTCCTGGGATCCGATCACCCGGATCATCGGCAACCTGGGCATCTACACGAAGATCGACTTCGCCAACCGGGAAGTCGTCGAATGCCACAGCACCTCGTCGCTCTTCCGCGGCTACTCGGTGTTCATGAAGGGCAAGGACCCGCGCGACGCGGGCTTCATCACGTCCCGGATCTGCGGCATCTGCGGCGACAACCACACCACCTGCTCCGACTACGCCCAGCAGATGGCCTACGGCGTCAAGCCGCCCCCGCTGGCCGAGCACATCGTCAACCTCGGCGAAGCCGCCGAGTACATGTTCGACCACACGATCTTCCAGGACAACCTGGTGTTCGTGGACTTCTGCGAGGCGATGGTCAAGGCCACCAACCCCGGAGTGCTGGCCCGCGCCGAACGCACCGAGGCACCGGGCGGCGACATCCACGGCTACCGCACCATCGCCGACATCATGAAGGCCTTCAACCCCTTCGAGGGCGAGGTCTACAAGGAGGCCCTGAAGGTCAGCCGGGTCACCCGCGAGATGTTCTGCCTGATGGAGGGGCGGCACGTCCACCCGTCCACGCTGTACCCGGGCGGTGTCGGCACGATCCCGTCGCCCGCCGTCTTCACCGACTACCTCAGCCGGCTCATGCGGGTCATCGACTTCGTGAAGAAGGCCGTCGCCATGAACGACGACGTCTTCGACTTCTTCTACGAGGCGCTGCCCGGCTACGAGGAGGTCGGCCGCCGCCGTGTCCTGCTGGGCTGCTGGGGCGCCTTCCAGAACCCCCAGACCGTCGACTACCGCTACGAGACGATGAACTCCTGGGGCAAGGACGATGTACGTCACCCCCGGCATCATCGTCGACGGCGAGCTGGTCACCAACAACCTCGTCGACATCAACCTCGGCCTGCGCATCATGCTCGGCAGCTCGTACTACGAGGACTGGGTGAACGAATCAGCCCTTCGTCACGCACGACCCGCTCGGCAACCCCGTCGACATGCGCCACCCGTGGAACCAGACCACGGTCCCGGTACCGCAGAAGCGCAACTTCGACGACAAGTACAGCTGGGTGATGAGCCCGCGCTGGTACGACAAGCGGACCGACCAGCACCTCGCCCTCGACACCGGCGGCGGCCCGCTCGCCCGGCTGTGGTCGACCGCGCTGAGCGGCCTCGTCGACACCCCGTACGTCAAGTCCACCGGCCACAGCGTGCGCATCTCGCTGCCCAAGGGCGAGTCGCTGCCGGAGACCACCCTGGAGTGGCGCATCCCGCAGTGGAGCAACACCATCGAACGCGACCGTGCCCGGCCGTACTTCGTCGCCTACGCGGCCGCCATGGCCCTGCAGTTCATCGAAGAGGCCATGGGGATGGTCCGCGCGGGCGAGACCAAGGTGTTCGAGAACTACGAGGTGCCCGACGAGGCGATCGGCTGCGGCTTCCACGAGGCGGTGCGCGGCGTCCTCTCCCACCACCTGGTGATCAAGGACAAGAAGATCGCCAACTACCACCCGTACCCGCCCACCCCGTGGAACGCCAGCCCCCGCGACATGTACGGCACCCCCGGGCCGTACGAGGACGCCGTCCAGGGCCAGCCCATCTTCGAGGAGAACGGGCCGGACGACTTCAAGGGCGTCGACATCATGCGCACGGTCCGCAGCTTCGACCCCTGTCTGCCGTGCGGTGTGCACATGTACGTCGGCAAGGGCAAGACGCTGACCACCCTGCACTCGCCGACGTACGGGGCGAACCATGGCTGACGACGCCGGCACACGACTGGCCGACCCGGACGTCGAGGCCCGGCTCGCCCGGCTCGACGACCTGCTGGCGGGCCTCGAGTCCGCGCCCGGCCCCACCACCCGCTCCGCCACCGAGGCGGTCGCGCTCCTGACCGAGGTCTATGGCGAGGCACTGGCCCGCGTCCTGGACCACGCGGACGGGCAGCTGGCCGGGCAGCTGGCCGACGACGAGTTGCTGGGGCACCTGATGGTGCTGCACGACATCCACCCCGAGCCGGCAGAAAGCCGGGCGGCCCGCGCGGTCGAGCGGCTGCGGCCCGCCGTGCAGGAGCGCGGCGGTGACGTGGAGTGGGCCGGAGTGGACGGGCAGGTGGCCCAGGTGCGCCTGAAAACGGGTGGCGGGTGCGGATCCGGTTGCGGCGGCGGAGGTTCCGAGGTCACCGACGCCGTCCGTGAGGCGGTGCTCGCCGCTGGCTCCCGAGCTGACGGCGGTGGAACCCCTGCCGAGCACGCCTGCCCCCGCCTTCGTACCGCTGACCACGCTGACCCACCGGGACGCACGGTGACCACGGACGGAGCCCTGGCCCGCCTCATCCGCTCCTCGGCCGACCGCACGGCGGCGGCCGAGACGGAGGTGTGCGACCTGTGCGCCGCGCCGGTGCCCGACGAGCACGCCCACCTGTTCGACACCGGGCAGGACGAGGTGCGCTGCGTCTGCCGCCCCTGCTCGGTGCTGTTCGCCGGGTCCGGGGCCGGTGACGGCCAGTACCGGCTCGTGCCCCGCCGCCGGGTCCGGCTGCCCAAGGTCGACACCGGGGTCCTTGGCGTACCCGTCGGCCTGGTCTTCTTCGTGCCCCGGTCGGACGGCACCCTCACCGCCGAGGGCCCGAGCCCGGCGGGGGCCATGCGGTGGGAGGTGGAAGCGACGGCCTGGCAGGAACTGGCCGGCATGTGTCCGCAGCTCGCCACCGTGGAACCCGACGTGGAGGCACTGCTGGTGAACACCGTCCACGGCCTCGACCACCACTGGATCGTGCCGATCGACGACTGCTACCGGATGGTCGCCGTCGTACGCCGGGAGTGGCGGGGCCTGTCCGGCGGCGGCCGGGTCTGGCCGGCCGTCGAGCAGTTCTTCGAGGACCTCACCGAGCGGCCATGAGCACGCACTCCGCAGGTCGGAGGCGAGGAAGGAGAGCACCCCATGGGCAACATCAGAGTGGGCCGGCCCCAGGCGAAGCCCGACACCCCCGGGCACGTCGCCGGCATGCACCAGGGCAACAAGGGACGGTACGCGCAGCAGAAGGGTCACCACGAGGACGGCACCGCCGACGCGCGCCGCTCCACGGGAATCCACTGGAAGCGGCATGACGTCCTCGCGGAGACCATGCCGAACATCTCGCCGGGCTGAGAAAGAGCAGGGAGTCGCCGCAATGAAGAACAAGCGAGTACGCAGACCCGTCGCGCGCAGGCGAGGCGGGATGAGCGGACAGCGGGTGCTGAAGGCAGAGGCCGTCCTGGTGGGCGGCGTGGCCCTGGCCATGCTGTGCTGGGAGTGGCCCAGCCTGAGGCGGGAAGCGCGGATCTGGCGGATGGCCGGCGGTTTCCGCGCGGGCAACCGGTATCCGTGATCCGGCCGTGCACGAACTGTCGATCGCGACCGCGATCATCGAGCGGGCCGACGAGCTGGCCCGGGCGGACGGGACGGACGCCGTCTCCACGGTGACCGTCCGGGTCGGCGAACTGGCGGGCGTCGTCCCCGACGCCCTCGATTTCGCCTTCGAAGTGGCCCGCGACGGCACCGCCCTCGCCGGGGCACGGCTCGTGGTCGAGCAGATCCCCGCGCAGGCCTGGTGCGGCCCGTGCGCCGAGGAGTTCCCGGTGGGCATGCCCCCGTTCTTCTGGTGCCCGCGCTGCGACCAGCCCTCCAGCGACCTGCGCAGCGGCAGGGAGCTGGAGATCACCGGGCATCGAGCCGTTACCGGCCTCGGCATAGCGCGCGTGGGCCCCGCCGACACGTCGGCGGGGCCCACGCGCATGCCCGGTCAGCAGATACGCGGCAACTGCTCCCCGAGCGGCAGATCCACCACACGCGTGCCGCCGAGACCGGTGGCGACCACCACCATCCCCGGGTGCTCGGCGACGCACTCGCCGATCAGCGTGGCCCCGGCACCCTGCGGGTGGGCACGCATCGCCGCGAGCACCTCGTCCGCCGCCGACGGGGGCACGAAGGCGACCAGCCGGCCCTCGTTGGCGACGTAGAGGGGATCGAGCCCGAGGAAGCCGCAGGCGTTCGCCACGGCGTCCGGCACCGGAATGGCCCGCTCCTGAAGCCGGACCCCGGACCCGGAGGCGCGGGCGATCTCGTTGAGGGACGCCGCCAGGCCACCCCGGGTGGGGTCGCGCAGCACATGGATGTCCGGGGTGACGGCCAGCATCGCCGCCACCAGATCCGCCAGCGGCGCGGTGTCGCTGGCGATCTCCACGCCGAACTCCAGCCCCTCCCGCACGCTCATGATCGCCACCCCGTGCAGGCCGATCGGCCCGCTCACGATGACCACGTCACCGGGCCGTGCGCGCTGGGGCCGGATGTCCACGCCGTCGGGCACGAGCCCCACACCGGCGGTGGTGACGTACACCCCGTCGCCGTGCCCGGACTCCACCACCTTGGTGTCACCCGTGGCGATGGTGACCCCGGCGGCCTCGGCCGCCGTACCCATGGCCCGCGCGATCCGTTCGACGACGGTCAGCTCCACGCCCTCCTCCAGTACGAAGGCGGCGGAGAGATAGGCCGGCGTGGCACCGCTCATCGCCAGGTCGTTGACGGTGCCGTTGACCGCGAGGTCGCCCAGGCTGCCGCCGGGGAAGAACAGCGGCCTGACCACGTAGGAGTCGGTGGAGAACGCCAGCCGCGCGCCGCCCAGTTCGAGGACGGCGGAGTCGGCGAGGCCGGCCAGGGTGGCGTTGCCGTAGGCGGGGACGAAGACCTGCTCCATCAGCTCCGCCGAAAGTGCGCCTCCGCCGCCGTGCCCCATCACCACGACCGGCTGGTCGCGCAGGGGAGCGGGACAGGTCCAGTTGGCCGGGTCGATGGTGTCGGCGAGTTGTTCAGGCAACGGGGTTCATCTCCTCCCGCGCGGCCTGGTCGGCCTGCGGTGTCGCGGCGTTCATCCGGCGGTACAGGTAGTAGGCCGCGCAGGCGCCCTCGCTGGAGACCATGGTGGCGCCGAGCGGGGTGCGCGGGGTGCAGGTGGTGCCGAACGCCTCGCACTCGGTCGGCTTGATCAGCCCCTGGAGCACCTCGCCGCTGCGGCACTCGGCGGGCTCCTCGGTACGGATGCCCGGTGACGTCGAAGCGGTGCTCGGCGTCGTAGGCGCGGAAGGCGTCGGTCAGTCGCCAGCCGCTCAGCGGGATCGGCCCGATGCCGCGCCAGTTCCGGTCGGTGACCTCGAACACCTCCTCGATCATGCGCACCGCGGCCGGGTTGCCCTCCTCGCGCACGGCGCGCGGGTAGGCGTTCTCCACCCGGTGCTCGCCGCGCTCCAGCTGGCGGACCGCCCGGCGGATGCCCTCCAGGATGTCCAGCGGCTCGAAGCCGGTCACCACCATCGGCACGCCGAACCGTTCGGCCAGCTCCGGGTACTCGGCCATGCCCATCACGCTGCACACGTGCCCGGCGGCCAGGAAGCCCTGCACCCGGCAGGCGGGCGCCGTCATGATCGCCTCGATGGCCGGGGGCACCCGCACATGCGACACCAGCAGGCTGAAGTTGGTCAGGCCCAGGCGCCGCGCCTGGTGCACGGCCATCGCGTTGGCGGGGGCCGTGGTCTCGAAGCCGATCGCGAAGAACACCACCTCCCGGTCCGGGTTGCGGCGGGCCAGCTCCAGGGCGTCGAGCGGCGAGTAGACCACGCGTACGTCGCCGCCCTCGCCCTTGACCCGGAACAGGTCGCGGTCGGTGCCCGGCACCCGGAGCATGTCGCCGAAGGAGCAGAAGATCACGCTCGGGGCGCGAGGCGATCTCCAGCGCCTTGTCGATGACGTCCAGCGGCGTGACACAGACGGGACAGCCGGGACCGTGGATCAACTCCACCTGCTCGGGCAGCAGTTGGTCGATGCCGTGCCGGATGATGGAGTGGGTCTGCCCGCCGCACACCTCCATCAGGGCCCAGGGCCGGGTGGCGGTGGCGCGGATCTCGTCCAGCAGCCGCCGGGCCAGTTCGGGGTCGTTGAACTCGTCGATGTACTTCACCGGGCCTCACTCCCGCTGTCCTGGCGCTCCGCCGGGTCGCCCGCCTCCTTAGCCGCCTGCTCCCAGGCGTCCCCGAACTCCTCCTCCAGCAGCCCCAGTTCCTCGAAGAGCTTCAGGGAGGCCAGGGCCGACTCCTCGTCCAGACGCTGGAGCGCGAAGCCGACGTGCACGATGACGTACTCACCCACCCGCACATCGGACACGTACTCCAGGCACGCCTGTTTCTGCACTCCGCCGAAGTCGATCAGCCCGGTGAGCGGATCCGCGCTGTCGTCGATGGCCACGACCTTGCCGGGCACTGCCAAACACATGGGTCACTCCTCCTCGTCGTAGGTGCGCCGCGACCACCAGCTGGCCGAGGGCCAACCCGCCGTCGTTCGGCGGGACTTCGCCGTGGCGGAGCACCGCGAAGCCGTCCTCGGCCAGCAGCCGCGTGCACTCCTGCTCCAGCAGCGCGTTGGCGAAGACCCCGCCGCTGAGCGCGACGGTGGCCAGGCCGGTGTCCTGACGCGCACGCCGGCAGATCTCCGCGACGGCCCGCGCCACGCGCGCGGTGGAAGCGGGCGGCGAGCACGGGGGCCGGGGTGCCGCGCCGCAGGTCGGCGACCAGTGCGCGCAGCACGGGCGCCGGGTCGTACGTGCCCGCGGCGAAGCCGAAGGTGTACGCCGACGTGTCGGCCTCCCAGGCCGAAGCGGCGGCGGCCTCCAGCTCCAGGGCGGCCTGGGCCTCGTATCCCGCGCGATGGCACACGCCCACGAGGGACGACACGGCGTCGAAGAGCCGGCCCATGCTGGAGGTCCCCACACAGGCCACGCCTCGCGTCAACTGCCGCTGCAGAACGCCCCGTTCATCGGACGTGCAGGCGGCTCACGCTGGGCAGGTCCGCGTCCCACGGCAGGCCCGCCGCCCACAGCCGGGCCAGGGCCAGGCGGCACGGGTTGGCCACGCCCGCGTCGCCGCCGGGCAGCGGGGCGGGGGCGAGGTGGGCGAAGCGCCGGTAGCAGGTGTAGTCGGCGAGCAGGATCTCGCCGCCCCAGACGGTGCCGTCGTCGCCGTAGCCCGTGCCGTCGAAGGCGACGCCGATCACGGGCGTGGTCCCGTCGAGGCCGTGTTCGGCCATCGCCGAGGCGATGTGCGCGTGGTGGTGCTGGACGAAGACGGGCGCGAGCCGGTGGGCGCGCCGCGCGAGCCCACCGCGCGGACTGGTATCCCGGGTGGCGGTCGGCGGCGACGAGCTCGGGGTCGACGCCGGTCAGTGACCGCATGTGCGCCTCGGCCCGCCGTGCCGCCTCCAGGGTGGTCAGGTCGCCCATGTCGCCGATGTGCGGGCCGAACCAGGCGTGGTCGCCCTCGCCGAGGCACAGGGCGTTCTTCAGGTCCCCGCCCACGGCGAGCGTCGGTCCGCACCGCGACCGGGAGCCGCAGCGGGCGGGGTACGTACCCGCGGGACCGGCGCAGCACCTGCTCGGTGCCGTCGGGGCGTACCCGCAGCAGGGAGTCGTCGCAGGGCGAGGCGATGGGCCGGTCGTGGGCGAGCCAGGCGTCGGCCAGACCGGCCAGCCGGGTCAGTGCCTCCTCGTCGTCCGTGACGATCGGTTCCCCGGAGCGGTTGCCGCTCGTCATGACCAGCACGCGGGGGCCCGGCGGATCGCCGGGCAGGCCGAACAGCAGGGTGTGCACGGGGGTGTAGGGCAGCATGACGCCGAGGTGCGGGCTGCCGGGGCAGACGCCGGGCGCGAGGCCCGTCTGCTCCGCTCGCCGGCGCAGCAGGACGATGGGGCGCCGGGGGCTGGTGAGGGCGGCCAGTTCCGGTGCGGAGAGCACGGCGAGCCGCCGTACGGCGTCCAGGTCCGCGCACATCACCGCGAACGGTTTGCCGCCGCGTGCCTTGCGGGTGCGCAGCGTCTCGACGGCCCGTGCGTCGGTGGCGTCACACGCGAGGTGGTAGCCGCCGAGGCCCTTGACGGCGACGATCCGCCCGGCGGCCAGCAGCGCCCGTGCCGCGGCCAGGGCGTCGGCGTCCCGTGCCGGGCGGACGTCGCTGCCGGAGGCGGGCACCAGGCGCAGCCGGGGGCCGCAGTCGGGGCAGGCCACGGGCTGGGCATGGAAGCGGCGGTCGAGGGGATCGCCGTACTCCCGGGCGCAGTCGGCACACATCGGGAAGCCGGCCATGGTCGTGACCGCCCGGTCGTACGGCATGCCCGTGGCGATGGTGAACCGGGGCCCGCAGTGGGTGCACGTGACGAACGGGTGCCGGTGGCGGCGGTCGGCCGGATCGGTCAGTTCGCGCAGGCAGTCGGGGCAGGTCGCCGTGTCGGGCGGGAGGAGGGTGCGGCCGGGGGAGCGGTCCGTGGACCGGATGCTGAAGGTGTCGTCGGCGCCGCTGACGGGCAGGTCCTCGAACCCGACGCCGGTGACCGCGGCCAACGGCGGAGGCTCCTGGGCCAGCCGGTCGCAGAAGTCGGCGATGCCCTCCGGCGGGCCCTCCACCTCGATGAGGACACCGCTCGCCGTGTTGCTCACGAACCCGGCCAGCGCGAGATCGGTGGCCAGGCGGTGCACGAAGGGGCGGAACCCCACGCCCTGCACCGTGCCGCGCACGGTGACGCGGCGGCGCACCGCCTGAGTGGCGGGCGCTGTCACGAGACGCGGCCGGCCGCGAGGCCCGACCCGGCGTCCTCATGGGTGTGGGTGTGCGGGCGGGGCGCCAGGGGAGGCCGGTGGACCGTGGCCCCGTCCTGTACGGCGAGCACCCGCTCCAGGAGGGCGTCGGCACCGTCGCCGGTCCGGGCGCAGGAGAACAAGAGCTCCACTCCCGGGTTGACCCGCTGGACGTTGGCGGCGAAGGCGGCCTCGTCGAACCCGGCGGGCCCGGCCAGATCGATCTTGGTGAGCACCACCAGATGGGCGGACCCGAAGGCCGTGGGGTACTTGAGTGGCTTGTCCTCGCCCTCCGTCACCGCCATGAGCACGATCCGCAGGCTCTCGCCGAGGTCGTAGGAGGCCGGGCAGACGAGGTTGCCGACGTTCTCGACGAACAGCAGCGAGGTGTCCTCGGGCAGCCAGCTCTCCACATGGCCGCGCAGCTGCCGCGCCTCCAGATGGCACAGCCCGTCCGTCAGCAGCTGTTTCACCGGGGCTCCCGAACGGGCGAGCCGGTGGGCGTCGTTCTCGGTTGCCAGATCGGCGGTGAGCGCGGCCACCGCAAGGCCCCGCTCCACCGCCCTGGCCAGCACCCGCCCGAGCAGTTCCGTCTTGCCGCTGCCCGGGCTGGACAGCAGGTTGACCACGCTCACCCCACGCCGGGCAAGCTCCTCGCGCAGGCCCGCGGCCAGAGAGTCGTTCTTCGCCAGGACGGCCTGGGTGACCTCGTCCACGGAATCGCACATGGGCGCCGCTCCTCGCGGGTCGGTAGGGAAATCAGTCCGCTACCGATCCTCCGCGTCGCCACACCCCCTGCCCGGCAGCCCGGCCGACGACAGGGCCGCTGATTCGTCCGGGCGGCTCAACGCAGGCGTGGCCCTCGGGTCGGCGAGCAGCACCGGAACCATGGTGTGCAGTGCCGCGGCGGCCCGCCCGACCGCCTCGCGCACCGTCGCGCTGATGCCCGGCGCGATGTCCTCGTCGGCGGGTGCCCGCAGCTCGGGCTCGCAGGCGAGAACGAGGACACGCGGGAGCGGCTCGTCGCCCAGGTGGGCGGCCAGGGCGAGGACCTTCGCCGGGTCCATGCCGTGCGCCTCGGGCGGCGCGGCCCCCGAGGCACCGTCGGGCAGGTCCGGCTCGACGAGCGACAGGGTGCCCGGCTCGTGTCCCCGGACGGCCGCGTCGACCAGGACGGCCGTGTCGTAGCCGTCGAGCAGTTCGTACGCGAGGTCCATCCCGCGGATGCCGAAGTCCCGCACCCGCACCTCGGGCGGCAACGGGCGCCGGTCCAGGGCGCGGATCACCTCGGGACCGAAGGCGTCGTCCGCGAGGAAGATGTTGCCGACGCCCGCCACCAGCAGTCGCGCACTCATCGCGCACCTCCCAGCGGCCTGGGCGGAGCCGCTCGGGAGCTTGCGGACGAAGGCGGACCGCAGCGCGTGGTAAGGGGCGTCCTGATCGAAGAAGGTGGCGCGCATGCGGGCGAGTTCGCTGCGCCGGTACTCGGCGAGGGGCCGCTGGAGCTCGTCCGCGTGACGTGCCGTGGCCTTGGCGGTGATCCGGCCTGTGAGATCCGGGTCGCCGGCGAGCCCGGCAGCCAGGCGCTCGACCTCGTGCCCGAACTCCTGGGCCGGGACCGGTACCAGACGGTCCACCAGACGGATCCGCTCGGCGGTCGTGGCGCTCACCGGCAGCGCCTCGGTCGTCAGCCGCTCGGCCGTCTCGGCTCCCACCCGGCGGGGCAGCGAGTACGTCCAGTACTCCGACCCGTACAGGCCCATGGTCCGGTAGTGCGGGTTGAGGACGCTGCCCGTGCGGCACCAGACCTCGTCGGCGGCCAGGGCCAGCATGACACCGCCGGCCGCCGCGTTGCCGCCGAGCGCCGCGACCACCAGCCGGTCGGTGGTGCGCAGCACCGCCTCGACCACGTCGTTCATGGCGTTGAGGTTGGACCAGGACTCGCCCGCCGGGTCGCTCGATGCCTCGATGACGTTGAGATGGATTCCGTTGGAGAAGAAGTCGCGGGCGCCGCCGAGCACCAGCACCGACGTGGGACGGCTGAGCGCGTACCGGTAGGCGGCGAGCAGCCTGCGGCAGTGGGTGGTGCTCATCGCCCCGCCGGGGAACGAGAAGGTCACGAAGCCGACGTCACCGTGCTGCCGGTAGCGGATGTCGGTCCAGGTGGTGCGGTCCGGGGGCAGTTCGAGCGGGGCGGCGATCTCGGGCAGCCAGTGCGGGCGTTCGCTCGAGCTCGGCATGCCGTGGGATCCGGGCGGGGCCGGGAAGGTGGCGAGCACCGAGGCCGCCGGGCGGCGGAACGGTGCCGGGTCACCCGAGCTCTTGCGGGGGCGCAGTTCGGGGATCCACACCGCTCCGTCCCGGGTGGCCCGGCAGAGCGCGCCGGACCGGGTCGCGAGCAGTTCCCCGGGCTCCCCCCGCAGCCGGTCCTCGGGGTGCCCGCCGTGCAGGAACACCTCCCGGCCGCAGATCTCGTCCCGGACGCCCGGCTGCGAGTCGGCCCCGCGGAGCTTGCGCAGCACGGTCTCCGTGCTGTCCTTCTCCCAGTCGATCCGCCGCTGATCCTGGCGGAAGAAGTCGCGCCACACCACGTGGATCCCGGGCTCGCTCTGCGGGCGCGGTTTGTACGAGCCGTCGGCGTATCGCCGCACGGCCTGGAGGACCGCGGCTGTCGCGGCGTCGGAGACCTCGTTGCGGTACACGTTGCTCTTGCCCGCCGGCGGCACGGGGAAGGACCCGTCCGCCCACACGTCGCCCGCGTCCATCGCCGCCTCGGCCTGGAGCACCGTCACGCCCCACTCGGGCGCCTCCTCGGCGATCGCCCAGTCCAGGGAGGACGGCCCCCGGTCGCCGGGTGGCCCCGGGTGCACGATCAGGCAGGTGTGCTCCTGCCACACGTCCTCCGGCAGGGCCGACTTCAGCATCGGGGCGACGATCAGTTCCGGGCGCACCTCCTCTACGGCGGCCCGGACCGCGTCGGGGCCGTGCGAGGCGAGGACGACGTCGACCCGGTGACCCTCATCGGACAGTTCCGCGTACACACGCTGGGACAGGCTGTTGAACGCGCTGGCGACGAGCAAGATGTCCATGACAGGACATGTTCGCCGGTCGGGGGAGGGTCGAGAAGGACCACGGCGGCGTTTCGCGGCCCTCTTCCGCTTCCGGCCTACGCGCCCGAGGGTGCGGTCAGCAGGACGCCCAGGCCCACCGGGGTGCCGAAGTCCGGCGTTCCGTGAAGGGAGTCGCGAACGGCTGCCGCTGGAGGAGACGGGTCGTCGGCGCCGCCGTTCGGCGGTCAGCCCGCCCCCTTGTGGATGACGCATGCCTCCGGTGATACCGCACCCGGACTCCCACAAGGAGAAGGACGGTGACCGCTGGAGCACGTGGTGGGTCCTGGCAGACGGCCGGTACGACGCGGCCGGGGCTGGGAGCCCTTCGGCCCCGCCCTGGACACGACGGTCCTGTCCGACGAGCACACCGAGCACACCGAGCACGTCGAGGACGGCCAGATCCGCGCTCTCGGATTCACCAGCGCGTTCGTCGGCCGGTGGGCCTGGGCGCCTCACCGGGGGCGGCCCTCACGCGGACTTCGACGAGGTGAGTACCGGGCAGGTCTTGACCCGGCCCGCTCGGCTGCGTACCTATGACAGCGCAGTCGTATCCGGACGGGGGGGGAGACACCATGACGCGAGTGGGAGCACGGACGGGCGGTTCCGCGCCGCGCAGCGTGGACGTGGCACGGCTGGCCGGCGTCTCGCAGAAGACGGTGTCGAGGGTCCTCAACGGGGAGCGGTATGTCTCCGACGAGGCGCGCCGGCGGGTGCTCGAAGCGGCCGACGAGCTCGGCTACCGGCTGAACAGCGCGGCCCGCGCACTGGCCTCCGGGCGGACCCGCTCCATCGGCGTGGTCACGCTCGGAACCGCGCTCTATGGGCCCGCGTCGCTCCTGATCGGCATCGAGCGGGCCGCGCGGGACGCGGGATACGCGCTCCGCGTGGTCAACACACTGGAAGACGATCCGGGAGGCGCGGCCGGCGCCGTGCGGTCGCTCCTGGAGCAGGGCGTGGACGGCATCGTCGTCTCCGAGCCGATCGACGAGGGAGCGGTCTCCCTCAGCGTCGACGTTCCGGTCCTGGTCCTCGGCGCCCCCGCTGCCTTCGGCGGCACCCGGACCGTGTCCGCGGGGGTAGGGGCCGAACTCCTCGCCCGGACGGCCACCGATCATCTGCTGGACCTCGGCCACCCGACGGTCCACCACGTCGCCGGCCCCGGCCGGTGGTTCGCCGCTCGGGACCGTCTGGAGGGCTGGCGGACTGCCCTCGCCGCGCGGGGCAGGGAACGGCCGCCCGTACTCACGGGCGACTGGTCGGCCGCGTCGGGCTACGAGGCGGGGCGGGAGCTCGCCGCCGCCGATGACGTCACCGCTGTGTTCGCCGCCAACGACGACATGGCCATCGGCGTGATCCGCGCCCTGACCGAGGCCGGGCTGCGTGTCCCGGACGACGTCAGCGTGGCGGGCTTCGACGACATCCCCGTCGCCGCGTACGTGACCCCGCCGCTGACGACGGTGCGCCAGCCCTTCGACGCCGTGGCGCGGGAAGGTCTCCGGCTCCTGGTGCGGGCGATCGAGACACCGGACACGGACCTGCCGCCGCCGGACGACCCGCCGGTCGAACTCGTCGTCCGCGCCTCGACCGCACCGCCATGGCCGCGAGCACCATCACGCGGGTGATCGCGAAACGAGTTCCCGTTCGATGAACCGGTTGAGATGGCGCCGTGCCTCCCCAGTGGTCAGGGGAGGTGCCTGGCGCAGTCGCTGCAGGGCGAGGCCGTCGGCGAGGGCGGCGAAGCGGGCTGTGAACCCGTCGAGGTCGTCACAGCTCAACTCCCCTTCGGCGACGCCCCGTTCGGCCAGGGCGTGGATCTGCCGGTGCCAGGCCGCGTACCGGTCCGACTGCCCCCGTGCGAAGGCCTCGTCCGTGCCCTGCTCGCCCGCGTGCCAGTAGTCGAACCACATCCGCCAGTGCCGGTCGGTGTCCTCGGTGAACAGCGCGTCGACGAGCAGCCGGAGCGCCTCGGCCCCGCTGGTCGCGTGCTCGGCGGCCTCGCTGAGCGCCGCGTAGTACCGCTCGATGTGCAGCACCATGGCCTCGGAGAGGACCTCCTGCACGCTGTCGAAGTGGTAGGTGACCGTGCCGACGGACACTCCGGCGGCGGCTGCCACGTCGCGCACGCCGACCGACTTGTAACCGCGCTCCTCGATCAGCGGGACGGCCGCGTCGACGATCAGGCGCCGGCGCACCTCGGTGGGCTGCCGGGTCCGGTCGCGGGCGGCGACGGCACGGCGCGGGCTCTTCGGGCCCTGTCGCGGCTGCTCGGCGGCCGTCATCCCGACGTCCTCGGCGTGGTGCGGTGCCATGAGCGCTCGGCCACTGTCTCTCCGTTCCCCCGGGCTTCGATACGGCTGTCCATGATGAACTCCGCGGCCGTGGCGCGCAGCTCGGTCCGCGTCGTGATCTCAGCGTCCCAGTCGTCCCCGCGCCGCAGCCGGATGTGCCACTCGGAGACGGCTCGCGCCGACAGCGGGTCGTCTGTGCGGATGGTGTACCTCTCGCGGGCGCTCTCCTCGTAGCGCAGCCCGTCCGGGTAGGTCCGGGACCCCCCGTATCCGGGGTCGACCTCCAGTGTCCACTCGCCCTTGGCGACGTCGTGCGTGACCAGCCGCTCGGTGCGGGGGTCCGGGGGAGTGTCGTAGGTGACCGGCAGCGGTACCGCCTGCTCCGGTTCCTCGAAGCGGACGGGGGCCTCGTCGGCGGCCTCGCGCACGGGCAGCAGGACGGCGCTGTCGGCCGGAACGACGTGCAGCGCCCCGCGTTCGCCGTGCGGCCACACCCAGGGCCAGTACGTGTCGGAGACGGCGACGCGGACGCGGTGGCCGGGCGGGAAGGCGTAGCCGATGCCGTTGAGCTCGAACTCGACGTCCTCGTACGTCCCCGGAGTCCAGCCGACGGCGTGCTCACGACCCTTCCTGCTCAGCAGGTTGAGCACGCCCCGGGTGACGAGCGTGGACGAGCCGTCGGGAGCGACGTCGCACACGCGGGCGACGACATGGGCCCGCGGGGTGTCGCTGTCGAGGCGGAGCCGGACGCGCGGGCGGCCGAGGATCTCGACCCGTTCGGTCAGGGGCACGGAGTCGAAGCAGACCGAACGGCCGTCCTCCTCGCGCTGGTCGGGCGGCAGGTCGGCGGCATTGCCGAACGGGAAGAAGCGGCCGGCGTCGAGGCCGGTGTGCTGCGGAGAGCGTACGAGGACCGGGTCACGGCTCTCGCCGAGCGGACGGGTGTCCCACGTGACGTCCGGGCTGGGCCACGCGGCGTCGCTCACCCAGCGGCCGGGGATCTCCTCGTGCGACGGGGCGGGCGGTACGGGATCGCCCAGCCAGGCGCGCAGCAGCGGCTCCGCCATGACTCCGGTGTCGACGCCCTTGAGGTGCTGGTCCCACCAGCGCAGTGTCTCCTGGAGGAACCCGATGGCCGGGCCGGGCGGCAGTCCGCGGTCGGGGTACTGGTGCGACCAGGGGCCGATGATGCCTCGCACCTGGTCGCCGGGGAGGTGCTCCACGAGCCGCAGCACGGTGTCCCGGTACGGGTCGTTCCAGCCGCCGACCGCGAGCACGGCCGCGTCGATCGCCGTGTAGTCCTCGCAGACGCTGCCGTGCCGCCAGTAGTCGTCCCGCTGCTGGTGCTCCAGCCAGGTGTGCAGGAAGGGTTCGAGCGTATCGAGGCGCTCGCGCCACATGGGCAGCCAGCGTTCCGCGCCGACGTTCGCGGGGTCCGGCGGGCGTGCGGTGAAGGCGAGCATGGTGCCGGCCCACGCGAGCATGTCGATGCCGAGGACGGCTCCGCCCGTGTAGTGGACGTCGTTGTCGTAGCGGTCGTCGGTGGAACACACCGTCACGATCGCCTTGAGCGGTTCGGGGGCGAGGGCGGCGATCTGGAGGGAGTTGAAGCCGCCCCAGGAGATGCCGAACATGCCGACCTTGCCGGTGCACCAGGGCTGTGCGGCAAGCCAGTTGACGACATCGACGCCGTCGGCGAGCTCCTGGGCGTCGTACTCGTCCCCGGGCATGCCTTCGCTGTCGCCGTGGCCGCGGACGTCGACCCGGACGGAGGCGTAGCCGTGACCGGCGTACCAGGGGTGGCGCTGGGCGTCGCGCGGAGCGGTCCAGTCGCTCTTGCGGTACGGCAGGTACTCGAGCAGCGCGGGGACGGGGGCCGACTCGGCGTCGGCCGGGCGCCAGATCCGGGCGTGCAGGCGTGTCCTGCCGTCCCGGGTGGGGATCCACACGTCCTCGCGGACGACCTGGCGCTCGAACCGGTCGCGGTACTTCACGAAACTCCTTCTGCGACGGGGGTGGTCGGGTTGTCGTCGGGGGTGCCGGCGGGCCGCCAGCGGCGCACGCGGTGTCCGCCGCCGTGGTCGGTCCACACCTCGCCCTCCTGGGCGGCGTCGGCCCAGTCGGGGGCCGCCTCGACCGGCGGCTGGGCGTCGGGGTCGGGTTCGAGGGCGGCCGCCATCAGCTGGCGCGTGTAGGGGTGCTGAGGGGCCGAGAAGACGGCTTGCGTCGGGCCCTCCTCGACCACGACACCGCCGCGCAGGACGACGACGCGGTCCGCGATGCCGCGGACGACGGCCAGGTCATGGCTGATGAACAGGCAGGCCAGGTCGCGTTCCCGGCGCAGGTCGTCGACGAGGTGCAGCACGTCGGCCTGGACGGAGACGTCCAGCGCGGTGGTGATCTCGTCGGCGATGAGGACGTCCGGTTCGCCCGCCAGCGCCCGTGCGATGCCGATGCGCTGACGCTGGCCGCCGGAGAGCTGGGCGGGCAGCCGGTCGGCGAGGGCCGGCTCCAGGCGTACGTCGGCGATGAGCCGCCGGGCGCGCTCGGCCGACTCCGTCCGCCCGGTGGCCGTGCCGAAGAACAGCAGCGGGCGCCGGATGGCGTCGCCGACCGAGCGTCGGGGGTTGAGCGAGGTGTCCGCGTTCTGGAAGACGAGCTGCACCCGTCGCCGCAGGGACATCGGCCGCCGCTGCGCGGGTCGGGCCAGGTCGCCCGACTCGTGGGTCATGGCGCCGCCGGACGGTGTGCGCAGCCCCGCGAGGGCCCAGGCCAGCGTGGACTTGCCGCTGCCCGACTCGCCGACGAGAGCGAGGACCTCACCGCGCCTGACCTCGAAGGAGACCCCGTCCACGGCACGGGAGCGGCCGTAGTCCACGGTGACGTCACGGGCCGAGACGGCGACCGGCGCGTCCTCGGGCACGACGGCCCTCGGGCGGATCTCGCGCTCGCCCGTCTCCCGCACGAGAGCGAGACCGGCGTCGTCCAACCGGGGCACGCTCGCCAGCAGCCGCTTCGTATACGGCTCCTGGGGCAGCGCGAACAGCTGCCGGGTGGGTGCCGACTCCACGACCCGGCCCGACTTCAGCACACACACCTCGTCGGCCAGGTGCGCGACGACGCCCAGGTCGTGGCTCACCAGCACGGCCGCCAGGCCGAGTTCGTCGCGCAGGGCGGCGATCAGGTCCAGCACGCCCCGCTGGGTGACGACGTCGAGGCCGGTCGTCGGCTCGTCGAGGACCAGCACCTTGGGACGGGCGGCGATGGCCATGGCGAGGGCGACGCGCTGCTGCTGGCCGCCGGACAGCTCGTGCGGATAGCGGCGGGCGAGCTCGGCGGGGCGGGGCAGCCGGACCTGGGCCAGCAGGTCGGTGACGGGGATGTCGCCGCCCGCCTCCGCGATCTGCCGGCCGACCCGCATGGAGGGTGTCAGTGCCTGACCCGCGTTCTGGGCGACCATGGCGACCGTCCGGCCGCGCAGCCGCCGCAGCTCGGGCGCGGACAGGGCGAAGACGTCTTGGCCGTCCACCGCCACCGAGCCGCCGGTGACCCGGGAGCCGTGCCGCAGATGCCCGAGCAGGGCGGCGGCGAGGGTGGACTTGCCGCTGCCGGACTCGCCCACCAGCGCGAGTGTCCGTCCCGCGCCGGCCTCGAGCGACACCTCGTGCACCACGGGTATCCGACGGCCGCCGGAGCGGTAGGCCACGGACAGGGAGTTGACGGAGACGAGCGGGGTCATCACAGGCCCTCCCTGATCCGGTCGACGCCCCAGGCCTTGGACAGGCCGTCGGCCGCGAGGTTGAGTCCGATCACGAGCGTGGCCAGGGCGATGATCGGCGCGACGCTCGCCGATCGGCACGACAGTGATGGCCGTGCGGTTCTCGGCGACCATCAGACCCCAGTCGGGAGTCGGCGGGTCGGCGCCGAAGCCGAGGAAGGACAGCGAGGAGACCAGCAGCACGACCCAGGAGGCGCGCATCGCGAACTCGACGCACACCACGTCGACGATGTTCGGCAGGATCTCGCGGCGCAGGATCGACCAGGTGCCGCTCCCCGCGGGCACGGGCGGCGGTCACGTAGTCGGCGGGCACGACCGCCAGGGCGGCCCCGCGCACGACTCGCACCACCGCGGGGACGAAGACGACCGCGACGGCGAGGACGATGCACCGCCGGTCCGGTGCCGAGCACCGTCACGACCACGAGCAGCGCCAGCACCGCGGGAATGGCCAGCACGGCGTCCAGCACCCGCCCGATCAGGTCGTCGAACCAGCCGCCGCGCAGGGCGGCGGCGCAGCCGACGACCGTGCCGAGGGCGACGCGCGACGACGGTGGCGGCGACGGAGACCCCGAGCGCGTACCGGCCGCCGTACAGGACGCGCGCGAGGACGTCGCGGCCGTACTGGTCGGTGCCCGCCCAGTGCGCCCCGCCCGGACCGAGCAGGGCCTGCGAGGCGTTGCCCGCGATCGGGTCGTACGAGGTGAGCAGCGGGGCCAGCAGCGCGATCACGACGTGGACGGCGACGATCGTGAGCCCGACGACGGCCGTGCGCGAGGAGCGCAGCGTGTGCCATGTGCGGGCGGCGCGCGAGGCCGGGGCGTCGGCCCGGCGGTGTCGACCGTGGTCATCGGGTCCTCCCTCGGGTGCGGAGCCTGGGGTTGAGGGCCATGGCGCCGAGGTCGGCGGCGAGGTTGCACGCGACGTAGACGACGGCGCTGATCAGGGCGATGGCCTGGATGACCGGCAGGTCCCGGTTCTGCACCGAGTCGAGCATCAGCTTGCCGATGCCCGGGTAGTTGAAGACGTTCTCGACGACGGCGACGCCGCCCAGCAGCCAGGCCACGTTGAGCGCGATCACGTGCAGGACGGGCAGCAGGGCGCTGGGCATGGCGTGCCGGGTGACGACCCGCCAGGTGGACAGGCCCTTGAGGCGGGCGGTGGTGACGTACTCGCTCGCCATCACGTCGATCACCGAGGTGCGGGCCATGCGGACGATGTAGGCGGCCATCACCACCGCGAGGGCGAGGGCCGGAAGCCAGACGGCCGGCAGGAGCTGGCCCACCGTCGCGTCGGGGCCGTAGAGGACGACCGCGGGGAACCACGGCAGCGCGACCGAGAAGCACAGCACGAGGACGGTGGCCACGACGAACTCGGGGACACTCATGCCGACGAGGCTGACAGTCGAGATGAGGTGGTCGGGCCAGCGGTCGCGGTAGAGCCCGGCGACGATGCCCAGCAGCAGCGAGCCGGTCACCGCGAACAGGATCGTGATCAGGGCGATGAGCGCGGAGTTGCCCAGATACTGGGCGACTTCACCGCCGACCGCCTTCCCGGAGACGAGGGAGGTGCCGAAGTCGCCGTGCAGGGCGCCCCGGATCCAGTCGGCATACCGTTCCCAGGCGGGCCGGTCGAGTCCGAGACTGCCGCGCAGCTCGGCCACCGCCTGCGGGGTCGCGTCCTTGCCGAGGACCTGGGTGGCGACGTCGCCGGGCAGGGCCTGGACGGCGAGGAAGACCAGCAGCGAGGAGAGCAGGAGCGTGCCGAGCGCTGCCACGGTCCGGCGGGCGACGAAGGAGAGCATGGTCAGGCCCCCTTCAGGCCGATGCCGAGGTAGTCGAACTCGAAGCCGTGCTCGGCGTAACCGCGCACCTTGCGCGAGATGCCCACGAGCCGGTCGGCGAACATCGGGGTCATCGCGCCGCCCTTGTCGATCACCCAGGTCTGCGCCTCGCCGTAGAGGTCACGGCGCCTGGTGTCGTCGGTCTCGGCACGCGCCCGGTCGAGCAGAGCGTCGAAGCCCTTGTCGGACCAGGCGGTCTCGTTGTACGAGGAGCCGCTGCGGAAGACCTGGTTGAAGAGCTGGTCGACGGGCCGGCCGGTGTACCAGTAGGTGGCCATCAGCGGCTGCTTCATCCAGATCTGTGTGTAGTACGAGTCCGCCGACGCCGTCTTGACGCGGATCCGGACGCCCGCCCGCTTGGCCGACTCCTGGTAGGCGAGCGCCATGGGCGTGAAGAGGGGGTCGTACGCGGAGGTGTAGAGGTCGACGGCGAGGTGCTCGTGGCCCGACTTCTTCAGCAGGTACCGCGCCTGCTCCGGATCGTGCCGGGGGTGTGCGGAGATGTGCGCCGGGTCGTCCGGAGGGACCGGGTTGTCCCAGCCGGTCGTGCCCGCGCCCTGCAGCGCGGCCTTCACGATGTGTTCGGGGTCGTAGGCGAGCTTCATGGCCCGGCGGACGCGGACGTCGGTGAAGGGCTTGTCGGTGGTGAGCATCGGCAGCACGTACCACTGGGCGTTCTTGACCCGGGCGATGGTGGCGCGGTCGGATGCGGCCACGACGCGGGCGGTGGCGAAGTCCAGGTTGGTCTGGGACAGCAGGTCGACCTGCCCGGCGAGCAGGGCGCCCGAGCGGGCGGACATGTCCGCGACCGAGTAGAAGGCGATCGCGTCGAGCACGGGGCGGCCCGCCCAGTGGTCCTTGTACGCGGTGACGCGGCCGGGACCCGCCGGTGCGAAGGACTCCAGCCGGAAGGGGCCGGTGCCGATGCCGGTGCGGCCGATGGACTTCCCGCTGCCCTCGGGGACGACGTAACAGTTGTAGTGCGTGAGCAGGCTCGGGAACTCGGCGTTCGGGGTCTTCAGCGGCACGACGAGGGTGTGGGCGTCGGGCGTGCGCAGCCGCCCGGGGTCGACGAGCGGGGCGAGGACGCCGGCCTGCGGGGACGCCGTCGCCTTGTCGAGGATGTGACGCAGCGTGTAGGCGGCGTCGGCGGAGGTGAAGGCTCGGCCGTCGTGGAAGGTGACGCCCTTGCGGAGCCGGAAGGTCCAGGTGCGCGCCGCGCTGTCCGGCTCCCAGGACTCTGCGAGATCAGGGGCGAGCCTGCCGTCCGCGCCGATGCGGACCAGCCGGTTGTAGAGGGCGCCCAGGTATTCGTACGCGGACAGGGCACTGGCCGGATCGAGGGTCTCGGCGTCGGAGGCGGGCGGACGGGCGATCCGCAGGGTGCCGCCGCGGTCGGGTGTGCCCTGCCGGGCCGCGGTCGGCAGGACGGGGGCGGCGTTGGCGCCCGAACAACCGGACAGCAGCCAGGACGCGCCGAGCGAGGCCGCACCGGCGGCGCCCGCGGCGAGCACCGAACGGCGCCCCGGGTGGTGGATGCCGGACATGAACCGACCTTCCCTGTCGCTATTCGTTCGCTGAACGATTGAGTGAAGTGCGTGAACGATAGCTAGTAGGCGGTTTCAAGCCAACCCTTCGGGCTGTGAAGAAGTCATCACAAACGCAATGACGGCTCGGGTCCGAGGGTGGGCCGGGGCGGACGGTCGGCCGCCTTGCCCCCTCCGTGCGGCTGACGCACGCTGGTCCTATGGCTGAGCAAGTCGGCCCTACGCTGATCTCGTCGGTCCAGCGGGCCATGCGCCTGCTGGAGGCGGTGAGCGCGCATGAGAACGGCGCGCCGGCGAAGCTGCTGGCGCGCGAGACGGGCCTGCCCCTGGCCACCGCCTATCATCTGCTGCGGACACTCGTCCACGACGGGTACGTGCGGAAGCTGGACGACGGCGGATTCGTCCTCGGCGACAAACTGCAGACGCTGCGGACCACGGGCCGGGCGCAGGCGCTGCTCAGCCGCGTCCGGCCCACGCTCGGCGCACTGCGGGACGAACTCGCGTCCGCCGCCTACCTCACCTTCTACGAGGAGGGCGAGATCCGGGTCGCCGAGATCGTCGACGGCCCCGGGACGCCCCGCGTGGATCTCTGGGTGGGCTTCGAGGACGCGGGGCACGCGACCGCACTGGGCAAGACCGTGCTGCGGGAGCTGGGCGAAGAGGCCCGCAAGGACTACCTCTCCCGTCACCAGCTCGCCGACCTCACCCCGCGGACGATCACCAGCCTTCCGGAACTGCTCCGGCGGCTCGACACCGCCCCCATGGCCCCGGCCGTCACGGACCTGGAGGAGTACGCCCTCGGCACGGTCTGTGTCGCTGTCCCGGTCTACAGCGGGGACATGCTCGGTTCCCTCGGCGTCTCCCTGCCGGTGAACCGGCTCTCCCGGCTGCAGGAGGTCCGGGAGCGGCTGCTCCCGACCGCGAGCCGGGTGACCCGGAGCCTCTCGCTCACTATCTGAAAATCCTCACCTTGTGGGTGTACCAGGGCACCCTCTTATCTGGATGAAACAGACATTTCTGGGACGCGTCGCAGCCACGCGTCCCCCACACGGTGAGGACCGCGGATACAGACATGAGCCATGCGCGCGACCTTGGTGCCGACCACCGGCCCGTACGGCCGTCCACAAGCCGAGGGGCCGGTGCCGGGAATTCGGCCCGCAGGCGCGCCCTCGCGCAGCTGGCCGCCGGTATGCCCGTCCTGCCCGTACTGGTCGTCACCGCCGTCCTGCTGGCCGATCTCGCCGACGGCGCGGGGATGATCTGGCTGCCCCTGCTCGCTGCCGGTCCCGCTCTCGCGGCCACGACCAACGGGCCGCGAGGCGTCGTCTGCGTGGGCCTTCTCGCCGCGCTGCTCGGCGCGCTGCTCGGGGCCCGGGACGGCGTTCCGAGCCGTGAACTGGCCGCGGTGCTGTCGGCCCTGATGGCCGTCACCCTCGCGAGCGGTCTGGCCAGTGTCCTGCGCGGGCGCCGCGAACGGGTGCTCGCGGCCGTCCGCTCGGTCGCGGAGACCGCCCAGCACGCGCTGCTCAGGCCCGTACCGGCGAACGTCGGTCCCTTCCAGGTGGCCGTCCGCTACAGCGCCGCGGCGGCCGAGGCCCGCATCGGCGGGGATCTCTACGCGCTGATACCCACCCGGCACGGGGTGCGGCTGATCGTCGGCGATGTGCGCGGCAAGGGGCTGCCCGCCGTGGGGACGGCCGCGCTGGTGCTGGGTGTCTTCCGCGAGGCGGCCCATGACGAGCCCGACCTGCTCGCCGTGGTCGAAAGGATCGAGCGCAGCCTCGCGCGCAATCTCGGCCACGACGACTTCGTCACGGCCGTGGTCGCCGGATATCCGCCGGGCGGGCATCTGGAGGTGGTGAACTGCGGGCACACGCCTCCGCTGCTGGTGAGCGCCTCGGGGAGTGTCACACCGGTCGAGCCCGATCTGCCGTCCCCGCCCCTCGGACTGCGCGCCCTGGCCGGCCACGCGCCCGGCCTCCAGGCACTCCCGTTCGCCGACGGCGACCAGCTGCTGCTCTACACCGACGGAGTCACCGAGGCCCGCGACCACGGCCGGTCCTTCTACCCGCTCGCCGAAGGACTGGAGCGCCATGTCTCGCACGAGCCGGCCCGCACCCTCGGCGCACTCCACGACGAACTGCTGGCCCACGTCGGCGGCCGACTGCACGACGACGCGGCCCTGCTCCTGATCCGCAAGCGGGCCGCGTCCGAGGCGGAGGCTGCCGTGGCGATCGATCCCGGCACCGCGGCTCGGGCGCAGGCTCAGCCTTGCGAAGCGGGGCTCCGCTGACACTCGGCAGGTGGCCGCAGCCGGCGTGCCACCCTGCGGCCCCAGGTCTGGCTCGGCGCTTCGACGCAACGGTAGGTCAGCAGGCCCACGGGCAGCAGAATGAGGAAGAACGCCGCTTCCAGCGCGAGACTGTCCTGCCGCCGTCGGCCGATCGTGCTGTCGATCACCGCCAGCAGAACCGGATGCACCAGATAGACCGAGTAGCTGATCGTTCCCAGTCCGGCCGGCACCCGGGGTATGCGCAGGTGACGCGACCACAGTCCGGCGCCGAAGGTGAGCACTGCCAGTATGAACGCGGCGATCCAGCCGCGCCGCGTGAAGTGGTCACCGTCGCCGTACCAGTACGCACTCCCCACGGCACAGGCGACCACCAAGACGGCGGTGCCGGCCGCGTCGCGCCAGGCGATCTGACTGTTCTCGGCACGGTAGACGGCCGTGCCGAGGAACATCACGGCGAGAATCACCAGGCCCTCCCACAGCGGGACCGTCCCGTTGAACGGGACCAGGACGAGCGCCAGCACCCCGCCCAGCAGACCCCCGAACACCCGCACCACGGGTGGCCCGGCGCTCGCGCAACAGATGGCCACCACCATGGCGATCGACGCGAACGCGATCAGCGGGCCGGTGCCGACAAGGCCGGACAGAGCGGAGACCGGCAGCCCCACCCCTGCCGTCATGCTCACGGCGGCGAGCCCGGCCAGGACGACCGAGACCGCCGCGGACCCGTGGTGCAGGCGGACCGTGAACAGAGCGACGACCAGCAAGTAGAAGGACATCTCGTACGAGAGCGTCCACAGGACGAGCAGGAGATTGGGCGTCCCCAGTAACTCCTGGAGCATCGTGGCGTGCGCGACCGCCACGGCGACGGCGCCCTGTCCACCGAAGTCACGCAGCTCCGCGACGCCTGCGAAGTCGAGGGCGAGAACCACGGTGACCACAGCCGCCCACAGCGGATACACGCGGAAGAGCCGTCCGACCCAGAACCTCCGGACGCAGCCCCGGCGCTCCAGTGACGCGGGGATGATGTAGCCGCTCACCAGGAAGAACACCATGATGCCGTAGCGGCTGGTGTTGAACTCCGGCATCAGCTCCCGCCGGAATTCCGGCATGAAGGTGTATGACGAGTGGTCGAACACCACGACGAGCGCGGCGATGCCGCGCAACGCGTCCAGCCAGGCCAACCGCGACGGACCGGCCGTCGCGATGTCATGGAGCCAACGAGCCGTGATGGAGCGCGAATGCGCTGGTGAGGCGGGGACGAGGGGTGGGGATTCCATGCGGCCGAGTTCAGTGGCTGGAGCATTGTTCGGCAGTACCGTTCTGGCGGCCTGACAATGAGGCGGGCCGGAGGGGGTGGGGGCGTGGCGGGGCGTCATGAGGTGCCGGTGGATCCGGCGGCGGGTCCGGTGCAGCGGTTCGCGTTCGAGTTACGCAAGCTGAGGGCGGAGGCGGACGGGATCACCTACCGGTCGCTGGCTCAACGGGCGGGCTACTCGGTGACGACGCTGGCGCAGGCGGCGGGAGGCGAGCGGTTGCCGACGCTGCCCGTGGCCCTCGCATACGCGGGGGCGTGCGGCGCAGACCCGGCCGAATGGGAGGCCCGGTGGAAGGAGGCGGTGGAGGAGTCCGCCGCCGGCGACTCCCGGGACGACGACGGATCCTTCCCGCCGTATCGGGGCTTGGCACGGTTCGAGACCGGGGACAGCGGTCTGTTCTTCGGCCGGGAACAGCTCACCGCCGACCTGGTCGAGCTGTTGCGGCGACGGCGGTTCGCCGCGGTCTTCGGCCCCTCCGGCAGCGGGAAGTCCTCCTTGTTACGGGCCGGCCTGATACCCGTGCTCCAGCACGCTCAGGAACCGGACCTGCGCCCGGCCGCGATCCGGATCCTGACACCGGGCGAACGCCCCGCCCGCAGCCACGCACCCCTCCTCACCCCCGCGACGCCCCACGACGGCAGCGCCGGAGTGGACACGTTCGTGATCGTCGACCAGTTCGAAGAGGTCTTCACGCTCTGCCACGACGCGGCCGAACGCGCCCGCTTCATCGACCTGTTGCTGACAGCCCGGCAGCCGGAGAGCCGCCTGCGGGTGCTGCTGGCGGTACGCGGCGACTTCTACGGCCGCTGCGCCGAGCACCGCGACCTGGCCGACGCACTGCGCGATGCCAACCTCCTGGCCGGATCGATGAGTCAGGCCGAACTACGGGCCGCAGTCGTCAAGCCGGCCAAGGCGGCCGGACTCACCGTGGAACGCGCCCTCACCGCCCGGCTGGTCAAGGAGGTCGCCGACGCGCCGGGGGGACTGCCGCTGCTGTCCCACGCGTTGCTGGAGACCTGGCGCCGCCGCCGCGGCAAGACACTGACCCTGGCGGGCTACGAGGCGGCCGGCTGCCTGGACGGTGCGATCGCCAGGACCGCCGAGGAGGTCTACGGCCGGTTCACCGACGGCCAGGCGGCTGCCGCCCGCCGGGTGTTGCTGCGTCTGGTCGCCCCCGGTGATGGCACGCCCGACACGCGCCGCCCCGTCGAGCGTGCGGAACTGCCCGGCACCGGTCGGGACGACACCGCCCGGGTGGTCGACGCACTCGCCGGGGCGCGGCTGCTCACCCTCGACGGTGACACGGTCGAGATGGCCCACGAGGCTCTGATCACGGCCTGGCCCCGGCTGCGCGGGTGGATCGAGGAAGACCGCGAACGCCTGCGAGTGCACCGGAACCTGACCGAAGCGGCCCACGCCTGGCAGGAACTGAGCCGCGAAGAGGGCGCGTTGAGCCGGGGAAGCAGGCTCGCCGCCGCCCGGGAACACTTCGGCGATGCACCGCGCGAGGACTTGACCGACCTGGAGCACGCCTTCCTCGACGCCAGCCACGCCCACGAGCAGAAGGGCCGTCGCCGGTCCCGGCTGGTGCTCACAGCAGTGACCGCCGCGCTGTGCCTCGCGCTCGTCGCCGCGGGTCTTGCCGTGGGGCAGTGGGAGAGCGCGGTGAGTGCCCAGCATGTGGCCCAGTCACGGCAGTTGGCCGCACAGTCCGGTGCGCTGCTGGATTCTGAACCCGATCTCGCCTCGCTGCTCGCTGTTCATGCCTACCGCACCAGTCCTACGCGCGAAGCCGCAGCCGCTCTGTATGCCGCTGCGGCGTTACCGCTGGGCGAGCGTCTGGTCAGCGGCAAGGAGCCCGTGCATGCCATGGCCCTCAGCCCGGACGGACGTACTGTCGCCACCCACAGCAAAGACGGCAAGGTGCGGGTCTGGGATCTGCCCGGGGGTCGGCTCCGGCACAGCTTCACCGCCCACGACACCAGCCAGGTCGTGGTGTTCAGTCCCGACGGGCGCACCCTCGCTGTCGCCGCTGCCGATGATTCCGGCACGGAGATAGGCCTGTGGGAGCCGGTCACCGGCAGGAAGCTCAGAACCTTCACCGTCCCCGACGGTGCGGTACGAGGAATGGCCTTCAGCCCTGACGGGCGTACCGTGGCAGCCGCCTCCCCGGCGGCTGTACGGGTGTGGGATGTGGCCACCGGCCGCACGCGGCACAGCTTCACCAGCCACTCCGACCCGCAGGCCGTCTCCTTCGGCTCCGACGGACGTAGCGTCGCCGCCGTAGGCCTCAACGGAATGGTGCGGGTGTGGGACGCTACCACCGGCCGCACCCGGACCACCCACGACAGCCATATCGAGGGCCATGCCGTCGCTGTCAGCCCTGACGGCCGGACATACGTGGTTGTCCGCACCGACGGTTCGGTGCAACTGCGGGAGGTGGCCACCGGCACCGTCCGGCGCGCCATCAGTGACGGTCCCATGGGATTGGACGGGCTGGCCTTCACCCCGGACGGGCGGACCCTCGCCATCCGGGGCGGTGGCGACACGGTGCGACTGTGGGACACCGCCTCCGGCGCGGCGCGGGCCACCGTGACCGCCGGTCACCAGGGACGGGGACTATCGAGCATGGCTCTCAGCGGGGATGGCCGCACCCTGGTGACAAGCAGCAGCCGGGACCCCGCCATCCGCGTCCACCGCCTGTCTGCCGATCACCCGCAGACCACTCTGCAAGGCCATGTCGGCGCGTACGTCGCCGACATGGCATTCAGTCCGGACGGCCGCACGGTGGCCGCCGTTCGCCACAGGCTGCCCGGCCGTGGATCGGTACAGCTGTGGGATGTCAGAACCGGAGATCGCGAAGGCACACTGAACCTCGACCTTGGCCCGGAGCGCCGGGGGCACCAACTGCTGATCGCGGGTTCCCGCCTCGGAGCTGTGGGATTCAGCCCGACCGGGCGCGTCCTGGCTGCCAGGGCCACCGAGAACGGGGTGATCGAGGTCCGGGAGGTCGCCACGGGCCGCCTTCGTCAAAGCCGTGCCCTGGGCGACACCGGCACAGCTGTCTTCAGTCCCGACGGGACACGGCTCGCCCTTGTCGGCCATGACGGATCCGTTCGGATCTGGCACCTTTCGACCGGCGCACTACACACCGCCTACCCGGGCCACGGCGAACCCGTCAGGACGCTGGCGTTCGCCCCGGATGGCCGCACACTCGCCGTCGCGCATGTCAGGGCCGGTGACGAACAGGTCAGACTGCTCGACGCTGCGACCGGCCGGACCCAGCGCACTATCAAGCCGAGCGCCCGAATGGTGCTGTCCCTCGCGTTCAGCCCGAACGGCCACACCCTGGCCACCGCGAGCAGCGCCAAGGGAGCCGTGAAGACGTGGGACGCACGCACAGGCCAGCTCCAGGACAGCTTCAGCGTCAGCGGTGAGGTGGCGTCGCTGGCCTTTAGCTCAGATGGACGCACCCTGGCCGCGAGCAACGAACGAGGAGTCCACCTCTGGGACCTCGCCACCAGCCAGATCAGACGCACCCTGCCGACCCGCTCGGTCTCAGAAGCGGTGACGTTCGGCCCGGACGGCCGGACCCTGGCCGTCAGTGCGGGCACCTCCGTCGACCTGTGGAACATCGACCTGCCCGACCCGGCCCGCGCGATCCGCGACATCTGCGGGGCCATCGACACCACGCTCACCCCACTGGAACAGTCCCGCTATCTGCCCGACCAGTCCACTGAAACCGGCTGCCCGGCGACCGAACGATAGGGCCTCAACTCTCGCGCAGGTCCTTGACCCGGCGGAGCTTGCCGACGGACCGCTCCAGCGTCTCCGGTTCGACGATCGTCACCTCGACGGTGACGCCGACGCCGTCCTTGACGTCCTGCGCGATCGCGCGGGCGGCGGCCTCGCGCCGGTCGGCGGGCGTGCCCGGGCGGGCTTTCGACGCGGACGGTCATATGGTCCATGCGGCCACGCCGGGTCAGCTGGATCTGGAAGTGCGGGGCGACGCCGGGCGTGCGCAGCACGATCTCCTCGATCTGGCTGGGGAAGACGTTCACCCCGCGCAGGATGATCATGTCGTCGCAGCGGCCGGTGATCTTCTGGATGCGGCGGAAGGCGGGCCGGGCCGTGCCGGGCAGCAGCCGGGTCAGGTCGCGGGTGCGGTAGCGGACGACCGGCAGCGCCTCCTTGGTCAGGGACGTGAAGACCAGCTCGCCCTCCTCGCCCTCGGGCAGCACCTCACCCGTGATCGGGTCGACGACCTCGGGGTAGAAGTGGTCCTCCCACACGTGCAGCCCGTCCTTGGTCTCCACGCACTCCTGCGCGACACCCGGGCCGATCACCTCGGACAGGCCGTATATGTCGACGGCGTGGAGTCCATGCGCTCCTCGATCTCGCGGCGCATCTCCTCCGTCCACGGCTCGGCGCCGAAGATTCCGACCTTCAGCGAGGTGGAGCGCGGGTCGACGCCCTGACGCTCGAACTCGTCGAGGAGGGTGAGCATGTAGGACGGCGTGACCATGATGATCTCGGGCTCGAAGTCCTGGATGATCTGCACCTGGCGTGCGGTCATGCCGCCGGAGGCCGGGATGACCAGACAGCCGGCGCGCTCCGCGCCGTAGTGCGCGCCGAGACCGCCGGTGAACAGCCCGTAGCCGTAGGAGATGTGCACCTTGTGCCCCGGGCGCCCGCCGGCCGCGCGGATCGAGCGGGCGACGAGGTCCGCCCACATCGACAGGTCGTGCTCCGTGTAGCCGACGACCGTGGGGCGGCCGGTGGTGCCGCTGGAGGCGTGCACGCGGCGGACTTGGTCCATGGGGACGGCGAACATGCCGAACGGGTAGGTGTCGCGCAGATCGGCCTTGGTCGTGAAGGGGAACCGGGACAGGTCCTCCAGCGCGCGGCAGTCCTCGGGCGTGACCCCGGCGGCGTCGAACTTCTTCCGGTACGCCTCCACGTTGTCGTAGGCGTGCCGCAGACTCCGGCGCAGGCGGCCGAGCTGGAGCTCGCGCAGCTGCTCGCGGTTCAGGCGCTCGGCGTCGTCCAGCAGATCGTGGGGGAGGGGCTCGCCCCGCCGCTGCCCGGCCGCCGCGGCTGCCGTGGCCGCCGTGTGCGCCGTGGCCGTCGTCTCGCTGGTCATGGCGACTCCTTCGACGTCGTGCTCGTGCTCGCGTTCCCGATGCTGCGGCTGCGGCCCCGGAACTCCGCGATCACCTCGTCATCCCGCAGGACGCTCACGTCGTAGAGGCCGCTGCGGCCGTACCGGGTGCGTTCCTCGGCCCGCGCCTCGAGCACGTCGCCCTCGTACGCGGGGGCCACGAAGGTGATGTCGGCCCCGGCCGCGACGGTCACCGGGCCGTGGCTGTTGCAGGCGCAGGCGAAGGCGCTGTCGGCGAGCAGGAAGACGTAGCCGCCGTGGGCGATCCCGTGTCCGTTCACCATCGCCGGCGTCACGGTCATCCGGAGCACGGCGGTCCCTTCGCCCTGCTCGAGCAGCTCGACACCGAGCCTTCGGGAGGCTTCGTCCGCGGCGAACATCGCCTCCGCGGTCGGCGTCCCGTCAGCGGTATGGGTCACTTCTCGCACCACCTTGTAGCCCGACCGAACATTCGGTTAGCTTGGCGTTGCCAAGTAATCCAGCCGCCCTGATGCATGTCAAGGGTCAGGGGGCTTACCAAGGCGCGCGGGCTTGTCTATCATGGACCGAACGAATGGTCGGTTGGGAAGTGGGACGGATGGATACGACACGCTCCAGCCCCCCGGGGGCGGACGGCGCCGAGCCGGTTCTCCAGCAGCACTTCGACGCGACGATCGCGCGGGACCAGCGGATCGAGCCGCGTGACTGGATGCCGGAGGGTTACCGGAAGACACTGATCCGTCAGATCGCGCAGCACGCGCACTCGGAGATCATCGGCATGCAGCCGGAGGGCGAGTGGATCGCGCGCGCCCCGTCGCTGCGCCGCAAGGCCATTCTGTTCGCCAAGGTCCAGGACGAGGCCGGTCACGGTCTGTATCTGTACTCGGCGGCGGAGACGCTGGGCGCGGACCGTGCGGACCTCACGGACCGGCTGATCGAGGGCCGTCAGAAGTACTCGTCGATCTTCAACTACCCCACCCTGAGCTTCGCGGACGTCGGGGTGATCGGCTGGTTCGTGGACGGTGCCGCGATCTGCAACCAGGTGCCGCTGTGCAGGTCGTCCTATGGGCCGTACGCGCGCGCGATGGTGCGGATCTGCAAGGAGGAGTCGTTCCACCAGCGGCAGGGCTACGAGCTGCTGATGACGATGATGCGCGGCACCGCGGCACAGCGGGAGATGGTGCAGGACGCGGTGGACCGCTGGTGGTGGCCGTCCCTGATGATGTTCGGCCCGCCCGACGACGCCTCGCCCAACTCCGCGCAGTCGATGGCCTGGAAGATCAAGCGGCACAGCAACGACGAACTGCGCCAGCGTTTCGTCGACATGACCGTCCCGCAGGCCGAGAAGCTCGGCGTGACGCTCCCCGACCCTGAGCTGCGCTGGAACGACGAGCGGGGACACCACGACTTCGGCACCCCCGACTGGGACGAGCTGATGCGGGTCATCAAGGGCGACGGCCCGTGCAACGCCCAGCGGACGGAGCGACGCCGCACGGCCCACGAGGAGGGCACCTGGGTGCGCGAGGCGGCCACCGCCCACGCCGCCAAACAGGCGGCCCGCGCACAGAAGGGAGCTGTGGCATGACCCCCGGGAAGCCGTCCGAGAAGCAGGACTGGCCGCTGTACGAGGTGTTCGTGCGCGGCAAGCGCGGCCTGAACCACGTCCACGTGGGCTCGCTGCACGCGGCCGACGACCGCATGGCCCTCACCCACGCACGCGACCTGTACACGCGGCGCAACGAGGGCGTGAGCATCTGGGTGGTGCGCTCGGAGCACATCGCCGCCTCCACCCGCGACGAGAAGGACCCCTTCTTCGCGCCCAGCGCCGACAAGGTCTACCGGCACCCGACCTTCTACGACATCCCCGACGACGTCCCGCACATCTGAAGGAGAGGGTATGAGCGACGACCACGTCTACATGACCCTCGCCGAGGGACACGAGGACGACACCCGCTGGGCCTACGGCACCGGCTTCGAGGACCCCCTGCACGGCGTGGACACCGCCGTGCCCGACGGCGTGGACGCCGGTGAACTGGCCGCCCTCTGCGTCACCCTGGCCGACGACGCCCTGGTCTCGGCCCAGCGGCTCGCCGAGTGGACCACCCGGGCTCCCGAGCTGGAGGAGGAGGTGGCGCTGGCCAACATCGGACTCGATCTGCTCGGCCAGGCCCGCCTGCTCTACGCCCGCGCGGGCCAGGTCGACGGCACCGGCCGCGGCGAGGACGCCTACGCCTACTTCCGCGACGCCGCCGACTTCCGCAACGTACGCCTGGCCGAACTGCCCAACGGCGACTTCGCGTTCTCGACCGTGCGGCTGCTGATGTTCGCCAGCTGGCGCCTCGCGTACTTCGAGCGGCTCACCGCCCACCGCGACCCAGTGCTCGCGGCGATCGCCGCGAAGGGCGTGAAGGAGCTGACGTACCACCGGCAGTACGCGGCCGAGTGGGTGGTGCGTCTCGGCGACGGCACCGAGGAGTCGCACCGCCGGACGCGCAGGGCGCTGGAACAGGTCGGCGCCCTATCTGGGCGAGCTGTTCACGGCGTACGACGTACGGGACGAGGTCGTCGCCGTCCTGCGCCAGGTCACCGAGGCGGCCGGACTGCCCATGCCCGTCTACCGCCCGCTGCCCGGCTCGGGCCGCACCGGGGAGCACACCGAGCATCTCGCCCCGCTGCTGGCCGAGTTGCAGGGCGTCGCCCGCGCCCACCCGGAGGCGACATGGTGACGACGCTCCTGGACGCGCGGCGGGCCCGGCGCATCGCCGAGCAGGTGCCCGACCCCGAGCTGCCCATGCTCACCCTGGCCGACCTCGGGGTGCTGCGCGACGTGTCCCTGACCCCGGACGGGACGGTGGTCGCGAGCCTGACCCCGACCTACTCGGGCTGCCCGGCGATGGCGGAGATGCGCGCCGCAGTGGCCGCCCGGCTCCGGGACGCGGGCTACGCGCGCGTGGAGATCCGCACGGTCCTCGACCCGCCGTGGACCAGCGACTGGATCACCCCGGACGGCCGTCGCAAGCTCGCCGAGCACGGCATCGCCCCGCCCGGTGCCGCACCCGCGCGCGGCCTCCGGCCCGGTCCCGCTCGTGCTGTCGCCGACCCGCCGCTCGGTGCCCTGCCCGCGCTGCGGTCTCCACGACACCGAGGAGACCTCCCGCTTCGCCGCCACGTCCTGCAAGTCCCTGTGGCGCTGCCTCGCCTGCCGCGAGCCGTTCGAGTACGTCAAGGAGATCTGATGGAGGACCTGATCGAGCCGGCCCCCGCCCCGGCGGCACGCGCGCGTGCCCGCCGACGTCCGGTCTTCCACCCCCTGCGGGTCGCCGCCGTGCAGCCGCTGTGCGAGGACGCGGCAGCCGTCAGCTTCGACATCCCGGCCGAGCTGGCCGAGGAGTTCGCCTTCGCGCCCGGCCAGTCGCTCACCCTGCGGCGCGAGATCGACGGCCGGGACGAGCGCCGCTCGTACTCGATCTGCTCACCCGCCGGCACGGCGCCGCGCATCGGCGTCCGCGTGGTACCGGGCGGCCTGTTCTCCTCCTGGCTGGTGCGCGACGTACGCCCCGGCGACACCGTCGAGGTCATGGCACCCACCGGTGCCTTCACGCCCGACCTCGACCACCCCCGGCCACCACGTCCTGATCGCGGCCGGCTCCGGCATCACGCCCATGGTCTCCATCGCCGAGTCCGTCCTGGCCGCCGACTCCCGCTCGACGGTCACCCTCCTCTACGGCAACCGCCGCACCGGCACCGTGATGTTCGCCGACGAGCTCGCCGACCTGAAGGACCTCCACCCGACGCGGTTCCAGGTCGCCCACGTCCTGTCCCGCGAGCCCCGCGAGGCCGAGGTGCTCTCCGGCCGCCTCGACGCCGACCGGCTGTCCGCACTCGTCGACGCGCTGGTCGACGTGCCCGGCGCCGACCACTGGTGGCTGTGCGGCCCGCACGGCATGGTCCGCGCCGCCCAGCAGGTCCTGGCCGGCCTCGGCGTACCCGCCGACCGCGTCCACCAGGAGCTGTTCTACGCCGACGACGAGCCCGTGCGCGAGGTCCACCACGCCGAGACCGGCCCGACCGGCCCGGTCAGCCAGGTCACCGTCACCCTCGACGGCCGCTCCACCACCTCCGCCCTGCCCCGGGAGCGGTCCATCCTCGAAGGCGCCCAGCAGACCCGCCCGGACCTGCCGTTCGCCTGCAAGGGTGGTGTCTGCGGCACGTGCCGTGCCCTGGTCACCGACGGCAAGGCCGACATGCGCCGCAACTTCGCCCTCGAACCGGCCGAGGTCGACGCGGGCTACGTCCTCACCTGCCAGTCGTTCCCGGTCTCCGACGCCCTGACGGTGGACTTCGACACCTGAGCTCCGCGGCGGCCGTGCAGCAGATTCCGAGGCGGAACGGATCGGCGAGAAGGCCGACGTCACCTCGCGGGGCCGCCGTGTGACAGGTACCAGGCACGCAGAGCCGGCGAATGCCGCAGCCCGACGGCCGCCTCGGCGGCGGCGATCTGCTGCAAGGCGGTCGGGCTCAGGGTGTTTCCGCCCCGAGATCTTCGAGTTCGTCCGCGCACTCCTCCGGCACGGCCACGTCCCCGACGACGGCCGACTGGTACGCCGCGGACGGCGACGAGCCGACCGCTTCCCGCCGCTCGCGACCGGCCTCGGCACGGGCCTGTTCGATGAGGTCGGCGACCTCATGGCAGTCGACGGCCTGGGTGCCGGCCGGTGTCGGCTCCCCGGCGGGGGACTCCGACTCGTCCGTGGACGCAGGGGTATCGAGGGCGACGGTGGCACCGAGACCGGCCAGGCACAGTCCCGCCCAGGCGACGACGATCCGCCCACGGGCGTTCAAGCGCCGCCCCCTTCGCCGCACACGAGCGTCATCGGAGCCCTCCCTCACCAGATGTCGCCGGAGTCTTGACTGCGGCGTCACGCCCCCACAGACTCCCCTCTGACTGCGCAGTCATACGACAAAGCCGATGGTGGAGGGGCCATGCACGGAGGAAGAACGGCCAAGGCGCTGGGCAGCATCACAACGGCCGCCGCGCTGCTGGCGATACCCATGGCCACCGCCCAGGCCTACAACCCGACGGGCGGCATCATGTACCAGCTCGGGGACGAGCCGTGCCTGAAGGGCCGGGGCAACTGCGCGGTCTATCCGAAGTCGGCACAACTGCCGAGCGGACGTCTCGTCGCGTCGTTCGAGAAGGCCACGGTGGTACCGGAGACGGGCAGCGCCGACGGCGAGACGCTCCCGGTCCACAAGAGCGACGACCACGGCACGTCCTGGCAGCCGCTGTCGGAGGTCAGGGCCCCGGCGTACCTCTCCCGCGACCCGGAGTACGCGAAGTACACCAGCAACTGGACCAATCCCTACCTCTACGTGCTTCCCCAGGCCGTCGGGAAGCTGAAGAAGGGCACGCTGCTCCTCGCGAGTGTCGTGTCGGGCGACGACCAGTACTACAAGGAGCACAAGGCCGCCGACCCGAACTGGACGCCGTCCAACGACGGAGACCGCAAGGACCTGGCGATCGCCCTGTACTCCAGCACGGACGAGGGCCGCACGTGGAAGGTCGTCAACGTCGTCGCGACCGGCGGCTGGCAGGGCGGCAGCGCGGGCGCGGTCGGCCGCAACGTCGCCGCCGCGAACTCACACCGGCAGGTGGACCCTGTCTGGGAGCCGTACCTGACGGTCCACAAGGGCCGGCTCGTCTGCTACTACTCCGACGAGAACGACTACCTCGGGTTTGATCCCGCCACCGGCGTGCCGACACCGGACCCCGCGAACGGCACAGCCCCGGATTCGCACGGCCAGATCCTCGTCCACAAGACCTGGAACGGCCGCAACGCCGGCTGGAGCGACCCCGTCGTCGACATCGCGGGACTCACCCAGGACATGGGCGGCGGCAAGACGGAGATCGGGGGCGGGCGGCCGGGCATGACGAACGTCGTGCGGACCTCGGACGGCAAGTGGCTGCTCACCTTCGAGTACTGGGGCGGCGGGACGAACACCAGGTACGTGCTCGCCGACGACCCGCTGAAGTTCTACCGGGGCTCACCCACCGGGGAAGGCATCACCTCCCTGCCGGTCGACGCCGGTTCCCGCCCGCTCGGCACGACGGCAGCCCCGTGGTCATCCGGCTCCCCGACGGGCGCCTGGTCTACAACGCGGCGGGCAGCGGCAACGTCTGGGTCAACGAGAGCGGACGCGGCGACGGCGTGTGGAAGGAGTACCAGACGACCTCGCGGGCTGGCTACAGCCGCAACCTGCAGTACGTCGAGGGCACCGGCCGCATCGTGATCCTCAACAACCAGGACACGTCGGTCATTGCCCACGCGGAGGTCGACCTCGGCCGCTCGGACGGCGCCTACTACCGGCTCGTGAACCGCAAGACCGGACAGGTGATCGGCACCGGGGGCAGGACCAACGACGCGAACATCGGCAACGGCGACGTCCCCGACGTCCGTCTGGAGGACGCCGGCTCGGCCACGCACAAGGACACCCAGTACTGGCACGTGGTGACCGAACCGCGAGGCGGTACCACCCTGCTGAACAAGTCGGGCGGCCGGGCGGCGGCGATCTGGACCGGGACCGCTTCCGCCGGGCAGCGGATCGGCCAGTGGGTCGACGACAGCGCCGCGGGCAGTTGGAATCTCCTCAGAACCACCGGCGGGTACTACAAGCTCCAGGCGGTGAAGAACACGAACCTGTATCTGACGGGAGCGTCCCGGGGGGCGCCGCTGACCTTGCAGAACGAGGTCCCGGACGGCTCACAGGAGTGGCGGCTGGTCCGGGGCTGAGACCCCCTTCACCCCTCGCGCAGGACACGCAACGCCGTGAGTGACACGTGGAGTTCGGTCCGGCGTTCGCCGGACTCGAGGTCGGAGTCGAGGAGGCGTTCGATGGTGCGCAGGCGCTGGTACATGGTCTCCCTGGACAGGCCGCCGCGGCGGGCCGCGGTGGTCTTGTTGCCGGCGGCGTCGAGGTAGTGGCCCAGGGTCGTCAGCAGGTCGGTGCCGTGCCGGGTGTCGTGGTCGATGAGCCGGCCGAGGCGGCGCTCGGTGTAGTCCTGGACGCGTGTGTCCTCGCGCAGGGCGTACAGCAGGCGGCGCAGGTCGATGTCCGGCAGCTCGTGGAAGGAGCGGTCCGGGGGAAGGGACTGGCCGGGTGGGGTGGCCTCTATGACGCGAGCCGCCTCCCGGAAGGAGCGTGCGGTGTCGGCGAGATCCGCCACCTCCGAGCCGACGCTGACGGTCGCCCCCGGGACGGGGCCCAGCGCGGTGCGGCTCAGCCGTTCGGCCACGGGGCGCCAGGGCTGGGTGGGGCGCAGGACCAGCAGGACGCCCAGGCGGCCGGGGGCGAGCTCGCCGACGAGGGCCGCGATCCCCGCCGATCTGAGCTCCCGGTGCAGCCGCGTCTCCAGCTCGGTCCCCTCGGCACCCGCACCCAGGACGACGAGGATCGCCAGGAAGCGGCTGCCCTCCGTGGGCAGGCCCAGCGCGGCGCAGCGGGCGCGGGCGTCCTCGGGGGAGTGGTGGCGCTGCTCGGCCAGCTCCCGCAGGGCGTTGCGGTGCGCCGTGTGTTCCCAGGGCGTGGAGTGGATGAGACGGGCGACGGTCAGGGCCATCGCCGTCCTCTCCAGGACGGTGACGTGCTCCGGCCCGAAGGCCGGGCCGTCGGCCGCGGCCTGGAGCATGGCCAGGCGGCCCCAGCGTTCGCCCTGGTAGGAGACGGGCGAGGTGAGCCAGCCCTCCGGGCCGCCCACCTCGGTGTGGTCGCCGGGCTCGGTGGCCCGGGAGCGCTGTTCCCAGTCGGTGAGCGCCTCCTCCACTGTGCTCCCCGACGGTTCGCAGATCAGCGCCTGGTGCGCCAGGTTCTCCAGGACGACCGTGCGGCCGCTCATCTCCGCCGCCGCCCGCACCACGTCCTCGGGTCCCGCGCCGCGCAGCGTCAGGGCGGTGAACGCCTCGTGGATCCTCTGGGTCCGGCGCATCGCGTCTGCCTGGCTGCCGAGGATCAGGGCGTGGACGACCTGGGTGACCTCCAGGAAGTTGACGTCCCGGGCGAGGGTGACCAGGGGCAGCCCCCGGGCGTGGCAGGCCTGGACGAGGGCGTCGGGCGGGCGGTGGTAGCGCCGGACCAGTTCGATGACCAGGGCGGCCGCTCCCACCTCGGTGAGTTCGTCGACGTACCGGCGGACGCCCGCGGCGTCCTCGGGCAGGGGCATGCCCGTGGTCAGGACCAGTTCGCCGCCCTTGAGGAAGGAGGCGGGGTCCGTCAGCTCGGTGATGTGCACCCAGCGCACCGGCCGGTCCAGATGGGTCAGCCCGGTGACGACCTGCGGCTGTCCGGAGGCCAGGACGGGCAGGGCCAGGACGTCGGCGACGGTCGGCGCGCGTCCGGCCGGAGCCTTCGGATGGTTCTCGTTCACGGTGTCTCCCTGTATGCCCGGTCACTCTGACAAGCCGCGCTGACCTGCGCAAGAGCAGCCCACGCAGGGGTGAAGGGCACCTACCCGGGTCGGCTGGTTGACACAACGTCCGAACAACGCGTTCCCGCTGGACACATCACGCGTTGTCGCCGTCCGCGCCGGCCTGGATGCTCGGGGTGTCGGACCAGCACCGCAGATCCGCAAGCAGACCTACGGCCGGGAGACGAACATGACCGCACTGTCGCCGCACCTTCGCCAGGCCACGCCCGTGGTGGCGGCCCGGGGCGAGGGCGTCCACCTCTACGACCAGGACGGCCGCCGCTACCTCGACTTCACCGCCGGTATCGGCGTCACCAGCACCGGGCACTGCCACCCCAAGGTCGTGGCGGCGGCGCAGGAGCAGGTGGGCACGCTGATCCACGGCCAGTACACGACCGTCATGCACCAGCCGCTGCGCCGCCTCGTCGACAAGCTGGGCGAGGTGCTGCCGGCCGGCCTGGACAGCCTGTTCTTCACGAACTCCGGCAGCGAGGCCGTCGAGTCGGCGCTGCGGCTGGCCCGCCAGGCCACCGGCCGGCCCAACGTCCTGGTCTGCCACGGCGGTTTCCACGGCCGTACGGTCGCCGCCGCCTCCATGACGACCTCCGGGATCCGCTTCCGGTCCGGTTTCTCGCCGCTGATGAGCGGTGTGGTCGTCACCCCGTTCCCGACCGCCTTCCGGTACGGCTGGGACGAGGAGACCGCCACCCGCTTCGCCCTGAAGGAACTCGACTACACCCTCCAGACGATCTCGTCGCCCGCCGACACGGCCGCGATCATCGTCGAGCCGGTGCTCGGCGAGGGCGGGTACGTACCCGCGAACCGCGCCTTCCTGGAAGGGCTTCGCGAGCGGGCGGACCGGCACGGCTTCTTGCTGATCTTCGACGAGGTGCAGACCGGCGTCGGCCGCACCGGACGCTTCTGGGGCCATGACCACTTCGGCGTCACCCCGGACATTCTCGTCACCGCCAAGGGCCTGGCCAGCGGCTTCCCGATCTCCGGCATCGCCGCCTCCGAGGAGCTGATGGCCAAGGCGTGGCCCGGCTCGCAGGGCGGCACGTACGGCGCCAACGCCGTCGCCTGCGCCGCGGCCTGCGCCACCCTCGACGTCGTACGCGACGAGAAGCTCGTCGAGAACGCCGAGGCGATGGGCAAGCGGCTGCGCCAGGGCCTGGAGGCGGTGGCCGACCGGACCCCGGGCATCGGCGACGTCCGCGGCCTCGGGCTCATGCTCGCCACGGAGTTCGTCACGGAGGACGGCAGCCCCGACCCCGAGACCGCCGCCCGCGTGCAGCGCGCCGCCGTCGACGAGGGGCTGCTCCTGCTGCTGTGCGGCGCCTGGAACCAGGTGGTCCGTATGATCCCGGCGCTCGTCATCGACGAGGCGGGCGTGGACGAGGGCCTCCAGGCCTGGGCGAACGCGGTCGAGGCCGGTACGTCGGGAGCCGGGGGCCGATGACCACCGCCACCCGCGACCTGGCGGCTCTGACGGCCCGGATCGCCGAGATCGCGCCCGGCCTGCGGGTGGAGACCGGACCGGGGGCGACAGGCCCGTACGCCTACGATGCCTCCAACTACCGTGTGCTGCCGAGGGCCGTGGCCTTCCCGCGCACCGCCGACGACGTGGTGGCGGTGCTGCGGGCCTGCCGCGAGGCGGGCGTCCCGGTCACAGCCCGGGGCGGCGGCACCAGCATGGCGGGCAACGCCGTCGGGCTCGGTGTGGTCCTGGACTTCTCCCGGCACATGAACCGGATCCTGGACATCGACCCCGAGGCCCGCACGGCGCGGGTCGAGTCCGGTGTCGTCCTCGACACGCTGCGCGGCGCGACCGCCCTGCACGGGCTCGACTTCGGTCCCGACCCGTCCTCGCACAGCCGCTGCACCCTCGGTGGCATGATCGGCAACGACGCGTGCGGCAACCGGTCGGTGCGCGACGGGCGGACCAGCGGCCACGTCGAGACCCTGGAGATCGTGACGGCCGACGGTGTGCGGGCCGTCGCCGACCGCTCCGGGCTGCGTGCCGCCGAGCCGGGCGACGCTGAGGCTGTGCGGCGCGTCGCCCGGCTCGAATCCGACCTCCGGAAGCTGATCGACGACCACCTGGCGCCGATCCGCACCGAACTGGGCCGGATCCCGCGCCAGGTATCCGGCTACCAGCTGCACCACCTGCTGCCGGAGAACGGCTTCGACATGGCCCGCGCGCTCGTGGGCACCGAAGGCACCTGTGCGGTCGTCACCGCTGCGACGGTCCGCCTGGTGGCGACCGCACAGGCTTCGACTCTGCTGACGCTCGGCTACGACGACGTCGTCGAGGCGGCCGAGGACGTGCCGGAGATCCTGCGCTTCTCGCCCAGCGCCGTGGAGGGCATGGACGAGGCGATCGTCGCCACCATGCGCGCCCGCCGCGGTCCGGGCTCCGTCACCGGCCTGCCCGAGGGCCGCGCCTGGCTCTACGTCGAATTCGAAGGCGAGGACCAGGCCACGGTCGACGCCCGAGCCGCCGGACTGCTCGACGCGCTCAGGACACAGGGCCGGCTGACCGGCGGACGGGTGGTCGAGACCCCGGCCGAGCGGCGCTCGCTGTGGCGGGTCCGCGAGGACGGGGCCGGGCTCGCCGCCCGCCTCGTCGACGGCGGGGAGTCCTGGCCCGGATGGGAGGACGCGGCCGTCGCCCCCGAGAACCTCGCCGCCTACCTGCGCGACTTCCGCAAGCTGCTGGCCTCGCACGGGCTGACCGGTGTGCTGTACGGGCACTTCGGCGCGGGATGCGTCCACGTACGGGTCGACTTCGACCTGGCCACGGACACCGGCCGGGCCGTCATGCGGCGGTTCCTCTCCGAGGCGGCCACGCTGGTCGTCTCGCACGGCGGCACCCTGTCGGGCGAGCACGGTGACGGACGGGCCCGCAGCGAACTGCTGGAGGTCATGTACAGCCACCGTATGATCCGCGCGTTCGCCGCGTTCAAGCAGACCTTCGACCCGGACGGGCTGCTCAACCCCGGCGTCATCGTCGACCCGGCCCCGCTGGACTCCGACCTCGCGCTGCGTGAGCTCCCGCTCCTCGACACGTCGTTCACCTTCCCGCACGACGCGGACGGCTTCACGGGCGCCGTGCGCCGCTGTGTCGGTGTCGGCCGCTGCCGCAGCGACTCCGGCGGCGTGATGTGCCCGAGCTACCGGGCCACGGGAGAGGAGAACGACTCCACCCGCGGCCGGGCCCGCATGCTCCAGGAGATGGTGCGCGGCGAGGCCGTCCAGGACGGCTGGCGCTCGACCGAGGTCAAGGACGCCCTCGATCTGTGCCTGTCCTGCAAGGCGTGTTCCAGCGACTGCCCGGTCGGCGTGGACATGGCGACGTACAAGGCGGAGTTCCTGCACCGGCACTACAAGGGCCGGCTGCGGCCGCGTTCCCATTACTCGCTCGGCTGGCTGCCCAAGTCCTCCGCCCTCGCCGGATACGCGGCACGACCGGTCAATCTGCTGCTGCGCGGGCCGCTGGGCCGGCTCCTCGCCCGCCTCGGCGGCGTGACCACGAAGCGCAGGATCCCCGCCTTCGCCTCCCGGCGCGCCCTGCGGAGGACCCTGCGTGCGGCGAAGCCCCCGGCGCAGGCGAAGGCCGTGCTCTTCGTCGACAGCTTCACCCGGGCCTTCCGCCCCCAGGTCGCGGGAGCGGCGAGCCGCGTGCTCGCCGACGCCGGCATCCCCTGCACACCGCGGGACGGCCTGTGCTGCGGACTGACCTGGGTCAGCACCGGCCAGCTGTCCGTGGCCCGCAGGGTCATGTCCCGTACGGTCGCCCACCTCGACGACGGCGACGACCGGCCGATCATCGTGGCCGAGCCCAGTTGCGCCGCCGCCCTCAAACGCGACGTGCCCGAACTGCTCGGCACCGAGGCCGCACAGCGCGTCGCGGACCGCGTCCACACCTTCACCGGCGCTCTCACCGACCTCGCAGACCAGGGCTGGACCCCGCCGCCGCTGCCCGAGGACGTCGTCCTGCAGACCCACTGCCACGAGTACGCCACCTTCAAGGGCCGCCGCCCCGCGGACCTGCTGCGCCGACTCGGCGTACGCACGGTCGACGAGGCCGAGGGCTGCTGCGGGCTCGCCGGCAACTTCGGCTTCGAGGAACAGCACTACGACACCTCGATGGCCGTCGCGGACCTCGCCCTCAAACCCCGCCTCGACGCCCTCGACGGACGGGCCGTCGTGGCCGACGGCTTCAGCTGCGCCACCCAGATCGACCACCTCGCAGGCGACCGGGACATCCGCGCCCTGCATCTCGCGGAGCTCCTCGACCCCGCCGCCGATCAACCAGGAGAGACATCATGACCGACGTACTGAACCAGTTGTTCATCGGCGGTGCCTGGGTGGACGCCGCGGACGGCGCCACCATGCCCGTCGACGACCCCGCCACCGGCGAGATCCTCTGCCACGTCGCCGACGCCGGTGCGAAGGACGCCCGGCTCGCGGAGGAGGCGGCCGTCCAGGCGCAGCAGGAGTGGGCCCGTACGGCGCCCCGGGCGCGCAGCGAGATCCTGCGCCGTGCGCACGAGATCATCCTGGAGCGCACCGACGAACTCGCCCACCTGATGACGTCCGAGATGGGCAAGCCGCTCGCCGAGGCCAGGGGAGAGGTGGCGTACGCCGCCGAGTTCTTCCGCTGGTTCTCCGAGGAGGCCGTGCGGATCGACGGCGGCTGCGGCACGCTGCCCGACGGCCGCAACCGCATGCTCCTCTCCCGCCGCCCGGTCGGCCCCTGCCTGCTGATCACGCCGTGGAACTTCCCGCTGGCCATGGGCACCCGCAAGATCGGCCCGGCGCTCGCGGCGGGCTGCACGATGATCCTCAAGCCGGCCCCGCAGACCCCGCTGTCCAGCCTCGCTCTGGCCGGGATCCTGAAGGAGGCGGGCCTGCCGGACGGCGTGCTGAACGTCGTCACCACCTCCCGTGCCGCAGAGGTCTGCGAACCGCTGCTGCGCGGCGGCCGGATCCGCAAGCTGTCCTTCACCGGTTCCACGGCCGTCGGCCGGCTGCTGCTCGCCCAGTGCGCCGACGCCGTCGTGCGGACGTCGATGGAGCTGGGCGGCAACGCGCCGTTCATCGTCTTCGACGACGCCGACCTGGACGTGGCCGTCGACAGTGCCATGGTCGCCAAGATGCGCAACATGGGCGAGGCCTGTACCGCGGCGAACCGCTTCTTCGTCCACCGGTCGGTGGCCGACGAGTTCGGGCGGCGGCTCGCGGAGCGGATGGGCGCGCTCGTGGTGGGTCCCGGCACCCGGGACGGCGTCGACGTCGGCCCGCTGATCGACAGCATCGGGCGGGCCAAGGTCGAGGAACTGGTCGCCGACGCGGTGGAGCGCGGCGCCCGGGTGCTGGTCGGCGGCCGTAAGCCGGAGGGGCCGGGCTGCTTCTACCCGCCGACCGTGCTCACCGGATGTCTCTCCCGAGAGCCGCCTGATGGACACGGAGATCTTCGGACCGGTCGCCGCGATCCTCACCTTCGACGACGAGGACGAGGTACTGCGCCGGGCCAACGACACGCCCTGGGGTCTCGTCGGCTACGTCTTCACCCAGGGCCTGGACCGCGGCCTGCGCGTCAGCGAAGGCCTGGAGGTGGGCATGGTGGGCCTGAACACCGGCCTCGTCTCCAACCCGGCCGCGCCCTTCGGCGGGGTCAAGCAGTCCGGGCTCGGGCGTGAGGGCGGCCGGGTCGGGATCGACGAGTTCCTGGAGTACCAGTACGTCGCGGTGCCTGTGCGATAGGTGTCAGCCGAGGTGGCGGGCGGTGATCTCCGACGCGGTGTCGGTCACCAGCCTGCCCAACTCGGCCAGTCGACCGGGTTCGAAACGGGAATCGGGCATGGAGACGACCACGGTGGCCAGGGGGGTGCCCTCACCGTCCAGTACCGGAGCGGCGACCGCGCAGACCCCTGGGCGGAAATGGTTGCGGGCGACGGCGTATCCGCGCTCCCTGACCCGGCGGAGCTCCGCGCGCAGTTCCGCCGGGTCGGTGATGGTCTCCTCGTTGTAGCCCTCGAGTCCGCCTGACACGAGCTCGTCGACCTCGACCTCGGCCTTCGGCAGGTGGGCGAGGATCGCGTGCCCGGTGGCGGTGGCGTGCAGGGGTGAGGTGTCGCCGATGGCGTGGAAGGTCCGTACGGCGTGGTCGCAGTCGACGCGGTCGACGACGACCACGCACTGAAGCGCGTCGGGCACCGACAGGTGGATGGTCTCGTTGACCGTGTCCCGGAGCCGGATCATCGGTTCGCGGGCGGCGGCGAACAGGCTGGAGCCCTGGAGCGCGGCGGGCCGGACGGCCAGTACGCGGGCGCCGATCTCCCAGCGGGTGGTGTCCCTTCGGTTGGCCCGCAGCCAGCAGGCCTCCGCCAGCGTGACCAGGGTGCGCTGCACGGTCGACTTGGGCAGACCGAAGAGTTTCGTCAGCTCCCCGACGGTCACGGGCTGGTGCTGGGCGACTGCCTCAAGGATGCGCAGCGATCTGGTGACGCTCTTCATTTCCATCCGGTTTCCCCCCGTTAATCCTCGGAATTTCTGTCGCGTCGCCGTCGTCGGCGTGGGGACGATGGGCAGCCAGGCCGCCTGGCGGCTGGCGGCTGGCGGTGCGCGGCGCCGAGGTCGTCGGCTACGACCGCTTCGCCCCGGGCTACGACCGCAGCGCGGCCGGCGGCGAGACCCGGATCTTCCGCGGCGCGCACTTCGAGGACTCCCGGTACGTGCCGCTGCTCAAGCACGCCGACGCGCTGTGGGAGCAGCTCCGGCAGGAGACCGGCCGCGAACTGCGACGCCTGACCGGATGCCTCGCGGGAGCCGGTCAAGCGCCGGCCTGACCTGGGGGCGCGGTGTCGCGCCGAGTGAAGATATGAATCAGTCTTCATGTGTTCCTGTATGGTGAGGGCCACGCGCCCTCGCCCGAAGGACCCCTTGATGACCTCCACCCTCACGCCGCAGCCGGTCGACCGGGCGGAGCCCGCACGCCCCGCAGCCGTGCCCCGGCGACGTACTCGTGTCCTCGCGCTCCCCGAGGCGCGCTGGGCCGCGGCGGCCACCGCCTTCTTCCTGCTCGCGCTGCCCCTCCAGCTGACCGGCGCCCCCGCCTGGGCGTGGGGCCCGCTGTACGCGGTGTCGTACGCCACGGGCGGCTGGGAGCCGGGCTGGGAGGGGCTGAAGGCGCTCAAGGACCGCACCCTCGACGTCGACCTGCTCATGGTCGTCGCCGCACTGGGCGCCGCCGCGATCGGGCAGGTGATGGACGGCGCCCTGCTCATCGTCATCTTCGCCACCTCCGGCGCGCTGGAGGCACTGGCCACGGCCCGCACCGCCGACTCCGTCCGCGGCCTGCTCGACCTTGCCCCCGCCACAGCCACCCGGCTTTCACCCGGCGGCGGCGAACAGTGCGTCCCGGTCGATGAGTTGACGGTCGGCGACACCGTCCTCGTCCGCCCCGGAGAGCGTGTCGGCGCCGACGGCCGAGTGCTGGACGGGGCGAGCGACGTGGACCAGGCGACCATCACCGGCGAGCCGCTCCCCGTGGCGAAGGAGCAGGGCGACGAGGTCTTCGCGGGCACTCTCAACGGCACCGGCGCCCTGCGGGTCCGGGTCGAGCGCGACGCTTCCGACTCGGTGATCGCCCGGATCGTCCGGATGGTGCAGGAGGCGTCCGAGACCAAGGCGCCCACGCAGCTGTTCATCGAGAAGGTCGAACAGCGCTACTCGTTGGGCATGGTGGCCGCGACCCTGGCCGTCTTCCTGGTGCCCATCGCCTTCGGCGAGCGGCTCACCGACGCGCTGTTGCGTGCCATGACGTTCATGATCGTGGCCTCGCCGTGCGCGGTCGTGCTGGCCACCATGCCGCCCCTGCTGTCGGCCATCGCCAACGCCGGGCGGCACGGTGTGCTGGTGAAGTCGGCCGTGGTCATGGAGCGGCTCGGCCAGGTGGACGCGGTCGCCCTGGACAAGACCGGCACACTGACCGAAGGCAGCCCGCGCGTCACCGATGTCCGGCCGCTGCCCGGATCCGGCCTGGACGAGGGCGAGTTGCTGACCTTGGCGGCAGCCGCCGAGCGGCCAAGCGAGCATCCGCTGGCGCGGGCGGTCGTCGACGCGGCCCGCGAGCGGTGCCTCGACCTGCCCGATGCGGAGGACTTCACCTCCGCGCCCGGTGTGGGAGTGAGCGCCGTGGTGAGCGGCCGTACGGTCGCGGTGGGCGCCCCGGGCCGCCTGCTGGACGACACTGACGGCACGGTCGCCGATGGGGCCGGGGAACTGGAGGAGTCCGGCCGTACCGCCGTCCTGGTCACCGTCGACGGCGCCCCCGCCGGACTGCTCGGCATCGCCGACCGGCTGCGCCCGGACGCCGCCGCCACGGTCGCCGCCCTCACCACGCTCACCGGCACCGCCCCGACGCTCCTCACCGGCGACAACCCCCGGGCCGCCGCACACCTCGCCGCCGAGGCCGGCATCGACGACGTGCGCGCCGGACTGCTTCCGCAGGACAAGCTGACCGCCGTCCGGCAGATGGAGAGCGCGGGTCGCAAGGTGCTGGTCGTCGGGGACGGCGTCAACGACGCACCCGCGCTGGCCGCCGCCCACACCGGGGTCGCCATGGGCCGGGCGGGCTCCGACCTCGCCCTGGAGACCGCCGACGCCGTGGTCGTGCGCGACGAACTCGCCGCCGTCCCCGCCACCGTCGCCCTCTCCCGCCGCGCCCGCGGGCTGGTCGTCCAGAACCTCGTGATCGCCGGGGTGTTCATCACCGGCCTCGTCGTCTGGGACCTGGCCGGCGATCTACCGCTGCCGCTGGGCGTCGCGGGCCACGAGGGCTCCACGGTCCTGGTCGGACTGAACGGCCTGCGGCTGCTGAGGGAGAGGGCCTGGCAGCGGGCGGCCGGCGAGGCAACCGGCTGACGGACGGGTGCGCAACCTGCCTGGGAGACCGTCTGTCAGCGCACCCGCGGCGGACCGCTGCTGCGCGCGCACGACCAGGTCCACGGGGATGAGGGTGTCGACGCGGGGCCGCTCGCCGGGGCCGTCGATGCGGTCCAGGAGCAGACGCAGGGAGCGGGTGCCGATCTCGGCGAAGTCGGTGCGGACGGTGGTCAGCGGCGGCAGAAGGTGCGCGGCCTCGGGGATGTCGTCGTAGCCGACGACGCTGACCTCCCCGGGGACGGACCGCCCGGACTCGTGCAGGGCGTGCAGCAGGCCCAGGGCCATCTGGTCGTTGGAGGCGAACACGGCCGTCACCTGCGGGCGACGGGCCAGCCGACGGCCCAGTTCGTAACCGGAGTCGGCGCTCCAGTCCCCGACGAGAGGGGCCGGGACGTCGGCGCCGGCCGCCTGCAGCGTCGCCTGCCAGCCGGCCAGCCGGTGATCGGCGGAGGTCCAGCCGGTCGGGCCCGCGATGTGCCAGACGGTGGCGTGCCCGAGGCCGAGGAGGTGCTCGGTGGCCTTGCGGGCGCCGGTGCGGGAGTCGCCGGTGACCAGCGGAGTGCTGTCGTCGAGGGCGTTCTCCAGCACCACCAGCGGAGTGCCGAGGTCGGTCTCCGCCAGCGCCCGGCCCACCCACTGCTGCGGGGCGATCGCGATCACACCGTCCGCGCCCTCGGCCGACAGCCGGTTCACGGCCTCGACGACGGTGGCGTGGTCGGCCGTGTCCAGGGCGATGGAGCTGACGAGGTAACCGGCCTCCTGGGCCGCGGTGTTGATCGCGGTCAGGATCGAGGCGGGCCCGTACCGTGCGGCGTCGAAGGAGATCACCCCGAGCATCCGGGTCCTGCCGCTGGCCAGGGACCGCGCGCTGCGGCTGGGCCGGTAGCCGAGCGTGCGCATGGCGTCCAGGACCGCCTCGCGCGTCTCGGGGCGGACGGCCGGATGGTCGTTGAGCACCCGGGAGACGGTCTGCTTGGAGACGCCGGCCAGCCGGGCCACGTCGGCCATCACCGGCCGCGTCCCAGCGAAGTTGCGCCTGCTGCGGCCCTTGGGAACGGGGCCGTCGGTGGCGCTCGGTGTCATGGCGGGTGATTCCTCGACGTCGGCTACGGCGGCGCTGAACCCGCCCGGCAGGAGCACAGCATAGGCCGGGCGCGGTCCCGTGAGCGCCTCAGCCGGTCCGGACCGCCCACACGGCGCGTGACCACCCACTCGGCGTGCCGCACCCCGGCCGCCCGCCAGGCGTCGCCCACCTGACCCGGCACATGCACCCGCGCGTCCGCGGCCAGCGGCAGCACCCTCAGCCGCAGCCCCGAGCACGCAACTCCTCGTCGGGCAGCCGGTCCAGGGCGATGTCCCAGACCCGCCCCGAGTAGAACTGGTCGGCGACCAGGACGTCTCCCACGTAGGCCCGTGCCAGGTCACCTGTCCAGTGCAGCCGCAGCAGGACACCCGCGGGCGCCCGCAGCAGTTCCTCCGGTACGTCGACCCGGTACTCGGCGGCCAGACGTGTCGACGTACTTGTCGCGCGGGCATGCTCGCCCGGCCCTGCACGCCGGTCACGGGCTCGGGGCGCCGGACCGGCGGGCCTGACCAGGGTGACGGTGCGCGGCGGTGTCGGTGAGGGCCCGGGCCTCGACCGTGTAGCGGGTGAACACCCCGTCCGCCTCCTGCCGCACCCGTTCTCCCCCCACCGACCAGGGCGGCACCGGGCGCGGGCAGCACCGCGAACGACGGCTCGGCGGCCGGGCTGTGCAGCCGTACCTCGTCACTGCCGTCGAAGACGACCCCGTCCCCGCACAGCACCAGCCGCTCGGCTCCCCATGCCGACACCCCGGTAGACGGTGCGGGCCGTCGCCGCGTCCAGGACCAGCAGGCCGACGCGTGAACCGTCGGCCGCGTCCACCTCGACCAGGGCGTCGGTGCCCGGGCCGCAGCCCGGTGACCAGGACCCGGCCGTCGACGGGCGTGATCTCCCCGGACGGCAGCGACGACGGACGTCACCGTGTCCGCGTCCAGGGCGAGTTCGGGCGCGATGCCGTCGGTGGCGGCCAGCACCAGGACCGTACGGCCGTCCGCCTCGACCGTGCACACCGGCTGCGCGGTGGCCCACTCCAGCCGCAGCCCGGCCACGTCCAGCCGCAGCGGCCAGCAGAAGTAGGCGCCGGAGGGCACGGTGACGGGAGCGCTCGGCAGCTTCAGCGAAGGCGCGCTCGGGAAATCGACCGTGAAGGCCGTGTCCGGGTGGTCAGGCAGTGGCTCGTGCGGCTGGTGGTTGGTCACGAACAGGAAGCCCGAGTGCCGTCGGTGCGCACGGCCCAGCGCAGAGTGTCCCGGTCGTGCTGCCCGGAGGGCCGCCGCTCGGGCAGCACGGACTCCATCGGCGCGATCCGGTGCCCGAAGGTCGGCCAGCAGCAGGTGCTGGAGCCGCAGTTCGTGGTACGAGGGCCCGCACCTGGCCGTACTCGCCGAGCGGGGCCTGGAAGTCGTAGGTCAGGACCGGCAGGTCGTTGGGGTAGCCGCTGGCGTGCGACTCCTGAAGGGGGGCCAGCTCCCCGGACGGGTTGGTTCCGCCGTGGAACATGTAATAGCCCTGCCACACCGAACCGCAGCCGATCTTGGTCAGCCCGAGCGCTCCGACGTCGGCGGCCTCGACGCGGGGCCGCCGGTGGTAGGCCACCGCCATGCCGCCGCCCAACTCGCAGGTGGCCCAGGGAAATCGGTCCGTCACAGCCGGGCCGGCGTCCGCGCACACGTCGTGGGCCGCAGGTCGGCGCCGATGCCCTCGTCGTCGCGCTCGTGGGTGAAGAAGAAGTGCTTGCGGCAGGTGTCGGGCCAGCCGCCGTCCGCCTCCGTCCAGAACGCCTCGGGATAGCCGCCGTACAGCGGAAGCAGCTCCTCGCCCGGGAGCCGCACCCCGCCCCAGGCGGTCGACGTCCACAGCGGCGCGCTCAGCCCGGCCTCCTGGGCCAGGAGCTTCAGCGTGCGCAGATGGCCGGGCTGGTCGTAGAGCTCGTTCTCGATCTGGATCGCGACGATCGGGCCGTCGTGCGCCCGGTCCAGGCCGCTCAGTTGTTCCGCGACGGCCCTGAACCAGGTGCGTACGGGCTCCAGATAGGCCGGGTCGTCGGTGCGCGGTGTGCAGGCGCGGGCCAGGAGCCAGTCGGGCAGGCCGCCGTTGCGTACCTCCGCGTGTGACCAGGGGCCGATGCGGGGGACGAAGTCCAGGCCATGGCGGGCACACAGCCCGGCGAAGCGCCTGAGGTCGCGATCGCCGTCGAAGCGGACCCGGCCCTCGACCTCCTCGTGGTGGATCCAGATGACGTAGGAGGCGACGGTGGTCACCCCGCCCGCCTTCATCTTCAGCAGTTCCTCCTCCCACTCCCCGTTCGGGTAGCGGGAGTAGTGGAACTCGCCGGAGACCGGGAACCAGGGGCGCCCGCCCCGGGTGAGCCAGCGGCTGGTGACCTCGATCGGATCGGGCACTCCCGGCGCGTCCGCGAAGGGCAGGTGGCCGGTGAGCGGGGGAGCGGAGGACGCGGGAACTCGCAGTCGGTGCGGGGTCACCAGGTGTTCTCCGGGCCGAGGTCGGGGGTGTCGGTGAGCTGGGCGCGGGTGGTGGTGGTGCCGTACAGCTCCAGCAGGACCAGCTCGTTGGCGCCCGGCCGCAGTGCGGAGACCGGGACGTACAGAGTGCGCTGCGGGCCCCGGTTCCAGTAGCGGCCCAAGTGGAAGCCGTTGACCCACGCCTGCCCCTTCGTCCAGCCGGACAGGGAGAGGAAGGCGTCGGCCGGCGTGTCCACCTCGAAGGTGCCGCGGTGGAAGGCCGGCACGGTGACCGCCGCCTCGCCGGCCGGTGCGAACGGCACCGCGCCCAGGTCGTCCAGCGGCAGCGGGCGGCAGTCCCAGTCCCGCAGGACGGAGCCGTTGAAGGAGACGGGACCGAGCAGGCCCTTGGGCGCACCGATGCGGGGCCCGTAGTTGACGCCGCCCATGTTCTCGACGAGGACCTCCAGCGTCGCGCCGGACCGTGGGACGCGCACGGGCAGCGCCTCGTCGTGGCGTTCGCGTTCCAGTACGCCGACCGCGGCGCCGTCGACGAAGACCTGGGCACGGTCGCCGACACCGCCGCGGAAGTGCAGCAGCCCGTCGCCGGATGCCGGAAGGGTGGTGCGGTAGAGCGCGTAGCCGGTGCGCTGCCCGAGCTCGTCCATGGTCACCGGGTGGTCGGTGTGCACGGGCGGGGCGAGCGTGCCCGCGAGGGGAAGCAAAGGTGCGCGGTCGTCCAACTCGACGCCCACAGGCGGAAGTTTGCGGCCCGGCGCGGGAACGGGCTCGTCGGGGACGGCGGCATGGCGGGCGATGACCTCGCGGAAGGCGTGGTACTTCGGGCCCGGGTCGCCGCACTCGGTGAGGGCGGCGTCGTAGTCGTAGGACGTGACGGTGGGGGTGTAGGCATGCTTGTGGTTGGCGCCGTTGGTGAAGCCGAAGTTGGTGCCGCCGTGGAACATGTAGATGTTGACGGACGCCCCGGCGGACAGCAGCCGGTCCAGGTCCGCGGCGGCGTCCGCCGCGTCCCGCACGTGGTGCGGACCACCCCAGTGGTCGAACCAGCCGATCCAGAACTCGGCGCAGAACAGCGGGCCGTCGCTCTGGTGTTCGCGCAACCGCCCGAGACACTGCTCGACGCGGCTGCCGAAGGTGCTGGCCGCCAGAACGCCGGGCAGGCTTCCGGCGGCCAGATGCTCGGGGTCGGCCTGGTCGCAGGTGAACAGCAGCTCCTCGACGCCCCGGGAACGGAACGCGTCGGCCAGGTGCTTCAGATACGCGCTGTCGTCGCCGTACGCCCCGTACTCGTTCTCGACCTGCACCGCTATGACGGGACCGCCCGCCGCGGCCATGTGCGGCCGGAGCGCCGGCAGCAGCAGGTCGAGGTAGCGGTCGACGGCCCCGGTGAAGCGCGGATCGCTGGTGCGCAGCCGGATGTCCGGATCGGAGGTCAGCCAGCCGGGCAGGCCACCGCCGTCCCACTCGGCGCAGATGAACGGACCGGGACGGAGCAGCACGTGCAGCCCCTCGTCCTGGGCGAGCCGGAGAAACCGGGGCAGGTCGAGGATGCCGTCGAGCACGAGGGGTCCCTCGGGATCCGGCTGGTGGTGGTTCCACGGAAGGTACGTCTCCACCGTGTTGAGGCCCATCAGACGGGCCTTGCGCAGCCGGTCGGCCCACAGGTCGGGGTGGACACGGAAGTAGTGCAGAGCGCCGGAGATGATCCGGAAAGGCTCGCCGTGCAGCAGGAATCCGTCGGATGTCGTCGTCAGAGCGGGCATGCGGGGGGCTTCCCTTCGGGATGCGTGCGGAAGTCGATGGGGGTTCAGTGGGAGCGGGTGGCGCGGATCAGCCAGAGCGTGGCGGCCAGGCACAGTGCCGAGACACCGCACAGCAGGAGCGGCACCGCGCGGATCCCGGACCACCCGATGGCCTTGCCCAGCGCCGGCCCGGCCGCCACACCGCCGGCCATGGAGGCCGCGATGACCAGGGCACCAGCCCTCCGGGCCCGCGGGGCGGCCCGGTTCAGCCAGGGCAGTCCGGTGGGGAAGATCGGCGCGATGAACAGACCGACACCGGCGTACGCGTACGGTGCCGGCGCCGGCACGGACGCGGCCAGCAGACACACCGTCATGCCCGCGCACGAGACGGTGATGATGGCCTGGGCGGAGAAGCGCAGCGCGAGCGGGGCGACCAGGAAGCGGCCGACGGTCATCATCAGCCAGTACACGGAGGTGGCGGTGGCCGCGGCGCCCGCGCCGTACCCGACGGTCTCCAGGTGCGTGGGCTCCCAGCCGCCGGCCCCGGCCTCGATAGGGCCTGCAACGCGCCGATGAGCACGAAGCCCACGCAGGACGCCACCACGGCGGCCCTGCTGAAGACCGGGGCGGGCGAAGTGGGGGAGCGACGGGCGGCGAGCTGTGCGGTCGGCTGGTCGGTCACGCGGACTCCGGAGGACGGCCCACGGTGCGGGGTGGGCGGAGGACACAGTCGCGTACGGCTGAAGCAGAGGTGATGTTACCGGTAACATACGGCCCGTCAACATCCCTCGGCGGGGGGATGAGAAGCACGGGAAACGCTCACGCTGACCGAGATCGCCGACGACCCCGGCGTTCAGGGATGACGAGGTTGCGGTGATCGGCGCCGCCGCGACATCGCGCGATCGTCGCGAGTCACCGGCGGGTCAGAGCCAGCGGTAGTCGGTGTCGTCCAGGGGCGGCAGGAGGGCCTGGGGAGCGTCGAGCGGTGCGGTGGGAGCGGCGAGTTCGGCGAGCGGGACCGGGGGGAACAGCGCCGTTGCCACCAGGCAGGGTGTACTGGTCCCGGCCGTTCTTGGCGCGATGGATGAGGGCGACCTCGTCACCGTTGCACAGGGCCGCGGCGACGCGGATCTTGATAGGGGTGAACGGTTCGGCGGAGGCCATCGGGTGGTCTCTCCTTCGGTGGGTGAGGCGCTGACTTCCTCACACGTCACGCGTGGGCCGCACCCGCAGGGCCCTCTTCCGCGGTTCGGCGCGTCCAAGGGGTGAGGTCGCTGCTCGTGGCGTCCGCGAGGGTGCGCCCGGAGGGGGAGAAGCCGGCGCACCTGCGCGTCGCCTCTTGGACGCACAGCGGCCCCAGCATGGCGAACCTCTCGCCAGGCGCGTCGGGTGCGGCCGCCTCGGCCCGCCCTCCGACCAGATCCCACTGATCCCCTGAACCTCAGTGATCCACCAGGATTGCCCCGGGCCCGATCGGGTACGCGAGCAACACCGCGCCCGGGGCGGATCATGTCCCGGGCGGGCCGCAAGACCGCCGCTATCAGGGAATCTGCCATGGAGACACCCGCAAACGACCCCACGCCCACGCCCGCCCAGCGGGCTCTGGACGTCCTCACCGAGAACACCGAGGACGCGGCGGCTCTGAACGCGCTCGCCAACAGCGACGTGCTCATCCCCGTGCCCGACGACGCGAACGACGCCGACGCCGCCAACCCCTCGGCGGTGGCGCTGCCGGTGCTGGAGCAGCCGGGCGGCGAACCGGTGGTGCCCGTGTTCACCTCCGAGGTGGAGATGGCCGGGCTGCTGCCGTTCGTCTCCCGCTACCGCATGGTGCCGCTCGGCGCTCTCGCCGCCCAGTGGCCGGCCGACGACCTGTCGCTCACCATCGACGGCAGCTCGGAGCACCGCCTGACGCTCACCTCGGAGGGAGTCCGCACCCTGCTGGCACGTTCGTAGGACGACCGCTCGGTCCGGGCCTGGGTGGCCTACTCTCCCAGCGTCCGGGCCAGTGCCGCCCGCTGCAGCGGCAACACCTCGGCGTGCAGGTCACGGCCCTTGGAGGTCAGGGCTACATACACGCCCCGCCGGTCCTCCACGCACATGGAACGTGCCACGAGACCGTCCTTCTCCAGCCGGGCGATCAGCCGTGACAGCGCGCTCTGGCTGAGATGGACCCGCCCGACCAGGTTCTGCACCCGGCACTGCTCGCCCTCCTCGGGCGCCGCGGTCGCGAGCATGTCCAGGACCTCGAAATCGGACGCTCCGAGACCGTGCGGATGCAGCGCCCGGTCGATCTCGCACATCGTGCGCGCATGCGTCGCGAGGATGTCCCGCCACCGTTCCTCGAGCCGCGCACCAGCCGTTTTCGCCGCCATAACCGAACGGTACACCGGTCCGAGGTTCAATGACTGTGCATGGAGTGACGTCCTCTACGGGGAAACAGGAGCTACGTCGACTCCCGCTTCACCAACTCCGTAGGCAAGATCACCGCCGCCGGGTCCTCGCCCCCGATCTGCGCGATCAGCACGCGCACCATCTCGGTGCTGATGCGGTCCCAGGGTTGCCGGACGGTCGTGAGCTCCGGGCTGGAGGCCAGCGCGGCCGGTGAGTCGTCGAAGCCGCCCACCGCGACGTCCTGCGGCACCCGCCGCCCCGCGCGCTGCAGGGCCGAGAGCACCCCCTGGGCCATCAGATCCGAGGCGACGAACACCGCGTCCATGTCCGGGGCCTGCGCCAGCAGCCGCTCGGCGCCCGCCTCGCCGCTGGCCCGGCTGTAGTCGCCGGGGACGACGAGCCGCTCGTCGAAGTCCAGGCCGGACGCCGCGAGCACCTCCTGGTAGCCGGCGAGGCGCTCGACACCGCCAGGCGTGTCCAGCGGGCCGGTCACCATGCCCACCCGGTGCCGCCCGAGCGACAGCAGGTGGCGCACCATGTCGCGGGCGCCGTCGCGGTCGTCGGCGGCCACGTAACTCACCTTGGAGGCCAGCCCGATCGGCTTGCCGCACGCGACCAGCGGCACCCCGGCCCCGCGCAGTTGCTCGGCGACCGGATCACCGGAGTGGCTGGAGACCAGCAGCACCCCGTCGACGTGCCCGGCGGTGATGTACCGCGTGATGCGCCGCCGTTCGTCCTCGGTGCCCGCCAGCATCAGCAGCAGCGGGATGTCGTGCGCGGCGAGCGCCTGGGTGCAGCCGCGCAGCAGAACGTTGAAGTTGGGGTCCTCGAAGAACCGCTCCTGCGGCTCGGTGAGCAGGAAGCCGATCGAGTCGGACCGCCCCGTGATCAGGGAACGGGCGTGCCGGTTTACGACGTAACCCGTCCTGCGGATGGCCGCGTTGACCGCCTCCTGGGCGGCCGGGCTGACGTAGTGGCCGCCGTTGAGCACGCGCGAGACGGTGCCGCGCGAGACCCCCGCCTCGCGCGCCACGTCGTGGATCGTGGGCGGCCTGCGCCTGCCTCCCGCAGCGTTCATGGTCATGACTTTACGGCTCCGGAGAGCAGATCCAGACTCCAGAACCGCTGGATGACCAGGAAGAGGGCGACCAGCGGGAGCACCGCGAGGAACGCGCCCGTGATCACCAGCGTGTACAGCGCCGGGGTGTTGGCGCCCTGTTCGAGGAGCGTGAACAGGCCGAGCGTGATCGGGAACTTCTCGTCGTCGCTGAGCATGATGTACGGCAGCAGGAAGTTGTTCCAGATCGCCACGAACTGGAACAGGAACACCGTCACCATGCCGGGGATCATCATCGGCAGCGCGATCCGGGTGAAGATCCGCCACTCGCTCGCCCCGTCCATCCGCCCGGCCTCGACCACGTCGGCGGGCACCGCTGCGGCGGCGTAGATCCGCGCGAGGTAGACGCCGTACGGCGAGAGGATCTGCGGCAGCAGGACGGACAGGTACGAGTCCGTGAGGTCGGCCTTCGCCAGCAGCAGATACTGCGGGACGGCCAGGATCACCGGCGGCATCAGCACACCCGCGAGCAGCACGTTGAAGAGCGTCTCGCGGCCCCGGAAGCGGTAGATCGCCAGCGCGTAGCCGCTGAACGCCGAGACGCACGTCGACAGCAGGGCACCGAGCCCGGCGTACAGGGCGGAATTGCCCATCCACTCCCAGTAGACGCCGTCGCGGTAGGCGCTCAGATCCCGGACGTTGTCGGCGAAACCCGTGCCCGGCAGGAACGTGAACGTCGAGAACAGCTCACGGCCGGACTTGGTGGCCGCGATGACCACCCAGGCCACCGGCAGCAGGCAGTAGATCGCGCCCAGGAGCAGGGTGACCGTCGGGATCAGGGCGATCCGGCGACGCAGCGGCGGGCGGCCCTGGGCCGTGCCGGGCGTGCTGCCCGCCATCGGCTCGGCCTGGGGGACGGCAAGGGAACTCATCGGGCGGCCTCCTGCTTCTGGCGGCGGTTCGCGGCCCGCAGGAAGCCGAAGGACAGCAGGAGCGTGACGAAGGCGATGATCACGGCCTGTGCCGCGGCGCCGTAGATGTCACCGTCGCCGAAGGCGTCCCGGTACACCTTCATCAGCGGACTCCACGTCGTGGACACGGAGTTGGTGAGCGGCTTGAGGGTGGTCGGCTCGTTGAACACCTGGAGCGTGGCGATGATCGAGAAGAAGAAGGTCAGCACCAGCGAGGGCGCCACCATCGGGATCTTGATCCGCAGCGCGATCTGCGACGGGGTGGCACCGTCCAGCTTCGCCGCCTCGTACACCTCCGCCGGGATCGCCTGGAGCGAGGTGTAGATGACGATCATGTTGAAGCCGGTGCCGCCCCACACCGCGATGTTCGACAGGGCGAGGTACAGCGGCCCGCCGTCCAGCAGGTCCGGCTGCGGCATGCCCAGCTTGTCGAGCACGTAGTAGAAGGGGCTGACGTCCGGCAGGTACAGGAAGCCCCACAGCAGCGCGGCCACCACACCGGGGATGGCGTACGGCAGGAAGATCGCGAGCCGGGTGAAGGGCGCGAGCCGCACCTTCTCGGAGTCGAGCATCAGCGCGAACAGCAGGGCGAGGCCCAGCATCACCGGGACGACGACGCAGCCGTAGCCGAGCACGCGCAGCGCGCCGTGCATCAGTTCGCTGTCGGTGAGGGCGTCGGTGTAGTTCTCCAGACCGGCCCAGACCTCCTTGCGGGCGCCGGAACCGAGGCCGAGGCCCGAGACCTTCACCTTGCGGAAGCTGAGCCAGACCGCGTAGCCGATGGGCAGTGCGAAGAACAGGGGGAAGAGGAGGGTGCCGCGGGGAGGAGGAAGGCGTACGGGGCCCCCTTCGACCCCGTACGACTGCCGGCGTGCCGTGCTTGTCACTGAGCGACCTCGAAGCCCTGCTTCTTCATGTCGGCGACGGTGTCGTCCTGCATCTCGTCAGGGCGGCGCCGAAGTCCGGACTTGTTCTTCGCGGCGGCGCCGAAGGCGTCCTTGAAGGTGGTGTAGGCGACGTTCACGTTCGGGCCCCAGGCGGACGGGGCCGTGGTCTGGGCGATGTCGGCGGCCTTGGTGTAGAAGTCGGGCTGGTTGGAGAAGTAGGCCGGCGGCTTGAGGAAGGCGCCGCTGGTCTGGGCGGCCGTGGCGGCCGGGTAGATGCCGCTCTCCTTCGCCAGCGCGTTGAGGGCGTCGCTGTCGGTGTTCAGCCAGGTGGCGAACTTCGCGGCGGCCTCCTGGTGCTTGGAGTCGGTGGTGACGCGCGGTGGAGGAGCCGCCCCAGCTGCCGGTGCGGTTCTCGCTCGCGGACCACTGGGGGAGCGGGGCCATGGCCCACTTGCCCTTGGTGTCGGGCGCGGCCGTGGTCAGGGTGCCGGGCGCCCACACGGCGCTGACCCAGGCGATCTGCTTGCCGGTGTTGAGCGCCTTGTTCCAGGCCGGGGTGTACATCGGCTGGTTGTCGATGGCGCCCTCCTTGACCAGGCCGCCCCAGAACTTCGGCGACCTTCTGCGTGGCCGCGTCGTCGATGGCGACCTTCCACTTGTCGCCGGAGGTCGTCCACCACTTCGCGCCCGCCTGCTGGGCGAGGCCCGCGAAGAGGCCGGAGTCGTTGGCGGAGAAGGTGGTCAGGTCCTTGTCCGGGCGCCTTCTTCTTGAGCGCGCGGGCGGTCTCGGCGAACTCGTCCCAGGTCGTCGGCACCGTCAGGCCGTACTGCTTGAACAGGTCCTCGCGGTAGTAGAACATCATCGGCCCGATGTCCTGCGGTACCGCGTAGACCGCGTCCGGTGCCGAGCGTCGTCTGCTGCCAGACACCGTCGGCGAACTTGTCCTTCGCGTCGCTCGACCTCCTCGGAGATGTCCGCGAGCGCGTCATTGCTGACCAGGGTGGGCAGCGCCTGGTACTCGGCCTGGACCAGGTCGGGCGCCTTGCCGGCCTTGTGCGCGGTGAGGATCTTGGTGACCAGCGTGTCGCCGGACGCCTGCTTCTTCACCGTGACGGTGATCTGGTCCTTCTTGCCCGGACCCTTGTTCCACATGTCCACGACCTTGTCCATGCCGGGCGTCCAGGTCCAGTACGTCAGCGAGGCCGGCCCCGACGAGGCTCGCTGTCCCCGGACGTCCGAGCCGCAGGCGGCGAGGGCGGTGGCGCCGAGCGCCAGGACGACGGCGGTTCTACACGAGGCGGCGGCGCTTCGTGTACGGCATGGATCTCTCCCCTGACCTGGGGTCCTCGCCTGCTGCGAGGACCGGCCATGCTTCTGTGAGCGTTCACAGTAGAGAAACATCCCGGACACTTGTCAATGGTTGTTGCTGTGCGGTTATGTTGGCCTCCGCACCGCCGTCGTGGTGTGTGCACGTTCCCAATTTGTCGATCAGACCGGGAGACCATCCATGCCGGAGACCACCCCCAGGGGCCTCACCAGGCTCGCCTTCGGCGGGGACTACAACCCCGAGCAGTGGCCGGAAGAGCGTCTGGCAGGAGGACGTCCGGCTGATGCGGGAGGCCGGCGTCACCCTGGTCAGTGTCGGGATCTTCTCCTGGGCGCTGCTGGAGCCCGTCACCCGGTGCAGTACGACTTCGGCTGGCTGGACCGGCTGCTCGACCTGCTGCACGAGAACGGCATCCGCGTCGACCTCGGCACGCCCACCGTCGCCCGCCGGTCTGGTTCTACCGCGCCCACCCCGAGGCCCTGCCCGTGACGCCGGAGGGCGTGCGCCACGAGTTCGGGTCCCGCGCCGCGATCTGCCACAGCAACGCCGACTACCGCGCGGCGGCCGCGCGCATCACCACCCGGCTCGCCGAGCGCTACGGCGACCACCCGGCCCTCGCGATGTGGCACGTGCACAACGAGTACGGCGTCCCCGTCTCGCGCCTGTTACTGCGACTCCTGCGCCGCGCACTTCCGCCGCTGGCTCGCGACGACGTACGGCACGCTCGACGCGGTCAACGAGGCCTGGGGCACGGCCTTCTGGGGCCAGCGCTACGCGGACTTCGAGCAGATCAGCCCGCCCCGGATCACCCCGACGGCCGTCAACCCGGCCCAGGCGCTGGACTACAAGCGGTTCGCCGACGCCACCATGCGCGAGAACTTCCGCATGGAGCGGGACATCCTGCACCGCCTCTCACCCGGCGTCCCGGTCACCACCAACTTCATGACGGCCCTGAGCCAGTGCGACTCCGTCGACTACTGGGCCTGGGGCCGCGAGGTCGACCTCGTCACCAACGACCACTACCTGATCACCGACGGCCGCCGCACCCACGTCAACCTCGCGATGGCCGCCGACCTCACCCGCTCCGTCGCGGGCGGCGCCCCCTGGCTGCTCCTGGAGCACTCCACCTCGGGCGTCAACTGGCAGCCCCGCAACCCCGCCAAGGCCCCCGGCCAGATGGCCCGCAACTCCCTCGCCCACGTGGCGCGCGGCTCCGAGGGCGCCATGTTCTTCCAGTGGCGCCAGTCCCGGCGCGGCGCCGAGAAGTTCCACTCGGCGATGCTCCCGCACGGCGGCACCGACACCCGCGTGTGGCGCGAGGTCATCGAACTCGGCGCCGGCCGTCGACGCGTTGAGCGCAGTCCGCGGCACCCGTACCGAGGCCGACGTGGCCATGCTGTGGGACTGGCACTCCTGGTGGGCGCAGAACCTCGACTGGCGCCCCAGCGAGGACCACGACGCCCGCGAGCGCGCCGACGCCTTCTACGAGGCGCTCTACGACCGTCACCTCACGGTCGACTTCGCCCACCCGGAAGCCGACTTGTCGGGCTATCCCCTTGTCGTCGTACCCGCCCTCTACCTGATGACGGAGGCAGCCGGGCGCAACCTGCAAGGCCGTACGTCGAGAACGGCGGCACGCTCGTCGTCTCGTACTTCTCCGGCATCGTCGACGAGCACGACGCCGTCCACGAGGGCGCCTACCCCGGCCCGCTGCGGGACGTCCTCGGCCTGACGGTCGAGGAGTTCTCGCCGCTGCTGCCCGGCGAGCGGGTGCGCGTCACCGGCCCCGACGGCTCCGAGCTGAGCGGCGACGTGTGGACGGAGTTCGTGGTGCCGCGCGGCGCCGAGACCGTCTGGACGTACGCCGACGGGCTCACCGCCGGCCACCCCGCCGTCACCCGGCACCGCCTCGGCGAGGGCACCGCCTGGTACGTCTCCACCCGGCTCGGCACCGACGGCCTCGACGCGCTGCTCGGACGGGCGACCGAGGACGCGCGGCTCGCTCCGCGCACCGACCTGCCCCGGGACGTCGAAGTGGTGCGCCGCTCCGGCGAGTCGGGCACCTACCTGTTCGCCGTCAACCACACCGGCGTCGGACGCCAAGGTGCCGCTGGAGGCCCCGGGCACCGAGCTGCTGACCGGTGAACACGCCGCGGGCCGCCTGGCGGTCCCGGCCGGAGCCGTCCGGGTCGTCCGGCTCGACGGCTGAACCGACTCCCTCCGCCCGTGCGAGCCGCACGAGCCGCGGGCGGAGGGGCCCCTCACCGGCCTCCCGGCGAGGGGCACCCCCATCCCCACGTCGAAGGGACGACGGACGACGATGTTCCATCCCAGACGCACCCTCAGGGCCCTGCTGCTCCCGCTCGCCGCGGGGCTCGCCCTCACCGCCCTGCCCGCCCAGACCGCCCACGGCCGCGAGCACCCTCACCAACGGCGGCTTCGAGCCGACGGTTCGGGCGCGGCCACGCCGGGCGGCTGGTCCGAGTACTCGGCGGCAGCCGACGCCGCCTCGTTCACCGAGTCCGGCGGCCACGGCGGGAGCTACCGTCTCAGCCACTGGGCCTCCTCCGCCTACAAGGTGGAGACCTACCAGTACCTGTCCGGACTCACCAACGGCGACTACAAGCTCACCGCCTGGGTCCGCTCCGGCGGCGGGCAGAACTCCGCGTACATAGCGCTGAAGAACTGCGGCGGCGCCGAGCAGCGCACCGACCTGCCGGTCTCGGCGAGCGGGCTGGATCCGGATCGTCGTGCCGGTCAAGGTGACCGGCAACCAGTGCACGATCAGCATCAACAGTGACGCGAACGCGGGCAACTGGATCAATGTCGACGACCTGACCTTCACGTCCGGGCACGTCCGGTACGTCGATCAAGGGCGCCGACATCTCCTCCCTCGCCAAGAGCGAGGCCAAGGGCGGCGTCTACCGCAACAGCTCCGGCACGGCCGGCGACGCCCTGACCATCCTCAAGAGCGTCCGGCATGAACTACGCGCGCCTCAAGGTCTGGGTGAACCCGGCCGACGGCTACAACAACAAGGCACGCGTCCTCGCCACGGCCAAGCGCGTCAAGGCGCAGGGCATGAAGCTGCTGGTCGACTTCCACTACTCGGACTCCTGGGCCGACCCGGGCGCGCCAGAACAAGCCCGCCGCCTGGGCCGGACACTCTTACAGCCAACTCAAGACCGACGTGTACAACCACACGTACGACGTGTTGAACGCCTTGAAGGCGCAGGGCACCACCGCCGACATGGTCCAGGTGGGCAACGAGATCAACGGCGGCATGCTGTGGAACGAGGGATCCACCTCCAACTGGACGCAGCTGGCCGGTCTGCTCAACTCCGGCTACGACGCCGTCAAGGCGGTCAACTCGTCCACCACCGTCGCCCTGCACCTCGCCGAGGGCGGGAACCTGTCCGGCACCCGCTGGTGGTTCGACAGCGCGGTGTCCAACGGTGTGAGGTTCGACGTGATCGGCCTGTCGTACTACGGCTACTGGCACGGCTCGCTGGCCGACTTCCAGACGACCCTCGACGACGCGGCCTCCCGCTACGGCAAGCCGGTCTATCGTCGCCGAGACCGCCTACCCGTTCCGCCTGGACAGCGAGGACGGGCACGAGAACATCATCAACACCGCCGACGAACTGGTCTCCGGCTACCCGGCGAGCGTGGCCGGCCAGACGCCGGTGGATGAACGACGTGACGAGCATCGTGGAGGCCGTCCCGAACGGCCGTGGCCTCGGCGTCTTCTACTGGGAGGCGACCTGGACCGCGGTCGCCGGCAACGGCTGGGACCCGACCGACGCGTCCTCCGGCAACGGCTGGGAGAACCAGGCGCTGTTCGGCTACGACGACCGGGCGCTGTCGTCGATGTCCTGGTTCCGGCACCGCTGATCTCACTGGGGAGGTGAGCCCGGCCGTGACATCCACGGCCGGGCCCGCGTCGCCTTCGGCCGGGCCTCGGCGCGACTCCGAGGCCGAACTCCGCCACGACGTATGGCAGTTCGGTATCGGACAACGACGGGGAGAACCGGACGCGGCGGCTTCGGCTGCGAGACAGTGGGAAGACGCGGTAAGAGGGCGAGAGCCGCGAGGCAGGGGCACGGCATGCTGAGGACTCCCACAGCGAGACGCGGCTGCGACATCCTGGCATGGCTGAAGGAGCCGGTCGCGCACTTCCCTGAGCGGCGCCCGGCCGCGGCCGGCGTCACCGCGGACGCCGTCGCCGAGAAGTTCTCGGCTGCCGCGCCCGGTCGCCGTCACCCACCTCCGGCTGCTGGAGGCCACCGGCATGCTGCGCACCAGCCGGTCGGCGGGCCGCGTGCACTACCACCGTGACGACATGCGGATCGCCGAGGTCGCCCGCATGTTTGAAAAGGGCTGGTAGGCCGACCCGGTACGGCGGCTCTCCCCGACTGTGAAGGACAGCACACCATGGACCGTCCCGCGGCACTCGTCCCACGCCACTACGTCGCCATCGGGCCGCGGCCCGGAGGACGTGGTCGCCGACCCGCGCGGCCGTGTACTGACCGGCGTGGAGGACGGCCGCATCCTGCGCCTCGACGGACTGGCCGACCCGGTCACGGCCCGCGTCGAGGTGCTCGCCGAGACCGGCGGCAGGCCGCTCGGGCTCGAACTCCTCCCGGACGGCGACCTGTTGGTGTGCGACGCCGAACGCGGACTGCTGCGCGTCGACACCGACGACGGCACGGTCCGCATCCTCGCCGACTCGGTGGCGGGGGAGCCGCTGCGGTTCTGCAGCAACGTCGTCGCCCTCTCCGACGGCAGTGTCTACTTCACCGTCTCCAGCCGCCGCCACCCCCTGGAGCACTGGATCGGCGACATCGTCGAGCACACCGGAACAGGACGCCTCCTGCGCCTCGCCCCGGGCGGCGACACCCCCGAGGTCGTGCTGGACGGCCTCCAGTTCGCCAACGGCCTCGCCGTCGAGCGCCGACGGCTCCTTCCTCGTCGTCGCCGAGACCGGCGCCTGCCGGCTCATCCGCTACTGGCTCACCGGGCCGAAGCGCCGGACAGAGCGAGCCCTTCGCCGAGAACCTCCCGGGCATGCCCGACAACCTCTGGCGCGGCGCCCCGGACGGCCCGATCTGGGTCGCGCTGGCCGGGCCCCGCGTCCCGCCCCTCGACCTGCTCCACCGCAGTCCGCCCGCCGTCCGCCGCGCCGCCGCCCGCGTCGCCGTGCGTGCTCCCGTTCCGCCCCACCGGCACGATCGCCGTGCTGGCCTTCGACGACGAGGGCCGCGTCGTCCACCACCTCGCCCGCCGCCGCTCCCGCTTCCGCATGGTCACCAGCGTGTGCGAGGCGGGCGGGCACCTGGTCCTGGGCAGCCTCCGGGAGCGGGGCGTGGCGGTCTGCGAGGCCGCCCGCCTCGGAGTGACCCCGGCGTACGCCTCCGGGGTTAACCTGAACTCCGGCCGCGACTCCCTCTCGCGGCGCGGCGGTGGGGCCCGCCGTACCCGAACCGCGGCAAGGACGCCGCCAACGGTCCCTACTTGCGACGGCACGCGCCCGCACGAGCCCGGGCCCCGGCGAGTAGGAGACGTACCCCCATGACAGCCCCCGAGAGCCTCCGCGCTCAGGCCTCCACCGGGCGTCCGCCCGCGTGGCGACCCAGGCACCCGTCGTCACGGTGGTCGCGCTCGGCGGGGGAGCGGGGCCGCGGCCCGGTACGCGGCCTCCCTGTGGTGGCCGATCTCCGCGGGCGGCTTCCCCTGGGCGACCTTCTGGATCAACATCGTCGGGCTGTGCCGTGATCGGCGTGTTCATGGTGGTCATCACCGAGATCCGGGCCGCCCACCGCTCTCGTCCGCCCCTTCTTCGGTACCGGCGTCCTCGGCGGCTTCACCACCTTCTCGACGTACGCCGTCGACATCCAGAAACTGATCGACAGCGGCCATGCCGGCACCGGCCTGGCCTACCTCGCGGCGACCCTGCTCGCGGCCCTCACAGCGGTGTGGCTCGCGGCAGCGGTCGACCCGCCGTGTCCTGAAACGGAGGCAGCCATGACGAGGCTGACCGGCAGGGCCCTGCGCCTGACCGTCTTCGTCGGCGAGAACGACACCTGGCACCACAAGCCCCTCTACTCGGAGATCGTCCACCGCGCCCACGCCGCGGGTCTCGCGGGCGCCAGCGTCTTCCGCGGCATCGAGGGCTTCGGCGCCTCCTCCCTGATCCACACCTCGCGGCTGCTGTCCCTGAGCGAGGACCTGCCCGTCGCCGTCGTGATCGTCGACACCGAGCCACGCGTCCGGGCCTTCCTGCCGCAGCTCGACGAACTGTCACCGAGGGACTGGTGCACCCTCGACGACTGCGAGGTCATCCGGTACACCGGCCGCGCGAGGCCGCCGACACCCGGCAAAGCGGGCGTGAAGGGTAAGAAGTCGTTGTGAACTGGCTGCTGGTCGTCGCGCGGCGCCGATGGTCGGCGCCCCGCTGCGCTACCTCACCGACCGTGCGGTCCAGTCCCGGCACGACTCGGTCTTCCCCTGGGGCACCTTCACGGTGAACGTCGCCGGCTGCCTGATCCTCGGCCTGCTCACCGGCGCGCGGCCGGGGCCGCGAGCTCCCACCTGCAGCTGCTGCTGGGCACCGGCCTGTGCGGGGCCCTGACGACGTACTCGACCTTCTCCTACGAGACGCTGCGGCTGACCGAGGCGGGGGCACGCCTCCATGCCGCGGTCAACGTGGCGGCGAGTGTGACGGCCGGTCTCGGGGCGGCGTTCGCGGGGGTCGGCGCTCGCGCGTATGTCGAGCCGTGTGAATCGAGACCCGATTCTCGGCCGTGTGTAGTAAGACGGTCCGCTCCGCTCCCGCCCCCGAGCAGAACTGGATCCCATGAGCGCCATCAGCGTCGGTCAGGCCGTCGTCCTCGGAGCCGTCGAGGGGGTGACCGAGTTCCTGCCCGTCTCCTCCACCGGCCATCTGAAGATCGCCGAGGGGCTCATGGGCATCCCCGTCGACGACGACGCCGTCGTCGGCTTCTCGGCCGTCATCCAGGTCGGCGCCATCGCCGCCGTGCTCGTGTACTTCTTCAAGGACATCGTGCGGATCGTCTCCGCCTGGGTGCGGGGCCTGCGCGACCGCGAGGAGCGCTACCACCACGACTACAAGTTCGCCTGGTGGGTGATCTACGCCACCATCCCGATCGTCGCCGTCGGCCTCGCCGCCAAGCCGCTCATCGAGGGCCCGCTCGCCTCGCTGTGGGTGGTGGCCGGCTCGCTGATCGTCGGCAGCGGGGTGATGTGGGCGGCGGACCAGATGGGCCGGCACAAGCGCGGCGAGGACGACACCTCGTTCAAGGACGCGATGCTGGTCGGCAGCTCCCAGATCCTCGCCCTGCTCTTCCCCGGCTTCTCCCGCTCCGGCGCCACCATGTCCACCGCGCTGATCCTCGACCTGGACCGCGTCGCCGCCACCCGGCTCTCCTTCTTCCTCGGCATCCCGGCCCTCACCGGCGCCGGTCTCTACGAGCTGAAGGACGCCCTCGGCACCGGCGTGGGCGCGGCCCCGCTGGCGGTCGGCACCGTCGTCTCCTTCGTCGTCGCCTACGCCTCCATCGCCTGGCTGCTGAAGTTCGTCGCCAAGCACTCCTTCAACGCCTTCGTGATCTACCGGATCGTCGTCGGCGTGCTGCTGTTCGGCCTGCTCGGCGCGGGTGTGCTCAACAGCTGACCGTCCGCACGAGCATGGCTGACCGTTTGCACGGCCAGGTGCCGGAAGCCCGAACGCACGGCTTCCGCGCCCCCTGGACGTTTCTTCGGCCTCTTGACAGGTGCCTCCGGTGCCCCGCAGGATCGCTCCGTGAACCTGTCAGACAGCCGGACAGCCGGACAGCCTCCGCGTCGCGTCAGCGCCATGGAAGCGGTGCTGGCGCACCTGCGCGGCGCCATCGAGCGAGGCGAGTACGCCATCGGCGACAAGCTCCCCTCCGAGGCGGAGCTGTGCCGCACCCTCGAGGTCTCCCGGCCCGTGCTGCGCGAGGCGCTGCGGGCGCTGCAGACCATGGGCCTGACCGTGTCCAGGACCGGCAAGGGCACCTTCGTCGTCGCCAGCACGGTCGAGGACCCCACCTTCGGCGACTACGCGGCCAGCGACCTGCTGGAGGTGCGCCGCCACGTCGAGATCCCGGTCGCCGGGTACGCGGCCCGGCGCCGCACCCCGGAGAACCTCGACCACCTGGCCCACCTCCTGGACCGGATGGAACGGGAGACGGACACCACCGCGTGGGTCGCCATGGACACGCTGTTCCACCTCGCCGTGGCCGAGGCCGCCCAGAACCCGGTCTTCCGCCGGGTCATCGAGGAGATCCGGGACGCGCTGGCCCGCCAGTCGGCCTTCCTCAACGAGCTGGGCGGCCGCCGCGAGCAGTCCAACCGCGAGCACCGCGCGATCGTCGAGGCGCTGATCGACGGTTCCGAGACACGACGCGGTCGAGGCCATGGCCCACCACCTCGACCGCGTCGAGACGACCCTCACCGACATCGTGCGCTCATCGCGCACGGACACCCCCATGGAAGGCGGACCCGAGGCGTGAGCGAGCAGTCCCTGCACGACGATGTGCAGAAACGTTCCAGTCATGTCGATGCCGGAGACGCCGGCTACAGCAAGTCCCTGAAGTCCCGGCACGTCAACATGATCGCCATCGGCGGCGCCATCGGCACCGGCCTGTTCCTCGGCGCCGGCGGCCGCCTCGCCGACGCCGGCCCGTCCCTCTTCATCGCCTACGCGGTCTGCGGCGTCTTCGCCTTCCTCGTCGTACGCGCCCTCGGCGAGCTCGTGCTGTACCGGCCCTCCTCCGGCGCCTTCGTGTCGTACGCCCGTGAGTTCATGGGGGAGAAGGGCGCCTACACCGCGGGCTGGATGTACTTCCTCAACTGGGCGACCACCGGCATCGCCGACATCACCGCCGTGGCCACCTACACCCACTACTGGGGCATGTTCTCCGACATCCCGCAGTGGGTGATCGCGCTCATCGCGCTGGCCGTGGTGCTCACCGTGAACCTGATCTCCGTGAAGATCTTCGGCGAGCTGGAGTTCTGGTTCGCGATCATCAAGGTCGGCGCGCTCGTCCTCTTCATGTGCATCGGCATCTTCCTGCTGGTCACCCAGCACCCGGTCGACGGCCACACCCCCGGCCCGTCCCTGATCAGCGACAGCGGCGGCGTCTTCCCGCACGGCCTGCTGCCCATGCTGCTGATCATCCAGGGCGTCGTCTTCGCCTACGCCTCCGTCGAGCTGGTCGGCGTCGCCGCCGGTGAGACCGAGAACCCCGAGAAGATCATGCCGAAGGCGATCAACTCGATCATGTGGCGCGTCGGCCTGTTCTACGTCGGCTCGGTCGTCCTGCTGTCGATGCTGCTGCCCTGGAACAAGTACACCGCCGGCGAGAGCCCCTTCGTGACCGTGCTGTCCAACATCGGCATCCCGGCGGCCGGCGACGTGATGAACCTCGTCGTCCTCACCGCGGCGATGTCCTCCCTCAACTCCGGCCTGTACTCCACCGGCCGCATCCTGCGCTCCATGGCCATGGCCGGATCCGCGCCGAAGTTCACCTCCGTGATGAGCCGCAGCCAGGTCCCCTACGGCGGCATCCTGCTCACCAGCGGCGTCTGCGTCCTGGGCGTCGGCCTCAACTTCGTCGTGCCCGCCAAGGCGTTCGAGATCGTGCTGAACTTCGCCGCGATCGGCATCCTCGCCACGTGGGGCCTGATCATGATCTGTCACCTCCTCTTCTGGCAGAAGACCCAGAAGGGCGAGCTGACCCGCCCGGACTACCGGCTCCCGGGCTCCCCCTGGACCGAGATCGTGACGCTGGCGTTCCTCGCCTCCGTCCTGGTCCTCATGTACGCCGACGGCGGCGCGGGACGCACCACCGTGCTGTGCCTGCCGCTGATCGTCGGGGCACTGGTCGCGGGCTGGTTCGCCATCCGCGGCCGTATCGCACGCAAGTCCACCACCGGAGCCGGCGCGTGACCGACGCGTCGCTCCCCGAGAAACAGGCAGTGATGTACAGCAGTTCCCCAGCGGACGCACCCCTTGTCCGTGAACCCGTCTACACCCCCGTCGCCCACCTCATACGCGGCGGAATCGTCGAAGGCATCCACTACGGCTCCGTCGTCGTCCTCGGCGCCGACGGCGAAGTACAGCTCCAGCTCGGCGACATCGAGGCCGCCTTCTACCCGCGCTCCGCGCTCAAGCCCCTCCAGGCCGTGGCCATGGTGCGGGCCGGGCTCCCGCTCGACGGCGAGCTGCTGTCGCTTACCGCGGCCAGCCACTCCGGCGAGGAACGCCACCTCGCCGGCGCCCGGCGCATCCTCGAACTCGCCGGGCTCACCGAGGACCACCTGCGCAACGTCCCGGACCTGCCGTACGACCCGGTCGTCCGGGACGCCTGGGTGCGCGAGGGCCGGATGCCCTCGCGGCTCGCCCAGAACTGCTCCGGCAAGCACGCGGCCATGCTCTACACCTGCATGCTCAACGGCTGGCCCCTGGAGGACTACCTCGACCCGGGCCACCCGCTCCAGCAGGCGATCGCCGAGATCGTCGAGGACCTCACCGGGCAGCGCATCGCCCGGGTGACCGTCGACGGCTGCGGGGCGCCCCTGTTCTCCGTCTCCCTGCACGGCCTCGCCCGCGCCACCGCCCGTATCACCACCGCCGCGCCGGGCACGCCCGAGGCCCGGGTCGCCGACGCGATGCGCGAGCACGCCGAGATGGCCTCCGGCTCCGGCCGGGACGTCGCCGCGCTGATGCGGGCCGTGCCGGGGCTGCTCGCCAAGGACGGCTTCGAGGGCGTGCAGGTCGCTGCGCTGCCTGACGGGCGGGCTGTCGCGGTGAAGATCGCCGACGGTGCGAACCGGGCTCGTGTCCCGGTTGCCGCCGCCGCGTTGGCCCGTGCCGGCGTCGACCCGGAGCTGCTCACCGAGTTCGCGGGCGAGACGCTGCTCGGCGGAGGGGAGCCGGTGGGGCGTGTGCGTGCGGTGCGTGCGCTGGATGCTCTTCCGGTGACGGCCGGCGAGTAGCGCTACGCCGAGTCCCGATGCGGACTGCCGGTCAACGCCGGCTGCTGGCCGTCTGTGGTTGATCGCGCAGTTCCCCGCGCCCCCTCAAGGCATTAACCCTCACCTCGCTCAGAAGAGAGGACCCTCACCCACATGACCGCCGCCACCCGCTCCGAGCACGACCTGCTCGGCGACCGTGACGTCCCCGCCGACGCCTACTGGGGTGTCCACACCCTGCGCGCCACGGAGAACTTCCCCATCACGGGCACGCCCATCTCCGCCTACCCGCACCTGATCGACGCCCTGGCCGCCGTCAAGGAGGCCGCCGCCCTCGCCAACGAGGAACTCGGCCTGCTGGACCCGAAGAAGGCCGCCGCCATCGTCGCCGCCTGCCGCGAGATCCGTGACGGCAAGCTGCACGACCAGTTCGTCGTCGACGTCGTCCAGGGCGGCGCCGGCACCTCGACGAACATGAACGCCAACGAGGTCGTCGCGAACCGGGCGCTGGAACTGCTGGGCCACGCCAAGGGCGAGTACCAGTACCTGCACCCGAACGAGGACGTCAACCTCGGCCAGTCCACCAACGACGTCTACCCGACCGCCGTCAAGATCGCGACGGTGTTCGCGGTGCGCGGGCTGCTCACGGCGATGTCCGTCCTGCAGGACACGTTCGCCGGCAAGGCGGTCGAGTTCCGCGACGTGCTCAAGATGGGCCGCACCCAGTTGCAGGACGCGGTGCCCGATGACGCTCGGCCAGGAGTTCTCCGCGTACGCCGTCATGCTCGACGAGGACCGGAGCCGGCTTGCCGAGGCCGTCGAGCTGATCCACGAGATCAACCTCGGCGCCACGGCGATCGGCACCGGCCTCAACGCCCCCGCCGGGTACGCCGAGTCGGCCCGCCGCCACCTCGCCGCCATCACCGGCCTGCCCCTGGTGACCGCGGCCAACCTGGTCGAGGCGACCCAGGACTGCGGCGCCTTCGTCCAGATGTCCGGCGTGCTCAAGCGCATCGCGGTCAAGCTCTCCAAGATCTGCAACGACCTGCGGCTGCTGTCCTCCGGCCCGCGCGCCGGCCTCGGCGAGATCAACCTGCCGCCGGTGCAGGCCGGTTCGTCGATCATGCCCGGCAAGGTCAACCCGGTGATCCCCGAGGTCGTCAACCAGGTCGCCTTCGAGGTGATCGGCAACGACGTCACCATCACCATGGCCGCCGAGGCCGGGCAGCTGCAGCTCAACGCGTTCGAGCCGATCATCCTGCACTCCCTGTCGGAGTCCATCACCCATCTGCGCGCGGCCTGCCTCACCCTCGCCGAGCGCTGCGTCGCCGGCATCACCGCCAACACCGAGGCGCTGCGCGCGCACCGTCGAGAACTCCATCGGCCTGGTCACCGCCCTCAACCCGCACATCGGCTACGCGGCCGCCACCGACATCGCCAAGGAGGCCCTCGCCACCGGCCGGGGCGTGGCCGAACTGGTCCTGGAGAAGGGCCTGCTGCCCGCCGAACCCTCGCCGCTCTGCTGCGCCCCGAGGTCCTGGCGGGCAGCGGCCCGGCTCCGGTGGTCTGACCCGTGGCCGAGCGCACCGGGACCGGCACGGAGGGACAATGGTGATCATGACGTCGTCGACGACCTTCCAGCCGGTCCTGGAGCGCATCGCCGAGGAGATCGAGCGGACCCCCGGCCGCGGCCGGCCCGCCGACTACATCCCGGCGCTCGCCGCCTGCGACCCGCGCCGGTTCGGCATGGCCGTCGCCGAACTCGACGGCACGGTGTACGGCGTGGGGGACTGGCGGGAGCCGTTCTCCGCGCAGTCCCTCACCAAGGTCTTCACCCTCGCCCTCGACCTGGCCCGCGAGGGCGACGCCCTGTGGGAGCACGTGGGCCGCGAGCCCTCCGGCAACCCCTTCAACTCCCTGGTCCAGCTGGAGTACGAGAACGGCATCCCGCGCAACCCGTTCATCAACGCGGGCGCCCTCGTCGTCACCGACCGGCTGCACACCCGTACCGGCGACGCCTCGGGCGAACTGCTGGCGTTCCTGCGGGCGGAGAGCGGCAACCCCGACCTGGCCTTCGACGAGGAGCGTCGCCGCCTCGGAGACCGCCCACGGCGACCGCAACGCCGCGCTCGGCCACTTCATGGCGGCGTACGGCAACATCGACAACCCCGTCCCGATGCTCCTGGAGCAGTACTTCCGCCAGTGCTCGGTCACGGCGTCCTGCGCCGACCTCGCCCTCGCCACGGGCTTCCTGGCCCGCCACGGCGTCCGCGCCGACGGCACCCGCCTGCTCACCCGCAGCCAGGCCAAGCAGATCAACGCGATCATGCTGACCTGCGGCACGTACGACGCGGCGGGCGACTTCGCCTACCGGGTCGGCCTGCCCGGCAAGAGCGGCGTGGGCGGCGGCATCATCGCGGTCGTCCCGGGCCGCTGCACCCTGTGCGTGTGGAGCCCCGGCCTGGACGAGCGCGGCAACTCGGTGGCGGGCGTGGCGGCGCTGGACCGGTTCACGACCCTGACGGGTCTGTCGGTGTTCTGACCTGTCTCCGCCCGGACCGCTCAGCCCAGGAACTCCTCCAGCATCGGCAGCAGCAGATTCCTTGCGCCGCATGAGCGCCATGTGGGTCGTGTCCGGCAGCACCGCCAGCCGGGCATCGGGGATCAGGTCACGCATCTCGGCGGCGTGTTCGACGCGCAGCGAAGTCCGCGTCGCCGATCACCACAAGCGTGGGCGCGGCCAGGCCGCGCAGGTCGTCCGCGGTCCAGGGCAACGGCGTGTGCGCCGCGGTCCCGCACTTGGCCATGAAGGCCTCGAAGTGCCCGGGGTCCGGCGCGACGGCCGCGTAGGCGTCGGCCATCTCCTGGAAGTCCGCCTCGCTCGGCAGCCGCGGGGAGGAGTAGTCCGGGACGCGGACCTCCTCGTAGTAGCCGTCCTGCGTGTACTGGGTGGCGGCGAGGACGAGCCGCCCCACGCGCTCGGGGTGCCGCACCGCCACCTCCAGCGCTGTCAGACCGCCGAGGCTGAAGCCCAGGAAGTCGGCCCGGTCGATACCCAGCTCGTCGAGCAGGGCCACCACATCCGAGGCGAAGTCCGGCAGGCTCATCTCACGCTCGATGTCGGCGGTGTGCCCGTGGCCCTGCAACTCGGGAGCCACGACGCGGCGCCCGGCCGCGAGAGCCGGCAGAACGGCCCCGAAGGACAGGCCGATCGTGAGCACACCACCGTGCAGCAGCACCAAAGGCCGGTGCGCGCTGTCCGCGCCGTGCAGTTCGTAGTACATCTCCAGGCCGTTGACCTTCGCATATGCGGAAGCGGTGGTCATGGGATCACGTCCGTTCGTCGGTGCGCTGATACTGATGGGACCGTCGCCACGGCGAGAACTCATCGGTCGGCGATCACCAGCCGGTCACACGCAGGCCGCCCTCCGGAGGGGGAGGCGCCCCCTTGCGGCCACCCGGCGTTGCCACGCTGCCCGAGTGTTGGCCATGGCTTTCCCCGTCGATCTCCGCCGCTGCCAGATACTCGGTCTGGCCGGTACCGCCTTCCTCGCGGCGGGCGGTGAGACGGCCGGAGCCCTGCCCGTAAGGGAGCTCCTCCACCCCGCCTCCGCCCGCGCGGCCCTCGGTCTGGTCGGTGTGTACTTCGGCGTCGTCCTGCTGATCGCGGCCTGGGCGCTGCTGGGCCGGCTGGTGCGAGGGCCGAGGCCGCCCGCTCCCCGCACCCTGCTGCTCGTCCTCGCCGTCTGGGCGGCCCCGCTGCTGCTCGCCCCGCCGCTGTTCAGCCGGGACGTCTACAGCTACCTCGCCCAGGGGGCGATGGTAGACGCGCACATGGACGTGTACGCGCACGGGCCGTCCCGGCTCGGCGGCCCGCTGGCCGACGAGGTCGCCCCGCTCTGGCGGCACACCGGAGCCCCGTACGGCCCTGTGTTCCTCGTCGTGGCGGCGGCCCTGTCCGGTCTGACACGAGGCGAACTGCCCGCCGGACTGTTCGGGATGCGGCTCGTCGCCCTGGCCGGCGTGGCCCTGATGGCGGCCGCGCTTCCCCGCCTCGCCCGCCACAGCGGCGCCGACCCGTCCGCCGCGCTGTGGCTGGGCGCCCTGAACCCGCTCGTCCTGCTGCACCTGGTCGCGGGCGCCCACAATGACGCCGTCATGCTCGGCCTGCTCGGCGTCGGCCTGGTGGCGGCGCTCGGCCGGTGGCCGGTCCTCGGCGCCGTCCTCGTCACGCTCGCCGCCCTGGTCAAAGCGCCCGCCGTGCTCGGTCTCGCCGCCGTCGTCGTCCTCCAGGTCCGCGCGGGCCGCAGACCGGCGAAGGCCCTCGTGACCACCACCGTCGCGGCCGCGGGGACGACCGTCGCCGCCACGGCCGCGGCCGGCACCGGATACGGCTGGATCGGCGCCCTGAACACCCCGGTCTCACCCCAGAACTGGGCCCTGACCACCCTCCTCGGCCGCGCCACCCGGGCCCTGCTGGAGCACCTGGGCAGCGATCTCGCGCCCCTGGCGATCCCCGCCTGGCACGCGCTCGGAATCGCGGCGGCCGTGGTCACGATCGTGCTGATCTGGCTCCGGCTGCGCCCGCGACCGGTGTACGCGCTGGGCCTGAGCCTGGCGGCGGTGGCCGCGCTCGGCCCGGCGATCCGCCCCTGGTACGCCCTGTGGGGCCTGTTCCTCATCGCAGCCGCCACGCCCAGCACGTCCGTACGCCACCGGACGGCCGCCGTGACCGGCGTGCTCGCGCTCAGCGTCCTGCCCAGCGGCGGCGCGGCGGACACGGGGCAACTCGTGCTGGCCGTCTCCGGCGGCGCACTCGCGGTCGTCGTGCTGTGGCAGGCCCATCAGGCCGAGCTCGCCCCGGCGCTGGGACGCGCGGCATGACCCCGCCCCTGCCGCGCACCGCCCGCGGACGGCTGCTGCTCCTGCTCGCCCTCGCCACGGTGGTGACCGCCTTCACCGCCACCGTGCCCCTGCTGCGCGACTGGTTCGACCTGCGCGTCTATTACGGCAGCATCGACACCTGGGTCCACCACGGCGGCCGGATCTACGACTACCGGGTGCCCGGCACGATGTACGGCTTCACCTACCCGCCGTTCGCCGCGGTCGCCATGCTGCCGATGGCCCTGCTGGACCTGCGCACCGCGATCGCCGCCGCCCTGCTGCTCAACCTGGCGGCCCTGGCCGTGATCCTTCGCCTGCTCGCCGGCCGGGACTGGCGGCGCCACGGCTGGTTCGGCTGGGCCCTGATCGCCTGTCTGCTCGCGCTGTTCGAACCGCTCCGCGACACCTTCAGCTTCGGCCAGGTCAACCTGCTGCTGCTGGCTCTCGTGCTCACCGACGCGGCGCTGCTCGCCACCGGACGCGGACGCCGTGCGGGCATCGGCATCGGGCTCGCGGCCGCGATCAAGCTCACGCCGGCGCTGTTCATCGGTCTGCTGCTGGTGGCCAGGCGGTGGCGCGCGGCGGCGGTCGCCACGGCCGTCGCTCTCGGGGCCACGGCCCTCGCGGCCCGGGTGGACCCGGACGCCTCGCGCTTCTACTGGACCGATGCGCTGTGGGACACCAATCGTGTCGGGCGCCTCGGCTACGTATCGAACCAGTCGGTGCAGGGCATCCTGGCCCGGCTGGGCGAACCGGACCGGGCGGTGTGGGCCGCGGCGGTCCTGCTGATCCTGGGCGGGTGGGCGCTGCGGGTGCGCCGGGCGGCCGCCGCTGAGGACTGGACGGCCGCGTTCGCCCTGACCGGCCTCGCCGCCTGTCTCGTCAGCCCGATCACCTGGGTGCACCATCTGGTGTGGCTGCTGCCGTCCTTCGCCGTGCTGGTCCGTACCGGGCGCCCCCGGATCGCGGGCGCCCTGTACGCGGTGCTGTGCACGAGCGTGGTGTGGCTGTGGTTCGACGACGCGTCCGGCGTCGACGGGTTCCTGGGCAGCAACATCTACGCCTGGATCACCTTGGGCCTGATGCTGTGGCTGCCGGTCGGTCAGCTCCCTTCGGAGCGGCGGACCGGCAGCCGCAGCACCAGCACCACGACCGCCGCGCCCAGCCCGACGGCACCCGCGATCAGCCCCGCATCGGTCCAGACGGAGCCCGGCTCCTCCGGCACGGTCGCCGCAGCCGCGGGCAGGGTCGTCGCTCTTGGCCGCGCCGGGGGCCGCGACGTCTCGAGCGAGCCCACCGGCTCGACCCGTGCGGCGGATCCGAATCCCCAGTCGAGCAGCGAGCGCGCCTCTTCGTAGACGGCGGATCCGCCGCCCTCCTGAGGGTTCATCACCGTCACGACGAGGGTGCGCCCGTCCCGGCGCGCCGCCGCGACCAGCGTGCTGCCCGCCTTGCTCGTGTAGCCGTTCTTGATCCCGATCAGTCCCCGGTACGGCTTCACGCCACGGGCGCCGCTCAGCAGCCGGTTGGTGTTGCGGATCGCGTACGACCAACCGCCGCCGCCCGGGAACCTGGCCTCGACCGTGGCGCAGTACCGGGCGAAGTCCGCGTTGCGCAGCCCCGCCCGGCCGAAGATCGCCAGGTCGAACGCCGACGACACCTGGCCCGGCGTGTCGTAGCCGTCCGGCGACAGCACGTGCGTGTCGTGGGCGCCCAGGGAGCGGGCCTCGGCCTGCATCCGCCGGGCCGTGGTCCGCCAGCCGCCGTTCAGTTCGGCCAGGACGTGCACGGCGTCGTTGCCGGAGTTGAGGAAGACGCCGCGCCAGAGGTCGGCGATCCGGTAGGAGCGGCCCTCGGCGACCCCGACCAGGCTGCTGCCCGCACCGACGCCCCGGAGTTCCTCCTCGCGGACCGTGTGCCGGACGCCCGCCGGCAGCGCGGGCAGCACCGTGAGGGCGAACAGGGTCTTCAGGGTGCTGGCCGGGGGCAGCCTGCGGTGCGCGTCGTGGGCGGCGAGCACCTCGCCGCTGCGGGCGTCGGCCACCAGCCAGGACAGGGCGGAGACCTCCGGGAGACGGGGCGCCCCGGCACGGGGGCGGACGTGGGTACCGGGGCGGTGCAGCAGCGAGGCGGGCGGGGCCGCCGCCCTCGGCCCGGCCGGCGCACTGGGCTCCGCCCTACCGGAGACGGCCGCCGCGGCGGGCATCACCGCCAGGAGCCCCGCCGCACAGAGCACACCGGCCGACACGGCCATCCGGGAAGAGAGTCCGATGATCATATGATTAACGTAGAAACGGATGGGCGCCGCACGGCGACGACCGGGCCGAACGTCGCCCGCGAACACCCGGATGCCGCACGGGCCGTGTGCGTCAGACGGCCGACCGGGAGGTGACGTCGCCATCCGGGTCGACCGTGGTCGGCTGGAGCGACAGGTCTGGCAGCTCAGTGGACCCAGTTGCCGGGGTCGTCGGCGGCGAGCCGCAGCACGACCTCCCGGACGTCCTCCCGCCAGGGCCGGTGCGAGCCGGGCGCGTCGAGACAGGCCATGCGGATGTCCGGGTCAGGGTCCGCCGCAGCCCGGACGACTGTTCGAGGCGCCTGCTCGGCGTCGGGCCACCGGTGGCCGAGCATCCGCAGCGCACGGACGCGGTCTCGTGGACGGCGGGTGTCGGCGGACCGGTGCAGGAGCAGGCCGCGCACCCGTTCGTCGCCGGAGCGGTGTTCGCCGAGCAGCCACATGGGCGTCTCGCGCTCTTCGGTTGCGGGGTCCGGCCGTCCTCCTGGCCGGGGCCACAGCGCAGCGGTCGTCCCCCGACCGGGGACCGCACTCGGGGCGTTCGGGCCCGTCCGTCAGCCCGAGGGCAGGGCCGGCTGGATACGCCGAAGAAACGTCGCGTTGTCCGGTGTCTCGCGCATCCGCTCCAGGAGGGTTTCGAGGCTGCCCTGGCCGTCCCGGCTCTGCAGCACGCGCCGCAGCCCGTGTACGGCCGCCAACTCGGCCGGGGGCAGCAGGAGTTCCTCGCGGCGGGTGCCGGAGGGGTTGATGTCGACGGCCGGGAACACGCGGCGGGACGCCGGTTCGCGGCTCAGGCGCAGTTCCATGTTGCCGGTGCTCTTCAGCTCCTCGAAGTAGTAGTCGTCGGCCCGGGAGCCGGTCTCCACCAGGGCGGTTGCGAGGATCGTGAGGGAGCCGCCCTCCTCGGCGGACCGGGCGGCGCCGAAGAACCGCTTGGGTCCGGTCAGCGCGGACGCGTCGACGCCCCCGGTGAGGATGCGGCCACCGGACGCGGCCGCGTTGTTGTGCGCACGGCACAGCCGGGTCAGCGAGTCGAGGAGGATGACGACATCCTCGCCGGCCTCGACGAGCCGCTTGGCCCGCTCGATCACGAGCTCGGCGAGCGCGGTGTGCTCCTTGGCGCTTCGGTCGAAGGTCGAGGAGTACACCTCGCCCCGCACACAGCGCCGCATGTCGGTGACCTCCTCGGGCCGCTCGTCGAGCAGCAGCATCATCAGCCGGCTCTCGGGATGGTTGCCGGCGACGGCGGCCGCGAGCTGCTGGAGGAGGACCGTCTTGCCGGTCTTGGGCGGGGCCACGAGGAGTCCGCGCTGGCCCTTGCCGACCGGCGCGATCAGGTCGACGACCCGTCCGGCCAGTCCGGCGGCCGGGTGTTCCAGGCGCAGCCGCTCATGCGGATGCAGTGGCGTCAGGTCCCTGAAGTGACGCCGGCCGCGCAGCTCCCCGGGCTCGCGGCCGTCGACGCGTACGACGTCGGTCAGGCCGCGCCGGTCGCCGCGCACGCCCTCGACGAGGTCGCCCTTGCGCAGGCCGTACCGGCGGATCAGCGCGGGGGAGACCGGAGGGTCGGCGGGCGTGGGCAGGCAGTTCTCGCCGCGCAGGTGCCCCTTCCCGGCCGCGTCGATGTCGAGGACGCCGGTCGCGGTCTGGGCCGAGGGCTGCTGGACGGGTGGGTTTTCGAGTGTGGTGGTCATGGTGGTGTGTCCTTTCAAGGACGGAGGACATGGGACATGCGAAGGGAGGGGAGAGCCGCGAGGGAGGGCCTTGGGCACGCCTGCGGGCGGCGGGAAACAGCACCTCGGGTACGACGAAGAACGTCTTGCTCAGCGAGGTGGTGCTGGAAAGTGAAGAGAGAAAGAGAAGAAGAGAACTGGCACCGGCGCCCGAAACCCGGGCGTGCACGAGTGCTGTCCGCACTTTACCACCCGACGCGACGCCGGGAGAGTGAAATGTGCCTCGTCGCCTCAGAGAGTGGCCAGCAGCCCGTACAGCAGCGGGATGCGAGGCTCGGGCAACCGCCACCAGCCGGACTCCGTACGGACCATCTGCGGCCAGCGCGGCCAGGGAAGTTCGTCGCCTTCCCGCAGCCGCCGCACGGTGAGTCCCGCCTGGGTCAACGCGTTGACGACCTCACCCATTTCGTGCATCCACTCGTAACTGTCCGTGGCGCCCTCGACGGCCGGGCCGTCCGTGTAGGTGCGGGTCGCGTCCCGGCGCACCGGACCGCCGCCGCTCAGGTAGTCATGGCGCAGAAGCAGTTCGAGGCCCTCGTCCGGCGCGGGCTTCGGGCCGAGGGAGTTGAGCAGGGGATGGAACTCGACGACGTACAACCGGCCGCCCGGCCGCAGGAGTCGGCCGATCACATCCGCCCACCGGTCCAGATCGGGCAGATAGCACAGGGCGCCCTTGCCGGTGTAGACGACGTCGAACCGACGCCCGTCCAGGGCCTCGACGGCGTCGTACACGTTGGCCTGTACGTACGTCACCTCCGCGCCGGCGTTCGCGGCGATGCCGGTCGCGGCCGCCACGGACGCCTCGGAGAAGTCCAGGCCGACAGCCCGGGCACCGCGCCGGGCGAAGGCGATCGTCTCCGTGCCCAGGTGACACTGCAGGTGCAGCACGTCGCGCCCGGCCAGCTCGCCGAGGTCCTCCCACTCGAAGGAGGCGAACCACCGCTCGGGGTCGAGGTCCTGGTCGAGGCCGTAGAACCGGCTGGCGAGATGGACGGGCGTGCGGGCGTCCCAGTTGGCCTGGTTGGCCCGCATCAGCCGGTCGTGCTCGGCGGACGTCATGGGGACATCCAACCAGACGTGTCGTTCACACCGAGCGGGTCCGTGCCTCCTCGGCGATCCGCTCGAACTGCTCGCCCATGGCAGCCGCCAGCGCCTGCGTACCCGACAACGGGCGCACCATCACCGTCAGTTCGTCGATGAGCCCGTCCTCGTCGACGTGGATGAAGTCGCAGCCGTTGATCTCCCGGTCGCCCACGCGCGCGGTGAAGACGAGGGCGTGGTCACTGCCGTTCACGTCGTTGATCTCGCGCACGTAGCGGAAGTCCTCGAAGACGCCGGCTACGGCACGCAGGATGGCCGCCGTGATCGCCTTCCCGGCGTACGGCTTGAACACGACCGGGCTGGTGAACACGACGTCCTGCGCCAGGAGCGCCTCGGCGGCGTCGAGGTCGAGTGCCTCGATCGCCTCACGGAATGCACGCATCGATCCGCCTTAGTAAACTAATTGAGTAGGTGCGGATTAGATTAGTCAACTGCTGTTACCGTGTCCACGTGTCTTTGAAGTACGCCGTTCTGGCCGCCCTCATGGAAGGAGAGGCCTCGGGGTACGAGCTCTCCAAGGTGTTCGACGTGTCGCTCGCGAACTTCTGGGCCTCGACCCCGCAGCAGCTCTACCGGGAACTGGAGCGCCTCGCGCGGGACGGGCTGATCGAGGCCCGGGTCGTGCGCCAGGAACGGCGGCCCGACAAGCGGATGTTCACGCTCACCGAGTCGGGCCGTGAGGACCTGCGCACGTTCGCCGCCACACCGCCCCGGCGGCCCGCCGCCCTCCGCGACGAACTCCTCATCAAGATCCAGGCCATGGACGGTGCGGACCCCGAGGCCACCCGTGCCCTCATCGAGGAGCGCGAGGCGTGGGCCCGCGGCAAGCTCGCCCGCTACCAGCGCGTCCGCGATCGCCTCCTGGCCGGCCGCAGCGAGGAGGAGTACCTGCGGGAGGCCGACCGCGTCGGCCCGTACCTCACCCTGCTGGGAGGCATCGCCTTCGAGGAGGAGAACCTCCGCTGGTGCGAGCGCGTACTCACGGTCCTCGAACAGCGAGCTCCCCTAGGCTGATCCGATGTTCAGCCCCGAAGGTCCCAGTCTGCGCGAACTCGCCGTCCAGGCGCTGTCGTCCGTCGAGCGCGGCTACGACCTCCTCGCGCCGAAGTTCGACCACACCCCCTTCCGGACCCCTGACGCGGTCCTCGGCGCCGTCGAATCGGCACTGCGGCGGATGGGCCCCTTCGGTACCGGCCTCGACCTGTGCTGCGGCACCGGCGCGGGCGTCGGCGTGCTGGCAACGGTGTGCCGGGAGCGCGTCGCCGGCGTCGACTTCAGCTCGGGCATGCTCGACATCGCGCGGGAGCAGGTCGGGCCCGTGGGCCCGCCGGTCTCGTGGATCCGGGCGGACGCCCGCGCCCTGCCCTTCGCGCCCGCCTTCGACCTGGTGGTGAGCTTCGGGGCCTTCGGGCACTTCCTGCCCCGCGAACTGCCCGCACTGTTCGCGCAGGTCCGCTCGGTCCTGCGGCCGGGAGGTTGCTTCGCGTTTCCGCTGGTGGCCCCGCCCCGGCCGGGCTCACTCGGCTACTGGACACTGCTCGGCTTCGACACGGTGATGCGGGTGCGCAACGCGCTGTGGCGGCCGCCGTTCGTCATGTACTACCGCGCGTTCCGCTTCGGGGACGTACGGCGCGAGCTCGCCGGGGCCGGCTTCCGGGTGGACCTCCAGGACCTGCCGGAGTTCGGCCGGCGACGGGACGGCAGCCCGCGGGTACGGCTCGTCGTGGCCCGGTTGCCGGTCCGGTCGGCTCGGTAGCCGGAGGCGGGCGCCGTTGTCCGACCCGGCAGAGTGAACTCGTAGACCGACGTGTCCTGTTGGGTATCGACGAGGCCGGCCATGCCGCCGAATCCTTCCCGCCCGCGCCCGCCGTCACAGCGAGCTGTACAGGGCGTCGACCAGTGCCATCTTCCGCGGGTCGTCGGCGATATGAGGCCCCATACGGTTCATCACATACCCCAGGGACACCTCCGCCTCCGGGTCGGCGAGCCCGCAGGAGCCGCCGAAGCCGTCGTGACCGAAAGCGCGCGGGTTGGGTCCGTAGGAGCCGTTGGATCCGCTGAGCCACAGGCCGAGCCCCGCCTCCGTCTCGTCCTCGAATCCGGCGCCGAGCACCAGGTCCCGGCAGCTGCCCTGTCCCTCGCGCACCCGCTCGGCCGCCTCGGGGGACAGGACGCGGTGGCCTCCGTGCGATCCGCGCCCCGCGAAGACGCCGTAGAGCTCGGCGACCGCTAGCGCGGTGCCGTGCCCGTTCGCCGCGGGAATTTCCGCGGCCCGCCACTCGGGGGTGCTGGCCCCGGCGGCGGCCACCGGCGGGTTCGTCAGCGCCGCGATCGCCGCCGGTGCCAACTGGGCGAAGACAACGGCCTGTTCACTGCTCGCGGACACCGGCGGCCGGACCAGCTCGGCCACCCGGACGGAGTCCTTCTCCGGCAGGCCGATGGAGAAGTCGATCCCCAGCGGCCCGGTCACCTCCCGCTCCAGGAAGGCCCCGGGACGCAGCCCCGAGATGCGCCGTACGACCTCGCCGACCAGATGGCCGTAGGTCAGCGCGTGATAGCCGGACCGGGTGCCGGGTACCCACCAGGGCTCCGTGGCCGCGAGCCGCTGCGTGGTCAGCTCCCAGTCGCAGAGCTGTTCCAGCGAGTGCGGTTCGCGCAGCCCGGCCAGGCCGGCGCGGTGGGACAGCAGGTGCCGTACGAGGACCTGCTCCTTGCCCGCCGCGGCGAACTCGGGCCAGTACTCGGCGACCGGCGCGTCGAGGTCCAGCAGCCCCCGGTCGGCGAGGATGTGCGCGCACAGAGCCACCGGTCCCTTGGTCGTGGACCACACGTTGACCAGCGTGTCCCGCTCCCACGGCCGGGAGCGCGCCGCGTCGGCCCAGCCGCCCCACAGATCCACCACCGTCGTGCCGCCGAGGGTGACGGCCACCGCGGCGCCCAGCTCGCCCCGCTCCCGGAAGTTCTCCTCGAACGCCCTGCGTATCGCCGCGAAACGCGCGTCGCAGTGCCCGCGCACCTGTGCCTCGTTCTCGGACATGAGCCCCTCCGCCGACCGTCTCCGGGCCGGGCCGCCGGGGAGCGGCCCGGGCGCGAAGAACGTACCGACTGGTCGGACCGTGAGGGAAGTCCGCCGACGGTGAACGGCCGGATCAGATGTACGAGCGCATCCAGCGCAGCTTGGCCGCCTCCTGGAAGGGGCCGCCGCCCTCGTGGTCGTTGAAGTCGTACACCTCGATCGCCTTGTCCTCGTGGCTCCAGGCGTTGAAGGCCGCGAACACGGTCGAGGGCGGGCAGGTCTGGTCCTCCAGGGCGGCCGAGAAGAGCGCGGGGGCCCGGCCGCGGGCGGCGAAGTGGACGGCGTCGAAGTAGGAGAGCGTGCGCAGGGCGTCCGCGGCGCGACCACGGTGCGTCTTGAGGTACAGGCCGATCTCCCGGTACGGGTGGCGGTCCGTGAGCGTCGCCGCGCGCGGGAAGTCGCACAGGAACGGCACGTCCGGCGCTATGCCCGCGAGGTCCGGGACCAGGCCGCCCACCGCGATCGTGATGCCGCCGCCCTGGCTCCCGCCGATGGCCATGGTGCGCGTCGGGTCGGTGAGGGGGTGTGAACGGGCCGCCTCCACGGCACGCACGGCGTCCGTGAACACCCGGCGGTAGTAGTAGTTCTCCGGCGCGTCGATACCGCGCGTCATGAAGCCCGGGAACGCCGGCGCGCCGCCCACCGGGTCCGCCGTGCCGCCGCCCGCGCCCCAGGCGCTGCCCTGCCCGCGGGTGTCCATCACGAAGTGCGCCCGGCCCGAGGACGCCCACAGCAGGTGTTCGTGCGGCAGCCCGCGCCCTCCGCCGTAGCCGATGAACTCCACGACCAGCGGCAGCGGTCCGTCCGCCCCGGCCGGCAGCGTCAGCCAGCCCTTGACCGGATGACCGCCGAAGCCGGCGAACGTCACGTCGAACACCTGCACGGTGGTCAGGCCCGTGTCGACCGGCTCGAAGCGGGCGTCCAGATCATGCTCGACGCGTCTCCTGGAGCGTCTTGGACCAGAACGCGTCGAAGTCCTCCGGCTCGATGGACGTGCTGCGGTACTCGCGGAGTTCATCGAGAGGAAGGTCGAACAGGGCCATGTAGGACCGCCTTGGGTGAGGAACGGCTGCGGAGACAATACGGATGATCACACTACGTGGGGGGTCGGAGGACTCGCCAGGACTTTCCGTCGCCCGCTCTTGGGGCGGTGCCTGTCCGGGAGAGATGAAGCGCTGGTCAGGAGCGTGAGGGCGTGGGCACAAGCGATCGCGGCCGGTGGGTTCTCAGACGTGGGTGGTCAGGTCACCTGTGGCTCATCAGGTGCGTCACGCGCGGCGATGCGTCCACTCCGGTTCCGTACGGGCCCACGCCCGATCCCACTCGGCCAGCCGGCGGCGCAGCGTCACCCGGCGCACGACGAAGTGGCCGAGGAGCACCACGAGCATCGCACCGCCCGCGGCGCACGTGCCGATGGTGAGGGTGTGCTGCCAGACCGCGGTGCCGTCCACCGGCGGGGCCACGCTCCGCCCCCGGGCGTCGAACCAGACGTCCACGACCTCGCCCTGCCGGGCGCCCGCGGGAACCCGGGCCGTCGCGGTGCGCGTCCCCTCGCCGGGCTCCGTCCAGCGCACGGTCGCACGGAACGCGTGCTGCCCGCCGGCCTGCACCGACGGCAGCGAGTCGCCGCTTCCTGCCGACCACCTCGGCACGGACGCGATGCCGCTCGGCGCGCTGCTCCACCGAGACCGACGTCGCCTCGCCATGGGCCCACCAGGCGGCCGCCGCCCCCGCCACAGGCGCGCCCACGAGCATCAGGACGGCGACCACCAGCACCGTCCACGCCTCGACGACATCCGAGCGGCGTCGCAGCGGACTGCGCCGCCAACGCCAGCCGCGCACCCGGGTTCGCATGTCGACCTCCTCGCCGTCACCACAGCCGGAGGGCCGGACCGGCCGTGCGGTGGCAGCGCCGCCGCTCCCTCCGCGTCATGCCACGCGTGCGAGTGCCCACACGGATCTGGTACCCCCTCCGACGCGCCTCGATCGCTCGCCGTGGCTTCGGTACGGGGCGCCGGGCACGGCGGTGCAGCGCGGGAAAGCCGCCCCGCGGAGAGCCGGACCGTCGGTCCCCTCCCCGGGAGCGCTGTCGCGCGCGCGGGGAGGGCGGTCGCGTGGCGAAGCCCTCCGCCTGGGTGCCCGGACCGACCGGGGCGAAACACCGACCCCGCCCTTGGGGCGCGTCACACGCCGCGCCCGCCCTGCGGCAACACCGGGGAGAGGCCGTCGTCGAGATCAGCCGAAACGCTCGATCCGGATGCGGTCCACGGACTGACCGGCCGTCACGAGCAGCCGGGAGGCGTGCTCGGCGAAGGAATTGGAGCCGCACACATAGGCCTCCCACCCACCGGAAGGCTGCTCGGCCAGGAGCGGCGCCACATGTGCCGCCGCCATGCGTCCCACGGGCACACCCTCCGGCGCGCTGCGGGTGAAGACGGGCGTCGTCTCCGCGCCGAACTCCCGGGCGTAGATGAGGTCCTCGGGGCTGCGCGCGGACACCACCAGCCGCAGCGGCACGGTCAGGTTCCGCGCCCGGTGGTGCCGGACCATCGACATCAGCGGTACGACGCCGGAGCCGGCGCCGATCAGCAGCGCGGGCCGGTCGCCCGGCCAGGCGAAGAAGCCGCTCACCGGGCCCCGTACCTCGACCCGGTCGCCGGGCCGGGCGACGGTGTGGAACCAGCCCGACACCTCGCCGCCCGCGACGTGATCCAAAGTCAGCTCGACGTGCCCGGAGTCGTCCGGGGCGGACGCGATCGAGTAGTGGCGCTGCGCCACATACCCGTCCTCGGCGGTCAGCCGCACCATCAGATGCTGGCCGGGCAGGTGACCCGGCCAGCCGGGCACGGCGAACCGGAAGGTGGCGGCACCCGCGCGTCTCGCGGCGGATCTCGCTCAGCGTGGCGGTCTGCCACACGGAGGCAGCCTGCTCGCTCACGGCGATGCGCCCGGGCACGGCGAACCGCGTGGGAGGCACGAAGGTCTCAGTCACCGGAGTACCTCTGCTCCTCCCAGGGGTTGCCCCGCTCGTGGTAGCCGTTCTGCTCCCAGAATCCTGGCTCCTCGTGGTCGAGGATCCGCAGGCCCGCGATCCACTTGGCGCTCTTCCAGAAGTACAGGTGCGGCACCAGCAGTCGCGCCGGGCCGCCGTGCTCGGGGGCGAGCGGCCTGCCGTCGTACTCCCAGGCGATCCAGGCACGCCCGCCGGTCAGGTCGGCGAGCGGGAGGTTCGTGGTGTATCCGGTGTGCGAGTAGGCGACGGCATGGGTCGCCGGCCCATGGGGCCGGACCGCGTCCAGGAAGGCGTCCAGGGAGACGCCCGAGAACCGCACCCCGAACTTCGACCAGCTCGTCACGCAGTGGATGGCGCCCTCGTACGCCGACGGCGGCAGCCGGTGCGCCTCCTCCCAGTTCCAGGCGCGGGGCTCGTCCACCAGCCCGTCGACGCGGAACGTCCAGTCGGCGGGGGCCAGGTCGGGAGTGACCTCGGCGGACAGGACGGGCCAGTCGTCGCCGGCGTCGTACTGGCCGGGCGGCAGACCGGGGTCGTCGACGCGTGGGCGCCCGGTGAAGCCTCTGGTGATCTGCATGGGTGCTGCCTCCGGACCGGGCCGACGGTGCCCCGCCGGGCCGGGATGATCAGTGATTGCGCATTCAACCGTACGTGCAGTCCGGACCTACTCGTGCCGATCGGGCCCGGAGCCCGCGTTGTAGCGCACCAGGTACTCGGCGAAGAGCGACAGGTCCTCGGCCGGCCAGTCCGCCAGCCGCTCCCGGAAGGCGGTACGGCGGCTCTCCGTGACCTGGGCCAGGATGCGCCGGCCGGCCTCCGTCAGATGCAGCACGAAGACGCGCTGGTCCTCCGCGTCGGGACGGCGTTCGATGAGGCCGGTGCGTTCCAGGGCTGCCACCTGGCGACTGACGGTGGACTTGTCCAGGGCGTAGTGGGCGGCCAGGTCGGTGGCACGGCACCCGCCGCTTACCTCCAGATGCCCGAGCAGCGTGTACGACACCAGCGACAGCTCGGGGTGCATCCGCCCCGCCGCGGCACGGGCACGGCGGGCGAAGACCGTCATCTCCCGCTGGATGGTCTCCACGGCGTCGGCTGCGTTCACCCGGCCTCCCTCACGGCGCTGCTGCTCGCCCTCCATGGTTGCATAGCCCAACCAATTGCCCCGGCGGGCGGCCGGTCCGTCGGGTAATGTTGCCGTCCGGCTGCGGATCGACCCAGCCGTCGGAAGCCGAGGAGGTGAGACCCATTACCGCTGTGTCAGCTCGGGTGCTCTCTCCTCGACGTCGCGCGGATCGCCGCCCGTAGGCGACCGCCGGAGCGCCCTTCGGCTCTCGAAAGGCTCTTGGCTTCCATGCCGTCCGTGTCCTCTGTCCCCCCTTCCATGCCGTCGTCCCATGACTCCTCCCTGGTCGTTGCCCTGCGCACCGCCGGGTGCGTCTTCGCCGAGGACGAGGCCGAGTTGATCCTCTCCACCGCGCGCACCCCGGCCGAAGCGGCCGCCATGGTCGAGCGCCGTGTCGCGGGTCTGCCCCTCGAACTCGTCGTCGGCTGGGCCGAATTCCGGGGCCTGCGCATCACCGTCGCCCCGGGCGTCTTCGTGCCGCGCCGCCGCACCGAGTTCCTGGTGGAACAGGCCCTCGCCCAGGCGCCCGGCTCCACCGTCGTCGTGGACCTGTGCTGCGGCTCGGGTGCCGTCGGTGCGGCGCTGGCCGCCGGACTCGGCCGCGTCGAACTGCACGCCGCCGACATCGACCCCGTCGCCGTGGGCTGCGCCCGTGGCAACGTCGCCGCCGCCGGTGGCCACGTCCACCAGGGCGACCTGTTCGAGGCGCTGCCCGGCGAGCTGCGTGGCCGTATCGGCATCCTCGCGGCCAACGTGCCGTACGTACCGAGCGACGAGATAGGCCTCCTGCCGCTGGAGGCCCGTGACCACGAGCCGCTGGTCGCCCTCGACGGCGGCACGGACGGCCTCGACGCCCTGCGCCGGGTCGCCGCCGAGGCACCCCGCTGGCTCGCGCCCGGCGGCTGCGTCCTGGTGGAGACGAGCCGACACCAGGCACCGACCGCCGTCGACGCCTTCGAACGCAACGGTCTGACGACACGCCTGGCCGTCTCGGAGGAGCTGTACGCCCATGTGGTGATCGGCGTCAGACCGTAGCTGCGCCTCTGAGGGGCGCGGCCGGGGAACCGGACGGCGATACCACCCTCGGGCCGGTCGCCCCCTGGCCAGTCGCTGCCGCAGGCCGCAGTTGGCCGGTTGCTCCCTCGTGGTTGACCCAGGCGGGTCGCCTCCCCGGCGGGGCTCCTGGTCACGTCGCTCGTGCCAGCCGCCCGCCGGGGGCGTTCCGCGGTCGGTCGGCCCCCTCCGGGGCTCCCTGGCCAGTCGCTGTCGCAGGCCGCCGTTGGCCAGTTGCTCCCTCGCGGTCCCCCGGCCTGTTGCCTCCCCCTGCGGCGCTCTTGGTCAAGCCGCTCGCGCCAGCCCCCGCCAGAGGCGCCCCGAGGCGTTCCCCGACCAGGCGCTCCTGCACGCCACCCCTTGCCGATCGGCCGCCAACCGACCGGTTCCGTCGGCGGGCCCGCCCGCCCCCGCCCCGCTCAGTCCGGGGCCGTCGCCCGCGCGATGAGCAGGGCCACGTCGTCGAAGTTGTCCGGCTCGTGGAGCGTGCGCAGGAGTAGGTCGCAGACCTCCTCCAGAGGTCGGTCCGGGCCGTCGAGCAGGGACAGGAGTGTGTCGAGGCGTTCGTCGAGCGGGTCGCGCCGGGTCTCGACGAGACCGTCGGTGTAGAACACCAGCCGGTCGCCCGGCTCGAGGTCGACCGTGGTCGTGGAGAAGGCGACCCCGCCCACGCCGAGCGGCACCCCGGTCGGCAGATCGAGCAGCTCCGGTGGCCGGCCGGCCCGGACGCGTACCGGCGGCAGATGCCCGGCGTTGGCGATCCGGCACTGTCGCAGATGCGGATCGTGAACGGCGTAGACACAGGTGGCGATGGCCTGTTCCAGTCCCTCGGTGATCTTGTCGAGGTGCTCCAGGAGCCGGGCCGGATCGAGGTCGAGGGAGGCCAGCGTGGTGGTCGCCGTACGCAGTCGGCCCATGGTCGCCGCCGCGGGGATGCCGCTGCCCATCACGTCGCCCACGACGAGCGCGGTCGTGCCGCCGTCCAGCGGGATCACGTCGAACCAGTCACCGCCGACCTCGCTCGTGGCCCCGGCCGGCTGGTAGCGGGAGGCGACCTCCAGCCCGCCCGTCACGGACGGATGGCTGGGCAGCAGACTGCGCTGGAGGGTGAGCGCGGTGTCGCGGGCGCTCTGGTACCAGCGGGCGTTGTCGATCTGCACGGCAGCCCGGGCGGCCAGCTCGCGCGCCAGCAGCAGGTCGTCCTCGGTGAACGGCAGCGGATTGCGGGTGCGCTTGAGGTCCAACGCGCCCAGCACCTCGCCGCGCGCGATCAGCGGCACCGCCAGATAGGAGTGCACCCCGGACCGGCCCAGCAGCTCGGCCGCCTCCGCGGAACGGGCGATGCGCGGCAGGTCCTCGTCCCTGACCTGCGCCAGCATCACCGGGCGGGCCGTGCGCACGCACTCGGTGACGAGCCGGTCGGGAGCGTACCGGGCCACCTGCCCCGGAGGATCGGCCGCCTCCAGCGCCTCGACCGAGTCGTACCCCTGGACCGCCAGCGCGCGGATCACGGCCGACTCGGCGGGGCCGAGGCTGGTGCGCCGGCCCTGCACCACCGAGTCCAGCAGGTCGACCGCCGCGATGTCGGCGAGTTCCGGCACGGCCACGTCGGCGAGCTCGCGGGCCGTGCGGTCCAGGTCCAGCGAGGTGCCGATCCGGCCGGAGGCGTCGGCGATCAGGGCCAGGCGCCGTCGCGCGGCCTCGGCCTCGATGCCGGCGCGGTACTGCTCGGTGACGTCGACGATCGAGACGGCAACGCCCAGCACGGTCCCGAACGCGTTCTCCAGCCGGTACAGCGAGATCGACCAGGCGTGGTCCTGGTGCGGATCGGCCGGGGTGCGGCCGATCGTGGACTGGTCGACGACCGGCCCTCCGGTGTCCAGGACCCGGCGCGCCGCGGACTCCAGGGCCTCGACGTCCATCCGCGGCACCACCTCGTGGACCCTGCGGCCCAGGTGCTCCTCGGCCGGCACCCCGTTGATCTGCTCCAGTGCCGCGTTGACGGAGACGTACCGCAGCTCGGTGTCCAGCACCGCCAGCCCGATCGGGGACTGCGCGATCATCCGTGTCGACAGCGCCACCTCCCGCTCCAGCCGGTGCACGGTCGACTGGTCGGCGCACAGCCCCAGCGCGTAGACCTCCCCCTGGTCGTCCAGCAGCCGCATGTTGCGGAACTCCACGAGCAGTGTGCTGCCGTCCTTGCGGCGGATGGGGAAGGCCCCAGCCCAGCTCTGCCCGGTGCCCATGACGTCCGCGAACAGCTTGACCACGAGGTCGACGTGCTGCTCGTGGACCATGATCCGGGCGGCGTACTCCCCGAGCGCCTCCCGCGCCTCGTACCCGAACAGTTCCTCGGCCTGAGGGCTCCACAGCACGATGCGACCCTCGGCGTCGAGGACCACCGAGGCCACGCGCAGGACGTCGAGCAGCCCGCTCGGTCGCGCCGACCCGCGCGCCGGCTCGTCGCCCTCGGCCACGGGAGACCCGGCTGCACTCATCCCACGCCCGCCTTCGCCGATCCTCGCGGCACGCCGTCATGGTGCCGACACCCCAGTGTTCTACCGCGCGGAGCCGTTTCCTCGAGGCCCCTTCCGTCACCTTCCACCATCTCCCAACGCGGCCCGTGCCGCCCCGCAAACCGGTCGCCACGGCAGGGCGCTGCCGGTAGTGCTCGTCGGAAGGTGGTGCTTTGCTGGGGTAGGGGCGGATACGGCAGGTGGCCAGGAGAGGAGCGATCACGATGGACGGTGAGCAACCGCACCCTCACTCCGTCTCGGTGGAGATCAGCGGGTGCAGCAAGCACGATGCCCGGATCGTGTTCGACACGCTGTGCGCCTGCTTCGAGTCGGACCGGTGCGCCGACGACGTGCCCGAGGACCTGCACGAGACCCGCCCGACCGTGTGGCTCGGCACCTTCGACGTCGCCGACACGCACGAGGGCGCGCGACCGGTCCGGTTGTCGTCCTCCGTCGACGCCGACCTGCACGGCGGGTACTGGGCGATCGAACAGTTCCGCATGACCCTGGACTCCCTGTTCGTCGTTCGGGACCTGAGCACGGTCTCCGGCGACCAGGAGGAGGAACTGCACGTACGTCTCGAGAGCCGGTGACCGCCGCTCACGCCTCCAGCAGGCCGAGGACAGCCCGCCGGTAGACGGCGTGCACCAGGGGCAGGTCCGCGAGACGGACGCGTTCGTCCACACCGTGCAGGCCCTCGTACGGCAGACCGAAGCCGGCCGTGGCCGGGATGCCCTCGGCCGCCAGCAGATTGCCGATGTTCGACGGGCCCGCCGTCTTCGCCCGTACGCGCAGTCCTTCCCCGGCCGCGGCGCCCAGGAGCGCGGCGGCGGGCTGCTCGTCCTCCTCCAGCCGGTACGGCGGCCAGGCCGCCACCGCGGTGATCCCGGTCGGCCGCGGGGCGGGCAGCAGCGCGTCCAGCTCGGTCGCCGCCGCCCGGACCAGGTCCTCGGCCGCGCGGGCGTCGAAGTCCGGCGTGGTGCGGATGTCCACGCCGACCTCGCACCGATCCGGGACGACGGAGAATCCCTCGCCCCCGTGGCAGAAGGTCACCGTCAGCTTCGGCGGCAGCGGGAACTCCCCGCTCACGCCGGGCAGCGGGGCAGCGTCCAGCAGACGTACGAGATGTGCCGCCCGCGACACGGCACCGACCGACGCGCGGTTCGACCCGGAGTGTCCTGACGTCGCGTGCACGGCGATCCTGGCCCGCCACAGCCCACGTCCCCCGACCACGACCTCCTCCAGCCCCGGGTAGCCGATCAGCACCCCGGCCGGGCGGACCGCGTCCGGGTCGGCGAGATACGCCCGCGCACCCCCGAAGCCGCCCGTGTGCTCGTCGGCGTCGAGCAGCACCGCGAGCCCGCCGCGCAGGTCACCGACCCGGCCGTGCAGGTCGGCCGCGATGTGGCAGAACAGGGACGCGGCGAGTTTCGAGTCGGCCGCGCCCCTGCCCCGCAGCCAGCCGTCCACGACGTCCCCGGCGTCGGGAGGGAAGGACCAGGCCGCCTCGTCGCCGTACGGCGCGGTGTCCACGCAGGCGTCCAGCACCCACCAGGGCCCGGGCCGGGCACCGGCGATCTCCACCAGCAGCGCGACCGTCCGGCGGGTCCGGTCGTCGTGGAGACGGCGGTACGGCAGCCCCCGGTCGGCGAGCCAGTCCTCCAGGACGGCCAGGACGGGCTCGTGGTCGTCGACGCCGGCCCGGCTGGGGCGACGGATCAGCTCGCCGGCGAGCTCCACCACGGAAGAGAGGCCAAGGTCCCTGGTCATGGGCCTACTGTGCCCTCCGTCACCTTGTGCAACTAGTTGCATAAACGGTCGGTAGTCCTCTACAACTACAGGCACGACACCGCGCACGGAGGGCCCGATGAGCCGTTACCCGCACCTGCTGACCCCCCTCGACCTGGGCTTCACCACCCTGCCCAACCGGGTCCTCATGGGCTCCATGCACGTCGGCCTGGAGGAGGCCGAAGGCGGCTTCGCAGCGCATGGCCGCCTTCTACGCCGCCCGCGCCCGCGGCGGAGTGGGCCTGATCGTCACCGGCGGCATCGCACCCAACGACGAGGGACGTCCCTACGAGGGCGGCGCGAAGCTCACCACCGAGGCCGAGGCCGAGCAGCACCGGGTCGTCACCGACGCCGTGCACCGCGAGGGCGGCCGGATCGCGATGCAGATCCTGCACTTCGGCCGGTACGCCTACCACCCCGACCTCGTCGCGCCGAGCCCGCTGCAGGCGCCGATCAGCCCCTTCCCGCCCCGCGAGCTCGACCGACGCCGACATCGAGCGGACCATCGACGACTACGTCCGAGCCGCCCGCCTGGCCCGGCACGCGGGCTACGACGGCGTCGAGATCATGGGCTCCGAGGGCTACCTCATCAACGAGTTCATCGCCCGGCAGACCAACCAGCGCACCGACCGCTGGGGCGGCTCGTACGAGAACCGCATGCGTCTTCCCGTCGAGATCGTGCGGCGGGTGCGCGAGGCGGTCGGCGAGGACTTCATCCTCATCTACCGGCTGTCCATGCTCGACCTGGTCCCGGGCGGCTCGACGCTCGACGAGGTCGTCACCCTCGCCAAGGCCGTCGAGGCCGCCGGGGCGACGATCATCAACACCGGCATCGGCTGGCACGAGGCCCGCATCCCCACCATCGCGACCTCCGTGCCGCGCGGCGCCTACACCTGGGTGACCAAGCGGCTCATGGGCGAGGTGTCCGTCCCGCTCGTCACCACCAACCGCATCAACACCCCCGAACTCGCCGAGGAGCTGCTCGCCGAGGGCGCGGCCGACATGGTGTCGATGGCCCGCCCGATGCTCGCCGACCCGGACTTCGTCACCAAGGCCGCCGCCGGCCGGCCCGAGGCGATCAACACCTGCATCGGCTGCAACCAGGCCTGCCTCGACCACACCTTCAGCGGCCTGATCACCTCCTGCCTGGTCAACCCGCGCGCCTGCCACGAGACCGAGCTCGTGCTCTCCCCGACCCGGCTGCGCAAGCGCGTCGCGGTCGTCGGCGCCGGACCGGCCGGCCTGGCCTGCGCGGTCTCCGCGGCCGAACGCGGCCACGAGGTCACCCTCTTCGACGCCGCGAGCGAGATCGGCGGCCAGCTCAACGTCGCCCGCAAGGTTCCCGGCAAGCAGGAGTTCGACGAGACGCTGCGCTACTTCCGCACCCAGCTCGACTGGCACGGCGTCGACGTACGGCTCGAACACGCCGGTCACGGTCGCGGACCTCGACGGCTACGACGAGGTCGTCGTCGCCACCGGCGTCACGCCCGCGCACCCCCGACATCCCCGGCGTCGACCACCCGAGCGTCCTCGGCTACCTCGACGTGCTGCGCGACGGCGCCCCCGTCGGCGACCGGGTCGCGATCCTCGGCGCGGGCGGCATCGGCTTCGACGTCGCCGAGTACCTCACCGACGGCGGCGACAAGGCCCACGAGGACCCGGCGACGTACTTCCGCCAGTGGGGCGTCGACCTCGACTACCGCGGCCCCGGCGGCCTCGCCGCGCCCGAGCGGCCCGCGCCGCCGCGCACCGTCCACCTGCTGCAGCGCAAGACGTCCAAGGTCGGCGCCGGCCTCGGCAAGACCACCGGCTGGATCCACCGCACCGAGCTGAAGCACCGCGGCGTCACCATGGTCCCGGGCGTGCGCTACGACCGGATCGACGACGCCGGACTGCACGTCACCGTCGGCGAGCGAGAGCACCGTCCTGGAGGTCGACACGGTCGTGCTGTGCACCGGCCAGGAGCCGCGCCGCGGCCTGTACGAGGAACTGGTCGCCGCCGGGCGCAGCACGCACCTCATCGGCGGCGCCGACGTGGCCGCCGAACTGGACGCCAAGCGCGCCATCAAGCAGGGCACCGAGCTGGCGGCGGCGCTGTAGGGCGCCTGCGGCCCGTCCCTAGGATGACGGCATGTCACTCCCGCACGCGATCCTCACCGCCCTGCTCGAGAAGCCGTCGTCGGGCCTGGAGCTGACCCGCCGGTTCGACCGGTCGATCGGCTACTTCTGGTCGGCGACGCACCAGCAGATCTACCGCGAGCTGGGGAAACTGGAGGCCGAGGGCCTGATCCGCGCCCTGCCGTCCGAACAGCCGGCGCGCGGGCAGAAGAAGAGCTACGAGGTCCTGCCCGCGGGCCGCGCCGAACTGGCCCGCTGGACCGCCGCCTCCCAGGACCCCAAGCCGCACCGCGACGCGCTGCTGCTGCGGCTGAGGGCGGCGGCCGTGGTCGGCACGGCGGGCCTGGAGGCCGATCTGCGCCGCCATCTGGACCTGCACGAGCGGCAGTTGGCGGAGTACCAGGAGATCGAGCAGCGCGACTTCCCGCCCGGCAGGGACGGCGCCGAGGACCGGCTGCGGCATCTGGTGCTGCGGGCCGGCATCGACCTGGAGACCTTCTGGACCCAGTGGCTCACCCGTGCGCTGGCGGACTTCGCCGAACTCCCGGACGGCGAGCCGAACAGCCCGGGCTGACCGGGGTGTGACGGTGGCCCGCCCGACCGGAGCGCTTCGAGAGGGCGGGCCGCCGTTCGTACCGGATCAGAGCCGGTACGGCTTCGTGCGCCGGCGCAGGAACCAGGCCGTCCCGAGAAGACCGGCCCCGACCAGCGTGCCGCCCGCCACCAGGGTGACGATGCCGTAGTCCGTCGCGCTCCCGCCCATCCCGCCCATGACACCGAGGCGACGGAGACGGCGAGGGGGACGCGGATCGCGTGGGGGAGGGGGCCGGGGAGACCACGACGGACTGGGTGCCCGCGGTGCGTGCCGTCCGAGCAGATCGACGATGACGGTGTACGTGCCCGGCGCGACGCTCGACCAGGCGGCCGACTGGCTGGTGGACGTGCCCGACAGCGCCACCTGGCGCCCCTGGGCGAAGCTGCCCTGGCTGCTGGTGAGCAGCGAGGCGGTGCCCCAGCTGCCGTTGATCTGGGTGCAGGCGCTGGTCGTGACCGACACCGTGGACCCCGTGGTGCTCACGGAGATGCCCGGGCCGGCGGCAGCCGGCACCGCGGCCAGGGCGAGGGGCAGAGCGGCGGCGGCTGCCACGGTCAGGCCGGAGCGGAGAACTGGCGATGAGTTGCGCATGTGGACTGCCCTCCGGCGGCACGGTTGGCGGTACATCCCTTGCGCCGCCGAGGGTCGGGGAACGCCCGTGCTGCCCTCAGGGGACAGCCAAAGCGCCCCCGGCCCGGGCCGCACGCCGGCAGCCCCCGTGCAGGTGACGGCGTCCACCGGCCGACCGATGCGGGACGGCACGTGACTGCCGTACGCCTGGCGTCAGCGCCGTACGCCCGACCGCCCCTGCACGCCCGTCGTCACCGTCCGCTCCGCCGAGAAGCCGCCCCAGGTGCCGTCGGGCAGCCTCGCCCGGACCCGGACCCGGTGGGTGACACCGGCGGCCTCCGCCCGGCGTAGAAGCTGTGCGTCGCCCGGTCGCGCGGGGCGCTCGCCGCCGTACACCAGGGACGTGGCCGGGCGGCCGTCCAGATGGATCTGGTACTCGGTGATCTCGCCGTCCGACGCGCGGCGGCTCCCAGGCTCAGGTCGAGGTAGTACGCCCCGTCCGTCGCGGTGGGTCGTCGCCCGGAAGCCGGTGGGCGCGGTGGCGCGGCCGTCGTCCGTGCCCGGGGTGGTGAGCCGGACGGCGGCGCTGGCGGGGGAGAGGTTGCCGGCCGCGTCCCGGGCCCGGACGGTGAACGTGTAGCGGCGTGCCGGGCCGCAGCCCCGTGACGCACGGTCGCCGTCTGGCCCCCGCCCACGCTGTGGATCTTCGTGCCGCCCTGGTGGATGTCGTACGACACCACGCCCCGGTCGTCCGTGCGCGGCCGACCAGGACAGCTGGACCGCCCGGCCTCCGACCGCCCGCCCGCTCGGGCGCCGACGGGGCGGGTCGGCGCCGAGCGGTCGTCCGCCACGGCCGCCGGCGTCCTCGCCCGCGCCTCCCGGCTGCGCGGCCCGAGCCGCCCGTCGGCGTCCCGGGCCCGCACGGTGAAGACGTACGCGCGTGGAGGGCCGGAGCCTGGTGACGTCCACCATGTGCTGTCGAGCCCGGTACTTCCCTGACCTTCGTGGTGCCGCGATACACCTCGTAGACCTCGGCCCCGTGCCGGTCGCGTTCCACATCACGTGCACGCTCGTCGCGCTGCCCGCCGTCGGCGGTGACGCCCGTCGGCGCGCCGGGCGCACCGCCGCCGTCGCTCTTCCTCCGCTCCGGCCCAGCCGCAGGAGGCGAGCCAGCAGCGAGGGCTCGCGCAGAGCGCGACGCGACGGAGGAGGCGGCGGGAGCGGAAGCGGAGACGGTACATGTCGCACGGCACTGCCTCCCGGGGGTCGGCGACGTCGACGGAATGGTCCGGACCAATATGACGCCCGCTGGCGCGGTCACATCAAGAGGGTGGGCGTCACCGTCGCTGGTCGTGATCACGCGGGAGAGTTACGTATGCTGAAGTCCCTCAGGCCGAACTCCTGGCGGAGATCGGGCGAGTTCGGGCCTGTCGCGCGGACCGCTGTCGTCGCAGATCCCGGCCGGCGCGGGTGGCCGGGCGGCCGGAGTCTTACGCCGGCACTCAGGCCCCCGGCCCCTGTCGGTCGGGCCGGAGGAGTGCACCGTCCGGCCCCCTCAGCGGTGGCCGGATGTCGCCTCGGGGACAGATTGGGCTGATGTGCCCGTCAGGTCCCCCAGGAGAGGCTCACCCATCGTGCGTGTCCAGTCGCTCACGCTGGCCGCGGCCAGTGCCGCCCTGCTCGCCCCGACGACATCGCCCGCCACGCTGCCCCAGGCGCACGCACAGCCCGCGGTGTGGCGCGAGGACGCCGTCAGCGCCGCCGACCTGCTGGCCAGGGCACGGGACTGCACACCCGTCTCCCGCGGCCGCTACCGCAGCGACAACGGGCGCCCCCGCGAAGATCCCGGTCTGCGGCACCCGCGACGCCGTGTTCTGGAAGGCCGACCTGGACATCGACTGCGACGGCCGCCCCGGCCCCCGCTGCAACCGCCGCACCGACCCGTACTTCGCCGCCGCCACGGCCTACTCCCAGTCCGACGGCCGCCCGCTTGACGCCGAACGCCTGCCCTACATCGTCGTGCCCGCCCCGAGCGCCATCTGGGACCACCGCGACCACGGCGTGCGGCGGCGGTTCGGTCGTGGCCGTCGTGCTACCGCGACCGGGTGCAGTACGCGGTCGTCGGCGACACCGGCCCGCGGGACCTCATCGGCGAGGCGTCCTACGCCGACCGCCAAGGCCCTCGGCATCCGCCCCGACCCGCACGGCGGCGGCGCCGCCTCCGGCGTCACGTACATCGTCTTCAAGGACACCCGGGTGCCGCCCATCGAGGACCACGCGGCCGCCGTGACCGAGGGGGAGCGGGCTGGCCAGGCAGTTCGTCGACGGGAGCTGGGCGAGTGACGGGGCGTCAGCTGCGCGCCGCGGTGGCCGGGCACGCCGCCGTCCGGCGTGCCCGGTCCCGGCCTCACACCTTCCGGTACGAGTACGCCTCCGCGGCGGCCGCCTCCACCGCCGCCAGATCGGCCCCGGTGGCCGCCGTGACCACGGCGGCCACCGCGCCCTCCACGAACGGGGCGTCCACCAGACGGGTCTGCTCCGGGAGTTCGTCGCCCTCCGCGAGCAGCGCCTTCACGGTGAGCACCGCGCTGCCCAGGTCGGTGAGGACGGCGACGCCCGCACCCCGGTCCACGGACGCGGCCGCCGCGGCGATCAGTTCGGCGCTGGTGCCGAACCCGCCGCCCTCGGTGCCGCCCGCCGGGGCGACGGGCACCGCCGGGCCGCCGCCCGCCAGGCCCTTCGCCAGCTCGGCCACCGACGCGGCGACCTCCGCGCTGTGCGACACCAGCACGATCCCGACCAGCTGCTCGTCACTCATCGGCGGCCTCCGCGAGTCGCGGCGACGAGCAGCGCCGACGAGGTGGCGCCCGGGTCCTGGTGCCCGATGCTGCGCTCGCCCGAGATAGCTCGCCCGGCCCTTGCGCGCCTGCAACGGCGTCGTCGCCACGGCGCCCTCCTCCGCGGCGGCCCGCGCCGCCGTCGAACGAGTCGCCGAGCGCGTCCACGGCCGGGCACCAGCGCGTCGATCATCGTCTTGTCGCCCGGGCGCGGCACCGCCGAGCGTCATGACCGCGTCCACCCCGGTCCGCAACGCCTCCGCCAGCTGCTCCGCGCTGACCTCGGGCGCGTCCCCGAGCGCCTTGCCGGTACGGCGCAGCAGCGTGCCGTACAGCGGCCCCGAGGCGCCGCCGACCGTCGAGATGAGCTGGCGCCCGGCCAGCGTCAGGACCGCACCGGGCGTGTCCGGTGCCTCCTTCTCCAGGGCGGCAGCCACGGCCGTGAAACCGCGCTGGAGGTTGCTGCCGTGGTCGGCGTCGCCGATGGGCGAGTCGAGGGCGGTGAGCCGTTCCGCCTCGCGGTCGACGGACGCGGCGGTCGCCGTCATCCAACGGCGGAAGAAGTCGGCGTCGAGCACTGGATCTCCTTGCCTGGTAGGTACGTGGTGATCCTCTACCCCCTGCGCGTCACATGCCCCAGCGCAGTCCCGGGGTCCTCACCGGCGCGTCCCACAGCCGCAGCAGCTCCTCGTCGACCTGGCACAGGGTGACGGAGGCGCCCGCCATGTCGAGGGAGGTGACGTAGTTGCCGACGAGCATACGGGCGACGGCGACGCCGCGCTGCGGCCAGCACCCGCTGCACCTCGGCGTTGAAGCCGTACAGCTCCAGCAGCGGCGTGGCGCCCATGCCGTTGACCAGGACCAGCACCGGGATTGCGCGGCGGGAGGTCCTCCAGGACCGCGCTCGACGGCGACCTCGGCGATCTCGCCGGAGGTCATCATGGCGCGCCGCTCCCGGCCGGGCTCACCGTGGATGCCGATGCCCAACTCCAGCTCACCGGACGGCAGGTCGAAGGTGGGGCTGCCCTTGGCCGGCGTGGTGACGGCGCTCAGCGCGATGCCGAAGCTGCGGGAGCTCTCGTTGACCTGCCGGGCGATGGCCTCCACCCGCTCCAGCGGCATGCCCTCGTCGGCGGCGGCACCCGCGATCTTCTCCACGAACAGGGTCGCGCCGGTGCCGCGCCGACCGGCCGTGTAGAGGCTGTCGGTCACCGCCACGTCGTCGTTGACCAGCACTTTCGCGATCTGGATGCCCTCGTCCTCGGCCAGCTCGGCGGCCATGTCGAAGTTGAGCACGTCACCGGTGTAGTTCTTCACGATGAACAGCACCCCGGCCCCGCTGTCCACGGCGGCGGCCGCACGCACCATCTGGTCCGGCACCGGCGAGGTGAACACCTCGCCCGGACAGGCCGCCGACGAGCATGCCGGGCCCCACGAACCCGCCGTGCAACGGCTCGTGCCCCGAGCCTCCGCCCGAGACCAGCCCCACCTTTCCGGCCACGGGCGCGTCCCGCCGCACGATCACCCGGTTCTCCACGTCCACGGTCAGCTCCGGATGGGCGGCCGCCATACCGCGCAGCGCATCCGCGACCACGGTCTCCGGGACGTTGATCAGCATCTTCACGGGTACCTCCTAGGGAGACTAGTAGATGAGCCCTTGACTCCAGCTTCGCAGGGCAGCTTGGGTTTGACTAGTTTTCGATCTTGACGGTCCGTAGCCCTCCGTAGCGCGTTGTGGCGGTACTGATGCTGACCTAATGCTGACTTTGGTGACAGGTCGTCAGGTGCGGGTGGTCGTCGCGTGCGAGCGGGCCGTTGATCCTCCAGTCGGCAGTATCGACCTTGCGGAAGCGAAGGTCACGCTGCTGACGCTCGGGGGTCGGAACTGCAGCGGGCGAGGCGTTGCCCCACTGTCCAGTATCTGGGTCGCCTGCCGGATCGGAGAGTCCATCCTTCCATCCTTCGAGCCGGTTCTGGCCAGCCTTGCGACGGTGCGGGATGAGAGCGCCGGTGCCCTGGTATCCACCGTCGGCGAGGACGGTGGCCCTGCCGCAGGCGCTGTCGATGCCGGACTCGGTGAAGCCAGTGCAGTCGTTGCGGTTACCCGGCAACGGGCGGCCGACGGCCAGTACGAGACGGGTGTCGGCATGCACCAGCACTTGTAGGTTCGTCGAGTAGCGGTAGTTTCTTCGAGGGGGCCGAGACGCTGCGGTCACGGGTGGGTACCAGGGTGCCATCGACGATGACGACCTCGTCCGCCTTCGGCTTACGGCGGGCCCGGGCGAGGGCGAGCAGCGGGCTGTGCCGGTCGATGATCCGACCGACCGCTGCCGGGGAGATCCCGAAGAGCGGCGCTAGCTGCCGCATCGTGAGGTTAGTGCGGTAGTACATCGCCACCAGCAGGACCCGGTCCTCCAGGCGCAGTGCCCACGGCCGGCCGGGCTGTGACGGTGTAAGAGCACGTCCGCCCTTGATCCGTACCGCCTGCACCAAACGCTGGAACTGAGCCGGACACAGCCCGGTGAACGCCTCAATTACCACGGTTCGTTGAGCGGAGAGTACCTGCACGACCAACCCAACGCCGACCAGCTCACCGAGTTGCGAGACAGCCTTTACAGTAAGTACTGCAACGTTGCTTGTTCTGATTGCTGGGCAGTTTTCAGAGGTGGTGTCCGCGTCGTTTGCAGTGGCAAATGCGGGCTTGGTGTTGTCCTCTGCGGCCATGTAGACCAGCGCAGGATGTGGTTGACCGGGGTAGGGCTGCGGTCGGTGAGGCGGGTGATCAGGCGTCGGACTTCGGCGAGGCTGAGGTGGATGAACTGGAGGGATCCGTTTTTGCTTTCTCCGTGTCCAGCTGGCGGGCCCGCAGGACGGTCAGGCAGGCATGGGCGGCCATGGCCAAGGTCATATGGCGGTGCCAGCCGGGATAACGGTGGACCTGATGATCGTCCAGGCCGCATTTCTGCTTGGCGGTCTGGAAGCACTCCTCCACCGTCCATCGGCTGCCCGCGATGCGGATCAGCTCGTCCAGCGTCGTGTCGGCCGGACAGTTGGCGATGTAGTAGGAGATCTCCTCGGGCCTGCTGACGCTGCGGGGGCGAGAACCCAGTGCCGGCGGTCCTCGCGGTGCCAGGGCCTCACTTCGACGCGGGCCCGGTCACGGCGGGGCATGCTCTGGACGGGCGAAGCGCGGTTCCCGCGGTGGCCGACTGCCGAGGTTCGACCCGCAGGACTACAAGAGCGGCATGTTGTGGAGTGTGGCATCAATCCCCTCAAGCGGCACCGTGCTGTGGCGACGAGGTATGACAAGCTCGCCGTTCGCTACGAGGCGCCCGTGCTGGTCGCCGTCATCAACGAGTGGCTGTGACAACCCCGGCGCTGAGGCCGTCAGACCCGGTCGGTGGACCGACCGAGGTAGTGCGGGGACGTGCCTTGAGGGTTGGCGACCAGGTTGGGAGCGAAGACACAGATCGCAGCGTCGGCCAGCTCGGTCGACTTTACTTGTGGCAGCCACTATGGCGCCCGTCTGTACCAATTGCCTTTCCTGTGCTTCGGCGGTCACCATCTCGCCGGTGCGCAGCACGCGGGCCGCCGCCGCGCCAAGCTCCTCAGGGTCCGGCCGCAACCGCCCGGGAACCTGCTCGACGAGGGACAACCCGAGCCGATCCGGCGTGAACCCGCCCAGCACCTCTGTGGCGGCCGCGTTCACGGCCACACGAATCCCGTTGCGACGTGTGCGACCAGCGTTGGGTGCCAATCCGGGCGAGGCGCTCGGCTCTGGCGGGCTCCTGCGGATGGGGGGCCTAGTAGGGCTTGGTCAGGTTCGGTTGTGGTGGTGGCGTGTCTTTCTGGCTGGTGTGTCGTTGAGGGGTGTGACTCCGGACGAGATTGGCTGCGGTGCGTGGTGAGTTGGAGGAGTTCGCGGCGGAGGTGTTCGAGCCGTTCGCGCGCAAGGATCAGCGTCGGTGGGGCCAGGTCTACCTGCGCGGGTTGCTGACCGACGGGCAGCGCAAGTCGGTCGAGCCGATGGCCGCCCGGCTCGGGGAGGACGGCAACCGGCAGGCCCTGGCCCACTTCATCACCACCAGCCCGTGGGATCCGGCGCATGTGCGGGCCCGGCTGGCCTGGAGGATGGAAGCGGCGATCCGGCCGACAGCCTTGATCTTCGACGACACCGGGTTCCTCAAGGACGGCAACGCCTCGGCGTGCGTGTCGCGGCAGTACACCGGCACCGCGGGCAAGGTCACCAACTGCCAGGTGGGCGTCTCGCTGCACCTGGCGTCCGACCATGCCTCGGCGGCGGTCGACTGGCGGCTGTTCCTGCCCGAGACCTGGGATCCCGCCTCCCCGAAGGCCGATCCCGGCAAGATCGCCCGCCGCACCGCCTGCGGCATCCCCGACGATATCGGGCACGTGGAGAAGTGGCAGCTGGCACTGGACATGCTCGACGAGACCCGCTCGTGGGGGATCGAGGTGCCGCTGGCCATCGCGGACGCCGGATACGGCGACGCCGCGGCCTTCCGGCACGGCCTGCACGCCCGCGGCCTGAACTACGTGGTGGGGATCTCCACCACCCTCTCGGCCCAGCCCGGCGACGCAGTACCGGTGCGCGAGCCGTACTCCGGGAACGGACGGCCGCCGGTGCCGAAGTACCCCGACCTGCCCGGTCGGTGAAAGAGCTGGTCATCGCGGCGGGCCGGAAAGCCGCACGGCCGGTGCAATGGCGAGAGGGCTCCCGGCCCGGGCACCGGCCGCTGCGGCCTCAAACGGATGTACTCCCGCTTCGTGGCCCTGCGGATCCGGCCCGCCGGACGCGAGGTCCGCCAGGCCGCCGACGGCCCGGAGCTGCCCGCAGTGCTGGCTGCTGGCCGAATGGCCCGCCGCCGAGGCCGAGCCGGTCCAGTTCTGGCTCTCCGACCTGCCCGCGGACACCCCGCTGACCACCCTGGTCCGCCTGGCCAAACTCCGCTGGCGGATCGAGCACGACTACCGCGAGATGAAACAGGCCCTGGGCCTGGCCCACTTCGAGGGCCGCACCTGGGCCGGCTGGCACCACCACGTCACCCTCGTCTCCGTCGCCCACGCCTTCTGCACCCTGCAACGACTGGCCCGAGCCCCAAAAGACACGGCGCCGGCCTGAGCCTCTACCAAGTCGTCCGCGAACTGCAGACACTCCTCGCCACCTGGACCGGCGCCTGCCCCACCTGCCACCGCGACATACCCACCCCACACCGACCTGACCAAGCACTACTAGTGTCCCGCGTCTAAATCAGGTCTAAGCGATCCATCCGCCATCGATGACGAGGGCTGCGCCGCTGGTATAGCTGGATTCGGGGCCGGCAAGGAACAGTACGGACCGCGCGACCTCCTCGTACGTGCCCTCGCGGCCCATGGGCACAAGGTCGCCGGCTCGGGCGGAGCGCTTGTCGAGAGCTTCTGCCGTCATGTCCGCGCGGCGGTCGGTCATGACGTTTTCGAGGAAGCCCGGGCAGATGCAGTTCGCGCGAATGCCCTGGCCGGAGAAGTCCCGTGCCAATGAGCGCGTGAGCGCGATGAGCGCCGCCTTGGAGATGCCGTACACGGCTTCCTGCGGGGACGCTTTGATGCCTGCAGAGGAAGCGGTCGAGACGATCGCCCCGCCGCCGGTCTGGATCATCAGGGGAATGACGGCCCTGGCGAACAGGAAAGCGGACTTGACGTTCACGCCCATGGTCGCGTCCCAGAGCTCTTCGGTGGTGTCGAGCAGGGAGCGGGCATCCAGCGGATCGATGCCGGCGTTGTTGAACAGGACGTCGACGCGGCCGAAGTGCTGTTCCGCTGCTTCTACGGCCTTGTGCGCCGTGGCTGAGTGCGAGACGTCGCCGACGATGTGCACGGTCTTCGTGCCCGCGCTGTCGAGTTCGCGGGCGACCTCTCCGAGTTTGTGGGCATCACGGTCGACCAGGACGAGCGACGCTCCCTCGGCGGCGAACTGCCTGACGGTGGCCAGTCCGAGTCCGGATGCGGTGCCGGTGGCGATGACTACCTTGCCCTGGAAGCGTCCGGGAGCGACGTTCATGTCTTCTCTCAATCGGTGGGAGGGACCGGTGGTGGGCGCGCCGTGGGCGGCGGCGCCCACCACCGGCGGTCAGACTGCCGCGGTTTCGGGCTTGGGACTCGAGCCGGCGGTCAGGGACTTGCGATAGGTCTCGGGGACCTTGAACACCGCGATGAAGAACACCGCGGCAATGGCCATGAAGTAGAAGCCGGGTGCCAGCTTGCTGCCTGTGGCGGAGATGAGGGCGGCGGCGACGAACGGCGCCGTACCGCCGAAGGCCGCGTAGGCGGTGTTGTAGCCGATGGCGGCGCCGGTGTAGCGGACGTTGGTGGGGAACAGTTCCGTCTGCATGACGACCACGGCCACGGAGATGGCGGTGCCGGGGATGATGGCGATCATCTGCCCCGCTATCGCCCCGATCACACTGCCGCTGCCGATGAGCATGAAGCTCGGGATGCTCACGGCGAACAGAGCAACGGTTCCGCCGATCAGGAGCGGCTTGCGTCCTATGCGGTCGCTGAGGATCGCGTAGCACGGAACGAGGATGGCACTGAGGATCAAGGTGGCCGAGGTGGTCAGCAGCGCGGTGGTCTTGTTGAGACCCACCGTGGCGATCAGATAGGTCGGCAGGTACGTCTTGGCGGTGTACGAAGCGACCGATTCGACGGTAACGATGGCGAAGAGGAAAAGGATGGAGCGCCAGTGGAGCCGGAAGGCCTCCTTCGCCGGAGAGTGCTTCTTCTCGGCCGGGCTTCGCTCCTTCTTGACTGCCTGGTAGGCGGGCGTCTCCTCGATCTTGAAGCGGAGATAGAGACCGATGAGCGCGAGCGGTGCGGACATCAGGAACGGGATGCGCCAGCCCCAGGAGTGGAGTTGGTCGTCGCTGAGCACGGCCGTGAGGAAGGCGACGAACATGGCGGCGATGACGAAGGCGATGACGCCGACGGCCTGGATGCTCGTGGTCCACAGGGCTCGGCGACGGGGCGGCGCGTATTCGGCGAGGAAAGTGGCCGCGCCGGAGGTCTCGCCGCCGGCCGACAGCCCCTGCAGAAGGCGGCACACGACGATCAGAGCCGGGGCCAGGTATCCGACCTGCTCATAGGTGGGCAGCATGCCGATGACGGCGGTGGATCCGCCCATGAGGAGGATCGTGGTGGCCAGGACTGTACGGCGTCCGAGTCTGTCGCCGAGGTTTCCGAAGAAGATGGCCCCGAGCGGGCGGGCCGCGAAGGCGACTCCGAAGATGGCCAGGGCGCTCAGAAGCCCGACGGTGACGTTGTCGGTGGGGAAGAATACCTGGGCGATGACGGTGGCCAGGTAACCGTAGACGCCGAATTCGTACCACTCGATCATGTGGCCGAAGCATGCGGCGACAACGACCTTGGCGGACCGTCTCGGTGTCTCTGATGTGTTTTCGGGGACGTCCTGCTGATGTGCCATGGCAGCCCTTGCGGTGTGAGTGGGACGGGGGCGCGGCGGAGATCTGGTGTTTGGAGCGGTGTGGATCAGATGTTCCTGGACTCTCAGTGGTGTGCTGTGGTGGAGGGCGTGGCCGCTTGTTGGCCTGCCACCATCGCTGCGGTGAGTGCGGGGCCGAGGCTGGCGCCCGAGCCGGCGTAACCGGGGCCCATGAGGCTGGCTGCGACGTTGCCGCAGGCGAAGAGTCCGGGAATGGGTGTCCCGTCGGGCCGGAGGGGACGCCCCGACTCGTCGGTGACGACGCCTCCCTTGGTGCCGTTGATGCCCAGGATGATGGGCACCGCGTAGTACGGAGGCGTGCTGAGGGGGCGTAGGCACGGGTTGGGCTTGTGGCCGCGATCACCGTTGTACTGATCGTGCCTGTTGTCTCCTCGCTCGAAGTGTGGATCTTCACCATGGCGGGCGTAGGTGTTGAATTCACTGACCGTTTCAGTGAGTGTCTTTGGGCTGATTCCGGCAAGAGTGCCGAGTGCGCCGATTTCGGTTTCGGAGAGGAACCATTCGGGCGCATCCGCGTCGGGATCGCGTCCAGCGATCGAGTATGTCTGCCGGAACTCGGCATCGACGACAAGCCATGCTTTCGCGTTGGGGAAGGTGTGGCTTTGCTGGTCGAAGCGGAAGAAGGCTTTACCGAGGTCGTTGTACGAGCTGGCCTCGTCCACGAATCGCTCACCGGCGGCGTTGACGAGAATGGATCCGGGACAGGCGAGTTCTCGGACAAGGTTGCGAGTCAACGGTCGGCCATCGCGTTCTTCTCCGGGAACCCTTGCGGCGGCGGTCCACCACGCTTCGGCCATGCCGCGGTGGCGTGCTCCGAGTTCGAGTGCCAGGCGGAGCCCGTCGCCTTCGTTGCCGGGGGGAGAAACAGGGGCCGCGGGTACGGCGGGCAGAAAGTCCGCGCGCATCTGGGCGTTCCATTCGAAACCGCCGGAGGCGAGGATCACCGCGCGGTGTGCGTGGAACACTGTGGTTCCGTCGGCAGCAGAGACCATGACGCCACTGACCCGGCCGTCGGTGGTGATCAGTTCCTGCATACGACAGCTGGTGAAGAAGTCCACGCCGCGCCGTCTGCCCGCGAGCACGAGACCGGCCACGAGCGCCGTTCCCTGGGTGAGTACGTGGTCCCTCCGGCGCTGATCGATCACTTCAGCCGGGAGACCGACGCGTCCTTCGGCAGAGGTCGTCGGGGGCCGGAGGGAGGTCCGGACGGATGTGAGGACGTCGCCCAGCGCAGCGGCGTTCAGAGGCAGCGGTTCCAGTGAGCGACCGTCTTTGGCCCCGGGGAAATCCGGGTGGTAGTCGGGGCGCTCGACGGCGAACAGCGGGATGCCCAGGTCACGTTCGAGGTAGGACACGAGACGGGGCCCGTTGTCCACGAAGGATTCCAGCACTGCGGGCCCAGTGCTGCCGAGACTGATGCGTCGGAGGTAGCAGAGTGCTTCTTCGCGTGTGTCCTTGATCCCCAGGGAGGCCAGGTGCGGGTGGTTGGGAATCCACAGCTGGCCGCCGGAGATGGCGGTGGTGCCGCCGAGCAGCTCCGTGCGCTCGACCACGGCCACCCTGGCCCCGGTGTCCGCCGCTGCGCAGGCGGCGAGCAGCCCTGCTCCTCCCGAGCCGACTACAACGACGTCGTAGGTGTGTGGTGGATTCGCCGGTGGGGTCAAGGCAGCCATCGCTCTGCTCCTCGAGTCTCAGTGGTGCCGCAGGCTGGGGCGTCTAGCCGACGGCTTTGAGGGCCAGTTCTTCGACGCTTGTGTGCAACTGGTCCAGCCAGTCCTCGCTTTCGGGCTTCATCAGCACGCTGCGCAGGATGCGTCCGCTGTCGATGTCGGCGTCGACCTGATGTCCGCGCCCGGCGAGTGCCTGAGCGCCGACTCCGTAAGTGGCGAGGAACACGGCCTCAGCGGAGGGAAGGTTCATGCCTTCGTCCATGACGGCGGCGGAGATCCGGTCGATCTGCGAGAGGCGGTTGCCACGCGGCAGATAGGTGACGATGTCGAGTTCGGGGCGCTGGTAAGGCTTCAGAACGGAGGACTGCTCCAGCAGCTCGTACCAGCGCAGTGCGGCGCGGCGTCCGGGGCGTAGGACAGCGCCGAGCCCGTCGGCGGTCAGGGGCAGCAGGCGAAGGGTCAGCCACAGAGCTGCCGCCGACGCACCGGCCCGGGAGCACTCGAGGGAGATCTCGCCGAGGTGGAGCTCGTCGGAGGTGAAGTAGGTGTAGGGCGAGTCGTGCTTGTAGAAGCGGCCGACCGTGGGATCGGCGAAGAGGACGGCACCGCAGCCGTAGGGCTGGAGACCGTGCTTGTGCGGGTCGATGACGACGGAGTCGCAGGAGGCGATGGCACGGTAGGGAGCGGCCGCGACGCCCTCGTCCGTGTCGTCAGCGATGAGGGTGAAGAAGCCACCGTATGCGGCATCGACGTGGATGCGGACGCCGTATCGTTCCCGCAGGGCGAGCGCCTCGTGAATGGGGTCGATGGCGCCGAGACCTGTGGTGCCGGCGGTGAGGACGACGGTGCCGATGCGCCCGGTCCGCAGCAGTTCCTCAAGGGCGCTCAGGTCCATGCGGCCGGCGGTGTCGGTGGGCACGGGGTGCCCTTCGATGCCGAGCAGGTGACACATGCGGGAGTGGGTGTAGTGCGCGTCCGCACCGAAGGCGACGCCCTTGGTGGGATGCAGCTCGCGCGCCACGAAGAGCGCTTCGAGGTTGGCGACGGTGCCGCTGGTGGTGAGGTGACCCAGGTGCTGGCCGTACCCGAACATCGTGGCCAGTTGCTGGACTGCCTCGCGTTCCATCAGTGCCGTTGCCGGGCCGCCGTCAAGGGCGTGGTTATTGGGGTTGATGAGCATCGCGGCTACATGACCGACCACGGCGGCCGGGTGCGGCGGCTTGAGCATCTGCCCGGCGTAACGGGGATGGAAGAAGGGATAGTTGTCCCGCAGCCGGGTGACCAACTCACCGAAGGCGTCACCGAATACCTGGTCATCAATGTCCAGTGAGCTGTGCCGCTCGTGGGGACCGAATTCGTCTTGCCATTTCGTTATTTCTTCAACCGCGGTACCGAGCCAGTACTGAAGATCCATTAAGTCCTCCTCGTGGAGCTCTGCTTCGTTGGCCCGGATGGTTTACGCGGACCCTAATCGACCAGCTGCACTTTTGTTCGTTTGGGTCCATACTATCTATATAATACGGATCCAAACGTTCGCGTCAATCGAGTACTCCGGGCGTTATGGATTCTTTGCCCTCCGCGGCGCGCCCAGGTACCGGTCACGGTCGGCTGATCAAGCGGGGGCAGTCACACGAACTGTCCGTACTCGCCGAATTCCCAATCAGTGACATACCGCTGGAACCGCTCGATCTCATTGCGCTTGTAGGCGAGGAAGGACGCGGCGAACTCCTTGCCCAGAACTTCAATGAGTTCGGTGTCGGCCTCGAACGCGTCCAGTGCGGCATCCAGCGTCTTGGGCAGCTGTGCGCTGCGGGCGGGGTCGTAGCCATACCCCTCGAGGGGTGCGGGCGGCTGCGACTTGCTCTGGATGCCCAGGTGCACTGCGGCCAGCAGGCCGGCCATCGCGAGGTACGGATTTGCGCTCGCGTCGCCGAGGCGCAGCTCCAGGCGGCTGCCGTCACCGCGCTCCGGCGGGATACGGAGCATGGCGCTGCGATTGTCCAGCCCCCAGTCGGTCAGCCAAGGAGCGTTGGAGTCCTTGCCGAAGCGCTTGTAGGAGTTGATCGTGGGGTTGAGCAGTGCGGCGAGCGCGGGGGCATGCTGCACGAGGCCCGCGATGGCGTGGTGGGCAGCCTTGGACAGACCATGGGCGTCTTCCGGGCCGTCGAAGACATTGCACCCCGCCTCGTCCAGGCACGAGAGGTGGAGGTGGAAGCCGCTGCCGCCGCTGTCATTGAACGGCTTGGCCATGAAGGTGGCGAGCTGACCGTCCGAACGTGCGATCTCGCGGACAGCGGCCTTGAAACGGAAGGCGCGATCGGCAGCGTCAAGCGCTTCGGAGTGCGTCAGATTGATCTCGAACTGGCCATCGTCAAACTCCTGGTTACCTCCGACGACGCCGAGATCGAGGCCGTGCAGGCGGCGCAGGGTGCGCAGCAGGTGACGATTGGGGTCACCTCGCAGTCCACTGCTGTATACGTTGCCGACCAACCCCTCGTACCGGCGCCAGCCGCGCGGAGCCGCCGGGTCCTTGTCAAGGAGGAAATACTCCAGCTCCGGCCCCACGACGGGTGACAGGCCGGACGTGGTGAGCGTCTGAACCACGCGGCGCAGGAGGTCCCGGGGGGACTCGGGGACGGCAGCGCCAGTGGCCGGGTCCAGCGGGTCGCCCAGACACCAGGCCACGCCCGGCTCCCAGGGCAGGATCACCAGGGTGTCGAGGTCCGGGCGGATGGATACGTCGGGCAGCCCTTCCGCAAGGCCGCCAGGGATGTCGACCACGTCACTGCGGGGAGACGTGTGGTAAACGGCGCGGCAGAAGGTCAGACCGCCGCGAATGGCGTCCGGGAGGTGATGCAGCAGGACGTCGCGGCTTCGGTCGATTCCGATCAGGTCCGGGTAGGCGACTCGAACGATGTCGACGCCGGCTTCGGTGAGCCAGTCGATACGCTGCTGGATCTGCTGGGATTCTTGGGCGCTCACCGGTGTCTCCTCAGAACGGGGATGGTGGCGGAGGGTCGCAGGTGCGCGAGCGTCAGGTGACGGTGCGGCCGGAAACGCCGCTTGTTTGATGCCAAACAATATGGATCCCGGTGACCCTCCCACAAGGGGGTGTCCAGGATTCCTTCAGTATTCTCCCTCCCTCCAGGGTGCGGCATAGTGTCATCTTTGCAGGTCAGCGCCCATTTTTCGCCCGTCATGCCCTGAGGCGGATGCCTGCCATCTCGGCGCCGGCGCCGATCGCGTCTTGACATGCGGCCACGTGAGTTATTTATTTGGACTCAAACGACTGACTGCTTCGTGCGCCTCTCCAGCCTCACGGGTCGGTGTCTGCGGACTCTTGCCCAGGCTGACTGGCGCTGACAGACCGGTCCGGCCGCCCATAGCCAACCTGGAGACGATGTGTCCACTGTCCGCGGCTTCTTCCCTCCCAAGACAGCGACCGGCGACTCGTCGCTGATCCCCGCCTCTCCGTGGCACTACTCGGGCGACCTGATCACCGTGGAGTACCGCACCGACCCCGCCCGGGTACGTGAACTGCTGCCGGAGCCCTTGGAGCTCGCCGACGAGGATCCCGGTGCCGTCGCTCTCATCTGGGCCGACTGGCAGTCCTGCGGCGCCGACGGCCGGCAGCTGCTCGATCCGGTTCTGGCTCAGTACAAGGAGGCCTTCGCGGTCATACGCTGCTCCTACCGCGGGCGGACCTATTCGCGCTGCGTGTACATCTGGGTCGACAAGGACTTCGCCATCGCGCGTGGCCTGCACCAGGGCTATCCGAAGAAGCTGGGCTCGATCCACATGACACGACCGCACCCATACGGTCCCGCGCCGCGTATCGCGGCGGGCGCCCGCTTCGGTGCCACGCTGGCGGCCGCCGACCGGCGCCTTGCACAGGCAGTCATCACGCTGCGGGAGCCGTCTGAGACCAACGGTTTCGTCAACGCACACCCCATGGCCCATCACCGCTGGCTGCCGTCCATCGAGAAGGGCAAGGGCCTGGCGCTGGACGAGCTCATCGAGACAGGCGCGGCGTCCTTCGAGGGCGGTCGGCCCTGGGCCGCCGATGCCGACCTGGAACTGTTCGCAGCACCCACCGAGGAACTGGCACGGCTGGAGATCCGTGAGCCGATCGGGGCCTACTACCGCCAGATCGGTGTGACGTGGGACGGCGGCACCCTCCTGGAGTCCGGAACATCCGGCGCCGCGTAGACGCCGCCCGCCCCACTGCCCATCACCACCTGGAGAACGGGACATGTCCGAACACATTCCTCCTGCCGAGCACCGCGCCCTTGTCGCCGGCGTGCCCGTCGACACCCGGCACTGGATCGGCGGGCGCCGCACTGCCTCCGAAGCCACCTTCACCGATGTCTCCCCCATCGACGGTGTCGCCCTCGCCGAGATCTCACGCGGCGGTGAGACAGAGGCTGCCGAGGCTGTCGCGGCTGCCCGGGACGCCTTCCCCGCGTGGGCCGCCACCCCGCGCGCCGAGCGGGCACGGATCCTGCACGCGATCGCTGACGGCGTCGAAAAGCGCCTCGAAGATCTCGCCAAAGTGGAGACCCTCGACAACGGCGCGCTGCTGCGCTCCCACCGCCGTGGCGTCATGCCCCGCGTCGCCCACAACTTCCGTTTCTTCGCGGACTGGCTGCTGAAGCTGGACCACGAGGACTTCGAGACACGAGGTCACACGAACCGCGTCTCGTGGGACCCGGCGGGGCCGTCCGTGCTGATCACGCCGTGGAACGCGCCCCTGATGCTGGCCACGTGGAAGGTTGCCCCGGCCCTGGCGGCCGGTAACACCGTGATCCTCAAGCCGGCCGAGTGGTCCCCCCTGACCGCCTCGCTGCTCGCGGACATCGCCGCCGATGCCGGGCTGCCGGCCGGTGTCCTGAACGTGGTCCAGGGCTACGGCTCGGAGATCGGCGACGCCCTCACCTCGCACCCGGACGTGCGCCGGATCAGCTTCACCGGCTCGGTTCCGACGGCCAAGCGGATCGCCGAGTCGGCGGCATCGAACCTTACCCCGCTCAGCCTCGAACTCGGCGGCAAATCACCGCTATTGGTGTTCGCTGACGCTGATCTCGATCTCGCCGTCGACCTCGCGGTGGAGCAGTACGACAACGCTGGGCAGGTCTGCCTGGCTGCGACGCGCTTCCTCGTCGAGGAGTCGGTCGTCGAGGAGTTCACGCGGCGGTTCGTGGAGAAGGCCGGCACGCTCACGCAAGGCGACCCGCGCGACGAGGCCACCGACATCGGGCCCAACATCCACCCCCGTCAGCTGGAGAAGATCGACGGCTTCGTGCAGCGGGCGGTCGCGGCCGGGGCGCGTGCGGTGATCGGCGGGCACCCCAAGGACGGCCAGTACTACGCGCCGACCCTGCTCACCGGCGTCGCCCAGGACTCGGAGATCGTCCAGGAGGAGGTCTTCGGACCGGTACTGACCCTGCAGACCTTCGCCACCGAGGACGAGGCCGTCCGCCTCGCCAACGACACCCGCTTCGGGCTGGCCGCGACCCTCGCGACCGGCGACCCGGTGCGCGCCGCGCGCGTCACCGCGCAGCTGGTGGCCGGAACCGTCTGGGTCAACTGCTTCTTCGTACGCGACCTGCAGGCCCCCTTCGGCGGCTCCCGCCACTCCGGTGTCGGGCGCGAGGGCGGCACCTGGAGCTTCGACTTCTACTGCGACCTGAAGAACACGGTCACCGCACCGAACGGATGGAAGAACCATGGGTGAGATCGTCGGGGCGGGCCTGCTCGCCCACGTCCCCACCATCGTGCTCCCGCAGGAGGAGCGGCTGGAGCTCAACGAGGGCAAGGAGATCACCCTCGTCACGGGCCTGGAGCAGCTCCGCCGGGACGTCTTCGAGCGCGACGACTACGACACCGTCGTCGTTCTCGACTCCCACTGGGCCACCACCGTCGAGTTCGTCGTCACCGCCCAGCAGCGCCGCGCCGGGCTGTTCACCTCCGAGGAGCTGCCGCGCGGCATGTGCCGGATGCCGTACGACTTCCCCGGCGACCCCGAACTCGCCCGCAACGTAGAGAAGTTCGCCGACAAGCACGGCACCTGGATCACCGCGATCGAGGACGACTACCTGCCGATCTACTACGCCACCACCAACCTCTGGAAGTTCCTCGGCGAAGGCCTGCCCGACAAGCGGTGGGTGACCATCGGCGTCTGCCAGACCGGTGACATGGAGGACCACCTGCGCCTCGGCCGCGCGCTGGCCGACGGCATCGCCGCCACCCCCGGCCGCCGGGTCCTGCTGATCGCGTCAGGCGCGCTGTCGCACACTTTCTGGCCGCTGCGCGAGATCCGCGACCACGAGGCCAGCGACCCCGTGCACATCCGCACGCCGGAGGCCCGCGAGGCGGACTATGAGCGCATCGCCTGGTTCAAGGAGGGCCGCCACGACAAGGTCCTCGACACCATGGACGAGTTCTGGAAGGTCAAGCCCGAGGCAAAGTTCTTCCACTACCTGATGATGGCCGGCGCCCTCGGCGAACAGGCCTGCACCGCCAAGGCCCGCCAGTACGGCGAGTACGAGAACTCCGTCGGCACCGGACAGGTCCACCTGTGGTTCGAGCGCCCCGACGAGGGCTGGGCCGGCACGGACACCGCCGCGACCACCACACCCCACAACCCGCACCGCCGCTCTTAGGAAGGCCGCCATGCCCGAATACCGCCGCATCCTTCTGGACGGCGCCGCCGTCCAGGTCACCGTCGACGGCGACGAACTCGTCGCCGGGGACGGCCGTCGAGTGAAGATCGAAGAGGCTCATCACCTGCCGCCGGTGGTGCCGTCGAAGATGATCGCCGTCCACCTCAACCACCGCAGCCGCGTCGACGAGTTCCGGATCGAGCTGCCCGCGACACCCCGACCTACTTCCACAAGCCGACCTCCTCCCTCAACTCCCACAAGGGCGCCATCGTCCGCCCCGAGGGCTGCAAGTGGCTCAACTACGAGGGTGAGGTCGCCATCGTCATCGGCAAGACCACGCGGAACGTCTCCCCGGCCGAGGCGGGCGAGTACATCGCGGGTTACACCGTCGCCAACGACTACGGTCTGCACGACTTCCGCGACACCGACGCCGGCTCCATGCTCCGGGTCAAGGGCTCGGACACCCTCTGCCCGCTCGGCCCCGGACTGGTCACTGACTGGGACTTCCGCGGCAAGGGCCTGCGGACGTACGTCAACGGCGAGGTCGTACAGGACGGCTCGACCGACGAGATGAAGTGGGACATGCACTACCTCGTCGCCGACATCGCCCGCACCATCACCCTGTATCCCGGCGACGTGCTGCTGTCCGGCACGCCGGCCAACTCCCGGCCCGTGCAGCCCGGCGACGTCGTCGAGGTCGAGGTCGAGGGTCTCGGCCGGCTCACCAACCACATCGTCACCGGCCCGACCGCCGATCCGCACCGACGTCGGCGCGCAGCCCACCGAGTCGGAGGAGGTGCTGTCCACCGCGCTCGGCGGTGACTGGGAGTTCCGCGGCATCCGCTCGCCCAGGCGGTAGCTGACTTCGCCTCCCGGAAGACCGCGGGAGCAAGGCGCTCCCCAGGGGGACAGCCTCGACCGCTGCCGGCGGGGTCCCACATGAGCGTGGGGCCCCGCCGCTCCGTGTTTCGCCACCCACCGACACAGGCGCTCTTGGCACTGTCATGGATCCGCCCCCGCACCGGCGATCCCTGCAGCCTGGCTCGCCGAGTCGGACCAGGGCGGCCCGCGCACGACGGCCTGCCACCGTCTTCTGCGTCCCGGTGCGGCTCCATCACTGCCGGGCCATTGGTGCCACGTCGCCGTTATGATTTGGTGTCGAACGAATTGCCGCTCCAGCGGGGAACGGCTAAGGCGCAGGAGGCTCCATTGGTCGGGCAGCGTTCCATCACCGACACCGAGCGGCTGGTGGCCGCACGGCTGGGCGACGTGCCTATCCGCTACGACCAGATGGCCGTGGTCGGCAACATCCACCGAGCAGCTGCTGCAGTGCGGCAGCACGTCGAGAACTCGGTGCTGCGCAACTCGGAATTGACCTGGACCGCGTTTGTCGTGCTGTGGGTGGTGTGGATCTGGGGCGAGATGGAGACTCGGTACGTCGCGGAGGAGGCCGGAATCTCCAAGGGGACTCTCACCGGCATCGCGAGAACGCTGGAGTCGCGCGGACTGGTCCGGCGTGTCGAGCATCCCTCGGACGGCAGGCGGGTGCTGCTCAGCTTGACCGACGAGGGCGAGCGCACCATGCAGGAGCTCTTTCCCGACTTCAACGCTGAAGAGGCCTTCGTCGTCGAGAAACTCACGGACGAGGAGTGCCGCACGACCGCTGATGCGCTGCGGCGCATCGTGGTGCAGCTGGAGGAGCACGGCGAAGAGCGACGCGCGGCCCTGCGGGGCGGTGTCGAGCCGCCGCCGAGGCGAAGCGGCCGGCGGCCCAAAACCGCAGGCTGACAAAGCGTCAGCGGCCGTAGGCTGCGGCGGCCCTCACGAGTGCGTCGAACAGACCCTGGTTCGCCGGGTCTGCGTGGGCGGTGTCCTCGGGGTGCCACTGGACCGCGGCGAACCAGCCACGGGCGTGAGTCATCTCCATGGCCTCGATGGTGCCGTCCTGTGCCGTGGCCGTGATCGTGAGCCCTCGGCCGGGATCGGCGATGCGTTGGTGGTGGTAGCAGGAGGTCTCGATCTTGTCGGTCCCTGCGGCGTCTTCGAGCGCTGATCCAGGGCGGACGGTGACGGAATGGACGATGTTGCGGTGTTCGCTGCCCGGTCCGCCCATGTCCTGCTCCAGGGTGCCGCCCCGGGCGACGTTGACTACTTGCATCCCGCGGCAGATCGCCAGCAGGGGGAGACACGTGTCCATAGCGCTTCGGGCGACGGCCAGGTCGAAGCCGTCCTGCTCGTCGTCCACGTCGTAGACACTGTCATGTGCTTTCTCGGCTCCATAGCGGTGAGGAGCCAGGTCACCGCCACCGGGCAGCAGCAGGCCGTCGAAGCGGGCCAGACGGACAGCGACCTCGGCCGGGTCGACGGTGCCCCCGGGCGCGGACGGGTGAATGGTCACCGGCTCGCCGCCCGCTCGCCAGACGGCCTCGATCAGCGCGCGGGCGCTGACCTCGGCGGCGTAGCGGAGGACTGAAGTGGTGGCGGCAAAGCGCGCTGGGACCGCGATCAGCGGGCGGAAGGTCGTCACAGCTGGATCCAGGTGGTCTTGAGCTCGGTGTATTTCTCCAAGGCGTGCGCGGACTTGTCGCGGCCGTTGCCGGACTGCTTCATGCCGCCGAAGGGCACTGTCAGGTCGCCCTCCTCGTAGCAGTTGACCCATACCGTGCCTGCCTTCAAGGCACGAGAGATCTTGTGGGCGGTGGATAGATCGGAGGTCCACAGCCCTGCGGCGAGGCCGTACTCGGTGGCGTTGGCGAGCGCGACGGCCTCGTCGAGGTCGTCGAAGGTGAGGACGGACAGCACGGGGCCGAAGATCTCCTGGCGCGCGAGCCGCATTCCGGGGTCGACCTCGTCGAAGACGGTGGGTTCCAGATAGCTGCCGCCCGTGTCGGCCAGGGTGCGGGCGCCACCGGTACGCAGCCGGGCGCCCTCGTCCCGTCCGGTGCCGATGTGGTCGAGGACGCGCCTCAGGTGGCTCTCGCCGACGAGAGCGCCCATCTCGGTGGCCGGATCGAGGGGGTCGCCGACGCGCAGCGCGCGGGCCCGCTCCACAACGGCCTCGGTGACGCGCTCGGCGATGGAGGAGTGCACCAGCAGCCGGGAGGGGGCTGTGCACATCTCGCCCTGGTTGAAGAAGATGCCCCAGGCGGCGGTGGCGGCCGCCTTCTCCAGGTCGGGAGCGTCCGGGAGGATGATGTTGGGCGACTTGCCGCCCAACTCCAGCCAGACGCGCTTGAGGTTGGAGTCGGCGGCGTACCGCATGAAGTGCCGACCGACGGCGGTGGAGCCGGTGAACGCGAGGACGTCGATGTCGGGATGGAGGCCCAACGCCCGCCCGGCCACCGGCCCGTTGCCGTTGACGACATTGAGCACGCCCGGCGGCAGACCGGCCTCCGTCGCGATCCGCCCCAGCAGCAGCCCGGACAGGGGCGAGTTCTCCGACGGCTTCAGTACGACCGTGCAGCCTGCGGCGAGTGCCGGGGCGACCTTCCAGGAGGCCAACGTCAGCGGGAAGTTCCACGGCACCACCGCACCCACGACACCAGCCGGTTCACGCGTGACCAGTGCCAGGGCGTCGGGAGCGGTGTGCGGCGACTCGTCCGTGAGCTTGTCCGCCAGTTGCCCGTACCAGCGGAAGGTATTGATGGCGGCGCGCAGCTCGATGTCGTACGCGTCCGTGATGGGCTTGCCCATCTCCAGACTGACGGTGAGCGCAAGGCGCTCACGATGCTCTTCCAGTAGTTCGGCGACGCGGAGCAGGGTTCGGCCGCGTTCGGCGGGGGCCACGCGTGGCCACGGGCCGGAGTCGAAAGCCCGGCGGGCGGCGGCCACGGCCGCGTCCACCTCGGCGGTCTGCGCGTCGGCGACTTGCGTAAGGACCTGACCGTCACGGGGTGAGACGGCCGGGTAGCTCTGCCCGCCGCCGTGTTCGTCGGCGCCGTCAATATGGTGCGCGCCGGACACCGCCAGCGCCTTGGCGCGGTGCAGCCACTCGTCGTGGGTGGCATCCATCATGCGTGGCCTCCAGATCACAAACGAATGTTTGAAGCCAAACGATATCCGTTCGGGCCCGTACGATCAACGGGGTCTCAGAAGAAGAAAGCTCAACAACACAGAAGAGGCGTCCTCCACGCGCACAGCCGTCAGGTTGCACGGGCAGGTGGCGGAACCCGGGGAGGGTTGTCTGTAAGCACTTCTGTTGGGGTCTGGCCCAAGTTGCATGGACCGACACGCAGGTCACGTGAGGGGGACGCGTTTCCGGAGGAGCGGGAAGCCTGCTCGGCCGAACATTCTGCCTCTTGAGTATCTTGATCCGGTTCACTGCCCCTTCAACGGGGCCCGAGTTCCAGTCGGTGGTCAGTCCGGCGGTCACTGCGTCGAAGTCGGCTTCCAGACCGACGGCGAAGGTGCTGACGCCGGGGAGACCGGCGGTCATGGCGTCGGTGATCCCGTCGGTAAGCCGGCCACCGGCGAGCGTGGTGAGCATCTCGGCGAACGAGCCGACCAGACGGGCGGTCGTCTCCAGCTCCGGGCACTGGTCCAGGACCGTCTTCCTGCGGATGTTCTCTTCGTCGGTGAGTGTTGAGGGTGCCGGGCGACGCGGGCAGGTCCTTGCGGACCCACAGCTGGACGGTGGAGTAGTGACCACGGAAGCCTCGGGCCGTGATCTCGCGGTGGACATCGAGGATGGTCACCTTCCCTTCGGTTTCGTCCCAGCGTTGCGCGAGGTAGGGCTTGAACGGGGCGAGCTTGCTGGGCTGTTGGCGTGTTCGGCCTGTGACCATGTCCTGCCGGCGGGCGGCGCGGGCGTATCGCTGGACTGTGTGGCGTCCCCAGCTCAGGTGCCGGGCGATCTCCCGGAGCCCCAGTCCCTGGGCGAGCAGGTCGTGGACGAGCGCGTGATGCAGCCGGGCGCGTTCGGCGAACTTTCCGGACGGCTCGTCGTCCTCGGGGCCGATGTGTCCGTGGTCTCCCACTCGGGTTCGGGCTCAGGTGCTGGGGTGGGAAGGTCGCGGAGGCAGGGACGGTGGGCGGCGACCGTCTTCTCGACCGCGTTGGCGAGGTTCTGCCACAGGTGCCCGCCCGGCAAGCGCCAGCCCGACCTTGCTCACGACCGCAGACACCTGCCCGCGCTGCTGGAGCGGGTGGACCCGACGGTGAACTGGCGGATCGTTCATGCCACGCGCGGGAAGCGGGCGCGTGCTGCCCCGGCTGCGCAGCTGTACGAGCAGGCTCGGGTGTCGCATGTAGGTCCGGCTCGACGGTTCGCGGAGTTGGAGGAGCAGATGACGACGTTCGTCGGGCGGGGAAACAGAGGACTCGCCAAACTTGCTGGACTCGGCGGTGTGGGCGTTGTGGGATCTGTTCCTCGGCCCGACGATGCCGCCGCCGCGTGGGAGCTACGACCAGCGGTTGGCTGGGCGTCGGTAGGTCGATGGTGCGCAAGTTGGTTCGGGTTGAATGGAGCCATGGATCAGGGGATAGCAGGGCTGGTCGGGGCGGTTGTTGGCGGTCTGATCGGAGTTACGGGGACGCTCGGGGCTGCGAGGGTGACGGGTCGAGATCAGCGACGTGGACAACACGAGCAATGGCGTCGGCAGGTGCGCAGAGATGCGTATAGCCAGTTTATTAGTAGGGGTAGGGGAGCGATCCGGGCGGCGAATGCGGCACACGATGCGCTGAAGGACGGCCGGGCTGATGCTTCGGATCTGGTCTACCGGTTCAAGGAAGCGGTTAGTGATCTGGAGGAGGCTCTGAGCCTCGTCATGCTTGAGGGGCCCGAGTTGGTAGCGGCGGAAGCCGACTCAGTGCATGGGCATGTGCACGTGTGGGCGTGGGCTCTTGGTGCTATCGAGAGGGGTAGTGATGATCCTCAGGAAAAGTGGAGGAGGGCTAACGATTCGAGTCATTTCAGTGAAGACGGCCTTCTGGAATTCACTGAAGTGAGTAGGACAGTGCTGGACGAAGCGGGTCTTAACAATGGCTAAAACAATGAGACGGGCGGCCATCAGAGCCACTTGCCCTGCGCGACATGGGGTTCTTCTGCGAGGTGTGGCGACCCGGGTTGCCTTCAGGTGGTTCGAACCGACCGGCCCATTGGGCAACGAGCGCAGGGGCCTCACCGCCGCGTCTGCGTGGTCGTCAATGCGGCTAGTGACCTGAGTCAGAGATTCGTCGGCAGTAGGCGGCGACTTTGTCGAGGATCTCGTCGGCGGTCTTCGTCCAGACGAAGGGTCGTGGATTGTCGTTCCAGTCGGCGAGCCAGCCGCGGATGTCGCGTTCGAGGGCCTGGACGGAGCGGTGGACCCCGCGCTTGAGCTTCTTCTGGGTCAGTTCGGCGAACCATCGCTCGACCAGGTTCAGCCAGGACGCGCTGGTCGGCGTGAAGTGCAGGTGGAACCGCGGATGGGCCAGCAGCCACTTCTTGATGTCGGGTGTCTTGTGGGTCGCGTAGTTGTCGAGGATCAGGTGGACCTCGAGGTCGGCCGGGACCTCCTTGTCGAGCTTGGCGAGGAACTTCTTGAACTCCGCGGCCCGGTGGCGGCGGTGAAGCGAGCCGATGACCTTGCCGGTGGCCACCTCCAGGGCGGCGAACAGGGTGGTGGTGCCGGCGCGGACGTAGTCGTGGCTGCGGCGTTCGGGAACGCCGGGCATCATCGGCAGCACCGGCTGGGACCGGTCCAGGGCCTGGATCTGCGACTTCTCGTCCACGCAGAGCACCAGGGCCTTCTCCGGCGGGTCGAGGTAGAGGCCGACGACGTCGCGGACCTTGTCGATGAACAGCGGGTCGGTGGACAGCTTGAACGTCTGCGACCGGTGCGGGGCCAGGGCGAAGGCCCGCCAGATCCGCGAGATCGCCGACTGTGACATGCCGGTGGCCGCCGCCATCGACCTGGTCGACCAGTGGGTGGCGTTCTTCGGCCTCTCCTCCAGCGTCTTGACGATGACCCGCTCGACATCCGCGTCGGTGATCTTGCGCGGGACACCCGGCCGCGGCTCGTCGCACAAGCCGTCCAGGCCCCGTTCGAGGAAACGCCGCCGCCACGTGCGGACCGTGTCCGGAGCGATCCCCAGCCGACGGGACACCTCCATGATCGAGTGCCCCTCGGCGCACTCCAGCACGATCCGCGACCGCTGGGCCAGAGCCTGAGCCGTCGTGCGGCGACGCACCCACCCCTCCAGCACGGCCCGCTGGGCATCAGTGACCGACAACGGCGGAATCTTCGGACCCGACGACTCATACCCAACCAACGACGAATCTCCGACTCAGGTCACTAGAGGCCAGCAGGTTGTCTCAGCCAGCAGCGTGTAGTGTCCCGTTGCGTGCTGGCTGAACGACGACACCAACTCATCCTGCGGGCACTGCGTTCCGGCGGCACCGCCTCCGTGGCCGACCTCGCCGAGCAGCTTGACGCCAGCGCGGCGACCATCCGCCGCGACCTCCTCAGGCTGGAGGCGGACGGGCTGATCACCCGTGTCCATGGCGGAGCGGTCATCGAAGACGATCAACCACCCTTCAACGAGGCCGCAGAGGTTCAGGTGGCAGAGAAGGACGCCATCGCCGCCCGAGCAGCCACAATGATCGAGGACGGCCAGTCGGTCATTCTCGACAGCGGCACAACGGTCCACCGGCTGGCACTTCAACTACGCGGCCGCCGACTCACCGTGATTACCAACAACCTTGCCGTGTATGACGAACTCAACGATGACGAGAACATTGACCTGATGCTTCTCGGGGGCATGGTCATCCGTGAGTCACGCATGCTGGACGGCTTCATGGCCGAGGACAACCTCCGCCAAGTTCACGCCGACTGGCTCTTCATGGGTGCTTGCGGCCTCCGACCCGGGGGCCAGGTCATGGACACCACCGTGGCCGAGGTGCCCGCCCGACGCGCCATGATCGCCGCCAGCGACAAGGCGGTGCTCCTGGCCGACAAGACCAAGTTCCCCGGAACCGGCATGGTGAAGATCTGCGACCCCGAGGACCTGGACGTGATCATCACCAATGCATCCGAAGACGACGCGACCTGTCTGGCCCTGCGCGAGGCCGGTGTAAGGGTGATATCGACAGCTTCGGCCACAGTCGACGGCTGACAAAGCAACTTGCATTGCCGTAGGCGATGAGGCAGCAGGCAAGTTCGAGGAAGCCTCGTGGATGTCAGCCCGTCGCTCCCAGCGGATCCGCAGGCGCGTGAAGCCGTGCAGCCACGCGAAACTCCGCTCGATCACCCATCGGTAGGTGCCCAGCCCGGTGGTGTCAGAAGCGCATGCCAAGAAGCTCCTTCGCGTGGAACGACGGATGGTCGAGACGAACGGCCCTCAAACATCCGTCACCGCACGGAACGCGCCTGGGGTGTCCCGGGCATGAGTGACACAGAGTCAGAACACGGAGCGCGCAGAGAAGGTGTCAGCCGGTTCATGGGAGTTCGTGAAGCCGCGAAATTTCTCAATGTGAGTCGGAGCTGGATGTATCGGGAATCAAAGCGTTATGGAGTGCCTCGCTACCACTTCGGCGGGAAGCTCAGGTTCACGGAGCGTCCGGCGTCAGCATCGCCACCACAGTTCCGGCCATGAGCACGACCACGGCGAAAACGAAGAAGCCGATCGAGGGGGTGGAGACGAAAGGGCCCACGACTGCGGTGCCGACCACGGCGACCGCCATCAGTGAGACGCCGTGAACGGCCGAGTACGAGCCCTGGCGATCGGCGAGCAGCATCCTGGGTGTCCGGCCTCCGAGACGGCCACGTGTCCGGTCTGAGAGGGCGCCGAAGACGAGGTTCATCACAAGGGCGACGGCCGCGTTCGTGGAGCGAAGCGAGCAGTTCTCAACGCTGAAGGATCGTGACTTCGGCCCGGTTGAAGCGGGAGCTGTTGCCCCTGGTGTGGAACGGCACGTCGTCAGGGCTGGGGCCCGTACTCGACGTCTCGGCCTGCGGCGAGTACTGCTGGTGCGGGTTGCCGGGGCCCAGTGTGAGCGGAATCGTCAAGCGCCCCTGGCCGTCGGCGGTGGCCGACCGCACTGAAGCGCCAGCGTGGTCGCGGACGGTGACGTGATACCGCGTGCCGGGGCGAGCCAGTGAGGGCGTCAGTACCGTGGCCGAGCCGTTCCCGACCACCGTGAAGCGGCGCTGGCGCGCCACCTGCAGTGCGCTGAACTCGGTGACATCCCGCCGCATCCGTACGGTCCAGCCGTAGGCGCCGTACCGCGGCCTGATCGACGAGAAGGTGAACGACCGGGGAGTGGCGCGGTGCTGCGCGTGGCGGGCGAAGTAGGACTTCAGGTGCGGCATCCATGCCCGAAGGTCAGCTTGCCAGTAGGGCCATGTGTGGCTGCCGGGTCCGTAGTCGTGCCACCCGTGCCGGATGTCGAGGTCCAGCAGGCGCTCGTGGAAGGACACGTTCTCCTGCCGGATCCTTTGTTCGGTGCGGTCCACGGCTTCGCCGTCCCGGCGAGGCCGGCCGTTGCCCGTGTACAGCGACACGTCGGTGTCGGCCAGATTGGCCGCCAGGTCCCAGGGGTTGTCCCCGCGCCAGCGGACTTCCTGCGTCGCCCACGGGCCCCAGAGAGAGGGGTGGAGCTGCTCGATGGTGGTGCGCATCTCGACGTTCTGGTGGTCGACGTCTCCGGAGAACGAGCCGACGGCACCGAAGAGGTCAGGGTGCCGGGCGGCGTACGAGACGGCCCCGAACCCGCCCATCGACAGTCCGGCGGCAGCCCGCGCCCCGCGCTCGGGGAGCGTGCGGTAGTGCTCGTCGACCCACGGGAGGAGCCTGTTGATGTGGAAGGTCTCCCACATCGGCCGGCCGCGGTGGCCGTTGTTCCACCAGTCGGCGTACCACTCCGTTGAGCCGGCGTCCGGCATCACCACGATCGCGGGCAGGCCGGCCGTGATCTCCTCCGCGGCGCCGTCCTGTGTCCAGCTGGCAGCGCTCTGCCCTCCACCGTGGTAGAGGTACAGCACGGGGTAACGGCGCCCCTTCTCCGCGTCGTAGCCACGGGGGAGCAGTACGCGCACCTTGGTCGTGCCGTCGAGAGCGGACGAGGTGAAGGTCAACTCGCTGAGCCGCGGCGAGAGTTTCTTCTGATTGACCAGCGCGATGCCGGTATCGGTGTGGGTTGCCGCGACTGCCTCGGCTGTCCGGGCGGGAGGGTGCCCGCATCCGAAGACCATCACCGCCCCCAGAGCGAGTGCCGCGGGGATCCTCACGCGCCTGCCGTTCAAAACTGTCCGTCTCCTTGTGGTCATGTTTCGTCTGTCTGTCTGTCTGTCTGTCTGTGCTGGGCTCGCGGCGCGGGCGGCCGGGGCCGATGGGAGGGCGCCCGTGGACGAGCTCGGTGGTCCTGGTCGACTTGTGGGCGAACCGGGGGGCGTTGAGGTGAGCAAGTGCTCCGGTGGGTGCGGGCGCCTCTCGTTCTGCCGGTCGGACCGAGGGCAGGGGGATCAAGGGATGGCGGCTGTCATGTCCGGAGGTCGCGTGCCGCCGTCTCGGTGTTCGGCGATGGTCAGGGGCGCGGCGTCCGTACGCTGCGACCGTCTCCGTGATCCTCCGCCTTCGATGCTGCCGCGGCCCTCGGGCATCGTGCGCTCAAGTGGCTTCCTCGGCTTCACGTACATGCTCGGCGGGGGAGACCGCTATCGGGAGTCGAGCGAACGAGGTGGGTCGGCGGATGGGGTGCCGCTCGTGGCTCGCTCATCGTCGGCGAGGAGCGGGATACCGGTCTCGTCGGCGAGCGAGCACACAGGTCGGCCGCGCCCGGGCGAAGTCTGGGCGGCCTTTAGAGGGGGCGTCGCCCGTGTCTTCGAAACGCGCAGGCAAGGGGCTCGTCGCCGAAGGCGCGTCGGCCGATCCGCTCGATGGCTTGAGCGTCTGCGCCTCCGGATGTGCCGTGGCCGGGGGAGTGCTTGCAGGCGGCCGCCACACCCGGTGCGGCCTGGGTCGCGCGCGGACGAAGCCGGCGGAGAGCCGGGAGGCCGGTTCGGGGCCTCCGCCGCTGCCCGGTGCCGAACGGGGTCACATCGTGGACCGCGCTCTCGGCGAGCGCGGCGGTATCGGCCGACCGTGCAGATGCAGCGGATGTCTCGGCCGGGGTGCGAGCCCCGGATGGCCGAGAACGAGGCATGTGAGGTCTCCTTGACTGCGTGCGCGATCGGCGAACCGATCACCTCAATCTCCATCTCGAAATCAGATTTATGTTTCGAGATTGAGGTGGACGCTAGCACACGGTTTCAGTCGCGTGGCAGTCCTCAGGTCTCGTCGTCGACAACCCCTGCGAGGAAGGCCTCGATGCCTGCCGAAACGTCCACCGCGCCCGGGTTGTACAGCCACTGGAGCTGGAGTCCGTCGATGACTGCGATGAGCAGGTTCGCGAGGATCTCCGGCCTTGTGTCCACCTTCAGACGTCCGCGACCGCGCAGCTCGGCGAAGATCCGCGTCAGGTGCAGGCGCAGGCTGTCGTAACGGGCCCGGTAGAGCTCGTGAGCGGGATGCTCGCCGGCTGTAGCCTCGCTCGAGATGATGCTGTGCAGCTGGATCAGCCCGGGTCGGTCCTGGTTGGCGTGCGCGACCCGCAGTTGCGTCTGCACTACATCCAGGTCATCGGCTTCCCGGACGATCGTGGCCGTCTCCCGCTCGTGTGCGGCGAGTACCTCGACCAGCAGTTCCGCCTTGCTGCCGAAGTGGTGCAGCAGGCCGGTCTGGCTGATGCCGGCCCGCTCTGCGATGTCCTTCATGGTGGCGCCGTGGAAGCCTCCGGCGCCGAATGCCTCGACGCAGGCGTCGAGAATCTTCTGCCGCACCTCGCCGGTCTTCGCGTAGGACCCCCGGGGGCCGCGGGCCCCGCTGCTCGCTGTCTTCGCCTGCTTTGTCACAGGTCGAGCATAGGGCGGGCCCCGATGCATGTCTCAATATAGAACCGCGCTTACATTTTGAGATCGGCGAGGCTACGGTCGCCGCATCCGTGCGGTACTGACGCCGAAAACGACGGAGCGGTCGGCATGTCGCGATCATGGACGAATGCCGCGGGAGGGGCACGATGAGAACGGTGATCCGGGAGTACGGGAACCGCGACGCCGCGCGGATCCGTCGGCACGCGGAGGCATGGCTGAGCGGGCGTCAGTGAGGCCGCCGGCATCACGTCGGGCGAGGTTCACCGAGTGCCAATGACCCGCGACGGCCGGATCGTCAACGCCGACCTCGCCGACTGCCTCGTCCCCGCCAACGCCGACGTCCCCGGCCTCAAGGCGATCTGCCTGAACGGCGAGGACCGCGAGGCCGACCCACTCGGCGTCAAGGGCCTCGGAGAGCTCGTGGTGATCGGCGTGGCGCCCGCCATCGCCACTTCGGCCGTGAGATCACCATGACCTGGAGCCGACATGCGACGGCGAGACGGCCAGTTCTCCACAGAAGCCGTCTCGCCAAGCTGATCGACACCACTTCCCTGAGAGGAGAAGTGATAGTTCCTCGACAGCGGATCGGTCCATCGGGGTCACTGATCGGCTGCGCACGGGTCGGCGGGCTTCCGCGCCGGCAGCGCCGGGAGGCGGAGGCCCACCGTGGGGACCCGATCCGTCAGGCCTTGCCCTGCATGTCACGCCGTGCGGGATTGCCCTGCTCGGCGGCCTTCGGATCCTTCTCGCCTGCCTTGGCGCGCACACCCTGGGCGATGCGGTCGCCGATGGTCTTGTCGATGTTGCGACCAGTACTCGAAGGCCCGCTTGAGGACGGGTTCCGATGACACCGTTGAGGAGATGGCCGACGACGTTGTCGACCAGACGGTCGCGCGCGGCGTCGTCCAGGACCTCGCGCACCATGGTGCCGGGCTGGCCCCAGTCGTCGTCCTCGGCGATGACTGACGTAGGCCGCGCGGGTGATGGTCGCCGTCGGCTTCCCAGCTGGGCGGGGAGTAGCGGCGGTGTCGGCTGCGGGACCGCCCTTGGAGTTGGGGGCGTACACCGGGTCGGCGGTCTTCCGATACGCCATCGCCCCGTCTTTGGAGTAGGTGTGGACGTCCACGACAGGGGCGTTCACCGGAAGCTGCTGGTAGTTGCCGCCGATCCGGTGGCGGTGCGCGTCCGCGTAGGAGAACAGCCGGGCCAGCAGCATGCGGTCCGGGCTGGGGCCGATGCCGGGGACGAGATTGTTGGGCTGGAAGGCCGCCTGCTCGATCTCGGCGTGGTTGTCGGTCGGGTTGCGGTCGAGCGTCATGCGGCCGACCTCGATCAGCGGGTAGTCGCCGTGCGGCCACACCTTGGTGAGGTCGAAGGGGTTGAAGCGGTAGCTCGCGGCCTCGTCGTACGGCATGACCTGCACGTACAGGGTCCAGCTCGGGTAGCTCGCCGTCGCGGATGTGCTCGAACAGATCACGCGTGTGGTAGTCCGTGTCGGCGGCCGCCATCTGGTCGGCCTCGTGCTGGGTGAAGAACTCGATGCCCTGGTCGGTCTTGAAGTGGTACTTCACCCAGAACCGCTCGCCGGCGGCGTTGATCCACATGTAGGTGTGGGAGGTGTAGCCGTTCATGTGGCGCCAGCGTCCGCGGGATGCCGCGGTCGCCCATCAGCCACGTGACCTGGTGGGCGGACTCGGGGGAGAGGGTCCAGAAGTCCCACTGCATGTCGTGGTCGCGCAGGTTGTTGTCGGCGCGGCGTTTCTGGGAGCGGATGAAGTGCTGGAACTTCATCGGGTCCTTCACGAAGAACACCGGCGTGTTGTTGCCGACCATGTCGTAGTTGCCTTCGCTGGTGTAGAACTTCACCGCGAATCCGCGCGGGTCGCGCCAGGTGTCCGGGCTGCCGCGCTCACCCGCGACGGTCGAGAAGCGGGTGACCAGCTCGGTGCGAGTCCCCGGCTGGAAGACGGCCGCCTTCGTGTAGGCGCTGACATCGTGGGTCACCTCGAAGTGGCCGAAAGCGCCGCTGCCCTTGGCGTGCGGCTGGCGCTCGGGGATCCGCTCCCGGTTGAACTGCGCCATTTGCTCGATCAGATAGGCGTCCTGCAGCAGGATCGGACCGGCAGGTCCCACGGTGAGCGAATGCTCGTCGCTCTCGACCGGGGCGCCGGAATCGGTCGTGGTGACAGGTGGGGTCTCCGTCATGAGTCTGCCTTTCGTCGTACGAAGCAGCGGCGTACCGGGCACGCTGCCCGCGCCCGGAGCCGGTCGGTCCCGTTCAGGCCAGGTGACCTTCATCGGCCGCTACAAACATCGCTTTTGCGACCCATGTGCGGACAATCCGACGAGGACAAGAGCTCTGGTGGCGTCGCTCCCGAGCCAGATCAAGGAAGTCTCCTTGCCGCGGCCCCGGTGAAGCGGGTCGTCAACGCCTCATGAAGAGGCGGTACTTGCCAGCTGTGGGGCGACACTCGCTACGGTGCGGTCATGGCCAGCAGTATGCGCGAGTCGGCAGTCCGCGGCCGTACGCGGCGGGGGATCTCGGCGCTGCGGCGTCCGTGTTGTCCCGTCGGCCACGCTGGCGGACATCGCGGCGGCGGCGGATGTCGGGCGCAGTACCCTCCAGCGGTACTTCCCGGACCGAGCTCAGAGTGCCCCGGGGGCACGTGCTCGGCCTCGATCTGTCCGGCCCGATGCCGGCCGAGGCGCGGGGCCGCGCGGAGCGGGAGGGCATCACGAACGCCTCCTTCGTACAAGGCGCCACCCAGGTGTACCCCTTCGGGGAGGGCTCGTTCGACGCGGCGGTCAGCCGCTATGGGGTGATGTTCTTCGCCGACCCGGTCGCGGCCTCCGGCAACGTCGGCCGGGCGCTGCGGCCCGGCGGGCGCCTGGCGTTCGTCTGCCCGGCCGATGCCCCGCTCAACGGCTGGATTGCGGCGATGGGGTCGCTGCGCGACCTCCTGCCCGTCGGCGACTTCGGACGGCCGGGGCTGCCCGGCATGTTCTCCCTGGCCGCCCCGGACCGCATCCGCGAATTACTCGCCGCGGCCGGATTCACCGGCATCGGCATCGACCAGAGGCAGTCGTACGGGACATGGGGGCAGGGAGCCGAGGACGCGGCGGCGTTCCTGCTGGGCACCGGCCCCGGCCGTCACCTGATGGAGCAGGCCGACGCGGCCACGCGATCCCGCGCCCGCCAAATCCTGACGGACCAGCTGCGCGCCCAGGAGGTGGCGGACGGCACGGTCCGGCTGCTCAGCACATCGTGGCTGGTCACGGCGGACCCTCCGGCCGACCCGTCCATCGCGGAGGGCGCCTAGGGCTCCATGCGGCTCGGCCGTCGTACGGCGTGCCGATACAGCTCGGCGACGACCATGCCCTTGATCTTCGGGTCTGCGGTGGGCTGGACGGTCCATGCGGCCACGGAGGGGGAACGACCGCAGATGGTCATCCGGCGACACTGCGGGCGCAGAGCTGCGCTTCCTCGAACTCTCTGTCCGTCACCGAAAGTAGCCTTCCCTCACTGTCCGCGCTCACGGTGCGATCCGCTGGCGTAGGCGAAGCGGCCCCGGGTGTTATTGAATGAGGTGTGCGGTCAGGAATCTCGGGGCCCTGTCGCCCGGGTTCTGGCACGGCCCCGGCGCTGTGCCGGGGTTGGCGAGCGAGCTGAGAGAGCCGCATGGACTCCACCCCCTCCCCTTCGTCCGCGTCGCCGTTCGACATGGTCAGCGGCGCTTTGGGGCGGTACATCCCAGGTGGCGGGGCGGGAGCGGCCGCCGGTTCTGCCGACCCGCAGGGTGACAGTGCCGCACGCCGACGCGTACCCGCCGATCCGACCTCCGGCCGTCAGGAGCAGATCCTCGGCGCGGTCAACCTGGACCGGGATCTGAGAATCACCCGCTGCAATCTGGACGCCCCCGTTTTCGCGGGGGTGGAGGCCGTGACCGGGAGCTCTTTCGTCGATCTTCTGCCTCCGTGGGACGTACCGACGGTCACCCGGCGGTTGCGGCAGGTCCTCGAGACCGGTGAGCCGCACGTCGCCCGGGTCCAGCGCCTGCGGCGCGGTGACGGGTCGGAGCTCGTGGTCTCGATGAGCATCCTGGCCGCCGCGGCGCCGCAGGAGGGCCTGACCGTCTCCCTGATCGCCATGGCCAGGAGGCTGCACCTGTACGCCGCCGAGACCGCGATCGGCACCTCGTTGGACATCGGCGAGACCGCACAGTCGCTGGCGGAGTCTCTGCTGGCCTGGGGAGACGTGGCCGCCATCGACCTCGACCTCGCCGTGTGGACGGGCGAGGTGGTCACCGAGCAGCCGCAGCGGCGCATCCGGCTGCGGCGGGCCGCCCTGGTGCCGGACCGGGCGTGGCCCGACGGCTACGTGACTCCGGGTGACGATCTTCCCGGCGATGCGAGTCGTCTGCTGTCACAGGCGATACGGCGTGACGATGCCGCGCAGGCTGTCGTCATACCTGACCGGGAGGCGATCGAGCGGGTACTGGGCAGTGCGAGATTGGTACGCGCCCTGGTGCCCAGTGACCGGGCGGCGGGTGTGGCGTACATACCGCTGGTCCTGGACGGCTCGCCGCCCGTCGTTCTGGGGGTGGCGGAGGTCTGGCGGCGGGCGGGGCGCCCCTTCCACGACAGCGAGCTGCTCGACCTCCAGGAGCTGGTGGCCAGGACCTCTCATCACGTGGACCTGGCCCGTCAGCACCAGCGTGAGCACACGCAGGTACTGGCGTTGCAGCGCCGACTGCTGCCACGGTCCGGCGGCGACACCATCGAGACCTCCAGCGTCTACCAGCCCGCCACCCCCGACAGCGCGGGCGTCGGCGGTGACTGGGTGAACAGCTTTCCGCTGCCGGACGGCCGTACCGCGCTGGTGGTCGGTGACGTCGTCGGGCACGGTCTGGGAGCCGCGGCGACCATGGGGCAGCTGAGCATGGAGGCCCGCGCGCTGCTGTCCGCGGGGCTGGCGCCCAACGAGGTGCTGGAGCACCTGGACGAGACCGTGACGCTGCTGGACGACACGGAGTCCGGACTGGCGGCCGGCTACAGCGCCCTCGGGTCGACCTGCTGCATCGCCGTATACGACCCGGTCAGCCACCGTGTGGCGCTGTCCAGCGCCGGCCACCTCCCCCCGGTCCTGGTGCCCCCGGACGGGCCCGCCGGCCCTGTCGCCGTACGCCCCCACCCCGGGCTGGGCGCCGAGTTCGCGCTGCGGGAGCCGTTCGACGTGCACTCGTTCGCCGTACCCCCGGGCTCGCTGCTCGCCCTCTACACCGACGGCCTGGTGGAGGATCCCGCCCTGTCGATCGACGAGGGCATCGCCAGGCTGGCGGACGCCGTGTCCACGGTGCACCCCTGGGATGCCCTGCAGCAGGCCGCGCGGCGCGTGGTCTCCGACCTGGCGCCTGTGCGCCGGCGTGACGACGTGACCCTGCTGCTCGCGCGCATGATCGGCTACCGCAAGGGGGACACCGCGACCTGGCGTCTGCCCGCCCGCGGCGACGCCGCCGCCCGGGCCCGGACGCTGGTCTCCGCGCAGCTGGGGCGATGGGGCACCAGAGACGACACCCGGGACTGTGTGCTGCTGGTGGTCAGCGAACTGGTCGCCAACGCGGTCCGCTTCGCCGACGGACCGATCACGGTACGGCTGATCAGGGCCGGTCACGGGCTGCTGTGCGAGGTGGGCGACACCGGCAACGGCAGGCCGCGGCTGGGCCGGGGCGGGCTCCTCGACGACGGTGGTCGTGGCCTGCAGGTCGTGCATGGACTCACCACCCGGTGGGGGGTGCGGTGGACAGACACCGGCAAGGTGGTCTGGGCGTCGGTGGCGTCAGTCGCGAGGTGACGCGGCGGTGGGTGGGCCGGTCGGCGAGCGCTGGTCGGGCGGCGTGCACCGGCGGTACGGGCGGCGACCGCCGGTACGGGTGTGGCGCGAGCTCGCGCTACAGCCACTCCCCTTCCAGGGCGGTGGCCGTGAGGCCCGGGGCCGCCGCGTACAGGACGGCGCGACTGCCCTGCTCCTGCCCGGCGTCGTGCGCTCTCCGGAGAATGTCGAACACGGCGGCGCCTCCGCGGTTGCCGCTGGTGTAGCTGTCTCGGCTGTAGTCCAGCAGTCCCGACGGCCACCCGTCGGGCATCGTCTGCTCCATGTACTCCAGCACTCGCGTCCCGCCGGGGTGCGCGAGCAGAACGTCGGGGTGCCAGGAGTCGGGGTCGTCCTGGTAACGGACGCGCAACCACTCCCACATCGCGGTGACCGTCTCCTGTACGGCACGCGGGCCGCGCCGGTCCATCACGAAGTGGGTGCCGTCCTCCCGTGTCTCCAGGCGGTGCAGGTCCTGGGTGCCGGGCAGGGTGTGGTGCCAGGCGGCGTCCAGCCGCAGCACCGACTCGGGCCTCGGGCGGCCCGTGACCACCGCGGCGACCGCGGTGTCCGCGAACAGCAACCGGACGATCAAGGACTCCAGAGTGTCGTCCGCGGGCTGGTAGGTCGTGCTCAGCGCCTCCGCGATCACGACCAGGACCACCCGGTCGGGGTCCGCGGCCACGAGATCCGCCGCCAGCGCAAGGGAGCGGGTCCCGGCGACGCAGGCCCACTGCGTGGCCGGCAGCAGCATCACGTCGTCGCGGAGCGGGAGCTCGTTGGCCAGGGCGACGTCCAGCCCCGGCAGCGCCGGGGTGGTGGAGTGACTGGTGATCAAGCAGTCGACGTCGGCGGCGTCCAGCCCGGCGATCTGCAGGGCCCCGCGCGCCGCACGCTCCCCGCAGGACCGCACGGCCGCCCAGGCCGGCGCGGTGCGTTCCTGGACGGTCTGCGGCGCGGGTATCGCCTCAAGGGCGGCGATCACGCGATCCACCTCCCGTTCGGTGAACCCGTCGCCGGCCAGGGCCTCTCGGGCCGGCCCGATGCCGGCAGCCGGCAGGGAGCTCCCGTTGCCAGGCGCGACGGCGGTCTCCAGCGGCAGCATCCACCCGCGGGTTTCGATGCCCGTACTGGCAGCGATGCCGTCGATCCGCGGCGCCCACGCCGCGTGCGGGTGCCGGCCGCGGACCTCCGCCACGATCTGGCTGGTCTTCACGGTGTGCTCGCCGTGTATCACGGCAGGCGGGCACAGGTATGCGGCCATGATTAGCACCTTTCTACGGGGAATGAGGCAGAACATCACGAAGGCTGTGTCATGGATCACTTAGGCACGGCGCATCCAATTCAATGACGGTGCGCTCTACTTCGTGCTTCTGTGTCCGTTTCGAGAATGGACGCTAAATGGACATTTGCGCTGTGATCTGGGCAACTTAGGTGGTTTTTGCCATGCGTGACTCGGCACACACCGCGCCGCTCCGAAGGCCCGCTCTTCACCCACGAGTCCGGTGCAGGCCCGCACGCAAAGATGCAGTCGATTCTTGACGACCTTGCCTTCGGGAACACGCTGAAAGAACAGTCGCGGGCCCACACCTGAGGGATCAATGCCCGCGAACCATGAACCCTGGTCCTCAGGGGGCAGAGAGCAGCTGAAATCGTCCCAAGTGGCGAACGCCTCCGCTGGAGGCGGTACGACGTACCCCAGCACCTCGCACCAGAAACGAGCGACGCGCTCAGGTTCCGCGCAGTCGAAGGTGGCTTGGAACTGCTTGACCGATGACATCGGCGCCCCCTAGCAGGGGTGTTCCTGTTCAGACATGAGCAACGATGTGATCGCGGCCTGGGAACGTATCGAGTCCTGGCTGAGACTCCAGTCGCCGGCCATCCCGACGCCGCCAGGCGCCTCTGAGGAACTGTTCGCCGAGGCAGAGGCCGAGCTCGGGTTCCGGCTGCCCGCCGATCTTCGTGCGCTGTGGCGGCGATGCGGCGGGCCGGTCGGGCCGTTGACGCCCGAGGGTGAGGTACTGCTCGGAGTGCGCCAGGCTCTGGACGACTATGACCTGCTGAATCACCCGGGGGTTTGGGAGGCGACATGAAAACCGTTCACGGCCGACGAACCTGACGACCCGTTCTCCGGGACCTTCATCGACGCCGCGACGGGGTTGACTGGTTCGTGGAACCGGCAGGACCTCTCCCACCATTACGACGACGGCAGTAACCTGACCGGCTACCGGCTGAGGTGGCCGACGAACTTCAAGCACTCCGCTGACGGCGCCGAACGGAGCCCGCCCGTCGCGGAGTCGATCCCGCAACGGGCGGTCCAGTCGCATACGGCGGCCGTCAGGCCCGTCCAGACGTAGTAGCCGTCGGCGTCCAGCAGTCGATTCGTCGACGCGAACTGGCCGAACAGGCGCATGGCCCCCGAGTTGACCTCCAGCGACAGGACGACCGCCCGCACTTGGCCTTCGCCCAGTCCGGTTCGGCGTAACGCCCGTCGTCACGGAAGTGCAGTGTGCCGTCGTCGCTCAGACCCTCGTACGTCTGCACACACCCCTCAGCGTTGCTGACGAGGTACGGGTTGGCGTTGCCGTCAGGCGTCTTGGGCATACCACCGGACTCGTAGGCGGCGTTGAAGGAGTATTCGTCATATGACGGCTTGTCCTTCGGATCGGGCTTGTTCGGCTTGGGCGTCAGCAAGTAGTCGAACAGGGCGGTCTTGTCGTGCGGGACGAAGCCCGTCGCCCCCGAGCGGCCGCAGATGACCCGGCGATTCTCCTGGCCGGACCGGTCGAAACGGTTCCGTTGCGGCTTGCCCTTCTTGGCCATCGGCAGGTAGTGCAGTGGAGCGCTGTAGTCGCTTCCCACATACCCCGACAGCTTGCCGGCCATCAACTCGGCGTGTACGGCAGCGGCCGGGTAGGTGGCCGGATCGATGACCCAGCCGGGGTTGTTGGCCGGAACGCCGCGTTGCCCGCGGTGGTCGCGACCGACTGCCAGACGTCCGCGCGCAGGGCGGGAGACCGCAGCGCGGTCTCGGGGTCGTCCAGTGCGCCCTCGCCCTCGTCGAGGTCGGCGATCCCGTCCACGCGGTAGCGGACCTCGCGGGCTCCGCCATCGCCGGATTCGAGGTCGAACCGGCCCGGGGTGCCCCGTGGCCCGCGCCGTCCCTGTCCGCACCGCGCGGACGGGGACGCGCCTGTGATTGGCGCTGATCCGCCGTGCGCCGAGGGCACGGGGACAGCAGCGCCCCCGACCATCATCTTGCGTAAACGGGGACACTTCATGCTGTAGGCGCATATCCGTCTTAGTGTGAAGAGCATGAACCACGCGCACACCGACACCCCCCACCACGGTGCTTCGCACGGTCACCACCACGAGCACGCAATGGACGGCCAGGCGGAGATCCTCGATCTGACGCCGAGGTCCTCGCGGAGTACACCGCCTCCATCACCGCATGGCTGCCGCTGCAGCCCGTCCCGCACCGCATCGTGGATCTGGGCTGCGGCACGGGCGCGGGCACCTTCGCCCTCCTGGACCGCTTCCCCGACGCGCACGTCACCGCCGTCGACGCCTCCGCCGAACACCTGCAGTGCCTGCGCACCATGGCGTGGGGAGGTCAGCGCTTGCGACGCTTGACGACGTAGGCGTACTGGTCGGGCCAGCGGGGCTCGGCGTCGAGTTCGAGCGCGGCGTGCTGGGCCCAGTAGGGGTTGCGGAGCAGTTCACGGCCGAGGAAGACTGCGTCGGCCTGCCCGCTGGTGAGGATCTCCTCCGCCTGCTGCGGCTCGGTGATGATGCCGACGGCTGCTGTGGGGATGCCGGTGGCCTGGCGGGCCTGGGTGGCGAAGGGGACCTGGTAGTTCGGTCCGGCGACGATCTTGGCATCGCGGACCATGCCACCGGTGGACACGTCGAGCAGGTCGACACCGCGGGCCTGGAGTTCCTTGGCGAGGCGGACGGTGTCGTCCCCTGTCCAGCCCTCGCGCTCGTCCTCGGGATTCTCGGTCAGCCAGTCGGTGGCCGAGGTGCGGAAGAAGACCGGCAAGTCATCCGGCCACACCGCGCGGACGGCGTCGACGACCTCCAGGGCGAAGCGGATCCGGTTCTCGAAGCTGCCGCCGTAGGCATCGGTGCGGCGGTTCGATGCCGGGGAGAGGAAGGAGTTGATCAGGTAGCCGTGGGCGCCGTGCACCTCGGCGACCTGGAATCCGGCGGCCAATGAGCGCCGCGCGGAGTCGGCGAAGCCACGTACGACCTGCTGGATCTCGTTCACGGTCAACTCGTGCGGAACAGCCAGTCCGTCGTACGCGATCGCACTGGGAGCGACGGGCTGCCAGCCGCCCTCGGTCTCGGGCACATACCGGTCGGACAGCCAGGGCTTGTCCACCGACGCCTTGCGGCCGGCGTGGGCGAGCTGGATGGCCGGGACGGCACCGTGCGCCTTGATGGCCTCGGTGATACGGGTGAACGCCTCCTGCTGGCGGTCGTTCCACAGGCCCAGATCCCAGGGGCTGATCCGCCCGTCGGGGCGGACACCGGTGGCCTCGGCCATGACCAGGCCCGCGCCACCGGCGGCACGGGAGGCCAGGTGGGCGAGATGGAAGTCGGTCGGCGCACCGGCCTCCGGGCCCTCGGGGGCGGCGGAGTACATGCACATCGGGGACATCCAGACCCGGTTGGATATCTGAAGGGATCGCAGGGTGAGGGGGGTGAACAGCACGCTCACGGTATTTCCATACCTTTCTACGTGGGTTGATCGCGGTCATTCGTAAGATCGAGGCACCCAGGGATGCCGGGTGTGGCTGTCATGGTGTTGCCGCAGTCGTGGCTCAAAGAGATTGGCCGTCCGGCATCCCGCGACGACTCGACTGCTGATTGGGATGCGCGAACCGAATCGCTCGTATGGACGTGACAGCGAGGTCGTCTGCTGGGACAGAACAGAAGAACGACGAGGGAGGGGACGGTGCCCGAACTGTGGGCGGGGACGGACGCGGGCAAGGCCGAACATCACTGCACCGCGATCGACGCGGACGGCACGAAGGTGCTGTCGCGCCGGGTGCCGAACAGCGAGGATGAGCTGCTCCAACTCCTCGGTGACGTCCTGGACCTGGCCGACGGCGACCCCGTCACCTGGGCAGTCGACCTCAACGCCGGCGGTGCCGCGCTGTGGATCGCCCTGCTGGTCAATCACGGACAGCGTCTGTTCTACATCCCGGGCCGGACAGTTCACCACGCCTCTGGCTCCTACCGCGGAGACGGCAAGAGCGACGCAAAGGACGCTTTCGTCATTGCCGACCAGGCACGCATGCGCCGCGACCTTCAGCCGCTCCAGGAGACCAGCGAGATAGCGGTCGACCTGAAGATCCTGACCGCCCGCCGCTTGGACTTGTCCGCGGACCGCACCAGGGCGATCAACCGGCTTCGCGCCCAGATCCTCGAATACTTCCCCGCCCTGGAACGTGCTTTCGACTACAGCGCCTCCAAGGCCGCGCTCGTTTTGCTGACCGGCTACCAGACCCCGGCCGCTCTGCGCCGGATCGGCCGGGCCCGGCTCGCCACCTGGCTCAAGAACCACGGCGTGCGCACTCTGAACGTCGCCAAGAGCGCTGCCGAGGCCGCGGTCACCGCCGCCGAGGCCCAGTTCACCATCGTTCCCGGGGAGAAGACCGCCGCGAAGATGGTCCACACCCTGGCGAGGGAGGTGATGGCCCTCGACGAGGAGATCTCCGAGCTCAACGCTCTCATCGAGGGCCGGTTTCGCGAGCATCCCGACGCAGAGGTGATCACCAGCATGCCCGGCGTCGGCGACATGCTCGGCGCGGAGTTCATCGCCGCGACCGGGGGCGACATGGCCGCCTTCGGCAGCCCCGACCGGCTCGCCGGCGTCGCCGGACTCGCCCCGGTTCCCCGCGACTCGGGCAAGGTCAGCGGCAACCTGCGCAGGCCCAGACGCTACAGCCGTCGGCTCCTGCGGATGTGCTATCTCTCGGCGCAGGTGGCCAGCGTGCACTGCCCCCAGTCCAAGACCTTCTACTTGCGCAAACGCGCCGAGGGAAAGTCTCACAAGCAAGCCGTTCTCGCACTGGCCAGACGCCGACTGAACGTGCTCTGGGCCCTGATACGCGACCACCGGACCTTCGAGGCTGTAATGCCTCAACCTGCTGCCGCAGCGGCATGACCTAGTCACAAGGCGTCACCGCCCCGGCTTGACATCATGATTGGGAATCCTTGCTGGTGGTGTTGGTCGACTGGGGTGGGAGGTCAGGCGGCCGCGAGCTGCGCTGCGGCGTCGGCGACGGGGGTGTCGCCGGAGGTGAGCTCGACGATCACGCGGTTCAGGCGCGGCTCCTGGAGGGCGGCGTCGATGAACGCGGCGACGTCGTCGCGGTGCACGTCGCCGTACTGGACAGCGGGGCCCGCCGTGACCCGGCCACTGCCGGGGCTGTCCAGGAGAGTTCCGGGACGGACGATCAGCCAGTCGAGATCGGTGCTCGTCAGGTACACATCGGCGCCCTTCTTGACCTTGATGTAGTGCTCGAAGCCCTCACCGGCCTCGCCGCCGCGCAGCGCATCGGGGAACACCGAGACCAGGACGAACCGCGTCACCTCGGCGAGCGCGGCCGCGTCGGCCGCCTTCTGAAGGCCCTTGCCGTCGATCAGGGTCGTCTTGTCCATGCCGGTGCCGTGCGCGCCGGCCGAGAAGACCACCGCGTCATGGCCCTGCATCTTCTGTGCGAGGTCGTCGACCGTGTCGGTGATGAGATCGCCGATCACCGGCTTGCCGCCGGCCTCTCGCACGGTCTCGCCCTGATCGGGCCCGCGGTGCATGCCGGTCGCCGAGTCCCCGCGCGCGGTGAGGAGTTGGGTGAGGCGGCGGCCGACTCCACCGGCAGCGCCGATCTGGAAAACCTTCATGAGTTCGTCCCGTCTTTCGTGGGTGGAAAAGGGCTGCGGTGTCTGCCGGTCAGGCGGCGAACACCTGGGAGTCGTCAGCGAACGCTTTGAACTCCAGGGCGTTGCCGGCCGGGTCGAGGAGGAACATCGTGTGCTGCTCGCCTTGCTGGCCCTCGAAGCGGACGTAGGGCTCGATGACGAACTCGGTGCCTGCCTTGCTCAGCCGCTCGGCGAGCTCCTGGAAAGCGGGGATCGTCAGGATCAACCCGAAGTGCGGCACCGGGACGTCGTGGCCGTCGACTGGGTTGTGTATGCGCTGGGCGCGCTCCGGCGCCAGATGCGTGACGAACTGGTGGCCGTGCAGATTCCAGTCGACCCAGGTGTCCGCGCTGCGGCCCTGTTCCAGACCCAGCACGTCGCCGTAGAAGCGACGTGCGGCGGACAGGTCGTCGACCGGCACGGCCAGGTGGAACCGCGGGATCGGGGACTCGAGAACGCTCATGACACTGCCTTCCGAGAGTGGGGCCAGAGGGTTTTAGCTTGTTGTCCTAATGTTAACAATTAGACACCGACGTGATGTTAACATTAGGACGTACTCCGAGGAGGTGCAAGTCAGACATGAGTGATCAGGGCAAGGTGTCCCCGGCCCGCCGCCGCGGCCTGTCGGACGAGGTCGCAGACCGGATCCGCGAGGCCATCTTCAGCGGGGTCTACGCCCCCGGCGCCCAGCTCCGCGAGGTGGAACTGTCCGCCACGATGGATGTCAGCCGCGGCCCGGTACGTGAAGCGCTGCGCGTACTGGAGCGCGAGGGGCTGGTCCACTGCGCGTGGCACCGCGGGACGACAGTGACGACGGTGTCTGCTGAGGATGTCGCGGAGCTGGACAGCTTGCGTGGCGCACTGGAAGACCTGGCTGTCCGCCAAGTGATCACGCGCGCCTCGGACGAGGACCTCGCGTCCCTCGCCAAGGCAGCCGACGTCATGAAGCACGTAACGGACGCCCACGAGATGGTGCGACTGGACATCGCCTTCCACGACGCCGTCTTCGCCGCCGCCGGCCACCAGCGCCTCGCCGCCGCCTGGGACGGCATCCGGTGCCAGGTCCACCTGTTCCTGCTGACCCGGATCAACCTCAGCACCGACGGGTACCTCGGCTGCATCCCGCGCGAACACCACGGGCTCGTGACCGCGCTGCGCTCCCGCGACACCGAAACCGCGCTCGATCTCTTCGCCGCACACCGCCGCCACGCCGTCGACGTAGTGACCGCGAACGCCGCCCCGAACTAGAGTGCCGCGGGTGGCTGTCCGCAGTCAGTCAGCCTGGCCGGCGAGCGTGATCGTGACCTGGTTTCACCGGGCTGTACCGACGTGTCCAGAAGACCGATCTCCGTGCTACGTCATCACCCGATCCAGCGATGGCACCTCATGTGTTGGCCTGGCATCGAGATCCTGCCGGATGCCGTGCAGGCGCACGGACACATGCAGATGGCGCGGCGGTTGCCGTGCGGTCTGGCCACGAAGGGGTGCTGCCAGATCGGGGCGTCCATGTGCTCGGCGCAATCGGCCGACGTCCACGTCCTCTGCTCGTCGTCGAGGGTGTAGTGATCCAGGCCCGGCCAGTGGGCGACCTTGTGGTCGGTCAGGCCCTCCCGAGTCCTGACGGGTCGGTCCAGTGCCTCGGCGACCGCTTCGTCGGGCTTGAGGCCTCGCTCGTGGATGCGAATGGATGTTCCGGCTCGCTAGGGCGTGTTGGGTGAGGTCGCGAGCAGTGGTGATCAGCGCATGTTCGCGGACGACGCCGGACTGGACTGCCGGATCACCGGGCAGCAGCTCCAAGGCGTGGCTGATGGCGGTGAGAGCCTCTGGGTGGTGGCCCAAGCTGCGCCGGGCCGAGGCCATGCGGAACAGTGCGATCGGATCGCTCAGTCCGCCCTTGGGGCGCAGCTCCACCAGGGCAAGCAGCATGGGAGCCCGTCCGGGCAGGAGGCTGCCCCAGCCACGCCCCGTGCAGCAGAACGTGGACCGTCTTGGGGGTGCTGGCGCCGAGGTGAAGCGGCTTCCGGCGCTGGCGCGGCGGCTGCAGACAAGCCGCTGCTGCCGCGCGAGGTGGACGACAAGCTGGGTGCCGACCGCGTGGCGCAAGGCGGTGTACTCCGATCCGGAGGTGCCGCAGGGGGCGGTGGACCGGGACGCGTACGTGGTGTGCGTGTCGGAGCAGCTGCACCGCGCGCTTCAGCGCCGGGACGTGTTCGCCTCCCTGTCGCACCGCGTCCGTATCGAACCAACTGCGGTGTCGATCTCATTCGTCCCGCCGGTCCGGTGCCGTGGACCAGCCGATGAGGGCGCCGCGCAGTGCGGACACCAGGCGGGAGGCGGCCTCGTCCTCGGTGCGGCCGCTCTTGATGAGGTCGAGGATGTCGCGGGGGTCGAACAGGGCGTTCCACAGGTACAGGGCTTCGTCGCCGAGGTCGCCGAGTCCGAGGTCCTCGGTGGTCTGCCGGAGGGGTTCGGTGAGGGCTTCGGCCTGGGGGGCGAGGTAGCCGGTGCCCTCGCGCAGCCGTTCCAGATAGCCGCGGTGCGAGCGCATCTGGGCCATCGCTCCACCGTGTTCGAGGACGAGCGACACCCAGTAGCGGGACACCGCCTCCAGCCGCTGCATGCCGCGGGTGGTCTGCGCGGCACTGAAGTCGCGCAGTTCGGAGCCGACTTGAGCACGGAAGGCGTGCAGGATCTCCTCGACGGAGGAGAAGTGCCGGTAGGCGGTGGCGGTGGACACCTCGGCGTACTTGGCGATCTCGGCCAGGCTGACCGGTGTCGGCGAGTTCTCGAACAGCTGCGCCGCGGCTTTGATGAGCTGCCTGCGGTTGCGCTGGGTGTCACTGCGCATGGGTCGACTCCCCGTCGGCATGGAAACGGCGTTCACCGAAGGCCCGCGAGGCCGTGGGCCAGACGACGGACGCCCTCGGTGATGGACTCCGCGTCGGCAGCGTACGACAACCTCAGGTGCCCCTCGCCCTGGGCGCCGAACTCGCTGCCCGGCCGCACGGCGACGCCGTACACCGTGCGCAGCGCCGCCACGACCTCGGCCGACGGCAGATCGAGGTCGTATCGCGGGAACTGGTAGAACGCGCCTTCGGGGGAACTCAGCGTAAGGCCCGGGATCTTGGCGAGTCCCGCCCGCATGATCTCGCGGCGCGTCTCGTACTCCGCCCGCATCCTCGCGATGTCGGGGTCGCAGGTCTGTACGGCGACGAGTGCGGCGTCCTGGACGACCGTGTTCACCGAGCCGTTGAAGGTGTTGTGGATGCGCGCGGCAGCCTGGATCAGCGGCGTGGGGCACCAGAGGTAGCCCACGCGCCAGCCGGTCATCGCGTAACTCTTGGAGAAGGTCTGGCAGTAGACCGTACGGTCGCGCAGGCCGTCGAGCGAGAGGGCGGAGGCGAACGGGCGGCCGGTGAAGTCCAGGTCGGCGTACGCCTCGTCGGAGATGACGAGGGTGGGCGTGCCATCGAGCAGGTCGGCGAGCGCCTCCAACTCGGCTCGGCTGTGCACGATTCCGGTGGGGTTGCCCGGGTTGCAGAACACGAAGAGCTTCGCCCCGTCGAGGGCTTCGGCCAGTCGGTCGAGGTCCCAGTGCAGATCGGGGGCGAGCGGGACGGGGACGACGACTCCGCCGGCCATGCTCACCAGGTCGGCGTAGAGGGAGTATGTGGGATCGGGGATGACCACCTTGTCGCCCGGGTCGACGATGCTGAGGATCGACGCGGCGAGACCGGCGGTGCCGCCCTGGGTGATCAGGATGTCGGCGGCGGAGACCGGTGTGCCGGCGATGCCGGCCAGCTTCTCGGCGAGCGCCTCGCGAAGTGCCGGTTCGCCCAGCAGGGGCGAGTAGTGGGTGCGTCCGGAGCGCAGCGACGCGTTCGCGGCTTCGGTGACCTGTGTGGGCGTGTCGAAATTGGGTTCGCCCATGGCGAGGGAGACGAGGTCGCCTCCGGACTGCGGCTGCTGCGTCCGGCGGGAGGCGGCGGCGATCCGGGCGACGGCCGCGGCGGGTGCGAACGAGGGCGAGAGGGCGGTGGTGACGGTGGGCGACATGCGCTCCTCCTGGAAGCGGGTGCTGTTCAGTCTTGGGGTACGGCGTCGGCGGGGGCGCCCGCCCATCGGCTGATCTCGATATCCGTCGAGGTGTCGCGCTGCCGGGTCGGGGCGACGACGATCTCCTGGAGGACGACCCGCTGGGGCAGCGTGACCGCGAGACGGATGGCCTCCGCCACGTCCTCCGGCCGCAGCATATGGGCGCGTTCCTCCGCCGCCGGGGGCCGTGCGCGGTTGTCGAGGATCGGGGTGTCAGCCTCCCCGGGCAGCACGGTGATGGCGCGCAGACCCTGGTTGCGGAAGGTGTTGTGCAGGAAGGTCATGAAGTTGCGGACCCCCGCCTTGGCCGCTCCGTAGGCGGCCCCGCCGAGCAGGTTGGGGTTGACGGCGGCGAGCGAGGAGACCGTGACGATCGTTCCGCCGCCGCGGCCGAGGAGGTCGGGCAACACGGCCTGGGTGAGCTGGAAGACCGCCGTGAGGTTCACGTCGAGGACCTGGCGCCACTCCTCGTGCGGCAGCCACTGCGGGTTGAGCACCGACGAGGAGCTTCCCGCGTTGTTGACGAGGACGTCGATCGGTCCGAGTTCGGCGTGCACCCGGTCGATGATCCGGGTCACGTCGTCGGCGAGGGTGATGTCCGCGGCCAGGGCGAGGGCCGTGCCTCCCTCGGCGCGGATCGCCGCCGCGGCCTGGTCGAGGACCTCCTGCCGGCGGCCGACGAGGACTACGGCGATGCCGTCCCGGGCGAGCAGGCGTGCGGTCTCCAGGCCCATTCCGCTGCCGGCGCCTGTGATGAGCGCGGTCGTCGTCACCGTTCCTCCTCCGTGTGAGATGTCTGTATCAAGTGAGAATAGTTTCTCATCTATTGGTGGATCAAGTGGGCCGTGAAGCCGAGCGCGCCGAACGCTTCGGCCGTCGCCCGCTCCAGGGCCCGCACCTCGCTCTCCCGTTCCGCGTACCGGCGTACCGAGGTCTCCCGGTCGACCCAGCGGAATCGCAGCTCCCGGCCTGGTCCGGCCTGCCCGAGCAGCGGGAGCGACGCCCGCGAGGCGACTCCGGCGATCGGGTAGCCCGCCGTCAGGCTCCGGTACCGGCCGAGGACGATCAGCTCGTCCGCGTGCGGGATCTGGAGGGCCCCGATCGGCACCCCGTGCGAGACGATCTCGGCGTCCGTGTCCGGGTGCAGCACCGGCCCGTCGAGCCGCAGGCCGACATGATTCGAGCGGGCGGTGACGAGGTACGACGACTCCGCGATGAGCTCACGGATCCCTGGGATCGCGCGGGCGCCGTGGCTCTCGACGACATCGACGATCCAGGGCCCCTCCGTGCAGCGCAGGACGGGGACGGGGAGCCGGAAGAGCGGGGGAGCGAAGTGACTGTGCCCGAATCCCCGGAAGCCGGACTCCAGCAGGACGCGCGCCCCGAGGGTCTGTGTGAATCCCATGCGTGCGTCCGGGGCGGCGCTGCCCAGCAGGGTCTGCGTCGCGAGCACACCGCTCACGGCCAGGTAGTTCCGGGCGCCGAGGCCCATGTCGCCGCGCACGCGGATCTCTTCGCCGGCCGGTACCACCACCGGCGACCAGCTGTCGACGGGCGCGCCGCCGACGGTGACCCGGGCGGGGGCACCGGTGACGGCGACCAGGATGTCGGCGTCGGGCACGAAGGCCGGCTCGCCCCCGAGGTTCTCGATCAAGGTGGCGTCCCGCGGGTTGCCCACGAGGACGTTCGCCACGGCCGCCGAATGCTGGTCGGCCGCGCCGCCGGTGGGGACACCGCGCCGTTCGGTGTCGCGTCGGCCGAGGTCCTGGAACGTCGTGACCCACCCCGTGGAGGTGATGTCGAGGCCCACGGTTGTCATACGGTCACCTCCACCGGCATCAGGAAACCCGCGTCCAGCGCCGCCGCCTCGTCCCGCGTGACCGGGACGAACCGCACGGTGTCTCCCGCGGCGAACGACACGGGGTCCGGGCGGGAGATGTCGACGATGGTGTGCGGAGTGCGCCCGACCACCCGCCAGCCGGTCGGGCCCGGGAACGGCTGGATGATCGCGTTGGTGCCCGCGATCATGATCGCTCCGGGGGCCACGTCGGTGCGCGGCTCGGCCCGTCTCCGTACCGGCCGGGGCACTTGGAGCCCGTCCATCATCGGAGCCATCGCCGCGCCGAGCAGGGAGATCGTGAACGTGGACTCCGCGATCGCGTCGACCACTTCGGCGGGCGCCAGGCCCACCTCCTCGGCGACGGAGAGCAGATCGGGTCCCGTCTCCTCGTCGAAGACGACCGGAATGGCGAACCGGCGAGCCGTTCGCGCGCGTGCGGACCGCCGCTCGGCCGGGATCCGCCCCGCCAGCAGCCGTATCGCGTACTCGACGTGCTGGGGTGCGGTCGCCAGCGGGTCGTACTCGACGAGCAGCGACTCCAAGCCGGAGATGACGTCGAGGACGCCGGGCGGGCGGCGCGCCAGGAACCGCTCGCGGAAGGCGACGATCGCGGTCCGGCGGACCGCCGGGTCGGGGTGGGGGACGGTCACCATCACCGCCGAGTCCCCGAAGGGTTCGACGGTGACGGCGGGGAACTGTGCGGCGGTCATGGAGCTCAGACCAGTACTTTCGCCTTCTCGGCCAACACGTCCTTCAGCCCTGTGACGTTGACGCCTGCCGCGTCCAGCCCGGCCCGCAGCGCGGTGCCGTTGGCCAGCACCTTGGGGTGGTCGCCGTGCAGAAGGAGTACGTCGACGTCGTGGCCGAGCGGTACGACGTTGCCGTCCACCGAGCGGACCATGCCCTCCCGCACGACCTGCACGCAGCGCTCGCCGATGACCTCGGGGTCATGGATCAGGCCCTGCTCGTGCGAGCGCGGCACGGGCATACCGTCGTCGCCGTAGCCGCGGTCGGCCAGGAAGACGTAGCCGACGTCCAGGCCGCGCTTCCTGGATTCCTCGGCGAGCAGACCGCGCTGACAGATGACGATGTAGTCCTTGTTGTACGCGGCGATCGCGTCCGTGATGGCGCGGGCGTGCTTGGCGTCGGTCTGCGCTATCGACCCCATACGGCCGTGCGGGGCGACATGGCTGATCGTGCCGCCGTGCACGCGTGCGAAGGCGTCGAGCGCCCCGAGCTGGTAGAGGACATCGGTGCGGATCTCCTCCTCCGTGGCCTCGATGAGCCGACGGCCGAATCCGACGAGGTCGGGGTAGCCCGGGTGGGCGCCCAGTTCGATGCCGCGCTCGACGCAGTCGGCGACGGTGCGGTCCATGATGCGCGGGTCGCCGGCGTGGAATCCGCAGGCGATGTTCGACGCGGTGACGAGGCCGAGCAGGGCGGCGTCGTCACCGATCGTGTAGTTGCCGAAGCTCTCGCCGAGGTCGGCGACGACTGCCACGGAGTTGATTCCGGATGCCATGGTGTGTCTCCCGAAGTGCGGTTCGGTTCAGTGGGACGCGAGCGGCCGGCCCTTGGTCTCCCGCAGGAACGCCACGGTGACCAGGGTGATCGCCGCGGTGATGATCGAGGCGAACGCGGGGATCAGGTTGGAGCCGGTCGACTCGATGAGCTCGGTCATCACGAGCGGGGCGCTGCCGCCGAAGATGATCGTCGAGATGCTGAACCCGATGCTGTAGGCGGAGTAGCGCACGCTGGTCGGGAACATCTCGGCGAGCATGGTGTGCACGACGGCGGCGTGCCCGGAGAAGGCGATCGCGAGGACGACGGTGCCGATGCAGGCGAGCCCGAACTCGCCGGTGGTGATGAGCAGGAACATCGGGTACGAGACCAGCCCCATCGCGACGGCCGAGACGGCGAGCACGGGCTTGCGGCCGATGCGGTCCGACCACCGTGCCATGAGCGGGATGCTGATCACGATGGCGATCAGGCTGAACGCGGTGACCATGAGCGCCCGCACCATCGAGAAGTTGTGGTCGCCGAGCGAGGTCTTCAGATACGTCGGCATGTAGACGAACAGCAGGTAGTAGCCCGGTCCGTTGAGCGCGGGCAGGAAGATCGTGAGCGCGATCGCCTTCAGGTGCCGCTTGGAGGTCAGCGCCTCGCGCAGCGGGTTGCGGGCGACGGTCTTCTTCTCGCGCAGGGCCGTGAAGTGAGGGGTCTCCTCAAGGCGGCTGCGGATGTAGAAGCCGACGTAGCCGAGCGGGACGGCGAGCAGGAACGGCACCCGCCAGGCCCAGGAGGTCATCGCGTCGTCGCCCAGTGCGGTGATGAGGACGGCGGAGAGGGCGCTGCCGAACATCAGGGCCACGAAAGAGCCCACGGCGATGAAGCTCATCATGTAGTTGCGGCGCGCGTCCGGGGCGTACTCGCCGACGAAGGACATGGCGCCCGCCACCTCGCCGCCCGCCGAGAAGCCCTGCACCACCCGGAGCAGGACCAGCAGGAGGGGCGCGGCCACACCGATGGCGGCGTGGGAGGGGATGAGGCCGATCGCGGCCGTCGCTCCGGAGATGAGCACCAGGAGAGTGGCCAGGAGCGTCTTGCGCCCGAGCTTGTCACCGAGGTAACCGCAGATCACGCTGCCGAAGGGGCGCGCGAGGAAGCTGATCAGGAAACCGACGTTGGTGAGGAAGAGCCCTCCGGCCTCGGCCTCACCCATGATGTTGATCGCGAGATAGGTGACGAGCAGGCCGTAGATGCCGTAGTCGTACCACTCCACGAACGAGCCGATGGCGCCCGCGACGGTGGCCTTGCGGACGACCTTGTCCTGTGCGGTGACGGCGCCGACCGCCGTCTGTGGCTGGTCCGACGTGGAGTGAAGCCGATCTGACGTTGCCATGGGGTTCACTTTCGCTGTCGCGGACTCCGGAACGGTGTCCTGGGAAGCATGCGCTGGGTCTTCGTGGGAGTCGACGACGGCGCTGCGGCGGAGTGGGGTGGCTCGGCGTTTCAGCACGTACCGGAGCCAAGCTGCGACTTGAATCGCGAATGAGAATAGGTTCGCATTCTCGGAGCGGTCAAGGGCTGGAGTTGCACCCATGTCAACCTTGCGATTCCGGGATGTTTCCTTGGTTGTTGCAGCTAATCAGGCGGTCGCGGCCTCTTGTCCGGTGGCGTGGGGGCGTGCAGACTGACCTTCGAAACGCGAAAGTCTTCGCATTTTCTGGAAGGGGCCTGCGATGACCCAGGACAACGTGCGCGTCACCACCGGGTGGGAACGTGTCGATCGCCACGTGCTCGATCAGTTCCGCGAGCACTCCGTGGCCAACCTCGGCGACGCCCTCGACCGGCTGAACATCGTCGACGGGGGCATCGCGCCCGTCTGGAACGGGGCCACGGCCGTCGGCACGGCACTCCCGGTACTCACTGTCGCGGGCGACAACAAGGCCGTGATCGCCGCGCTCGAACACATCCGCCCCGGCGACGTCCTCGTCATCAACGCCTTCGGTTACGAGGGCCGGGCGGTCATCGGCGACAACCTCGCCCAGCGGTTCGACGTGTACGGCGCCGCCGGCGCGGTCGTCGACGGCTATGTGCGCGACGGCACGATCATCGAAAAACTCGGCGTCCCCGTCTTCGCCCGCGGGCTGACGCCCGCCGGCCCCTTCAAGAACGGGCCGGGGACGATCGGCGAACCCGTCGCCCTCGGCGGAGTCGTGGTGAACCCCGGCGACATCGTCGCCGCCGACGCCGACGGCGTGATCGTCATCCCCCCGCATCGCGCCGAGGAGGCCCTCGCAGCGGTCAAGGAGATCGTCGCCCGCGAGGCGGACCTGGACGCCGAGGTCGAGGCGCTGCGAAAGCAGGCAGCCTGATGGGAGCGGACCCGACGGGAGCGGAAGGGCGGGCGACGGGCGGTCGGCTCCGGGTCGCCGTCGCCGCGCCGCTGTCCGAGGAGAACCGTGCGCGCATCCGGGAGTCGGAACCACGGATCGACCTCGTCGTCGACCAGGAACTCCTCCCGCCGATGCGCTGGCCCGCAGACTTCGCCGGCGATCCGGCCTGGCGGCGCACCCCGCGACAGCAGCGCGCATACGAGGTGCTCCTCGACTCCGCCGACGCCCTCTACGGCATCCCCGACGTGGACCCGTCGGCCCTCGCACGCGTCGTCCGTGCCAATGCGCGGCTGCGCTGGGTGCACACCATGGCGGCCGGTGGCGGCAGCCAGGTCAAGGCGGCGGGACTCGACGACGAGGAACTCGCCCGGGTCGCCTTCACCACCTCGGCCGGTGTGCACGGACAGCCGCTCGCCGAGTTCGCCGTCTTCGGTGTGCTCGCGGGAGCCAAGGATCTGCCCCGTCTGAGCCGCCAGCAGCGCGCCCACGAGTGGAGCGGCCGCTGGACGATGGGGCAGGTGAGCGAGCAGACCGTGCTCGTGCTCGGCCTCGGAGGGATCGGCCGGGTCGTCGCCGGGCACCTGCATGCGCTGGGCGCGAGGGTCATCGGCACGAGCAGGAAAGACGTCGGCGCGCCCGGCGTCTTCGAGGTCGTGCATCCCGAGCGACTCGTCGAGGTGGCGCCGATGGTGGACGCCGTCGTCAACACGCTCCCCGGCACCGCGGCGACCGAGCACCTGCTCGACAAGCGGTTCTTCGACACTCTCCGGCCCGGCGCGACCCTCGTCAACGTCGGGCGAGGGAACGTCGTCGACGAAGCCGCCCTGATCGACGCTCTCGACACCGGCCGGGTCGGCTTCGCCGCGCTGGACGTCTTCGAGACGGAACCGCTGGCCGCCGACAGCCCGCTCTGGGACCACGACCACGTGCTGGTGAGCCCTCACACCGCCGCTCTCAGCGCCGCGGAGGACCGTCTCATCGCGGAACTCTTCGCCGCCAACGCCACCCGGTTCCTCGACGGACACGGCCTGCTCAACCGCGTGAACACCGTCGAGTTCTACTGACCAGGAAGACGATTCGGCGCATGACCTCATCCTTCGGCCTCACCGGCCGAGTCGGCCTGCTCGCCGGGTCCGCCGGGGCATCGGCCTCGACACAGCCGAAGGACCGGCGGACGCCCGGAGCCACGAGCAAGGGCTCGCTGGGGGATCGCGATCAGCCGGATGTGGTGCACCGCCCCCATGGCCAGCCCCGAGACTACGGAACCTTCATGCTTATCAAGCTTGAAGGCGCCAGATTTGTGGATGCCTGCAGGAGCCGAAGTCTTCTGGCAAGTCCATCCAGGCTCAAGCCGCGCCCACGACGGGTCAGCCAACGACCCCAGACCGGCAGCCGCTTGGTTTGGCGCGCGGGATCGCGGCAACGTGCGAACCTGTGCGGGTGCGACGAGAGCCGAGCATGGACGAACTGGGAGCCTTCCTCAAGGCGCGCCGTGCAGAGCTGAGCCCCGGCGGGGTCGGGCTGCCCGACAACGCTGAGCTGCGGCGTGTTCCCGGTCTGCGCCGTGAGGAAGTCGCTCGGCTGGCCGCCATCAGCACCGATTACTACGTCCGTCTCGAACAGGGTCGTGTTCAGGCGTCCGCGGCCGTCCTCGACGCCCTGGCCCAGGTGCTCCGTCTCGACGGCGATCAGCGCGAGTACATCCTGACCCTCGCGGGGAAGACCGCCTTGTCCCCGGCGAAGAGCGCTCGGCAAGAAGTCGACCCGCAGATGCGGTGCCTGCTGGACGACCTCACGCTGACGGCGGGGTTCGTCATCGGGCGCCACACAGACCTTCTGGCGTGGAACGCCATGGCCGCCGCTCTGGTGATGGACTTCGGGCGTATCCCAGAGGGACAGCGCAACTACGTGCGCCTGGTGTTCACCGAGCCCGCCATCCGGGTGTTGTACAGAGACTGGGAACACATGGCGCGACTGGCCGTGTCCCACCTGCGCATGGACAGCAGGCGAAACCCTCACGATCCTCAGCTGACCGCGCTTGTCGAGGAGCTTTCCACGCTGGATCCGCAGTTCAGGCTGTGGTGGACCTCGCACGATGTCGCCGTGCGGGCAGGCGGTACCAGGCTGCTCCGCCATCCCGTGGTGGGCGACCTGGCAGTTCAGCGGTCCACCTTCACCTGCGCGGAGGATCCCGAACAGCAGCTCGTCGTGTGGACCGCCGAACCCGGCAGCCAGACCCACAGGGCCTTGCGTTCCCTGGCGGCCGGTATCGAGATGGCACCGGAAGGGCCGGACGGCGCCGCCTGACGTGTTCACCCCGGTGTCCCCGGGAACAGGCGTTTGGCGTTGGCTGTCGTCAGGGAACGCCACGTGGTCCCCGCTACCGGTGACTCGGCCTCGTCGATTGCCGCGATGTGGGCGTCGGCCAGCGGGGGAGGCGTCCAGCAGTAGTCGCTGCCGAACAGCACCCGGTCCGGATCGACGAGCTTCAGCAGCGCGGGGACCTGGCGTGGGAAGGCTGTACCCGCCATGTCGTAGTACAGGCCCCTTAGCTGCTGCACGGCGTCGGGGGACGGTGACTTCTTGGAAGGCAGGAACAGCCTCATGAACTCGTTGATGCGGTCGGCCAGGACGGGAACCGCGCCACCGCAGTGCGGAACGATCACCTGCAGGTTCGGATGACGCGTCAGTACGCCCGCCATCACCAGGTCCGTGACGGTGCGGGCCGTGTCGAAGATGTACTCGACCATCGGCCGCGGTCTGCCGAGTGCCGACTGTTCCCAGCACACCGGTGAGGTGGGGTGCAGGAAGACCACGGCCCGGCGGCGGTCGAGTTCCGCGAAGACCGGGTCGAGGCGCTGGTCGCCCAGGTACACACCGTGCGTGTGTGTCAGCAAGGCCACGCCGTCGGCGCCGAGTTCGTCGAAGGCGAATGCGATCTCCTCCAACGAGCCGTCCACGTCCGGCAGGGGAAGCGACATGAAGTTGCCGAAGCGGCCCGGGTGGTCTCGGGTCAGTTCGGCGGTGTACTCGTTGACGCGTCGGGCGAGGAGACGGGCCGCCTTGTCGTCGCCGAAGTGCACGCCGGGGGACGACATGGAGAGCATCGCTGTCTCGATGCCGTTGCGGTCCATCAGGTCCAGGTGCGCGTCCACGGACCACGACGGCCAGCCGCCCATGCCGTCGGGACGGGCATGGCCCGCTGCCGTCGCCTGCTGGACGTAGAAGTCGGGAAGGAGGTGGGCGTGGACGTCGATGAGGCGGGAGGACATTGGGGGAACCCTTCTGTCGGGTCTTGTGCAAAGGCCGAGTGGCGGACTCGCCTCACTCCACCTGCTCGCGTCCGGCCAACCGCACTTCTTCGTTGTCCAGGGTGGCCTGGAGCTGACGCAGCACGGTGTCGTCGATCTCCCGCTCGTCGCGCAGGCGTACCACCGTTGCGCGTTTGTGGGCGATGAGAGCGAGGCGGAGGCTGGTGTAGTGGCGGTTGTGGAGCAGGGCGGGGTGATCGTCGTCGGTGCCCGCCCCTCTGGCTTTTACGGTGGCCAGGTGGGCCTCGTACTCCTGGCGCAGCCACTCCATGACCTTCGGGGTGGTGCCCAGTTCGGCAGCGAGTCGCGGCAGTGCTGTGATGGCTTCCTCGGTCGCCTTCGTCTCGGCGAGGACCTGCTCCTCGTCGACGGACGTGTCGCGCGGCAGCCGGGCCCAGCGCACCACACCCGGCAGCAGCAGTCCCTGCACCACGAGTGTCACCACGATGACGCCGGAGGTGACGAAGACGATGAAGGCACGGTCGGGGAAGGGCTCACCCGAGTCGAGGGTCTCCGGCACAGAGAGCGCCACGGCGAGCGACACCGCGCCCCGGAAGCCCGCGAACCCGCTGACGGTGCGTGCCCGGTGACTGATTCTGCGCAGCCGTTGCTCAGGACGCCGGTCGATCACGCGGATCAGGTAGGCGGAGGAGAACAGGAACGCGAACCGGACAGCGATCAACACTCCGCTGACCACTCCGACCGCGATCAGGGCGTCTCGGACGTCGGACCGGTTCAAGTGGCGCAACGCGTAGTGGAGTTCCACTCCGACCAGGACGAAAAGCGCGCCGTTGATGATGAAGGTGAGCAGCGGCCAGAAGGCCAGAGCCTGGCGACGATGCTCGGCGCGGATGAGGCTTGGAGCCACCTGGGCCATGATCAGCCCACTGACGACGACCGCGAGGACACCTGAGGCGTGGATCAGCTCGGCGAGCAGATACGCAGTGAACGGCGCCAGAATCATGACGAGATTGCCCAGCAGGGGATCGTCCAGGCGGCGTCGCAGATTCATGTTGACCCAGGCCACCACCACGCCGATGGCGGCCCCTCCGCCGTAGGCCAGGAGGAACAGTGCGCCCACGTGCGGAAGGGTGAGGTGTTCCTCGCCGACGGTGAGGCCGACCGCCAGGCCGAAGACGACCAGTGCGGTGCCGTCGTTGACGAGGCTTTCGGCACGCAGCACGGTGACCTGACGGCGCGGCAGCGAGCGGGCCAGGACGCCGACCGCTGTCGCGTCGGTCGGAGCCACCGCCGCGCCCAGCGCCCAAGCCGGTCCCCACGGCAGTCCGAGCGCGTGGCCGGCGACCGCCACGGCCCACGCGGTGAGGATCACCAGGACCGTGCTGAGCAGGACGATGCCCCGCAGGTTCGAACGGATCTCCCGCATCGATGTGGTGAGGCTCTCCCAGTACAGCAACACCGGCAGGACGAGCAGCAGCACTACTTCCGGCGGAAGTTGAGTCTGGCGCACGGCCGGGACCAGTCCCAGAAGGGCACCCAGGACAAGCAACACGACGGGCGGTGCGACGCCGAAGCGCTGTGCGACGACCTGGCCGACCAGCACAGCCACGCCCAACAGCACGATGAGTTCGAGACCGAGCACGGCGGCTACTCCTGTGTTGGGCGGGCGGCCGACGGGTGTTCAGGGGCTCCCACCGGGAAGCTCCGGTTCATCTGGGCACCAGCTTCAGCGTCGTCGGGCGTGCCGCCACCATGGGGGTGACGTACGCGCCCCCGAAACGGCCGTACTTGGTGCGGTACGCGGTGTCGATGCGGTCGTTGATCTCGGAGTCCGCCACCTCGACGAAGGTGACGTCCTTGTCGACGCCGCCGGAGCGGATGTGCCCCTCGTGGCTCGTGCGCGCCGTACGCCACCAGCCGCCGTCCGTACCTCGGAAGGAGCGGACGTACAGGCCGTCACCGTCGCGGACGACCCAGATCGGCACCGGCCCCCGCAGGGTGCCGTCACCGCGGCGCGGGGCCATCTCCAACTCGTCGGCCCTGGCGATGCGGTCGAGCTCGTCGCTCGTCCATGTCGGCATGGGTGTTTCTCCAATCTCCTTGATCCGGTGAGAGGTGGATGGAAGCTCGTCACGCCAGCACGCTGACGAAGCCGGACAGGACGGTCGTCGGCACAAGGGCGAGGCCGGTGGCCTCGCTGGTCATGACGGTCGGTCCGTTCTGCGCGGGCGCGATGGCGGGCGCGGTTGCCGCTGGGGGGGCGGCGGTGGTGGGAGCTGCCGACGGGCACCCGCCACCGCCGATGCTTCCGGTCACGGACGCAGTAGCGCCTTGATGGCGCGGCGCTCGTCCATGGCCTTGTAGCCTTCGGCGACCTCGTCCAGGGGCAGGGCGAGGTCGAAGACCCTGCCCGGGTTGATACGGCCGCTGAAGACGCGCTCGATGAGGTCGGGAAGGTAGGCGCGCACGGGGGCGGGGCCGCCGCGTAGACCGACGTGTGAGAAGAAGAGTTCCTGGCCGTCGATCCGCACGTCGTGAGGCATACCGACGAAGCCGACGTTGCCGCCGGGACGGGTGGACTGCAGGGCCTGGTGCATGGACTGCTGGGTGCCGACGCACTCGAGGACCGAGGCGGCGCCGATGCCGTTCGTCAGTTCCTTGACGCGGGCAACGCCATCCTCGCCCCGCTCGGTGACGATGTCGGTGGCACCGAACTCCAGAGCCAGCTTCTGCCGGGACTCGTGCCGGCTCATGGCGATGATGCGCTCGGCGCCCAGTTCCTTCGCCGCGATGACGCCGGACAGACCCACCGCGCCGTCGCCGACGACCACGGCCGTCGAACCGGGCTTGACCTCGGCTGCCTTGGCGGCGTACCAGCCGGTGCCCATGACGTCGGACAGGGCCAGCAGGTCCGGTATCAGCTCCTCGGCCGGCTGCTCCGGGGTGGCGACCAGGGTGCCGTCGGCGAGGGGGATGCGGACGTACTCGGCCTGGCAGCCGTTGGGGAAGTCACGGTGCCGGCAGGAGGTGTGGTAGCCGGCCCGGCAGATCGGGCAGGTGTTGTCGGAGGCGATGAAGGAGCCGATGACGAACTGGCCGGGCCTGACGGTCGCGACGTCGCTGCCGACCTCCTCGACGATGCCGACGTACTCGTGGCCGATCGGCTGCGGCTCGGTGACCGGGTTGATGCCCCGGTAGCTCCACAGGTCGGAGCCGCACACGCAGGTGGCGACGGTGCGGATGACCGCGTCCGTCGGCGCCACGATCTTCGGCTCGGGGGCGTTCTCCACCCGGATGTCCCCGGGGCCGTGAATGATGGTTGCTCGCATGATGCTTTCCCAGGTCTTGTCAGGTGCGTTGGGACTTCGCCGGAGACAGCGAGCGGTCGGCCCCGTTGTCGGAACTGTGGAGACGACCGGCAAGTGTCAGGCCATTGCTGAGGAACCTGACCTTCGTCCGCAGTTTCTTTTCTCGCCTCCTAGGCCCTGTCGCATGGAAATACCGAATATCGGTGACATTCGGAAAACAATGACGACCCGAGGTTGGCTGCCCCGCCTGTTCGGGTGGATGCTCTCTGTGGGCTGGTCCTGGTCTCCGACCGCATCGTCGACCCTGCCAGCACGGTGCGAACCCGCAAAGGGGAGAATTCCATCCGGGGAACGACTTATCCAGGGGAGGAATCCTTACCCCCCTCGCGAAGACTGGGCGGTGCGAGACTGGCCGGCATGACCGGCGAGGCACATCTGAACGAGCTGGGAAAATTCCTCAAAGCGCGGCTGGAGCAGGGCCGTCTCCAGCCGTCCGCGCCGGTGCTGGTCGCGCTCGTCAAGGTCCTGCATCTGGGCAACCACCAGCGCGACCTGTTCGAGCTGGCCGGTCGACGGACGGCTTGCGACCCCCGGCGTGGTGATCGGCCGCCGTATGGACACCCTGGCGTGGAATCCGCTCGCCGCCGCCCTGCTCACTGATTTCGCGAAGGTGCCGGAGAAAGAGCGGAACTACGTCCGTATCCTCTTCACCGAGTCTGACCGGACCCTGGGAAAAAACTCTCCCCCTCACTTTTCTGTTGAGCGCTGCCACACTAGCTGCTATGTACAGCAAAGCGCATTCGGTCGAACTGGGAGAATTTCTCAAGGCGTCCCGGGCGCAACTCAGTCCGCGTACGGTGGGTCTGCCCGAGTCCGGGGCGCCCCGGCGAGTGCCGGGGCTGCGCCGGGAGGAGGTCGCCCAGCTCGCGGGGATCAGCACCGGCTCCTACACGCGGTTGGAACAGGGACGTGCCTCCGTGTCGACGGCGGTGCTCGCCACGCTCGTCCGTGTCCTGCATCTTGACGATGACCAGCGCGCCCACCTGTTCGCGCTGGCGGCGAGAGACGAGTGCACGCGGCGTCGCCGGCCGGCGCAGAAGGTCCAGCCGCAACTCAGACGTCTCCTCGACGAACTGACCGCGACCCCCGCGCTCGTCCTGGGGCGTCATATGGGCATCCTGGCCTGGAACTCTCTGGCAGCCACTCTGCTCACCGACTTCGAGCGGGTCCCGGAGAAGAAGCGCAACTACGCCCTGTTGCTCTTCACCGACCCCGGCTTCCGGGAGCTTTACCTCGACTGGAGGACGATCGCCCGGAGCTGCGTCGCCCAACTACGTGCGGAGGCCGCCAAGTGCCCTGGCGATCCCGAGCTGACCGCACTCGTCGGCGAGCTGTCGGTGGCCGACGCCGACTTCCGGCAGTGGTGGGCCGGCCGCCAGATGCCCGGCCTGCGGCTCGGCACGAAGAGGCTGCGCCACCCGGTCGCCGGCGACCTCACTCTTGACTGGGACAGCCTGACCTGCGCAGCCGACCCCGCACAGCAGCTGGTGATCATGACGGCTGAACCCGGGACCCCGTCCCATGACGGAATGCGCTTCCTCGCGTCGTGGACCGCAGAGCCGTATCAGCGGGCACGGGATGCGACAACTTGACCGCGACGAGGCAGGCGGCTCCTGCGTCGGGGGCCGTATGCGCCGGTGTTGAAGCGAGCTGATGGGGCGTCACGCGGCGCGAGTCCATGGCCGGCCTCGTAGAGGGCGCGCAAGCACCTGATTTCTGACCGCGGTGATCCCGGGGAGATTTACGCGACGGTGCCGGACGCCGTCCGGTTCTGGTCCGCGGCCCAGGAGGCCAGCAGGCGCAACCCGTCGTAGGAAGGGGAACCGGGTGCGGCGGTCCACACGATGATGTGCTGCTCGGGGTCCGTGCCACACGTGAGCGTGTCCCAGTCGAGTGTCAGCTCGCCCACCGCCGGGTGACGAAGCTTCTTGGTGCCCTTGCCCCGTGCCGCGACGTCGTGTGCGGTCCACCACTGCCGGAACTGTGCGTCGCGGGCGGAGAGCTCCTCGACCAGAGCGGCGAGGCGCTGGTCGTCCGGATAGCGGGCGCTCTCCATGCGCAGCTGCGCGATGGCCAGCCGGGTGACCTCTTCCCAGTCCGCGTAGAGCTCGCGCATCCAGGGTTCGGTGAACAGCAGCCGGATGAACACGCGCTCCTGCTTCGGGAAACGCGCGAAATCGGTCCACAGCGCGGCGGCGAGCTGGTTCCAGGCCAGGATGTCGGTCCGCCGGCCGATGACGAAGGCCGGAGTGGCGGTGAGATCGTCCAGCATGCGTTGCAGCTGCGTGTCCACGTGCTGGCGGTCGCCTGACCTGGGCGGGCGCATTCGCTCTTTGGCCGCGAGGTCGAAGAGGTAGGTTCGCTGGTCCTCGTTCAGGCGGAGCACCTGGGCGATCTCGTTCAGGAGGGGAGCCGATGCCTGGAGACGGCCCTGCTCGATCCGCGTGTAGTACTCGGTGCTGATCGCGGCGAGCATGGCCACTTCCTCACGGCGCAGACCGCGCACACGCCGTCGTTGCCCACCGCGGAGTCCGACCTCGGAGGGACTGAGCTCGGCACGGCGGGCCTTGAGGAACTCACCCAGCTCGTTCAGATGGGGGTTGCGGTTCATGATCTCCAGCCTCGCACAGAAGCCCGACGTAGTGAGGGGGCGAGATCTTTCCTACGCTGGCTCGGCTGACCTACGAAAATCGTACCGGTTCCGACCTGTATGGCTGCACACGGAAGGACTCGGCGGCCCGGAATGGGTACTGGACCGCCGAGAGAGCGCACAGCCGAGTCGTCAGCTCAGTGCCTTGAGCACCGCCTGGGCCAGCGGAACCGCCGAGCCCGGGTTCTGGCCGGTGTACAGGGTGCGGTCAACCTCCACGTGCGGGGTGAACGGATCGGCCTCGCGGTAGTCCGCCCCGAGTTCGTCCACGAGGCGGTCCTGCAACAGCCACTCCGCGCGGTCCGCGAGACCGTTCTGCTTCTCCTCGGCGTTGGAGAGGCCGGTCAGGCGGTAGCCGGTGAACGGGGACGTCCCGTCGGGGCCGATGGTGGCCAGCAGCGCCGCGGGGCCGTGACACACCAAGGACACCAGCTTGCCCGAGGCGAGCCACTCGGTGAGCAGCTTGCCGGAGGCGGCGTTGTCGGGCAGGTCCTCCATCGGGCCCCAGCCGCCGGGGTAGAACACGGCCACGTAGTCGTCGATGTTCACGTCCTCGATGCGCATCGGATGTGCCAGCTCGGTGGCCTCGCGCAGCGCGGTCCGTATGCGCTCAGCGCCTTCCTCACCGCCGTTGAACTCCGGGCTGAGGCTGAGCGCGTCCGCCGTGGGCGGCACACCGCCGGGTGTCGCCGCCGCGATCTCGTATCCGGCCTCCTTGAAGACCTCGTACGGGCCGAGGGCTTCCTCGGCCCAGAAGCCGGCCGGCTGCCGGGTCCCGTCGGCCAGCGTCCAGTGGTCGGACGCTGTGATCACGAAGAGGATCTTCGCCATGGTTACTGCTCTCCCGGTGATGGTGTCAGCCCTTGAGGGCTTCCTGCAGAATGTGGCTGTCGGCGGCCTGCCGCATCTCTACGGCCTTGCCGTCGCGGAGGGTCCACAGGTGGATGAACCGGACGTCGGCCTTGTTCCCGGTCTTCGTCTCGGCGTGGTAGTGCCCGTACACGAAGACGTGGTTGTCGTCGTCCGCGTAGAACTCCTCGGGCACCGCGCCGAAGGACTCGTAGTTCGACATCATTCCGCCGAAGAAGTCCTTCGCCGCGCTGGCCCACCCGTGGTACACGCCGCTGTTCGGGAAGCCCGGGGTGATGTCCCAGACGAGGTCCTGGGCCATGACCTCATTGGTCACTTCCGGGGCCATTCCGGATTCGTACAGCCGCCGGATGAGGGTGATGCCGGGGGAGTCGGACATGGCTCGCTCCTTGAGGGGGGTGGCGGATCGGATACGGGAATAAAAGCCTTGTGATCAGGCGGCAAGGGCAGGTGACGCCCAGCCCGCTTGCAGACCCGGGCTGATCCAGTGCATGCCGTGCCGGGCGGCCATGGCGATCGTGGGGCGGCCGGAATCGGGCATGGTGATGGGGCTCCTCGAATGTCTTGCTCGGTGCGTGACCAAGCTTTGCATCGGAAGAGCGCGCTGTGAGGGGGAAGAAAATTTCCCCTGCCTACCGTCGCCGGGTCGGCGATTCTCCCCATTCGATTTGCGGAAAGGTACGGGCCGCGATAATCAGGCGAGCGCGGCACTCATTTTTGTCCGAGTTCGCCAAGATCGAGATTCGGTAGCTGTGGGATCACCCCTCAGGCGTGTTCCACAGCTCGCTGAGTTCCGCCCAGTGCGGTGCCGGCCCTGGGATCGCGGTGGGTGGGTCGGCGGCCGAGGTGCGCAGCCCGGCGAGCACCAGGTCGAGGTACCGCAGGTGGAGTGCGACGGCACGTTCACCGGTGACGGGGATCCGCGCGGTGAGGTGTTCGAGCAGCAAGGGGATGTCGGCGGAGGTGAAGTCGGCGCGCAGCATCCCTGCCCGGTGCGCGCCTCCCACCAGGTCGTCGAGGGCGGTCTGGAGCCGGGCGGCGGCGGCCACGATCTCGTCCGTGGCCGGCAGGCGGCCGCCGACCAGGGGGAGGAGCGGACCGCCCGGTCCCTGGGCCGAGAGCGCGTCCCGCAGGAAGCGGGCGAAGGCGGCCCAGGGGTCGGGTTCCTCGGTGAGAGCCGTGTGTGCCTGGGTGACGAGCTGTTCCATCCCCACGATGCGCATCCGCTGAGCCAGCAGTTCCTTGCTGGGATAGCGGCGGTAGAGACTGCCCATGCCGATCCCGGCCCGACGGGCGATCTCCGAGACGGGGGCGTCCCAGCCCTGCTCGGCGAAGACCTCGCGCGCGGCCTGCATGAGGCGGGAGTCGTTGCGGTCCGCCTCCCGCCGGCGGCCCCGTGGCGTACCCGTGTGCGTGTCACCCATGGCGGAGCATTCTTCCCTACACGCGTGCCACGCCGAGCCCACCGTCGGCGGTGAGGATCTGGCCGGTGATGCGGCCGGCCTCCTCGCCGACCGGCATCGCGATCGCCCGGGCCACATCCTCCGGTTCCGCGACCGGCCCCAGCGGGGTGTGCTCCGCCGAGCGCCGTTGGATCTCCTGCGGCGTTCCGGCGCTGCCCTCGGTGCGGACGAAGCCCGGTGCCACGACGTTGACGTTGACTCCGAGCGGACCGGCCTCGTGGGCGACGACGCGGCGCAGGTGTTCAGGGCGGCCTTGGCGGTGCCGTGGGCGGCCATGCCCGGGACGGACGGACCGTCGGCCACGGCCCTGGAGACGTACACGATCCGGCCCCGCCCCTGGGCGCCCATGATCGCCAGCGCCTGCCGGGGCAGGGTGTTGACGGGGCCATTTCGCCGGTCGGCTTCGCGTGGAAGTCGTCCAAAACCGGCTTGCCGGCCGCCTGCGCCGTAGAGCTCAGGTCACAGACGGCCGGAGGCGGACACCGGCGTCTCAGCCGATACGCGCCGGCGTGTGCAGAACCCTCGTGTGCCCGACACGGCGCGTCGGGCCGGTGAGGTGGAGGCTGCCGGTGAGCCTGATGTCGGTGCTGGAGGTGCCGAGCATGACGGCGATCTCGCCGGGTTCGACGAAGCGGTGCAGGTCGGGCCCGGTGTAGGCGAGGCGGTCGGCGTGCAGGCGGAAGGTGACCCTGCGCTGCTCGCCCGGGGCGAGGAGGACTCGCCCGAAGCCGGTCAACTGGGTGATGGGCCGGGGGAGCTGGGCGACCGGGTCCGCGGTGTAGAGCTGGACGACTTCGGCGCCGGGGAGGCCGCCGGTGCTGCGGACCAGGCAGCTGATCTCGACCTCGCCGTCGGGGGGAATCTCCGCGGCGCTCAGTTCGAACCCGTCGTAGGCGAACGTCGTGTAGGACAGTCCGTGCCCGAAGGGATGGGCCGGGGTGGGGTCGAGGTCGCTCACTCCCTGGGTGTTGCCGCCGAGCGGGGCGTGCAGGTAGGTGCCGGGCTGGCCGCCCGCCGTCCGCGGGCTCTGCACCGGCAGCTTGCCTGAGGGGTTGATCCGTCCGGAGAGCACTCCGGGGAGGGCGGGGCCGCCCTCCTCGCCGGGGAAGAAGGCCTGGACTACGGCGGCCGCGCGGTCGGTGTAGGCACCGAGCGCGTACGGGCGGCCGGAGACGACGAGAAGGACGACCGCGCCGCCGCCCGCCTGCAGCTCACCGAGGCCGTGGAGGCAGGGCGACTGCGCGTCCTGATCGCCGGCAGCCACCCGCTTCGTGAAGCCGCTGCCGCCCATCGCCAGATCATGACCGGTCACACCAGCGGAAAAATCGTCCTGGTGCCGTAGCCCGACCGGACCGTGCCTTCTGCCGACGACCGTTCACGGCCGCCGAAGCTCAGGTCAGCACACCGAGGCGGCTGTGGTCCCTGCCCGCAGGTGGGGGGCGCAGCCATGTCGTCCGGCTTGCCGGGCGGTTCAGGGGTGCGGTCCGGTACGCAGATCGGGGAGCAGTTGTAGCGGTATCCGAGCCGGACTCCCGTACAGCGGAACTCCTTGCCCCTCCATCTGCGGATCATCTCGCCCCTCTCACCGCGGGCCCGGTCGCCCTCCGCGCCTGCGCGGCCGAGCACGGCGTCGGGTTCGATCTGCGAGTCGGACCTCCAGTTGCGCGATGCCTCCGTGACGTTGCGGACGGCGATCAGATGCCGCTCCAGCTCGTTGCTGTCGAGCAGCGCCGGACCAGAAAGCTGCGTTCCGCTTGTTGACGTGGTCCTCGTCACATGAGTACTGTCCCGGCAATTCATGTTCGTTGAAACGATTCAAATCCCTGGGGTTGTCATGTTCCGTAAACGCTCTCCTGTGCTCCAACTCCTCAGAGGCTTCGCCGTGTTGGCCTTCGTCGCGAGCGTGTCGATCCTGCCGGAGTCCGTTTCCTCCGCGGCGACGGTGCCGGACGCGCCGTTCACCGTGAAGGCGCTGACCGCCAACGGCCGGGTGAACCCGCTGGGCATCGGTGGCGATGAGCCCGCCTTCGGCTGGCAGTTGGCGTCTCCCCGGCGGGCGACGTCGCAGGGGGCCTACGAGATCCAGGTCGGCCGCACGCCGGGGTCTGCCGATGTGTGGTCGTCGGGCAAGGTGAAGTCCGACCGCCAGGCCGACGTGCGGTACGGCGGTCCCGGACTGGAGTCGGCCACACGCTACTACTGGCGCGTCCGGGCCTGGGACGACAGGGGAGTTGCGAGCCGGTGGAGCGCGGACGCGTACTTCGAGACAGGTCTGCTGGCTCCCGGCGACTGGGGCGGCGCCCAGTGGATCAGTCGTCCTGAGGTTCCGAGTGAGCTGGACAAGTGGACCGACTACACCGCCACGGTCGAGTTCAAGCTCGACAGTGCCGCCTTCGGCATGTTCCTGCGTGCCTCAGACGCGAGCAACGGGTACATGTGGCAGTTCAACGTCACGGGCCCGACCCCGATGCTGAGACTGCACAAGCAGGTCAAGGGCAACTACAACATGGTTCAAGAGGTGGACCTCGCGCCCTTCGGCTTCACCAACGCGGATCTCCTCGACGGCCGTCACACCGTCCGTTACGACGCGGTGGGCACCACGATCAACACGACCCTCGACGGCAAGGTGATCAACACCTTCACGGACTCCACGTTCACGAAGGGTTACATCGGTTTCCGCACCCACGCATGTTGCGGCGAACGGGGAACCGTCTACGACGCGGTGGTGACCGGAACCGACGGCAGCACGCTGCTCGACACCGACTTCGCCTCCGGCCGGAACCCGTTCACCGGCGGTGAGATCGCCGACTCCGCCCTCGTGGTGTCCGGCACCACGGATGCCCTCTACGCACCCGCGGCCCGGCCGCAGCCCCTGCTGCGCAAGGGCTTCGCGACCAAGGCGGGCAAGAAGGTCGCCTCCGCGCGGGTCTACGCGTCGGCGCTCGGCGTCTACGAGTTGGAGATCAACGGCGAGCCGGTCGGCGACCAGGTGCTCGCCCCGGGCTGGACGAACTACCACAAGCGCATCCAGTCCCAGACCTACGACGTGACGAAGCTGCTCGCCCGCGGCGACAACGCGATCGGCGCTTCCCTGGCGGACGGCTGGTGGGCCGGCAAGGTCGGGATCGGCTGGAGCCGCCAGTACGGGGACGCCCCCGCGCTCGTGGCGAAGCTGCGCATCACCTACTCCGACGGCTCGGTCCAGTGGATCGCCACGGACGGTTCGTGGAAGGCGGCGGACGGCCCCTACGCCAAGGCCGACCTGCAGGACGGCGAGACCTATGACGCCCGTCTGGAGCAGTCGGGCTGGAGCCGGCCGGGGTTCGACGACGCCACGTGGGAACCCGCCGTGAGCCTTCGGTCCCGCACCGCCCTGCTGGTCCCGCAGAGCGACGAGCCCGTGCGCAGGACCCAGGTGCTCCAGGCCCGGAAGATGACCGAGCCCACTGCCGGAACCTACGTCTACGACCTCGGTCAGAACATGGTCGGCGTGTCCCGGCTGAAGCTGACCGGTTCCGCCGGTCAGACGGTCAAGATCCGCTACGCGGAGGTGCTCAACAAGAACGGCACCCTCTACACCGACAACTTCCGCAGTGCCAAGGTCACCGACCGCTACACCTTCGCCGAGTCAGGAACGGTCACCTACGAACCCACCTTCACCCAGCACGGATTCCGCTACATCGAGATCACCGGGGTGAACCAGCCTCCCGCGCTCTTCGACGTCAAGGGAGTCGTGTGGGGTTCCGATCTCCCCACCACCGGCACGCTGAAGACCTCGGACAGCATGCTCAACCAGCTGGTGAGCAACATCTCCTGGAGTCAGCGGGGCAACTTCCTCTCCATACCCACCGACACCCCCGCCCGCGACGAACGCCTGGGCTGGACGGGAGACATCAGCCTGTTCGCGCCGACGGCCAACTACCTCGTCGACACCCGCGCGTTCCTGTCCCACTGGATGGCGGATGTCCGCAACTCGCAGTACGCCAACGGTGACCTGCCGGCGGTCGTACCCACTCCTCAGGGTCAGTTCGGCGACAGCGGTGTCGGCTGGTCCGACGTGATGATCACCGTGCCGTACTCCGTGTGGCGCTCCTACGACGACACCCGCATCCTGCGGGAGAACTACCCCGCCATGCGGAAGTTCTTCCAGTTCGTGCGCGACAGCGCCGGACCCGACCTGCTCGAGCCCGGCCGCACCACGTTCTTCACCAATGACTGGCTGCACCTGGACGACCCGACCGAGCAGGGCATCCTGGGCACGGCCTACTACGCCGAGGACGCCCGCATGATGGCGGAGACGGCCAAGGCCCTGGGCGACGAGGCGGCGGCCTCCGACTACAGCAAGCTCTCCGCCGACATTCGCGACGCCTTCACCAAGGCGTACGTCGCAGCCGACGGCACCGTCAAAGGCAACTCGCAGACCGGGTACGCGCTGGCCCTCGGCATGAACCTCATCTCGGATCCCGCACTGGTCGAGAAGGCCGGCGAGAGGTTCGTCGCCAAACTGGCGCTCACGGACCATCACCTGCGGACCGGCTTCATCGGCACACCGCTGCTCCTGCCCGCGCTCAGCAAGGTCGGCCGAGAGGACCTGGCCTACAAGATGCTGCTCCACAAGGACTACCCGTCCTGGGGCTACGAGGTCGTCAACGGTGCCACCACCATGTGGGAGCGGTGGAACTCGATCATGCCCGACGGCAGCTTCGGCCCCGTCGACATGAACTCCTTCAACCACTACGCATACGGCGCCGTGGGAGACTGGATGTTCCAGAACATCGGCGGCCTCTCCGCGATCCAGCCCGGCTACAAGCGCTCCCGGATCGCGCCGGTCCCCGGCGAGAACCTGACGCAGGGCTCAGGAAGCCTCAAGACCGTCTACGGCCCGCTGTCGTCGAAGTGGAGCACGCACAACGGCGCTTTCGACCTGAAGGTGACGGTCCCGGTCAACACCGTCGCGGAGGTACACGTACCGGCCGGTACCCGGTGGGACGTCACCGAGAGCGGCCGACCGGCCGACAAGGCCAAGGGCGTCCGGTTCCTCCGGATGGAGAACGCAGCCGCCGTGTTCGAGGTCGGCTCGGGGTCCTACGGCTTCGGCGTCGACGCCCGCTGACGGCACTCTCCTGCCGACTCTGGTCCGGCCGGCAGGAGAGTGTGGCTTCAGGGGCAACTGCTCGGGGAGCTGACGGGCCGTAGAGCGCGGAGGGCGATGTCGACGATCTGTTCGGGCAGTCCATCCGGGAGGTCGGGGTCGTGTCGCACGGACGAGCGGATGAGCAGAGGGCCGAGGCTAGTGCCGCATCAGGCAACGTTCGCCCTGTCGACCACGGCTCGTAGTCGTTGATCGGCGGCGTGACGGTTTCGCCAGATGATGTAGCGGCGGATCATGCTGCCCTGCTCCCTGTGGCTGGCATGGTCGGTGCCGTCCAGAGCGAAGTAGCGCAGGGCGGTGAACTGGGCCTCGATGCGGTTCAGCCACGAGCTGTTCGTCGGTGTGTAGGCGAGCTCGACGTTGTTGGCCGCGGCCCAGTCGCCGACCCGGCTGTCCTTCTTCGTGGTCAGGTGCGGGGAGAAGTTGTCGAGCACGATCGCGATGCGGATCTTGGGCGGGTAGAGGCTGCGCAGATAACGGCAGAACTCCAGGAACCTCGTCCGGTTCTTCTTCGGCTTGATGTGGCCGTAGAGCTTGTCCCGGGCCAGGTCGTAGGCGGCGAACAGGTGCCTGACCCCGTGCGGGCGGGTGTAGGTCGCCCGCCGTCGGGGCCGGGGCCCGCGGTCGGGGTCCTTGTGCCGTCCGCCGCGCTCGGCCCACTGCCGGCCGGGGTGGGGCTGGAGGTTGAGCGGGCCGAACTCGTCCAGGCATAAGACGACTTCGGGCTCGCCTTCCTCGGGTATGACCTCGCCGTCGGCGATCGCGTAGAGGTGCTCGCCGCGGGCTTTCTTGGCGGCGTAGTCGGGATCGCGGGAGGTCTTCCAGGTCTTTATGCGTTGAAACGACACGCCCTCCTCGCGGAGCAGGACTCGAAGGCCCTCGTGGCTGATGTCGTCGACCACCCCCTCGGCGACCAGGAAGTCGGCCAGCTTGGCCAGGCTCCAGGTCGAGAACGGCAGACCGTGCTCGGCCGGCCTGGACTGGCGATCTTCTTGATCTCGCGCGCCGCTCGGGCAGGGTGAACGTCCTGGGCCGACCGCCTTTGTACTTCGGGTAGAGGGAGTCGAAGCCGTCGGCGTTGAAGTTGTGGATCACATCCCGGACCCGGTCCGCGCTGGTGAACGTCACCTCGGCGATCTTCGCCACGGGCATGCCCTGCGCGGACAGCAGCACCATCTGCGCCCGCCGCCAGGTCACCACCGACCCGCTGCCCCGGCGGATGATCCGCAGCAGGCGCTGCCCCTCGTCGTCATCGATCCCGCGGACGCGCACTCGCTCAGCCACCGGCACAGCTTCCCTGCCGCCTGCTGCCGGCGATGGTCATTCCGTCGGCGTGCCGATCCGAAGCCGGTTGCCATCAAGGTCGCGCAGCTCAATCTCACGCGCCCACGGAGCATCCTTCGCCTGCACGCCGAACTCGGAGGCGATGGCCTCGACATCACGAACGCGGAGGTAGACCAACGTGTCGGGACGGGCATCGCCCTTGTGCTCCGACAAGAACAACCGCACCCCGCCCCGGGCGACCTCGACGAACGCGGGAAGTCCCGGTTCGAAGCGGTGTTCCCACTGCTTGGCGAAGCCCAGCCGCTCGTACCAAGCGACCGCCGCCGCAGCGTCCTCGACGCGAAGAATGGGGATGACTTCTTCGTCCATGGAGCCATCGTCGCAGACCGCCCAGGGTGAACGTTGCCTGATGCGGCACTAGTTCAAGTCGACGGCAAGGGCGTCGGGGTTCAGGCCCTCGACCAAACGGTAGAGCAGACGGTGAATGGTGTCCTTGTCGTCCGGAGAGAGCGGCGAGGTCGTCTCCCGTTCGATCCGTCGGGCGATCGACGCGGCACGAGCGGCCGCCGCGTCTCCCTCGGCGGTCGCGAACAGGCGCATGCTGCGGCGGCTGGTCGGATGTGGCTCACGGCGCAGCAGTCCTCGCTCGACGAGCCCGCTCACGGCGGCCCCCATGGACTGGGCCGTGATGCCGGAGCGGCGCGCGATCTCCGCTGCGGACACCCCCGGTGTCCAGAGGACCTGCTGCAGAGCGTTGTGCTGCGCCAACGTGAGGTCCTCCGCGCGCAGCGCCCGCTCCAGTCGTCCGGCGATGATCTGGGAGAACTGCCAGGCGAGATATCCGGTGGTGGGGAACGCCGCGTCGGTCACGGCCGCAGTCTACGAGAGCGGGGTGTGCCGCTTGAGAGCGTGTCCCGGTCGGCGGGGGAGCCGGGTCAGTCGACGGCTGCGCGGCGCGACCCGAGGGCATCACGCCAGAAGAGCACCGCGGCGGACACCAGGATCCACGCCACCAGGACGACGACGCCGGCGGTGAGACCGTCGTTGTTGAAGTGGGACAGGCCCTGGACGGCTCGTACACCGACTCCCACCGGAAGGATCTCCGAGAACGGATGGAGCCAGTCCGGCAGGTATGCGGTGGGCAGAGTGCCACCACTCGTGCTGTTGCCGAAAGTGAACAGGACCACGGCGGCCAGCGACATACCAGCCCGGCCGAAGACGCGCATGAACGCCATGGTCGCGCTGCCGACGGCCGCGGCCATCAGCGCGATGACCCCCGCGACGCCCAGGAAGGGGCCCGGCAGTGCCGAGAAGCCAACACTCCCGGCTATCACTGCCACCAGGACGCCGGCGAGGACACTGAAGGCGGCCAGACTGGCCAACCTCCACCGGTACTCCAGTCGGGGAGCCATCTGGTAGGTCATCATGCCGAACAGGAACCCGGCCAGCACGACGCCGAACCCGGCGTAGAACACCGACATACCGCGGGTGTCGCCCGCCGAAGCCGGCACGAGGTCCTGCACGGTCATCCGCTCACCGTTCGCCTTGGCGACACCGGAGAAGGCGCCGGTGACCGTCGAGGTCACGGATGGGCCGTTGGCTCCGGCATAGAGCAACTCGGCGGACCTTTCGGGGCCGGTGACAAAGGCGGCGTACACCTTTCGGTCCTGCAGGGCGTGGCGGGCCGCACTCTCGTCGGGGTAGCGCTTGACCTCGAATCCGCCGGTCAGCCCGAGCTCCAGCCCCCCGGTGATCTGCTCGAGCCGTGGGGTCGTCCCCACGACGGCGACCGGAAGGTCGTGCGGCCGCGGGGCGTGAAAGGCGGCCAGGAACACGCTGACGAAGATCGAGCCGATGGCCAGCACGATCACGACCGGGAGCAGGACCCCCTTCAGGCCAGTGGCTCCTTGCGGCGCTGGAGCGGTGTCCATCGCGTGGTGATGGGGTGCGTGGCGCGGTGCGACGGAAGTGGTGGGTGGTGTGGGCATGGGGAGAGGGCTCTCATCCGATTGGAAGGTGTCTTATAGTTCTATCATGGAAATATCAGGTGCCTTAGTGTCGGAGTCGCTCGTGAGCCATACGCACGCAGATCCGTCCACGCGCATGGGCTACCTGGCGTGGCAGGTGGTGCACGTGATGGCGACGCGCCTTGAGAGGGCGCTGCGCTCGCTCGACCTCACAGCTGCCCAGCACAATGCTCTGCAGCACGTCGTCTGGACGCCGGGCATATCCGCGGCGCAGATCGCGCGTCGGACCGGCTTCACTCCCCAGTCCATGGGTGCAGCCGTCGGCGCGCTGGTCGAGCGTGGTCTTCTGGTGCGCCGCGAACATCCTTCGAACCGCAGAACCGTCCAGCTGCTCAGTACCGGCAATGGCGCGAAGCTGGCCGGGCGGGCGCGGGCCATGGTGGAGCGCCTCGACCGGGAAGCGCTCGCGGTTCTCGCCCCCGCCGAGCGGGCGGTCGTACATTCCCTGCTGCTCAGGATGCTTGCCGAGCTCAATCCTGATGCCCTGCCGTCGTTGGACCTGCGTGGCGGCGGGGTGTAAATGTAAAGATGCTTGATGCAAACGCGCTTGCTTGATGTTAATCAGGAGGTTAATGCTAGGCCTGTGTCCCCAACCCTGGCCCCGATCACCGGCGGCTCCTCGATCAGTGGTGTCATCTGTGCCCCGCCCTTGGCCGCCGACCGCGACTTCATCGCGGTGGTCCTGTGGCCGGAGCGGCGGAACGACCTCGCCATCGAGCTGAGTGCGGCCGGCGCAGCCGTGGCGCACCGCCTGACCGTCGGTGACGTCCGGCTACCGGAATGCCGAGCCGGGGCACCGGCTTCGCGCCGCCCTGCCGTCCGGTGGCAACCACTCTTCTCCCGCCGCCACGAGGGAGCAACCTGCCTGAGCAACGGGCGCCGCGCACCCTCGCGAAGCGGCGCGGCCATGGATACACCCCTGACAACCATCCGCACCCCCATCGAGGGAGAGTGGACATGTCCACCGAACGTCCCATCCAAGCCGATTCTCCTCCCGTAGAACCCCCCTCCACGCCCACTCGGCGTACCTTCATCGCCGCGACCACCGCCGCAGGAGGAGCCGCCGTGGTGGGCGGCCTGGCCGCAACGACGCCCGCGGTCGCGGCTGAGGAAACCGCCCCCGCCCAGGCGTCGCCCGGCAGCCGCGTCTCCCTGACCGTCAACGGCGTCCGGCACACCGTCACGGTCGACAACCGCACCTCGTTGCTGGACCTGTTGCGCGAGCATCTCGACCTGACCGGTTCGAAGAAGGGGTGCAACGCCGGTGCCTGCGGCGCCTGTACGGTCCTGGTCGACGGAAGCCGGGTCAATTCCTGTCTCACACTGGCGGTACGGCTGGAGGGCGCCGAGGTCACCACGATCGAGGGCCTGGCGCAGGGCGACTCGCTCCACCCGCTGCAGCAGGCGTTCATCGACCAGGACGCCTTCCAGTGCGGCTTCTGCACGCCGGGCCAGATCGTGTCCGGCGTGGGGTGCATCCAGGAGGGCCACACCGGCTCCCCCGAAGAGATCCGGGAGTGGATGAGCGGCAACATCTGCCGCTGCGGCTGCTACGTGAAGATCGAGCGCGCGGTCGAGCAGGCCGCGGGCCGGAAGTGAGGACCGATCCCCATGCATCCCTTCACCTACACCAAGGCCGCGAACACGCGTGAGGCCCTCAACGCCGGTCAGCGCGGCGGGCGTTACATCGCCGGCGGCACCACTCTCGTCGACCTGATGCGGGAGACCGTCGAACGCCCCGAGACGCTGGTCGACATCAGCGCGTTGCCACTGCGCGAGATCACCGTCACCAAGAGCGGTGGCCTGCGCATCGGTGCGCTGGTGAGCATGACCGAAGCCGCCGCACACCGAGGGGTGCGCGCCCTGTATCCGGTGATCTCGCAGGCGCTGGAGCTGAGCGCGTCGGCCCAGCTGCGGAACATGGCCACCATCGGCGGCAACATCATGCAGCGCACCCGGTGCACGTACTTCCGTGATGTGACCGCCGACTGCAACAAGCGCGAACCCGGCTCCGGTTGCGCCGCCCGGGAGGGCTTCAACCGCGGCCACGCGGTCCTCGGCACCTCCGACCAGTGCGTGGCCACGCACCCCTCCGATCTCGCGGTCGCCCTCGCCGCCCTGGAGGCCACCGTCCATCTGCGGAGCCCTGACGGCGAACGCACCCTGCCCTTCGCGGACTTCCTGCTGAAGCCGGGCAGCACCCCGAACCGTGAACAGGACCTGCGCAGGGGCGAGTTGATTACCGCCGTGGAGATCCTGGCCCATCCGCGCCCGCTGAAGTCGGGCTATCTGAAGGTGCGCGACCGGCAGTCCTACGAGTTCGCGCTCACCTCGGCCGCTGTCGCGCTGCACATCCGCGGCGGCGTCATCCGCGAGGCGAAGGTCGCCGCCGGCGGAGTGGGCACCGTGCCCTGGAAACTCTCCGCCGTCGAGCAGACCCTCATCGGCGAACGCCCCTCCGGCCATCTGTGGGCCGAGGCCGCCCGGCACGCGGCCGACGGAGCCCGCCCCCTCACGCACAACCGCTTCAAGGCCGAACTGCTCAAACGCACCGTCGAACGCCAGCTGAGCACCGTAGGAGGCACCACATGAGCCAGCCGCAGGCAGCAGTCGGTGCGGCGGCGCCCCGGGTCGACGCACGGCTGAGGGTGACCGGGAAAGCGAAGTACGCCGCCGACAACAGCCCCGACGGGGTCGTGCACGCGGTTCTCGTCGAGAGCGGTGTCGGCCGGGGCCGTGTCACCGGCCTCGATGCCCGCGCCGCCGAAGCCCAGACCGGCGTCCTGAAGGTGATCAGTCACCTCAACGCGCCCAAGCTGCCGCCCGTCCAAGGGGGATTCCCGCCGGGCCAGCGGCTGCGTCCCTTTCAGGACGACCGCATCCGGTTCTTCGGTCAGCCCGTCGCGGTCGTGGTGGCGACCACGCTGGAGATCGCCCAGCACGCCGCGAGCCTGGTGGAGATCTCCTACGATGCCGAGGCCGTCTCGACCGACATCAGCGTCGCCGAACCCGCCGACGACCCCGAGACCTATGCACGCGGCGACGCCGACGCAGCCCTGGAATCCGCCCCGGTCCGGCTGGACCTGACGTACCGGATGGCCCGCAACCACCACAACCCGATAGAGCCGCACGCCACCGTCGCCCGCTGGGACGGTGACCGGCTGACCGTCTGGGAGAAGACCCAGAACGTGGTAGGCGCCGTGCGCACCCTGGCCGGTGAGTTCGGCATCCCGCCCGGCAATGTCCGCGTCATCTCGCCGTTCGTCGGCGGGGCCTTCGGCAGCGCCGCCCGTACCCACGTGCACGCCGTCACCGCGGCCCTGGCCGCCCGCGAAGTGAAACGCCCCGTGAAACTCGTTCTCACGCGCAGGCAGTTGTACTTCGGCGTGGGATTCCGGCCCGCATACGAGTACGAACTGAGCCTCGGTGGCAACCGGCAGGGCCGCCTGACCGCGTCGGCGCACGACATCCGCACCGAGAGCTCCCGCTACGAACGGCACAGCGAACACGTCCTGGAACCCGGCCGGATGCTCTACAGCACGCCCAACGTCCGTCAGGCCTACCGTCACGTCCCGCTGGACGTGAGCACCCCGTGGTTCATGCGCGGCCCCGGCTACGCCAGCGGAGCCTTCCCCGTCGAGACGGCGATGGACGAACTCGCCCACGAACTGGGCCTGGACCCGATCGAGCTGCGGCTGCGCAACGAACCCGCCGACGACGAGTCCACCAATCTGCCCTTCTCCACCCGCCGCCTGCGCGACTGCTACCGAGCGGGCGCCCGCGAAATCGGCTGGCACCGGCGCAGCCCCAAGCCCCGCTCGACGCGTGACGGCGACTGGCTCATCGGTATGGGGATGGCCGCCGGTGTCTACGACACCCAGCGCAGCGCGGCCCAGGCCTCGGTCAGGCTCGACGCCGACGGCACCGCCCTGGTGCAGTCCGCGACCAGCGACATGGGCCCCGGCACGGCCACGTCCATGAGCCAGGTCGCCGCTGACGCCCTCGGCCTGACCATGCGCCAGGTGACCTTCCGGCTCGGCGACTCCCTCATGCCCCCCGCCCCCGTCCACGCCGGCTCGCAGACCATGGCCAGTGTCGGATCCGCCGTCCAGGACGGCTGCGACAAGCTGCGCATGCAGGCGATCACACTCGCGGTCAAGGACGAGGACTCACCGCTGTACGGAACCGACGCAGCAGACATCGTCGTACAAGGCGGTCGGCTGTATGTGAAGGACGAGCCCACACGCGGGGAGACGTACGAGCGCCTCATGGCCCGCAACAGCCGCACCCACCTCGAAGCGATGGGCTCGTACTCCGGGGCGCCGGAATCGGAGAAGTTCTCCTTCTACGCCTACGCCGCGACGTTCGCCGAAGTCGCCGTCGACGCCCGCCTCGGCCTCGTACGGGTGCGGCGCATGGTCGGCGTGTACGACGCCGCCCGGATCATCAACCCGAGGCTCGCCGACAGCCAGGCCATCGGGGCCATGACCGGCGGTATCGGTCACGCCCTCCTCGAGCACACGGTCACCGACCACCGCGACGGCAGGATCGTGAACGCCAACCTCGCCGACTACCTCGTGCCGACCCACGCCGACATGCCCGAAATGAAAGCCATCTACATCGAGGGGGAGGACTACGAAGCCGATCCGATCGGCGTCAAGGGACTCGGTGAGATCGTCATCGTCGGAGTGGCGCCCGCCATTGCCAACGCGGTCTTCAACGCCACCGGCCGTCGGGTCCGCGAGCTGCCGATCAAGCCCGAGGCCTTGCTCTGAGCAACTGACCGGTCAGGTCTCCCGGACCGCGTCAGCCACCTCCTCGAGCAGTGCCCGCAGCTGCGCGGCCTTCTCGGGCCCCAGCTTCTCGGCGATCTGCTGTTCGATCTCCACGATCATGGCATCGGCATCGCGCAGGGAGTCGCGGCCGGCGTCGGTGAGGTGGAGCTCCTGCACATGGCGGTGGCGCGGGTGCGGTCGGCGTTCCAGTTGGCCCCGCTCATCGAGGCGGGCCACTTGGGAGGCCACCGCTTGCGGGGTGACGTTCAGGCGGCGGGCCAATTCCGCGCCGGTCAGGCCGGGGTCGGAATGGACGGAGATCAGCAGGGTGTACTGCGCGGCCGCGAGCCCCAGAGGTCGCAGCCGCTGATCCTTCCGGGCCTGCACTGCCCACTCCGCCCGCCGCAGTGCCCAGGTCACCCGGTCCAGTGCGTCGGCAGCGATCGGCCGCTCGTCATCTAGTCTCACGCCGCGAGAATACGACACCTGGGCAGACATCAAGCGCCTGACCAGAGTCAGGTGCCTGGCCCCTAGATCCTCTCCCACCGTGGGGCGGTTGGTCGTCGACGAGTCGGCCCACACCTTGGCGTGCGTGCCTCGGACCCCGTGCGACTGCGTGACCTGCTGGTCGGCTGCGGCGTCAGCATCAGGCCGGTGTCGGTGAGGTGGAGCGCCGCACGTGGCGTGGCCGGGTGCAATCGGCGGGCCGGACGGCCTTGGTCCTCCCAGCTGGTTACCAGGGAGGCCGCTGCGCGCACGGTGACGCGTGGTTGACGGCATCTCGGGCTCAGACCTCGCGAACCGCCTTGGCCACCTGGTCGAGCAGTGCCCGCAGCCGTGCTGTCTCCGAGCCGAGATCATCGGTGATCTGACGCTCGATGTCGGCGATCACCGCGTCGGCCGCGCGCAACGCCTCCCGCCCCGCGTCGGTGAGGTGCAACTCCTGGATGTGCCGGTGGCGAGGATGCTCACGTCTCTCCAGCTGCCCGCGGCTCTCCAGGCGTGCCACCAACGAGGCGATGGCCTGTGGAGTCACGTTGAGGCGGCGGGCCAGCTCGGCGCCGGTCAGCCCCGGCTCGGCATGCACCGACATCAGGAGCGTGTAGTGCGCCGCCGCCATGCCCAGCGGGCGCAGCCGCTGCTCTTTGAGCGTCTGCACTGCCAGCTCCGCGCGACGCAATGCCCAGGTCACCCGGCTAAGCGCGTCGAGCCCGACGGGCCCCTCGTCATTCCGTGTCACGCGAGAAGGATATGGCACTTCAAGGCTGCCAACTGTTTGGCAGCTGTAAAACGCTTGAAGAGGCATGGTCACGTCTCCTGGCGGACGACAACGGCCCGGGGTCGCCCAGGCCGGCTTGGCTGCCCTCCGCACCGGTGAGCCGCACGAGAGGCTCCTCGCGATGCGGCGATGTCGTCAGCGGTGGTCAGGCGAGAAAGCGTGCGGGCGCGGGGGACGCTAGCCTTCTGCTGTGTATCAAGCACCTTGACACTAGCAAGGCGCTTGATAGTCTAGTGCTTGCTACGACTCAAGCCATCGCTGAAGTCATTCACGTCGGCGCGCACCCGCTGTCACACAGCGGCCCTTCACCGCGCCGAAGACCGCCTCCGCCGCCTGCCGTCACCCTCCGGGTGCTGCTCGGGCGCAGGCGTCGCAAGAAAGTGGGAGAGACCCGTGACCAACAACGCTCCGGCGATCACGCGTGATGGAGTTATCGGACAGGACGGGAGCGAGGTAGTCACCGTCGATCAAGCCACCGGTGCCCAGTTCGCCCGGTACCCCGTGGCCGGCAAAGAAGAGGCGGCCGCGGCCGCCGCTGCCGCCCGCTCGGTCTCCGGTCCCTGGTGGGACCTCGGATTCGAGGGCCGCGCGGAGCGGCTGCGCGCATGGCGGCGGGAGATAGCCGTGAGCGGTGAGGAGGGAGCCGCCCTCATTCATGCCGAGAACGGCAAGCCCCTCGACGACGCCCGCGTGGAGGTGCTCGGGATTCTGGAGCACGTGCAGTACGCCATCGAAAACGCCGAGCGTGTGCTGGGACGCCGGGAAGTCCCGGGCAGCCACACCGTGCCCAACCAGCGAGCCTGGGTCGAATACCAGCCCTACGGTGTCGTCGGTGTCATCGGCCCGTGGAACTTCCCCCTGCTGACGCCAGGGGCCATCCTGATCGAGGCGATCGCGGCCGGAAACGCCGCCATCCTCAAGCCCAGCCAGATCACGCCCGGTATCGGGGAGTGGCTGGTCCGGACCTGGCAGCGCGCGGTTGCCGACTTCCCGAACGTCCTCCAGTGCCTCAACGGCTTCGGGGCCACGGGCCAGGCACTCATCGAGGCCGGCCTGAACAAGCTCGCGTTCACCGGCAGCGTCACCACGGGCAAGACGGTGGCGGCCCAGTGCGCGCAGACCCTGACCCCCGTTCTGCTGGAACTCGGCGGAAAGGACGGCGTCATCGTCGCCGAGGACGCCGACCTGGACGAAGCCGCCGAGCACATCGTCTGGGGTGCTCTGCAGAACACCGGGCACGGCTGCATCAGCCTCGAAGTGGCCTACGTCGTCGAGTCCGTTCACGACGAGTTCGTCGAGAAGATCAGCGACCTTGCCAGGCAGGTACGCGTCGGCAGCGGCGAGGACGCGGAGATCGGGCCGGTCCCCCTGCCCACCCAGATCCCGATCATCCGGGAGCACATCCAGGATGCTCTCGAGCGCGGCGCGACAGCCGCTGTCGGTGGCATCGAGGCAGTGGGTGACCGCTATGTCGCCCCCACCATCCTCGTCGGCGTGACCCCCGACGCCCTGGCCGCGACGGAGGAGACGTTCGGGCCGACGCTCGCCGTCGTCAAGGTCACCGACACCGAGGAGGCCATCGCTCACATCAACGCCGGCCGGTACGGACTGGGCAGCGCCGTCTTCAGCCGCGACCGCGGCGAGGCCATCGCCCATCAACTCCGCGTCGGAATGACCAGCATCAACGACGCCTTGGTGTTCTCCATCAACCCCGCTGTGCCCTTCGGCGGTCGCGGCGACAGCGGTTACGGGCGCAAGCAGGGCGAGGAAGGACTCAGGGAGTTCGCCTACCCGCACTCCTTCACCGCCAAGACCGGACCCGCTCAGTTCTCGGCCACCACCTTCGGCAGGCCCGCGGGCGCTATGGCGGGAGCTCTCGCCGGCGTGCGCAACAGGATCCTGGCCGAGGGCGGCGAGAAGACGGACTGACCAACCGACGGGCCGAGGCGAACGGTCCGGCATCCACCCCGCAACGCAAGGCCGGGTTCGGGCGCAGCCCCGACTGCCAGCATCGCCACCCGTGCCGCACTTCAGCCGGGCGGGTCTGGCGACCCGCCCGCACTCCTCGACGGCTTTGACCGAAGTCCCAGAGAGCAAGTGACCGGTGCGCCAGCTGCCGTCGTCGTCTGCTACTTGTCGACCAGCGACATATGGTGCTCGTTGTAGCGGTTCCCCTGGACTCCGACCCGGCCGGCGAGTTCGTTGAGGTCGGCCAGTTCGTCGGCGGAGAGCGGCAGTTGGGTGGCGCCGCTGTTCTCGTCGATGCGTGTGATGCGCCGTGTGCCGGGAATCGGCACGATCCACGGATGCTGCGCGAGCAGCCAGGCGAGCGCGACCTGCCCCGGTGTGGCGCCCTTGGCCTTCGCGAGGGTGGCGATGTGCTCGACGAGAGCCTGGTTGGCCGCACGGTTCTCTGCGGTGAACCGAGGAATGTTCGTGCGGACATCGTCGGCAGCGAAGGACGTCGACGCGTCCACCGTGCCGGTCAGAAATCCCTTGCCGAGCGGGCTGAAGGGCACGAACCCGATCCCGAGTGCCGCGCACGTCGGCAGGACTTCCGGCTCGGGATCCCGCGTCCACAGGGAGTACTCGCTCTGCACCGCCGTGACCGGGTGTACCGAGTGAGCACGGCGGATGGTCTCCGCACTGGCCTCCGAAAGCCCGAAGTAGCGGACCTTGCCCTCCTGTACGAGTTCGCCCACCGCGCCGGCGACGTCTTCGATCGGCACGTCCGGGTCAACGCGGTGCTGGTAGAACAGGTCGAGCGTCTCGATCCCGAGTCGTTCGAGGGAGGCCGTGGCGACGGCACGGATCTGCTCGGGCCGGCTGTTGAGTCCGGCGGGGGCGCCGTTCTCGATGCGGAATCCGAACTTGGTGGCGATCACCACCTGGTCCCGGATCGGAGCGAGGGCTTCTCCGACGAGTTCCTCGTTGACGTAGGGGCCGTATACCTCTGCGGTGTCGAAGAATGTGACCCCGCGGTCGACGGCGCCACGGAGTACGGCGATCATGTCGGTTCGGTCACCGGGGTTCGGGCCGTAGCTCTGGGACATTCCCATGGCGCCGAGGCCGATGGCGGATACCCGCAGGTCGCGTCCGAGCGTTCGTGTGTGCATTGTTCCTCCTTGTCGAGACCGACACTGGCGACCGGATTCCGCTGTAGGGCGGCTGGCCGCAGCGTCCGGCGTCGTCCTCGGTCGTTCATGCTGAATCGAGCGTTCGGTTGACCCCGGAGCGTCGCCGGTCGGAAGGGCGAACGGGCACCGAGTACGGCGGTGCGCTCAGTGCTCAGGCCAGTCCAATGACCTTCATCCGTCCTTTCCCAACCCATTGCGGTGTGATATGGCGGGGCTTAGGGCAATTCTCGTTTCGAGTCATCGATCATCGTACCCAGGCACTCGATCCTGAAGGGGGGAAGGATCTTTCCCCAGGATGAATCCTTCCCCTGTACACGGGATGGCTGACCGTGCAAGTTTTCTCTGTATGCCAGCAGCGGCCTCGGCCGGACATCGGTCCGGTGAAATGCAGGCCCCGAAAGAACCATCCATGGCTGCAAAGGCTGCCAACAGGCATGCCGCGACAACCGTGGTCGCTGCGGCTACGGCCAGTTCCGTCCCTGTATGGAGGATTGTGTTCACCGTCAACGCGTACGCTGTCCCCGACAGCGTCGCCCTGGACGAGGCCGCCCCGCTGCTGTGCGCGGGCATCACGCCCCATTCGCCGCTGCACCGCCGGGGTGCCCCGGCCCCGGCAAGAAGGCGGCCGTCGTCGGGCTGGGCGGACTCGGGCGCGTGGGCGTCAAGTTCGCGCATGCGATGGGCCCCGAAGTCACCGTCCTGTCGCAGTCGTTGAAGAAGACGGACGAGCGCCGCGTCTGGGCCGAGGCCTACGAGCGCGTCCTGTCCTCCGACGTGCGCTACCGCTTCGTGATCGACATCGCGACGCTGGCCACGACAGGCAATATCGAAAAAAGTCAGCGGGCGATGTAGTCGCCGTCCGCGGAAGCGGTACGCCGACGGGCCAGCCGGCCAGGATGTCGGCCGGCAGTTGACCGATGGGGCGCTGGTCGACAGAACGCCCGTTCACGACGTACTGCCACCACCAGATGGAAGAACCACCGATGACGATGACGTACCACCACCTCGGCCGGACAGGCCTGAAGGTGAGCAAGCTCGGCCTGGGGACCATGAACTTCGGCTGGGTCACCGACGAGTCCACCGGTTTCGCCATCCTCGACCGGGCAGTTGAGGAAGGCATCAACTTCGTCGACACCGCCGACGTGTACGGCGGCCCGCAGTCGCCCGACATGGAAGTGGGCTACGGCGTCTCCGAAGAGATCATCGGCCGGTGGCTGGCCCAAGGCGGTGGCCGGCGCGACCAGATCGTGCTGGCGACCAAGCTCTACCAGCCCATGGGGGCCGGCCCGAACGACAAGTACCTCTCCGCGTACAAGATCCGCAAGTCTGCCGAAGACAGCCTCCGACGGCTGGAGACCGACCACATCGATCTGTACCAGATGCATCACATCGACCGTTCGACACCGTGGGACGAGATCTGGCAGGCCATGGAGCAACTCGTCCGAGAGGGCAAGGTCACCTACGTCGGCAGCAGCAACTTCGCCGGCTGGCACATCGCCACCGCCCAGCAGGAAGCCGGCAAGCGGCACTTCCTCGGCCTCGTCTCCGAACAGAGCCTCTACAACCTCAACGACCGCACGGTCGAACTCGAACTGATCCCCGCATTGCGCCACTACGGCCTCGGCCTGATCCCGTGGAGCCCGCTGGGCGGTGGCCTGCTCGGCGGCGCCCTGCAGAAAGCCGACAGCGGTCGACGCTCGTCCCCGGACTTCCTGGCCACTGTCGAGCAGTACCGGCCACAGCTCGAACGGTACGAAGCCTTGTGCGCGGACCTCGGCGAGCGACCTGCGGACGTCGCCCTCGCGTGGCTGCTGCACAACCCGGCGGTCGCGACCACCATCGTCGGGCCGCGCACGCCGGAACAGCTGCACCAGACACTCCGCGCCCCGCACCTGGCCCTGTCGCCGGAGACCCTTCGAGAGCTCGACGAGATCTGGCCGGGCCCCGGAGGCGAGGCTCCCGAAGCTTACGCCTGGTAGTTCGGCGAGCAAGGCGTCAAGGACACGGCTGCAAACCTCCAGCGGGATTGGCCGCTTTCGTCAAATGGAGTATGTATGGAATACGCGCGACTTGGGACCTCAGGGCTCATTGTCAGCCGTCTCGCGCTCGGCTGTATGACTTTCGGGGACACTGCCAGCGGTTTCAGTAAATGGGCACTCAGTGAACAGGAATCGGAGCCGATCTTCCGGCAGGCCGTCGAACTTGGCATCACCTTCTGGGACACCGCTAACGCCTACAGCTTCGGCAGCTCGGAAGAGATTGTCGGGCGCGCGATCAAGAAGTACTCGCGTCGCGAGGACATCGTGCTTGCCACCAAGGTCTTCTACCCGATGCACGCGGGCCCTGGCGGCTCCGGAACGTCACGCAAGGCGATCATGGAGCAGATTGATGCGTCGCTGACCCGGCTCGGCACCGACTACGTGGATCTCTACCAGATTCATCGCCTTGACTACGAGACGCCCGCCGAGGAGACGATGGAGGCCCTTCACGACGTCGTGAAGGCGGGCAAGGTGCGCTACATCGGGGCATCGTCGATGCTGGCGTGGGAGTTCGCCAAGCTGCAGTACACCGCTGACCTGCACGGGTGGACGCGGTTTGTCTCCATGCAGGATCAGTACAACCTCCTCATGCGGGAGGAGGAACGGGAGATGTTCGGCCTGCTCGCTGACCAGGGTGTCGGGAGCGTTCCCTGGAGCCCGCAGGCACGCGGCCGGCTTACCCGGCCATGGGGTGCGGAGACCCCACGATCCGAAAGCGACCCCGCATACGGGCGCCTGTTCGTCGAAGAGGAGTCGAACCGGAAGATCGTCAACGCAGTGCAGTCAGTAGCGCAGGCACGCGGGGTGTCCATGGCCACGATCGCACTCGCGTGGGTCCTGGCGAATCCAGTGGTCAGCGCCCCGATCGTCGGGGCCTCCAAACCGCAACAACTGTTGGATGCCGCCGCTGCCCTCGACATCACCTTGACGGACGAGGAAATCGCCGCACTCGAGACGCACTACACGCCTCGGATGGCAACTGGCATGAGCGCCGCTGACCGTCCGCCGGCGCGTTGACCGGGGGACTCCGACCAGACTTGAGGCGGCGCGCAGGAAGGTGGTGTCCCGGACCACGTCGTGCCCCAACGGGGAGACGGACTCGACGTTGCGCAGACGGGCCCTTTTGCCGTCCTCGGGCGCGCCGGCGTAGACGAGGTCGGCGAGCGGGTCGGCGAGAGTGCAGGACCGTGAATCAGCCGGCGGGCAGGGCCTGCTCGGGCGCTCCCCCTGCTCCAGTCCGTTGAGCAGCTGATCACGGTCGAGACAGGCGGCGGTCGATCACCGCACCGGTTTCACCACGGCCGGCACCCCTGAGAACGCTCTGAAACCGTGCTGAATGGAGAGTGGGCCACGCTCTGCTGCATGACGACGACGGCCCCGCCCGGGGCAGCGGCCAGGGAGGGGATCACCATGAACGGTCTGCGACTGATCCGTCGGCACGCGGCGGCATTCGGGCGCTTCGCCGGGCTGGGCAGCGGGGTCACCCTGGCGGCCTCGGCGGCCCTGGTCCTGCTTTCGCAGTGGATCGGGTGGATGGCGGCGAACGCGCTGACCACCGTCGCTTCCACCGTGGTCGCCACCGAGCTGCACTCCCGTGTCTCCTTCGGCCACGGACGGCCCGGTCTGGCCGGCCACATGAAGAGCGCGGCCACCATGGCCCTCGGCTGGCTGGTCACGTCCGCCGCGGTCGGCTCGCTGGCCGTGCTCCGTCCCGACGCCGGACTCGTCCTGCAGCAGACGGTCTATCTGTCCGCCACCGCGCTCGTCGGGATCGGCCGCTATCTCGTCCTGCGTCCGGCCGTGTTCGCGGCGCGCGCCTCGCGGCCCCAGACCGGCGGCGCCGTCCGATTGCGGGCCGTGTACGACGCGGCGGCGTAAGAGCTGGCGGGGAGATGCCGTCTCAGAGTGTGGTGAGGCGTGCGATCGTTCCGATCTCGAGAGCGGTCCATATTGCGCCGTCCGGCCCCTGGGTGATGCCGTGGGGTTCTGAGGACGGGCTGGGGAGTTCGTGTTCGTCGATCCGACCGTCGGGGGTGATCCGGCCGATGCGGTTGGCTCCCCACTCGGTGAACCAGCAGGTGCCGTCGGCGTGGGCGGCTATGGCGTGTGGGCGTGACGCGCGGTCGGGGAGGGCGAATTCGTCGACCTTTCCGTCCGGCGTGATCCGTCCGATCTGGCCCGCGCCGATCTCGACGAACCACATGGCGCCATCGGCGCCGGCCGTGATGCCGACCGGGGCGCTGTCCGGTGTGGGTAACGGGTGGATGGTGACGGCACCCTCGCGTCCGATGGCACCGATCGCGTTCGCCTGGTTCATCGTGAACCACAGCCGGTCGTCCTGGCCTGTGGCGATGGCTGACGGAAAGGCTCCCGGGATCGGGAGAGGGAACTCGGTGACGTGACCGTCGGGCGTGATGCGGCCGATGCGGTCGGCGTTGGCTTCGGTGAACCAGAGTGCGTCATCGGGGCCCGCAGTGATCCCGAACGGCCCGGCATCGGGCGTCGGCAGCGGGAACGAGGCGATGTTTCCGACCGTGGTGATGCGGCCGATGCGGTGGCTGCGGAACTCGGTGAACCACAGTGCGTCGTCGGGCCCCGCTGTGATGATCGAAGGTCCGCTGGAAGCCGGTTCGAGTGGGAAGGAGGTGGTGTCGCCGCCGGGCGTGACCCGGCCGATCCGTCCGTGGTGGACCATGGTGAACCACACTGCGCCGTCTGGCCCGGCGGTGATTCCGTAGGGTCCGGCTTCACGGTCGGAGACGGAGATCTCCTCGATCGAAACGGTCGGACGATGCGGCATAGACGGGTTCCTTGATCGGTGGGCGGGGGGAAGCGCGACTGCGGATGCTATCCGGGCCGCGGTGCCCGACGCTCCCTTTCCGCTTGTGTCCCCAGTGTCGACCCATCCCATCAAGACAAGGGCGCCTGACGAGGCCGAATGCCCGTCAGGCGCCCTTCTGGGGACAGGATCGACCTCTAGCGCCGGTGGTTTCCGACAGTGATGATCCCCTTCGTCCTGGCACCCGTCTTGTTGTCGTAGACGACGTCGCCGGTGGACTTCTTCCAGATCTTGATGCGGAAGGTGTCCGGGCCGTCGGTGGCGGTGACTCTGTAGGCGTAGCCGCGCTTGCCGCCCACCGTGCCGGTGCCCTGGTAGACGGCCTGGGAGCCGTTCACCACGAGCCAGTCGGAGCCGGTCGAGCGGAAGGTGAGCCGGGCGGAGCCGAAGACGAACGTGGCCTTTCCGGTGGGGACAGTGGCTCCCTTCCGGTACTGCGCGCCCAGGGTGAACGCCGCCTTTCCGGTCAGCCCCGGCCCGGCCGGGTAGGCACCGGCCGGCGAGGTGATCGTGCCGGCGCCGGAAGCGGGCCCGGCGGCACGGTCGTAGACGATCAGCTCCCCGGTCGTGGTGCTGTCCGTGCCCTCGTCGTCGTCGGTGACCGTGACGACCGGACGGTGGATGCCCGCGTCGTCGTAGACGTGTGCGGCGCGGCAGCCGGAGTCGGTGACCGTGCCGGTCGTCGGCCGGCCGCCGTCCTTCCAGTCGACCGTGCAGGTGTGGCGGTCGGTCGTGCCCGGGTCGTCGAAGGACGCGGTGACGACGGCGGCCTTGCCGACCGGGACGGGTGAGCCGGGGCCCTTGGCGGACGTGATGGACGGGGCGGCGTTGGAGACCTTGACGGTCGCGGTGTCGGTGCCGCGCCCGCCGGTCAGGGTGACCTGGAAGGTGCCGTCGTCGGTGCAGGTGAGGGTCGTCCGGGCCGCAGCGGGGTCCTTGACCGCGCACGGGGCGCCGTCCTGGACGGTCCACTTGGGGGTGCCGGCTCCGGAGACGGTGCCGGCGAGCGTGATCGCCTCGCCCTCGGTGCCGCCGGCGTCCGGCCCGGCGCGGACGACGGTGACCGGGTCGATGCCGCTGAGGGTCGGGACGACCTTCTTGATCTGGCCGTCGGAGCCGAACTCCAGCTTGTCGATGGTGGTTTCGCGGTGGGTGCCGTCACCGCCGGGGAGGGCGAAGCGGTGGTAGGCGATGTACCAGTCGTCGGTGTTCGGGACGTGGACGACGGAGTGGTGGCCCGGGCCCTTGATGCCCAGGGACAGGTCCTTCTCCAGGATCACCCCCTGCTTGGTCCACGGGCCGGTGGGCGAGGGACCGGTCGCGTAGGCGACGCGGTAGTTCTCGTCCCGGGTGTCGTTCTCCGACCACATGAAGTAGTAGGTGCCCTTGCGCTTGATGACGAAGGTGCCCTCGTTGTAGCCGCTCGGGGTGATGTCAGTGACCTTCGAGGTGTCGATGGAGGTCATGTCGTCGCCGAGCGGCACGACGTAGGCGCGGCCGTTGCCCCAGTAGAGGTACTGCTTGCCGTCGTCGTCGGTGAAGACCGCCGGGTCGATCATCTGGCCCGGGAAGTCACCGGCCTTCAGCAGCGGCTTGCCCAGGGCGTCCTTGAACGGCCCGGTGGGCGAGTCGGACACCGCGACGCCGATGTTGGCGTCGGCGCAGAAGTAGAAGTAGTACTTCCCGTCCTTCTCCGTCATCGCCGGCGCCCAGGCCCGGCTGTCCGCCCAGCTGACGTCCGGCCCCAGGTCGAGGATGACGCCGTGGTCCTTCCAGTGGACCAGGTCCTTGGAGGAGTAGGCCTTGAACTGCGTGCCGCTCCAGCCCTCGAAGCCGTCGGTCGTCGGATAGATGTAGAAGGTGTCGCCGAACCGCACGATGTTCGGGTCGGCGTTCAGACCCGGCAGGACCGGTGTCTTCATGATCAGTGCCGAGACCTTCCAGGTGCGCTTCTTACCGTCCGAACCGGTGACCTCGTACGTCACCGGCCGGGTGAAGTCGCTGCACGCTGCCGGAGGCGGGGCTGATCGTCGCGTCCGCGGCGAGCGCGAACTCGGGTGCCAGCGCGGTGAGATCGGTGCCCTCCTTCATCGGCAGGGTGATCGTGCCGCCCGCGTTGTCGATGAGGGCGTCGACCTTGAGCGCCGGGTGCGTCGCCTTGGCGATGCCCGCCGTGTTGCCGCTGAGTCCCATGACCTCGGCGCCCGTGAGGGCACGGTCGTAGATGCGGAAGTCGTCGACCTCGCCGCCGAAGTAGGGGTCGGCCGCGTACAGGGACCGGCCGATGTAGCCGCTGTAGTCCTTGGCCGCGTCGTACAGCTCGGACGGCTTGATGGTGGTCGTCGTGCGGGCCGCCTCGATGCCGTCGGCGTAGAGGACCATCGTGCCGGTGGCGCCGTCCAGCGTCACCGTGACGTGCCGCCACTGGCCGGGCGTGAGCTGCGAGCCGGCCGTCAGCTTCGACTCCGCCGACCAACTCGCCTTCGTGATGGCCGAGTAGAGGCTGGAGCCGCCGTTGGACGGAGTGGCGAACAGGTACTTGTCGCTGTCGGGCCCGAGCCCGAACAGCCACTGGAAGCCGCTGCCGCCCTTCCACTTGGCGTAGGTCGACACCGTCACGCTGTCGGCGTTCTTCAGCACGCCGTTCGGGATCTTCACGTACGGCGAGTCCGAGCCGCCGGACATCTTGAACGAGCCGCCGTCGACACCGGTGCCGAAGTCGGGGGTGCGCACATAGGTGCCGTGGTAGCCGTGCCCGCTGGAGTCACGGGCGATGGTGCCGCCCGTCTCGTCGAAGTCGTAGTGCAGCAGCAGGCCGGCCGGGGCGTCCGGCCCGTCGTCGGACACGGTGACCTCGGCCCGGACCGGGATCGCGGTCCCGCCCGGCAGGCTGCCGGTCACGGTGAAGGTGCCGGCCTGGGCGTACTTCGACGCCGGTACGTCCTCCCAGGTGACCGCGACGGGACGCTTGACGCCGTCGGCGTACTCGGCGATCACCGTGGCCGGCAGGACCGGGGCCCGTCCGACCCGCGTCTTGACCGACACGTCCTCGACGCTCTTCACGACCTGGTCGGGCTGGTAGGCGCGCAGCAGCCGGTCGTACTCGGCCTGCGTGACCGGCAGCACGGTGCCGTGGCGGGGCTTGGCGGGCAGGTCGTAGCCGGTGGAGGGAGTCCAGTTGCCGGAGTCGAGGTCGGTCGTCTCGAAGGGGATGTAGCCGCGGCCGCCGAACTCGTCGAGGAACGCGTACCACTTCTGCTCGGTGTTGGACTTGAACACCAGCGGTCCCTCGGCGGCGTTCATCGCGCCCTTGCCGATGCCCTCGGCGACGGCGGTCCAGGACGGGTTCAGGATCGAGTCGCTCTTCTCCTCGAAGATGAACTTGCTGTTGGGAGTGGAGGAGCTGTTGTTCCGCTCGTCCTTGGAGAGCCGGTAGTACGTCCCGTCGTGCCGGATCATCGTGGAGTCGATGACCGAGTAGCCGCGGTCGATCCAGACCTTGGGCTCGCTGAAGGTGTAGAAGTCGCGGGTGGTGGCGTACATCATGCGGTTGTACGTGTCGCCGGAGTGGTCGGCGTTGTCGTACAGCTTCGACGCCCAGAAGACGACGTACTCGCCGCGCTCGGCGTCGTAGAACGCCTCCGGCGCCCAGGTGTTGCCCGCGCTGTCGGGTGAGACCTTGACCAGGCGCTGGTTCGTCCAGTGGACCAGGTCGGTGGACTCCCAGACCATGATGGACTTGCTGCCGGTGCGCTGGGAGGCGTCCCAGTCGCCGTTGCCGTAGATCCTGAGGTCGGTGGCGATCTGGTAGAACTTGTCGCCCTCCGGGGAGCGGATGATGAACGGGTCGCGCAGGCCCTTCTCGCCCAGCGTGGAGGTGAGGACCGGCTTGCCGTCGTTCAGTTCGCGCCAGTGCAGCGGGTCGTTGCCCTTGCTGAGGGCGGCGTAGAGCTGTTCGCCGTCGGAGGTGCCCTCGCCGGTGAAGTAGCTGAACATGTAGCCCTTGAGGGCCGCGTCGGCGGGCAGTTCGGGCACCTTGGCCGTGAGGACGCGGGTCGCTTCGGCCTCGCCCTTGGTGACGGTGGCGGTCAGTTCGACGGTGGTGGCCCCGTCGCCGTGGGCGGGGCGGTGGACCTTGCCGTCGGCGGAGACGACGTCCGGCTTCGCGGAGGACCAGGTGACGGCGTGCCGTACGCGCCGCTCGTCGGGCAGGGTGAGGTTGCCGCGCGCGTCGTCGAGGTTGTGGACCGTGAGCGCCTCGGCGGCCTGCCGGGTGGCGGCGTCGTCGTCGAGCGTCGGGCCGGCACCGTGACGTCGAAGGTCTTGGTGCCGGTCACCGTGCCCTTCTTCAGGGTCGCCGTGAGCGTGGCGCGGCCGTCCGGCTGAGCCGGCCTCGGGGCGGGTCACCTTGCCGGTGTCCGACACCACGGAGGGGTTGTCGCTGTCCCAGCTGATGGAGGAGCCGCCCGCCGGGCCGGTCTTCGGCAGGTCCAGGTCGGACGTGACGCCGGTGGTGTCACCGAGGCTGAGGGCGTCCTTGTCGTCGGCGACGCCCTGCGTGGCGACGGGGAGGGAGAGCTGCTCGACCTCCGGAGCCGTCCAGTGCCCGGTCGTAGACACGGAAGTCGCGTATCCGGCCCTTGAAGAGCTTGTCGCCGTCGTAGACGGACTTGCCGATGTAGTTGGCCGTGGTGGTGCCGGAGCCGATGGCGCCGGGCGTGATGGTGACCGAGGTGTTGCGGCCGACCTCGACGCCGTCCTCGTAGAGCACGCCCGTGGAGCCGGTCTGGGCGTAGGTGATGTGCTTCCACACGCCGCGGGTCAGGTTGTGGGAGTCGGACGGCTTGGTGGTCTGCTCGGTCGACCAGTTGCCCGTCGCGAGAGAGGTGCGGAAGGAGTTGCCGGTGGTGAACAGGTAGCCGTTGCCGGTGCCCGCGCTGGTGTTGCCGAAGCCGTAGAGGAAGTAGGGAGTGCTCTGGGCGGAGTCGATCAGCACGTCCATGGAGACGGTGATCGCGTTCATGCCCTTCATGACGTCGTCCGGCACCTTGATGTAGGTGTCCGACCCGTTGAAGGCGAGCCCCTGACCGGATGCCGACCAGTCGGCGGTGCCGTTGACCGTGCCGTTCCGGCCGTTGCCGGAGGCGTCGGTCACGGTGCCGCCGGAGCCGGCGTCGAGCTTGTACCAGAGGGCCAGGCCGTCGGTGATGTCCGCGGCCTCGGCCGCCGGTACGGCGTCTGTCGCCTGCGCGGAAGCGGTGGGTCCGGCGAGGGTGAGCAGTATCGACGCGGCGGTGAGTCCGGCGAGATGGCCCGCCCGGCGTCTCGCGCGGCTGCGAGGTCGTGCGACGTGCGTCATGTCGAGGTTCCCTGCTGAGGCATGGCTGATGACGGACAAGGCGGAACGGAAAAGACGAGGAGCCGACGAGGCGACGGCAAGTCCATGCCGTAGGCCTGCCGTTACACGCAGGTGAAGTGTGTGGCGAGAGTCTCAGTCGATGCGCGGGGCAGCGTCAAGGGGTTCCGAACAATGTCCGGCAGGTCGAACAAGTCGGGAGCGTGTTCACCGCCGGCCTCGGCGAGCAGCGAGCGTCGCCAGTGACGGGTGGCAGCATCTGACGCATGACGGACACCACGACATTCGACTGGCCGTCCTTCCTGCTCAGGTGGAGTGGGGAGTGGGCGGACTCCCTGCCGGACGGCGAGACGCGGGGCGAGGACGACGAGGCCGCCCGGCGCGCACGGTGGCTGGGGTTCGCGCCCGCGTCCGAGGACCAGGAGGGGCCGCACGTCCGGGCCGGGCCCGTGGGTCTCGGCCCGGACGGTGTCGGTCAGCAGCGAGCGGTCAGACGCGGGTCCACTTCTGGTTGGCCGCGCCGCTGCAGTCCCAGATCTGGACCTTGGTGCCGTTGGCGGTGGCGCCGCCATTCACGTCGAGGCACTTGCCTGAGCCGACGGCCGTGATGGTGCCGTCGGTGTTGAGGCGGAACTGCTGGTTGGACTGGCCGTTGCAGTCCCAGATGTTCACGGCGGTGCCGTTGGCGGTGGCGGCGCCGACGACGTCCAGGCACTTGGCGCCGCCGTAGACCCGCAGCTCGCCCGCGCTGGTGCTGGTGAACCGCTGGTTGGCGCCGCCGTTGCAGTCCCAGATCTCGGCGAGCGTCCGTTGGCCTGGGAGCCGCCGGTGATGTCCAGGCAGCGGCCGGAGCCCTGGCCCTTCAGCGAGTAGGTGGTGCTGCCGGGCGGCGTCCCGCCGCCGGAGACCACGTACATCGCGGCGCCGTGGGCGGGCACGGAAGCGCTGATGGTGCCGCTGGTCGTGCTGGTGGTGTGCGCCCACAGGTCGCGTACCGAGTAACTGGACGCCGGGCCGAGGCCGAGCTGCGTAGCGGAGGTGGAGATGGTGGCCGTGCCGCTGCCGCGGTTGAGCAGGACCACTGCGACGGAGCCGTCGGCCATCGGCTTGGTCCACACCTCGGTGTTGCCGTTGTCGACGATCCGGTTGCCCTGCCGGCCGCCCCAGTCCTGGTTGACCGCGATGACCTCGGTGTTGGTCAGGATCGACCGGGTGGCCGCGCTCATGGTGCGCAGGTCGTTGCCGGCGATCAGAGGCGCGTTGAGCAGCGCCCAGAGGCTGAAGTGGGCTCGGGACTCGGTGTCGGACAGGCCGTTGCCGACCTCCAGCATGTCCGGGTCGTTCCAGGCGCCGGGGCGGGAGGAGCCCGCCCAGCCGGGCTGGGCGTCGAGGATGCCCATCACGGAGTTCCAGTTGGCCTGGATGTCGCCGGTGTTGCGCCAGGAGTTGCCGGTGGCGGGGCCCCAGGTGCCGACGCTGTCCTGGCCCCAGTTGCAGAGGGCGAAGAGGATCGGCCGGCCTGTCCTGGCCAGCGCGTCGCGCATGGCGGTGTAGCGTTCCTGGCCGCTACGGCCCTGGTGGTCGCCGCAGTTGTCGTACTTGAGGTAGTCGATGCCCCAGGACGCCCACAGGTTGGCGTCGCGCTGCTCGTTGCCGAGGCTGGCGGGGTAACCGGCGCAGGTGGTCGGCCGGCCGAGGAGTAGATGCCGAGCTTCAGCCCCTTGCCGTGCACGTAGTCGGCGAGCTGCCTTCATGCCGTTGGGGAACTTGACGCGGGTCCGGGACCAGGTTGCCGCTGCCGTCACGGCTCCGCTGTCGACCAGCAGTCGTCGATGTTGACGTACTATAGCCGGCCGCGGCCATGCCGCTGGAGACCATCGCGTCGGCGGTCTGCCGGATCAGACGGTCGTTGACATTGCAGCCGAAGCTGTTCCAGTCGTTCCAGCCCAACTGCGGGGTGCGGGCAAGGCCGTTGTCCAGCGCCTGAGCCTGGGGGGCGGGTAAGAGGGCGACAGGTACCGCGGCGGCGACCAGGGCCGCCGACAGCACCGCGCGGATGAGTCTGAGCATGAGTGCTCCTCGATCGGTCGTGCGTATCCGAGGGCGTCGAGCGTGGGCCCGAGCCCGTTGTGTCGCCGGTGGCCGATGTCGTGTCCGATGCTGCTGCTGTACGCGGTGACCAGCAGGTTGAACTGGACCGTTGGTGCCCAAGGGCCCCCGCGTCAGTTCGGTGCGGCGGGCCGGTCGGTGGCCTGCGTCCGGTCGTTGAGGCAGACGGTGCGGGTGGGGTCGTGTCCTCGTCATCGGAGGGTCCAGCGCTGGGTGGACGCGCCGTTACAGTTCCCCAGCACGGTCTGGCTGCCGCTCCCGGTGCCGCCGCTGTTCGTGTCCAGGCACATGCCGGATGGAACGCTGGTGATGGTGCCGTTGGGTTGACGTTCCAGCGCTGGTTCTGCCGTGACAGTCCCAGACGATGACCCGTGTGCCGGGCGAGGTTCCCGAGGCCTCGGCGTCCAGGCACTTGTCGCCGTACACGCGCAGTTCACCGGAGCCGGTGCGCGCCCACTTCTGACTGGGCCGCTCCGCGCAGTCCCACAGCTGAGCCTGCGAGCCGCTGGTCTGCGACGAGTTCGCCACGTCCAGGCAGCGGACCGGAGCCGGCGCCGGCGATCTGCCCACCGCTCGGCGGGGTGGCCGATCCGCCGGGCGGCACGTACGGGCACTTGGTCTGGGACCGGGAGACCCCACTGCTGTCCGCCAGCGACGGGCACAGGAACTGGGTGTAGCGGGTGTCGTTGTCGAGGAAGATCTTGAGCCAGGGGATCGTACGACGTGTCACGTTCGAGTTTCCCCAGGTGGGGAAGCCGTGGCCGCCGCCGGTGAGCTCGATGTAGGCGCTCTGCGTGGCGGCCGGCATGCCGCCGTACAGCCCGTTGAGGTAGGACGGGGTGACCGTGCCGTCGTCCCGGGCGCCCATGATCATCGTGGGCACGCGCAGGCTGGACAGGTTCTGTGAGGGGGAGAAGGGCGCGAGCGGCAGGGCCGCCTTCAGTGACGGCCGGCGTTCGGCCGCGCTGACGGCACCGCCACCACCCATGGAATGGCCCATCACGCCCAGCCGGTTGGGATCGACCCGGTCGCGCACCGGGCTCTTCCGAGTGAGGTAGTCCAGCGCGGCGAGCAGCTGGGTGCCGCGAGCGGTGTCGAAGTCGTTCGGGCTGTTGGTGTCGATGCCGATGACGACGAACCCGAAGGACGCCAGCCACGGCCCCATCCACGCGCCTTCGGCAGCCCACCGGGCGGTGTAACCGGGCACGGCCGCGACCGCACCCCACGTGCCCAGAGAGGTGTCCGTCGGGTAGTAGATCTTCCCGCCGTTGAAGCCGTTGCCGGGCGGCACGGTCATCTCCGCGGTCGCGAACGTGCCCCGCTGGGCCGCGACGCTGCTCACTGTGGGAGCCGGGCCCCGCTCGTAGGGGTTGGCCGCGACCGACGGCGATTGCGCTGACACCGGCTGGATCGCCACCAGTGCGGTGATCAGTCCGGTCACGGCCGCGACCACGGCCGCCTTCAAGGTGACCGCCCTGCTCCTCCTGCCGGATCTCGTCGGGCGGGTGGGGGCGTCACCGGACACCGGGACGTCGGTGATGTTCGAGTGCATCGTCCTGTTCCTCCATGCCTTTGTGGTGGCTACGGGAGTCACGCCGAACGGGCAACGGGCTGCACATGACGTGCGCATGACATATGTAGTTGCCGAGTTGCGTCAGTGGTGGACCAGGGGAACGGCAGGGGGGTTGGTGCCCGTGGCGCCGGCGGCGAAGACCGTGGCCTCCTTGGCGGTGGCGGCGATGCCGTTCGTTCCGTTGAAGAGGCGCCGGCCCCAACTGGTGAGCTGGTTGGGATCGAAGTCGGTGACCAGGTCCAGGTACTGCACATCGCTGCTGTTGCCGCTCCACGACCAGCCCAGGTAGCCGAGGCGGAGTCGCTGGGCGGCGGCCAGGACGGCGTCCTCGTCGGGGTTGCCGTCGGAGTGGTTGTGGCCGAACTCTCCGACCACGATGGGGAGTTTCGCGGCAACGAAGCGGTTCAGGTAGTCATTGACCTTCGCGGCCGTGTTGAAGACGCCGTACATGTGGACCGAGAACACCGTGTTGCGGTCCGGGTCGGCGGCGAACACCGAGGCGGCGTTGTCGCGCATCGTGAACGCCCAGTCCTGACCCCAGTTGGGCGCGTCCACCATCAACGTGTGGTTGAACCCGGCGTTCCGCAGCTTCTGGACGGCGGCCTTGGTGTCGGCCGTCCACCTCGCGTAGTTGCTGTTTCCGAACGGCTCGTTGCCGATGTTGACGATGACGTACTTCTCCTGGCCGGTCAGGACGCTCTTCAGGCTGATCCAGTAGTCGGCGGCGCGGGACAGGGCGGTCGCGCCGCTCTGGTCGCCGTAGCCCGTGGTGTCGTGGACCTCCAGGACGCAGATGAGCCGGTTCTGCTTGCACTGGGAGACGACGTTGGCCACGTCGGCGGCGCTGTTGCGAGTCCAGCGGTCACCGCTGGCGAGGACGACGCGGACGGTGTTGGCGCCCTTGGCCTTGATGTGGGAGAGGGAGTTGATCCGGTTCGGATACCAGGTGTGGGCGTGGTTGACGCCCCGCATCACGAAGTCGTTGCCCGACGCTTCCAGGAGTCGGCCGTTCTGGACGCGGAAGCCGCTGGGCGCGGCCTGGGCCGGGGCGGCGAGGCCGAGCAGGGGGACGAGAAGACCCAGGAGAGCTGCCAGGACGGCGGCCGTTCGTGGGGCGGTTCGCGTGCGGAATCTCATGACGGCGGCTCCGATCGAGGAAGGGACCGTGTACTCGGGATGCGATGGCTCATGACAACGATGTCTGGACGGGGGGCCGAGAGGCGGGCGGAAAGCAGGTTCTGGTTCGCCACGTTGGTCACGAGCTCACCGTCGTGGTTCTCGTTGTCGCCGTCGAACGCCTGGGGACAGTTCTGCTGGCTGAGGGTGCCGACGGAATCGATGTTCGAGGCGGTGGCCGCGGGCGCGAGGGTCACGCCGAGGGCGAGCGGAAGCAGAGCGACGGACGAGTCCAGAAGAATCCGGAGGGACGGTAAGTGCGGGGTGCTGCGCATGCCATTCCCTTCCTGCGTGAACGCTCTGAGAGATGTGGTCCGGCGCCTGTCGGCCAGCCGCCGACGTAGCTGCCCGCGACGTCAGCGCGCCCGGTTCGTGCCCACCACTGGTCGGGCGTGCGGGGGTTCAGGAAGTGCAGACGCCAGGGCAAGACGGAGCGGGCGTGCTGGCCACGAGGAAGCACCCGGAGTGCCGGGCTGGTTGTCGGTGGTGTTCTTCCAGGCCGACGCGGTGCGGAACCGGGTGTCATGCGGCGGCGTGGTGATGCGCGTGCCGGTCAGTGCGACGGTGGTGATGCCGCCGACCAGTCAGCCTCTGGAAACCGACTCGTTGCACTTTGCGGTGGTGGCGTGATGCCGAGGCGTGCGTCGGTCACGATGGCCTCCGATGCGTGGGGGGCGCCGAGTGAACCGGTGCCCTTGAGGGCCGGTAGGTGATCATTCACTCAGACGAGCATGGGAACGCTCCCACGGAGCGTAGGAAGGCGCCGAGGAGCCCGTCAAGGATTCTGTCGAAACTTGGTGTTCGACCATGCTCGAATTCGTGACTTCGGTCGTATGCGCTGATTGCCGGGCCGTCGCATGCTCTGAAAACCGCGTGATGCGCCCACTGTTGAACTGGTCGGGTGACGCAGGTGGATACACAACGCACGAGGCTCCCGTGCCGTTGGGGGAGAGGTTCGAAGTCTCAACCCGCAGGCACGGGAGCCATGTCGACTTCTCACACCGCGGCTATGCCTTCCATGCCGGACTCGGCGAAGGGAGGCAGCCCGGTGGCCGTGGTGACCTTGGTGAGGGAGCCGTTCCTGCCGATGCGGAAGCCGTCGACCGTGCCGGAGGTCCCGTTCTGTACGTACAGGAACTTTTCGTCCTGCGTCACCGCCAGGTCGATGACGCCCTGGGACATGGCTGACGGAGGGGTGGCGATGCCGACGTCGTTGGTGAGCGCGAGCCGGCCGTGCCGGTCGGTGCGGTAGCCGGTGACGGTTGAGTTGCCGGTGTTGCCGCCGTAGAAGAAGTCGCCGGCGCGCTCCAGCCAGCACAGTGTGTTCTGGCCGTTGGCCAACGGCTTCTGGACGACCTTGAGGCTGCCGTCGGCGAGCACCTTGTACGTACTGACCGTCGACTTCTCGGCCTCGGCCACCAGCATCCGGCCCGACTTGTCGAAGGTGATCGCGAACGGTACGCCTCCGGCCGAGTCGTTGACCTTCGCCCGGTGTGCGGGACGTCCGTCGCGCCGCATCGGGAACACCTCGATGGTGTTGGCCGACTTCGTGGTGACGACCAGCTCACGGCCCCCCGGCGTGAACGCGACCTGGCCCGGCGAGCTGCTGAACAACGGCACCTTGTCGTTCCTCAACCCCAGGGAGCGGTATGAACCGCCCAGCGGCTTGAGTCCGTTGGCCGTGATCTCGAAGCCCTGGATGCTGCCCGCGCCTCCCGCGTTCATGACGTAGGCGAGGTTGCCGGAGACCGCGATGGACGAGGGAAAGTCCCCGCCCGAGCGCACCACCCGCCGGTCCGTCAGTTTCTGTCCCTCGACCCGGAACGAGGTCACGGTGCCGCTGCCCGCGTTGACCGCCAGCAGCAGATGCGAGCCGCGATCGTAGACGAGCGAGCCCTGGGAGGCGAGGGAGTCGGTGGGTGCGTCTACCTGGTCCCCGCCCTCGCCGCCGGTTGCGTAGGTGCCTGAGGCGGTCAGCTTGCCGTCCTCGCCGCGCTTGAAGACGTGGATGGTGTTGCCGGCGAGCTCGTTGCCCTGCACGAAGACAGCGTGGTCGGCTCCCGCCCTGGCACTCTTCGTCGTGGCGCCTTCGCGTGCGCGGGGGACCTCGCCCGCCGAGGCGATGGCCACCGTCGTCGCGACCGCCGCCGATGCGAGGATGCCGGCCCCGGCGATGGTCATCCGGACCTGCGACTTCGACCTGCGCCTGGTATGCCTGCTCACGCCTGACTCCTCGTTACCTCGCCGCCACCACCGGTCGGTGACGTGCAGAGCCAGAGTTGCCTGTGAGGCGGGTGGGATGACGATGTTTCGGTCCCGCGTCAGCTTCTCGTAAGAACTTCCCTCCGCCGGCCACCTCTCCGGCGGTACCTGCACCCTCAACAACTACGGTCCCCTCGGGGTCGACGGTGCCACCCCGATCCTCAACCACCCTCAGACGGCGATGCTCGGCTTCGGCCGCCTCGTCGACCGTCCCTGGGCGGTGGACGGCCGCGTGGTGGTACGCAAGGTCGTTCACCTGTCTCTGACCTTCGACCACCGCGTCTGCGACGGCGGCACCGCGGCCGGATTCCTGCGCCTTGTGATCGCGCGCGTCACTGCCGCCGGAGACCCCGGAACAAGCCAATGAGGCCTTGGAACAGCCCGACGCTCACGGCATCGCCGGCTGACCTCAAACTCCACGCCCTCGCACGTCACCGACGAGGCAAGTCTTGGTGGTCGTCGCTTCCTGACGCACGAAGAGCCGGCTCGCGTTCGCGGATGGAGGCCGCGCGATGGATGTGGGCCACCGTCAACTCGCCGGCTCTCGCCGCGTCACCCCTGGACCACCGCATCGAGAATGAGGCCGTGGTCGCGCTGCAACTCGTAGCGGGAATCATCGCCTGAGTTCCCTCAGGCCCAGCCCGGTGAGCGGTGACGGTCTGCTCGGCGAGGCGATACGCAGGGCCTCGACGTCCGCCGCGGTCAACTGCGCGTTACGGGTGACCCGTTCCAGGAGCTGGAGGCCGAGCAGCCGCTCCAGATCCGCGACCGCGCGGCTGAGCGAGGACTGGGACACGGACATCTCCGCGGCGGCCGCGGTGAGGCTGGCTGCCCGGGCGACGGCCGTGCACGGCGCCGGTTGACACGAGGTGGCGGCCTCCAAGGCCGACGAGCATAGGGTGCCCCCGCTTGAATTGATGCGCTTGACGCATGGACAGATCTCGGTTCGATGCTGGACACCGATCCGGTAGTGCTCCGACACTCTCGCGTAACACCTCGGCGGGACCCGCCCAGCCCCGCCCACCGCCGCCGAGGCCGTTCCCCGAGAAAGCGAGCGCAGCCATGAGCGGTGTGTCGCTCGGCGAACACGAGCGTTCATCTGCCGTCGGGCCCTCGCCACCACTCCCGTCATGACCGGCGGTGCTCTGGTGACCGGCGCCTTCCCCTGTGCCCGGTGTCCCCGCCGACCCCGTACTTCCGGCAGCCACCGCGCATGCCGCTCAGGTCTCCGACGTGCCGTCGGCTTCCGAAGCCCGGAGCGGGCACACCGGAGCCACCCGCAGAGGCGCCTGGTGCGGGTGCCCACACCGACAGAGATGAGGACCCATGAGATGGATCTCCAGACGTACGGTGCTCGCCGCCACCGCCGGTGCGGTCACGGCACCGGCCATGAGCACGTCCACCGCCGCGGCCGCCGACACCAGGACAGCCACATCTGAGGGACGACAAGCGGTCCCCGGACTCAATCCGGTGGTGCGAACGGACCTCGTCACGCGGGTGACGCCGAGGAACAACTGGCTGGTGACAGCCGTCGCCATCCAGTACGCGCACCGCATCGACTTACGCGGTGGGGTGATCCCGCCCGCTGCCTTCGAGGTGAAGGCCACCGTGGGCGGGCAGACAGCGGCTCGCACGGTGACCCGGGTCTACTCCAGCACCGCCGCCGAAGTCGATGACCGACCCCACCCCGGACGACCGGGGGACCGCCTGATTCTCGAACTCGACCCGAACGACTCCAACGCGCGGGCCGCCGGCACCGATCCACTGCCGCTCGACCGCGCATACTCCGTCAGACAGCTGGCGGACGTGCGTACTCCGGGAGGCGAACCGGTACTCACGGCCGGTCCGTTCGCGAGCCGGAACGACGACGTCATCACTCCCGTGGTCGACGACTTCACCGCCGGTTCCTTCACCGACTCCGCGGGTTTCGAACTGGACTTCCGGCTGTTCCAGCCTCCGGGCTTCGTGCGGAGCCCTCGGACGCGCACGCGGTACCCGCTCGTCGTCACCCTGCACGGCGGTGGCGAAGTCGCCGACAACAACATGACCCAGCTCACTTCCAACCGGATCGCGGTCACGTTCGCCAAACCGGAACGACAGCGCCGCAACCCCGCGTTCGTCCTCTCTCCGCAGATCCCCCTGCCCCGTCCTATGGACGGACCCGACGGCACGGACTGGACCGACGCCAAGGTACAGGCCGCGCTGATCGAACTCATCGACACCTTCGTGAGCGAGCACTCCCGAAACGTGGACACAGCCCGGCTCTATCTCGTCGGCCTGTCCTCGGGCGGGCGAGGTATCTACAGCCTGCTGGCGAAGCGACCCGACGTGTTCGCCGCAGCCCTGCCCACGGCCGGCTGGGGCGACCCGGCCGTCATGGAGAGGATCACGCACATTCCGATCTGGGCCGACCACTCCGTCGACGACCCGGTCGTCCCCTACCGGGAGGGCCGGTTCGGCAATCCCGGTACCTGGACACTGATGAACGCCCTGGAGACCGCCGGCACACGGGTCAGCCGTGGGGACTGGGCCAACGATCTGCCGAAGGCGCAGTTCGAGGCCCGGGCCCGGGCGCTCCTGCGGCAGGCCCGGGACACGCGCAGCCACGTACTGTTCACCAGCTACACGCCGGGAACAACGCCGGTGAACCCACACCTCGCATGGGCCCAGACGTACGAGAACGACGTGGTCATCGACTGGCTCTTCGAACAGTCCCGCCAGCCGGCCGCACGCGGCGGTCACCGATCCGCCGCGCCCTGATCAGGAGGGTTTGGGCCCTTCGCAGTCCGGTTACCGCGCTCTCACCGCATTCCGGAGGTAGATCAATGCATCCGTCCAGCCGCTCAACCAACACGACCGTGCCGTTACGGACCCGACCCCGTGTCATGACGGCACTGATCGCACTGGCGACCACCATCGGCCTGGCGCTGACTCTGCTGACAGCCACCGCCCCGCCTGCGGCCGCCGCCGACCTGCTGTCCCAGGGCAAACCCGCGACGTCCTCGTCCAACGAGAGCGCGTCCACCCCCGCGTCGGCGGCGGTGGACGGCGACACCCGTACGCGCTGGTCGAGCACGTTCAGCGATCGGCAGTGGCTGGGAGTCGATCTGGGCTCCACCGTCACCATCAGCCAAGTGGCGCTGCGCTGGGAGGCCGCGTACGCCCGCGCGTTCCAGATCCAGACCTCCGACGACGGCACCGACTGGACCACCATCTACTCGACCACGACAAGCACCGGCGGCGTTCAGACCCTCGACGTGAACGGCAGCGGCCGGTACGTCCGCTTCCACGGCACCCAGCGGGGCACCGACTACGGCTACTCGCTGTGGGAGTTCCAGGTGTACGGCTCCGGTGGCGGCACCCCTCCGGGCAACGGGATCCCGGACCCGACCACCGCTTCCACCGAGGCCGCCAACGGGCCGCTGACCACCGCCACCTACACCGTTCCCCGTCCGAGCGGGTACGGCTCCGGCACGGTCACGTACCCGACGACCGGTGGCTCGTACCCGGGCGTCGTACTGATGCCGGGCTATCAGGGCACACAGCAGAACCTGCAATGGCTCGCACCGCGCCTCGCTTCCTGGGGCTTCGTCGTCATCAACGTCGGAACCAACACCCTCACCGACGATCCAGAATCGCGTGGCCGCCAGATCACCGCCGCAGGCACCCAATTGCTCGCGCTCGGCAACGCCACCGGCAACCCGATATCGGGGAAGGTCAACGGCACGCTCGGCGCGGTCGGTCACTCGATGGGCGGCGGTGGCGTCATGGCGGCCCTCCGGGACGACCCGCGCTTCAGGGCGGGCGTGCCCACGGCCCCGTACTACCCGAACGCGAACTTCTCCGGAGTCACCGAACCCACGTTCTTCCTGACCTGTCAGAGTGACCCCGTCGCCCACGGCAACAGTTACGCGGTGCCCTGGTACAACTCCATGTCCCAGGCCGAGAAGCTCTACATCGAGGTTCCAGGCGACCATCTGTGCCCGATGACGGGCTACGGCGACAAAGCCAAGCAGGGAAAGTGGATCGTGTCGTTCCTCAGCCTCTGGCTGCGTGCCGACACCCGCTTCAGCCCGTTCCTGTGCGGGCCCGTGCGTGAAGCCGACAAGAACAACACCTCCCTGGTCACGCGCTGGATGGATACCTGCCAGTTCTGACCGGCTCGCTCGGAGTGCTCCACGGCCCGCCGACGCAGCGCTCCGAGCCTGCTACCCAGCCGGTGTCCGCGACTCCAGGATGGTGAAGCGCTTCGACGCTGCCATCGCCTGAGATGTGATGTCAATGCCCGGAAAGGAAGAAGGTTCCATTGCCTGTAGCCCCTTGCTTCGCCAGAAGTTCCTCATTACCTTGCGTCATCAGGTGAAGCGCTTCGACTACCCCCAGGGGGCTGCTGGCATGAGTCACCAGATGAGCCGTTGTCGCCGCCACAGAGCTGCAGGCGACCCGCTTCCGGGGCCTGGTGCACATCACCGAGCAGGCTGACCGGCGATCACATGTGACGACGTACGACACCCCGTATCCGGCGAACGCGAGGGGACCAGCAACTCATCACCCTCACCGACGAGTTCGTCGGCTCGCTGCGTGAGAGCGGAGCCGCTCCCGAGTCCCGGTACGTCCGTGACCGGCTCGACCTGCACCACCCACCACCTCCCCGTCCCGGCCGCCGCGATCCACGACCTGATCCCGGCGGCCGGGACCCATACGTCTCTTGAGGGCTTCGCATGACTGATCTGCCCGCGCGCGTCCTGTTCGGCGCCGCCTACTACCACGAGTACCAGCCGTACGAGCGGCTCAAGACCGACCTCGATCTCATGGCGGAGGCGAAGTTCACCGTCATCCGTGTCGGCGAGTCGGTCTGGTCCACCTGGGAACCGGAGAACGGCCGGTTCGAACTCGACTGGCTGCAACCCGTCCTCGACGGCGCCCACGAGCGCGGCATCTCCGTCGTCCTCGGAACTCCCACCTACGCGGTGCCGCCGTGGCTGGCCCGGCAGTACCCGGAGATCGCCGCCGAGGACGCCGCCGGGCGCCGCGCCGCGTGGGGCGCCCGGCAGGAGGTCGACTTCACGCACCCGGCCTTCCGTTTCCACGCGGAGCGGGTGATCCGCGTGATCGCGGCCCGTTACGCCGCCCACCCCGCGGTCATCGGCTTCCAGGTCGACAACGAGCCCGGCCCGCGGCTGCCGCACAACCACGGCGTCTTCCAGCGGTTCGTGGACGACCTGCGGCAGCGGTACGGCGATGTGGAGACCCTCAACCGCGAGTGGGGGCTGGTGTACTGGTCGCACCGGCTGTCCACCTGGGCGGACCTGTGGACCCCTCAGGGCAACGCGCAGCCGCAGTACGACCTGGCCTGGCAGGCGTTCCAGGCGCGCCAGACCACCGAGTTCATCGCCTGGCAGGCCGGCATCGTGCGCGAGTACGCGAGGCCCGGCCAGTTCGTCACCACGTGCCTCGCCTACGGCTCGCCCGGCCTGGAGGACGATGAGCTCACCGACAGCCTGGACATCACCGCGGGCAACCCGTACTACGACATGCAGGACAGCCTCACGATGCCCGAACCGCCTCGCGAGAAGCTGCCGCAGCAGTGGATGGCGTACGGGGCGTGGGCGCTGCACCACAGCGCCGACCGGATCTACTCCTCGCGCCAGGAGCCGTTCCTGATCACGGAGACCAACGCCCAGGCCATCGGCGGCACCTCCGACAACCGGCCCGCCTTCGACGGGCAGTGGCGGCAGGCCGCGTGGGCGCTGGTCGCGCGCGGGGCCCGCATGATCGAGTACTGGCACTGGCACACGCTGCACTTCGGCGCCGAGACGTACTGGGGCGGGATCCTCCCGCACAGCGGACGGCCTGGGCGCGCATACCGCGAACTCGCCCGACTCGGCGCCGAGTTCGAGCGGGCCGGGGACCTGGTCGCGGGGATCACACCGGACGCGGACATCGCGATGGTGTACTCGGCGCCGAGCAAGTGGCTGATGCGCAAGTACCCGCCGCTCGCCGGTCCCGACGGTGGTCCGGACGAGGGTGCGTACGAGGGCATCTTCGAACCGTTCTACCGCGGCGCGTTCGAGGCGGGGCGCCAGATACGGATCCTGCACGCCCGTCAGTTGCACGACCCGCGCGGCGAACGCCCGGGCCTGGCACCGAAGTCGGCGGCCGAGCTGCACCCCGTGCTCATCGCTCCCGCGCTGTACGTGGCGGACGACGGGACGCTCGACTGGCTCGGCGCCTACGCGGAGGCGGGCGGCCATCTCGTCCTCGGTCCCCGCACAGGCTACGGCGACCATGAGGCGCGGGCGCGACACGAGGTGACACCGGCGCGACTTGCTCGGGCCGCGGGTGTCCGCTACGAGGAGTTCAGCAACCTGCACTCAGACCTGCCGCTGCGCACCGCACCGGACAGTCCGCTCCAGCTGCCCGGCGGCGCGGTGGCCACCCGTTGGGTGGAGGGCCTGGCCGTCGAGGACGCCGACATCCTGGCCGGGTACGACCACCCGCACTTCGGGCGCTGGCCCGCCGTCACCACCCGCCGCCACGGCGCGGGCCGCGTCACGTGCGTGGGCACCGTGCCCGGCCGCGATCTGGCCCGCGCGCTCGCGGCGTGGCTCGCGTCCACCCCGTGCAGCGGCTGGCAGGGCCTGCCGGACTCGGTCACCGTCGCCACCGGCACCGCCCCCGGCGACCGGCGCGTCCATGTCGTCCACAACTGGAGCTGGCAGCCGGCCACCGCCCAGGCCCCGGTGGACCTGACCGACGCCCTGGACGGCAGCGTGGTCCCGGCGGGTACGCCCGTGCGGCTCGATGCCTGGGACGTCCGCGTCCTCGCCGCTGCACCGGGGGCTGCCGCTCGGGACCGGTGATATCCGCCACCGCGGCACCGGAGACGGGCAGGCAGGCCGACACCGAGCCCGGCGTCGGCCTCCGGCACACCCTGGCCGCATTCCACGGCTTCGTTCACCATCTGCCCGCGGACCTGTCCTGAGCGCTACGCCGCGAGTCCTTCCTCGTCGCGAGACACACGCCCGGTCGGTGGACGAGTCACACGCCAACTATCCGGCGTAGGAAGGGCAGTGACGCCAGGCGGCGTGGGCCACGGCCGCGCGCGGTGCCGCGGCGGTCGAGTACTGGCACCGGCACACGCCGCACTTCCGCCTGGAGACCCGGTGGTCCCCGCGCCCGAACGTTCCGGGCGACGATGCCCCTGTCGAACGCAAGTATGAAGAAGCCGAGTCCGGCACCGAAGCCTTCCGGTGCCGGACTCATGTGCAGCGGCTCCCGTGCACATGAGTCGTGCGTACCGGCAGCCACGAGTACGAGGGCGCTCACCGTGGCGTAGTGCGGAACGCGGCGACGCCGAGCCGCTCCACGGCGGGCGCGAACCGGTGCGGAGGCCCGATCTTCTCGTCGAGGGTGAGCCGCGACAGAAGGTCGTCGATGCGCTTCGCGAAAGGCAGTTGCGGATCGCGGAATGGTGTCGGTGCGTGCGGATTGTGTGCGGACACGTGGGATCCCCTTGTAATGACTCGGGAAGCGCTTTCGAAGCGCTTCGATGCTTGTCAGGCACCAGAGCGAGTGTCCAGAGATCAACGCCATCGCATCAAGCAGGGCTTACGGAATGTGCCCTCCGAGCCTCGGAGGAATCTTGGAAGCGACCCTTGTGCCCCCATGGGCGTTCACTTAACCTCACTGCAACATCGAAGCGCTTCGACTGCGAATCGCGTCGTAGTGGTTGGATGTCCGCTTCAGCTCAGCTCAGCCAGTTCCCGTCACGACACCGCAGCCGACGGCCTACCGCCGGGTGTTCAGGTGCGCCATGAAGGGTTGACGCAATGACGCCGAATGCCGCCTCCTCCGGACCGAGCCGGAGAACCTTTCTCGCCTCCACGGCGGTCGCCACCGCAGCGGTAGCCGGGGGAATGCCACTGCTCACCGCCTGCGGTGGTTCGGACAGCGGGTCACGAGAGGGCGCCACGTCGGGCAAGGCGGCCGACAAGCTGCTCCCGACCTACGTCGCCAGCACGGTCGCCAAGCCGGACATTCCGGCGAAGAACGGTTCGGCGGCCGGCTACACCGGCAAGGTCGAGCTCGCGGCCCTCGCCACCTCGGTCCCGGACAAGCTCGGCACCGGCGCTCCCGTCAAGATCATGGCCCCGTTCTGGGGTACCCCGCCGAAGCCCGGGTGCGCGTATTACAAGAGGGTCGACGCGGCGGCGGGTACCAAGGTCACCTGGCAGAACCAGGACGGCAACACCTACGGCCAGAAGCTCGGCGCCGTCCTCGCCTCCAGCTCCATACCCGACATGGTGGTCGTGCCGAGCTGGGAACTGGTCGGCAAGATCGCGAACGCGGTCACCGCGAAGTTCATGGACCTCGGCCCCTACCTGGCGGGCGACAAGGTCAAGAAGTACCCGAACCTGGCCGCGATTCCGTCCGACGCCTGGCGCATGGGCATCTTCGGCGGCGCGCTGCGCGGCATTCCGATGCCCACCGCCCCCGCGACCTTCATCGTGCCCTACTACCGCAAGGACATCTTCGACGAGAAGGGCTGGTCCGTCCCCAAGTCGGCCGACGAGTTCCTCAGCTGGGCCAAGGATGTCACCAGCGCCAAGGCCAAGGTGTGGGCCTGCGGTGACCTGAGCTGGGTCTCGGGGAGCATCTTCGGCGCCTGCCCCGACTGGAACATCGATGACGACGGCAAGCTGAGGTACGGCAAGGAGCGGCCCGAGTTCCTCGAGGCCCTGGAGTGGACCCGCAAGCTGTTCGACGCCGGCGTCGTCCACCCCGACGACAAGGCGCGCTCCGGCGACGCGAGCCAGCGTTTCACCGCCGGACAGATCCTGGTCTTCAACAGCGACTTGGCCACCTGGTACAACAAGGCCGCCGAACAGGCCCAGTCCAACCCGGACTTCCGGATCGACGCCATGGACATCTTCGGCGCCGACGGCGGCAACCCCACACTGTGGGCGTCCTCGCCCGCCAACATCTGGTCGCTGATCCGCAAGGGCGCCTCGAAGGGCACCGTGGAGAACGCGCTGGCCGCCGCCGACTTCGCGGCAGCGCCCTACGGCACCAAGGAGCGGATGCTCGTCGACTACGGCGTTGAGGGCACCCACTACACGGTCAAGGACGGAGTCCCGGCCAAGACCGACCAGGGCAACTCCGAGGTGATCAACGCCTGGGCGATGCTGGCGGCCCCGGCTCCCTACTTCGCCCACCCCGACCTCCCCGAGGTCGCCCGCAAGCAGGTCGAGTGGCAGCAGCGCATGGGGGCCTTCATGAAGAAGACGTCCATATACGGCATGACCATCGTCGAGCCGGCCCGCTACGCCCACCTGGAAAGCCAGTTCGAGCAACTGCAGAACGACTACGTGCGGGGCAACAAGAAGATGTCCGACGTGCAGGACGCCGTCTCCACCTGGAGGTCCTCCGGCGGCGACAAGCTGCGCGACTGGTACAAGGAACTCCTCGACAAGAACGGCAGCGGCAACTGATGTCCATCACGGCCGGGAGCAGGCCCGACGGGACTCGTCCCCCCGCGGCCGTCGAGGAGCCGACGGTCGCGGTGGCCACCGCGGGGGCGAAGGTGCGGGCGCCACGCAGAACGAGCAAGGCCGGCAAGGTTCCCTGGCGGATCCGGCTGCGCCGCGACCGCGCGCTCATCCTGATGACGCTGCCCGTCATCGCCCTGCTCCTGCTCTTCAACTACGTCCCGCTGCTCGGCAACGTGGTCGCCTTCCAGGACTACGACCCGTACGTCTCCAGCAACGGCATCACGGCGATCTTCCACAGCCCGTGGGTGGGCGTGGAGCAGTTCTCGCGCACGCTCGACGACCCGCTGTTCTGGGACGCCACGAAGAACACGCTCGTCCTGTTCGTGCTCCAACTGGTGCTGTTCTTCCCGGTCCCCATCGCCCTCGCGCTGGTCATCAACAGCGTGATCCGGCCCCGGGTGCGGGCCGTGGCGCAGGCGATCATGTATCTGCCGCACTTCTTCTCGTGGGTCCTCGTGGTCACCGTGTTCCAGCAGATCCTCGGCGGCGCGGGCATCATCGCCCAGACCCTTCAGGACCACGGGTGGAGCGGCTTCGACCTGATGACCGACGCGGACCTGTTCAAGTATCTGGTGACCGCGCAGGCCGTGTGGAAGGACGCCGGCTGGGGGATCATCGTCTTCCTCGCGGCCCTGTCCGCCGTCAGCACCGACCTGTACGAGGCCGCCGCCATGGACGGCGCGGGGCGCTGGCGACGTATGTGGCATGTGACGCTGCCCGCGCTGCGCCCGGTGATCGCCCTGCTGCTGGTGCTCAGGGTGGGCGACGCGCTGAGCGTCGGATTCGAGCAGTTCCTGCTCCAGCGGGACGCGGTCGGTGTGGGGGCCAGCGAGGTCCTCGACACGTACGTGTGGAACATGGGTATCCAGAACGGCGACTTCAGCTACGCGGCCGCGGTCGGCCTGGCCAAGGGACTCATCGGAGTCTGTCTCGTCCTGGGGGCGAACAAGTTCGCGCACCTGCTGGGCGAGCAGGGGGTGTACAAGAAATGAGCCTCAACACGCAGCTCATCCGCAGCCTCAAGGCTCCCGCCCGCCCTGTGTGGGAGGAGCCGCCGAACAAGGCAGGAATCACCGCCAAGAGCGGCTTCCTCCTGCTCTGCTGCCTGGGGGTGCTCGGTCCGCTCTGGATCGTGATCGTCACCAGCCTCTCTCCCAAACCCGTGATCGACCGGGTCGGCGGCCTCGTCGTGATCCCCCAGGACATCACCTTCGTCAACTACACCGAACTGCTCGGCGGTGGTCAGGTCAGCCGGGCGATCATGGTCTCGGTCGGTGTCACGCTCTTCGGCACGCTGTTCTCGATGACGGTGTCGGTGCTGGCGGCCTACGGCCTGTCGCGGCCGGGGAGCCTGGGCCATCGGTTCTTCCTGATGACCATGATGGCGACCATGTTCTTCGGGGCCGGGCTCATTCCGACGTACCTTCTGGTGCAGTCGCTGGGCCTCACCGACACCTATCTGTCGCTGGTCCTGCCGAGCGCGGTCAGTGTCTTCAACATCCTCGTCCTGCGGGCCTTCTTCATGGGGATCTCACCCGAACTCACCGAGTCCGCGCGCATCGACGGCGCCAGTGACCTGCGCATCCTGCTGACCATCGTCATGCCGCTGTCGCGCGCGGTGCTGGCCGTCATCTCGCTGTTCTACGCGGTCGGCTACTGGAGCGCCTGGTTCAACGCCTCCATCTACCTCAGTGACCAAGAGATGATGCCGCTGCAGAACGTCCTCATCCAGCTGGTCCAGAAGAACACCGAGGCACCGACCGGCCTCCAGCAGGCGGTTCGCACCGGACAACTCTCCTCCCTGGGGCTGCAGATGGCCGTCATGGTCCTCGCGCTGATCCCCGTCGCGGTTGCCTCTCCCTTCGTCCAGCGGCACTTCAAGAAGGGCATGCTCACGGGGGCCATCAAGGGGTGACGCGGATCAACGACGACCAGCACCAGTGTGGCTGGACCGGCACGGCCATCACCGGCGATCCGCGCGTCCACGGCCGGGTCTACCTCGCCACCGACGGACGCGGCGTGCAGTACGGGGAACCCGTCCGATCCCCGACCTGAGTGACGCGACACGAGGCCGCTGCGATACCTGGCCGACCGCGGCGTCCACAACGCCGACGCCGCGCACACCCTGCCCGCGCTGCCGCCCGCAATCCCGGCGGGGACGGCGGTGCAGCAGCGGACTCGCACCGTTCGTATCGAAGTCAGGACTTCTTCCGGTGACGCGCAGCCGATCGATCTCGTCGCCGGAGAGGACCACGTCCTCAGTCAGGGGGCGTGGTAACACCCCCACAATTCCCCCCACCCGTGGAAGGGACACCATGGTAAAAAGCGCGATACGCAAGGTCAGCATGGCGGTGCTGGCGCCGGCGATGGCTCTCGGGGCCACCGTCGGCCTCGCCTCCGCCCCCGCTTCGGCAGCAGTCTGGAACTCCTGCGACCAGTGGGGCAGCACCAGCCTGGACGGCTACAAGCTCTACAACAATGTCTGGGGCTCCGGAGCCGGCAGCCAGTGCGTCTGGGCCAACTCCGGGACCGGCTGGGGTGTCTGGGCCGACCACCCCAACACCGGCGGCATCAAGTCCTACGCCAACTCAACGAAGACGATCAACAAGACGATCGACTCCCTCGGCTGGCTCACCAGCAACTACAACGTCAGCGTCCCGTCGTCCGGCGCGTACAACACGTCGTACGACATCTGGGACACCGACCACCAGTACGAGATCATGCTCTGGGTCAACTACAACGGAGCCGTCGGCCCGATCGGCACCTGGCAGGAGAACGTCACGCTCGGCGGCCACAACTGGAACGTCTACAAGGGCACCAACGGGTCGAACCAGGTGTTCTCGTTCCTGCGCACGTCCGACTCCAACTCCGGCACTGTGGACATCAAGCCGGTGCTCAACTGGATCGCCTACAGCAAGGGCTGGATGCCCGGCAACGAGACCATCGGCGACGTCCAGTTCGGCTATGAGGTCACCTCGTCGTCCGGCGGATTGAACTTCACCACCAACAACCTGACCGTCAACGGCGGTTGATCGACATCAGGGCCGAGGTCGGTCCGCGTCCTTCCTCGGGCGCGGTCGACCTCGGCCCGCGGCGCGTTGTAGCCCCCCGCGAAGGCGGCCGGCCGACCTTGAGGTCGGCGAATGCCTTGTCGAGCATCCGGATGGTAGGGGGTCGCAGGCCTCGTCGATGCGTCTCGCAGGATTCGTCAAGTTGATCGAAACATTCGAAGTCGATTGACGATCGGCTGGCATAGGTCGATTGTCCGGATCTCGCAGATCGAACCCTTCATTCTCGCGTCGCCGGGATGTGTGAGGGAGCCCGTAACGCGGGTGGTGTTGACATGTTCGGACGTCTCTCTAGTATCCGTGAGGCCTCGACTTTCCGAATAGTGCCCGAAATTTCGAACGCCTCGTCCCCTCCTTGCGATGTCATGAACGTGACATCGACGCGTCGCGCATCACCCACCCTGGCGCCCTTCAGGGAAAGGAGCCCCCGGTGCCCACACGATCAGGAAGACGACTGCTCCACCTCCTCGCGGCGGCCGCGTTGACGATCACCGCGTCCGTGACGGCCTCCGCTCACTCCACCGCCTCGGCCGCGCCCGGCAGCCCGGCGCTCACCCCGCCGCTTGGGCTGGAACAGCTGGAACAGCTTCGGGTGCGGGATCACCGAGACGCAGGTTCGCCAGGCCGCCGACGCGATGGTGTCATCGGGCATGCGGGACGCCGGCTACCGCTACGTGGTGGTCGACGACTGCTGGTTCGACCCACAGCGGGACGCGGCGGGCAACCTGCGGGCCAATCCGACCAAGTTCCCGAGCGGGATGAAGGCCCTCGGGGACTACATCCACAGCAAGGGCCTGAAGTTCGGCATCTACCAGGTGCCGGGCGAACGCACCTGCGCGCAGACCAGCGGCGCCTATCCCGGGTCGACGGGCAGCAGGGGGCACGAGGCCCAGGACGCCGCCACGTTCGCCTCGTGGGGCGTCGACTACCTCAAGTACGACTGGTGCTCCTCCAGCGGTACCCGTGACGAGCAGGTCGCGCGTTTCACGCTGATGCGCGACGCCCTGCGCGCCACCGGCCGGCCGATCGTCTACAGCATCAACCCCAACAGCTTCCACGCCATCACCGGCGACACATACAACTGGGGCGAGGTCGCCGACCTGTGGCGGACGACCGAGGACCTGCTCGACATCTGGCAGAACGGCAACACCAACAGCTATCCGATGGGCGTCGGCAACGTCCTGGACGTCACCGCGCCGCTGGCGGCGCAGTCGGGCCCGGGGCACTGGAACGACCCCGACATGCTGGTCGTCGGCCGCCCCGGCCTGTCACTGACCGAGTCCCGCTCGCACTTCGCCCTGTGGGCGCTGCTGAGCGCACCGCTCATGGCCGGCAACGACATCCGCACCATGTCCGCCGACGTGAGCGCGATCCTGCGCAACCCGCGTCTGCTGGCGGTGAACCAGGACTCCGCTGGGCGCGGGCGGGCGCAGGGTGCGCGACGACGGCGGCACCGAGGTGTTCGCCAAGCCCCTGTCCGACGGCTCGGTCGCGGTGGGCCTGTTCAACCGGGGAGGCGGCACGGCGACGGTCACCACCACGGCCGCGCAAATCGGCCTGTCCGGCGGTCCGTTCACCCTCACCGACCTGTGGACCGGCGGCACGTCCAGCACGTCCGGGCAGATCTCGGCGAGCGTCCCCGCGCACGGCGTGGCCGTGTTCCGGGTGAGCGGTGGCAGCCCGCTCGCCGCCACCACCTCGCGGCTGCGCGGCAACGCCTCCGGCCGCTGCCTGGACGTGGACAGTGCCTCCACCGCGGCCGGGGCCACGGCACTGCTCTGGGACTGCCACACGGCCGCCAACCAGCTGTGGACCACGTGGGCCGGCGGCGAGATCCGCGTCTTCGGCGACAAGTGCCTGGACGCCTACGACCAGGGCACCACCAACGGCACCCGGGTCATCACCTGGCCCTGCAACGGCCAGGACAACCAGAAGTGGTCCGTCGGCTCCGACGGGTCGATCCGCAACGTCCACGCCGGGCTGTGCCTCGACGCCGACGGGGCCGGCACCGCCAACGGGACCCCCCTGGTCCTGTGGGCCTGCAACGGCCAGGCCGGCCAGAAGTGGACCCGCGCGTGAAGGATGTCGCGCACCGGCAGGCAGCTCACCCACCAGCCAGCATCCCCCGGAGGCCACGATGATCGACGGCTCGGCCGTTACCCACCACCGGCTCGAGGCGCACCCGGGCAACCGCCTGGGTGATGGGCCTCCTGCTGGCGTTCGCCGTCGTTCCCGCCGCGGTACAACCCACCGCGGCCCGAGCTGACAACCCCATCGTCCAGCACATCTACACCGCCGACCCGGCCCCGCTTGTCCATGACGGACGGGTCTACCTCTACACCGGGCACGACGAGGACGGCTCCACCTACTTCACCATGAAGGACTGGCGGGTGTGGTCCTCCGCCGACATGGTCAACTGGACCGACCACGGCTCCCCGCTCAGCCTGACCACCTTCAGCTGGGCGTCCTCCGACGCGTGGGCGGGACAGGCCGTCCAGCGCAACGGCCGGTTCTACTGGTACGTACCGGTGAAGAACCGGGCGACCGGCCGGATGGCGATCGGTGTGGCGGTGTCCGACAGCCCCACCGGACCGTTCCGGGACGCCCTCGGCCACCCCCTGGTGGAGAACGGCGAGATCGACCCGACCGTCTTCATCGACGACGGCGGCCAGGCCTATCTGTACTGGGGCAACCCGAACTTGACGTACGTCAGGCTGAACACCGACATGACCTCCTACTCGGGCAGCCCCACCAGGATCCCCCTCACCACCGCCGGGTTCGGCACCCGCACCGGCGACCCCAACCGCCCCACCCTGTACGAAGAGGGACCGTGGGTCTACAAGCGGAACGGCCTGTACTACATGGTCTTCGCGGCCAAGTGCTGCTCGGAGTTCATCGCCTACTCGACGGCGCCCGGACCGACCGGGCCCTGGACCTACCGCGGGACGGTCATGCCCACGCAGGGCAGCAGCTTCACGAACCACCCCGGGATCGTGGACTTCAAGGGCAACTCGTACTTCTTCTACCACAACGGCGCGCTGCCTGGCGGCGGCGGCTTCACCCGCTCGGTCGCGGTGGAGAGGTTCTCCTACAACGCCGACGGCACGATCCCGACGCTCACCATGACGAACACGGGTGCCCCCCAGGCCGGCACGCTCAATCCGTATGCACGCCAGGAGGCCGAGACGATCGCCTGGGGGTCCGGGATCGAGACCGAACCGTCCACCGAAGGCGGAATGAACGTCGGCTGGATCGACAACGGCGACTACGTCAAGGTCAAGGGCGTGGCCTTCGGGCCGGGCGCGTCCTCCTTCACCGCCCGCGTGGCCTCGGGCAGCCGGCGGCGGCACCGTCGAACTGCGCCTGGGCTCCCCGAGCGGGACGGTCGTGGGCCGTTGCGGTGTACCGAACACCGGCGGCTGGCAGACCTGGACGACGGTGACCTGCCCGGTCAGCGGCGCGACGGGAACCCAGGATCTCTACCTGCGGTTCACCGGCGGCAGCGGCTACCTGCTCAACGTGAACTGGTGGCAGTTCACCCCCGGCGCCACGGTGACCGCACCGCGTTAGCTACGGCGAGGAACATCTCGCGCTAGCCAGAAGGGGGGTGCCTGTGCACACGCGTGCCCTGGTTGCCGGGGAGGTGGCAACCAGGGCGAGGGGCGGGTCGGTCAGGGGATGGGCGGGACGTGAGTGCCGGTGACCGAGTCTCCGGACTTCTTGACGTGATACATGACCTTCTTTTCGCCGCTGTAGAAGTGGAAGGTCAGTGTCACCAGTTCGCCGTCGCGCAGCGAGTCCAGGAACTCGGGCGTCAGGATGATCGTGCCGTTCGGGTAGTCCGGCGAGAAGGTCGCGTTGAACTCCTGGTACGACAGTCCAGTCCTTCGGGCCGGCGTTGCTGCCGTCGCCGTACCTGGCCTCCATGGTCGCCAGCACGTCACCCTTGAACTGCGTGGGGATCGTGAACGCGTCGGTCTTGCCCGTGGCGTCCGACAGCACCGCCTCGTCGTAGGTGACCACCTCGATCTGCCAGGGCAGCCCGCGGGAGAACCGGGCCTGGAGCGTGGCGTTCACCCCGTAGATCGCGGTCGCCCGACAGCCGGGTCAGCGCGCCGGCCGTGAGGACGAGCCGCGTCTTGTCGAAGAGGGTGTAGTCCCGTCCCTCGACGAGCTTGGTCTCGCCGTGCCACAGGCCCCGGAACGTGGTCCCGTTCAGATTCAGGGTGACCCCCTTGGCGGTGATCGGCTCCTTCTTCTCCAAGAAGACCTTGTCGAAGGAGGCCGTTCGCCGAACGGGTGGTCCAGCTGGACTTGATCCACGCCATCAGCGCGGGGTCCGTCCACTTCAGGGTCTCCCGGTTCAGGTAGGCCAAAGTTCCGGGGTCCCACAGCGCGGTGGTGACTCCGGCGAGGCGCGCCGCGTGTCCGAGGTGCTCGTAGTACTTCAGCGCCTCGCCCCGCTCGACACGGGAAGGATGGTTGTGGTCGGGATAGCCGAGCAGGCCGTACTCACCGAGGTAGACGGGGATGCCCTTGGCGACGAAGGTGTCGCGCATGCGGGCGAAGGCGTCGTTGAGGTCGCTCTGGGCGGCGTCGTCGTAGTGGGTGCCGCCCGCGATGTTCACGCTGAACGGGTACCAGCTGTAGTAGTGCACGGTGGCGACCAGATGCGGTCGTTCAGCGACTTGATCGTGGTGGACAGGTCGTCCATGAGGCCTGGTCAGGTGTGCACCGCACCTCTGTGGGCAGGACGAGCAGGCGGTTCGCGTTGCCGCCGCCGGAGCGACGGACGATCTTGTGGAAGGAGGTGTTCAGCTCGTTGAGGAGCTTGGTCTTCTGAGCGTCCGTGGCGTTCGTCGAACACGGCTCGTTGACGCTCTCGAAGAGCAGGGTGCGCGGCTCGTCCCGGAATCTCGGCGGCGATCTGGGTCCACAGCGGGTTGAAGCGGGCGAGCACCTTGTCGTGGTCGGTGGAGCATCTTCGAGATCCACTGCCACGAGTCGTGGTGAATGTTGAGCACGACGTACAGGTCCTCGGCGAGCGCCCAGTCGACCACCTGCTTGACGCGGCTCATGTACGCGTCGTCGACGGTGTAGGGCGCGGTGGCGGACTGGTGTGCGCTCCAGGTCACCGGGATGCGGACGCTGCGGAAGCCCTCCGCCCGGATGGTCCTGAACAGCTCCCTGGTGGCCTTGGGGTTGCCCCAGGACGTCTCGTCCGGAATGGCGTCCAGGGTGTTGCCCAGGTTCCAGCTGGGCTGCATCGCGGCGACGGCGTCCATGGCGCGGGCCGGGACTTTGACCGCGGAGCCTGCCTGCTGTGCCGTGCCGTCGGGCGCGGCGAGCGCGGTGCTGCCGGACAGCCCCAGGACGACGAGCAGCGCCATCAGCAGGCCGGCCAGGCGGCCGGGCCCGCGTCTGCGGTGGTGTGCGGGTCTGCCGTATGTCCTTCATGTGTCATGCCTTTCGGTCGGTGGTACGGGTGATCCGATCGGTGGTCGGGCAGCGACCGGGCGCCACCGTCGGCCGCGCCCGCCGGCCCTCGTCGCCATCCGGCGAAGCGTCCTGCGTCCCTGTCAGCGAGGGAGGCAGAGGGAGGCAGGGGGAGGCGGCCTGGTTCAGCCGTCGAGGGGCTCGTAGTCGAACCAGTCGAAGTGGACGGTGCCCGCCGCGGCGTACATGCCGATGACCCGGCCGGTGAAGCCGCCGGCGACCTCGGTCGACAGGTAGCGGCCGTCGAGGGTCGCGAGCTCGGTGAACGTGCCGTCGGGCTGCTCGACGCCGAGGGAGACGACGTCGGGTCCGGTGCACGGCCCGTGCGGAGACGGCGGTTCCGTGATCGTGACGGCGAGGACCACCGGCCCGGCGGGCACGGACTGTTGCGGCCACGACCGTGCGCAGGGAGCCGACGCGCGCGACCACCCGCACCTCGCGTGCCGGACACCTCGATCGCGTAGTGGTGCCGCTCGTCGAGCCGGACGGCGAGGCCACCGCTTCCCTCCGCGGCATCGACCAGAGTGCGCGCCCGGCACGACAGATGCTGCTGGCGCCGGCCGGTGAACACCACGTCGGGCTCGTCCAGGGAGCCGCCCCGCGCGCGGAGCGTCAGCCATCCGGGGCGCTCCTTGGTGGTGCAGTGCTCGGCGGGCCGGTCGCGCAGGGAGATCCAGGACGGTCGCAGTTCGGCGAGCTCGAAGTCGTCCCGGTGCTCCTCGACAGGGCCGGGGGAGAGCGGCCACGGGAGCTCGGGCAGGTCCAGGGCGACCTCGCCGACGACCGGCCAGTCGTCCACCCAGGTCACGGGGGCCAGGAAGGTCTCCCGGCCGAGCACGTGCCAGCCGGGGGTGCCGCCGCCCGGTCGGACGCCGAGCAGCACCATCCACCAGGAGCCGTCGGGGCCTTGGACCAGGTCGGCGTGCCCGGTGTTCTGGACGGGGTGGTCGGTGCCGCGGTGGGTGAGGATCGGGTTGGCCGGGCACGGCTCGAACGGGCCTCGCGGGCGTACGGCCGCGGGCGATCGAGACGCCGTGGCCGCGCTCGGTGCCGCCCTCGGCGATGAGCAGGTACCAGTAGTCGCCGATCCGGTACAGGTGCGGCGCCTCCGGGGCCTTGGCGCCGGGCCCGCCGGACCAGAGCCTGTGCGGTGTGCCGAACGTCTGCCCGGTGGACGGGTCGATGCGGACCTGCGAGACCCCGGCGACCGTGCACCAGCAGGTGCCGTCCTCGTCCCAGGCCAGGTCGGGATCGATGCCGGGGACGCCCGGCGCCCAGATGGGATCCGACCACGGTCCGGCGGGGTCCGTGGCGGTGACGATCAGGTTGCCGCCGCCCTCGCTGCAGTTGGTGACGATCAGCCAGAAGCGGCCGTCGTGGTGGCGCAGGGTGGGGGCGTAGATCCCGCCGGAGGACGACATGGAGGCGGGCAGCCGCAGTTGGTCCGGCCGGTCCAGGGCGTTGCCGATCTGCGTCCAGTGCACCAGGTCTCGGCTGTGGAAGACGGGCACGCCGGGGAAGTACTCGAAGCTGGAGCAGGCCAGGTAGTAGTCGTCGCCGACGCGGCAGACGCTGGGGTCGGGGTGGAAGCCGGGGATCACGGGGTTGGTGAAGCGTCCGTCCGGCTGGCGCAGAGGGGGCACCCGATAGGTCCTCTCGTCGGTTGGGGATGCGGGCGTGGGGTGGTTCAGGGAGCGCCGGGGTCCGTGGGGGTGATGCGGAGCAGAACGGCGGACGGCGCGGTGGGCAGGGTCAGGCTCAGCGCGGCCGCCTCGGGCATCCAGGCGGAAAAGGCCCGGCTGACCGAGGGGTAGAGCAGGTCGACACGGGCGGTGGTGCCCCGCAGGTGGGGCAGGTGAAGCGTCGCCGTGGAGTCGGTTCCGGTGCGGCGCCAGGCGGTGAGGTAGGTGGTGGCGGGGGTGCGCAGGGCCAGGGCGATCCAGGGGCCGTCCCAGGCGGGAAGGCCGAGGGGCCAGGACGGCACGGCTTGCGGCAGGTCGGCGCGGATGGCCTTGTACGCCGCTACCGCCTCGTGGACCAGGGCGCGGGCCTCCGGCTCGAGTTCGGCGGCAGGGTCAAAACGGCCGCTCACGCGACCGAGGCCGCTGCGCTGACGAAGCTCGTGCGGTTCAGCCCATGACCCATGGCGGCGGCCTTCCTACGGCAGCTGTCGAAGCGCTTCGCTTGCAGCCGCAAGCTAACGGACAAGTTTCGTGTGAAACAAGGGCCTGTACCGCTAGTCACTTTATTCTTCGGGTCCATTGACAGGCCGTTGGGACGAATGGCATCGTCGAAGCGCTTCGACATTCATGCTCCGGAGTCAGCTCCACACTCGGCTTCCGGTGCAGAGTCCGGCGTCGTCGTAATTCCGTTGCCAGAACACCAGCTTCTTCGATGGAGTGCCTCCATGACTGATGCCGGCCCGGCGGACCATGTGGAGCGGAACCGACGCTTTTGGGATGACGAGGCGGCTGCGTGGCACGGGCCGCTGGCCCGTGATCACTGGGCGCAGGCGGAACCGTCCTGGGGATTGTGGGCCACCCCTGAGTCGCAGGCTTGCGTGCTTCCCGACGGCATCGACGGGATGCGCGCCATTGAGCTGGGCTGCGGTACTGCCTACGTTTCCGCTTGGCTGGCCAGAGCGGGAGCCCACCCGGTCGGGATCGACCTCTCGGAGAAGCAGCTCGCCACTGCTCGCGCGATGCAGGCGGAGTTCGGCATCGACTTCCCCCTCGTCCTGGGCAATGCCGAGAAGGTGCCCTACGAGGACGACACGTTCGGTCTGGCGATCAGCGAATTCGGCGCCTCGCTGTGGTGCGACCCCTACCAGTGGATCCCGGAGGCAGCCCGGCTTCTCGTTCCCGGAGGCCGGCTGGTGTTCTCGCGCTACTCACCGCTGTTCGCGCTGTGCGTACCGTCCGAGGGTCCGGTGTCCACCACTCTGTCCCGCGGGCAATTCGGTCTGACCCGGCTGGACTGGGGGAATCACGTGGAGTTCGTCCTGCCGCACGGTGAGATGCTCCGTCTGCTGCGGGACTGCGGCTTCGTCGTGGAAGACCTGATGGAGATTCAGGCTCCCCAGTCCGCGCACCAGGACTACGGAGAAGTATCCGCCGACTGGGCCCGGCAATGGCCCAGCGAGGAGATCTGGAAAGCCCGGCTGGCAGGCTGACAGCTCCGCAGGCACCTCGATCGTTGTCAGCCCTCGGCTCTGATGTGGAGTCGGTAGTGCGGCACGTCGGTGGCGTCGGCAGGGGCCGTCCTGCCGTCCGGGTCAATGACCGCGTGGCACCGTCAGGCCGGTGGTCGTGGCCGGCTTCTCGAACTGGGCCCGGGTGTACCAGTGCATGATCCACGGGCGATCTTCGATGGTGCTGTCTGAGCCATGATGCCGTTCGTAGCGTAGAGGCGCCCTCTGGGTTCGGGCTGTCTCGTCGCGTTGCTCGGCGACGACGGATACCCGGAGTTCGGCGCCGTCCGGTGCGGTGGCCGTGCGCACCCGGCCGATCTGTGGAGCAGAGCCGAATCCCGCTCGTCCGTGGCTGTCTGAAGGTCAATTCCCCATGCCCCGAGACCGGCCGATAGTCTCGCCGTGATCGATGCGAATATCCCGCGTCTGCGGACGACTTGGGCGTGGGTGATGCAGGGCCTCACACACGCCGCGCGACGTCCGGAGCGGCAGACGATACGACAGGGAGAGGGCAATGACCGTTCTTGATGGGATCCTTGCGGGAGTTCGTGAAGACCTTGAAGAGCGAAAGCGTGCGACGCCGTTGGCGGAGCTGCGCTCCCGGGCAGCGGACGCGGCACCCGCGCTCGACCCGCTGCCCGCGTTCCGGGCGCCTGGGGTGTCCATCATCGCCGAGGTGAAGCGAAAGAGCCCCAGCAAGGGCGCGCTGGCGGACATCCCCGACCCTGCGTCCCTCGCGGCCCAGTACGCGGCCGGCGGTGCCGCTGCGATCAGCGTGCTCACCGAGAGCAGGCGATTCGGCGGCTCCCTCGCTGACCTGGACGCCGTACGTGCCCGGGTCGATGTGCCCGTCCTGCGCAAGGATTTCATCGTCGACCCCTACCAGCTGTGGGAGGCCCGGGCACACGGCGCAGATCTCGCGCTACTCATGGTCGTGTCGCTGGACGACGGCCGGCTCGCGGACTTGATGGGGCTCTGCAAGGAGTTGGGTCTCACGCCGCTCGTGGAGGCGCACACGGCCGACGAAGTGCGGCGCGCTGTGGCCGCTGGAGCTGAGCTCCTCGGCATCAACGCGCGGGATCTGACAACGCTGGACGTGGATCGCACCGTGTTCGCCGACCTCGTGACGGGCATCCCCGAAGGCACGGTCAGGGTCGCGGAATCAGGAGTGACGGGCCCAAAGGACGTCGCGGAGTACCGAGGTTGGGGAGCCGACGTGGTACTGGTCGGCGAGGCACTCGTCCGCTCTGGGGACCCGCGCGGCGCCGTGCGCGAGTTCATCGGGGCTGCCGGGGCGTAACGGCATAGGGCTCGGCCGGGGGCAGGCCTGGAGTGTGGCCGAGCCGCTCACTGTCGAACCGGCTGAAAAACGGCCCCGGCCCCACTGGCGCGCGGGCCGTCGCCGCCCGGCCGGGAGCCCGGCGACGGCCCGCCGGGCTCGGATCTCATCGCGGCTCGGGCTCGGTGAGGGTCTGTGCGCACCAGATCGTCTTGCCGTCGGTGGTGTGCCGGGTACCCCACCCCTGGGTGAGCTGGGCGACCAGCAGCAGCCCCCGGCCGCCCTCGTCGAAGGCGCGCGCCCGGCGCAGGTGCGGTGAGGTGTTGCTGGCGTCGGAGACCTCGCAGATCAGGGAGGTGTCGCGAATCAGCCGCAGCCTGATCGGGGGCTCGCCGTATCTGATGGCGTTGGTGACCAGCTCGCTGACGACCAGTTCGGTGACGAACGACGCCTCCTCCAGACCCCAGGCGTTCAGCTGGTCGAGGGCGAACTTCCTGGCGCGCGGCACCTGTGCGGGGTCGGGTGCGACGTCCCAGTAGGCGACATGCTGGGGATCCAGCGCGTGAGTGCGAGCGAGCAGCAGTGCGGCGTCGTCGGTGCGGCGTTCGGAAAGCATGGCGTCCATCACCGTGTCGCAGAGGTCCTCCAGCGAGGTGGCCGAATGGTTCAGGACCCGCAGGAGTTCCGCGACCCCCTGGTCGACGTCGCGCTCACGGCTGTCCACCAGTCCGTCGGTGTAGAGGGCGAGCAGGCTGCCCTCGGGCAGCTCGAGTTCGGTGGCCTCGAAAGGCAGCCCACCGATGCCGAGCGGTGGTCCCGGATGTGCGGCTGCCGGGGTCCTGGTGCCGTCCGGGGAGATGATCAGCGGCAGCGGATGCCCCGCGCTCGCCAGTGTGAAGCGGCGGGAGACCGGGTCGTAGACGGTGTAAAGGCAGGTGGCCCCGAACTCGCCGGTCGGCTGGAAGTGGCCGGCGGGCTGGAGGTCGCTGGCGAGGTGGATGACCAGGTCGTCCAGGTGGGTCAGCAACTCGTCCGGCGGCAGGTCCACGTCGGCGAGCGTGCGGACCGCCGTGCGCAACCGGCCCATGCTGGCCGAGGCGTGCAGGCCGTGACCGACTACATCGCCGACGACCAGGGCCACCCGGGCACCGGAGAGCGGAATGACGTCGAACCAGTCACCACCCACTTCCGAGCCGGTCCCCGCGGGCAGGTAGCGGGAGGCCACCTCGAGTGCCTCCTGGCTCGGCAGCCGCTGCAGCAGCAGACTGCGTTGCAGAGTGAGCGCGGTCGTGCGCTCACGCGAGTACCGGCGGGCGTTGTCGATGGCTACGGCCGCCTTGGCGGTCAGCTCTTCGGCGAGGATCAGGTCGTCGGCCGTGAAGGCCTCGGGCCGGTCGCTGCGGGAGAACGCGACGACGCCGAGCAGCGCGCCGCGGGCCCGGAGCGGCACGGTGATCCGGCCGGTCAGCCCGTCCGCGGCGATGGACTCGTCGATCAACGGATTGCCCGGCGGCCAGTGGGCCGGGTCGGCGGCGAGCCCGGGACCGAAGGCCCATTCGCCGCCGTGGCCGGGTTCGGCTGCGAGCTGGACCGTGGACCTGCCGGTGGCCATGCAGCGGGTGGCGACGGAACCGGGAGCGTGACTGACCGGCGTCGGGTGCCCGGGAGCCAGGGCGGTGTCGGACTTCGCGCCGTACTGGGCGGCGCGGCTGAGCGCGATGGTCTCGCCAGGAGCGAATGCGGGCGGGGAGGGCGGTTCCTCTCCGCGCAGCACCTCGTCGAAGAGATCTACGGTGACGAGGTCGGTGAATCCCGGCACCGAGGTCGCGGCCAGTTCCTGGGCGGTGCCGATGACGTCGAGTGTCCGGCCGATGCCGCCGCTGGCCTCGTTGAGGATGAGGAGGCGCTGCCGGGCCCAGTATTCGGCACTCATGTCGAATCCCCAGTTGGCGACCGCGCGGACCCGGCCCTCGGCATCCCGGACGGGCCACATGCTGGTGGCCCAGGCGTTGGCGTAGTCGCTGCCGAGCGGGCGGAAGACGGTGATGAGACGCGCCGGCTCGCCCGTCCTCGCCACCTCGGAGAGCTGGTCGGTGTACGCCTTGTCGTCCAGTTCGGGGAACAGCTCGCGGTACTTCTCACCGAGCACTTGCTCCTCGGAGTGCGCCATCACCCGGCACGCGGAGGCGTTGACCCATAGAAACCGCAGCTCAGGGTCGTAGACGCCCAGAGCGAAGGGGCACTGTTCGAAGGCCAGGTCGGCGATCACCGGGCGGCGTTCCCAGCGGTGGACGGTCACCGCATGGCCCAGCGCCCGGCCGTCGGCGCCGAAGAGCGGGTGAGCCGATACCAGAGCGTCCAGCGTGGAACCGTCCCGGTGGCGCAGGAGGACGAGCTTCGTGTGGTCGGGGCCGCTGCCGTAGCTCTCGAGGAAGCCGGGGTCCGGGGGAGCGGCCAGCAGGTCGGTCAGGGGGCGCCCGACGGCGTCCTGCGCCGTCCAGCCCAGCAGCAGCCGCCCGCTCTCGCTCCAGCCGCTCACCACGCCGTCCGGGCTCACCGCAAGCGCGGCAGTGCGGGCATCCTGCTTGCCGGCCATGTCCACGCGCCTCGCCTCCGTCCGGACAGCTGTGCCCGTCAGGGCTGGTTTGCAGCCGCAGCTTCCAGCCTAGGTCCGCTTCTGCTCCACTGCGCTCCGGCCGGTGCTACGTGACCACCCGGATGGAGGGCTGGGCCGGAGCCTGCGCGCCCCGCTCGACACCAACCGCGGCACGTCCGCCGACATGGATCCTGCACACGCGGCAGGGGTGAGCAGGGGACGCTGTCAGCGTTCCCAGCACCGTCCCAGTACGGGAAAGGAATCAAGGGCCCGATCCCGGAGAGCCGGGTCGCCGTGGTTGGGAACGCGGCACGGTCGAGGCTGACGCCCCGATCATGCGTGCGCACAAAGGCCGGGGGTGCAGCATGCACGGCACAAGGCTGCCGACACGCGGCACTAGCAACGCGTGGCGGGGAGCCGGTCCGGCTCTTGCGCGCGGCCGGCGAACGGGCCGCGCCGACGGCCACGATGGTCGTGGCGGCCCCGTAGCGCGTCCGCAGCTTCTGGGGAAGTCGCCGTAGGCGTCGCGTTGATCTGGCAGTCGGCATTCAGCTGCCGGGCGGTGAGGGCGCCGTAGCTCACGTCGGCGTCGGTGCTCCGCCTGAGCTGGTCCGAGGATCAGGTGCGGGAGGTCGAGAGGTTGCCAGGGGTCCTCTGCGAAAGGGGGCGGCAGCGGATCGGCCGACCACACGTCCGTCCGAGGTCTTCGGACGTCCGGGGCGTCGAGGCGACAGCGACACGATCGCCCCTCCGCCCCGGCACGGAGCGCGCCGCGGCGTCAGCGGCAGCGGGCTCCGCAGGCTACAGCGCGGTGAAGGTCCACAGCAGGTTGGTGCTGCTGCCGTAGGTCCACTGCTTGGTGCCGGAGCCCGAGTCGACGTTGCCGCCACCGTCGAGGACCAGCCCGGTGGTGCGGTTGGCGATCGAATAGCGGTCGCTGCCCCGGTGGGTGATCGTCCACTGCTGGTTGGTGCCGCCGTTCCAGGCCGCCTGCCTGGCGGCGGAGCCGTCGGCGGTCGCGCCCCAGCCGTCGGCGACCATGCCGTTGGTGCGGTTGACCAGCCTGTAGTAGCCGCCTCCGACAGCCTCCGCATGCCACTGCAGGTTCGAACTTCCGTCCCAGGTCCACTGCTTGAGGTCGGAGCCGGAGGCGACGTTGCCGCCGCTGTCCAGGGCCAGGCCGTTGGTGGCGTTGGTGATCCGGAAGTACGTCCCCGGTTTGAACTGGACCCTCAGTGAGGTGATCTGGTCGTTGTTGCCGGTGACCCTGAGGTCGGGGTTGTCGGCGGTGAAGGTCCAGGAGGTGCCGGTGAAGTTGTCTCCGGAGTAGCCGATCACCTGGTAGCCGGGGGCCGGCCGGAGGGAGGAAAGGGTGCGCGCGCCCGGTCCGGCCGCGGTCAGGTCGGCCGCGGTGTGGTCGCCGACGGTGAGGATCGCGGCGCTGCCGGTGTAGTTGACGTCCGTGAAGGCGATGGCGCCGGCGAGCGGCCGCAGGCCCGGGATCGGGCCGGAGAAGGTGAGCTTCAGGACGTAGGCGCGCGCACTGTAGGGCGCCGAGGACGGCAGGGTGACCTTGAGGCCGGAGGTGTTCTGCGTCGGCGTGGGCAGGTCGATGTACGTGCCGGCGGTGGAGCCGAGGAGCTTCACCGAGGTCAGCGACGAGAGGTTGATCCGGTCCGAGGTGAGGGTCTTGATCGTCAGCGAGCTGCCGGGCCAGCCCAGGACGGTGGCGTACAGGGCGTTGTCGGCTTTGTTGCGGGTGAAGCGGATGTCCTGCGCGGTGCCGGCCGTGGGCTGGGTGAAGGAGCCGCCGCCCATCTTCGTCGGGCCCTCGCCGTACGCCGTCCAGGCGCGGGTCGAGTACACCGACTCGCCGAAGCGCTTCAGGTGGTCTCCGATACCGAGCAGGATGTCCTTCTGCGCCTGGGGGATGGTGCCGTCGGCCATCGGCGCGATGTTCAGCAGCATGTTGCCGTTCTTGCTGACCCGGTCGATGAACGAGTGCAGCATCTGCGGGATGGTGTAGTAGCCGATGCCCTGGGTGTAGCACCAGCTGCTGCTGGAGATGCTGTCGTCGGTCAGCCAGTACGGGGCGGTGAGGTCGGCCGGGCCGCCGCGTTCGTAGTCGAAAACCTCGCCCTTGCCGTTCATGCCGTCCTTGTAGGTGGCGACGACTTCACGGCCCCAGCTGTTTGCTTGGTTGTAGTAGTACGCCAGGAAGTTCAGGCGCTGTGTCTCGTCCACGGCGACCAGATTGAAGTCCTGCCACAGGATGTCGGGTCGGGCCCGGTCGACCACCTCCTTGAGCTTGTCGAACCAGAGTTGGTTCTCCGCGGCCGAGCCCAGCTGCCCGTAGAGCTTCTTGAGACTGCTGTCCGTCTGGGCGGGGACACGCTCGTAGAAGCCGGTGAAGTTGTACGCGTGGTGCATGGCCACCAGGAGCTTGAGGCCCTTGGCGCGGACGGCCGTGGAGAACAGCTGCAGCAGATCAAGGCCAGGGCCCTTGTCCACCGAGTTCCACTCGTTGACCTGGCTGTCCCACATGGAGAAGCCGTCATGGTGCTCGGCGACCGGGCCGGCGAACCTGGCGCCGGCGTCGACGAACAGCTGCACCCACTCGTCGGGGTCGAACTTCCCGCCGGCCGACTTCAGCTTCGGGGCGAACTTCACGGTGTTGCCCGCCAGGTCCTTCGCTCCGTTGATGAAGTTGTGGTACGGCCATGCCGACGGCTGGCCGTAGGTCGCCACGTGGTGCTTGTTGGCGTTGCTCCCGGCCTCTTGCATGTTGCGCGGGTACCACTCGTTGTCGAACGCGGGGACGCTGAAGGCGCCCCAGTGGAAGTAGATCCCGAACTTCGCGTCCTGGAACCACTCCGGGGCCGGCGGGTGCTGGTCGACCGAGTTCCAGTCGGGCGTGTACGTGCTGGGCGCCGCCTCGGCGACACCGGCACCGAACACACCTCCAGCCACGGCCGCCGCGGCCACGCAGGTGGCACCGGCGAGGAACCGTCGTCTGTTGATCGAGCTCGACATGGGCACATCCCTGATGCGGAAGGGGACAGGGGGGGGCAGGGCCACACATGAAGGTCGGCCATGTATCCCTGGGATGTCAACCAGCGTGCAGGGATGAAAAGCGCTCTCCAGTCAGGCAGTTCGCCCGGCTTGCAGGCTTTTGAGGCGCACTGAGGGCGATCAAACATCGAATGTCTGGCAGGCGCCTCGTGATCGGGTCGCACCATGCAGTCCCGAAGATTGATGGGATGGATCTTGCGCACTGGATGCCACCCCTTACTGGTGAGTGGTGTGTGAGCTGGGCTTTCATCGCGTATCGAACGCAGGGCTAGACATCGCCCAGAAACGGCTCTATAAAGACATCCCATCAATGCTGCGCGGCGATACGCAGATGTCGTCGAGGCGAAACGTCTCCCGCTACGGGACCAGCCCGAGGAAGCACCGATGAGACTGAGAACCGCCCTCTGTTCCGCCGTTTCCGCCCTGTCCGCGGTGGCGCTGCTCAGCGCGTGCAGCAGTGGCTCCACTACCTCGGCGTCGTCGAGCGACGCGCCGCTGGTCGGCGTCGACTATCCGCGTTCCGACACCGACTTCTGGAACTCGTACATCAAGTACGCGCCCCAGTACGCCAAGGAGCTCGGGCTGGAGCCGAAGACCACCAACTCGCAGAACGACGTCGCCAAGCTGACCGCCAACGCGCAGACGTTCATCAGCCAGGGCGTCAAGGGCCTCGCGATGGCCCCGCAGGACACCGCCGCCATCGCCCCGACCCTGGCGCAACTGGAGGCGAAGAAGATCCCCGTCGTCACCGTCGACACCCGCCCCGACACCGGCAAGGTGTTCATGGTCGTGCGCGCCGACAACCGCGCCTACGGCGAGAAGGCCTGCCAGTACCTCGGCACCAAGCTCGGCGGCAAGGGCAAGGTCGTCATGCTCCAGGGCGACCTCGACTCCATCAACGGCCGTGACCGCACCGAGGCGTTCAACGACTGCATGAAGGAGAACTACCCGGACATCAAGGTGTTCGGGGAAGCCACCAACTGGGACGGCGCCGTCGCCGCGCAGAAGCTCCAGACGCGCCTCACCCAGCACCCGGACATCAAGGGCGTCTACATGCAGTCCAGCTTCGCCCTGTCCGGCACGCTCCAAGTCCTCAAGCAGAGGCATCGGTTGGTGGATCCCGAAGGACGAGAAGCACGTCTTCGTCGTCTCCAACGACGGCATCCCCGAGGAGCTCAAGTCCATCGCCGCGGGCAAGATCGACGCCACGGTCTCCCAGCCGGCCGACCTCTACGCCAAGTACGCCCTGTACTACCTCAAGGCCGCGATCGACGGAAAGACGTTCAAGCCCGGCAAGACCGACCACGACAGCACCATCATCCAGGTCCGCGACGGCCTGCTCGAGGACCAGCTCTCCGCCCCGCTCGTCACCGCCGACGGCGGCACCTACGGCGGCGTGCCCAGCGTCAAGAGCGACGACAAGTCGCTGTGGGGCAACAACCTCGGCTGACCCCCCATCCGGAAAGCGACGGCTCACGAGGACAAGGCGGTTGAGATGAGCGACGGGGAGCGAGCAGTCACCCCCGCGCCCGCCCCGGCGGACGACGGAAGCGGCCTCCCATCGGATCCGCCCGTCGTCGAGGCGACGGGCATAGTCAAACGATTTGGTCCGACGGTGGCCCTGAACGGTGCCCGGATCATCATCAGGCCCGGCGAGACCCACGCCCTCGTCGGCCGCAACGGAGCCGGCAAGTCCACCCTGGTGTCGGTCCTCACCGGCCTTCAGGCCCCCGACGAGGGAACGGTGACCTTCGGCGGCGCGCCGGCCCCCCGGCTCAGCGACCGCGACGCCTGGCGGCGACGTGTGGCCTGCGTCTACCAGAAGTCGACGATCATCCCCACCCTGACCGTCGCCGAGAACCTCTTCCTGAACCGGCACGACCACGGACGCAACCGGCTCATCAGCTGGCAGGCCACCCGTCGCCGCGCACGGGAACTGCTGTCGACCTGGTCGGTGGAAGTCGACCCGCAGACCCAGGCCGGTGACCTGAGCGTCGAACAGCGCCAGTTCGTCGAGATCGCCCGGGCGCTGTCCTTCGGGGCGCGGTTCATCATCCTCGACGAGCCGACGGCCCAGCTCGACGGGGCAGCCATCAACCGCCTCTTCGACCGCATCCGCGACCTGCAACGCCAGGGCGTGACGTTCCTGTTCATCAGCCACCACCTCCAGGAGATCTACGAGATCTGCGACATGGTGACCGTGTTCCGCGACGCCCGGCACATCGTCACCGCGCCTGTCGCGGAACTTCCCCGCGCCGACCTTGTGGCCGCCATGACCGGTGAGGCCGCGGTCGGCCGGGCCGAGGAACGGGCCAGCACCCTCGATCCCGGCGCGACAACCGCACTGAGCGTCCGCGCTCTGCGGGGCGACGGCTACGACGACGTCGGCTTCCAGATCGGGGCCGGCGAGATCGTCGGCCTCGCCGGCGCCGCCGGGCAGCGGGCGCACCGAGGTCGCCGAGACCGTCGTAGGGCTGCGGGCGGCAACGGCCGGACGACGTGGAGATCGCCGGGAACCGGCCTCGGTCCGGGCAGCGTGCCCGCGGCGCTCGCCGCCGGGGCCGGCTTCGTCCCCCAGGACCGGCACCACCAAGGCTTCGTGCCCGGCATGTCCATCGCGGACAACGCCACGCTGTCCGTCCCGAAGCGGCTCGGCCCCAACGGGTTGCTCAGCCGCAGCCGCCGGGACCGGCTCGCCGAAGGCATGATCGAGAATCTCGAGATCAAGACTCCCGGTCCCGGACTGCCCGTCTCCGCCCTCTCCGGAGGCAACCAGCAGAAGGTCGTCATGGCCCGCGCCCTGGCGACGACCCGCGTCTGCTGGTCCTGATCAACCCGACCGCGGGCGTGGACGTGCGCTCCAAGGAGTTCCTCCTCGACAAGGTCGAGGAGACCGCAGAATCCGGCACCGGAGTGCTCATCGCCTCCGACGAACTCGACGACCTGCGCATGTGCGACCGGGTCCTGGTGATGTTCCAGGGCCGTGTGACCTCACAGATCGCCCGCGGCTGGCACGACCACGACCTCGTGGCCGCGATGGAAGGAGTGGACCTCCATGCCTGAAACCGTCCTCGCGGACACGGCCGCGGCCAAGGGCGCCGAGCCTGAGGCGAAGCGGATCGCGCTGCTCGGCGGCCGGATACCCCTGGCCCGGCTGCGCGACCTCGCGCTCGTCCCGGCCATCGTGGTCATCGCGATCGTCGGGCAGATCGTCAACCCGGTCTTTCTGCAGGGCGACAACCTCATCAACGTCCTGCAGACCATGTCCGAGATCGCCCTGCTGGTCCTCGCCCAGACGATGGTCCTGATCGTCAAGAAGATGGACCTGTCGCTCGAGTCCACCATGGGCCTCGCGCCCGGCGTCGCGGCCTGGCTGGTGGTGCCGGCCGGCGCGGGCCACGGACTCGGACTGCTCCCCGGCGCCTGGGCCATCCCCGTCACGCTCGCCATGGGCGTGCTCGTCGGCGTGATCAACGCCGTGCTGATCATTCGCTTCGGACTCAACGGCTTCATCGTCACCCTCGGCATGCTGATCGTGCTGCGTGGTGTCCTCACCGGCATATCCGGCGGCCAGACCTTCTTCCAGTTGCCCGGGTCGATGCTCTACCTCGGCACCGCGCAATGGTTCGGGATGCCCGCGTCCATCTGGGTCTGCCTGGTGTTGTTCGCCGTCGCGGTCCTGGTACTCGGCTGGACCAGCTTCGGCCGCTCCCTGTACGCCATCGGCGGCAACGTCGACGCCGCCAAGGCGGCCGGTATCCGCACCGACCGGGTGCTGTGGATCGTCATCGTCACCGGCAGCCTGCTCGCCGCCCTCGCCGGACTGATGCTCTCCGGGCGCCTGGCCTCCGTCGCCTCGGCGCAGGGCAACGGCTACATCTTCACCGTCTTCGCCGCAGCCGTCATCGGCGGGATCAGCCTCAACGGCGGCAAGGGCACCATGTTCGGGGCGTTCAGCGGCATCCTGCTGCTGTTCATGATCCAGAACGTGCTCACCCTGGCCGGCGTCCCCGCGCAGTGGATCGGCGCCCTCAACGGGCTGATCATCCTGGTCGCGCTGACCATCTCACGCATCACGGGCGGCAAGGTCCAGGACTGAACCGGGCGGCCGTCCAGTCCGCCCGACACCCTCCCCGCCGCCCCACATCTCGTCGCAAGAGCCGTACTGCCCTTGCCGTCACAGGAGTTGCCGCCATGTCATCCGCCCTGTCCGCGTCCCCGGCCGCTGCCCGCATCACCGCCCTCGACGTCCTGGACGTGCGCTTTCCGACGTCCGAGCACCTGGACGGATCCGACGCGATGAACCCCGAACCCGACTACTCCGCCGCCTACGTCGTCCTGCGCACCGACGCCGCCGACGGACTGGAGGGCCACGCCCTGGCCTTCACCACCGGCCGTGGCAACGACGTGCAGGCCGCCGCCATCGCGGCCCTCGCCCCGCACGTGGTCGGCCTCTCGGTCGATGAGGTCTGCGGCGATCTCGGCGCGTTCTCCCGCTCCCTGGTCCACGACCCCCAACTGCGCTGGCTCGGACCCGGAGAAGGGCGCCATCCACATGGCCACCGGGGCCGTCGTCAACGCCGCCTGGGACCTGGCCGCCAAGCGGGCCGACAAGCCGGTGTGGCGCTTCCTGGGCGAGATGCCGCCCGAGGACCTGGTCGCACAGGTCGACTTCCGCTGGCTCAGCGACGCCCTCACCCCCGAGGAGGCCCTGGAGATCCTGCGCCGCGCCGAACCCGGCCGCGAACAGCGCATCGGCCACCTGCTCGACCAGGGCTACCCCGCCTACACCACCACCCCCGGCTGGCTCGGCTACTCCGACGAGAAGCTGGCCCGCCTGGCCCGCGAGGCCGTCGCCGACGGCTTCACACAGATCAAGCTCAAGGTCGGCGCGGACCTCGAGGACGATGTACGGCGCATGCGCACCGCCCGCGAGACGGTCGGCGACGGCATCCGCATCGCGGTGGACGCCAACCAGAGATGGGACGTCCAGGCCGCGATCGACTGGATGGGCGCCCTGGCCCCCTACGAGCCGTACTGGATCGAGGAGCCCACCTCCCCCGACGACATCCTCGGCCACGCCGCCGTGCGCAAGGCCGTCAGCCCCGTCAAGGTCGCCACAGGCGAGCACGTCGCCAACCGGGTCGTCTTCAAGCAGCTCCTCCAGGCCTGCGCGGTGGACATCGTGCAGATCGACTCCGCGCGGGTCGGCGGCGTCAACGAGAACATCGCCATCCTGCTGCTCGCCGCGAAGTTCGGCGTGCCGGTCTGCCCGCACGCCGGCGGAGTGGGCCTGTGCGAGATGGTGCAGCACCTTTCGATGTTCGACTACGTCGCCGTCTCCGGCACGACCGAAGACCGCGTCATCGAGTACGTCGACCACCTGCACGAGCACTTCGTCGACCCGGTACGCGTCGTCGACGGCCACTACCTGGCGCCGACGCTGCCCGGGCTGAGCGCGGAGATGCACCCGGAGTCCCTGAAGGAGTACGTCTACCCCGACGGCCCCGTCTGGACCGCTCGTGTCTGACGTCCAAGCCCTCGTCGACGCCCACCACCACGTGTGGGACCTGGGTCTCAGGCCGCAGCCCTGGCTGGACGAACCCGGTCATGAGCCCCTCCGCCGCGACTTCAGCTCGCACGCCCTGCGCTCGGCGGCGACCCGGCCGATCGCCGGACGGCGGCTGACGAGCACGGTGGTCGTCCAGTGCATCGCCTCCTTGCCCGAGACACGCGACCTCCTCGCCCTGGCCGACGGCGACCCGCTGATCGGCGCCGTCGTCGGCTGGGCGGACCTGACGTCCCCCGCCATCGGCGACGTGCTCGACGACATGCGGACAGGGGCCGGAGGCCGGTACCTGCGGGCCGTACGCCACCTCGTGCAGGGCGAGTCCGACCCGCACTGGCTCCAACGACCGGATGTCGAGCGCGGATTGCGAGCGGTCGGAGAACGAGGACTCGGATACGACGTGCTGATCCGCAGCCACCAGCTCCCGCAGGCGATCCGTCTCGCCGAGCGGCTCCCCGAGCTGCCGCTCGTCCTGGACCACGCCGGCAAGCCACCTCTCGCACGGCAGGACCTGACCGACTGGACACAGCAGGTGCGGACCCTGGCCCGGCATCCCCAGGCCCGTCTGCAAGGTCTCGGGTCTGGTCACGGAGGCCGACCACGAGAAGTGGACCGTCGCCGACATCCGCCCGGCATGGGACGTCCTGCTCTCCGCCTTCGGCCCCGACCGGCTGATGTTCGGCTCCGACTGGCCGGTCTGCGTCCTCGCGGGCGGCTGGAACCGCTGGGCCGCCACCGTCGAGGAACTCCTGGACGGCTGTTCCGGCACCGAGATCCACGCGGTGCTCACCGGGACCGCGACGGCCTTCTACCACCTGACGCCTGGCCCGACGAAGGAGGGAATGCCGTGCTCCTGACGGAACTGCTGCACCCCGGGATCCTCGAATCCCTGGCCGGTGCAGGCCACGGCGCCCGCGTGCTGCTCGCCGACGGCCACTACCCCGCGAGCACCGCCACCGGCGAGCGCGCCCGGACCGTCCACCTCAACCTGGCCCCCGGCCTGCTCGACGTCACCACGGTGCTCGACGTCCTGCTGCGCGCCCTGCCCGTCGAGGCGGCCCACGTCATGGTGCCGCCCGAGGGCGCACCGGAGCCGCCGGCCATCGCCGAGTACCGCGCCCTGTTGGCGCCCGTCCCGGTCGCCACGCTCGGCCGCTTCGAGTTCTACGACGCCGCCCGCTCGCCCGACCTGGCGCTGACGATCGTCACCGCCGACACCCGTACCTACGCCAACCTGCTGCTGACCATCGGCGTCCGCGCTGAAGGGACCCTGACACCGCGATGACACGTCGCCGTCCGTTACACATCCGCCCGCACCCTGGACACGGCTCCCGTCATCGGTGCGCCGCCCGGCCCCGGAGAGGTGGAGCTGGCGCCCGCCTATGTCGGTATCTGCGGCACCGACCTGCACATCTTCCACGGCGACATGGACGCCCGGGTCGCCGCGCCCGCCGTCCTGGGGCACGAGATGTCCGGCCGCGTCGTGCGCGTCGGTCCGGGCGTGGAGGGCTGGCGGCCGGGTGACGCGGTCACCGTGATGCCGCTGCGCTGGGACGACTCCTGCCCGGCCTGTCTCAGCCGGCCATCAGCACATCTGCCAGCACCTCGACTTCATCGGCATCGACTCCCCGGGCGCGATGCAGCAGCGCTGGACCGTGCCGGCCTCGACGCTCGTCCGGCTGCCCGACTCGCTTCCCCTCGACCGGGCCGCGCTCGTCGAGCCGACGGCGGTCGCCGTGCACGACGTGGGCCGCGCCGCCGTGCGTGAGGGCGAGAAGGTCGTGGTGGTCGGCGGCGGCCCGGTCGGCATCCTCATCGCGCTGGTCGCGCGGGCGGTAGGCGCCGATGTCCGGGTGGTGGAGCTCAGCGCCCACCGACGGCTGCTCGCCGACGAGTTGGGGCTGACCACTTGGGACCCGGCGGCCGACGATGTGCCCGAGCTGGTCCGTGAGTGGACCGGGGACGCGGGCGCGGACGTCGCCTTCGAGGTGTCCGGCGCGGCGGGCGGCGTGGACACGGCGGTCGACGTGCTGGGTGTGCGCGGCCGGTTGTGCCTCGTGGCCATCCACCCCCGGCCCCGTGAGGTGAACCTGCACCGCTTCTTCTGGCGCGAACTCACCCTGGTCGGAGCCCGGTTGTACGACCGCGTCCGACTTCGAGAAGGCGGTGACCCTGGTCGCCGACGGCACCATCCCGGCCGAGCGGCTGATCAGCAAGGTCGTGCCGCTCACGCAGGCGCCCGCCGCTTTCGAGGCCCTGGAGGGCGGCGGCGACGTGATGAAGATCCTCGTGGACTGCACCGACGACGCCCAGGGAGCCGCCGTATGACCGCCTTCGACCTCACCGGCCGAAGCTCGCCGTCGTCACAGGAGCCCGGCGCGGCATCGGCCGGGCCATGGCCCGCGCGCTCGCCGAGGCAGGCGCCGACATCATCGGCGTGAGCGCCTCGCTGGAGGAGTCCGGCAGCGCGGTGGAGAAGGACGTCCTCGCCGCGGGCCGCACCTTCGAGGCGATCCGGACCGACTTCGCCGACCCCGCCGCCGTACGAGCCCTCGGCGCGGACCTCGCCGGGCGTGAGCGGCCCGTGGACATCCTGGTCAACAACGCGGGCACGATCCGCCGCGCCCCGGCCGCCGAACACCCCGACGCCGACTGGGAGTTGGTGCTTCAAGTCAACCTCAACGCGCAGTTCGCGCTGACTCGTGCGGTCGGCGCGTCGATGGTGGCCCGCGGCCAGGGGAAGATCATCTTCACGGCGTCGCTGCTCAGCTTCCAGGGCGGCATCACCGTCCCCGGCTACACCGCCGCCAAGCACGGCATCGCCGGCCTGACCAAGGCGCTGGCCAACGAGTGGGCTCCACGGGGGGTGAACGTCAACGCCCTCGCACCCGGCTACATCGCCACCGACAACACCCAGGCCCTGCAGGACGACCCGGCCCGCAGCCGGGCGATCCTGGACCGCATCCCGGCCGGACGCTGGGGCAGCGCCGACGACCTGGCGGGCGCCACCGTGTTCCTCGCCTCGGACGCCGCCGCCTACGTGCACGGCGTCGTCCTGCCCGTCGACGGCGGATGGCTCGGCCGATGACCGATCTGGCCGGCGTGCCGGCCGGCGCCTGGACCATGCCGGTGCTGACGTGCCCGGCCCGGGCCCGCTTCGTCGTGTCACCCGGCTTCGGAAAGGAAGCCGCCGAGCGGTGCCGCGAGTTGGGAGTCGCCGGGCACGCGCATCCACGGGCCTTGGCCCACCCTTCGGTGCTCACTGTCGACGGCAGTTGGATGGCCACCGCCGACGACCTGGAGCGCGGGGGTACGACGAGGTGCGGCGGCGGCTGACCGCCGAAGCTGTCGAGAGGAGTACGACATGAGCGGTCCCGAGGTGATCGCCCTCGGCGAGGTGATGCTGCGCTTCGACCCGGGCGAGGGGCGGATCCGCACCGCCCGCACGTTCCAGGTCTGGGAGGGCGGCGGCGAGTACAACGTCGTACGCGGCCTGCGCCGCTGCTTCGGAGCTGCGTACCGCCATCGTCACCTCCCTCGCCGACAACGCGGTCGGCCGGCTCGTCGAGGACCTGATCCTGCAAGGCGGCGTCGACACCTCGCTGATCCGCTGGGTGGCCGACGAAGGCGTCGGCCGGACCGCCCGCAACGGGCTGAACTTCGTCGAACGCGGCTACGGCATCCGCGGCGCGCTCGGTGCCAGCGACCGCGCGCACACGGCCGTGTCTCAGCTGCAGAAGGGCGACGTCGACTGGGACGCGGTCTTCTCGGACGGGGTGCGCTGGTTCCACACCGGCGGCATCTTCGCCGGTCTGTCCGACACCACGGTGGACGTGGCGGACGAGGCCATGGCCGCGGCCCGCCGCCACGGCGTCACGGTCTCCTACGACCCCAACTACCGCCCCAGCCTCTGGGCCGGCCGGGGCGGCGCCGACGCCGCCCGCGAGGTCGACCTGCGGCTCGCCCGGCACGCGGACGTCGTGGTGGGCGCCCTCGGCCTGGCCGGGACGTACCCGGGACAGTCGCGCGTCGGGGCCGGCGAGGTGGCGGACGCCCTCGCCGCGGTGGCCGGCCTGCTGCCCGAGGCGAAGGTACTGGCGACGCCCCTGCGCGACGTGCCCTCGGCCGGGGTCAACGACTGGTCCTCGGCCGCCTGGTCGGCCGGGACCGGCCTTCGTCACCGGGCCCCGCATGCCCGGTCTGCACGTCCTGGACCGCATCGGTTCCGGCGACGCCTTCGCCGCCGGCCTGATCCACGGACTGCTCGGCGGCGCCGGCCTGGAGCGCGCCCTGGCCTACGGCACCGCCCACGGCGCGCTCACCATGACCACGCCCGGAGACGTCTCCATGGCCTCGCTCGCCGAGGTCGAGGCACTCATCGCCGGCGGATCGGCCCACGTCAGACGCTGACCGGCGCCCCTCACCCGTATCCCAGGAGCACGTCTTGCACCACCGGAAGATCCAGAACACGTCCGTCTCCCTCACCGAGCTCGGCTTCGGGGCGTCCGTGATCGGCAACCTCTACCGCGTCACCCCGGCCGACGACGCGACCGCAGCCGTCGACGCGGCCTGGGAGGCCGGCCTGCGGTATTTCGACACGGCACCGCACTACGGCCTCGGCCTCTCCGAGCGCCGCCTGGGCGCCGCCCTGCGAGCGCCGCCCGCGCGACGAGTACGTCATCTCCTCCAAGGTGGGCAGGCTGCTCGTGCCCAACGAGGAGCCACGCGGCGTCGACACCGAGGGCTTCGTCGTACGGGACGACCTGCGCCGGCAGTGGGACTTCAGCCGGGACGGCGTGCTGCGCTCCATCGAGGGCACGCTGGAGCGCACCGGCCTGGACCGGCTGGACATCGTCTACCTGCACGATCCGGACGACCACTGGCGGCAGGCGGCCGAGGAGGCCATGCCCACGCTCGCGGAACTGCGCGACCAGGGCGTGATCGGCGCGATCGGCGCCGGTATGAACCAGTCGGCGATGCTCGCCCGCTTCCTGCGCGAGACCGCCGCCGACGTGGTGATGCTGGCCGGGCGCTACACGCTCCTGGACCAGTCGGCGCTGGACGACGTCCTGCCCGCCGCGCGGGACCTGGGCAAGAGCGTGGTGGCGGTGGGTGTCTTCAACTCGGGACTGCTCTCCCGTGACCGGCCCGCCGAGGGCATGAAGTACGACTACCAGGACGCCCCGCCGGCTCTGGTCGCCCGGGCTCGGGCGATCGCCGAGGTCTGTGCGGCGCACGGGACCACCCTGCCCGCCGCCGCGATCGCCTTCCCGCACACGCATCCCAGTATCATCAACGTCACCCTCGGCATGCGGACTCCTGAACAGGTCGGACGAAACGTGGAACTCCATGATCAGCAAGTCCCGGACGGCCTCTGGGACGATCTCCGCACCCAGGGGCTGATCAGGCCGGACGTGCTCACAGGACACGGTGGGGGGAGGGATGAGCGGTGTCTCTGACGGACAAGGCCATCGAGCAGATCCGTGAGCTGATCCGGACCGGTGCCCTGCCGCCGGGCTCGAAGCTCCCGCCGGAGCCGGACCTGGCCGCTCAGCTGGGCCTGTCCCGCAACCTCGCCCGGGAAGCGGTCAAGGCGCTGGCCGTCGCGCGGGTCCTGGAGGTCCGGCGGGGCGACGGCACATATGTGACCAGCCTCCAGCCGAGCCTGCTCCTGGAGGGTCTCGGCGGCGCGGTGGAACTGCTGCAGGGTGACTCGGTCGCCCTGCAGGACCTCATGGAGGTACGGCGGCTTCTCGAACCGCTCGCCACGGCCCTTGCCGCGACCCGAATCTCCGACGCCCAACTGGCCGAGGTGAAGCGGCACTTGGACGCCATGCGCGAGGCCCGCGACGACGTCGCGCAGCTCAACGCCCACGACGCCGCCTTCCACCGCGCCGTGGTCTCGGCCACGGGCAACGAGACCCTCCTCACCCTCCTGGAAGGGATCTCCGGCCGCACTCTGCGCGCCCGCATCTGGCGTGGTCTGGTCGACGACAAGGCCGCGGGCCGCACTCTCGCCGAGCACGAGGCGATCTTCAACGCGCTGTCCACCCGTGACGCCGCCCTCAGCCAGGCCGCCGCCCTGCTGCACGTGAGCAACACCGAGCAGTGGCTGAGGGAACACCTGCGCTCCGGCGAACCCCTCCCCGTCGGAACGACAGCGCCGAACTGACGGGCGGGCGCCGCCCGGATCTGGACGGTCGCTGGCGGTTCCGGCTCAGCTCGTCCGGGTGAGGTGACCGAAGGGTTCCAGGAGCCAGGGTTCGACGACTCGGGATAGGACCGTCTGCGCGTTCCCGGCCTGTGGCAGATGGAAGGCCTGCGGGACGAGAACGGAGACCTCCTGGACGCGAGGGAGGGCCGCTTCGGCCTGCCCGCCTACACCAACATCGTCTACTCCTTCCCGGTGGATCCGCCGCACCCGCCGGAGGACAACCCCACCGGGGAGTACCGGCGGGAGTTCGTTCTCGACTCCGCATAGGCCTTGGCGTCCAGAAGGGCAGCGGCTCGTGTGGGAGTGGATCGACCAAGGCATCCTCCAGAAGACCGCCGAAGGCCCGGACGCCGGTCGGTCCTTCTACGCCTACGGGGGGCGATTTCGGTGAGGTGGTCCACGACGGCAACTTCATCGCCGACGGACTGGTCTTCCCCGACCGTACGCCCTCGCCCGGCCTCGTTGAGTACAAGGCCGTCATCGCCCCCCGTACGCATGCGACTGGAGCACGCTCCGAACCGGCCGGCGCTGCTGATCCGCAACGACTTCGACTTCCTCGACACCTCCCTCCTCGTCTTCGACTGGCGCCTGGAGGCCGCCGGGGTCCCGCTGGCGGACGGTGTCCTGGACCTGCCGCCGATTCCGGCCCGAGCGAGCCGTGAGGTGCTTCTCGACCATCTCCCCGGGACCGACCCCTCGGCCGACGGCGAACAGGTTCTCACCGTGCGCGCCGTACTGGCCGAGGACCACAACGGCATCGCGGCCGGTCACGAGATCCCTTCACTCAGCTGGTGCTGTCGAAGTCCGTAAAGACGCGCCGCGACCCGGTCGCCGTCCCTCCGCGGCGCACTGTAGGGGGATGGGCCTTGGGCCAGGCCGAGTTCACCGCCCGTGGCGGACTTGTCCGGCTCGGCGATCTCGCGCTGGCCGCTCCCCGAGTCGACCTCTGGCGAGCCCCCACGGACAACGACCGCGGCGGCGAAGGACAGGCACGGGTGTGGAGGGGACTGGGCCTGCACCGGCTCGTGCACCACACCGTCGACTGCGCCGTCCACGGTGAGCAGTTGGTCGTCGACACCGCCGGCCGGGCCGCCGGCCAGGACGCAGCGATGGTGGGCCGCTGGACCTGGACCGCATACGACTCCGAAGTCCTGGAGCTGAAGCCGGACCTCACTGGGTGCCCCCGGCGGCATGACGCCGCAGGCATTCGACAGACAGCGCCCGGTATGGCGTGGGGCGGCCCGTCGTTCGCGCCGGGGCCGCTTCGCCAGGCATTGTCCACGAGCCGACCTGGTCATCCGGCGGTCAGAGTCGTCCACTTCTGGTTGGAGCTGCCCTGGCAGTCCCACAGGTGGAGCTGCGTGCCGTCGGTCGTGGAGAAGCCCGGAATGTCGAGGCAGCGGCCGGAGGCGGGGTTGCGGTAGCCGCCGTTGTAGGGCTGCCAGACCTGGTTGGAGCCGCCGTTGCAGGTCCAGGTCTGCACCTTGGTGCCGTTGGCGGTGCTCCCTCCGGCGGCGTCGAGGCACTTGCCCATGGAGCGCAGGGTGCCGTCGGTGTAGGCGGACCAGAACTGGTTGGCACTGTCGCCGCAGCTCCAGATCTGGACGGCGGTCCCGTCGGCGGTGCCTGCGCCGTTGACATCCAGGCACTTGCCGCCCAGGTCGGACCGCACGCGCGCGGGGGTGGGGGCGGGGTTCTTCAGCCACCCGGCGTTGTCCGCGGCCTGGACGCCGCGGTGGAAGGCGTCGGCCATCTTCTGGTAGCCCGCGTCGTTGGGATGCAGGGCGTCGGCCAGGTCGGCCGTGGTCAGCCTGCTCATGTCCACGTATGCGACGTGCTTGCCCGCGGCCTGTGCCTCGCTCACGATTTGGGGAATGGCCTGGTTGTACGCGGCACGGTACTGCTCCACCGTGCCGCTGGTGGACACGACCAGGGAGGCCACGAGGACGGTTGCGTCGGGGGCGGCGGCGGTGATCTGGTTGACCAGCGACTTCAGCCGGGCGGGGGCGGTGGAGGGCTGGTAGTTCCCGTTGAGGTCGTTGGTGCCGATCTCCAGCGTCACGACGTTGGGCCGGTAGCGGGTCAGCGAGGCGTCGGCTAGTGCGGCGATCTGGTCGATGCGGTATCCGGAGTGGCCTTGGTTGTCGGGGTCGGACATCGAACCGCCCCGCAACGTCCCCACGAAGTCCAGCGGATGACCGTCCGCCGCAAGCCTGTCCCACAAAGGGGCCCGGTAGCCGTTGCCCGTGCTGCTTCCCACGCCCCAGGTTATGGAATCGCCCAACGGCATGACCCGCAAGGGCGTGTTGGACGCGGCGGAGGCAGGGGCCACACCAGCCGCCGTTACCCCGAGCAGGGCGGCGACCAGCGTGATGAGGGGTAGTTTCCAGGACCTTCTCATGCAGGCGTCCTCTTCGGTGAGTTGCTGAATACGGGGTTGATCGCCGTTCGTGTCAGCAGCCGTTCGCCCGGCCCTTCTGTGCCGAGCGGGTTCAGGGAGGGCGCCCTCGCGGTGAACCGCATGTCGCCGCACCACCCCAAGAACATGGGATGTATTAGTGGGTACAGAAGGGGATGCTGTCCATAGGTGAGACGTGAATGCCTATATTTACAGGGGGTTGAGGGATCGCACCCTGGTCACCGTTCACTTGTCATAGGATGTATTTACCCCTCGCTAACTATTGACGAGGGCATGCCGCCTGCCTAGTGTCCAGTTGCCGGATGTGGAGGTGCCTGGTACGCCGTGTCGTCATGGCCCTTGCGTGTGTGGGCGGACGGGCAGTCGTTCCCCCGGCAGAGGATGGATTCTTTGTGGCTCCGGCGCTCACCACGGCGTATCTGCTGGCCGACGAGGTGGCACCACCGGAGCGCCGCACCCAGGCGGGCGCCTGGGTCAACACGGCGGTGAACGCGGGAATTTCGGGTGGCACGGCGACGGCCGGTCTGCTGGCGGCACGGCTGCCGCTCGAGGTGTGCTTCGCGCTCGCGGGCGGCGTGACTGTCCTCGCAGCCCTGGCCTGCGCCGTGAGGAAGCCGAAGACAGCCGGCCTGCCCCTCGGTGAAGGGTCTCCCATCAGCCAGGAGCCTGCCCCCAGCGAAGAATCTCCCGAACCCTCCGCAGCCCCGCCCGGCTCGCCGAGTACCAGGCCGAAGTCTCCCGCTGCTCACGCTCCAGAATCCCCGCCTCAGCCATGAACTTCAGCTGGTGGCTGATGGCCGGCTGCCGGAAGCCCAGCCATTCAGGACAGTAGCCGCGCGGAGGCGTGGAGGCCGGGATTTTCTCCTCGCTCCGTTTGCCAGGTCATGCCGCTCCAAGATCTGGAACTACTTGGGGCCACGCGCGTACACGCGGACGCACCCCACGACGACGCAGCGCTTCCCCCTCCCGACGACCCCCCGCACCCACGACCGTGGCGGCGGGCTCAGCCCAGCTTGCGCCGGATCGCCCTGCCCCGGGCGGGGTTCGCCGCCGACTCCTCGGGCGACGACAACTCCCGGCGCCGGAAAGTACCCGCGGCCAGAGTCAGCGGGCCGATCAAGAACACGAGCACCGCGACAGCGCCGAGCGCGACCGGAAGGCTGGTCAGCTCGGCGACCCCGCCCACCATCGGAGGGCCGAGCAGGAACCCGCTGTAGGCAATGGTTGTGGCAAACGCAACCTCGCGCTCACCACCGCCCCCATCGGCCCGTCGCCCGGCCGCGCCACTCAACTCCATGACGACGGGAGACGCGTACGCCAAGCCGACACCAGCGACAGCGAAGCCGGCGAAGGTGAGCGCCGGCGACGGCGCCATGACCGCGGTGGCCAGCCCCAGCCCACCGATCGCCGCACCCCCGATGAGCATCCGTGGTGCGCCCCAACGACGCTGGATCGCCTCACCGCACAGGCGGGTGCACGCCATGGTGATCGAGAAGCACGAGTAGATCAGGGCGCCGGTGGCCTCGCTGAGACCGCGCTCCTGCACACCGAACAGCGCCGACCAGTCCGCGGTCGCTCCTTCGGCTATCGAGGCACACAGCGCCACGCCGCCGAGCAGCCACAGCGCCGGTCGCCTGAACGGCGCCCGTCCGGCGCGCCCGCTCTCTGCGGGCACCTTCAGCAGCTCCTCGACGGGAATCCAGCGGGCGATGCCGACGGTGACGCCGCCGCAGATCACCGCGACGACGACAAAATGACGGCTCGGTGCCAACCCTTGTCCGGCCGCGACCGCAGCGCCGACCGAACCGGCCAGCGTGCCGAAACTGAAGGCCGCGTGGAACAGCGGCATGATCGCCCGGCCGGTCAGCCGGGTCGCTGTCACGCCGGACACGTTCATCGCCACGTCCATCGCGCCGACCATGGCGCCGAGTGCGATCAGCAGCAGGCCGAGCATCGCGGGCGACCTCGCCAGTCCCAGAGCCGGAAGCATTGCGGACCCGGCAACACCGGACACCGTCATCACGACGCGAGCGCCGAACGCCGCGCACAGCCGGCCGGCGAGAACCGAAGCGGCGATCATACCTACGCTGGCACCGAGCAGGGACAGCCCCAGCGCACCCTCGTCCGCACCGATCTGCCCGGCAAGGGCCGGCACCCGGGGGGCCCACGAGCCAAGCAGCGCGCCGTTGAGAACGAAGGCACCGAGTACCGCGATGATTCCCGGGCCCCGGCCGCCGGCTCGCTCCGGATGTGTACCGGTCATTGTCAGCTCCGTCCCGGCCCGGTCTTGGTCGATCCACGATGGGCCCGGCGCCGTGGCACACCTGCGGGATCTGCGTGGATCACGCCGATGGGACCGAGCGTAGGTGCGCCGGGACATCCGCCGGCCGCGATGGCAGGTTCGCGCCGAGAGGACGGCTGGTTCACGCCAAGCGGGTGCGGCGTCGGTCGGCAACCCGCCACCGCCCAGCTCACCGGCGTCCGCGACTCTCCTGGACAGTTTCAGTCGGGCATACAGCGAACTATTGAGGATCCTCGAGCCGGCATGGCAAAGCATGCTGATCCGGAATTGCTCGGCGATGCCGGGACGAAGAGGCCTGCGCACGGTCGGCCGCCGAGCCCTACGGTGTGGATCTCGCTGATCACGAGCACGTACGAAAGCGACTTGCCCGCGGGCAGAACGGTGTCACGGACGCGATCGTCGTGACTGCGGAAGAGGCGCGCAGCCGGTTCGACAACGCCGTGCTCGGCATCCTCGACCCCATCGACGAGCAGCTCAAGGAAGTGGAGGACACGGCGACTGCGGGGGACACTCAAACGCCTCCTGCCCGTGCCCTCGGTAGTGCCCTTGCGGACCTGTTCGCCGGGTGCCCACTGAGGTAGGCATGGTGGTTTCAGGTGACCTTGTGCAGCGGAGAGGACAACGCGTGCGGACCTCACATCACGGCCACAGCCGGCCGAACGGCTTGGAAGCGAAGAAGTCCGCCGGTAGGTCGGCGGCCTCACCGCTGAGCAGCGCCTGGATCCGGCACATTCAGCGCGCGGCCGCACCGTCGGCCCGAGCGGGTGCCGTCGAGCAAGAAGCCGACCATGCCCAGGTACAGCGCTCCGCTCTTGAGCTGGGCGTCACCTCTCCGGCCGAGCCGATGGAGCACGGCCTGCGGACGGAGATGGAGCAGCGTTTCGAGGGAGCCGACTTCAGCGGGGTCCTCGTGCACAAGGGGCCGCAAGCGCGTGAATCCGCTGCCCTTCTGGACGCCAAGGCCTATGCCAGCGGCCCCCACATCGTCGCCGGCGGCGAGATGACCAAAAAGGAATGGGCACATGAGTTGACCCACTACCTGGATCAGCAGTCGGGTCCGGTTCCGGGCACGAATAACGGAGCGGGAGTGAGCATGTCCAGCCCCGACGACTCGGGGGAGCGTCACGCTGAGCAGAGGGCCAACGAGGTCATGAGCGCGCCGGCGAGCGTGCAGCGCGTGACGGGCGCGCCCCACCGCGGAAATCCCGTACGCAAGAGTCCCTCCGGGCACCCGGGGGGTGGTGGTTGTGCCGGAGGAGATGGCTGCGCCGGTGACGGCCAGGCTGTCCAGCGGCTCCATGTCATCAAGGCGGGCTCCGCGGAGTACCCCACGAAGAAACCCGATTCCGAGGGCTTCTTCGTCGGTCAGGACACGAACGAACAGGGAAGCTGGTTCGACGAGTACTCACCCGATGCGCCGCCCAAGCCCCACCTGGTGTACCACGGGCAGGTGGATCTCGCCGTGTCGGACGCGTGTGACCTCGCCGTGGAACACGCGGGCCGGGGGCAGGAACCGAAGAACTTCTTCGCCACCGACGAGCAGTTCCGAGCCTCCGCCAAGCAGCTTCCCGGCGCGAACAAGGGCGTGGGCATCTCCCTCTCCAAGACCGGCCGAACCCTGACCATCGACGGAGCCGGCAAAAAGGTCACACTTTACGAGATCGAGCCCAAATACCGCGAGCACAAGGGCGGAAAGAAAATCAAGGGTCTCGATGTGCGGGTGCCGCAGCGCTGCAACGAGATGATCTGGTTCGTCACCAGAAAGCCTGGCATTGCCAGCGGTGCCGACAAAATCTACTGGGGCGTCGTCGAGCAATTCCTTGTGCGCCTGGACCCGGAAGGCGGCTGGAAGGGCAAGTACCAAGAGGCCATCAACTTCGGCGCGCGCGGTGGAGAGGGCCAGAAGAGCTATTTCGAGATCACGCACAGCATGAGCGGGCGCTTCCAGCATCTGGTCAAGCAAGACACTGAAAAGGCTGAAGCAGTACTCAGGGAACTGGGAGTCAACGAGCACGCCCCCACACCCGACGTGCGCGAGGGAATGACGGTCATGGCGCAGCCCGACGCCAGTCAGGCCGACCGCGCGAAGGACCACACCCCGTTCCATTTCGGGGGCGTCGTCGCCAGGAGCGGCAACGACTACATCACCATGGAAAACTACTACCGCGAACAGCCCAAGGACGGTATGGACACCACAAGCCACGATGATCCACTGTGGTACTTCCGCATGTACGGCCAGGAGTCGGGCCGTACATGGCACGAAGGCTGGACGGGCACGGGCGCGTTCCTGGGCGCGACGATCACCATGAGGCTGAGCGGCTGATCACACGGACTCCGCCACCGGATCTCGGACAGCCGTGAACCCACCGGATCCACAGATCGTCGCCCGCCTCCGCCTTCTCCAGCGGACCGCCGGGAACGCAGCCGTCGTACGCATGCTGGAAGGAACGGCCGTGCGGGACGCGACAGCGGGAGGCGAGCCGGAAGCGCGTGCCGCAGATGCCATCCCTCCCGACTCCGCGGATGACCGTCTCAGGACACCGCACAGTCGGAGCGCCGCGACGGGCGCGCAGCAGGGGCGGGCAGCATGTGACGGCTCAGGTGGTGACGGTGCGACAGGAAGAGCGCGATCACTGGTCGGCGTCAGCTCCGGCGAATGACCGATGATCGAGTGGCGGGGCGGGGCACAGTTGAGTCTTGGTGCGGTTGCTCCCCTTTGGGCGGCTTGGACGTGCAGCGACCCCCAGACTGGCGCTCTGGCTCCGGAGTACGGCCGCCGGCCATGAGGACTTCAAGCTCGACTCGACGCAGGCAGCTCCCGGGCTGATCCGCATCGTGGGCTCCGATGAGGGGTGGCGGATTGGCGCGTCAGGCCAGGGAGAACTTGGCAACGTACTCGTCGAAGGGCTCGATGCCGACTTCTGCACGCAGTTCGTTCATGCGCTCGGGCTCTTCACAGGGCCACGGGATCGGTGCCCCGTCCTTCACACCGGCGATTTGAGTGCCGTAGACCTGCTTGCGGCCCTCATTGACAAGCGTGCGGTCGCGCAGGAAGGCCAGCTCGCGCGGGCTGGCCGAGCCTGCCGACACCGCCTGCTGCATCAGGTGGAGGGCGCGTCGCTGAACATCGAGCTGCCGGTCGGCGTGCTGGGCGATCAGCCATGCTGCGCGTGCGGCCTCCTCACCGACCAGTTCTGCCGTCGGCCAGCCGTATTCGTCCATGATTTCGCCCAGCCGGTCACCGTGCCGGGCGGTCAGCCGCCGCCAGGCCAGCTGCTCGGCAGGGTCATCGCTGTTCGCGCGGACTGCGGACTGGTGATCGGCCGCAGCCATGTCCGCGAGCTCCACGGCCAGCGCGGCAACGTCCTGTGCCACTCTCAACTCCCAGATTAAATCGATGCGTTGTGCTCGTCGTCCGCAAGCCTAAAGGCATGAATCAGGCGTAAAGATCATTCCGGAGAAGGGTGACAGGCACCTCCCCGCACGGGGATAATGGATCTACCCCCGAAGCCAGAGCCGGAATTCGCGCCCGCCCGCGACCTCACCTTCCGTGGGTAGGTCGGCGATGGCGCTGGGCAGGTCGAAGGCGGCCATTACCGGCGTCTGGATGGAATGCTGCGCGGCCTGCGACGCCCACCGTCCGGCCGCCCGCGCGTTCGTCCAGTGGAACCGCGACCCGGAAGCGAGCTCCCTCTTTTCCAGGGCACGTTGATCCGTCTGGAGGTTGACCGCCTGCCCGGCGGTCACGATCCCCTACCGGTCTGCTGTGGTCTTCGGCTACTGGCCTGTCGGGCGAGGACGTCGACCTGCGTCGGCAGGCGTACTCGCGCAGGTTCGATCTGGAGCACATTTTCCGGATGATCAAGCAGGCCCTGGGCTGGGCCGCCCGAAACTCCGTACGCCCGCGGCGGCGGACCGGTGGACCTGGCTGGTCATCGCCGCCCACACCCGACTCCGCCTGCCCCGACCGCTGGCCGCAGACCTCTGCCGCCCCTGGGAGAAGCCGGCCGAGCCCGGCCGTCTCACCCCGGCCCGGGTCCGCCGGGGTTCAGAAACCTCCGCTCCCATCTCGCATGCCCGGCTCGTGCGCCGAAACCGAACCGGCCCGGCCCCAAACGCCCGCTCGGCTCGAAGAACCATCCCGCCACCCACTACGACGTGGGCAAAACGACCAGACACCAAACGACCAGACGCCCGGCACCATCGCCGAACGGCAACAGGTCAGACCATGAAGAACAAGCTGAGAGCTGTTCCTGAGGGCTGCATGACAAGGCGGCGGATGCGCCTCGGTTGAGGCTTGAGCGCCTGCCCATCCCTTCTTCGAGCGGTGCGAAATTCGCTGGACAACGCATAGGCCGGCGGCGAGCGTTGGCGGGATGCAGCAGAAGGAGATCTGGGACGCTGAGGCCGCCCAGCGGTATGACACGCCCGGCACCGGCATGTTCGCGCCCGATGCCTTGGGGCCGACCGTGGACCGCCTCACACATCTCGCAGGGGAAGGGGCAGCTCTTGAGTTCGCCATCGGGACCGGCCGGGTAGCTGTCCCGCTCGCCGAGCGGGGAGTCCCTGTCACCGGCATCGAGTTGTCACTGCCGATGGTGGAGCAACTGCGAACCAAGGCGGACGAGGCGACGATCCCCGTGGTCATTGGTGACATGGCGACTACGGTCGCCCCCGGGAAGTACAGCCTGGTCTATCTCGTCTACAACACCATCTCGAACCTGCTCACCCAGGCTGAGCAGGTCGAGTGTTTCCGCAACGCGGCCCGCCACCTCACGCCTGGTGGCCGGTTCGTCATCGAGCTCTGGGTACCCGAGTTGCGCAAGCTCCCGCCAGGCCAGACGGCCACCGTCTGGCAGTCCGACGTCGGCTACATCGGTTTGGACACCTACGACGTCCTGCGCCAGCACGTCGTGTCGCACCACTTCCGGTTCGACGAGACCAGGCAGGCGCAGCTGTCCCGGAGCCCTCACCGCTACATTTGGCCGGCCGAGCTGGACCTTATGGCTCAGCTGGCCGGATTCGAACTGGAGACTAGGCATGCGGACTGGGGCGGCGCCGCATTCACCGCCGAGTCGCGTTCTCACGTCTCCGTCTACCGAATCCCGACAACGCAGTAGCCGTCCCCCTTCGTCGGCTGCATCGCCCTGCTCACGGGTGGTGTCCTGGCGACCTGCAGCTACATCTCACCCTTGCTCACCGAGCACGCCGACGTCTTTGCCGGAGCCGCCCCCCTGATCCTGGCCGTCTATGGTGTGGGCGCCGTGCTGGGCACCGCAGCCGGCGCGCGCGTGGGCGACGACCGGCCGAGCAGGGCCTGGTGGAGGGCGTCGTGCTCGGGTGAGGCGGGCAGGGGGCCGCGGGCCAGCCGTAGTCGGCGGCCTGCATCGCGCAGGCGGTCTCGATGTAGCCGATGAAACCTTGTCAGGGGTCGGGGTCGGGGTCGTCGAGTGCGGTGGCGACCGCGTCGGCGTAGGCGTCCATGCGGTCGGTGAAGACGGCGGCGACCAGCTCTTCCTTGGTGGGGAAGCGACGGAACATGGTGGCGATGCCGGCACCCGCCTCGCGGGCCACCGACGCCATGGAGGCGTTCAGGACGTCACGCGCGAACACGATGTGCGCGGTGGCGATGACCCGTCCCCGGTTGCGCTCGGCGTCGCTGCGCAGCGGCTGCGCGGCGTCATCGGGGTGCTGGGCGCCAGGGGTCATGCCTGCCAGCCCAGCAATCGGATTGGCCTATCCATTTTGCGTGCTAGCCTGGCCTCGGTGAGTCGGATAGCCCTATCCGCTTATTGAATCGGATAGGGCTATCCGAATCTCGTCTCCTGCCCGGATCTACGAAAGGATGGCTGTGACCAGCATCGCCATCATCGGAGCCGGCCCTCAGATGGGCCTGGCCATCGCCCGCACCTTCGGCTCACAGGGCTTCGACGTCGCCCTGATCTCCCGCAACCGCGAGAAGCTCGACGGTCTCGTCGGCACGCTCACCGCCGAGGGCATCACCGCCGCCGCGTTCCCCGCGGACGTCCTCGACCATGACGCACTCACCCAGGCGCTCAAGGACGTCGCCGCCAGGTTCGGCGGCATCGACGTGCTGGAGTACTCCCCGCTCGCCGTGGAGTCCACCGTGCTGGCCACTCCGGCCGAGAGCGACCCCTCCCAGATCCAGCGCGAGATCGAGTTCCAGCTGTATGGGGCCATGGCCGCCACCAAGGCGGTCCTGCCCGCGATGCGCGAGGCCGGCGCGGGCACCCTGCTCTACACCACCGGGGCCGGCTCTCTCGACCCGCTGCCGATGGTCGGAAACGTCAACGCCGCCGCGGCGGCGCTGCGCAACTGGGCCGTCAACCTGCACAAGGAGCTGGACGGCACCGGTATCCAGGTCGCTCACATCGCCATCGACGTGGCGCTCGGCGGCGTCTCGATCGACCCCACGCTCCGGACGGCCACGCCCGAGGCCGTCTCCTCCGTCTACTGGGAACTGCACACCACCAAGCGCGACCAGGCCGAGATCGTCTACAGGGGCTGAGGCCGCGCCGTCTCCCGACCGGTCCGGCCAGTCCCAGTCTCTGCCGCTGCTGCTGTGGGTCCATCTACCACGACGTCAACTGCTGTGAGCCGCTGTCGTCGGCGGGACGTCCACCGCCGACGCTGCGGCGTCGCGCTGCTCCCCACCCCCGCCGCCTGGGTCGACAGGGCCGAAGGCCAAGCGAAGGACAAGCAAGTCGTACCCACACGGATCCTGAGGGACAAGACGACGCCCTGCTGACCGGTCGGCGCGCTGGGCGGCGGGAGGGAGGGGGCGGAGCACAGCGACGGGGGTACCTGGGATAACGTCCCTTTCACTTCGGGCTAGTGAGAGGGACATCGTGCAGGTGAGGACGCGTGGGCAGGGTTCCCGCCGGTGGATTGCGTTCGGGGTCATCGCGTTCGGGGCGCTGTTCTTGGGCGTCGGCCTGATCCTTGCGGGGATGTCGGTCTCGTTCCTGGCAGATGCGGAGCGTGCCCCGGGCACGGTAGTGGCTCTGGAGTGGAAGACCGACCACAGCAGCGCATCTCGCAAGAACAGGGTGAAGGACAAGCCCATGGCCTACCCGGTGGTCGAGTTCACCTCGGCTGATGAGACACCGAGGAAGTTCCGGGATTCCACGGGTTCCAACCCACCGTCGTACGAGGTGGGCGAGGGGATCGAGGTGCTCTACCGCGCCGATTCTCCCGAGGACGCGCGGATCAATGGGTTCGCCTCGCTGTGGCTGCTGCCGTTGATCTTCGGTGGGATCGGGCTGTTGACCGCGGGAATCGGGACAGTCTTCGCGGTGGTGACGCGGAAGCGTTCCTAGGCCGTGTGTGGGGCGCACGCCCACGGGCGTGTGCACCAGGAACCGGGCGACGCACCGCTTGCGCGCGCGTGCGCAACGCCCGCACACCAGCCCGCCCCTGGCCGGAATCCCGGTGTGCCTGGGTGAAGCCGCGCCTGTGTGGTTGTTGGCATCGAGATTGCCGGCTGGCCTTCAGCGGAGAACCGGCCCGCGCTCATGTGCCGCCGTTCCGAAGCAGTCGCCACCCTTGCGCTTGGAGTCGTCGGGTCGTCGGTGCGCCAGGTCTGCTCGCCGTCGGCGGCGTGGCGGCGACGGCGAGGGTGTGCAGCGGCGAGGCCCGGAACGCTCCCGGGGCGGGGTGGGGCCCCGGGGCGCCCCTGGTCCGGCTGTCCAGCGAGCGGCGCGGTCTGGGCCGTCCGACCGCCGGGTACGTCCGTGCGGTGGCCGCGGCTGAGCCGGGCACGCGGGTCACCGCGCTGATCCCGGAGACCGAGCCCGAGCGGCCGTGGCAGCGGCTGCTGCGGAACCAGCGGGGCACGCACGCCGTGCGGCGGGAGACGGACGCGATGATCTGCCGGCTCCGCTTCCGGCTGCCGTAAGAGACTCGTCAAAGCCGTGGCCGTGGCCGTAAGGGGTCCGTCAACGACCGGTCCGAGCTGGTCATACAGGGGCTTTCCTCTAAGTGTCCGTTCCACCGAACCTCACTCCAGGAGTTCGCGATGGCCGATCTGGCCTTCGTCGTCGCCACGATCGCGGGTTTCGCGGTGATGGCTCTCGTCGCCAAGGGGGTGACGAAGCTGTGACCGTCGAGAACGTCGTCGGCCTGGTCGTGGCCGTCGCCCTGCTGGGATATCTCGTCCTGGCCCTGATCTTCCCGGAGAGGTTCTGACGGTGACATCAGCTGCTACCGCAGCGGGGGCTATGGGGCCCGTAGCGGCCGGGGTGCTCCAACTGCTCGCCCTGATCGCCGCCCTGGCGCTCGTCCATGTCCCCGCCGGCACGTACATGGCCCGGGTCTACTCCTCGAAGAAGCACCTGCGCGCCGAGAGATGGATCTACAGGGCCATCGGTGCCGATCCCGACACCGAGATGACCTGGCCCGCGTACCTGCGCGGCGTGCTCGCCTTCTCGGCCGTCGGAGTGCTGTTCCTCTACCTGCTCCAGCGGCTCCAGGGCGTCCTGCCCGGCTCGCTGGGGTTCTCCTCGGTCAACCCGGCCCAGTCGTTCAACACGGCCGTGTCGTTCGTGACCAACACCAACTGGCAGTCGTACTACGGCGAGCAGACCATGGGGCACGTCGTGCAGACCGCAGGTCTCGCCGTGCAGAACTTCGTCTCGGCCGCCGTCGGCATGGCCGTCGCCGTTGCCCTGGTGCGGGGCTTCGCCGGCTCGCGCACCGGCGAGCTCGGCAACTTCTGGGCCGACCTGGTGCGCGGCACCCTGCGGATCCTGGTGCCGGCCGCGGCGCTCGCCGCCGTCGTGCTGGTCGCCGTGCGGCGTCATCCAGAACTTCTCCGGCATCCACGAGGTCGGCCAGTTCTTCAATGGGCACAGCATGGGCGGCTCACAGCAGTGGAACGGCGGCGCGGTCGCCTCCCAGGAGGCCATCAAGGAGCTGGGCACCAACGGCGGCGGCTACTTCAACGCCAACAGCGCCCATCCCTTCGAGAACCCGACGCCCTTCACCAACCTGTTCGAGATCTTCCTGATCCTGGTCATCCCGTTCTCGCTGACCCGCACCTTCGGCGTCATGGTCGGCACGTGCAGCAGGGGCACGCGATCCTCGCCACGATGTTCACCATCTGGCTGGGCTTCGTGGCCCTGATGATGTGGACCGAGTTCGCCCACCACGGCCCGGCGCTCCAGGCCGCGGGCGGCGCGATGGAGGGCAAGGAGGTCCGCTTCGGCGTCGGCGCGTCCGCGCTCTTCGCGGTGTCGACCACCCTCACCTCGACCGGCGCGGTGGACTCCTTCCACTCCTCCTTCACCGGCCTCGGCGGCGGCATCACCATGCTCGGCATGATGCTGGGCGAGATCGCGCCCGGCGGCACCGGCTCCGGCCTCTACGGCATGCTGATCATGGCGGTCATCGCGGTGTTCATCGCCGGTCTGATGGTCGGCCGCACCCCCGAGTACCTGGGCAAGAAGATCGGCGCGCGCGAGATGAAACTCGCCGCCTGCTACATCCTGGTCACCCCTGCGCTGGTGCTCGTCCTCACCGCGTGCCTCCATGGCCCTGCCGACCCCGCCGCACTCGACGCTCAACTCCGGGCGCGCACGGCTTCTCCGAGGTGCTCTACGCCTTCACCTCCGCCGCCAACAACAACGGCTCGGCCTTCGCCGGGCTGAACGCGAACACCGACTGGTTCAACACCACGACCGGAGTCGCGATGCTGCTCGGCCGCTTCCTGCCGATGGTGTTCGTCCTGGCGCTGGCCGGCTCGCTCGCCGAGCAGCGGCCGGTCCCGGTCGACCGCGGGCACCCTGCGCACCGAGAAGCCGCTGTTCACCGGCCTGCTGGTCGGGCGCGATCCTGATCATCACCGGTCTGACGTACTTCCCGGCCCTCGCGCTGGGACCGCTCGCCGAGGGGCTGGCGTGATGACCACCCGTACACGAGAAGTCAGAGGACTCCATGTCCACAGCCACTCCCACCCGGGCGCCGCACGGCGACGCGCCCACCGGGCAGCAAGCCCGCGGAGGGCCGCGTCGGAGCGGGCCTCTTCGATCCCCGGCAGCTGCGTCGAGTCGCTGCCGGACGCCTTCCGCAAGCTCGACCCGCGGGTCATGGTCAAGTCGCCCGTGATGTTCGTGGTGTGGATCGGCTCGGTCCTGACGACGGTGTTCTCCTTCAAGGACCCGGGGGACTGGTTCGGCTGGACGATCAGCGCCTGGCTGTGGCTGACCGTCGTCTTCGCCAACCTGGCGGAGGCGGTCGCCGAGGGACGCGGCAAGGCGCAGGCCGACACCCTGCGCAAGGCCAAGACGGACACGTCGCCCGTCGCGCTCGACCGATGGCACGCGAAGAGCGGGCCTCCGGCACCGAGCTGCGATCGGCGACCTGGTGGTCTGCGAGGCGGGCGACGTCATTCCCGGTGACGGCGACGTCGTCGAGGGTGTCGCCTCGGTCGACGAGTCGGCGATCACCGGCGAGTCGGCCCCGGTCATCCGGGAGTCCGGCGGCGACCGTTCGGCCGTCACGGGCGGTACGAAGGTGCTCTCCGACCGGATCGTCGTCCGGATCACGACGAAGCCGGGCGAGACCTTCATCGACCGGATGATCGGCCTGGTCGAGGGCGCGGCACGGCAGAAGACGCCCAACGAGATCGCGCTGAACATCCTGCTGGCCTCGCTGACGATCGTCTTCCTGCTCGCCTGCGCCACCCTGCCGCCGTTCGCGGACTACGCCGGTACCCGGCTGACGATGGTCGTGCTGGTCGCCCTGCTGGTCTGCCTGATCCCGACCACCATCGGCGCGCTGCTCTCCGCGATCGGCATCGCCGGCATGGACCGGCTGGTCCAGCGCAACGTCCTGGCCATGTCGGGCCGCGCGGTCGAGGCCGCCGGTGACGTCTCCACCCTGCTGCTCGACAAGACCGGCACCATCACCCTCGGCAACCGGCAGGCCGCCGAGTTCGTGCCGGTGCGCGGCGCCACCGAGGCCGAACTCGCCGACGCCGCACAGCTGTCGTCGCTGGCCGACGAGACGCCCGAGGGCCGTTCCATCGTCGTCCTGGCCAAGGAGAAGTACGGGTCTGCGCGAGCGCCGGGGAGCTCGCCGGCGCCCGAGTGGATCGCGTTCACCGCCCAGACCCGGATGTCCGGCGTCGACGTCGACGGTCGCAAGGTCCGCAAGGGCGCCCGGCCTCGGTCGCTCGCCTGGGTCGAGGGAGCAGGGCGGCGCCGTGGCCGAGGACGCCGACGAGACTCGCCGACCGGATCTCCGAGGCGGGCGGCACCCCGCTGCTGGTCGCCGTGAGGACGACGGACGGGTGCCCGCGTCCTGGGCGTCGATCCACCTCAAGGACGTCGTCAAGGACGGCATGCGGGAACGGTTCGCGGAGCTGCGCCGCATGGGCATCAAGACCGTCATGATCACCGGCGACAACCCGCTGACCGCCAGGGCCATCGCCGAGGAGGCCGGTGTCGACGACTTCCTCGCCGAGGCCACCCCCGAGGACAAGATGGCCCTCATCAAGCGGGAGCAGGCGGGCGGCAAGCTCGTCGCGATGACCGGCGACGGCACCAACGACGCCCCGCGCTGGCCCAGGCGGACGTCGGCGTGGCGATGAACACCGGCACCTCGGCCGCCAAGGAGGCCGGCAACATGGTCGACCTCGACTCCGACCCGACCAAGCTCATCGAGATCGTCGAGATCGGCAAGCAACTCCTCATCACCCGGGGCGCGTTGACGACGTTCTCCATCGCCAACGACGTCGCGAAGTACTTCGCGATCATCCCGGCGCTGTTCGCGGCGGTCTACCCGGGCCTGGACAAGCTCAACATCATGGGCCTGTCCTCGCCGAACTCCGCGATCCTGTCGGCCGTCGTCTTCAACGCGCTGATCATCATCGCGCTGGTGCCGCTCTCCCTGAAGGGCGTGCGGTACCGGCCGGTGAGCGCCGACAAGTTGCTGCGGCGCAACCTGACCATCTACGGCGTCGGCGGGCTGATCGCGCCGTTCATCGGCATCAAGCTCATCGACCTGCTCATCTCCCTGATCCCCGGGCTATCGGCGTGAAGCGACATGAACAACTCCCTTGTGAACACCGTCCGGTTGCTCGGGGCGGGCCTGCGCGCCCTCCTCGTGCTGACCCTGGTCACCGGCGTCATCTACCCGCTGGCCGTCACCGGCATCGCCCAGGGGCTGTTCCCCGACAAGGCGAACGGCTCCGAGATCAAGGCGGACGGCAGGGTCGTGGGCTCGTCCCTGATCGGCCAACAGGGCTACGGCCTGAACTACTTCCAGCCGCGCCCGGCGAACGGACTGGGGACCAACTCGGTCAACACCCAGTACAAGCTGATCCTCTCCGGCGCCACCAACCTCTCCGCCGACAACGAGAAGCTGATCAAGTCGGTGGAGGAGACCAAGGCCAAGGTCGTCGAGGAGAACTCCACGGCCGACTACAAGGTCAGGCCCTCCCGAGGTGCCCGCCGACGCGGTCACCTCCTCCGGCTCCGGCCTCGACCCGGACATCTCCCCGGCCTACGCCGAGCTCCAGGTCCACCGGGTCGCGGCGAAGAACGGCCTGCCCGTCGCCCAGGTCGATCAGCTGGTCGAGGACCACACCGAGGGCCGCACGCTGGGCTTCATGGGCGAGCCCCGCGTGAACGTCCTCGAACTCAACATCGCGCTCAAGGACCTCGTAGCGAGGCGGTGACGGCCCCTGCGCGACACCCACGGGAGTCGGCGGGCCGGGAGGCGTCCCGGATCCGCCGGCTCCCACCGCCATGAGGTCGGGCGTCCCGCATCCGGCGAAGCCGTCGACAGGAGGCCGTCCGCGGTCCGCCAGGTCGCGCACCGGGGCGCCGGCACACGTCGCGGCGCGTCGACCGCGCGGGGGGCGTCTCTCCTTCCGAGACCCGGTTACCACCCTGCGCCGTCAGTCCTCCGCCCCGCTGGTCCTCCGCCCAGCGCCGTGTCGGCCGTGAAGTCCGCTTGCTCGCCGGCCGCCGACGGCATGCGTGCCTGGGCTATCCGGGGATGGTGCCCGGGTCGACGCCGGTCGCGTCACGGCTCGCGTCCCACAACCGCGTCGCGACCAAGGCGTCGGCGAGGTTGTTCCACACTCGTTCGGGGCGGGGCCTGCCGCGCAGGCCGAAGACGCGCGGACCCCACAGCCGGTCTCCGCGTACCTCCGGGTCGAGCACCGCCCGGACCGCGGGCCATGCCCCGGCGTGCTTGCCCTGGACGAGGAGGGCGGCTGGTGCCCCGCGCAGCCACGCACCGGTGGTCCGCACCTGAACCGGCGGCCGCGAGGGGGTGAGGGAGTCCAGCGCGCCGCCGGGATGGACCACCACGCTCGTCACCGAACTGCGCACGGCGCACAGGCGGCGGTCGAGTTCGAGGCCGAAGTGCATCTGCGCGAGCTTGGAGCGCGCGTAGGTGCGCTTGGGCCGGTAGTCCGTCCGGGACTGCAGGTCGTCCAGGTCGAGCCGCTCGGACTTCGCCGCGAAGCTGCCCATGGTCACGATGCGGGCCGCCGGCGCGGCCGACAGCAACGGCATCAGCCAGTGGGTCAGCGCGAAGTGCCCGAGGTGGTTCGTGCCGAACATCAGCTCATGACCGTCACCTGTCTCCTTGCGTGGTGGGTCGTCGAGCGCGACGCCCGCGTTGTGGACGACCGCGTCGAGACGTTCTACCTCCAGTGCCTTCACCGCAGGTCGGAGGGACGAGAGATCAGCGAGATCCAGCCGCACGGCGCGCACCCGCGCACCAGGGACCCGTGCACGGATCGAGGCCGTGGCGACCTCGGCCTTCGCGGCATTGCGGCTGCCGAGTACGACGGTGGCTCCGGTGGCGGACAACTGCTCCGCGACGAAGTACCCGATGCCGGCATTGCCGCCGGTGACCAGGAAGACGCGGCCATCAGCGCGAGGCAGCCGGTGAACATCCCAGGACCGGGTGGAGGAGGTGGATGACATGGCGTCCACGGTTCCAGGGGCCACCGACACATCGCCTATGGATCACCGACAGCCCCCAGGTGGGTCATTCCTGCTACGGCTCGCTGACGCGCGCCACCGGCCAAGGCGACGGACACCACCGGGGTGCCGATGTCACCACCGGCCAGGGCGACGGCCTGCGCGTGTGACGACCGGATGACCTCGTCACAGGCGGTGGACTCGGCGACCTTCGCGATCTCCTGCGGTAGCCCGGCATCCGCCAGAGCGGCCGTGAGGTTCCCCCCGTCACCCCGCAGGTGGAAGCGGGTGCCCATCGCCGTGCAGAGATCACCGAGCGCGTGCTGAACCGCTCCTCCACTGCCGCACAAACGCGTACCGGCGCCCACATGTAGTCCTCCCACTCGCCCTCGGGATTGTCGTCCCGGTGCTCGTTGAGCACCGACAGGCTCATCACCCGCCAGCGGACGCTACGGGCCGCACCTTGGTCACCTCGACCATCCATCGCGAGCTGATCCACGTGTACGGGCAGACAGGGTCGAACCAGAAGTCGACGGTCCGCTGATCGGTCATCACATCACCCCACGGTCTCGGCCGACACTGCCCTCTTGGCCGGTGTCGGCATGGCGACGCTGCTGCACCTCCTGATGAATGACCAGTGACCCTGGCGCCAATCTCGCGCCGCGAGGCAGCGCGGCGCGTCGGCGGACGGTGGAACGCCGGAGGCGGTCGAAGGGCGTGCAGATCCTTGTCGTGCGGCTTGCGGCCTGCCTCGACGCGCAGCACGTCCACGGTCATGTCGGCGAGGGCCCTCCTCAGGCGCTATGTGACCGGTCCGCCTGGCAGGCCCGGCGGAGCGCCTCCACCGGGTACGGGGTCTGCCTGCTCTCGTCCTGGATCTTGACGTAGAAGTCCGTCAGCACCGTGGCGAGCGGCGCGTGGCGGGAGAGGATCGCCCTGGCTTCCCGGGGGCCGGCCGGCGGGTCCTCTCCTTCCGCGCATGCGCGGATGAGTGCAAGGCGCTCCTGCCACTCGCAGCCGTACAGAGCAGTGATCAGCCAGTTCACCAGCCAACTGACCGTGTAACAGCGATCGTAGGTCCGGTGCAATGCGAAAAAGTCGGCCTCGGACGGTGACAGATCGAACTGGGAAGACAGAGCGAGGCCGTAGTCGGCGAAGTAGAGGCGCCGGCCGTCGGTCAGGATGTTCTGGAAGTGGGCGTCGAAGTGGAGAAGCCCACGACTGTTCATGAATGCGGTACCGGCCTCCAGTTCCCTCTCCACCAGGGAGCAGGCTCGGTCGGCGGCCTCGTCATCGGCCTGTATCTGCCCGGTGAACCATTCGTGCAGGGTCTGAGGGATGTACTCCAGGAACAGCGTGAGGCTCGAAGAGGACTGCTGGAGGGCCTCGATTCGACGGCGTACCTCCGGCCCGCCTCCCCAATAGGCCACGGCCCGCTCTACGTCCGCGAGTTCCTCGGGAAGGGCGGGCGCCGTGTCCGGCAGCACGCGCCAGTGGTACATCATCGGAAACCCTTGGTACTGCCGTGCGAGCACCCAATTCGTCGTCATGGTGTGGACGGCGAGTTCCCGCCACGCCCCGAAACCGGGCCCGCCGACGCCGTACTGGCAGAAGGTGGGAAGCCCGAACAGATTGGCCGTGGACCGGGCATGCTCCGGCCGAAGTTCGATATCCGTGAGCGGAACCCGCTTCACGAAGACCGGCTTCCCGCCGACCTCCAGCAGCGCGGACCTCCCGCCGATACCGGATCCAAGCGGCACGGCAGCGTCCATGAGCTCGGCGAGCTGGTGATCACTGCGCAGGGCGAGTGACGTGGAAACCGTGCTGTAGGCGGCCAGGCGTGCGTCGTGTGACATATCGGGATGCTCGACCGCTGCTTGCCCCGGAATGCCGACCACCTCATTTCACCGTGTGCGTGGTTCTCCGCCAACTACTGCTTTCGCACTGTACGTGAAGCGTCAGGAGGAGATCGGTTGAGATCGGTTGAGTCGACGGGCGGGCGCAGCGTGCGGTCCGGGCCGACGAGACGCCCGCCGCCGGCGCCTGTCGTACCGCCCTCGGCGAGGTCTGTCGATTCGTCGTCTGCCTGCTTATGCTGCTGCACGGCGTCCCAGAATTCAGACCGCTGTACTGTCTATCGGAAGGGCTCCATGGAGAGGCTCCGTAGCGACCAGTGGTACGCGGGTCAGGACCGCAACGCCTACATCCACCGGGCCTGGATGCGACGCGGCGTGCCGGACGACGCCTTCACCGGCCGGCCGCAGATCGCGATCGCCAACACCGCCTCGGACCTGACTCCTTGCAACGCGCATCTGGACGAGGTCGCGGCCTCGGTGCGCAACGGTGTGTACGAGGCGGGCGGGATTCCGCTGGATCTGCCCGTGGTGTCGCTGGGGGAGACGCAGGTGCGGCCCACCGCCATGCTGTGGCGGAACATGGCGGCGATGGCCACGGAGGAGATGCTGCGGGCCAATCCCGTAGACGGCGTGGTTCTTCTCGGCGGCTGTGACAAGACGATCCCGTCGCTGCTCATGGCCGCGGCCTCGGTGGACCTGCCCGCGGTGGTGGTCCCCGGCGGCCCGATGCTCAACGGCACCTTCCGCGGTGGCCTGCTGGGCTGTGGCACCGGTGTGTGGCAGCTGTCGGAGGAGGTCCGGGCGGGCACGCTCTCCGAGGAACAGTTCACCCGCTCCGAGTCGGCGATGATCCGCAGCCGCGGCCACTGCAACACGATGGGCACGGCCTCGACGATGGCGCTGGTGGCCGAGGCGTTGGGCACGGTCGTCCCCGGTACCGCCGGAACACCCGCACCCGACAGCCGTCTGCTGGAGGCCGCGCACCACACCGGCCGGCTGGCGGTGGACATGGTGGGCGCCGACCGCCGACCGGCGACGTTCCTGACCAAGGCGTCCTTCCACAACGCGATCGTCGCGCTGGCCGCCATCGGCGGCTCGACCAACGCCGTCGTCCATCTCCTGGCCATCGCGGGCCGGTTGGGCATCGACCTGTCGCTCGACGACTTCGACCGCATCGGCTCCCGGGTGCCGGTCCTGGTGGACCTCCAGCCGGCCGGTCGCTTCCTCATGGAGGACTTCCACCGCGCCGGCGGCCTGCTCGCCGTTCTGCGCGAGGTACGCGACCTACTGGACCCCGAACCGCTGACCGTCACCGGCAGGCCGTTGGCCGACCATCTCGACGATGCCGAGATCTGGGACGGCGAGGTCATCCGCCCCCGCGCGAAGCCGTTGGTCGCCGAGGGCGGCATCGCGGTCCTGCGTGGCAACCTCGCACCGGACGGTGCGCTCGTCAAACCGGCCGCCGCCTCCCCGCACCTGCTCCGGCACCGGGGCCGGGCCGTCGTCTTCGACAGCATCGAGGACTTCCGCGCCCGTATCGACGACCCCGAGCTCGACGTCGACGCCGACTCCGTCCTCGTCCTGCGCGGCTGCGGCCCCAAGGGCTACCCGGGCATGCCCGAGGTCTCCAACATGCCCCTGCCCAAGAAGCTGCTGGAACAGGGTGTCCGGGACATGGTCCGTGTCTGCGACGGCCGGATGAGCGGCACCGCCTACGGCACCGTCGTTCTGCACGTGGCCCCGGAAGCCGCGGCAGGCGGGCCCCTCGCCCTCGTGCACACAGGCGACTTCATCACCCTCGACGTCGAAGCCCGCCGCATCGACGTCGACGTACCCGCCGGTGAACTCGCCCGCAGAAGCCCCGGCAAGGCCACCGTCACCGGCTTCGCCAACCCGCGGCGCGGCTGGGAACGCCTCTACGTCGACCACGTCCTCCAGGCCGACACCGGCGCCGATCTCGACTTCCTCGTGGGTTCCAGTGGCTCCGAGGTGACCCGAGAGTCGCACTGACACCGGGTCACCTCAGGGGATTCACCAGGTCACGGGCAACTCGGTGACACCACCGGTGAGGGTCGTGCGCACCTCCAGCTCGTCGAGCTCCTTGGCGAGCCGCAGCCCGGGCAGACGGCGGGCCAGAGTGGCGAACACGATGCGCAGTTCGACACGGGCCAGGCTCGCGCCGATGCAGAAGTGCACGCCGTGGCCGAAACCGAGGTGGTTGCGTTCGGGGCGGTCGGGATCGAAGGTCTCGGCGTCGGTGTAGACGGAGGCGTCGCGGTTGGCGGCATTGATCGACAGGACCACGGCGTCGCCGCGCCGGATGGTGACACCGGCGACATCGACATCGGTGTGGGCGTACCGCAGCAGGCCGAGGTCGCCGGGCGCGCCCAGGCGCATGATCTCCTCGACGGTGGCGTTGACCCGGCCGTCGGGGTCGGCGGTCAGCTCCTGCCACTGGTCGAGATGCGTGAGCAGGAAGAGCGTGCCCAGGCCGATGCGGTTGACCGTGGTCTCGTGCCCGGCGAACAGCAGCCCTACGCAGAGCTGGATCATGTCGGCGTAGTCGTAGTCCGCGTCGTTGCTCTGCGCGCGAACGAGGTCGGAGATGACGTCCTCGCCCGGCCGCGCGCGTTTCGTCTCGGCAAGTCCGGTCATGTACTCGTTGAACTCGTCCCGCGCCTGGTGGGCCGCGTCGCCGATGGCGTAGTTGGACATGCGCTCCGACAGCGAGGCGAAGCGCTCGCGGTCGCTCTCGGGCACCCCGAGCAGTCGGCAGATGACCGCGACCGGCAGCGGGAAGGCCAGCCCGGCCTGCAGGTCGACGATCCGGTCTGGGGCGGCGGCATGCTCGGTGAGCAACTGGTCGACGCAATCGTCGACCAACTGCTGGACGTGGTCGGAGAGCATCCGCATCCGCTTGGCCGAGAACGCCGGGGTCAGCAGCCGGCGCATCCGCGTGTGGTCGGCCTCTTCGGTGTCGTAGTTGCCCGTGGGGCCGTCCAGTACGGCGGCCGACGTCAGGCGTGAGGCGCGTTCCGGTTCGGGATGGGAGCGGCCGAGTCGCTTGTCGCTGAGCAGGTCGCGCACCTCCTCGAAGCGCGTGACCAGCCAGGCGGGATCCCCGGCCGGTGTGGTGACCGGCGTGACGGGAGCCTCCCGGCGCAACACGTCGTACAGAGGCGCGAGGTCGAGGACGTTCGGCCTCGGGAAGGGTAGCTGCTGACGCTCGGCGGTAACGCTCATGGCGCTCCTCCTGTGATCTCCGAATGTGATCTTCGAGCCGCCCCGACCGTAGCATTTTATTGGCAGTAACTGTCATTAAAGTTTCGGTCAGTCATCCCATGTCGCGAGCATGTTTAGATCGCCTGATGGAGGACTTCATGGCGGACAGTGGGCGCGTGCCCCGCCGGGGGCGGCCGCCGGTGAGCGAGGAGCAACGCGGGCGGCAGCGCCTCGACATCTCCCGCCACGCGGTCCGGCTGTTCGCCGAGCAGGGCGTGGCCGCCACGTCCGGCGAGCAGATCGCGAAAGCCGCCGGGGTCTCCGAACGTACGCTGTGGCGCTACTTCACCACCAAGGAGAGCTGCGTCGAGCCACTGCTCACACAGATGATCGACGCTTTCCGGGCGGCGCTGCACGCCTGGCCGGCCGAACTCGGACTGATCGAGCATCTGCGTGCGGCCTACCAACCCGTCCTCGACTCGTCGTCCGGCGCGGACATCGAGGCGGTTCTCGCGGTGGTCCGGCTGACCTACGACGAACCCGCGCTGCGTGCCGCGTACCTCGTGCTCCGGGAGCGCGCGGAAGAGACGTTCACCGAGGTGCTGGCCGAACGCATGGGCATGCCGTCCGACACGTTCGACGTCCGTGTGCAGGCCGCGGTCATGAGCGCCGTGCTCAAGGTCGCGGGCGACGACCTCGCCCGTGAGACGGCCGGCCGGGGCATCACCCCTGAAGTGCTGGAGGGGCACCGCGACAACCTCGCCGACGCCCTCGGTCTGGTCACCCGCGAACAGCTCTGACCTCGGTGGACGGAACGCTTTCCGCGGCACAGGGATGCGCCTTCGGCCGGGAGCAGCGGGCCGGCTCGCTTCGCCTCGCCGAACTCAGCGACCTGGAACGGCAACCGGCAGGCCCGCCTCTCCATCTTTTTGCAGACTCTGCATCTTTGCGTACTATGCAAATATGATGGAGGGGAACCCGGCGGCTGTCGGGCTGCGGGAGCGCAAGAAGCGGGCGACGCGCGCTGCCCTGGTGACGGCCGCGGTACGGCTGGCGGCGGAGCAGGGGGCGGAGAACGTCACCGTCGACGCGATCAGCGAGGCAGCCGGCGTGTCCGCGCGCACGTTCTTCAACTACTTTGATTCCCGTGACGACGTCTTCGTCATGATCGGTGCGGAGTCGAGCGCGAGGGTCCGGCAAGCCGTACTGGCGGCCCCCTCCGGCATCTCTCCGCTGGCGGCGCTGCGCGACGCCATGGCGGCCGAGCTGGCGGAGGTCGAGCAGCACCAGGAACTGTGGCGCCTGCACGCCGAGGTGCTGCGCCGCTCGCCCCATCTGCTCGCCCGCAGCCTCGGCGCCTACATGGCGGATGAACTCGCACTGGCTGAAGCGCTGGCCGAGCGCGTCGGCGCCGGTTCGCCGCTCTTCTGCGGGGAGCGCGCGGAGTTCGCCTCGTCGGACGACGAGCGAAGGAGGCGGGCGCTGGACCTTTATCCGCGTCTGCTGGCCGCCGTCGGTATCGCGGCCGTGCGAGTCGCCGTCGAGCACTGGTGCGTGCGGCAGGACGAACTCGCCTTCGTGGACGTCTTCCGGGAGGCGTTCGAGCATCTCACCACGGGGCTCCCGGCTCCGTCATCGGCGGACGCGGCGGATCCGTCGGACACGGCGGCCCTGATGGACACGGCGGCCCCGATGGGCCGCTGACGGCTGACCACTGACCGCTGACCGCTCATCGGCTCCGGGGCCCCTCTCCGCGTCGTCGGTCCCTTCCCATATCCCCCGGTTTCTCGGGCGGTTCGAGGTGCCCGCGCGCGGGCGCAACGCGAATCGCCCGCCATCCACACCGTGAAAGAGTTGATGTGAATCCTTCAGCGGCGCCGGTAGAGGCGTCATCGTCCGCCATGTCCAACCGGCAGATACTCCAGGCCATGTCGGGGCTGATGGCGGGCATGTTCGTCGCCATCCTGGCCGGCACCGTGGTGTCCAACGCACTGCCCCGGATCATCGCCGACCTCGGGGCCAGCCAGTCCTCCTACACCTGGGTCGTCACCGCCGAACTGCTGGCCATGACGGCGACCGTGCCCCTGTGGGGTAAGTTGTCCGACCTCTACAACCAGAAGCTGCTGCTCCAGCTCTCCCTGAGCCTGTTCGTCGTCGGCTCGCTGCTGGCAGGGTTCTCCCAGGACGTCGGGCTGCTCATCTTCAGCCGTGTGGCACAGGGCATCGGCGCCGGTGGTCTCACGGCACTGGCGCAGGTCGTGATGGCAGCCATCATTCCGCCGCGCAGGCTCGGCAAGTACGCGGGAATCTTCGGCGCCGTGTTCGCCGTCGGCACCGTGGCCGGTCCGCTGATCGGAGGCGTCCTGGTGGACACCTCGTGGCTCGGCTGGCGCTGGTGCTTCTTCATCGGCGTGCCCTTCGCCCTGCTCGCCATCGCCCTGCTGCAGCGCACGCTGAAGCTGCCCACGGTCCGCCGCGAGGCGAAGATCGACTACCTGGGTGCGTCCCTGATCGTCGTGGGTGTCTGCGCGCTGCTGATCTGGGTCACGCTCGCCGGGAACGAGTTCGACTGGGCGTCGTGGCAGACCGCCGCGCTGACCGGTGGGGGAGTGGCGCTGCTGGTCGTCGCGGTCTTCGTCGAGGCGAAGGTCGCCGAGCCGGTCATCCCGCTGGGCATCTTCCGCAACCGCACCGTCACGCTGACCACCGTCGCCAGCCTGTTCGTCGGTGTGGCCATGTTCGGCGGCACGGTCTTCCTCTCGCAGTACTTCCAGGTCTCCCTGGGCAAGTCCCCGACGGTCGCGGGCCTGATGAGCCTGCCCATGATCCTGGGTCTGCTGCTCTCCTCCACCGTCGCCGGGCAGGTCATCAGCGCGACCGGCCGGTGGAAGGCGTACCTCGTCGCGGGAGCCGTCACCATGACGGTGGGTCTCGCACTGCTCTCCACCATCGGGGCCGACACGCACTTCGGTCTCCTCAGCGCCTACATGGCGGTCATGGGTATCGGCGTCGGCATGCTGATGCAGAACCTGGTGCTGGCCGCCCAGAACGACGTCCCCGCCGCCGAACTGGGTGCCGCGACTTCGGTGTTGTCCTTCTTCCGCAGCATGGGCGGCACCATCGGGACCAGCGTGCTCGGCGCGATCCTGGCCAACCGTGTCGCCTCCGAGATGACCAAGAGCCTGAAGGACACGGGTGCCGCCGCGGGCGGAGGCCAGGCCGGGCACGGGGGAGTGCCCGACATGACGACCCTGCCGGCGCCGATGCGGGACATCGTGGAGCACGCCTACGGGGTCGCCACCGCCGAACTCTTCCTCGTCGCCACCCCCTTCGCTGCGCTCGCGCTGATCGCCGTGCTGTTCATCAAGGAGAAGCCGCTGAAGACCACCAGCGGTATGGAACGGCTCTCGGAGGAATCCGCGGACGCGGACCAGGCGGTGGCGGAGGGCACGCTCCCGCGCGTCGACGCCGACGCCTGACGCGCCCCATCGGCGATCCCCTACGCGCTGGGGGTGTCCGCAAAGTCCCGCCTGCCCCGCGACGCCCGGCACGCCGAGAGCACGCACCGAACGCCGCGGGGCCCCTCTACCGGCCGGACAACGGGACTTTGCGGACCCCCTAGCCGCCGGTCGGCTCATAGGCATTGATGACGTAGCGGGCTTCGTCGTCGATCGCGTTCTTCTCCCAGTCCAGGGGGATTCGCACCGGGTGCCCGTCGGCCGCGTACGCCGCCTCGGCCGTGTCGCGTCGTCCCGCCGAGCCCAAGTCGGTGGGACTCGACGCCATGGGCCGCCGCGCGGTGGAGAGCGTCCCTGACGCGGACGGCGGTCCCTTCGAAGACGGCTACCTATGACACCGGCCGCCAGGGGAGCGTTCGTCCGTGCGTGGTGCACGCCCTGGACATCTGCGGCCGTGCAGGCCCCGTTCCCCGGTCGCGGGGTGGACGAGGACGGCGGGGTGGGCGGTGCGGAACTCCCGGGAGACGAACCGCTTGCCGTGTTCGGCGGCCCTGTCGTTCTTCGGGGCGGCGTGGTCATGGTCGTCGGTGTGTACGGCCCACAGCCGAGCCGGCCCGGCCACGGTCAGACAGGGAGGACGAACGGAGGATGCGCACCGTTGAGGAAGTAGTCCCCGACATCACGGAGCCGGTGGGCGACGGGCTCGTACAGGGTGTGGGTCCGGGCATTGCGCCAGAAGCGGTCGAAGCCCAGCCGCGCGGACGCGGAGCGGACGCCGATGATGTCGAGGGCGCGAGCGGTGGACTCCTGTACGGCCTTGGAGGCGGCCGCTTCCGCCATGGCCACGAGGACGGAGATCTCCGCGTACTCCTCGTAGCCGAGGTCCTCGCCGCGTGCCAGCCCGCCCTGCACGGCATCCCGCGCCTGGTCGGCGAGTGCGGACGCGGAGCGGGTGAGCACGGTGAGTTCCCCGTACGCGGTCAGCACCTGCGGGTCCTGGGGCGAGCCGACCGGCCAGTCCGGGTGCCAGTGGGAGTGGCCGGTCCTGCTGTACTCACGGGCCTCGGCGAGCACTCCCTCGGCCATGCCGAGCCGGAGTTGGACCGACAGGAGACGCCCGACCGGTGACACGAGAGCGGTCAGGGGCGACAGGACTTCCTCGTCCGCGGCCAGGGAGCCCAGCACGTCGTCGGCGGCGACCGGTACGGAGTCGAACTCCACGCTTCCGCCGGCCGCGAGCCGCTGGCCGAAGGGGTCGGCGTCGCCGTCGATCACCACGCCCTGAAGGGCGGGATCGACCACGACGGCGAGTGGCTCACCGGTGTCGGCCCGTACCGCCCGTACGGCGAGGCGGTCGGCGACCAGGACGCCGGCGGCGTAGCTCTGCCGGCCGTTCAGCACATACCCCTGTGCGTTCCTGGCGAGCGCCAGGGCCGGTTCCTGCCGCGCCAGACCACCACCCCAACACCATCGCTCCGTTGCGGAGCGCTGCTCCAGCCGGGCGGCGAGATCGGGCTCGGTGAAGAACCGGGCGCTCCACGACATGAAGTAGTGACAGCCGAGCAGTTGGCCGATCGCGCCGTCGGCCGCCGCGATCTCCCGGACGACGGAGTACGCCGTGGGCCAGTCCGCGCCCCCGCCCCCGAGCCGGGCCGGTATCAGGAGCGTCAGCAGCCCCGACTCGCGCAGCCGGGACACCTCGTCGAGCGGGGGCTTGCCTGCCTGGTCCCTGGCCACCGCGTCCGTGGCCAGGTCGTCCGCCGTCTCACGGGCCACGTGCAGCCAGTGCGTACGTCCGGGCCCGGTCGGTTCGGCCTCCGAGCCGGGGCCGGACAGCACAGGGGCTAGGCCCATGGCAGAGGTCTCCTCAACGTGTGTGGGGCATGCATCATCCTGCGCAGCGGCCCGAGGCGCCGTCAATACTTTCCTAGTAATTCTATAGGGAACGTAGGGAACGGCGGCGTAGGGCCAGCCGGGCCCGCACTTTCTGGAGGGGTGTGGGCGGCAGGGCCCGGGCGGAGCCACGTGCGTAGTGGCGCTCGACATAGAACTGCCCCACGCTGAGCACGGTGGTGACGGCGATGTACCAGAGCGTGGCGACCATCAGTAGCGGGATGACCTGGTAGGTCTGGTTGTAGACCAGCTGCACCGAGTGCAGCAGGTCGCGCACGGCCAGCACGCTGACGATGCTCGTGCCCTTCAGGGTGCGATCAGCATGTTGCCGGCGGTCGGCACGATGGAGCGCATCGCCTGCGGCACGACGATCCGGCGCAGTGTGCGCGCCCTGCCGGCGCCGAGGGCCTGGGCCGCCTCCGTCTGGCCGGCGTCCACCGAGAGGATGCCGCCGCGCACCACCTCCGCGGCATAAGCGGCCTCGTGCAGCGTCAGGCCGATGACAGCGGTGAGGGCCGGGCCGAGCAGGTTCACCGTCTTGACGGTGACGAACTGCGGGCCGAACGGGACGCCGAGGCCGAGCGTCGGGTAGAGGGCGCCGATGTTGAACCAGAACAGCAGCTGCACCAGCAGCGGAGTGGACCGGAAGATCCACACGATAGCCCCAACTCGGCGTGGCCAGCACGGGGTTGGTCGGACAACCGCATCACGGCCAGCGGAATGCCGAGCAGGAAGCCGAGCACCATCACCACGCCGGTCAGCCACAGGGTGAGCAGCAGTCCGTCGAGCACCGCGGCACTGCTGAAGTACAGGCCGACCACATCCCACTGGAAGGCCTGGTTGCGGACGACGGAGTTGACCACCATCGCGAAGAGCAGCAGCGCGACGGCCGCGGACAGCAGGCGGCCGATGTGACGGCGCGGCACGATCCGGGCAGATCGTCGTCGGGCCCGTGCTCCGGGACCTGGCCGGAGGTCGTTCTCCGACGCCCCGCGGACGGGGCAGGGGCGGATTCGAGGAGGGAGTCGGTGAGGTCGGACGGCGAGACCATCAGAAGGCTCTCCGGGGGAGGGAAGCGCGGCATGGGTACGCGGACCGTAGCCCGGCTTCGGCGTCATCACGCTCGCCGCGTCCCTCAACGCGGTGCGCCCGATCGTATGGGTCCGACGCACACAGGTGTCAACCACGCACGGGAACCGTTCAACTCCCGTCCGGCATCCGAGCCGTGGTTGACGGGAAGCAAGGTGTCCTGCTCAAGTAGTCATATGAATGCCGAGCAGCGCCTGGTCACCCGGGTCCACATCGACTTCGGTCGGGTGTGGTCCGCGGCGTGTTGCGCCTGACGCGGCAGCGGGCCGTCTGACCGGCCCTTTCCCTCCCTCGGTGTCCCCGTCGCGGGCCGAGTCTCTCTTCTGACACGCGCTGCCGCCGCCCCACCCCCCGGCGCCCGTACCCCGGCGTCATCACACCTGTTCACCACCTGGTTCCCCACGCCCTGAGGCGCCGTCACACCCGACCGCCCCGAGGGCTGCCCCGTCGTGCCTTGGTCCGAACTCGGCGCGGCATCAGAGGACTTGAGGAAAGGCCCTATCCCATGCCCGTGGAGTTCCTTGGCATCGCCGCCACCAACGACGGCTCCGAAACCACCCCGCGCTCCGGCGCCGCCTTCGACAAGGAGTACACGCTTCGGCTCGCCCGCGCGCACGAGGACCACGACTGGGACCGGGTGCTGTTCGCCTACGGCTCCGGATCGCCGGACCCGGCGCCGGCCGCCGCCTACATCGCGAGCAGGCTGGACCGGCTCCAGATCCTCCTCGCCCACCGGCCCAACGTCTCGTACCCGACCTTCGCCGCGAAGACCTTCGCCACCCTCGACCAGATCAGCGAGGGCCGGCTGACCGTGCACTTCATCACCGGCGGCAACGACCACGAACAGGGCCGCGAGGGCGACACCCTCACCAAGGACGAGCGCTACGCCCGCACCCGCGAGTACATCCGGATCGTCAAGAAGATCTGGACCACGCACGAGCCCTTCGACCACGAGGGCGAGCACTACCGCTTCCACGACTTCGTCAGCGACGTCTTCCCGGTCCAGCAGCCGCGCCCGAACGTGTCGTTCGGCGGCTCGTCGCCCGCGGCGTACGCCGCCGGCGGCGCCGAGGCCGACGTCTACTGCCTGTGGGGTGAGCCTCTGGCGAGGACAGCCGAGCAGATCGAGGCGGTGAAGGCCGCCGCGAAGGCAGCGGGCCGCACCGACGTACCGCGCATCCAGGTGGCGTTCCGCCCGATCATCGCCCCGACCGAGGAACTGGCCTGGGAGAAGGCCCACCGCACGGTCGGCGCCATCAGGGACCAGGGCGCGGCGGGGCTCAAGCGGCGCCACCGTACCGGCGCCCCGCAGAACACCGGCTCGCAGCGGCTGATCGCCATCGCCGAGTCGGGCGAGCGCTACGACCGCGCCCTGTGGACCCCGACCGCCGCCGCGACCGGGGGCGCGGGCAACTCCAACGCCCTGGTCGGCACCCCGGAGACGGTCGCCCAGGCCCTCCTCGACTACTACGACCTCGGCGTCGACATCCTCTCCGCGCGCGGCTACGACCTGCTGGGTGACGCCATCGACTTCGGACGGTACGTGATCCCCATCGTCCGCGAGGAGGTCGCCAAGCGCGACGCCGAGCGGGCGGCCCGCGGGACCGCAGACCCTCACGGCGGTCAACGGATGACCTCCGCACCGGAACTGACGTTCATTCACGTCTCCGTCTCCGATCCCCGGGTCGAGCCGCTGCTGCGCGAACTCGGCCATGAGTACTCCAGACGCTACGGCAGGGACGCGCACGCCGAGATCGCCCGCTACCCCGACGAGGAGTTCACCGAACCGTACGGCGGCCTGCTCGTCCTGCTCCTGGAACGCGGCGAGCCCGTCGCGGGCGGCGCCTTCCGCCGGTACGACACGACCACCGCCGAACTGAAGCGGATCTGGACCCACTCCGCCCACCGGCGGCGCGGACTGGCCCGGCGTGTCGTCACCGAGCTGGAGCACGAGGCGTCCGTCCGCGGCTACCGCCGGATCTACCTCACCACGGGCCCGCGCCAGCCCGAGGCCCGCGGCCTGTACCTGGCCACCGGCTACACACCGCTGTTCGACACCGAGGCCGATCCGGAGACCATCGGCCCGCTGCCGTTCGAGAAGCACCTCGGAGAGGCCCTGAAGCCGTGAGCATCCGCACGATCAGAACCCACCTGCGCGGCGCCGCCGCCCTCGCACTGCTGCCCGTCCTGGCAACATCACCGTCACCGAGGAACGCAAGGAGAAGTACGGCTTCGCCACCTACCGCGAGGACAACCTGGCCTTCGCGGCGAAGAAGGGCAGCGGCCTGAAGATCGACGGGCCCGAGGACGTGGCGGGCAGGACCGTCGCCGTGGGCAGCGGCACCAACCAGGAGAAGCTGCTGGTCGAGTGGTCGGTACAGAACAAGAAGGCCGGCCGCAAGCCGGTGGACATCAAGTACTACCAGAGCGACAGCGACACCTACCTCGCCCTCCAGTCAGGCCGGATCGACCTCTACCTCGGCCCCAACCCGACCGCCGCCTACCACGCGGCCACCAGCGGGAGGACGGAGGTCGTCGGCACGTACTCGGGCGCCGGCGCCCGCCTCCAGGGCCTCATCGCGGCAACCACCAAGAAGGACAGCGGCCTTGCCAAGCCGCTCGCCCACGCGATCGACCACATCATCGCCAACGGCACGTACGCGAAGGTGCTCAAACGCTGGGGCCTGTCCGGCGAGGCCGTGACCAAGTCGGAGATCAACCCGCCCGGCCTGCCGAAGACCGGCAGTTAGGGCCTGTCGTTTGGATCACGCCGCAGACGCGGGGTCTGGCACGCGCATCTGCCGCGTTGTCGTCACTCGCCGACGCTCCGCGTCGCCTCCCTCCTCCTCTTGCAACTGCACGCACCAGACCCCGCTCACCGGCGATCACGAGGTACTGCCGATTTCCTGCGACCTGATCCAAACGACAGGCCCTAGCCGTGCCGCCCGCCACGAGCCCGTTCACCCCGTCCGCGCCCACCGACCGCTGAGGAGCACCGACCATGTCCGGCATCCCACTCGGGGTCCTCGACCTCGTCCCGATCTCGTCCGGCTCCACCGCCGCCGAGGCGCTGCACCACACCATCGACCTCGCGCGGCAGACCGAGCAGTTCGGCTACAGCCGCTACTGGTTCGCCGAGCATCACCTCAACCCGGGCGTGGCCGGTACCTCTCCCGCCGTCGTACTGGCCCTGACCGCCTCCGCGACCTCCACGATCAGGATCGGCTCCGGGGCCGTACAACTCGGCCACCGCACGGCCCTGTCCACCGTCGAGGAGTTCGGCCTCATCGACGCCCTGCACCCGGGGCGACTCGACCTGGGCCTCGGCCGCTCCGGCGGGCGTCCCCCCGGACAGACGGCAAAACCACGCCCGACCACGACCCCGGTCGTCGACGGGCGCACACCCAACGGCCTGCAGATCCCGCCTCGGTTCGTATTCGACCACCTGCGGGGTTCGCCACGTCTCAAGCTCCAGCAGCAGTTGTTGCAGCAGCCGGGCGCCGGCCACCAGGACTACGGCGAACAGGTCGACGACCTTCTCGCGTTGCTGCGCGGGGACTACCGCTCGGCGGACGGGCTCGAAGCGCACGCCGTCCCCGGTGAGGGCGCCGACCTGCAGGTGTGGATCCTCGGCAGCAGCGGCGGGCAGAGCGCCGACGTCGCGGGCCGCAACGGCCTGCGCTTCGCGGCCAATTACCACGTCAGTCCGGCCACCGTGCTGGAGGCGGCCGAGGGCTACCGGGCCGCGTTCCAGCCGTCCGACCATCTGGACAAGCCCTTCGTCAGCGTCTCCGCGGATGTCGTCGTCGCCGAGGACGACGAGACCGCCCGCGAACTGGCCACCGGATACGGCCCGTGGGTGCGCAGCATCCGCACCGCCGAGGGCGCGATCCCCTTCCCGACCCCGGAGCAGGCCCGCGCCCTGGCCTGGACGGAGAAGGACCGGGCCCTGGTCGCCGACCGCGTCGACACCCAGTTCGTGGGCTCGCCGGGGCGCGTCGCCGACCAGCTCGAACAACTGCAGGAGGCCACCGGCGCCGACGAGCTGATCATCACCACCATCACGCACGACCACGCCGACCGGGTGCGCTCCTACCAACTCCTCGCGGAGGAATGGCAACGCCGGTGAGCCGGTATCGCGACCGCCTTCAAGCTGTTCGACAAGAAGCAGGCGGGTGAGATCGCCGTACGCGAGACGCAGTCGCTCGGCATCACAAGGGTCACGGACGGCAGCCGCTTGGTCGGCGGCCTCTCCGGCGGGGAGCGGCAGGCCTGGCGATCGTAGGCGCCGCGTGTGACGCCGGATGCGGTCACGACCTGACCGCATCCGGTGCGACGGTGATCGGGCAAGCCGCCCGGACCTCTCGAACCACGGGTCGGCACACGACTCGAAGGCAGAGGTGCTCCCTTGACCGTTCTCGACGCCCGAACGCTCAACCGCGCCACCCTCGCGCGGCAGTTGCTCCTCGACCGCGCCGACATGCCGGTCCTCGACGCCGTCGCGCACCTGTGCGGTCTCCAGGCGCAGGAACCGCAGGAGCCGTTCGCAGGGCTCTGGTCCCGGCTGCGGGCGTTCGACCCGTCGGTACTGTCGGATCTGCTGACCGGGCGGCGCGTGGTGCGGACCCACCTCATGCGCCGCACCGTCCACCTCGTCACCGCCGATGACGTCGTGGCCTGGCGGGCCCGCCACGACGCCATGCTCCGCCAGCGGGTGCTCGGCACCTACCGTCGCGAGCTGGAGACAGTGGACCTCGGCGAACTCGCCGCGGCCGGGCGGGAGGCCATGGCCGACGGCGTACCCCGTTCGATGGGCGAACTCGCACGTGCCGTCGCCGACCGCTGGCCGACGGTGGGGCCCCGGCCCCTGGGCGAAATGCTGGTGGCCGGCCTGCTCCCCACGGTGCAGCTGCCGCCGCGCGGGCTGTGGCGCACGACGGGGGGAGCGCGCTACGTGCCTATTTCCTCCTGGCTCGGGCGGGCGATCGACCCGCCGGCTCCGGACGGCTCCGACCCTGTGGGGCGGGCGCTGCTACGGCGTTACCTGGCGGCGTTCGGACCCGCCGCCTCGGCCGACCTTCGCGCCTGGTGCGGCCTGGCCGGTCTGCCCGCCGCGGTGCGCGCCCTGCGCGAGGAACTGGTCGCCTTCCGCGACGAGCGAGGCCGTGAACTGCTGGATCTCCCCGACGCGCCGCGCCCCGACCCCGACACCCCCGCCCCGGTGCGGTTCCTGCCGGCCTTCGACAACGCGATCCTCGGCTACCACGACCGCGGCCGGATCATCGACGACGCCCACCGCGGCCTCTCGGTCGCCGGCGCCCGCGTCGTCCTGGTCGACGGCCGGGTCGCCGCGACCTGGAGCGTCGAGGCGGACACTGTCCTGATCAGCCCATTGGGCCGCTTCACCCGGGCCGACCGCACCGCCGTCGCCGAGGAGGGGCAAGCGCTGGCGTCCTTCCTGTCCGGCGACGAGAGCGATCGCGTACGGATCGTCGCGCCCCCCGGTTGAGCTCCACGCCGACAGGAGCACGGTTCAGGCGCACACTGGAAGGGTCCTGCCGGTGCTCACGAGGGGGTGTCGGCCGATGGAAACGTCAGAACGTACGACTGTGCGGTGGTGGCGGTGGCGACGCAACGCGCTCAAGCGGCGCGTCGATGTCGTCGAAGCCTGGGTCCTGCTCGCCGGCTGGGTGTTCGCCCTGCTCGGCGGCGTGGTCGCGGGACTGATCGCGGCGGGCGCGGTAGAGCGGGCCGTCGAACGGCAGCGGGCCGAGAGCCGTGAGGTCTCGGCGGTCGTCGTCCAGGAGGCGCCCGGACCGTCACCCGCCCGCGCGGCGAGCGACCACCGGGTATGGGGCAAGGTGCGGTGGACCGCGCCGGACGGTTCGACGCACAAGGACGAGGCGCGGGTGCCGCCCAGGGCCCCCGCCGGGAGCACGGTCCCGGTGTGGATGAACAAGAGCGGTGACCTCACGACCCCGCCGGTTTCTGGAGGCGAGGCCTGGCTCCACACGACCATGGGCGGCGGACTGGCAGGAACCTTGGCGGGCGGGGCGGTGCTGGGGGCCGCCTGGCTGATACGGCTGTCCCTGGACCGGCGGCGCATGGCTCAGTGGGGTGCGGAATGGGAGCGGATCGACACGCGGCGGGGGTGGAAGACGGGCTGACCGGACGGCGGCCCGCCGTGGCTCACAGGGAGTCGCTGTCGGCGAGGCCGCAGGGGCGGCCGGGTGCCGCCGACGGTGTCCTGGTCGTCGATGGCCCCGTGGGCGCCCGGAGGCACAGGCCCCGTCTCCCCGGGGGCCGCGGCCCTGCTGCGGCACACTCGTCCCGTCCGACGCATGGCCACGGGCTCGGTGCAGCGGGCGGTCAGAGGGCCGAGGAGCACCAGGATGAGGACGAACGCCGTGGCCAGGGGGCCGGGGAGGCCCGATCCCGGCCCGGCGCGCGGCCCAGTCGCCGGTGGCGATCTTCGTCGCGGTGGTGACAGCCGCCAGGGCGAGAGCCGGCAGCAGGACCGGCGGGCTGCCGGCGGGGCCGGTGTGCAGGCAGAAGAAGACGAAGACCGCGGCGGTCGCCTCCACGCCCTCCTGTGGGCTCATCCTCGGGCGCCGGGCGGGACGGCTCCCGTCCTGCGTGCGCTATCTGGACGGCCCCGGGAAGGGGGATCCGGGAGGGAAGGGAGTGGCCGTGGGCAGCCTCGCGGTCGCCCCCTCCACCTGCCGCACGGTGCCCGTCGCCGGCCGGTTGCCCGGGCCCGCGCCGGTGGACAGCTGGGACCAGGCCCCGAGGGCCACGGCCACGGCGGCGGCGGTGGCGACGACACGTCCCACGCGCCGGACCTTGGCACGGCGGTCCAGTTCCCGCCAGGCCACGCGGACCCACAGGTCCTCCGGCTGCCACAGGTCACCGACGGCGTGCGGGGGTTGAAGCCGCCGCCCCGTCGCCCGCTCCTTCGCGGAGGGCTCCCTCGGGGCGGAGACGCGTATGGCGTACTCGCTGTCCGAAAGGAACCTCAGCCACACGTCGTCCGGGATCGAGGGCACGCCGTCCGGCTCGTGGGGCGTTCCCCGCCCGCCCGGTCCTTCGGTGGTCATGTCCGTCATCCCCTCCCCGACCATCGGCCTGATCACTGTGCACGCAAGATCAGTATGCCGCCCGGCACGTGGAGTTGCCCCTCCACGGGGGCTCGCGGAGCGCGTCCGAGACCGACTTGGTACCGGGGTGTGCGGTGAGGCCGGACCTCGTCGACCGTTCCGGTACGGCCCAGGGCACCTCGCCGACGTCCGACCGCCGCAAGACAGGCCGGGCGGGCGAGGTCATCTCGGCAGGGCCCTGCGGCGGCCTCGCCCGGGGCGGGCGTGCCGTGCGGCGGGAGCGTTCTCGTCGCACTCCCGCCGTACGGGCGTCACACGACGGCGGGCGCCTCCGGCAGGACGTGGTCGCCGACCTTGTCGGTGCTCAGGCAGAGCGAGCAGACGACGGCGTCGTGCGTCTGGCAGGCGGCCACGTCCGGCCGCTCGAACTGCTGTCGGCACACATGGCACTCGTAGGTGACGGCGCTGGGGTTGCCGTCCTCGTCCAGGAGCGGCTCGGTGATGCCGTCGTCCGTGCGGCGCAGGTAGTACTTGCCCTTGGTGACCACGGCCATCAGCGGCGTGAGGACGAAGGCGATCAGGGCCGCGGCGACGGGGGAGTACGGCTGGAGTGTGTCGCCCAGCGCGTGGAAGTACATGGCGATGGACAGCGCGGAGGCGGCGACGAAGGCCACGACACCGACCGGGTTGACGGCGTAGAGCATGCCGCGGCGGAACTCGGGGGCGTGCGGGGACAGTTTCAGCACGTACTTGTTGATGCCGATGTCGGTGGCCACGGTGACCACCCAGGCGATCGCGCAGTTCGAGTAGAAGCCCAGGATGCTGTTGAGGAAGCTGAACATGTCGGCCTCCATCAGGGCGAGCGCGAAGCCCAGGTTGACCAGGACGAAGACCATCCGGCCCGGGTAGCGCTTGGTGACCCGGGTGAAGGAGTTGGTCCAGGCGAGGGAGCCGGAGTACGCGTTGGTCACGTTGATCTTGATCTGGCTGATCACGACCAGGGCCACGGCCAGCGGGAGGACGATCCAGGACGGCATCATCGCGTCGAAGGCGTGCTTGAACTGCTGGATCGGCTCGGGTGCGGCGGTGGGACCGACCTCGGCGATGATGTAGACCGCGAGGAACACGCCGATGGCCTGCTTCAGCGCGCCGAGCACCACCCAGCCCGGGCCGGCCATCACTACGGCCGTCCACCAACTCCGCTTGTTCGCCTCGGTCTTGGGCGGCATGAAGCGCAGATAGTCGATCTGCTCGCCGATCTGCGCGATCAGTGACAGGCACACGCCCGCGCCCAGCAGCACGGAGGCCGTGTTGACGCCGCCGTCCCCGTCGGTGCCCGCGTAGGCGAGGAAGCGGTCGACGGTCCCCGGGTCGGTGGCGACCAGGTAGACCAGCGGGCCGACCATCAGCAGCAGCCAGATGGGGGTGGTCCACACCTGGAGCTTGCTCAGCGCCGTCATGCCGTAGATCACCAGCGGGATCACCATGAGGGTGGAGACCAGATAGCCCAGCCACAACGGCAGCCCGAGGCCCAGTTTCAGGCCCTGGGCCATGATCGAGCCTTCGAGGGCGAAGAAGATGAAGGTGAAGCTGGCGAAGATGACACTCGTGATGACCGAGCCGAAGTAGCCGAAGCCGGAGCCACGGGTGATCAGGTCCAGGTCGATGTTGTAGCGGGCCCCGTAGTAGGCCAGCGGGAAGCCGGTCACGAAGATGACGACGGCGGCGACGGCGATCGCCAGGAGCGCGTTGCCGGTGCCGTGGGCCAGGCCGATGCCGGCGCCGATGGAGAAGTCGGCCATGTAGGCGATGCCGCCGAGTGCGGTCGTCGCCACCACCATCGGAGTCCAGCGCCGGTAACTGCGCGGCGCGAAGCGGAGGGTGTAGTCCTCCAGGGTCTCCTTGACGGCCTGGTCGGAACCCGGCGCGGCCTGCTGCGCCGGGTCCGGATCGGTGACTTCTGCCAGTCGTGGCTCGGTACTCATGCCACGCCTCCTCGCTGCGGGTTGGGGACGACAAGGCAGGCACGGTAGGCAGCGGGCGTTACCCCTAAATACTTCCTGCGTGAAGGGAATGTTTCGGAGGCATCTCATGGGGCGCCAAGGACTGTTCCGGTTGTTTACGGCACTCCGAGCACGAACAGCACGTACCCCGCATACGACCCGGAGGCCAGCGCGGCCGTGCCGAGGGCCGTGGCCAGGGACGGCCATCTGAGCCGGCTCATCGCGAGGGCGAGAGGGACGAACAGCGGGAAGAGGGGCAGCAGATAGCGCGAGACGTTGCCGAAGTACTGCTGCGTCGTCATCACCATGAGGTAGGAGAGGACCGTGTAGACGACGAGCACGGCGGGCGGTCGCAGACGCAGCAGCAGCACGGCCAGCACCGGCACCATCAGCACCACGCAGACGCCGATGACGTCCTCGAAGGGCATGGCGAAGAGATAGTCGAAGTGGCCCACCGGGAGGGACGTAAGGACGTCGAAGGTGTGGCGTCCCCAGTCGAACTTGTGGGCCCAGGCGCCGTCCTGGAGCTTGGAGTAGCCGTTGATGTCGCCCATGCGGTAGTTGACCCAGCCGAGGTAGCCGAACAGGCCCAGCGGTGCGATCGCCACGGCGCCCAGCGGCCGCAGCACACCGTCCTCACGGCGGCGCAGGGACAGCAGCGCGGCGACCGCGAGGGCGGCGACCAGCGCGGCGGCGGTGGGGCGGCAGAGCCCGGCCGCACAGGTCAGCAGGCCGGCGGTCAGCCATCGGCGGGACATGGCGGCGTGACAGGCCCAGGCGGCGAGAGCCGTGTAGAGGGACTCCGAGTAGCCCGACCACTCCGTGCCCGAGCCGGGCCAGACCGCCCACAGCCCGGCCGCGACCAGACCGGCCCGGTGGCCGCCCAGCCGCTTCGCCACGGCGTAGATGCCGAGCGCCGCCACGAACGAGGCGATCACGGAGACCGTCATGCCGGCGCCGTACAGGCCGAGCCCCGTGCACTCCGAGACCAGCCGCATCAGCGTCGGGTACAGCGGGAAGAACGCCGCCGAGTTGCCCTCGAGGGTGATCAGGCCGGTCGCGCCCGGGACCGGTTCCAGGGCGGGGTCGTATCCGTGCTCGGCTATCTGCTGGTACCACCAGCCGTCCCAGCTGGCCAGGACGTCCCAGGCGTGCTCGCCACCGCCGAAGCGGGGGTTCTTCTTCCGGAAGTCGCCCGCGGAGTCCAGCAGGTACATGAAGACGGCGAAGCCGGCCAGCTTCAACAGGCCGTACGTCAGCAGCACGGGCCCGTAGTGCGCGGCGGCCCCGCGCAGTCGGCGACGTAACTCCCGGGAGCGGCGGGGCACTTCAGGAAGTTCGAAGCCGGACGGCGGTCGACGCAGCTCGACGGTGCTCATGAGGATCCTGTCGTACGGCGGGAGGGCGGGGCGTTGTGCCGGGCGGGGAACACCCAGGCCCGGAAGAGGAGGAAGCGCAACAGCGTCGCCGCCAGGTTGGCGGCGACCAGCGACACGAGCTCGACCTGACGGCCGGCCCCGGGTGCGGTGTGGTGCAGAACGGCCAGTGAACCGCTGGTCAGGGTCAGTCCGACCAGGAACGCCGCCAGGCCCTTGAGGTGGTGGCGCAGCGCACCTCCACGCCCGCGCACCCCGAAGGTGAGCCGCCGGTTGGCGGCGGTGTTGGCGATCGCGCTGGCGAGCAGGGCGAGTGCGTTGGCGGCCTGCGCACCCGTCGCCGGTCTGAGCCCGGTGTAGAGCAGCAGGTAGCACAGGGTGCTGGCGACACCGACGGCGGCGAAGCGCACCACCTGCCGGGCCAGACCCGCCGGCAGCTCCCCGGCCAGATCCCCGTCGCTGCGATGCAGCGCGCTCAGCGGCAGCCTGCCGCAGGCCAGAGCCCGGCCCAGCCTCGCCATGCCCCGCAGGTCGGCCAGCGCCGTGGAGAGGATGCGCACCCGGCTGTCGGGGTCGTCCACCCAGTCCACCGGCACCTCGTGGATACGCAGCCCCGCGCGCTCGGCGATGACCAGTAACTCGGTGTCGAAGAACCACCCGCGGTCCTCCACCAGCGGCAGCAGCCGCTCGGCGACGTCCCGCCGCACCGCCTTGAACCCACACTGCGCATCGGAGAAACCCACGGCGAGAGTGGAGCGCAGCAGCCCGTTGTAGCAACGCGAGATGAGCTCCCGCTTCGGCCCGCGCACCACCCGCGAACCACGGGCCAGCCGGGTGCCGATGGCGATGTCCGAGTGCCCCGAGATCAACGGCGCGACCAGCGGCAGCAGCGCCGCGAGGTCGGTGGACAGATCCACGTCCAGATACGCCAGGACCGGGGCACGCGACCGCGACCAGGCGGCGTACAGCGCACGGCCCCGGCCCTTCTCGGCCAGCCGGATCCAGTCCGTGCCGGGCAGTTCGGCGGCCAGCCGTGCGGCGATCCGGGGGGTCCGGTCGGTGCTGGCGTTGTCGGCGATGGTGATCCGGAACGAGTAGGGGAACGTCTCGCAGAGGTGCGCGTGCAGGCGCCGGACGCACGGCTCCAGGTCGTTCTCCTCGTTGTACACGGGGACGACCACGTCGAGGACGGGGTCCGGGTGATGCGCGGTCAGGGGCGCCCGGCGCGGCAACGCGGCGAGCTCTGAGGTCGGGCGGTCGATCAGGGCCGACCGCCGTACGGTTCTCATGGCTGCTTACCGGTCTCTTTCTGGCGCGCGGCATACGCGAGCGCCGGTTCAGGGCATGCCGAAGGCGCCCGTGTCGGTGGTGCGGTGACGGGAGTTCGGGGCGATGACGCCCCTGGCAGGAATCGCCTCTCAGGCGGCTACTCGGTACCGACCGATGCGGAGGGCTCCTGTGTCGTCTCCAGGGCGGACGGCGGGGCCGTCGTGGGTGTCGGGGAAGGGGGCAGCGTGGGGAGTTCCGTCGTGGTCCGGCTCTCGGAGGGCGTGGCGGTCGGCGTGGGGCCGGTCGGCGTACTCGTGCTCCCGGTCGGCGTGCTGGTGCCGGTCGTGGTCGCGGGCATCGACGACGCCGACCGGGTCGGAGTCGGGCTCGGATCCGGGGAGTCGATCGTGGGCTCGCTGTCGCGCGTGGGCGTCGGGCTCGTCGCGGGCTGCGGCCGGGGGTCGGCGGGCTGTGCCCTGGTGAGCATGTTGGGCAGCAGGGCCAGGCCGACACTGAGCCCGGCCACAGCCACGGCGGAGCCACCCGCCTTCCACAGCATCCGCGAGCGGCGGCGGGCCCTGATGCCCTCCTGCAGCCGCTGCCGCTGCGCGGGCTCGTAGGGAGAGTGCTGCTGGGTGTCGCGCATCAGCCGCGACAGGTCCCGCTCGAAGTCGTCCATCGCTTCTCCCCTCACCCCACGGGCCTGACGGCGTCGGACAGGATCTGGCGGAGCCGTGCGACTCCGCGTGACGCGTGGGATCGTGCGGTGCCCACGGGGCAGCCCAGCGCCTGGGCGACCTGGGCCTCGGGCAGGTCCTCGTAGTAGCGCAGCACCACCGCGGCCCGCTGCTTCGGCGACAGCAGGGCCAACGCGGCCTCCAGCCGCGAGCGTTCCGCCACCGTGGACGACACGTCGCCCGGGTCGGCCCGGTCGGGCAGCTGCTCCACCGGACGCTCACCCCACCAGCGCCGTCGCGCCGAGCGTGCCGCCATCCGCACGAGCACCGTGCGGACATACGCCTCCGGGGCCTGCTCCGCGATCTTCGGCCAGGCGAACCACAGCTTCACCAGGGCCTCCTGCATCAGGTCCTCGGCCCGTTGCCGGTCGCCCCCCGTGAGCAGACGCGCCACATGGAGCAGCGCCGACCAACGGGCGGCCACGAACTCGTCGAAGCCGTCCGCCCGAACCTGCTCCATCCTCACCGTCCCGCGTCTCAGTGGCCTCCTACACCTCTGAAAAGACGCTGGACCCCGCTCCACGCTGCACTCGGATCATGTGATCCAGCCCACCCTGCCGGACCGGGGCATGCAAAAGGGCCCGTGCACAGGCACGGGCCCTCTGTGTGCGAGCGCGCGACGTGATGTACGGCCGGGGACGCGATGTCGCGCGTCACCCGCCGCCGGGGCCGCCGCTGCCGAACGAACCGCTGCTGCCCTCGTTCCACCGGGGGCGCTCCTGCGACGCGCTCCTCCGGTCGCCCACGTTGCCGTGGGCTTTCAGCCGGTGCGGCGTCAGACGGTCCTGGCTCCGCGGCACCTCCTCGGGCTCCCGGCGCTCACTCACCTCGCGGACCGGGCCGTCGTCGGGCAGCCGCGGTTGCTCCTCGGGGCGCGGCGTGGGCAGCTCCCTGCGCTTGATGCGAACGCCGAGGACGAAGGCCCCCAGCAGCAGGGCCACGACCACCACACCCGCCACGATCAGCCCGATACCGAGGGCGCCACGGCCCGCGGCCATCTCCATCCATGCGGTATTCATGGCACGCGAGTACCCCTGGTCCTCACCGTGAACCGGCTCACCTCGGCCCCGACCTCGGCCCCGAGAGAACCCTTGGGAACACCGGGTTTGACGGGCATCGACCGGGGCTACCCGCGCGGTGTGACTTCGACGACATCCCAGCAGGAGCTGTTCCGGTTCCTGGAGGACCGCTTCGCCTGTGCACAGGCGTGTACCGAGTGCGCTCGGGCGTGCGCGCTGCGCGCGAGCCTTGTGGATCCCGACGGCAACGAGAACCAGGAACTCGTACGACGCAAGGGCATCATGTGCGCGGAGGTCTGCGACGCGACCTGCCGTGTGCTGTCCGAGCAGAACCAGGTGGACGAGACCAGCATCCGTGTCCAGGTCGAGTGGTGCCGGACCGTGTGCCTGGAGGCTGCCCACGCCTTCGACCGACAGCCGGGGGCCGAGGACTCGGCGGCGGCGTGCCGCGCATGCGCGCGGGCGTGCACGGACTTCCTCGCGACGCTGGACTGATCGAGCGACGACGAGCGGCGAGCGGCCAGCGGCGAGCGATGCCGCACCGATCCGCCACCGCACGCCGCCTCGACCGAGACCGAGGTGACTTCGGCATTCCCAATTTCTGAAACACGTTCTACGGTGTGCGCCGACAGGACCGGCCTTGGGGAGCCTGGAGGCGCCGTGCACCTCGAATACACGCCCGAGCAGCAGCGGCTGCGCACCGAGCTGCGCACCTACTTCGCCGAACTGGTCCCGGACCGCGCCTACGCCCGGCACGGCGACCACGCCGCCCAGAAGCGGTTCTACCGACAGACGATCCGGCGGCTCGGCGCGGACGGCTGGCTCGGCGTGGGCTGGCCCGAGGAGTACGGCGGGCGCGGTCTGACGGCCATGGAGCAGTTCATCTTCTTCGACGAGGCCGCCCAGGCCGGGGTCCCGCTGCCCCTCATGGCGCTCAACACCGTCGGTCCGACGATCATGAGGTACGGCACCGACGAGCAGAAGGCCTACTTCCTGCCGAAGATCCTCTCCGGCGAGATCGACTTCGCCATCGGCTACAGCGAGCCCGGCGCGGGCACCGACCTCGCGTCACTGCGGACCCGTGCCGTACGGGTGGATGGGGGCGCCTCCCGCTCGAGCGAAGCCGAGAGCGAGGGAGAGTACGTCGTCAACGGCCAGAAGATCTGGACGACCAACGGCGACACCGCCGACTGGGTGTGGCTGGCCGTGCGCACCGACCCCGACGCGCCGGCGCACAAGGGCATCACCATGCTGCTGATGCCGACCACCGATCCCGGCTACTCCTGCACCCTGATCAACACCCTCGCCTCGCACGACACCACGGCCAGCTACTACGAGAACGTCCGCGTCCCCGTCTCCCGCCGGGTCGGCGCCGAGAACCAGGGCTGGCGGCTGATCACCAACCAGCTCAACCACGAACGCGTGACCCTGGCCGCTCACGGCACCATGGCGATCCGCGCCCTGCACGACGTGCAGCGCTGGGCGATGGAGACCAAGCTCGCCGACGGCCGCCGGGTCGTGGACCTGCCCTGGGTACGCCGCCTGCTGGCCCGCACCCACGCCCGGCTGGACGCCCTCAAGCTGCTCAACTGGCAGATGGTCAACTCCGTCCAGGAGGGCACCCTCACCCCGCAGGACGCCTCCGCCGTCAAGGTCTACGGCTCCGAGGCCCGGCGCGACGCCTACGCCTGGCTCATGGAGATCGTCGCCGCCCCCGGCACCCTGAAGGAGGGCTCGGCGGGCGCGGTCCTGCACGGCGAACTGGAACGCGGCTACCGCTCGGCGGTGATCTTCACCTTCGGCGGCGGCAACAACGAGATCCAGCGGGAGATCATCTCCTGGATCGGGCTGGGGATGCCGCGGGTGCGTCGCTGAGGTTTTTGTGACGAGGATTTTTGGTTGGCACAAAGGGGGGAACCGGCACCAAGACTTCCCCGGAACTGGGACAGCGGGCCTTTCTGTCAGTGGCGAGCCACGGAACCGGCCCGGCATGCTCAACCCTCGCTACGATCGCAGTCCCCCGCAACTACCTTGTCTCTCTCAGCCTCGCCGCCGCCCTGTGCTGCCACGAGCGCCTCCTCCGCCTCACGACATAGGACACAGTCCAAGGTTCGATTCCGCAGCGCGGAGGAACCGCTAGGAGCAGGACACTTGCGGTGTGTGCGGCAGGCCATCGCCTTCCAACCGCTGCCGGCGGTCGGCGTGATGCCTGACCAGCCATTTCGGCTGAGCACACAGCCTGCTCCCCACGGTGATGGGGACAGCGAAGCCGCCCCGCGGTGCGTGGGCGCCTCAACCGGGTCCGCCCAGCATGATCTTCCAGTGCGAACACGGTGTACTCGTCGGCGTCGTCCCGGGGAGCGACCGGGGCCAGCACTCCGAGGACCTCGCCGCGGGGGCGTTCCACGGAGATCAGACGGTCCTTGATCCGCACTGGTCCGCCTCTCCGGGCGACCCCCTGGAGCATCTCCTCATGGCGTGCGGGGTCCGGTTCCGGATAGGGGTCGGGCCGACCGGGACCTGTCCAGGACCGCAGTCGGCCGAATCGGTCCTCCACCAGCACGGGAAATCCGGTGAGCTCATGCAGTGCGCTGGTGATGGCCTCCTCGCCGCCGCCCGAGGCCGCGACCTCGGCGGGGCGGCGAGAGGATCTCCGCCGAGGAGGTCGAGAACCTCATCTACCGCCTGCCCGGTGTCGCCCGCGTCGCCGCCGTCGCGAAGCCCGACCCGGACCTGGGGGAACGGGTGTGCGTGGTGGTGGTCGTCGAACCGGGCAACGACCTGACCCTCGAATCGGTCCGCGCCGCCCTCACCACGATGCAGGTGGCCCGCTACAAACTCCCCGAGGACCTGCTGGTCCTGGACGAACTTCCGCTGACGAAGGTCGGCAAGATCGACAAGAAGCGTCTGCGGGATGTCGTCCGTGGCAGGGCAGACTCCGTCGAGGCGGTGTGACGGCGTTCGCCGCCGCATCGGGCCTCTGCGATGCCTCTGTGCGGACCATGCCGAGCACTTCGAGTACCGGCCGGTCCGGACAGAGGGAACGGCTCGGCGTCATCGGCGCGAGTCGTCCGCGGCCCAGGGACTACACGTCGCCATGCCGGGTGCGTGGCGAGCGGCAGCCCGGGACCGGGATCGGTCATCATTCCCCGTCGCAGATGCCCGCGACAGCGAACTTCTGGTACAGGTGCGGGTAGGCGACGGTGCCGGCGGGGTAGCGCTCCAGGTGCGAGGCGAACTCCGGCGTGCCGAGTGCTGCACGGAGGTGCTCGGTGGATTTCCAGACCGCGACGTTGGTGAAGAGCCGACTGCCGTCGATGCCCCGGTACAGCTGCACCGAGAGGAGGCTCCCCGACTTCTTCATGTACTCCGCGTCGTCCCTCCAGGCGGCCACCACCTCGTCCTCCTTGCCTTCCGGGGCTACAAAGGTGTTGATGATGGTGACCGGGCCGGCCTTCTCCTTCTGCTGGTCGCGGAAGGGGGTGGACTCGTCGAGGTTGCCGAACTTGAGCATGATTCCTCCATGAACTCGGGGGGGAAGTGGGTCTACGACCCACAGGGATTCAAGTGATCCGGGCCGGGATGCGGCCAATTTCCACCGCTACGGCGTGTATTGAGTCGTGATCAACGGACGGTCCGGGTGAGGGGCTACGCCGCTGTTCGCTGCGTGGCCCCACCCGCGGTGCGCTTTCAGGCGTTGTGCTTGCCGAGGAAGTCGGTGATGAGCTGCAGCCACTCCTCGGTCCGCTCCAGCATCGGCAGGTGGCCGGTGGCGATTTCCGCGAGTTGGGCGCCGGGGATGGTGTCGGCGAGGTGGCGGTGCAGGGCGGTGGAGGTGAGCCGGTCGTCGGTGGTCGAGATGACCAGGGTGGGGACCTTGACGCCGGAGAGGTCGTCCCGGACGTCGACCTGGGCGACGAGGTCGGTCTGCTCGGAGCTGCCGTCGGCCGCGGCGGCGGCGGTGTAGCCGAGGGTCTGCCGCAGTTGCTCGGCCGGCATGGACTCCAGCGCCTGGGTGCCGAGAGCCATCAGGAGCAGGAACTCGGCGAGCAGTTCGCGGTCGCCGGACGCGGCTATCTTGCTCCAGACCGAGGAGGCGAGAGCGAGCCGGTTGTCCCGGTGCGGGAAGGCGGCGGTCAGGACGAGTGCGGTGACGCGCTCGGGGTGGCGGGCGGCGGCTCGGATGGCGACCGGGCCGCCGAGGGAGAAGCCGGACACGGCGAAGCGGTCGAGGCCCTCTGCGTCGGCGGCGGCGATGAGCTGGTCGGCGAGGTCGTCGACGGACAGCGGGGCGGTGGAGCGGGGGGTGTCGCCGCTGCCGGGGTAGTCGATGCCGACGACGGTGTGGCGGGCGGCGAGAGCTTCCAGGACGGGGCCGTAGGTGCCGGCCAGGCTGCTGCCGGCGCCGTGGGCGAGGAGCAGGCCGGGGCCGGAACCGAGGCGCGTGCGGGAGAACGTGGGTGCGAGCAGAGTGCGAGGTGACATGGTCATCGGCCTTTCGAATGTGCACGGTCACGCAAGAATCATCCGGCGTGTGTGATTGCTCTCCAAGGTCTATCACACGCCATGTATGATTCGGATTGAAATGTGACCTCAATCACACTCGGTGTATGATGTGCGGGTAGGGTGGCGGCATGAAGCAGCCCCTCCATCGCCGTCAGCCGACCCCGGGCAACCCGCGCGTGCAGCGCACCCGCAACCGCGTGCTGGCCGTCGCTCGGGAACTGCTGCCTCAGGTCGGACCGGCCGGGCTGACCTATGCCCTGCTGGCTGAGCGGGCGGACGTCACCCGCCAGACCCTCTACCGGCACTGGCCCACCCGAGCCGCACTGCTCTTCGACCTCGTCCTCGAAGGTCCCGACCTGGGCACCTATCCCGAACCGGGCAGCGACGTGGGCGCCGTGGCCACCGCCTGGCTGAAGAGCCTGCGCGCCGGGGTCAGCGTGCCGGCCGTGCGCACCGCCGCTCTGGCCGTCACCGCCCAGGCTGACCACGACCCCGACAGTGCCCGGGCACTCGTCCGCATCGGCGAAGACCGCTACGCCGGGTTCAACAAGCTGCTGGAGCCTTCGGGCATCCAGATCAGCGACGACGAGTTCACCCTGCTGTACGGGCCCGTCCTCGCCCGGCTCTTCCTCGACCGCGGCCAGGTCACCGACGATTTCATCGACGCCGTCGTGGCGCAGTGGCTCACCATGCTGCAGCGTGCCGACGCATCGCAGGACTCCCCGGACTCCCCGTAGGAGTCGCTGGGATTTCTTGACAGAGGCCAACCGGAACGCGCGTGTTCAGGCAGCGAAGCCGGACTCGTGCGAACCGGCATCGCCACCCTGCCGAGTCGGGCTCGCTGCCCCGCTGCCGAGCGCTGCCGCGCACCCTGCGTGGCCGCCATCCAGCTGCCCGCGTCCGCCTTGTCGGACCGCCGCCTCATCGGCATGCGCTCACTGGGACGCACCCAAGAGCTGACCACCTACTCCTGACGGACCGTCTGAGTAGGAGTCCCGGCTCGTCGTACCCGTCGGGTGGCAGCACCTGACCTTCCGCATCAGTTTCCCCAGGGTGGCGGCCGGAGGCGGCACCTGAATCTGGAGGAAGCCGGAGACAGTTGCAGGCAGGGGGCGCCAGTCCGGCGATTGGCTTCATGGAAGCTTCATGAGCTCAGTGGTACGTGCTTTATGGGGCGGCTGTTGTCTGGCGGTCATGCACGTACTCCGACTGCCGGCCGGCGCGGCTACGTCGGCGCCGTGGGGTTCCCACGCATGAGCGCCGGATCGACCTGTCGGCGGCGACCGGCCCGGCCGAAGAGCGACTTACCCGCATGCGCTCCCCGATCGGCCTGCACCGCGCGCATGCCCGCGCATGGAGGCAGCGGTCTGCAGGACGGCGGGACCATCACCCTCCTGCGCAGGCCCTGCCCGGCCTGACGACGGCGCCGTGACGCACGCGCATACGACCTGACTCGCACACAGAATGAAGAGGGGAACTGGAAATGAACCTGCGACGGAACATCTCGCGTCGAAGGATGATCGAAGGGGCGTCGGCCGCGGCGCTTGTCACGGCGGCGGCGGTCACGGTGCCGGCTGCCATGGCTACTCCGGAGGCGGCCACGTCCGGCCCGGGGCTGCCGAAGGGCAACTGGCGTATCGACACCCACGCGCACTATGCCCCCGACGTGTACAACGACTACCTGAAGCGCTATGGCCTGCTCGGCGCCATCAACGGGGCGTACGGTCCGTGGTCGGTCGATCGGCACCTGGCCTTCATGGACCAGTACCGGATCCAGGCCAGCGTGCTGTCGTTCGGCGACCTCCAGGTCACCGTCGGCCCGGTCGACGACCGGCGCGCCACCGCCCGCGCGGTGAACGACTACGCCCGCGACCTCGTACAGACCCGCGGTGACCGGTTCGGGATCTTCGCGGTCACCCCGATGCCCGACATCGAGGGCTCGGTGGCCGAGGTGGGCCGCGCGCTCGGCGAACTGGACCTCGACGGCATCTGCCTGCTCACCAACTACAAGGGCACCTACCTGGGGGACCCTTCATTGGCGCCTCTGTACGAGATCCTCAATGAACGCGGTGCCTACGTCTACGTCCACCCGACGGGTCCGGACGTGAACCCGGCTCCGAAGCTCTGCTTCGGCCCCGACATCCCGGCCGGGAACAACGTCTTCGAGTACACGTTTGATGCGACCCGTGCGATGACGAGCCTGATCTACAACGGTGTCCTGCGGGACTACCCGAACATCCGCTGGCACTTCACGCACAGCGGCGGGGCCCTGCCGTTCCTGGCCTACCGGCTCGCGACACGGCACTCGGCCTTCCCGCCGTTCAATGAGGTGCTGCCGGAAGGCCCCCTCAAGTACATCAAGCGGATGTTCTTCGACGATGCACAGGCGTTCACCGCCGCGCAGTTGCAGCCGCTGTCGTCGCTGGTGCCCGACGACCACATCATGTTCGGCAGCGACTGGCCGGCGACCCGCCACCTCTACGCGGCGGACAACGTCGAGACGATGCCCTTCCTCAAGGGCAGCCTGCCGCTTCTCAAGGCAGGCGACCCCGAACCGACCGTCGACGAGGTCTACAACCGGCGCCAGCGGATCGCTCTCGAGCGGACCAACGCCCTCCAGCAGTTCCCGAAGCTGCGGGCGCGTATACGCCGCGCCGACTCGCGCTGAGCCGCGACCGCACGCCAAGCCCGCCGCCGATGCCCTGCCGACGAGGCGCGGGCGGCGCCCTGTGCAAGGTCAGCGCCGGCCGACGGAGCGGCCACCGACGCAACGCGCGCCTGCGTTCTGTTGGTGGGCCGACTCGACGAGGAGGACGCGTACCAACTGCTGCACGCAGTGGCGGACCTGCCCAGCACCGGGATGTGCCGGGCGAGAGCCTGGTCACCATGGAGGCCGTGGCCGCGGGCAAGCCCGTCCTCGTCGCGGCCGACGCGATGGCCCTGCCGCACCCGGGTCCACCCCGGCCGCAACGCCTACCTCTTCCCGTCCGGTGACGTGCGCGCCCTCGCCGACCGCCTCATGGAGCTGCTGCACGGCCCGGCGGCCCGGCGCCGGATGGGCGAGGCCGACCGGGAGATCGTCACCGACCACGACATCCACCGTACGCTGGCCGCATTCGAGGCCTTCCACCTTCATGCCGCCGGTCACCCCGCGGTCACGACGGCCTTCCCCTTCCCACTTCGGCGATGGAAAGCGAGCACGATGAGTACGCAGCGCGTTCTGGTCGTCGATGACGAACCCAAGATCCGCATGACCGTGCGCGGCTACCTGGAGGCGGACGGGTTCCACGTCGTCGAAGCCGCGGACGGACCGTCCGCCCTGCGGGCCGTCACCCGCGACCGGCCGGACCTCGTGGTGCTCGATGTGATGCTCCCCGGGCTGGACGGATTCCAGGTCCTGCGCCGCATCCGGGAGGCGAGCCAGATCCCGGTGATCATGCTCACCGCACGGGACGAGGAGGTCGACCGGCTGATCGGCTTCACCACCGGCAGCGACGACTACGTCACCAAGCCGTTCAGCCCCCGCGAACTGGCACTACGGGTGCGCGCCATCCTGCGGCGCACCGACAGCCGCCCCGAGGCGGCCCACGAGGATGACATGCTGCGCTTCGACGGACTGACTGTCGATCCCGAGACACGGACCGTCCTTGTCGATACCGACCGGACGGTGGAGCTTTCCGCTCTCGACTTCGATCTGCTGTTCGCGATGGCCCGGGCCCCTGGGCGGGTCTTCACCCGGCGCGGACTGCTGACCCAGGTGTGGGGCGAGGACTTCTTCGGCGACGAGCGTGTCGTGGACGTGCACGTCCGTACTCTGCGGCGCGCGCTGGGCGATGACGCGAGCACACCCCGGTTCGTGGGCACCGTCCGCACCATCGGATACCGGTTCCTCGGGCGCCCCGCCTAGCGGCCAGGAGGGACACCGACCCATGCTTTCCTCCGGCTTCCCGGCCTACCGCAGGTGGCGTGCGCGGTTGCGTCGAATCAAGGAGCGGCTGTCGCTCCGCAACCGGCTGGTGCTCTCGCACGTCATGGTGCTCCTCCTGGGCCTGGCGGCCATGGCGGCGATCAGCGCGCTGATCGAGGTGTGGCTCGATTTTGACGACGTCGAAGGCGACGTGGTCCTGCAGGTCGGCCTCTTGTTCGGAGGGGCCGCGGCTTTCCCGGCGTCCGTCGCCCTGTCCCGGTTTCTGCTGCGTCCGCTCGACAGGGTGCGCGCCGCCACGCGCCGGCTCGCCGAGGGACACTACGACGACGTCCTCGAACTTCCCAGCGAGCCGGGCCTGGCAGCGCTGGTCCAGGACGTCAACACGCTGGCGGCTGCCCTCGCCGACACCGAGCGCCGTCGCGCCCGGCTGATCTCCGAGGTCGCCCATGAGATGCGCACCCCCATCACCATCCTGCGCGGGCAGATTGAAGGCATGGCCGACGGCATCTTCATCCCCGATGAGGCGATGTTCGCCTCCCTCGCCGACGACCTCGACCGGCTGCAGCGCCTGGCCGGCGACCTCTCCAGCCTGTCCCGGTCGGAGGAGGGCGCCTTCGATCTTCACCGCAGGCCCACCGACGTGGCCATGCTGGCCCGGAGCGCAGCCGAGCGACTGCGCCCCCAGTACGACGACCAGATGGTGGCCCTCGACGTGGACGCAGACGCCCCCGTCGTCGCCCTCTGCGACCCGGACCGGATCACCCAGGTCCTGGTGAACCTGCTCGGCAACGCCCTGGCCGCATGCGATCGGTATGGGCAGGTGGCGCTGTCCGTGCACACCGAACCGTCTTCCGTGCACCACGTGATCGTCCGCGTCATGGACGACGGCATCGGCATCGCCGAACACGACATCGAACGCATCTTCCACCGCTTCGAACGCCTTGATCATCCCGGGCGGCCCGCTGCCGCCGGCGGCAGCGGCATCGGCCTGACCATCGCCCGGGGCATCGCCCGAGGCCACGGCGGAGACATCACCGCGCAATCCGTCGGGCTGGGCAAGGGAGCAACGTTCACCTTGCGCCTACCGCAGGAACCCGCCCCCGAGGGCGGCATGCCGCAGGTCACCCGCTGACTCCGTCGACCCGTCGGCCCCGGAGCGGCGGTGATGAGCGGGGCGCGGTCGTGAAGGACGCCGAGCAGTGCGCTCAGTGCGCGTCGCCGAGTTCGGGCCGCGCTCCGTGGCAGCCCGCACGGGCACGCCCAGGGCTCACGGACCCGCCGCTGAATTCGTACGACGACCAGCACGGGGGAGGGTTCGGTGACGTCGCTGGCAGGGCACCGGCACTCGGCGCCCGCCAGCCGCGCCGGCCCTGCCGCGCGCGGCCCGGCCAGCTCCGGCTTCATGGAAGCTTCATACGCCGAGTGGTACGTGTTTTATGAGGCGGCTGTTGCCTGGCGGTCATGCAGGCATTCCTCTACACCCTCAGCGAGGGTGCGCTGCATGAAGGAGCCGCCGGCCTGGTCGTCCCGGACACGAGGGGGCGGACCTTCGAGCTGACGCTCACCCGCCCCGAGATCAAGTGGCCGATCGTCGGGCCGTTCGGTGCGTCTCCATGAAGCACTGAATGAACCGCGTAACGATCTGAAGGAACGTGAGAGTGGAACAGACCATGATGGCGGTCCGCCTGTTCGAACATGGCGGGCCCGAGGTGCTCAAGTACATAGAGGCGCCGATTCCCGAGGTCGGCCCCGACGACATCTTGATGCGCGTGCACGCCACGGCCGTCAACAGCTGGGATCTGCGGTACCGCGCGGGCAACTTGCCGCAGCCTCTCCCGGGGCGGCCGCCATGGCCTGTGCCGTTCCAGCTCGGCCGGGACGCGGCCGGTGAAATCGTCGCCACCGGCGAGAACGTCTCCCGGTGGCGCCCCGGCGACAGGGCGGTACAGCTGCCGCACCCGCCGTGCCGCAACTGCCCCCTGTGCGTACGCGGGCTCGAAAACCTGTGCGTCGACACCGCCTACCCCGGACACCAGGTCTTCGGCGGATACGCCCAGTACGTCGTGCGTCGCCAGGACGCCATCCTGCCCATCCCCGACGGCGTCGACTTCGAGACGGCCGCAGCCGCCATGTGGACCTACACCACCCCGCTCAACTGCGCCCGCCAAGCACCCGTCGGCCCTGGCGACACGGTGGTCATCACCGGCGCCAGCGGCGGAATGGCGATCGCCTGCGCACAACTGGCGAAGCTGAGCGGAGCCACCGTCATCGGCACCACCACCAAGCCGGACCGCGACGAAGCGCTAGGCAAGCTCGGCTACGACCACATCGTGCACTCCACCGATCCCCGACTGCCGGCACTGGTCAGGGAGCTGACGCACGGTCTGGGCGCCGACGCCGTCTGGGACTGTGTCGGCGGCAACGACTTCTTCCAGCTCTCCCTTTCCTGCGTACGGCTCGGCGGCACGGTCATCGTCCTGGGCACACCGACCGACCAGGGATCCCGGCTCGAACTGGACGCACTCGCCCTCATCGGCCAGCAGGTGAAAATCGCCAGCGTGCGCGGCGCTACCCTGCGGGACCAGCAGCTGTGCCTGGAGTTGCTGGCGGCCGCAAAGATCAACCCGATCATCGACCGGGCCTATCCCCTGGCAGAGGCAGCCCAGGCCCACGCATACCTGGAAAGCCAACGTCAGACCGGCAAAGTGCTCCTCCTGCCATGACACCCTGGAAAATACCGAAGGGGTGAAGGCGGAGGAGTGGGGTGCCGCCGCGGCCGTAGTCCGCCACCGTCACCGCCGAGCGGCCGGTGTCGTCGGTGGCGGACTTCGATGTGCGTGGGGCGTGGGCCCGGCCCTGACCGTCACCTGTCGACGAGCCCCCTGGGCGGGGCTGTCACGGCGCCATTTCGTACGCCCCGGACAGTGCCTCCACACGCTCCCAGACGCGCCCCGAACGTGCTTCGTCGACGACAGGACGCCGGACGGCGCCGAGCGCCCAGCGCTGTTGATCCACAGTGGCGGAGTCCTTGCCATGCAAGTCGACGGCGGAGGCGGAGAAGTCGCGGACGAGGACGGAGAACAGCTCGTCGAGCACATCCTCGTCAAGGTCCGTCAGACGGGCCTGCTCCAGGATCAGCTGGCCGTGCACCACCAGCGCGAACAACTGGCCGACGGCGAGAAGAAGATCGAGGTCGCGGCTCTGCTCCTCGTCGGGGGCCGCGGTGGCGACGAACTCGCACAGGGCGTCGGCCTGCTCCCGGAAGAGGGCGACGTTCGGCACCCCGGCGTATGCGTCGTAGGCGGGGCGCCAGTCGTGGAAGCGCACGGAGCCAAGACCACGGGCCGGTCCCTGCTCGAAGAGGAAGGTGTCGTCAGCCGCGTCGAGGCGAGTAGGCACGGCCGCGAACTCGGCCGGGTGCAGGAGGTGGTTGCGCATGAACTTGAGGATGAGCGCGAGGTTGACGTGCACCGTGCCCTCGAGCTTGGGCAGCCCCCGGATCTCGACGGCGGCCTGTGCGAAGTAGGTGTCCTTCTCGAAGCCCTTGGCGGCGATCACGTCCCACATCAGGTCGATGACCTTCTCGCCCTCCGTGGTCACCTTCATCTTCGTCATCGGGTTGAAGAGCAGGTAGCGACGGTCGTCCGGCGAGGCGGAGCGGAAGTAGTCGACTGCGCGGTCGCTGAACAACTTCATGCCGACGAGGCGGACGTACGCGTCGGCCAGCTCGCGGCGCACGTGCGGGAAGGCAGTGACGGGGCGGCCGTACAGGATGCGGTTGTGCGCGTGGGTGACCGCCTCGTACATCGCGTGCTCGCAGATGCCGATCGAGGCGGTGCAGAGATTGAACTTGCCGACGTTGACGGTGTTGAGGGCGGCGTCGAAGGCCGCGCGGCCCGTGTGCAGGACGTCCTCCGGGCCCACCGGGTAGTCCTCGAGGCGGAACTCGCTGACGTACTTCGAGGAGTCGACGACGTTCTTCACGAGCTGATAGGCCGGGTGGCGGCTGTCGGCAGCGAAGAAGACGTAGCCGTCCGGGCCCTCGATGTCGGTGCGTCGGCCGAAGACCGAGACGAGCCCGGCGGCGTTGCCGTTGCCGATGTAGTACTTGGAGCCCGTAGCCGTGAAGCCGCCGGTGCCGTCCGGCGTCAGCAGCATGTCGGTGGAGTAGATGTCGGCGCCATGGGTCTTCTCGGAGAGACCGAAGGCGAACACCTCACCCTGGGCGAGGAGTTCCGCCGCGCGCGTGCGAGCTGCGGTGTTGTCGCTCTGCCAGACCGGTCCGAGGCCGAGGATGGTCACCTGCCACGCGTACCAGTAGTCGAGACCGTAGAACCCGAAGATCTCGTTGAGGGCCGCGATCCGGGCCGTGTCCCAGCGCTGGTCCTTGTGTCCGGCGGCGGACGCCGGGGTGAGGAAGGTGGCGAACAGCCCTTCCTTGGCTGCGAACGCGAGAAAATCGGCCAGCCAGGCGCGGGACCGGTAGTCCTCGATGAGCCTGCGCTTGCCGCGGTCCTCGAACCAGTCGACGGTGGCGCGCAGCAACCTGCGGGTCTCTGGGTCGAACTGCGCCGGCTCGTACGTGCGCGGGTTGAAGAGGAGGGGGTCGGCCATGGAGGTCCGCCTTCCGAGGGTAGAGGGTGGGGGTACAGGACTGAAGGTCGCGGGGCGCGGGCGGCGGTGGCCGGCACTTCAGGCGTGCGGGTGTGACGTGCCGAGCCGGCGGAGGGTGGCGAGTACGTCGTCGAGCCAGGCGATCGTCATCCGCTCGTACGCGATGCCGCCGCGCAGCACGACATGCTGCAGTTCCTGACCGGCGTCGAGCGGCGTGGGGGCCGCCGGGCCGGTGAAGTCGCGCAGCTCCCCGTCCACATAGTGCGCGAGCCGTTCGCTGTGCATCCGGCGGTGCCGTTCGACCTCACGGACCAGCACGGACGGGTCGTCAAAGGCCGCGCCGCGGATCTTCACCGCGAGGTCGTGCCGGATGCTCTCGGGTTCGATGGATTCGTGCAGCCACTGGGAGAGGGCGTCGCGGCCGGGGCCCACGACGGAGTACTCCTTCTTGTCCGGTCGGCTCTGCTGCGACAGCTCGCGGACGGCGAGCAGTCCCTCCCTCTCCATGCGCTTGAGAACGCGGTAGATCTGCTGGTGCGTGGCGGTCCAGAAGTATCCGATGGACCGCTCGAACCGCCGGGCCAGCTCATAGCCGGAGCCCGGCTTCTCCAGCAGGGAGACGAGGATCGCGTGCTCGAGCGCCATGCCCCGATCTTCTTATGCAACTCGTTGCATAGCCAAGTGGCGCCGCCCAGGTGAGACAGGGCTCACGCGGGGCGGCGATGGACCGCTCGCCCACCGTCGGCCAGGGCACTGTCAGCCGTTCACGACGTGTGACCGGCGCGGCCAAGGACCGGGCGCAGCAGCTCGATGACGCCGGGGTCGTCCACCGTGGAGGGGATGGGTTCGTCGCGGCCGTCGGCGATACCGCGCATGGTTTTGCGCAGGATCTTTCCCGAGCGGGTCTTGGGCAGAGCGGCCACGACCGCGACATCCTTGAGTGAGGCGACCGCGCCGACGCGCTCGCGTACGAGCTGGACGAGTTCGGCCTCGACCTCGCTCGGTTCGCGGTCGCTGCCGGCTTTCAGGACGACGAAGCCGTGCGGGACCTGTCCCTTGAGTTCGTCGGCGACGCCGATGACGGCGCATTCGGCGACGTCGGGGTGGGCGGCCAGGGCCTCTTCCATGCTGCCGGTGGACAGCCGGTGTCCGGCGACGTTGATCACGTCGTCGGTGCGGCCCATGACGAAGACATAGCCGTCGTCGTCGATGTGGCCGCTGTCGCCGGTGAGGTAGTAGCCGTCGTACGCGGAGAGGTAGGAGGCGATGTAGCGGTCGTCGTCGTTCCAGAGGGTGGGGAGTGCGCCGGGCGGCAGGGGGAGCTTCACGACGATCGCGCCGTCGACGCCCGCGGGCACCGGCTCGCCCGAGGGGTCCAGGACGCGTACGTCCCAGCCGGGCAGTGGGCGGGTGGGAGAGCCCGGCTTGAGGGGAGCGGCCTCGATGCCGACCGGGTTGGCGACGATGGGCCAGCCGGTCTCGGTCTGCCACCAGTGGTCGATCACCGGGACGCCCAGAAGATCGCTCGCCCAGTGATAGGTCTCGGGGTCGAGGCGCTCACCGGCCAGGAAGAGGTAGCGCAGGTGGGAGAGGTCGTAGCCGGCGGTGAGCGTTCCCTTCGGGTCCTCCTTGCGGATGGCCCGGAAGGCGGTGGGCGCCGTGAACATGGTCTTGGCCCGGTAGTCGGCGGCGACGCGCCAGTACTGGCCCGCGTCCGGGGTGCCGACCGGTTTGCCCTCGTACAGGACTGTGGTGGCGCCGACCAGCAGGGGCGCGTAGACGATGTAGGAGTGCCCGACGACCCAGCCGACGTCGGAGCCGGTGAACATCGTCTCGCCCGGGCCCACGTCGTAGACGGCTCCCATCGACCAGTGGAGGGCGACCGCGTAGCCGCCGCAGTCACGCACGACTCCCTTGGGCTTTCCGGTCGTTCCGGACGTGTAGAGGATGTACAGGGGATCGGTGGCGGCGACCGGAAGGCAGTCGGCCGGCTGTGCGGTGGCGACCAGGTCGGCCCAGTCGAGATCGTCCGGCCCCAGCGCGGCCGGCGCCTGCGGGCGTTGCAGGATCACCCTCTTTTCCGGCTTGTGGACGGCGAGCTCGATGGCCTGGTCCAGCAGCGGTTTGTACGCGATGACACGCTTGCCCTCGATGCCGCAGGAGGCGGAGACGACCACCTTGGGGGCGGCGTCATCGATGCGGAGGGCGAGTTCGCGCGGGGCGAACCCGCCGAAGACGACCGAGTGGACCGCGCCGATCCGTGCGCAGGCCAGCATCGCGATCGCCGCCTCGGGGACCATCGGCATGTAGATCACCACGCGGTCGCCGTGCCCCACGCCGAGCTGTGCGAGCGCTCCGGCGAAGGCCGCCACCTCGTTCCTCAGCTGCACGTAGGTGTAGGTGCGGCGGGTGTCGGTCACGGGGGAGTCGTAGATGAGCGCTGGTTGTTCACCGCGGCCGGCTTCGACATGCCGATCGAGCGCGTTGAAACAGACGTTGAGCCGCCCGTCGGGAAACCAGCGGTAGAAGGGTGCACCTGAGGCGTCCAGGGCGCGTCGCGGAGCGACATCCCAGTCGATGCGCTCTGCCGCCTTCAGCCAGAAGCTCTCCGGGTCCTCGGTGCTGGCGCGGAAGACATCCTCGTACGTTCCCATCGCGCACTCCTTTGTGGCATCCAGGGACGGTGGTGGGGCTGTGTGCGGAACGGTGCCGGACACATGTACCGCATGCCCGCCGGCATGGTCGAGCGGGAGGCCGGTGGACCGGTCACCGGCATCGCGGTGGTGCGGCGGCCTGGCCGTCAGGCGCGGCTTCCGCTCGCGCGCCGAGGTGCTTACGGAGCCACTGGCCCATCTGCTGGATTGCCTGGTCAACCTCGGGTACCCGCCCGGCGCCCAGGGCGAACGAGTGCTGGGCATGACGCTAGTTGCTGAGTGTAGGAAAGTAAACTCAGATGTTCGGAACCGCCACGACAATGCGGCTCTTCCGGGGCTTCGGTCGGCGCGATGTGGGCGATCGTGCTCCTGCGCCGGCATGAGCCGCCCGATCGGCGCTCACTTCCACGTCGCCCACGGTCGTCGAACGCGATGCTTCCCCGCGGTGACAGTGTTCTCCGCGCCCTGTGCCAGGATCTCTACGCGCAGATCTACGCCTGACACCCGGCGAGTGAGGAACACGATGGCCACGACAGCCAGGTCCGCGGATGACGAGGTGACGACCGATGACTGATGCCGCTGCGGCCGGGATTCTCGCCGACGTCCACCGTGGCGTCGGCCGCATCCGGTTGAACCGTCCCGAGGCGCTCAACGCTCTGACGACAGGCATGGTCGCCGCCATCGACCGCGTGCTCGTCGAGTGGGAGCGCGTACCGGTGTCCGCGGTGGTGCTCGCCAGCACCAGCACGAAGGCGTTCTGCGCGGGCGGAGACATCCGCACGATCCGCGAGCACAGCCTCGCCGGTGATGCCGAGGCCAGTGAGCGGTTCTTCGCCTCCGAGTACCGGCTCAACGCCCGGATCGCCGAGTATCCCGTGCCGGTCGTGTCGCTCATCGACGGCGTGTGCATGGGCGGAGGTCTCGGTCTGTCCGTTCACGGCGGCTTCCGCGTCGTCACCGAGCGGGCGGTGCTGGCGATGCCCGAGACCGGGATCGGGTTCTTCCCGGACATCGGGGCCAGCTACTTTCTGCCGAGGCTGCCGGGCGCGATCGGCATGTACGTGGGACTGACCGGGCACCGGCTCGACGCCGCCGACGCCCTGTACGCGGGGCTGGCGACGCACTTCGTCGCCGCGGACGGGCTCGACGCGGTGGGGGATGCGCTGGCCGACAGCCCCGACGACCCGGTGGACGTGGTCCTGAACCGCCTGGCCGGCCGCTCCCCGGTGGCGCAGAGCAGGCTGGCGGCGGTACGCGGGGACCTGGACTGGGCGTTCGGCGCGCCGGCCCTGGGCGAGATCGAGAAACGCCTGCGCCACCTCGACACCCCCTGGGCGGCGGCCGCACTGGCCGCCCTGGAGTCCGCCTCGCCGCAGAGCCTGGAGATCACTCACGCCCTGCTGGCCCGGGGCAGGCAGCGCACATTGCGCGAGTGCCTCGGCGCCGAACTCGCCCTCACGCGCACGACCATCCGTACGCCGGACTTCCTGGAGGGCGTCCGTGCGGCCCTGGTCGACAAGGACCGCACTCCCGACTGGCAACGTGCGTCGCTCGACGGACGGACGCCGCCGTCCTGAGCATGTCCGCCGTGAGCAGGACGGAGCCTCGCACAAGGGGCTGGTCGTGCGGAACGGGCTGGTCGTGAAGGAGGTGCGCGCTTCAACAAGACGGGAGCGCGGGCCCCGCCGGCCAGATGTCACGGAAGCGGGAGCGGACGGCGCTGTCGGTCAGTCGTGCGTCCGTCAGGAGCGTCGAGAGCTGCGAACCGCCGGTGCGCCCCGCCCGATACGGGAAACCCTCGTCTCTCGGCCTGGGCGGGCTCACGCAGACAGTCGCCCATCCGGTGGCCGTGCTGGACGCAGGGTCTGTGGCCGGCACGGTCTCAGTCGTTGTCGGGCACCATCGAGACCACGACCTTGCCGGCCTTGGTGCGGCCCTGCTCGACGTGCGCCATCGCGTCGAGCGTCTGGTCGAACGGGAAGGTGCTGTCGATGACCGGGTGGAGCTTTCCGCTGTCGTAGAGGGCGCCGAGCTTGCGCAGCTGGGAGCCGTTGGCCTGCATGAAGAAGAACTGGTAGCGCACGCCGAGCGCCTTCGCCCGTTTGCGGATCTTGCGACTGAGCATGTTCATGATTGTCCCCAGGAAGGACGGGGCGCCGAGCTGCTTGGCGAAGCCCGCGTCCGGCGGGCCGACGACACTGATGGCCAGGCCGCCGGGCTTCAGTACGGTCAGCGACTTCTCGAGGTTCGCTCCGCCCAAGGAGTCCAGCACCAGGTCGTAGTCGGACAGCACCTGCGAGAAGTCTTCCTTGGTGTAGTCGACGACGACGTCGGCGCCGAGGCTCCTGACCAGTTTCTCGGTCTTGGTGTTCGTGGTCGTCGCCACGGTGGCACCGAGGTGCTTGGCGAGCTGGATGACTGTCGAGCCGAGGCCACCGGCACCGGCGTGGATGAGCACCTTCTGCCCCGGCTTCACGTGGGCACGGTCGACGAGAATCTGCCAGGCGGTCAGGGCCACCAGTGGCACCGCTGCCGCCTCTTGGAGGCTGAGGGAGGCCGGCTTGGGCGCGACATCGTCCATGTCGATCGCGATGAACTCCGCGAAGCCACCGACCCGCAGGTCACGCGGACGGGCGTAGACCTCGTCGCCGACTCCGAAGCCGTGTACGGCGGAGCCGACCCGCGTCACGACGCCGGCCACGTCGTGGCCGAGCACGAACGGAAGCTTGTACTTCAGGAGCTGCTTGAACTCCCCGTTTCGGACCATTTTGTCCAGCGGGTTGATGCTGGCGGCGCTCACCCTGACCAGGACGTCGCGGTCTTTGACGGTGGGCTCGGGCACCTCTGCGGCGCGCGCGCCGTCCTTGCCGTATTTCTCGACGACGAATGCCTTCATGCCGACCGCCTTTCTGCGTGGGTGTTCGGGTGGTTGATGTCATTCTTCGCGCAGGTCACCCTGCGCGCCCGTTTCTCGCGTGCGGCCGGGTTGATGTGCCGGCCACGACGCTACTGTCTGAGTATAGGAAAGTAAACTCAGATGCACGCAACCTCCTCGCGGTGCGGCTTCGGATGCTTGTGGGGGGAGGGAACTCGGCCACCGAGACCTACGTGGGGCTCCTGCAGGGAGTGACCGCTACCGAGCCGACCCGGAGAGCCTGGCCGTACCGGCGCGACACCGCGGATGTGGCGCGCACGTCGACATCCAGATCCGCTGCGAACGGGGCCACGCCGCGCAGGCGCAAGACATCGAGAGCGTCCCCGGCCCCGCATTTCGGATGAGGCCCGCCGAGTGAGCTGGGCGCGGTGGGGCCAAGAGCTCGTGGTGGGCTCAGCCTGCGGAGGTGTGCTCGCTCGGTCTGGCCCGGGCCTGACAGAGGCGGCCCTTGGTGCAATGGGCGACATGTCCGCGCCGCAGAGGCGCACGCGCCGGATCTCGGCGGACAGGAGCGGATCGACGACGTCCTGGGCGATCAGCGCCGGCTGCGGCTGCGGCCTCGGTGTCGATGTTCGTGTGCCGGCAGGCTCCAGGCGTCCGTGCGTGATGGCTGTGTGCAGGGTGGGCCGTGGGGCCTCGGCTGCTGCTCCGTTGAGCGTCGTGACGTCGCCTGATGCGGATAGCCGGCCGTCCGCGGCTGCGAGTACGGCTCGGCCGACCGTCTCGCGCAGTCATCGCCCGACGTCAGGAGGGCAGCAGTGGCAGGGATCGGCAAGACGGTAACGGGGAGTACGTCCTTGCCGGCGCATGGAATTCCCCCCTGACGGGCCCAACAACCCCTCGGCTGGGCGGCGTTAGGCCTCAGCCGCACAACCCGTGTCCGGCATTGCGGTCAAGGCCCGTCTGGTGCATTCAGGGCTTTGTGGGTCGACTCCAGGATCCTCTCCGACAGTTCCGTGCCCGCCGTGGCCCGGGCAAGCAGGATCGCGCCGACCAGAGTGGCCACCTTGGGAAGACCGTCGTTGGTGTCGGTGGACAGCCACGCGGCGAATTCCCCGACTCCGGCTGCGTAGGTTTCGCGCACCTCCCCAGCCGTGGAGTCGCGAGCCATGTCCCCCGCGAATCCGGCGGTGGGACATCCGGTGCCGGGCTGGTCGCGGTGCTCGGCCGACAGGTAGAAGTCGACCAGGGCGCCGCGCGCGGTGTCGTGATCGCCGTGGGCCGAATCGAACTCCGCCAGGAGTAGGTCAAGGTCCCCGAAAGCGGCTTGAGCCGCCTCGGCGATCAGGGCCTCCTTGGAGGGGAACTGCTTGTAGAAGCCGCCCGTGGTCAGCCCGATGGACTTCATCAGATCGGCGACGCTGATGCCGTTCACGCCGCGCTCTCGGAAGAGCTGGGAGGCCGCGGCGACCGCGCGCCTGCGGTTCTCGAGCGCTTGTGCCTGCGATACCCGACTCATCAGTCACCTGCCCGTTAGATAGAAAAGCGCATCTATTGTATGCGAAGTGACGGGCGGCCGGCCGCAGCGCCCTCTTTCCGGACGGCTCTTTCTCGCTGTCACAAGGGGGGGCTCGTGCCCCTTTGGTGACAGGTGGGCCCGTCTCTGGATGCGGAGCCTATGCGTGGCAAGACGTGGAGCTGTCGAGCCGGGGGCCGCGCTGCTCGCCCCCCGAGCGGCCGCGGGTGATCCGCCGGTTCCCGCCACGGTGATCATGCACCCGAGGCTCGCCATCCGAACTTGATCAGCCGCCGACCCTGCAGCCCAGCGTGCGCGTCGAGCAGTCTCCGGCCGCGGGTGGTGACTGACTCCCTGACGGCATCGGGGCCGTTGACTGGACGCTTTTAGATATCTATCGTAATCTAAATCGAAGCCGGCGCTTTGGCCCCTCCTCATCCGCCATCAGAAATGAGACCGACCCCATGACCACGCAGAACAAGACCGCCGTCGTCACCGGCGCGTCCGCCGGCCTCGGTACCGCCTACGCGCAGCGGCTCGCCGACCGGGACTACGACCTGATCCTGGTGGCCCGGAACACTGCGCGGCTGGAAGCGCTGGCGTCGGACATCCGCAGCCGCACGGGACGTGCCGTGGACGTCGTCACCGCCGACCTCACCGACGCGGCGCAGATATCCGTGGTCGAGGAGCGTCTACGGACCGACGAGAGCATCGCGGTGCTCATCAACAACGCAGGCGGGTCGCTGTTCACCCCGCTGGCGACCTCTGACGCGGCGGCATCCGAGGCACTGATCAATCTCAACGTGACGTCGCTGACCAGGCTGACCACCGCGGTCCTGCCGGGCCTGACGGCCCGCGGGCACGGCACCGTGGTGAACATCTCCTCTGCCCTGGCACTCAACATCCTGCCCGTCAGCGCCGTCTACAGCGGCACCAAGAGCTACGTGCTGACGTTCACCCAGGCCCTGCAACAGGAACTCGCCGAGAGCCCCATCGTGGTGCAGGCTGTGCTGCCGGGCGCTGTCCGCACGGAGTTCTGGGACGGCTCCGGCCTCGACCTCGCGGCGTTCCCCGACGAGTGGATCATGAGCGCGGACGACGCCGTCGACGCGGCGCTGGCCGGCCTCGACGCCGGGGAGCCCGTCACCATCCCGTCGTTGCCGGAGATCAGCGACTGGGAGTCGTTCGAGAAGGCGCGTCAGGCGCTCGTCCCGAACGTGTCGAAGCGGGTCCCGGCCGATCGCTACCGCGGCTGACCGACTCTTCGACTCCGGTGCGGGAGTCCCTTCGTGACAACGGCACGGCCGCTGCCGCACACGACCGATGCGTCCTGCGGCGTGGGGACGACCGACGCGCTCGGAGCCACTCCCCCCGTACAAACAGCTGGGTCCCAGCCCTGCAATGACGACGGTCATGTGCACGCGCGGCAAGCCCGTCCGCACCGTCGACTGCCCCTCCCCGCACTCTGCCTTCCACGGCGGAAGGTCACCGGGCCCCATCCGGCCGGTCACCGCGTACGAGCTGCTCGCGGCAACCCGCCACCCCGCAGCCCTCTCTCACCCTCTACTTGAGGAAACATCCATGTCGAACGCCCTGTGGAACCCGATCAGCGCCGGGGAGATCTCCCTGCCGCACAGGCTGGCGATGGCCCCCATGACGCGGGACCGGTCCACCCCGGAAGGCATACCCACCGAGCTGAACGCCGAGTACTACGCCCAGCGTGCCTCCCACGCCCTCATCATCACCGAGGGCACCCAGCCCAACGCCGACGGACAGGGCTACCTGCTCACCCCCGGCATCTACTCCGAGGGGCACGTCGCCGGGTGGCGCAAGGTCACCGACGCCGTGCACGGCGTCGACGGACGCGTCGTCATCCAGCTCATGCACGTGGGACGGATGTCCCACCCCGACAACACCCCCCACCACCGGCAGCCGGTCGCCCCCTCCCCGGTCCAGCCGGCGGGCACGATGTTCACCCTGTCCGGCCCTCAGGAGATGCCGGTGCCGCGCGAGCTGGCCACCGAGGAGGTCGCCGCGACGGTCGAGGACTTCCGGCGCGCCGCGGTGGCCGCCGTCGCGGCCGGCGCCGACGGCGTCGAGATCCACGGCGCCAACGGCTACCTCGTGCACCAGTTCCTCGCCACCAACACCAATCAGCGCACCGATCGCTACGGCGGCTCCATCGACAACCGTGTCCGCTTCGCCGTCGAGGTCGCCACCGCCATCGCCGACGAGATCGGCGCCGGCCGCACCGGCTTCCGGATCTCTCCCGGCAACCCGTTCAACGACATCGCGGAGAGCGACACCCACGAGCTGTACCCGGCACTCGTGCGCGCCCTCGCCCCGCTCAACCTCGCCTACCTGCACATCGGCCACGGCGGCGACGACGAACTCCTGCACACGCTCCGCAAGCTGTGGCCGAACACCTTGGTTCTCAACCGGGCCGGCACCGACATCGCCACCCGCGCGCAGGACATCGAAGACGGCCTGGCCGACGTCGTCACCGTAGGCGTGATGGCACTCGCCAACCCCGACCTGGTCGAGCGCGTACGCACCGGCGCGCCCCTGAACACCCCCGACCCCGCCACCTTCTACGGCGGCGGCGAGGCCGGCTACACCGACTACCCCACTCACACCGCCTGACAAACCCCGGCGATACCGGTCCTGGCGGGCCGGTATGCCCAAATGGCCCCATGGAGGTGCCACGTGTCTGAACACGCTGCTGTTGAACTGAGCCCGGAAGCGATCGAGTTCGCGGACTTTATGGCCGGATTCGCGATTCCCGAGTCCGAGTTGGATGCGACACGCACCCGAGTCGAGAGCGTCCATCTCACGGCCCGGGAGCCGGAAGGCGTCACCTATCGGGAGGTGGACGCGGGCGGCGTTCTGGGGATCTGGTGCGAACCGGTCGACGCCAACACCGACTACGTCCTCCTGCACGGTCACGCCGGGGGCTCCGTTCTGTCGTCGGCATTCGTCGACCGAAAGCTCGCCGGCCACATCGCCAAGGCCGCAGGGGCCCCCGTACTGGTCCTGGACTTCCGGCGGGCACCGGAACACAAGTACCCGGCTCAGGTGGACGATGCGGAGGCGGCCTTCAACTGGCTGCTCTCCGAAGGGTACGAGCCGGGGAACATCATCACGATCGGCCACTCCATCGGCGGGTTCATCGCCGTCGCCCTGGCGCTTCGCCTCCGCGACAAGAACCTGCCCCTGCCCGGCGCTGTCGTGTCGATTTCCCCCTGGTGCGACCTGGAGATCGCCAACGAGACCATGGCGACCAACGCCGGGACGGACAAGATACTCAGCAAGGAGCTGCTGGAGTTCTTCCGGGAGTCCTGGGTCGGCGGCACAGGCATCGAGTTCACGGACACCCGGATCAATCTGAACCGGGCGGACCTGAGTGGTCTGCCCCCGACCCTGGTCTCCTGGGGCACGTACGAGGTCCTGGCCGGCGAGGACGAGGAGTTCGCCGCCCGCGTCAAGGACGCCGGAATCGACACGGCCACCGTGGTAGTCCCCGGCGGCCAGCACTCCTACGTCTACGGCGCAGGCCGCGTTCCGGAGGTCGACGCCGCCATCGCACAGATCGGCGCGTGGGTTCGGGAGAAGACGAAGATCTGACCGAGCGGTACGGAGGCGGCAGCTGCAAGATCCGCGCGCCTGCCGGATCGGGACGGTGGACGGACGCTGACATGGCCTGCGGCGGCGCGCAGGTCCGCGACGCCCGCGATCTCGTCCCGGTCCGGCAGACGGCGGTCGGGACGGCCGACCACGACGGCGGCTTCAGCTAAGCGCGCGCACCGCCGCGCGCGACCGGGCTCGCCGACTGTCGGGTCGCCATCCTGGCCGGAGCGGACCCGAGCCTGCTGGCACAGTCGTCCGTGCGTGGCCCGCTTCGGTGGACGGCGTCGCGACGAGTGAACCGTGTCCGAAGGAAATCGCCCCCAGAGCCCTGCCACCCCGCTGCCTGTCCCACGACCGCGAGGCCGATGGCTCACGACCGGAGGCGGGCGCCTGTTCCCAGCCGGGCGGTGACTTCACGGGGAGTGAGGGTGGAGTGCTCCGCAGAGCACTCGACGACGACGCGGACCGGGGCGTCGCACTCGGTATGGCGAACGTCCAGCAGGGGGCCCTCGGAGCCGAGGGCGTATGTCTCGCCCCACTGGCTCAGCGCCATCAGGACGGGCCACAGGTCCCAGCCCTTGCGGGTCAGGCGGTATTCGTTGCGGGAGCGGCTCCCGGGCTCCTGGTAGGGGACGGTCTTGAGGATGCCGGCCGAGGTCAGCTTGCGGAGGCGGTCGCTGAGGACGGCCTCCGACAGTCCGATGTGGTGGTGGAAGTCGTCGAAGCGGCGGACGCCGTTGACGGCGTCACGCAGGATCAGCAGCGTCCATTTCTCCCCGATGACGTCGAGCGTGCGCTGGACGGGGCAGTTATCCGTGCTCGCCTCAAGCCACTCCATCCCGCCATCGTAAGGGACCTGACTTCACCATTGACAGTCAGGTGAACAAAAGCCTAGCTTCGCTTGAAAAAGTCAGCTGTCAGAGGGAGGCGCTGGGCCGTGGGGCGAACGCGTACGTATCAGTGGGAAGATCCCGCGATCTCGGCGGAGGCCGCCGGGCGCATGGCCGGCATCGACTTCCTGCGCGAGTTGCAGGCGGGGCGGCTGCCGAGGGCGCCGATCAGCCACACCGTCGACTTCGCCCTGGATGAGGTGGCGCCCGGCAGGGCGGTCTTCTCGCTGGTACCGGCCGAGGAGCACTACAACCCGATCGGCAGCGTGCACGGCGGCATCTTCGCCACCCTCCTCGACTCGGCGGCGGGGTGTGCCGTCCAGTCGACCCTTCCACAGGGCGTGGCGTACACCTCGCTCGACCTGACGGTGAAGTTCCTGCGGCGGATCACCGTGGACACGGGCCCGGTGCGCGCCATCGGCACGGTCGTCAGCAAGGGCCGCCAAACCGCCCTCGCCCAGGCCCAGTTGTTCGACGCGACGGACCGTCTCCTCGCCCACGCCACCAGCAGCTGCATGCTCTTTTCGATGCCCGCCCCTCAGGTGTGATTTCGCAGGTGGGACCCTCGGCCCGTGGGGGCGGATGTGAGCGGGGGAGCGGTCCAGGAAGCGCAGGGCGCGGCGCCCTGATGAAGCCCGACGCTCGCCCGTCGCCCTTGCCGCAGAGGGCAACTGGCGACGAGGCGGTCGGCCGTCGCCCTTGCCGGTTCTTTGGATTACGTTCGCAATACCATAGACTGTGAAGCCGATGCGGGGTGACCGGTCCTTCCGGTCGGTGAAGGAGCGTGCGCTGTGGTGCGGTACGGAAAAGAGCACAAGGCGGAGACGAGGCGGCGAATCATCGAGGTGGCGGGCCGCCGGTTCAAGCAAGACGGTATCGACGGTTCCGGTGTCTCGACGCTCATGAAGGACGCGGGGCTGACCAATGGTGCCTTCTATGCTCACTTCGCATCCAAGGACGACCTCATCACCACGGCGATCGCCGACCAGCTGACGGCGCAGGCCGAGAGCGTCGTCGCACGGGCTGCCCCTGGCCGTGACGGAATCGAGCAGATCGTGCGCGGGTACCTGTCGCCCCAGCACCGCGACAGCCTTGGTGACGGCTGCCCCAATGCCGCTCTGCTCGACGAGATCGGGCGCTGCACCGACACAACCAGGCAGGCGTACACCGACGGCGTGCTGGTCCTCATCGACGGCATTGCCGCCCGCATGGCGCCCGAGGCCCCGTCCTCCGCACGTGTGAAGGCGCTCAGCCTCCTCGGCCTGATGGCCGGGACACTGCAGCTTTCCCGCGCCTTGACCGACAGTCGGCTCGCCAACGAACTCCTCGATCAGGGGATAAGCAACGCCCTCGCCCTGCTGGACGCCGGTCAGCGCGTCTGACGCACCATATCCCCAGCCCAGGGCTGTGGTTCTCGGGGGAACAACCCGACGCCGGCAGGCTCTCTCCAGCTGGGACGCGTTCGACGCGGCGGTTGGTCTGACAGCGCACCGCCAGGGCCGCGGCCTTCGGCGCCGCCATGCGACAGCAGTTCCCGGACGCCGAGTACGACGTGTTGCGGGTCCTGTCCGAGGGCGACCTGGTGCTCCTGCGCTCCAGTGGCGTTCTGGTCCGCCCCCGGCACCCCGGCAACGGCCGTTTTCGACATCTTCCGCTCCCGGGACGGGAAGATCGCCGCGCCCTGGGACGCCATGCAGGACGTGCCGGAGACCTCCGCCAACGACAACACGATGTTCTGACGGCCTCCCAGTCGTAGCGGTCGCGCCACGACGCCGGGCAGCGCCTGCACTGATCTGTGCCCGGCCTGCGGGACGAGGAGATGGTGCGCCAGTCGCTGTGCACGGGTGACGAGGGGATGGGGTCTGGTGGCCATGGGGGAAATACTCTCGGTCGCGCGGCGCGGAACGGCTCGGGATCACAGCTGGTGACGCAGGAGGCGCCACCGGGTGCCGCTGGTGGCGCAGTCCCGGCTGTCGCCGTGGACGACGGGCCGGTGGGGTGAGGCGCTGCCGCTGCGTGGGGGTCTTTCCCCGTTCGCCCCTCCCGTCCCGCCTCCCCTGGCATGCATCGCCACGCTTGCCGTCTCGGCTGATGCGAGAGCCGGCCGTCCTGGTCAGTTGCTAGTCGTCCGCCGGTGATCTTTCCCGTACCGCACCCCGGTTTCCCGGATCTTTGCTCGGATCGCCGGCCGCGACCACTTGCCATCGACCCACGGCCACCTTATTGTCGTACGAACGTAAGGCATACGGATGTAATTCAAACCTAGGGAGTTCGTGATGGCGACAACTCGGCCGGTGGCGCTCGTGACAGGTGCCTCATCGGGGATCGGCAAGGAGACGGCCCGCGCTTTGGTCGCGGCGGGTTTCGAGGTGATCGGAACCGGTCGCAAGGCCTCCGGACTCACTCCGCCCGCCGGCGTGACGTACGTCGATCTCGACGTGGCCAGTGACGACTCGGCCACCGCCGCGGTCGCGGAGGTGATCGACCGGTTCGGGCGCATCGACGTCCTGGTCAATAACGCGGGCATCGGCTCGGCGGGCGCCGTCGAAGAGAACTCCGTCACCCAGGCCCAGAACGTCCTGAACATCAACGTCCTCGGCGTCATCCGGATGACGAAGGCCGTCCTGCCGCACATGCGTGCCCAGGGTGGCGGACGCGTCATCAACATCTCGTCCGTCCTCGGCGTCGCCCCCCAGCCCTTCATGGCCCTCTATGTCGCCTCGAAGCACGCCGTCGAGGGCTACTCCGAGTCGCTGGACCACGAGGTCCGCGAGCACGGCGTCCGAGTCCTGATCGTCCAGCCCGCCTATACCAAGACCAGCTTCGACACCAACGCCGCGCAGCCCGACACTCCGCTGCGTCTGTACGCGGAGCGGCGGCGCATCTTCGACGAGGTGATCGCGCAGGCGATGAAGGACGGCGACGACCCCGCCGTCGTCGCAAAGGTCATCGTCGCCGCAGCCACCGACAAGAAGCCGAAGCTGCGCTACACCGCCGGCCCGCTGGCCTCGCGCGTCACCACCGCGCGCCGCCTCGTCCCCGCCGGAGCGTTCGACAAGCAGATCCGCAAGAACAACCGCCTGCCCGGCTGACAGTCCCGGTCCGGCTTCACGGGCGCCGATTCTCTTGCGGTCATTTAGAATTATGGTCATAATTTAATGGTCGCGTGATGCTGAAGGACTCAACCGAGCAGGGGTTCCAACTCCTACGGGCCTTCTGGCGGCGAACGAACTGACTGCAGTCGCAGTCCAGACACTCCCCATGCAGAAAGGCACGGCCGTGAACGACGCACAAGGAGTACGAGGCGACGTGGTGACGTCGTACAAGAAGGCACCCACCCGCACCCTCACCGCCGGGGGAGTGACCTTCGCCTACCGCGACCTCGGCCCGAAGACCGACGTCCCGGTGGTGTTCATCACCCACCTTGCCGCGGTCCTCGACAACTGGGACCCCCGGGTCGTCGACGGCATCGCCGCGAGGCATCGCGTCATCACCTTCGACAACAGGGGTGTCGGCGCTTCCAGCGGCTCGACACCAAAGACCATCGAGGAGATGGCGAAGGATGCCGTCACCTTCATCCGGGGACTCGGGCTCGAGCGTGTCGATATTCACGGCTTCTCGATGGGCGGCATGATCGCCCAGGTGATCGCGCAGGACGAACCGCGGCTCGTCCGCAAGCTGATCCTCACGGGCACCGGCCCCGCGGGCGGCGAGGGCATCAAGAACGTGAGCCGACTGTCCCATCTCGACACCGTCCGGGCCCTGTTCACTCTTCAGGACCCGAAGCAGTACCTCTTCTTCACTCGCACCGCGGGCGGGCGCCGAGCCGGAAAGCAGTTCTTGGCCCGTCTCAAGGAGCGCACCCACGGCCGGGACAAGGCGATCTCCCTCGCGTCGTACTTCGCCCAGCTCAAGGCCATCCACCGCTGGGGGCTCGCGCAGCCCCAGGACCTCTCCGTCATCCATCAGCCCGTGCTCGTCGCCAACGGCGAGAGTGACAGGATGGTGCCGACGAAGAACTCGTACGACCTGGTCAGGCGCCTGCCTGACGCCGACCTGGTCGTCTACCCCGACGCCGGCCACGGAGGCATCTTCCAGTTCCACGAGCAGTTCGTGGCGGAAGCCCTCGACTTCCTCGCGCGGTAGTGGGTGTCAGGGACGGGCTGCTTCACGAGTCCGCGAGTGGCCGCGCGTGTCCATTTCGGAGGCGCGGAGCGCTGTCGCAGCAGCGCTCGGCTCGATACCCTCGCGCATCGCCCGCGGAGGTCGACCACCACACTGTTGCGGCTCGGTCGTCCCTCTCGGTCCATGAACGTGCGGGCGTTCTCGATTCCCCGCTCCAGCACCTCGTCGGCGAACTTGCGGTCGGCGAGGGCGGGGCAGTCGCAGCGTCCCCACCATCAAGGTGAAGGGCCCGATGGTCCTGCCGCGAGCGGACTGCGGATCCGAGAGGTGCCGGACGGCCGGCGATCTCACGCTCGGGTCGGTCCGGCGGATCGACCCAGCGATCGCGCCACTGAGGGCCTGAGTATCTAAAAGTAAACTCAAAAGTGGTTAGAATCGCTCCCATGGATGCGTGGACCGAGGTTCTTCAAGACACCGGCATGGACCCCCGGCTCGCCCGGGACACGTCCAACTGCTCGATCGCGCGGACTCTTGAGATCGTGGGCGAGAAGTGGACGATCCTGATCCTGCGTGAGGTGTGGTACGGCTCGTCCCGGTTCGGTGACTTCGAACGTGTCCTGGGCTGTCCTCGTAACCTTCTGGCGACGCGCCTTCGGATGCTGGTGCAGGAAGGGATCCTGGCGACCGAGACGTACAAGGAGCCCGGTTCGCGGAGTCGGCCGAAGTATGTGATCACCCCTAAGGGCATGGACCTGGTGCCTGCCGTGATGGGGCTGCTGCAGTGGGGTGACCGTTACCGCGCCGATCCGGAGGGGCCGGCGGTACTGGCGCGACACCGCGAGTGCGGCGAGCGTGTCGATGTCCAGATTCGCTGCGAAGGAGGCCACCCGGTGCAAGCGAAGGACATCGAAAGCGTCCCCGGCCCAGCGTTTCGCATGAGGTCGACCGAGTGAGCTGAGGACTCCTCCGTCAGCTTTCCGTAATCCGGCCGCTCCGTCGTGTAGCGACTGATGGAGGCGGACCTTGATGCGGTTTCCGCCGGCTTGACGATCATCTTTCCGGCGTTCTCGCCCCGCGCCCAGCGAGGCCGCGCACCCGGCCGCTGCTCGGCTTACCTGCTGGGTCTCACGACTGGACGAACCTATGCTGGCTGACATGAGACGGACATCCTTTGCGCAGTGGCCCTGCTCGATCGCGCGGACCATGGACCTGCTCGGGGACTGGTGGACGCCGTTGGTGCTGCGTGAGGCGTTCTACGGGATCCGGCGGTTCGACGCGTTCCAGGAGTCGCTGGGAATCGCCCGCAACACCCTGACGGACCGGCTGCGCCGGCTGGTGGAGGAGGGGCTGCTGGAGAAGCGGCCGTACCAGACGGAGCCGGTTCGTCACGATTACGTGCTCACCGAGAAGGGGCGCGACTTCTACACGGTGCTGCTGGTGATGAACCGGTGGGGAGACCGCTGGCTGGCTGGTGAAGCGGGCCCGCCGGTGGCCATGCGTCACGAGGTGTGCGGGCAGGAAACCCATGCCGAGGTGGTGTGTGCCGCCTGCGGCGAGCCGATGACCGCGGACAACACCCGCCCCCGGATGGGCCCCGGGTATCCACCGCATCTGGCGGAGCGGCCGGATGTGCGGGAGCGTTTCGCGGGCTGACTCGGAAGTCGGGGGCCGAGTAGGAACGGAACAGAAAACCGGTGTAGCCGTCAAATCTTTTGACGACCTGTGAGGTGGGCTTCCGCTCCTGCGCTCACGAGGGCGCCTCCGTCTCCTGCTCGGCTTGGGCCAAGGCGCGGTACAGCGAGGCGACCGATGGGTTCGTGCCCGCGTTTTGGCCGGTCTTGATGGTGAGCTTCTTCGCGATGTCGGGGGCGGGGACGCCCTTGCCCTTCAGCGCCTGGGCGAAGGTGAGCATGTCGTCGCCGATGACCTTGGGTCGTCCATCGTGGTTGCCCTTCTTCGCGGCGGTGGCCTGGCCTTCGAGGGTCTTCTCCCGGATGTAGTTGCGCTCGATCTGCCCGGCGACGGCGAGCACGGCGAAGAACATCGCGCCCATGCCATTGGGAACGCTTCAGGAATCCCGAAGTCACGTCAGCCCGCGAACCTCTGCTGGAGAGGATGAACCCCCTGGCCACGAGCTCGAAGACTCAGCGGAGCTCAGAGCAACTCACGGGATGTCGCACTGTCATGCAGTGCCTGTGCCCGCCCTTGACAAGTAAGTCTATCTACGCAACTTTACAGGTCAGATACTCGTATGAGGGTTCTCGGCAAGGGCATGGAGGTAGCGGGATCATGGAGTGGACAGGCGCGCGCTATGCGGACAAGCCGACGGTTGAGGTCCACACCTGGATTGCCGCCCCGCCGGCACAGGTCTGGACGCTGGTGTCCGACATCGAGCTGATGCCGCGTCTGAGCCCGGAGCTGCAGTCGGTCGAATGGCTGGACGGCAGGAGCGGCCCCGCTCTGGGGGCCCGGTTCATCGGCCGGAGCAAGCATGAGGCGTTGGGGGAGTGGGCCACCACCTCCCACATCGTCGAACACGAGCCGTCGAGGGTGCTCGCCTGGGCGGTCGAGGATCCGCAACACCCCACCGCCATCTGGCGGTTCACCCTGGAGCCGCGGGACGGCGGCACTCTGTTGCGGGAATGGATGCAGATGGGGCCGGCCCGCTCGGGCCTCTCCTTCGCCATCGATCGCATGCCGGAGAAGGAGCAGAAGATCGTCTTCGTGCGCATGCGGGAGTTCGAGGCCAACATGACCGGCACCCTCGAAGAGATCAAGAAGCTGGCCGAGAGCGCCCGGACTTCGGGGGAGGCGAGCCTGTGATGCGTACCGCCACCACGATCGAGGCCTCCGGGGGCGAATGGCGGGAGACCGTCGACTACGTCACCGAGGCGGAGAAACTGGGTCTGGACATCTGCTGGGTAGCGGAGGCGTGGGGTTCGGAGGCGCCCTCGCCGTTGGGCTTCCTCGCCGCGAAGACCGAGCGCATGCTCCTCGGATCGGGAATCATCCAGCTGGGCACCCGCACGCCGATGGCCATCGCCCGCGCCGCCGTCACCCTGTCGCAGATTTCCCAGGGGCGCTTCCTCCTCGGATTGGGACCGTCCGGACCGCAGGTGATCGAAGGACTGCACGGCGTGCCTTTCGACCGGCCGCTGTCACGGATGCGCGAGACCGTCGCGATCGTGCGACAGGCCGTCTCGGGCGACAAGGTCTCCTATCGCGGGCGGGAGTTCCAGATCCCGCTGCCGGGCGAGGCGAAACCCATGCGTCTGTCGATGCGCGCCGAGTACGACATCCCCGTCTACCTGGCCACCCTCTCGCCGAAGATGCTGCACCTGACCGGCGAGATCGCCGATGGCTGGCTGGGCACCAGTTTCGTACCCGAAGGCGCCAAGGAGGCGTACTTCGACCACCTGGACCAGGGCCTGGCCAACGCCGGTCGTACGCGCGCCGACCTCGACATCTGCCAGGGCGCCGAAGTCGCCTTCGCGGACGACGAGGACGCGCTGGGCGCGATGGTGGCCGGACGTAAGAAGGAGCTGGCTTTCAGCCTCGGCGGCATGGGCTCCGCGACCACCAACTTCTACAACAGCGCCTACAGCCGCCAGGGATGGGCGGAGGTGGCGGCCGAGGTCCGGACCCGCTGGATGGCCGGGGACCGGGACGGCGCGGCCGGTCTGGTCACCGACGAGATGGTGCTGGCGACCACACTGATCGGAACCGAGGACATGGTGCGCGAGCGGTTGCGCGTGTGGCGCGCCGCCGGTGTCGACACCGTTCGTTTCTATCCCGCCGGCGAGACCCTCGACGCCCGACTCGCCACCCTGGGCCGGGCCATCGAGCTGGTCCGCGACATCGAGGCCGAGGCGGCACGGTAGCGACAGGCCATGGCGGCAGGCGGGTCGCCATGCGCCGACGCTGTCCACCAGGCCCCGGTTCAGTTCGACCGGGCGCCGATGCCGTCGGCCGCCAGGCCCGGCATCAGCAGGGCGATCGCAGGGAACGCCCTGGTCGGGGCGTACTCCCGGTCCGCCGCGGCGCCGATGATCTGGTTGCCCTCGTACAGGCCGGCCAACGGCAGCCGGCGACGGTGGCGACGGGAACGTCCGGTTGCAGTTGTCACACGAGGTGCGAGGCAGGCCCTGGTCGGTCAGAGCCGGACCAGGATGCTGCCCCCGGCCGACCGCTTCGAGGTGGAGCTCGTGCGGCTCGGTACGGCCACGGTCACGGCTGCCGCGCGGGCGGGGCTCTTCGGCCCGCGGCAGGGGAGGGCACCTTCGCCCGCCGCGTCCTCCTCGAGCTGGACGACTCCGCCGCGGCCGTTCGGGGAGCGACCTTCGTGCCCGCGCTCGACTACGACCACGTGCCTGGCCACCTCGCCGGCGCGCTCGCCCTGCCGCGGGCGGGTGAGCGGGCACGCCACGTGGAGACCGGCTACGCCGTCACCCGTTCCGGGCACAGGGACGAGCTGCTCTACCGGAGCACCCCGCGTGACGCGTACACCCTGACCACGGGAGGCGCACGTCAGACGCTGGTCCCTGCGGCGGCTGAGGACGGGTTCGCCTATCGCAGCCCGCGACCCGGGGCTTTTGCCCGTGTGGTCGACGAGCGCCCGGCCGAGCGTGGGCCTGGGGTGGCTCGGACGGTGGACGCGCCCGGTGCAGATCGCCGCCATGATCCAGGCACCCTTGCTGTGCTCGGCGAAGGTGCGGGCCGCTCCGGCGCGGCGGTCCGAACGGCTCCCGGGAGCGCAGCGCGAGCCGGACCCCGATGGCCGTTCCCCGATGATGGCTGAGCGGGCATAGATCACGGCGCCGGGGCGCTGAAGCGGGTGCCCGGGGAACCGATACCGAGTTGATGAACATGTTGTTCGATCGGGAGCGAGTCGGCCCCTCGGGGGAGCCGGCCGCCGCAGCGGAAAGGAAGCCGTCCATGGACGAGCAGGGTGAGCACTTCGACGTCGTCGTACTCGGCGCGGGTCCCGGCGGATACGTCGCCGCCATCCGGGCCGCCCAACTGGGCAAGCGCGTCGCGGTCGTCGAGGAGAAGTACTGGGGCGGCGTCTGTCTGAACGTGGGCTGTATCCCCACCAAGGCGCTGCTGCGCAACGCCGAGCTCGCGCACATCTTCACGCGCGAGGCGAAGACCTTCGGCATCAAGGTCGAGGGTGAGGTCTCCTTCGACTACGGCGAGGCGTTCCGCCGCAGCCGCAAGGTCGCGGACGGCCGGGTCAAGGGCGTCCACTACCTGATGAAGAAGAACAAGATCACCGAGATCGACGGCCGCGGCACGTTCCTCGACCCGCACACGCTCCAGGTGGCCGACTACGACGGCGACACCCGCACCATCGGCTTCGACCACTGCATCATCGCCACCGGCGCCACGCCCCAAGCTGCTGCCCGGCACCCGGCGCAGCTGCGCGCGTGGTGACGTACGAGGAGCAGATCCTCGCCGAGGACCTGCCGCAGTCGATCGTCATCGCGGGTGCCGGCGCGATCGGCGTCGAGTTCGCCTACGTGCTGCACAACTACGGCGTGAAGGTCACGATCGTCGAGTTCCTGGACCGGATCGCCCCGCTGGAGGACGCCGAGGTCTCCGCCGAACTCGCCAAGCAGTACCGGAAGTTGGGCATCGACGTGCTGACCTCCACCCGGGTCGACGTCGATCGACGAGTCCGGCCCGCAGGTCCGCGTCACGGTCACCGGCAAGGACGGCGCCCAGCAGGTCCTGGAGGCCGACAAGGTGCTCCAGGCGATCGGCTTCCAGCCGAACGTCGACCGGGCTACGGCCTGGAGAAGACCGGCGTGAAGCGTCACCGAGCGCGGCGCGATCGACGTCGACGGCCGCTGCCGCACCTCGGTCCCGCACATCTACGCCATCGGCGACGTCACCGCGAAGCTGATGCTCGCGCACGCCGCCGAGGCGATGGGCGTCATCGCCGCCGAGACGATCGCGGACGCCGAGACCATGGAGCTGGACTACGTGATGATCCCGCGGGCCACCTACTGCCAGCCGCAGATCGCCAGCTTCGGCTACACCGAGGCGCAGGCGCGGGAGAAGGGCTTCGACGTCCAGGTGGCCAAGTTCCCGTTCACCGCGAACGGCAAGGCGCACGGCCTCGGCGACGCGACCGGCTTCGTGAAGCTGATCAGCGACGCCAAGTACGGCGAGCTCCTCGGCGCCCACCTCATCGGCCCCGACGTCACCGAACTGCTGCCCGAACTGACCCTGGCCCAGCAGTGGGACCTGACCGTCCACGAGGTCGCCCGCAACGTCCACGCCCACCCCACCCTGGGCGAGGCGGTCAAGGAAGCGGTCCACGGCCTCGCAGGCCACATGATCAACATGTAGCAGGGCGCTCGGCGCAGCGGCAACAGGGCCCCTCGGTGCTGGGACCGGTTTCGCGACCACGTCTGCCGATGTCGGCCGGGGCGGACTCGACGGCGAGGAGGCGCTCGTCGACCACCTCGCCCCGACCGGCCGGCCGGCGCCGCCCTGGACGCCTTCGGCCAGGAGTCCCTGCCGGCCCGGTCGCCCCTGTGGGACATGCCCGGCGTGCTGATCTCCCGGCACACGGGCGGGTCCGTGTGCCGGGGCGCGTCTACTCGCCCTTTTCGCGTCCCAGCACGCTGCCCGTCACGGCCAGAACGGAGAGCACCACCAGCGCGGCGGCCGGGCCGAGCACGGTCCAGGGGGCCAGTTCGGCATACGGCTGGTTCTCCGACAGGAGCCGGCCCCACTCGGGGGTGGGCGGCTGTTCGCCGAGGCCCAGGAAGCCGAGCGAGGCGAGCACCAGGACGGCGGTGGGCAGCCGGAGCAGGGCGTTGCGCAGGAGGGCCGGCACGACCGCGGGGAGCAGGTGGCGGCGCAGCAGGTGCAGCCGCCCCGCGCCGAGCGCGACGGACGCGGCGATGTGACCGCTCGCGCGTTCCTGTTCGAGCAGTGCGGCGGTCTGGGCGGCGTACGGACTCCAGCCCACCGCGCAGACCGCACAGGCAGCGCCCCACACCGACGGTCCGGTCACGCCCGCGATCAGCAGTCCGGCGAGCACGGCGGGCAGCGTCGACACGACCTCCGTCGGACCGGTGCTCGCCCGTGGTGCCATGCCCAGCAGGAGTCCGGTGACGGCGCTGACCGCGGTCACGGCGAGGGCGACGCCCGCCGTACGCACCGCCCCGTGGCCCAGTCGGGCCATCAGATCCCGGCCCAGAGCGTCCGTGCCCAGGGGGTGTTCGAGGGATGGGGACAGCAGCCGCGCCATCGTGTCGACCTGCAGCGGGTCGCGCAGGAGGCCGGCCGTGACGAGTGCGAGCAGGACCAGTGCACAGGCCGCGGCGATCCAGCGCAGGGAGCGCGGCGGGGTGAGCGGGGGCCGGTGCAGCGCGGGCAGGGCGCCGTCACGCAGGGGACGGCCGAGGAGGGCGTGGCGCAGGGCCCGGATGAGGACGCCGGCGCTCACGCCGAGCAGGATCAGGGCCAGGGCCGCCGTCTGCAGCACCGGGAGGTCCTGCGCGATGGCGGCCTCCAGGGCGAGCCGGCCCAGCCCGGGGATGTTGAAGATCTTCTCCACGGCGACCGCACCGCCGACCAGGGCCACGACGGTCGGCAGCAGCTGCGGCAGCATGCCGGGCACCGTGCGGCGCAGGGCGTTGCGGGCGATGCGGCCGGGCGGCAGGCCGACGGCGTACGCCGTGCGCGCCCACGGTTCGTGGAAGGCGGCGGGCAGCGCCTGGTCGAGCAGTCCGCCCAGCATCGCGCCCGACGGGACGCCGAGGGCGAGCGAGGGCAGCACCATCGACTGCGGCCCCTCCCAGCCGCTGGACGGGAACCACCCCCACCACACCCCGCACACCGTGGCCAGCACCGAGGCGAGCAGGAACTTCGGCAGCGCGGCCAGCACGGCGGCCGTCGTACCCGCCCGGTCTCGACGCAGCCGGCGCCGGGAGCCGAGGAACACCGTGCGGGCGCACACCAGCGCGGCCACCACGGCGGTGACCACGAACGCGCCCAGCATCAGCGTCAAGGACACCGACAAAGCCGTCCCCACCTGCGGCATGACCGGTTCGCCCGAGACCCACGAAACGCCCGCGTCCCCGCTCGGCAGGCCGCCCAGCCACTGCGCGAGATGCGCCAGCGGCCCCTCGTCCAGACCCAACTGCTCCCGTACGAAGGTTAGTTCCGCCGGGGTCGGGTTCTGGTCGGCGGAGCGGGCCCGCAGCACCGTGCGGGCCGGGTCCGCGCCCGACAGCCATGGCAGCAGGGCCACGGCACCGAGCAGCGCGACTCCGGCGAGCACACGGCCGGCCGCCGCCCGCCAGAGGTACGGGCGGGCGGCGGCGTGGGCGTGAGCGGCGCTCATGCGGGCTACTTGACGCGCGTGTCGACGTCGATGAGAGAGCGTTCGCGCGGGTCGAGGACCACGCCCTCGATATCGGCCGCGATGCCCTGCACCGCTTGCTCGTGGACCAGCGGCACCACGGCGTCGGTGCGCAGGATCTCCGCCTCCGCCTTCATGATCTTCTCCTGGCGGCGCTCCGGATCGCGCTCCGCGGCGGCGGCCCGGATGGCCTTGTCCACCCCGGCGTCCTTGAGACCGGGGATGTTGTAGACGCCCTCGCTGGTGAAGTCGCTGGCGAGGTAGTCGACCGCGTCACCGGTGTCGAGGAGCGTCACCCGCGAGAAGACGAGCGCGTCGTACTTCCCGGCGAGCAGGTCGGCTTCCATCTGCGTGTACTCGCGCACGTCCTGCTTCACCGTGAACCCGGCCTTCTCCAACTGCTGCTGGAGCACGGTCGCGGCCTCCGGAAGCTCGGCCCGGTTGGTGTAGGTGGCCAGCCGCAGGGTCCTGCCCTTGGCCTCGGACTTCACCTGGGCGGTGGTCGCGGCCTCGGCGCGGCCGGTCACCTTCACACGCCGGTCGGCGGCCCAGGGGACGGCAGGCCCGAACAGGCCCTGCGCGGGGTCGGCGTACCCGCCGAAGACGGAGTCGACCAGCGCTGAGCCGTCGACGGCCTCGCGGGCGGCGGCGCGCAGCCCGGCGTCGGTGAACAGACCGCTGCCGGTGTTGAGTATCAGGCTGTCGGTGCGCACCGAGGGCACCTCGTGCCGGGTGCCCTCGTCGAGCAGCTTCGCCTGGGAGGTGGGGATCCACTCGGCGATGTCGGCCTCGCCGCCGCGCAGGGCGTTGGCGCGGGCCGTGCCGTCCGCGATCCAGCTGACGTCGATGCCCGGCGCCTTCGCCTTGCCGCCCCAGTAGCCCTCGAAGCGGTCGAGCGTCGCCTTGGTCTTGCCGCTGAGCCGGGTGATCTCGAAGGGGCCGGTGCCGGTGCCGACCGGGCTCACGGCGCCGTCCTTGGCGTACGCCTTCGCCGACAGGATCGCCAGCGCGGGGCTGGCCAGCCGCAGCGGCAGCACCGGGTCGGGCGACTTGGTGGTGAGGGTGACGGTGTCGGCGTCCTCGGCCTCGGCGGTGAGGGCCACGTCGCTCAGGACGCGGGGCTTGGGCTTGGCCCGGCCCGCGTGGTCGAGCGCGTCGACGACGGACTGGGCGGTGAGTTCGGTGCCGTCCTGGAACGTGGCCTTGCGCAGCTCGAAGGTCCAGGTGGTGTCGCCGTCCTGCTTCCAGGACTTCGCCAGCGCGGGCTTGGCCGTGCCGTTCTTGTCGAGGGCGGTGAGGCCCTCGGCGACGGACAGCTTGCTCAGCACGGTGGCGTCGTTGCTGTACGGGGACAGCGCCTGCACCGGCGGCACGGCCAGCGCGACCCGCAGCCGACCGCCCGGTCCCGATCCGGCGCCCGCGCCGTCGTCGCTGTCGCTCGGTGCGAAGCAGCCGGCCAGCAGAGGGGTGAGAGCGAGTGCCGCTATGAGGCCGCGGGAGGTGGTGCGCATGTCAGTCCTGTCGTGCGGAGGCCGGGCATGCCGCTGCGGCCCGGTGCCGGGCTTGATCGGCGACGTCAGCATATAAGGGAAGCCTTACCAAACGGTCAACCGGGTGGGTGAAATCTCAACGACCGGAAGGCTGTCGTATCGGCCTCGGCGGTGGTGACCGGTTGTTCGAACTGTGCCATCGTGAGCGCCGGGCGGAGGTGAGGCGCATGACCGGCGCGGACCCGGGGCTGTTCGACTCCTGAATCGGTGACCTGGCAGATGCACGGCGACCCCATGATGTGGATCGCCGGCATCCGGGCGCTCTACCTCCAGGCCCTGCACCCGCGCGCCGTACGCGGCGTCATGCAGAACTCCGACTTCCGGCGGGACGCCTGGGGCCGGCTGATGCGCACCGCGAACTTCGTCGGCACGACGACGTACGGCACCACCGAGGCCGCCGAGCGGGCGGGCGCCCGCGTCCGGAAGATCCACAGCATGCTGACGCGCGACCGACCCGGACACCGGCGAGCGCTACGGCGTCGACGAACCCGACCTGCTCGCTGTGGGTGCACTGCGCCGAGATCGACTCCTATCTGCATGTGCGCGCGCCGCTCCGGGTTCCGGCTCACCGACGCCGAGGCCGACCGCTACATCACCGAACACCGGGAGAGCGCACGCCTCGTGGGCCTCGACCCCGACGCCGTACCGGCCGACCGGACCGAGCATGGCCGCCTACTTCGAGAAGGTGCGCCCGGACCTGGCCGCCGGACCCGAGGCACGCGAAGTGGACGACTTCCTGCTCCGCCCGCCGACGCACCCGCTCCTGGTCCCGGCGCGCGAGATGCTGTGGCGGCGCGTGGCTCAACTGGCGTACGCCTCTCTGCCGCCGTACGCCCACGAGTTGTACGGCAGACCGGCCCCCGCACCCGCCACCGTCACCCGCCAACTGCGCCTCACGGGCCTCCTGCTGCGCCGCGTTCCCGCACGTCTGCGCTGGCAACTCCCGCCCAAACACATCCTGCGCGCCATGGCGAGGCTCGGCCCCGGCGCGCGCCCGGCACCGTACAAACTCGGACGATAGGCCGCCATACTGAGTGGGCCAGGGGAGGAGCGGGCGAACAGCTACCGGGGGGAGCGTCGCGCGACATGGGGGACAGCAGGCTCATCCACGGCCGGTACCGGCTGCTCGATCTGATCGGGCGCGGCGGTATGGGCGAGGTGTGGCGGGCGCGGGACGAGTCCCTGGGCCGGCACGTCGCCGTCAAGTGCCTCAAACCGCTGGGCGCCGAACCACGACCACGCCTTCACCCGCGTGCTGAGGGAACGGTTCCGGCGCGAGGCCCGGGTGGCCGCCGCGCTCCAGCACCGCGGCATCACCGTCGTGCACGACTTCGGCGAGTCCGACGGCGTCCTCTACCTCGTCATGGAGCTGCTGGACGGCCGCAACCTCAGCCAGCTCCTGGAGGACAACAAGCAGCACCCGCTGCCGGTCGCCGGACGTCGTGGAGATCGCCGAGCAGGTCGCCGCCGCCCTCGCCTACTGCCACGAGCAGGGCATCGTCCACCGCGACCTGAAGCCCGCGAACATCGTGCGGCTCGGCGACGGCACGGTGAAGATCTGCGACTTCGGCATCGCCCGCCTCGGCCACGACATCGGCTTCACCTCCCGGCTGACCGGCACCGGCATCGCCATGGGCACCCCGCACTACATGTCCCCGGAGCAGATCAGCGGCACCGAGGTCGACCAGCGCAGCGACCTGTACTCGTTCGGGCTGCGTGCTCTACGAGATCGCCACCGGCGTACCGCCGTTCGACCTCGACGACCCCTGGGCGATCCTCGTCGGCCACCGCGACACCCCGCCCCGGCCGCCGCGCAGACACCGCGCCGAACTCCCCGAGTACCTGGAGCGGGTCGTCCTCGACCTGCTGGCCAAGGAACCCGGGCAACGACCCGACGACGCCCGCGAGCTGGCCCGCCGGATCAGCGCGCACCGGGCCGCGCCGGCCTATGTGCCGACCGTCCTGGCGGGCCGTCCCGCGCCTGACGCGCCGGCGGGCGCGGGCCGGCTGCCGTCCTGGACCCGTGGCATGACCACCGGCCACAAGGCGACCGGCGCCGGGCTGCGCACCGCGCCGCCGGACCCCGGGGCCGGACTGTCCGGCGAGTGGATCGCCCGGCCCGTCACCGGCCCGCCTCGAGGAACCCGTCCCCGAGGAACGCCCGGCCCCGCCCCCGGACGTCCTGACCGCCCTGTCCGGACGGCACAACGCGGGCCTGAGCCTCGGCCGGCTCGGCCGCTGGGAGGAAGCGGGCGAGGTGCACCGGGCGGTCGCCGCCGAACGCGAGCACCTCCTCGGCCCTGTCCACCCCGACACCCTCGCCAGCCGCTACGAGGTCGCCTTCACCCTCAGCCGCACCGGCCGCGCCGCCGGACGCCCTGCGCGAGTACAAGCACGTCACCGAGGCCAGGATCCGCACCCTCGGCGCCGACCACCCCGACACGCTCGCCGCCCGCCAGGAAATGGCCTACGTGCTCGGCCAGTTGGGCCGCTCCTTCGACGCCCACCGGGTCTACACGTCGGTGCTCACCGCCCGGGAGCGCACCATGGGCCCCGACCACCCCGACACCCTGCGCTGCCGGCACAACCTCGCCTTCAACCTCAGCCGCCTCGGCCGCCTGGAGGACTCCTACCGCATGGCCCGCGAGGTGGCCGCGGCCCGCGCCCGCGTGCTCGGCCCGGATCACCCCGACACCCTCGTCACCCGGTACGAAGTCGCCTACGCCCTCGGCCAGTTGGGCCGCTGGGCCGAGGCCCTGGAGACCTACCGGGACGTCGCCGAGGCCCGCGCCCGAGCCCTCGGCCCCGACCACCCCGACACGCTCGCCGCCCGGCACGAGATCGGCATCAGCCTGGGCCGCCTCGGCCGCAGCGCGGAGGCCCTGGACCTCTACCGAGGACCTGGCCGAGGACCGCACCCGCCTCCAGGGCCCCACCCACCCCGAGACCCTGCGCGCCCGCCACGGCTGCTGCGTCAACCTCGGACGGCTCGGCCGCTGGGAGGAGGCCCTCGCCGAGTCCCGCGACGTCAGCGCCGTCCGTGAGCGGGTCCTCGGCTCCGACCATCCGGACACCCTGGTCAGCCGTCGCGAGGTCGCAGTCGGCCTGGGATGGCTGGCCCGCTGGGCCGACGCGCTCACCGAGTACCGGCGCGTGGCCGCCGCCCGCGAACGCGTCCTCGGCGCGGACCACCCCGACACCCTCGCCAGCCGCAACGACGAGGCGCACTGCCTGGAGCAGCTCGGGCCGCGGCGACGAAGCCGTGGCGCTGTACCGCAGGGTGGCGGCCCTGCGGGAGCAGCGGGCGTCGGCCGGGCGGTGACCCGCGCCGGATCCCGAGCGGGCGTTCCGGAAGGAAGGGTGGCCGCAGGCCGGTGATCCGGCCTGCGATCGGCGGCCCCGCAGGGCTGGAGGCGGCGCCTCGGCGCCGGCAGTCGACCAGCCGGGCCGCATCCAGGAGGCAGCGGCCCGGTCATGAGCACGGCCGCCCGCACCGACGCCGAGGGCGGGAGGGGCCGGTCGCCGTCCGTCTGGCCGACCCGGATCACCCCGTGTTACGAAGAACCATGACCGCACCCGAGGGACCCCGCGCACACCGGACGTACGACGCCGTCATCGTCGGCGGCGGCCACAACGGCCTGGTCGCCGCCGCCTACCTGGCCCGGGCCGGCCGCTCCGTGCTGGTCCTGGAACGGCTGGACCACACCGGCGGCGCGGCGGTGTCCACCCGGCCGTTCGCCGGTGTCGACGCCCGGCTGTCCCGCTACTCGTACCTGGTCAGCCTGCTGCCGAAGAAGATCGTCCGGGACCTCGGCCTGGACTTCCGGGTCCGCACCCGCACCGTCTCCTCCTACACGCCCGCCGAGCGCGACGGCCGGCCCACCGGGCTCCTCGTCGGCGGCGGCGAGCGGCGGACCCGGGAGGCCTTCGCCCGCCTCACCGGCTCGGACCGCGAGTACCGGGCCTGGCAGGAGCTTCTACGGCATGACCGGCCGCGTCGCCCAGCGGGTCTTCCCGACCCTCACCGAGCCGCTGCCCACGCCGCGAGGAACTGCGCCGCCGCCTCGACGACGAGGAGGCCTGGCGGGTGCTGTTCGAGGAGCCGATCGGTGTCGCCGTCGAAGAGCACTTCGCGGACGACCTGGTGCGCGGCGTGGTCCTCACCGACGCGCTCATCGGCACCTTCGCCGACGCCCACGACCCCTCTCTGAAGCAGAACCGCTGCTTCCTCTACCACGTGATCGGCGGCGGCACCGGCGACTGGGACGTGCCGGTCGGCGGCATGGGCGCCCTCACCGACGCACTGGCCGACACGGCACGCGCGGCGGGCGCCGTCCTCGCCACCGGACACGAGGCGCTGCGCATCGCCACGGACGGCCGAACGGCCGAGGTCACCTACCGGACGGCCGACGAGCGAGGGCACCGTCGACCGCCCGCCACGTCCTGGTGAACGCCTCCCCGCAGGCCCTGGCGGACACTGACCGGCGACCACGCCCCCGGCTCCCGCCGAGGGCGCCCAGCTCAAGGTGAACATGCTGCTCAAGCGGCTGCCGAGGCTGCGCGACAGCGCCGTCGACCCGCGCGAGGCGTTCGCCGGCACCTTCCACATCGCCGAGGGCTACGACCAACTGGCCACCGCCCACGCCCAGGCCGCCGCCGGTGACCTGCCCGCCGCGCCGCCCTCCGAGATCTACTGCCACTCGCTCACCGACCCGACCATCCTCGGCCCCGACCTGGCCGAGCGGGGCTACCAGACGCTCACCCTCTTCGGCCTGCACACCCCGGCCCGCCTGTTCGAGCGGGACAACGACGCCGTACGCGAAGACCTGCTGAAGTCGACACTCGCCCAGCTCGACGCCCACCTGGCCGAGCCCCTCGCCGACTGCCTGGCCACCGACGCCGACGGGCGGCCCTGCATCGAGGCCAGGACCCCGCTCGACCTGGAGCGGGACCTCGGCCTGCCCGGCGGCAACATCTTCCACCGCGAGCTGAGCTGGCCCTACGCCCAGGACGGCACCGGCCGCTGGGGTGTGGAGACCGGGCACGCGAACGTGCTGCTGTGCGGGGCCGGCGCGGTGCGCGGCGGCGGAGTGAGCGGGGTGCCCGGGCACAACGCGGCGATGGCGGTGCTGGAAGAGGACGTCCGGTGACTCCTCAGTCCGCCGACGGCGTCCACCCCACCGCCTGAAGACGCGACGCGTCCGCCGGGCGCGTCGCGTCGAACAGGACGCCGTCGGCGGACTCCACACGCAGTCCGTCCACGTAGCACCCACGCCCGACGTACAGCCGGTCCGTCACGTACCGCCAGCGCAGGGCGAGTCCACGCGCGGTGGGGACGTCGGCCGTGAGCCGGTGCCAGACGCGGCCGGACCAGCCGGTGACCGAGCCCGACGGATGCCGGCGGGGATCCTCGCCCCGGCGGGACGTCGTGAAGGGCACCGGCTGCCAGGTCGTACCGCCGTCCGTCGTCGCCTCCAGGACCAGCAGGTCGGCCTTCGGTTCGGTGTCCCACCACAGCGCGCAGCGCAGCCTTGCCCCGCCGGCGGACGTGTCGAGCGCGGGGAGGGCGAGCGTCGCTGTCGCGGAGACCGCCATCCCGGAGAACCAGGCCCCCCGCCCCCGCACCGGCCGGACCGGCACGGCACGCGCCAGATGGTTCGCGGCGGCGACCCGAGGGCGCGGATCCGGAACGCCAACCACGCGCCGGGTGAACGGAGTTGCCCAGCACCACGAGGAACGAGTCGGTCGTCGGGTCGAGCACCAGCGAGGTGCCCGTGAAGCCGGTGTGCCCGGCAGTGCGCGGCGTGGCCATGGCGCCCATGTACCAGTGCTGGTAGAGCTCGAAGCCGAGGCCGTGCTCGTCGCCGGGGAAGGCGGTGTTGAAGTCGGTGAACATCAGCTCCACCGACTCCGGCGTCAGGATTCGGGCCCGCCCGTAGACACCGCCGTTGAGCAGCGTACGGCCGAGGACCGCGAGGTCCCACGCGTCGGAGAACACGCCCGCGTGGCCCGCGATCCCGCCCAGGCTGAAGGCGTTCTCGTCGTGCACCTCGCCCCACACCAGCCCCCGGTCCAGACCGGACCACGGAGGGCGTGCGTCCTCCGTGGCCGCGATCCTCGGCCGCCAGGAGGCGGGTGGGTTGTAGCGGGTGCGGCGCATGCCGAGCGGCGCGGTGATCTCGTCCCGCAGGAGGGTGTCCAGGGCGCGGCCCGTGATCCGTTCCAGCACGAGCTGGAGCGAGATGAGGTTCAGGTCCGAGTACAGGTACGCCGTGCCCGGCGGGCCGACCGGCGTCTCGTTCCAGATGAGCTGGAGCTTCTCCTCGTACGTCGGCGCGCTGTACAGCGGGATCCAGGCGCGGAAACCGGAGGTGTGCGTGAGGAGCTGACGGATCGTGATGTCCTGCTTGCCCGCACGTCCGAAGTCCGGCAGGTACGAGGCGACCTTCGCCTCCAGCTCCAGCGCGCCCCGCTCCATCTGCTGCACGGCGAGGATCGAGGTGAACAGCTTCGACACCGACGCCAGGTCGAAGACGGTGTCCTCGGCCATGGGGATCTGCTCGTCCGGCGGGAACTCCACACCGGTGTCGCTCTTCTCGTCGTAGGCCCGGTAGCGCACCGCCATGCCGATGGGCCGGTGCAGGGCGACGGTGCCGCCCCGTCCGGCGAGCAGGACGGCACCGGCGTACCAGGGGTGCGTGGGGGAGGGGCCGAGGAACGCCTCGGCGTCGGTGACGAGCCGGCGCAGATGAGAGGAGAGCAGCCCGGCGCGTGCGGCGGAGCCATGGCGCAGGGTGGGCTGGTGACCGGTCCCCGGGGCGGCCTGGGCGGGGCCGGCGGGCAACGGGGCGAGAGCGAGCGCGCCACCCAGTGCCAGTGCTCCTCTGCCCAGTTGACGCCGGGTCAGCTTGCCGCCCGCCGTTCTGTCCGCCGCTCCTTCGGTCACCGCACGCCCCTTCGCCTCAACCGCCTCGCATGTCCCCGGAAGTATGTCCGTCGCATGCCTCCATGAATCGACGGCGCGCGAATCCGGGCGAACCATGAATCTGACGGAGCATCAGAAAACCCCTTCCGTCCTTCGGAGGACTCCGGCATCCTGCGCCCATGCAGACGGAGCTGAGCCAGAAACTGGGAATCGAGCACGCCGTCTTCGGCTTCACGCCGTTCCCCGCCGTCGCCGCGGCCATCAGCCGGGCCGGCGGCTTCGGCGTGCTCGGCGCGGTCCGCTACACCGCCCCCGACGAGCTCAAACGCGACCTGGACTGGATCGAGGCGCACGTCGACGGCAGGCCGTACGGTCTGGACGTCGTGATGCCGGCGAAGAAGGTCGAAGGCGTCACGGAAGCGGATGTCGAGGCGATGATCCCCGAAGGGCACCGGCAGTTCGTCCGGGACACCCTCGCCAAGCACGGCGTGCCCGGGCTCGCCGAGGGCGAGGCGTCCGGCTGGCGCATCACCGGCTGGATGGAGCAGGTCGCCCGCAGCCAGCTCGACGTCGCCTTCGACTATCCGATCAGGCTCCTCGCCAACGCCCTCGGCTCCCCGCCCGTCGACGTCGTCGCACGCGCCCACGGCCAGGACGTGCTCGTCGCCGCCCTCGCGGGCAGCGCCCGGCACGCCCGCAAGCACAAGGACGCCGGGATCGACATCGTCGTGGCGCAGGGCTACGAGGCCGGCGGCCACACCGGCGAGATCGCCTCCATGGTGCTCACCCCCGAGGTCGTCGACGCCGTCGCCCCGCTGCCCGTGCTGGCAGCCGGCGGCATCGGCAGCGGACAGCAGGTGGCCGCCGCGCTCACCCTCGGCGCCCAAGGGGTGTGGCTGGGCTCCATGTGGCTGACCACCACAGAAGCGGACCTCCACTCGCCCGCCCTGACCCGCAAGCTGCTCGCGGCCGGCTCCGGCGACACCGTCCGCTCCCGCGCCCTGACCGGCAAGCCCGCACGCCAGCTGCGCACCGAGTGGACCGACGCCTGGGACGACCCGGCCGGGCCCGGCACCCTGCCCATGCCACTGCAGGGCCTACTGGTCGCCGAGGCCGTCTCGCGCATCCAGAAGTACGAGGTCGAACCGCTGCTCGGCACCCCGGTCGGGCAGATCGTCGGCCGGATGAACAGCGAACGCAGCGTCCAGGCCGTCTTCGACGACCTCACCCGCGGCTTCGAGCAGGCCGTGGACCGCATCAACCGCATCGCCGGAAGGAGCGGCCAGTCGTGAGCACACCCCCCGCGGGCTTCTGGGCCCAGGCCACACAGCGACCCCGACCGCAAGGTGCTCGTCGCACCCGACGGCGAGGAGTGGACCGCCGGACGCCTGCACGCCGCCGCCAACCGGCTCGTGCACGGCCTGCGCGCGGCCGGGCTGGAACGCGGCGACACCTTCGCCGTGGTCCTGCCCAACAGCGTCGAGTTCCTCACCGCGTACCTCGCCGCCAGCCAGGCCGGGTTCTACCTCGTCCCCGTCAACCACCACCTGGTCGGACCGGAGATCGCCTGGATCGTCTCCGACTCCGGCGCCAAGGTGCTCCTCGCCCACGAGCGCTTCGCCGACGCGGCCCGCCACGCCGCCGACGAGGCCGGCCTGCCCGGCACCCACCGGTACGCCGTCGGCACGGTCGAGGGCTTCCGGCCGTACGCCGAACTCCTCGACGGACAGCCCGAGTCGGCGCCCGCCGACCGCACCCTCGGCTGGGTCATGAACTACACCTCGGGCACCACCGGCCGCCCGCGCGGCATCCGCCGCCCACTGCCCGGCAAGCCGCCGGAGGAGGCCTACCTCGGCGGCTTCCTCGGCATCTTCGGCATCCGGCCGTTCGACGACAACGTGCACCTGGTGTGCTCGCCGCTGTACCACACGGCCGTTCTGCAGTTCGCCGGCGCGTCCCTGCACATCGGCCATCGGCTGGTCCTCATGGACAAGTGGACGCCCGAGGAGATGCTCCGCCTCATCGACGCCCAGGGCTGCACCCACACCCATATGGTCCCCACCCAGTTCCACCGCCTGCTGGCCCTGCCCGGCGAGGTGAAGGACCGCTACGACGTCTCCTCCATGCGGCACGCCATCCACGGCGCCGCGCCCTGCCCCGACCACGTGAAGCGGGCCATGCTCGACTGGTGGGGGCCCTGTGTGGAGGAGTACTACGCGGCCAGCGAGGGCGGCGGCGCCTTCGCCACCGCCGAGGACTGGCTGAAGAAGCCCGGCACCGTCGGCAAGGCCTGGCCCATCAGCGAACTCGCGATCTTCGACGACGACGGCAACCGGCTGCCGCCCGGCGAACTCGGCACCGTCTACATGAAGATGAACACCGGCGGCTTCTCGTACCACAAGGACGAGGCCAAGACCCGCAAGAACCGCATCGGCGACTTCTTCACCGTCGGCGACCTCGGCCACCTCGACGAGGACGGCTACCTCTTCCTGCGCGACCGCAAGATCGACCTGATCATCTCCGGCGGCGTCAACATCTACCCGGCCGAGATCGAGTCGGCCCTGCTCGCCCACCCCGCCGTCGCGGACGCCGCCGTCTTCGGCATCCCGCACGACGACTGGGGCGAGGAGGTCAAGGCCGTGGTCGAACCGGCCCCCGGACACCGGCCCGGGCCCGCCCTCGCCGGCCGATCTCCTCGACCACTGCGCGCACCGGCTCGCCGGGTACAAGCGGCCCAGGAGCGTCGACTTCATCACCGAGATGCCCCGCGACCCCAACGGCAAGCTGTACAAGCGGCGGCTGCGGGAGCCGTACTGGGAGGGCCGGAACCGACCGGTGTGAGGTGGTGGTGCGGCTTTGGTCGCGCCGACGGGCACGGGCGTCATCCTTTGGTCGGCGCCCGCTCGCCCTCCGGCCGATGTCCTGCCGTGTCCCGCCTTCCTAGCGTGAAACGATGACGATCGCGACCACAGAGGGACCGCTGCGACGCGGCGCCGTACGGCCGGGCGAGCGGGCACTCGCCCCCGATCTCGCACGCGGGATCATGCTGCTGGGCATCGTGCTGTCCAACACCGCTTTCCACCTGTGGGCGGCCCGGCGCGGGCCCTCCGGATGGCAGCCGGCGGACGGCTCGTGGCTCGACCACGCCGTGCAGTTCACCATGATCATCGTGCTCGACCTGCGGGTCTACCCGCTCTTCGCCTTCCTCTTCGGCTACGGCATGATGCAGCTCTTCCTCCGGCAGACCGCCGCCGGCACCGACGGGCGCGATGCCGCGAGAATCCTGCGCAGGCGCAGCCTCTGGCTGATCGTCATCGGCCTGACGCACGCCGTCCTGCTGATGGCGGGGGACATCATCGGCTTCTACGGAGTCCTGAGCCTCATCCTCGGCCTGGCCTTCCTGCGGCGCGGCGAACGCGCATTGAAGTGGTGGATCCGGATCGGCGTCGCCCTGATCGTGCTCGTCTCGGCCGGGCCCGCCCTCTCGGCCCTGCTCAGAGGCGAGTTGGGCACATTCGGCGAGGCCGGGGCCGACCCGGGCTTCAAGGCGTACGCAGCGGACGAGGAGAACTGGCTCACCGCTGCGGGCACCCGGCTGCGGACCGGCCTGTTCGTCACCTTCGCCGCCGCCCCGCTGACCCTCGTCGGCGGCGGGTACATCCTCTTCCTGCTCGGCTTCTGGGCCGCGCGGCGCCGCATCCTGGAGGAACCGGGCCGCCACCGCACGCTGCTGCGTCTGACGGCGGTGCTCGGCATCGCGGTCGGCTGGCTCGGCGCGCTGCCCGCCGCACTGGCCCACATCGGCGTCCTGCACGTGCCGGACGACATGCAGAGCGAGACCGGAGCGCTCACCGTGCTGCGCGACATCACCGGCAACGCGGCGGGCCTCGGCTATGTCGCGGCCGTCGCCCTCTTCGCCCACTGGTGGACCACCCGCAGCCCCCGGCGCGGTGCGACAGCGGTGGCCGCGGTGACCTCCGTCGGCAAACGCTCCCTGTCCTGCTACCTCGCCCACTCGCTGCTCTTCGCCCCGGTCCTGGCCGCCTGGGGACTCGGCCTCGGCGAGCGTCTGGGCAGCGCCACCATGGCGCTCTTCGCGTGCGCCGTCTGGCTGGTCACGGTGGCCGGAGCGTATGCCCTGGAACGCGCCGGCCGCCGGGGCCCCGCCGAAACGGTGCTGCGCCGGCTGATGTACGGCCGCCGGGCGGGATGAACGGGGTGCCGCCCGCCAGGAGCGGCACCCCACCGGCACGGTCAGCGGTGCTCGTGCACCCGGACAACCTTCAGCTGCGGCGAGGACAGGATGTCCTTCTCGCAGAAGCGCGACGTCACCCACTTCTCACCGGAGAACAGCCGCGTCTGATCGGCGAAGTGCGGCGACTCGGGGTTCGACGACTGGGAGTACGTCAGGAGGGTGCGGGCCACCGGGCAGCGACTGCCGTCCCAGCCCACCGCCTGGAGATGACTGGAGCCGAACGGCACCTCCGTGTAGCCACCGCCGGCCGCGTCCCACGTCGGCTGGAGCACGTTCCACACACCGAGCTGCCCCGCGCCACCCGGCATCGGAAGCCGCTCGCCGTCGCGGACGACGAACTGGTGCGCGCCGAGCGGCGCGTCGAGCGCGATGTCCGCGGCCCGCAGTTCCGCCACCGCGCCGGCGAGGGCCGTGGCGAGGCCGGGAGCGTCCGTGTTCAGCGTGTTCGGGGTACGCACCGGGTCGGCCGCCGAGAACGGCACCTTCCACAACTGGGCCTGGGGCACAGCCTGTTCCAGTTTCCGCCAGAACCGGTCGAAGAGCAGCGCTCCCCGGCTCCCGGTGTCCATGGTGCGGTCCCAGGCCTTCAGCACCCCGCACGCCTCCGACACGTCGACCGGTTTGCCGTCGCTGCCGGTCGCCGTGCCGCCGGGCAGCGCGGCGCACGCCCGTGCCACGTCCTCGGCGGCGAGATCACCCGCGGGTACCCGGTTGGCGAACTGCTGCCGTTGCAGGTCGCGTACGGTCAGGCGGCCCTTGTCCGCCATCGCCGCCACGTCCTCGATCCCGCCGCGCGTGCGCAGGCCGAGCTGCGTGCCCACCGTGCCGAAGACCCGCTCGTATCCGGTGATCGGCCGGTCGGCGTTGGTCATCCACGCGGTGCCGTTCGAGTTCTCCACGTACGGCGCGTTCTCGAGCGTCGGCATCCTCGCCGGGCCGAAGATGCCAGGCTCCACGGCGTCGGGGTCGCTGCCGAGGGCGCAGTCGCCGCGCGAGCCGTCGACGATCGCGATGCCGGACGCCGGATACGTCGTCCTGCCGAGCTCCGTCGAACAGCGCTCCGCCAACTCGTCGGTGATGCGGGGGAGTACCTGGGACTGGGTGTAGAGGGAGTGTCCAGCCCGGTCGGCGGCGATCGTGTTCACCCAGGGGATGCCCTGGTGCCGTGCCAGCGACGCGAGGACCTCGTCCGTGTTCCGCGCCTTGCTGAAGCCGAGCGAGGTGTCGGCGAAGCGGAGGTTCGCGGCGTTCGGGTCGTACAGGGCGTAGGCGGTCGTGGTGGTCCACGGCAGCGGGACCTGGGAGCTGAGCGAGGTGACGACGGGGCCGTAGCGGGTCCACCACTGGGTGCGGGTCACCGGTGTGCCGTCCTTCACCGCGACCGTCACGGTCCGCTTCTTCATACGCTCCGGCCTGCCGTCCACGAGGTACGTCGTGGGATCGGCCGGATCCAGCGTCAGCTGGTGGAAGTTGGCCGGGACGCCGGTCGAAACGGTGTGGCTCCACGCCACCTGTGCGTTGAACCCGATGGACATCGCCGGGGTGCCGAGCAGGGAGCCACCGGAGACGTTCAGCTCGCCGGGGATCGTCTGCTGCGACTGCCAGAACCGGCGTCCGCCCTGCCACGGGTAGTGCGGGTTGCCCAGCAGCAGACCGCGGCCGTTCGCCGTCGTGTCGCCGCGGAACGCGACCGCGTTGGAGCCCATGCCGGGGTCGCCCCACAGCTCGTCCGCCGCCTTCGCCACGGCCTTGGCGTCGGGCGTGCGGCCGGACGGGGTGCGGGCGGTGGTGGTGGCTCCGGCCGGGGGCCGCGCGGTCGTGATCGTGTCCACGAAGCGCCCCTCGCCGGAGATCGAGGCGATGGCGAGCCCGCGGGCGGCCACGTCGAGCTCGGTGACCGGCCGGACCCAGGAGGCGTCCGCACAGGCGGGATCCGTGATCTTGTTCTTCTTCAGCCAGGCGTTGTACCCGGCCGCCCAGCCGCGCATCATGCCCCGGACGTCACGGCTCGGGCCCACGGGAGCGGGCTCGGCGAGCACCTTCTCCACGGTGCGGGTCTCACGGACCCCGCGGAAGTACAGATCACTGGCGAGGTTCGTCCTGGCCCCGGAGAGGGCGCCGTCGGCTTCCGCGCCGGCGCCGAAGTACCGGGAGCGCTCGCCCCGCAGGGTCACGAACCCGTCGGCGAGCGTGCAGACCTCGTCGGCGGCCTGCGCCCAGCCCGTACCGAAGCCCAGGTCGGCGTAGTTCTTCGCGAGGATGTGCGGGATGCCGTACTCGGTGTAGCGGATGACGGCGGACAGGCCGTCGCGGGAAGGGTGCTGCTCCGCCCGTCCCTGGCTCGGGGCGGCGGCCGCGGGTAACGCGGACGCGGCCGTGAACAGGGCTGTGGCCCCGAGAACGAGTCGTCTCCAGCGGGTGCGCATGGTGCCCTCCGACATCATCGAGGGAAAGGAGCCGTGATCGTACAAATATGCTGCGTTTGTGCGTCAGTACCATGACAGCGGACGCCTCTGGCGGCGGCAGGGTTGAGCCCGTCGGTTCTTGACCTCCCCCGGCGGCCGACCGAGGATCACTTGTCATGACGACGCCCGGACACGGCAGCACGGTCGACGGAGTCCTACGGCGCAGCGCCCGGCGCACACCGGCGCGCGTCGCGGTGGAGTACGGCGAACGCACCTGGACCTACGACGAACTCGACACCGCCGTCTCCCGCGCGGCGAGCGTCCTCCTCGACCAGGGGCTGTCGCCCGGGGACCGGGTCGGCGCCTACGGCCACAACTCCGACGCCTACCTGATCGCCTTCCTGGCCTGCGCCCGAGCGGGCCTGGTGCACGTCCCCGTCAACCAGAACCTCACCGGCGACGACCTCGCCTACATCGTCGGCCAGTCCGGCAGCGCCCTGGTCCTCGCCGACCCGGACCTCGCCGGCCGGCTCCCCGACGGCGTACGGACGTTGCCCCTGCGCGACGCCGACGGCTCGCTGCTCGTGCGGCTGGCCGAGGCGCCCGTGTACGACGGCCCCGAGCCGCGTACCGAAAACCTCGTGCAACTGCTGTACACGTCCGGGACGACCGCCCTGCCCAAGGGCGCGATGATGACGCACCGGGCCCTGGTGCACGAGTACCTGAGCGCGATCGCGGCCCTCGACCTCAGCGCGGGGGATCGCCCCGCGCACTCGCTGCCCCTGTACCACTCGGCGCAGATGCACGTCTTCCTGCTGCCCTACCTCGCCGTCGGCGCGACGAACATCATCCTCGACGCACCCGACGGAGACCGGCTCTTCGACCTGGTCGAAGCGGGCCGCGTGGACAGCCTGTTCGCCCCGCCCACCGTCTGGATCGCCCTGTCCAACCGCCCCGACTTCACCACCCGCGACCTGAGCGGCCTGCGCAAGGCCTACTACGGGGCGTCGATCATGCCGGTCCCGGTACTGGAACGGCTGAAGGAACGCCTGCCCGAAACTGGCCTTCTACAACTGCTTCGGCCAGAGCGAGATCGGCCCTCTCGCCACGGTCCTCGCCCCCGAGGAGCACAAGGGCCGCATGGACTCCTGCGGCCGTCCCGTGCTGTTCGTCGACGCGCGCGTGGTCGACGAGGACGGCGAGGACGTACCCGACGGTACTCCCGGCGAGATCGTCTACCGCTCCCCGCAGCTGTGCGAGGGCTACTGGGACAAGCCCGAGGAGACCGCCGAGGCCTTCCGCGACGGCTGGTTCCGCTCCGGCGACCTCGCGGTCCGCGACGCGCACGGCTACTACACGATCGTCGACCGGGTGAAGGACGTCATCAACTCCGGCGGCGTCCTGGTCGCTTCACGCCAGATCGAGGACGCCCTCTACACCCACCACCAGGTCGCCGAGGCCGCGGTCGTCGGCCTGCCCGACGAACGCTGGATCGAGGCCGTCACGGCCGTCGTCGTCCCGCGCGGCGAGGTCACGGAGGAGGAACTGATCGACCATGTCCGCGAGAAGCTCACCCCCTTCAAGGCACCGAAGCGGGTGGTCTTCGTGGACGAACTCCCGCGCAACGCCAGCGGGAAGATTCTCAAGCGGGAGCTCAGGAAAGACCTCGGGGACGGGCCGGGGCCGGTAGCATCCGGGTAGCGCGGCACGAGGGGGGCCATCGTGATCGAACTGTCCGACATGATCCGTGAGTTGAGGAGCCAGCTGACGACCGCGCTGGCGGACGGTGCCGACGAGGCCCTCCGGTTCGAGGCCGGTCCCGTGGAGATCGAGGCGACCGTCGCCGTCACCCGCGAAGCGGGCGCCGACGCCAAGGTCCGGTTCTGGGTCGTCGACGCGAGCACGAAGGGCACGTACGCGAACGCCCAGACGCAGCGCGTCAAGCTCACCCTCACGCCCACCACCGTCCCGGGCGGCGGAGGCCCGCCCCGACCCGCCATGATCACGGGTGACAAGGCTGCCGGCGAGCGCTGACCGAGGGCACATGCGATTCGACCGCGGACTGCTGCCGGAGCGCGCCGCCAAGATCATCGTCACCACGAACGGCGGGCGGGAGCGGCGCGGTTCGGGGTACCTCGTCGCCACGGGGCGCGTGCTGACCGCGGCCCACGTGATCGAGGACGCGGCGAAGGTCGAGGTCCGCTTCCAGGCCGACCGCCCGGACGAGTCGACCGTGGCGGCGGCCGTGGAGTGGCGACAGACCGGCATCGACGTCGCCGTACTGGTGGTTCCGGTCGGGCAGGGCGAGGCGGGGACCGGCGCCGTGCCCTCCGTGGCCTTCGGCCGGATCGGCGAGCGGGACGTCGTCCTGCGCTGCACCGCCCTGGGCTTTCCGCGCTTCAAGCTCCGCACGGACTCGGACGGTTCGCTCTTCCGGGACGCGGAACACGCCGACGCGACCTGCGCGGCACTGTCCAACAGGGGCGAGGGCACCCTCGACCTGAAGGTGACCTCGCCGCCGGCGGACGACCCGGACCCCGGCAAGGACGCCTGGGAGGGCATGTCCGGTGCGGCCGTCTTCTGCGAAGGTCACCTGGTGGGCGTCGTCTCCCGCCACCACCGCGGCGACGGGCCGGGCCGGATCGCCGCGGGCCGGGTGGACCGCTGGGCCGAGACCCTGCCCAGGAGCGAACTCGCCGCCCTGGAACATGTGCTGGGGCGCGGGCTGACGCTCTCGGCGCTGCCCGACGTCAGCGAGGCGACCGCCTACGGCATGACGCCCACGGACCGGATCGGCGGACCGCTCGGCCGGTTCGTCCCTCCCGCGTCCGGCCCCGCCGCCGTACCGCTCGCGGTGCCGCAACGCAGGATCGCGCCGGACCGGCTGCGCGGGCGCCACGAGCTGGTGGGCGAGCTGACCGCCGCGATGACCCGGCGCGCGCAGGGCGACACGTCCGTACCGGGCGTGTGGCTGCTGTCCGGCATGGGCGGATGCGGCAAGACGACCGTCGCCCTTGAGACCGCCCATCGGCTGGCCGGCACCATGACTCGGGTGTGGTGGGTGTCCGGAGCGGATGCCGAGGTTCTCTCCGCGGCGTTGCGGGCCGTCGCGTTCGCCGCGGGCGCCCGGGCGGCCGACTTCGCCGGATCGCACCCGGCGGACGTGCTGTGGGACTGTCTCAACGCCCTCACCAGCCCCTGGCTGCTGGTCCTGGACAACGTCGACGACCACTCGGCGCTGGCGGCGGAGGATGTCCCGACCGCCGAGGGTGTCGGCTGGCTGCGCCCACCCGCGCACTCCTGGGGGACCGTGCTGCTCACCAGTCGCGAGTCCCGCCACGATCGATGGGGGGCGTGGGTGCACAGCGCCGGAGTCGGCATCCTCTCCGCCGACGACGGCGCCGAAGTCCTGCACGACCTCGCCCCGGGCGCCGGTACGGCACAGGAGGCCCGGGAACTCGCCGGACACCTCGGGGGACTGCCCCTCGCGCTCAACCTCGCCGGGTCCTATCTGGCACGGGCGCTGGAGGACCCCTGGCCGTTGCCGTCGACGCCCGAGACGTTCGCCGAGTACCGCGCCGGCTTCGACGCCAGGCTGTCCGACATGGCCTCCGACCCGGACACGGATCTGGCCCCCGATCAGCGCAGCCGACGGGCGATCGTCAGCACCTGGGAGCTCTCCCTCGACCTGCTGCACCGGCAGGGAACCGATCTGGCGCGGCCGTTGCTGCGGCTGCTGTCGGCACTGGGCCCGGCGCCCATCCCGTACCGGGAACTCATCGATCCCGAACGGCTCGCCGGAAGCGACCTCTTCACCCGGCCCACGGGGGCACGGCTCCAGGAGGCTGTGAAGGGCCTCGCCGGACTCCAGCTGATCACCATCGAGATGACACGCGAGACCGGGGAGAACGACGGCCGGCCTCGGCGATGGATCACCATGCACCCGATGGTCCGGGCCGCCTGCCGCGCACATGCCGACTTCACCGCCCACAAACCCCTGTTGCTGCGCCTCGTCACGGCCCTGCTGGAGAGGTTCACCCGCCCCCTCGACACCTTCGACCCCAAGGACTGGCCCCGCTGGCAGGCCATCGCGCCGCACTGTGTCGCGGTCCTGGCCCTGCTTCCCGAGGACGACCGCGTGGACCCGGCCCTGGCCGCCGCGGCCACGGAGCCCGCCGTACGGACCGCGCAGTACCGCAGCGGACTGGGGATGTACCGCGAAGCCATCTCCGATCTGGACACACTTGGCTCGATACGGGCCCGGCTGCTCGGCGACGACCACCCGGGCACCATCGCCGCCGGCCTTCACCGTGCCTGGGCGGTACGCCACACCGGAGACCTCACCGAGGCCGACCGGCTGTACCAGGAGGTGGCCCGGGCCTGCGCACGCGCCCTGCCGGACGGCCACGCGTACCTCCAGTCGGCGAAGGCCGGCCTGGCCCGGGTGCTGCGCGAACTGGGACGGTACGAGGCCGCCGAGGCGGAGTCGCGCGCGGCCCTGGCCATGCGCCTGCAAGCACGGACGCACCCGCGCGGCGTCCTGCGCATTCGGAAGGACCTGGCGACACTCGCCCACAAACGCGGTCGCGACGAGGAGGCCGTTGCCGAACTGCGGGCTCTTCTGGGGGAGTTCAGGGATCTGGCCGGGGACGACGACTTGGACACCCTCGCTACCGGCATGAGCCTCACCCGGGCCTTGCGCGAGGCGGGGCACGCCCGGGAAGCGGAAGAGACCATCGAGAACGTCCTGCGCGGATACCTGAAGGTGCTGGGGGCCGAGCACCCCGATGTGCTGATGGCACGCCACGAACGCGCCCGGCTGATCCGCGACCACGAGTCGGACCCCGAGTGCCTGGAGAGCGCGAGAGAGGAGTTCGCCGCCATCTGGCAGCACAACGCACGCCGGCTGGGACCGGACCACCCCGACACGATCGCCGCCCGGCACGAACTGGCCACGACCTGGCACCTGCTCGGCCGGCCCGACCTGGCTGCACGGCACTACGAGGCCGCGCTGGAAGCCGGCAGACAGCGGCTGGGCGATCAGCACCCCGACATGCTGCGCTGCGCGCGCAATCTCGCCGGGGTGCGAGCGGAACTCGCCGAGCACGAGAACTCCGGCGGGGGAGCGGACAGCGATGGTGGTGACGCGGCACTACGAGGAGACCCTCCGATGGACGACTGCCCGGAATACCAGGACGAACCGGCGTCCGACACCCCCGACCTGACGGACCTCTCCCTCGAACAGGCCTTGACCGGCTCCTCCCCGTCCGCCGCCGCACGCCTCGTGGGCCGGTACGTCCGGCCCCGAGTGAGCCGAGGCGGGGACGAAGGCGGAGGCGGAGGCTACTCGGAGGCCGGCTACGGACGGCCCGCCGGGCGACCGGTGAGCTACACGCCCGTGCCCGCCGACCGCGGCGTACGCAGGGACCGTCGGGAGCACGTGCCCCAGCCTCCCTTCCCCGCGCCCGCTGATCTACGGACGATGGCCACCGGTACGGAGGACCGCCTCTTCGCCGGACGGCTGCGGGCCCAGCAACGCGGTGCCCGCGCCGTGGTGCTGAACGAACTCCTGAACCTGGCCGCGGAGATGACCCATGAGCCGGACGAACAGCCGCTCCGGGTCCGGGACGTACGGGACCTGCTCGTGCGGGCGGAACGGGTCGACCGCGAAGCCGTGACGGCCGTCCTGCTCCACCCGTCCGTGGGCCGTTGGCTCAGCCGGGCGCTGCGCGCCCTGCACACACCACCCGGTGGACCGTACACCTGGGCCGGGACACCACCGGCCGACCTGCTCCATCTGCACTCGATCGCGGCGGCGGCCGGTGTGCGGGCCCACCTGCTCTTCACCCTGCCCGTTCCCGTGCGCGACGGCTACGTCTGCCTGCCCGGACTGGGAGCCGCCGACCTCCGCACGACCGGGACCGCGACCGCCCATGTCGTCTGCACGGGGAGCGCGGCCGTCGTCAATGGCGAGGACGTGGAGGTGCGGCTGCCGAGCAGGAGCGATCCGAACCCGCCCGGCTGGATCCCCGTGCACCACGTACGAACGCCCGTCGGGCCACGGCGCTTCGACCTCGTCCTGGAGGACCTCGATCCCTACCGTGAGAGCGCCGGGCCCCTGCCGCCCGGCCGTCTCGACCCGGTGGAGGTCACCCGCTGGAGGCGGACGATCCGCGACGCGGGAGAACTGCTGGCCGACGTCGTCCCCCGGCAGGCCGACGCCGTCACGGTGGCCGTCACGGCTCTCACACCCCGGCCGGAGCCGACCGTCGGCATGATGACGTCCGTCTCGTCGAGCGACGCCTTCGGCGGAGCCGTGCTCAGCACACCTCCGGACGCGGTGGAACTCGCGGCCACCCTGCTCCACGAGTTCCGGCACATGGAGCTGAACGCCCTCCTGGACTCCCTCGACCTCTACGACACCGAGAGCGACGGTCCGGACGAGGAGTTCCACTACGCGCCGTGGCGTGACGATCCGCGCCCGCTGCCGGGATTCCTCCACGGCGTCTTCGCCTTCTTCGCGGTGGTCGACTTCTGGCGCGAACTCACCGGCCGGGCCCGCGACCGGCAGCTGCGGCGGCGGGCCCAGTTCCAGTACGTGTACTGGCGAACCCAGACCCGGCACGCCTTCGACGCCCTGTGCTCGACTCCCCATCTCACCACGGCCGGGCGGGAGTTCGTCGCCGCAATGGAAGTACGCACGGCCCGGTGGACCGATCTCGCCGCCGCACCCGAGGAGGTGACCGCGCTCGCGACGGAGGCCGTCATCGCTCACCGCGCCCGCTGGCGGCTGCACCACCTGAGCCCCGACCCGCACGCCGTGTCGGAACTCGCCGAGGCGTGGCGGTCAGGCGCGGACCACGCACTGAGGACGACCGCCGCCGTACTGCGCCCCGACAGTGCCGTCCCCTCCCTGAACCACTACACGGCACTGCTGTGCCGGTGGGCGGCAACGCCGGGAGAGGACGCCGTCGAGGACCCCGCCGACCTGGCCCGTCTCCTCGGCCGGCCGGACGAGGCCCGCCGCCTGGCCGCCGGTCAGGTGACACAGCAGCCCCAACGCCACGACCCCTGGGTCCGGCTCGGTCTCACCCTGCGCAGGGAGGCCCTGACATCACCCGCGAACACCGCCGACGCGGCGGCGGCACAGGCACTCACTCACCGCCCGGAGGTCGTCCGCGCCGCCTTCGCCCGCATCACCGCGCAGACCGGCACACAGCCGGACCCGGTGGCACTCGCCACCTGGCTCGGCACTCCGGACGAACTCCCCGACCCGCCGTCCATGCACCCGCTCTGACAACTCCGTTGCCACCGGTCGCGCTCGCGTCCGATCATCGACGGCATGCAGATCTTCAGCGCCCCGGACGGGACCCGACTCGCCTGCCACATACGCGGTGAGGGCGAACCACTGGTCGTGTTGCCAGGCGGCCCGATGCGGGCCTCCGCGTACCTCGGGAATCTGGGCGGGCTGGACGCGCACCGGCAGTTGGTCCTCCTCGATCTGCGCGGCACGGGGGAGTCCGACGTACCGGCGGCCCCCGCGACGTACCGGTGCGACCGGCTCGTGGACGACGTCGAGGCGCTGCGGTGCCACCTGGGCCTGGAGCGGATGGACGTGCTCGCGCACTCGGCGGGCGGGAGTCTCGCCATGCTCTACGCGGCCCGGTATCCGGACCGGCTGGACCGGCTGGCGCTGGTGACCGCCACCCCCTGGGCGCTGGGCCTGCCGGCGACGGCCGAGGACCGGCTGGCGGCGGCCCGGCTGCGTGCGTCGGAACCCTGGTTCGCGGACGCGTTCCCGGCGTTCGAGGCCTGGCTGGCCGGCAGCGGGGACTTCGACCCCGTGTTCCTTCCGTTCTTCCACGGGCGTTGGGACGACGCCGCCCGGGCCCACGCCGACCGCGAGGAGGCCGAGACCAACGACGACGCGGGGGACCGCTACGGCGCGGACGGCGCCTACGACCCGGACGCGACGCGGCGCGCCCTCGCCCGCGTCACCGCCCCGGTGCTCGTCCTGGCCGGTGAAGTCGACGGCGGACCCCGTCCCGGCCTCGCCCGGCGCGTCGCGGAGGTCTTCGCAAGGGCCGAGTTCGCGGTGCAGCCCGGGGCGGGGCACTATCCCTGGCTGGACGACCCGCAGTGGTTCGTACGACGCGTGTCCGCCTTCTTCTCCGGACGGGAATGAGGCCTCCTTCTGCTGTCGGCGGAGCCGGCCCTGCCACCCGGGCTCCTCTCACCACCGTGCCCCGCATGGACAGAGAACCGCGTACCGCACAGGCCAACGGCATCACTCTGGCCTACCGCATCTGGGGACCGCGGGACGCGCCGCCCGTCGTGCTCCTCCACGCCCGCGGGGCCGACGGTGCCGACTGGGCGGAGATCGCCCCCGCGCTCGCCGCCGGGCCCCGCCGGGTCTACGCCCCCGACCTGCGCGGGCACGGCCGCAGTGACTGGCCCGGCGGATACGGCTACGCGACCTTGCGCGACGACGTACACGCCTTCCTCGGGGCGCTCGGCATCACCCGCGCCGACGTCGTGGGGCACTCGCTCGGCGGCGCCGTCGCCTGCCTGCTCGCCCAGCACAGCCCGGAACTCGTGCAAAGGCTCGTCCTGGAGGACGTGCCCGCGCCCTTCCCGCTGGACCCGCCGCGCCCGCCCGCCCCACGTCCCGACGGGGACCTGCCGTACGACTGGGCGATGATCCTCGCCACCGACCGGCAGCACAACGCGCCGGATCCCGTGTGGTGAAACCACATGGGGCGGGTCACCATGCCCACGCTGTTGATCGGTGGCGGGCCGACCAGTCCGATCCCCCGGGAGCACATCGATGCCCTCGCCGAGAGACTCCCCGATGCCCGGCGCCTCACCATCGACGCCGGGCACCTCGTGCACGAGGCACGGCCCAGGGAGTTCCTCGCGACCGTGGAGGCGTTCCTCAGCCCTGTGGACCGTACGCCGTCATGAAACGGTCCCGGAACTTGTCCATCCCCCACCGGGGCGCGTTCGGGGCGGGCTTGAGGCCGTCGGTCCAGCCCCAGTCGGCGACCCGGTCCAGGACCTTCTTGTCGTGGGCGACGATCGTGACCGGCACGTCCTTGCCGGTGTCCCCGGCGGTGACGGTCGGCACCGGCTGGTGGTCGCCGAGGAACACGAGGACCGTGTCCTTGTCGCCGTAGCGCTTGACCCACTCGGTGAGGCTGCGCAGCGAGTACTCGATGGCGTGCCGGTACTCGGTGCGCACCTTCTCCGGGTCCTTCCAGACTTCCGTGGGGTTGGTGCCTTCCTTCTTGATCTGGTGGAACACCGAGCCGTCGCCGAGGTCATTCCAGTCGATCATCCGCGCGATGGGCGACCAGGGGTTGTGGCTGGAGGCGAGGATGATCTCCGCCATGATCGGCTCACGGTCCTTCTTGCCGTGCTCCAGGCGCTGAAAGGCCTCCATGCTGAACTGGTCGGGCACGGGCGTCCAGCTGAAGTACGGGCCGTGGTAGCCGAGGTGCTCGGAGTCGTAGATGTGGTCAAGGCCGAAGAACTTCCCCTCCGGCCAGGCGCGGCGCACCCCGGGCACGACGCCGACGGTCCGCCAGGCGTTCGTCTTGCCGAAGTAGTTGGTGAGCGTCATGCGGTCACTGGTGGTCAGGCTGCGGTACCGCTGCTGGTTCTTGATCCACAGCCCGGACAGGAAGGTCGAGTGGGCGAGCCAACTGCCCGCGCCCGTCACCGGCGACTGCAGCCAGCCGCTGCGCGACTCGAAACCGGCCGCCTTCAGTGAGCTGGTGCCCTCCTTGAGTACCGAGTCGATCTGGGGCGCCATCGCCGGGTCGTCGATCGCGACGCGGCCGTAGCTCTCGATGAAGGTGAACAGGACGTCCTTGCCGCGCAGCCCCGTGAGCAACTGGTCGGGTGGCGTCTTCGCGAAGGCGTCCACGGCGGCCTGCTTCTGGAAGACCCGGGCGTCCTTCAGGCCCGCGCGCACCTGGTCGACACGGTTGCCGAGGAACTCGGCATTGCCCTTGGTGGCGAGCGGCACGCTGCCGACCTGCACGCCCAGCGTCATGGCGGTGATCCACGCCGTGCCGAGGATCAGCGTCGTGCGGGCGGCGACGGGACGGTGACTGACCATCAGGTTCGTCAGCCGCACCATGGCGAGCGTCGTGAGGACCAGCAGCGCGATGAACAGGACGATCACGCCGACCACGGCCAGCACCTGGCCGGTACGGCCGAAGGTCTCCCTCAGGAAGTCCGTGGCGTTCTCGATCAGTATCCAGTCGAGGACGAGGTCGAAGGGCCGGGCCAGCACCTGGTAGAAGCCCATGTCGACGAATTTCAGGACCGTGACCAGCCCGAGGAACGCACCCGAGGCGACCGCCATGATCCGCCGGGGCCGCTGCGGCAGCGCGAGCAGCAGGCCCGCGAGCAGCACGCCCTCGGCGGGAATGCGGACGAACGAGGCGAACTCGATCTTCTCGATCTGGTTGGGCACGAGGAGCGCGAAGAGTACGAGCGCGCCGGCCAGGACGGTCGTCCCCACGCTGACGCCGCGTGCCGTACGGGGGTAGCGCCGCCGCCAGCCGAACCAGCCGGCCCCTGTCGCGTCCGACGCCGCGCCCGGAGTCTCCTCGGTGCTGGTTTCCCGCGTGCCGGCGCCGTCGCCTTCTTCGTGGGCGGCGATGCCGCCGCCCGAATCAACTGCGGCCGCGCCACCACCCGCTTCCGTCGCGGCTCTCCCGCTGTCCGGGCCTGCCGTGTCGGTGTCGCGGCCCGAGTCCGCCGTGTCGGTGTTGCTGTCGGGGCCCGTGGTGTGGGTGCCTTCGTCCGCTACGGCTGTGCCGGTGCCACGGTCCGAATCGGCTGCGGCCGCGCTACCGTCCGGTTCTGCGGGTGCTGTCCCGCTGTTGGGGCCCGTCGTGTCGGTGTCGCGGCCCGCTGCCAGCGCGTCGGTGTCCTCGTCGGTAGCCGATGTGACGGTGCCGTCGTCCGAGTCCGCCGCGCCGGTGCCGTCGTCCGAGTCCGTCGTGGCCCCGCCGTCGTCCGCTTCCGTCGCGGCCGGCCCCCCGTCCGTTTCCGTCCCCCCGGTATCGTCATCCGGTTCCGCCCCGCCCTCGGCCGTGTCCGGTTGCTGGTGGGAGCGAGTGAAGAGCGACACCCGGAGGTCCTTCCGTGCGGTCTTGCTAGGCATGGCAAACAGAGCCCGGTAAACCGGGCCTGCCACCACCAGTACGTCCGCACGTCACCTTAGGTTCAATCGACGGGCCGAAGAATCACCCGTCCGCCGCCACCGCCACGTCCCGCGCCCACCGGTAGTCCGCCTTGCCGCTCGGCGACCGCTGGACCGACTCCGTGATCACCAGCTGGCGCGGGATCTTGTAGCCGGCGAGCCGGTCAGCGGCAGTGCGCCTGGATGTCCTCCAGCGACGGACGAGCCGCACCGTCGCGGAGCTGCACCACGGCCGCCACGTGGTGGCCCCACTGGGCGTCCGGCACCCCGGCCACCAGCGCGTCGTAGACGTCCGGGTGGGACTTGAGGGCCTGCTCGACCTCCTCCGGGTACACCTTCTCGCCGCCGGTGTTGATGCACTGCGAGCCGCGACCGAGAACGGTGACCACGCCCTCCTCGTCGACCGTGGCCATGTCGCCGAGCAGCACCCACCGCTTGCCGTCCCTCTCGAAGAAGGTTCCGGCGGTCTTGGCGGGGTCGTTGTAGTAGCCGAGCGGCACATGTCCGCACTGGGCGATCCGGCCCACCTCACCTGCCGCCACCGGCTCGTATGTGGCCGGGTCGACGACCTGCGTACGGGCGTTGACGCGGACCCGGAAGCCCCGCTCGGGCCCCGAGTCCTCGGTCGCCGTGCCGTTGAAACCGGACTCGGACGAGCCGAAGTTGTTCAGCAGCATGGCGTTCGGCACCAGCTCCTGGAACTGCCGCCGCACCGTGTCCGACATGATCGCGCCGGACGACGACACGCTGAACAGCGACGAGCGGTCGATGTGCTTCAGCGGACCGCCCAGGGCGTCGACCAGCGGCCGGAGCATCGCGTCGCCCACCAGAGAGATGCTGCTGACCCTCTCCTTCTCCACGGTCCGCAACACCTCCTCGGGCACGAACTTGCGGTGGATCACGACCCGCTGCCCGAAGTTGAAGCCGATGAACGCGGTGAGGGTGGAAGTGCCGTGCATCAGCGGGGCCGTGGGGAAGAAGGTGATTCCCGCGCCACCGGCCGCGACCCGCTCGGCGAGCTCCTCCGGCTTCTTCACCGGCTCACCGGTCGGGGCGCCCCCGCCGAGACCCGCGAAGAACAGATCCTCCTGCCGCCACATCACCCCTTTGGGCATCCCGGTCGTACCGCCGGTGTAGATGATGAACTGGTCGTCGGCCGAGCGCGCGGGAAACCCGCGCGTCGGCGACCCCGAGGCCACGGCGTCCGTGAACTCCACACAGGGCACGGCGGCGCGAGTTCGGCGCCGGAGCTCCCACCCGGACCAGGTGCCGCAGCTTCTGCGCCCGCGGCCGGGCTGCCGCCACCCGGTCCGTGAACTCGGCGTCGAAGACCAACGCCACCAGATCCGCGTCCCGGTAGAGGTACACCAACTCCTCTTCGACATAGCGGTAGTTGACGTTGACCGGGACGATCCGTGCCTTCAGGCAGCCCAGCACCGTCTGCAGGTACTCCACTCCGTTGTAGAGGTGGAGACCGAGGTGCTCGCCGGGCCGTATCCCGCTGTCGAGCAGATGGTGGCCGACGCGGTTGGCCGCCGCGTCCAGCTCCGCGTACGTCAGGCGGCGCTCCGCGCCCGTGCCGGGATGGTCGGCGTACACCAGCGCCTCACGGCCGGGGACGACATCGACGACCGACTCGAACAGGTCGGCAAGGTTGTACTCCACCGCTCCTCCTGACCCGGGACGTGCCTGGCATCGGACGGTTCGCCGGTCATCAGAGCAAAGGGCGGTCCAACTGTGAAGGGCCCGCGCGAAGAAATCTGACTACCTGTCAGAAAACCCTTGAAGTGCCTCACGCCCTACTGCAACCTGTTCTCGTTCTTCTAGAGGGGAGTTGGCCATGGGTGGGACGGAACACCTCACCGTGCAGCGCGAAGGCGCCACACTGGTGCTCACGCTCAACAGGCCTCGAGGCCAGGAACGCGCTCTCGCTGCCGATGCTCGTCGGCCTCTACGACGGCTGGCTCGAGGCCGACGCGGACGACTCGGTCCGCTCGATCGTCTTCACCGGCGCGGGCGGCTCGTTCTGCTCGGGCATGGACCTCAAGGCCCTCGCCGGGAACGGCATGGCCGGCGAGGAGTACCGCGACCGGCTCAAGGCCGACCCCGACCTGCACTGGAAGGCGATGCTGCGCCACCACCGCCCCCGCAAGCCGGTGATCGCCGCCGTCGAGGGGTACTGCGTCGCGGGCGGCACCGAGATGCTCCAGGGCACCGACATCCGCGTCGCCGGCGAGTCGGCGACCTTCGGCCTGTTCGAGGTGAAGCGCGGCCTGTTCCCCATCGGCGGCTCCACGGTCCGCCTGCAACGCCAGATCCCGCGCACCCACGCCCTGGAGATGCTCCTCACCGGCCGCCCCTACAGCGCCCGCGAGGCCGCCGGCATCGGCCTGGTCGGCCACGTCGTCCCCGACGGCACCGCGCTCGACGAAGGCACTGGAGATCGCCGAACAGATCAACTCCTGCGGCCCGCTGGCCGTCGAGGCCGTCAAGGCCTCCGTCTACGAGACCGCCGAGATGACCGAGTCCGACGGCCTCGCCGCCGAACTCACCCGCGGCTGGCCGGTCTTCGACACCGCCGACGCCAAGGAGGGCGCCCGCGCCTTCGCGGAGAAGCGACCCCCGTCTACAAGCGCGCGTAGCGCGGCCGGTCAGCGAGCTGCGGGCCGCCGGGCTGGTCGCGCCGCGCGGTGGAGCCGCACGCGCAGCCCCGCGCCCCTAGGGGCGCGTCCTGCACCCGACCTCGAAGGAGGCAGCCCGCATGCCCGAAGTCCTCAAAGCCCCCCTCGTCGTCGAGTTCCCCTTCACCCGCTCCCTCGGCCCCGTCCAGAGCGCCTTCCTGACCGGCCTGCGCGAACGCGTCGTCCTGGGTGTGCGGGCCAGCGACGGCCGCATCCTCGTCCCGCCCGTCGAGTACGACCCCGTCACCGCCGAGGAGACTCCGCGACCTCGTCGAGGTCGCCCCCACCGGCACGGTCACCACCTGGGCCTGGAACCACGCCCCCCGCCGGGGCCAGCCCCTCACCACCCCCTTCGCCTGGGCCCTGGTCCGCCTCGACGGCGCCGACACCGCCCTCCTGCACGCCCTCGACGCCCCGGGCCCCGACGCCGTGCACACCGGTATGCGCGTCCGCGTCCGCTGGGCGGAGGAACGCACCGGCGCCATCACGGACATCGCCTGCTTCGAGCCGTACGACGGCGACCCGGCCGCAACTCACCGCGGGCCACCGGCGAGTTCGAGGACCCCGTCACCGGCATCGTCGCCCCCGCCCGCCTCGACTACACCTACTCACCCGGCCGCGCCCAGACCGCCTACATCAACGCCCTCGGCGGCCGGCGCACCGTCGGCGAGCGCTGCCCGTCCTGCCGCAAGGTCTACGTCCCGCCGAGGGGCGCGTGCCCCACCTGTGGCGTGGCCACATCCGAACAGGTCGAGGTCGGCCCGCGCGGCACGGTGACCACGTTCTGCATCGTCAACATCAAGGCGAAGAACCTCGACATCGAGGTGCCCTACGTCTACGCCCACATCGCCCTCGACGGCGCCGGCCTCGCGCTGCACGGCCGGATCGGCGGCATCCCGTACGACGAGGTCCGCATGGGGCTGCGGGTCGAACCCGTGTGGACGGACGGCGCCCGCTACCCCGACCACTACCGGCCGACGGGTGAGCCCGACGCGGACTACGACACCTACAAGGAGCTGCTGTGACGAGCGCACCGCGGGACCGCGAGATCGCCGTCGTCGCCTTCGCCCAGACCGCCCACCGGCGCACCAGCGAGGAGCACTCCGAGGTGGAGATGCTCATGCCGGTGCTGCACGAGGTCCTCGACCGGACCGGCCTGAAGACCGCCGACATCGACTTCACCTGCTCCGGCTCCAGCGACTACCTCGCCGGCCGCGCCTTCTCCTTCACCCTCGCCCTCGACGGCGTCGGCGCCTGGCCGCCGATCTCCGAGTCGCACGTCGAGATGGACGGCGCCTGGGCCCTGTACGAGGCCTGGACCAAACTCCTCACCGGCGACGCCGACACCGCCCTGGTCTACGCGTACGGCAAGTCCTCGCCCGGCTCCGTCCGCGACGTCCTGACCCGCCAGCTCGACCCCTACTACGTGGCGCCCCTGTGGCCCGACTCCGTGGCCCTCGCCGCCCTCCAGGCGCAGGCCCTCATCGACGCCGGCGACACCGACGAGCCCGCACTCGCCGCCGTCGCCGTCCCGCAACCGCGACGGCCGCCACCGCCAACCCCCACGCGCAGCTCAGGGGCCCCGTGCCGCAGGGCGACTACCTCGTACAGCCCCTGCGCACCGGCGACTGCCCGCCCATCGGCGACGGCGCCGCCGCCGTGATCCTCGCGGCGGGGGACCGGGCCCGTGAACTGTGCGCACGCCCCGCCTGGATCCGGGGCATCGACCACCGCATCGAGGCACACGGCCTCGGGCGTCCGCGACCTGACCGACTCGCCGTCCACCCGCCTGGCCGCCGAGCAGGCCGGCGCCTTCGAACGGCCCGTCGACACCGCCGAGCTGCACGCGCCCTTCACCGCGCAGGAGATCGTCCTGCGCAAGGCCCTCGCGGCTCGACGACGGCGTGCACGTCAACCCGTCCGGCGGGGCCCTCGCCGCCAACCCGATCATGGCCGCCGGCCTCATCCGCATCGGCGAGGCCGCCGCCCGCATCCACCGCGGCGAGTCCGACCGCGCCCTCGCCCACGCCACGTCCGGCCCCTGCCTCCAGCAGAACCTGGTCGCCGTACTCGAAGGGGAGCCCCGATGAGCAAGGAGCCCGTGGCCGTCGTCGGCATCGGCCAGACCAAGCACGTCGCGGCACGCCGGGACGTGTCGATCGCCGGACTCGTCCGGGAGGCGGCCCGCCGGGCGCTCGGACGACGCCGAGCTGACCTGGGCCGACATCGACGCCGTCGTGATCGGCAAGGCGCCCGACTTCTTCGAGGGCGTCATGATGCCGGAGCTCTACCTCGCCGACGCGCTCGGCGCCGTCGGCAAACCCATGCTCCGCGTCCACACCGCCGGCTCGGTCGGCGGCTCCACCGCGCTCGTCGCCGCGAACCTCGTCGCCGCCCGCGTCCACGGCACCGTCCTCACCCTCGCCTTCGAAAAGCAGTCCGAGTCGAACGCCATGTGGGGCCTGTCCCTGCCGATCCCCTTCCAGCAGCCCCTGCTCGCCGGGGCCGGCGGCTTCTTCGCCCCGCACATGCGCGCCTACATGCGACGCAGCGGCGCGCCCGAGACCGTCGGCGCCCTGGTCGCCTACAAGGACCGGCGCAACGCGCTGAAGAACCCCTACGCCCACCTGCACGAACACGACATCACCCTGGAGAAGGTCATGGCCTCGCCCATGCTGTGGGACCCGATCCGCTACTCGGAGACCTGCCCCTCCTCCGACGGCGCCTGCGCCATGATCCTCACCGACCGCGCCGGAGCCGCCCGGGCCCCGCGCCCGCCCGCCTGGATGCTCGGCGGCGCGATGCGCAGCGAACCGACCCTCTTCGCCGGCAAGGACTTCGTCTCCCCGCAGGCCGGCCAGGACTGCGCGGCCGACGTCTACCGGCAGGCCGGGATCACCGACCCGCGCCGCGAGATCGACGCCGCCGAGATCTACGTGCCGTTCTCCTGGTACGAGCCCATGTGGCTGGAGAACCTCGGCTTCGCCGGCGAGGGCGAGGGCTGGAAACTCACCGAGGCGGGCGTGACCGAACTGGACGGGGACCTGCCCGTCAACATGTCGGGCGGCGTACTGTCCACCAACCCCATCGGCGCCTCCGGCATGATCCGCTTCGCGGAGGCGGCCCTCCAGGTGCGCGGACAGGCCGGGGAACACCAGGTGGACGGGGCCCGCAGGGTCCTCGGGCACGCCTACGGCGGCGGATCCCAGTTCTTCTCGATGTGGCTCGTGGGAGCCGAACCCCCCGGCTCCCGAAACGACTCCTGAAAGGTCCCCCTCACGTGCCCTGTTGGCCGTGGGACACGATCGCTAGGCTGGCCGCGGACGACGAATCGGGAGGAGCACGGACGTGGCCGAGACCACCACCCAGCAGCGCCCGCTCATGGGCTGGGACAAGCCGGAGCTGGACCTCACCAACGCCGACTGGCAGTCCAGCAGCCGCGGCGTGGGGGATGTCCAGATCGCCTTCGTGGAGGGCTTCATCGCCATGCGGAACAGTGGCCGCCCGGAAAGCCCTTCCCTGATCTTCACGCCCGCCGAGTGGGGCGCGTTCGTGTCGGGAGCGCGGGAAGGGGAGTTCGACCTCACCTGACGGGCCGGGGGGCGGTTCCGGACAGCCGTGATCCGACGGCCGATCCGGGGGTGTTCCGCCCGCATTTCCGGACACGCGACCCGAGACATCCTCCCGGGGCCGGCGCCTGAGCCAGGCTGGCCCCCGGAAGGGGACGGTCGTATCCCGGAGGTGAGGAACCCATGAGCACCCTGCCGGTCATCGCGGCGGTCGACGGTTCGGACGACAGCCTGCGCGCCCTGGAGTGGGCCCTCGACGCCGCCCGCAGGCGCGCGGCACCCCTGCGCGTGGTCCACGTGCGCCAGTACGCCCACTGGGCGCAGCCCGACGTCCTCGCCGCCGGGCCGGCGGACCCGCAGGACGACCCCGTCCTCGACCAGGTCCGCGCCCACCTGGAAGGCCGCGCCGACCGGCCGGACACGGAGTACGTCGGCCTGGAGGGCGCGCCCGGCGCCGTCCTGCCCGAACTGGGCGCCGGCGCCCAGCTGCTGGTGCTCGGCTCCCGAGGCCGCGGCGGCTTCGCCAGCCTGCTGCTCGGCTCCAACGGCATGGCCGCCGCCCGCGACGCCGAGTGCCCGGTCGTCGTGGTGCGCCGGGCCCGGACGCGAGGTCCACGGCGAGACGTCCGGCGGCCCCGGCTCGCGCGTCGTCGTCGGCCTGAAGGTGGACGGCCCCGACGAGGCCACGCTCGAGTTCGCCTTCGCCGAGGCCGCCCGGCGCGGCGCCCGGCTCCAGGCGGTCGCCGCCTACCCGTGGCCCGCGCAGCCCTGGATGATGCCTGGGGAGATGCCTGCCGCCGATCGTCGACCAGGACGTCATCGAGGACGAGGCCCGGGTCCTCGCCGAGGGCTTCCTCGCCCCGTACCGCGAGCGGCACCCCGACGTCCCGGCCGAACCGGTCGCGGCGGCGGGCGACGCGGCCGGCCACCTCGTCGCTGCCTCCCAGGACGCCGACCTCGTCGTGGTGGGCCGACACCGACGGCGCCTGCTGGCACCCGCCCGCATGATGGGCTCGGTCACCCACGCCGTCCTGCTGCACGCCGCGAGCCCCGTCGCGGTGATCCCTCCGGCGCCGCCGGCAGCCTGACCTCGCTGTAATGGATACCGGCAGGCCTATCATTAGCCCCATGCGGGAACCGATCAGCAGGGACGCCCGGCTCGCCCTGGACCTCGCCCTCACCATCCGGCACGACGGCGACGGCGGCGTCGCCGACGACCTGACCGACCCGGCAGGCCTGACCGCCTGGGTCCGGGCACACCCCGAGGTCCTTGACATGAAGCGAGCCGACGGCGAAGTGGTGGGTGGCGGACTCACCGCCGACGCCGCGCAGCTCGCCGCCGTCCGTGCGGTGCGTGCCGCCGCCCGCGCGCTCTTCGCCCGCGCCGTGCGCCCCGGAGAGCCGAGCCCCGCGGACGCGGCCCGCCTCCTGCCCGAGGCCGAGGCCGTGCGGCGCCTCAACGAGACAGCCGCCCGCGCCCCCACCGTGCCGGTCCTGCACTGGCCCCGGAACACCGGACCCGTCGTCCACCAGCGGCCGGTACACGGCTCCGACGACCTGACGGCGGCCCTCGCGCACGCCGTGATCGCGTTCCTGGCGAGCCCCGACCGCGAACGGCTGCGGGCCTGCCACGCACCGCGCTGCGTGCGGTACTTCCTCAAGGAGCACCCACGCCAGGAGTGGTGCAAGCCATCCTGCGGCAACCGCGCCCGGGTGGCCCGCCACCACCAGACGGCACGCGGGCCGACGGCCTCGGGCGGTGTCCGGGCTGCCGCCCGCCCGGCACTTCCGCAGGCCGGGCCACGTACCATTGGCGGCATGTCGTTCCTCCGCCGCCGCAGCGCCACTCCCGCCGGGCCCGACTTCGACGTACTGGCCATGGACCCGGGCGACTGGCCCGGCAACCTCGGTGCGGGACTGCTGCCCGCGCCCGACGGCACCTGCCAGGGCGTCTTCCTGCGCTACGACCTGTTCGGCGGCCGCGGCCCCGCGATGATCATCGGCAACCTGCCGGAGGGCTCCCCGGCCCGCGAGGTTCCCGAAGGGGAGGTCCCCTTCGAGGTGGCCCAGCTGCTGCTGGCGCTGGAGAACGACGAGGAGGTCACCGTCGTCAGCACCGAGGACGTGCCGGTGATGCAGGGCGACAACCTTCTGATCGTGCGCCGCGTCAAGCTCTCCGAGGGCCGCATCTCCTGCGTGCAGTTCGACCGCAGCGACAACGTCCTGGTGACCATCGCCGCCTGGGACCGCCCCATCACGGACGACCTGTACGCCCTCCTCAAACCGCTGCCCGCGGAGCTGTTCCAGCAGGGCTGAGACGGCGGCGGTACCCCGACACGAAAGGGCCGCTGTGCGCCGTGTCCAGGCGTCACAGCGGCCCTTCCGTCCCCGTCAGCGAGTGCCGACCGCCGCGCGCACGGCCCGCCGGGCCATCTGGCAGTCGTCGTGCAGCCGCCGCAGCAGCAGCCGCTGCTCCTCGCCGGACGGCGCAGCACCCGGGTGGGCCGGGCCCGGTGCCGCCGGGGCCGTGTCGTGCATCGAACGCTGCACGGCCGTCTCGTACGTACGGATCTCACGGGTCAGCACCAGCATCAGGTTCACCAGGAAGGCATCCCTGGACGCCGGGCCCGCCGACTGGGCGATCTGGCTGATCTGGCGACGAGCCACCGGTGCGTCCCCGAGCACCGACCACAGCGTCGCCAGGTCGTAGCCCGGCAGATACCAGCCCGCATGCTCCCAGTCCACCAGCACTGGACCGGCCGGCGACAGGAGAATGTTGGACAGCAGTGCGTCGCCGTGGCAGAACTGGCCCATGCCCTGCCGCCCGGCCGACTGCGCGATGCCGTGCAGCAGCTTCTGCAGGTCGCCCAGGTCCCGGTCGGTGAGCAGGCCCAGCTCGTGGTACCGGGAGATCCGGGCCGCGTAGTCCAGCGGGGCGTCGAACGTGCCCGCCGGCGGCCGCCAGGCGTTCAGCCGGCAGATCGCGCCGAGTGCCGCCCGGATGTCCGCCCGGGGCGGCGCCTCGGCCGGATGCCGCTGGAGCGCCGCCACCCGGCCGGGCATCCGCTCGATCACCAGTGTGCAGTTGTCCGGGTCCGCCGCGATCAGTCTCGGCACCCGCACGGGAGGGCGGTGCCGGACGAACGAGCGGTAGGCCGCTATCTCGTGGTGGATCCGCTCGGACCAGGCGGGGGAGTGGTCCAGTAAACACTTGGCGACCGCCGTGCTGCGACCGGTCGTACCGACCAGGAGCACGGACCGGCCGTTGCGGCGCAGCACCTGCACCGGGGCGAACTCCGGGCAGATGCGGTGCACCGACGCGATGGCCGTGCGCAGCTGCGCGCCCTGAGGGCCGGACAAGTCGAGTCTCCCGCTGAGCGGTTGGGTTCCGAGGACCGAGCCGCGCCGTGCCCTGCCCGCACCGAGCACGGGGGCCGCCGGCCGCGCGGGGGCGAGGTAGGGGCCGCTGTCCGTGGGACGCGGGTGCAGCGACCGGGGCGGTGCGGACACGGAGGACGATGCTGCGTACATGGGCGAAACAGATCCCTTCGTGTGCCTGCGACGACAGCGCACCACCCGGCCCGGACTCCCGGGAGCACCCTGGGGAATGTCCCTGCGGCGACCGGGTCGGGGTGGCGCGTTCCTACCTGACACCGGATGCCCGGTGGCACACCATCTGGCGCACCCTGGCGAACCCTGGCGAATAGTCGCCCGGCAAGTCTCCCCGGGCTACTGTCAACTCAGCCGAGAACCTGGGGGCTTGATGTGAGCGGACAACCCAACACCCGTCTCTGCGGACCTGTTCGGCCTGGCCGGCTGGTCCAAGGGCGAACTCGCGAGGCTGGTCAACCGGCAGGCGGCGGCCATGGGCCACCCCCAGCTGTCGACCGACACCTCCCGGGTGCGGCGTTGGATCGACATGGGAGAGATCCCGCGCGATCCGGTGCCGCGGGTGCTGGCGGCTCTGTTCACCGAGCGTCTCGGCCGTGTCGTGACCATCGAGGACCTCGGTCTGGTCCGGCACGGGCGTGCGGGGAAACGGCAGGGCGGCGGGAGTGCGGAGCCTCCCGACGGAGTGCCGTGGGCGCCCGAGCGGACTGCTGCGGTCCTCACCGAATTCACGGGAATGGACCTCATGCTCAACCGACGCGGCTTGGTGGGCGCGGGCGCCGCGCTCGCCGCGGGATCCGCACTCAGCAGCGCCATGTACGACTGGCTGCACACCGACCCTGCCCTGGCTGCCGACGCCCCCGACCTCGACCGATCCCCTGCACGCCGACCCCGCCGGGTTCGACCGCTACGAGGCCGCCCCCATCGGGTCGCAGGAGATCGAGGAACTGGAGCGCTCGGTCGAGGTGTTCCGCGCCTGGGACGCGGCCCGCGGCGGCGGGCTCCAGCGCAAGGCCGTGGTGGGCCAGCTCAACGAGGTGGGCGGCATGCTCGCCTACCGCCACCCACCCCATCTCCAGCGGCGCCTGTGGGGCGTCGCCGCCAACCTGGCCGTCCTCGCGGGCTGGATGTCGCACGACGTCGGCCTGGAGCCCACGGCCCAGAAGTACTTCGTCATCGCCGCGCACGCGGCCCGAGAGGGCGGCGACCGGCCCCGCGCCGGGCGAGGCGCTCTCCCGGGCGGCCCGCCAGATGGTGCATCTGGGCCGGCCCGACGACGCCCTGGACCTGATGAAGCTCGCCACAGTCCGGCTCCGGCGACGAGCGTGCTGCCCCGCACCCGGGCGATGTTCCACACCATCGAGGCCTGGGCGCAGGCGTCGATGGGCAAGGGCCAGGCGATGCGCCGCACGCTCGGCCAGGCGGAGGACCTGTTCGTCTCCGACCAGGCCGACGTGCCGCCGCCGGACTGGATGCAGACCTTCAAGGAGGAGGACCTGTACGGCATGCAGGCCCTGGCCTACCGCACGCTCGCCGAGTTCGAGCCGGGCGCGGCCGCGCACGCCCAGCACTACGCGGAGAAGGCGCTGGCCCTGCGGGTCGACGGCCGGCAGCGGTCGAAGATCTTCGACTATCTGTCCATGGCCTCGGCCTGCTTCATCGCCGACGACCCCGAACAGGCCGACCGGTACGCGCGGTTGGCCCTGGTGTCGATGGGATCCAACTCCTCCCACCGCACCTGGGACCGGCTGCGCCAGATGTACCGGCTCACCGCCGAGTACGCCGGCTACCCGAAGATCCAGCGAGCTGCGGGAGGAGATCAGGCTCGCCCTGCCGAAGCCACGAAGCGGCAGGGCGGCGCGGCAACCGCGCACAGGGCCTGAGTTCCTATGACGTGACCTTGGCGACGAGCACACAGGCGTTGTCCTCGCGCTCGCTCTCGCCGAACTCCCGCACGCCGTCCGTACGCAGTCCTCGCGCGGTGCGGTGCCTCGGTCAGGCGTGGGGCCAGGTCGAGGAGGAGCAGTCGCGTGCCGCCGCTGCCGGTGTGCCCGGGTACCAGCCCGTCGGTGTGCAGGAGCAGCAGGTCGCCCGACCTCGAGGGTCTCTTCGGCCTGCCCGTAGAGGGCGCCCGGTGGCACCGGCAGGACGCCGTCCGGTGCGTTCAGCCGGCGCCCCGTCCCGTCGCGGAACAGCAGCGGGGCGGGGTGTCCGGCCTGCGCCCAGGTCAGGGTGCGGTTCCCGGGCCGTAGCGGCAGCAGACGGCGCTGCCGCAGGGCGGGTTGGACGGTGGCGTCGAGTAACTGGTTCAGCATGGCCAGCAGCTGTCCCGGCTGGGCACCGGCCATCGCCATGCCGCGTACGGCGCCGAGCAGCATGGCCATGTTCGAGTGACACCGACGCCCTGCCCGGTGAGGTCGCCGACGCTCAGCAGCGTTGTCGCCGTCGGGCAGTTCGAGCGCGTCGTACCAGTCGCCGCCGATCAGCGTGTTCGTGGAC
>CAWCSC010000030.1:0-93648 GCA_963798065.1 uncultured Actinomycetota bacterium | reverse complement strand
AGGCGCCCGGGCTCCGGCGCACCTGCCGCCATACGGCGGGCGTACCGGCGAGGAACTTGAGCGCTCCCCACAGGGTGCGGGTTCTGAAGCGGGAGGCGAAGACGTGCACCTCGGCTGTCGTGGGGCGGGGTGTTCGGGACGGTCCAGGGGAAGGTGGGCATGGTCGTTCCTCCTTCAGATCGTCTGACCTTGGTCTCAGTGGGAAGCGGTCTCCAGTACGGGCGCCGGTTCGGCCTGCGCCGCCTGCCGCTCGGCGCTCCGCCGCGTCGGGATCATCAGGGCCGCGATGCCCGCCAGGCCGACCACCGCCGAGCCCGTCACCAGCGCCGGCCGCATGCCGTCGACGAAGCCTGGCCTGATCCGTAACCGCCCTGGGCCGAGAAGATCGAGGCCATGACGGCGACGCCGAGAGCACCGCCCACCTCGCGCATGGCGTTGTTCGCGCCGGAGGCGATGCCCTGCTCGCCCGGGCCGACGCTGGACATCACCAGGTGCGCGGCGGGGGCGAAGTACAGGGCCATGCCGATGCCACTGACGATCAGAGCGGGCAGCTGGGCCGAGTAGGAGACGTCCGCGTTCCAGGACCGCCGCGAAGAGGCCAGGCCCACCGCCTGGAGGGCGAGGCCGGCCACCACCACCGGGCGGCCGCCGATCCGGTCGGCCAGGATATCCGGCGACGGGCGCCACGAGCATCGGCATTCCGGTCCACGGCAGCATCCGCAGGCCCGCCTCGGTGGCGAGTAGCCCAGCGACGCTCTGGAGGAACTGGCTGAGCAGGAAGATCGAGCCGAACATGCCCAGGAACATCAGCAGGCTCGCCGTGTTGATGCCGAAGAAGGCCCGGAGCGGAAGAGCCGCATGGGAGGATGGGGTTCTTCGCGCGGATCCCGTAGACGGACGAAGACGGCCAGCAGGCGCGTCCCCGCGATCAGCCCGGTCAGCACCAGCGGGTCGGTCCAGCCGTCGACGGTGCTGCTGACCAGCCCGTAGACGATGCCGAAGAGGCCTCCGCTGGCCAGCAGCGGTGCCCGGCACGTCGAGCGGCGCCCCGGGGCCGTGGGACTCGGCGAGCCGCAGTCGGGCCAGGGGCAGCAGGGCCAGGCCGAGCGGGACGTTCAGCCAGAAGATCCACTGCCAGGAGATGTGTTCGGTGAGGCTGCCGCCGATCAGGGGCCCGCAGGCGACCGCGAGTCCGGTGACCGCGCCCCAGATGCCGACGCCATGCCGCGCCTGGCGGCGGGACCGCGGCGGTGAGCAGGGTGAGGGTGAGCGGCATCATGACCGCGGCGCCGACGCCCTGGACGGCCCGGAAGGCGATGAGTGCGTCGATGCCGGGTGACAGGGCCGCGGCGGCGGAGGCGCCGGTGAAGACCGTGAGGCCGGCGAGGAAGAGCCGGCGGCGGCCGAAGCGGTCACCGAGTGCGGCACCGATCATCAGCAGGACGGCGAAGGTGAGCGTGTAGGCGTTCACCGTCCACTCCAGGTCCTCCAGCGCGGCCGCCGAGGTCCTCGCGGATGGACGGCAGTGCGGTGGTGACGACGAGGTTGTCGAGTGCCGCCATGAATCCGGCGACGCTGGTGATGACGAGGGCCCAGACGGCTCCCCCGCGGCGTGCGATGCTTGCTGCTTCACTGCTCCCCCAAAGGAGTTATAATGACTACTTGATCGCATGAAGGCGATTGACCGACGAAGCTTTCGAGGTCCGGAAAGAGCGCCCGCCGACGAGCAGTCCCGGCCGCCGCCCAGTCAGCTGTCGGCGCCGGCGCGGTTGGAACCCGGCCCAGACCCGGTGACCGGCCGGAAAGCCCATGGCCGCCAGGCTGTTGATGAGCATGCCGTAGGCCAGGAAGGTCGTCGTCTCGCCTGGTCCGCCCCCAGCGGCAGGTGGACGGCGTCCCACAGCCCCACCCAGCCGCGCGCACCGCCTCGCCGAACTCGTGGTCCCCCGCCGCCTCGGCGGCCGCGACGGCCGACGTACATCTGCATCTGCATCAGCAGCTGCTCGGGCTCGTTCGGACGATCAGCCCTGATGTACGCCCACGCCATGGCATGCCGGGCCTCCTCACCCTCCAGCCCGTCGGCCGCCTCAGCGAACATCCGGAGGTGTCCTCGACGCACCGCTCGGCCGCGGCCAGGAAGATCGCCTGCTTGCCGGGGAAGAGCCGGAAGAGATACGGCTGCGAGACGCCGACCCGCTTGGCGATCGCCTCGGTCGAGGTGCCGTGGTAGCCGCCGCGGGCGAACTCGGTCGTCGCCGCACGGATGACGCTCTCGCGCCTCTCCTCTGCACTCATCCTGACCATGGCAGTAAGTTAGTACTCAATCACTAACTTCGTCAAGAGCGGCACCGCATGGATTCCGACGCGTAAGGGGCGCCCCGTAATGGGAGCGCCCCTTACGCTCGTCTCGCGCGCTCAGGCGAGCCGGACGACCGCGCGGGACATGCCCAGCACCTTCTGCCCGGCGCTGGTCGCCGTCAGGTCGACCCGGACGGTGTTGTCGTCGAGCTTGGCGGCGACCTTGCCGGCTGACCTCGATCACGGCCCCCTCGTCGTCGTTCGGGACGACGACCGGCTTGGTGAAGCGCACGCCGTACTCGACGACCGCGCCCGGGTCGCCGGCCCAGTCGGTGACCACCCGGATCGCCTCGGCCATGGTGAACATGCCGTGCGCGATGACGTCCGGCAGTCCGACCTCCTTGGCGAACTTCTCGTTCCAGTGGATCGGGTTGAAGTCGCCGGAGGCGCCCGCGTACTGGACCAGGGTGGCGCGGGTCACCGGGAAGGTCTGCGCGGGCAGTTCGGTGCCGACCTCGACGTCGTCGTAGGAGATCTTCGCCGTCATGGCGCTCACGCCTCCTCGGCCGCGCGGGCCACCAGCTTGGTCCAGGCGGTCACCACGTGCTCGCCGGCCTCGTCGTGCACCTCGCCGCGGATGTCCAGGATGTCGTTGCCCGCCAGCGACTTGATGGCCTCGATGGTCGAGGTGACCGTGAGCCGGTCGCCGGCGCGGACCGGGCGGCGGTAGGCGAACTTCTGGTCGCCGTGCACCACCCGGCTGTAGTCCAGGCCCAGCTGCGGGTCCTGCGACCACCTGGCCCGCGGCCTTGAAGGTGATCGAGAAGACGAAGGTCGGCGGCGCGATCACGTCCGGGTGGCCGAGGGCCTTGGCGGCCTCCGCGTCCGTGTACGCCGGGTTGCCGTCCCCGACCGCCTCGGCGAACTCACGGATCTTCTCCCGGCCCACCTCGTAGGGCGCGGTGGGCGGATAGGTCCGCCCCACGAAGGACTGGTCGAGCGCCATGGCCCGGTACCTCCTGGTTGCTCTACTGACCGACTACCCGGGTCATCAAATCAACGACGCGAGGCCGCCCCCGATCACTCGGGAACGGCCTCGTGTACGAGCCTGTTTCAGCGCGTTTCGCGGTGCGCGGTGTGCGCGTTGCAACGCGGGCAGTGCTTCTTCATCTCAAGACGGTCCGGGTTGTTACGCCGGTTCTTCTTGGTGATGTAGTTCCGCTCCTTGCACTCCACGCAGGCCAGCGTGATCTTCGGGCGGACGTCGGTGGCAGCCACGTGAGTGCTCCTTGACGAACGGATAGGAATGAATTAACGCAAGCAAGAGTAGCCGATCGAAGGACCGACCCCGCAATCGGCTACTGTCAGTAGCGGTGACCGGACTTGAACCGGTGACACAGCGATTATGAGCCGCTTGCTCTACCGACTGAGCTACACCGCTGTGATGTGATCGGACCCCGCCTTGCGAGCGGGAACCTCACACACCAGAGCCCCAAAACGGAATCGAACCGTTGACCTTCTCCTTACCATGGAGACGCTCTGCCGACTGAGCTATTGGGGCGAGCGATGAAGACATTACACGCTCGGCAGCCGTTCACCCAAATCCGTTTCGGGGTACCCGCCGCGGGCGCTGCGACCGTCTTCCCGGCACCCTCGTAGGTGCCTCCCGTTCCGCACAGCGGACCACATTGGTACGACTATTTCGCTCCTCCCCGCCATGCATGGAAGGCCGTCCTAGGCTCGACTCACTCTGCGTGATCATGCGTCCTCCCGTGCGCAAACCCGAGCCCCTGGAGCGCGATGCCCGACAGTCAGCCGCAGCCACCAACGCCCCCGTCGTCCTCCCCGGGTCCGGCCGACCCGTCGCTGCTGCTCTGCGGGGCGCGGCTCACCGACGGCCGGACCGTGGACGTACGGCTGGGCGGCGGGCGCATCGAGGCGGTCGGGACGGCCGGAAGCCTGGCGGCGGACGGCACGCGCGCGTGCGGGGCTCGGGTCGACCTCGGCGGCTATCTGCTCCTGCCGGCCCCGGCCGAGCCGCACGCCCACGCCGACACGGCCCTGTCGGCCGACGCCCAGGGGCCGGTGTCGTACGAGCCCCAGGACGTGCAGCGCCGGGCGACCGAGGCCGCTCTGCTCCAGCTCGGGCACGGTGCGACGGCGGTGCGGGCCCACGTGCGGGTGGGGGACGTCCAGGGGCTGGGCGCGCTGGAGGCCGTGTTGCAGGCACGGCGGGCCCTGCGGGGGCTGGCCGAGCTGACGACGGTGGCGATGCCCCGGGTGCTGACCGGGGTGGCCGGGGCGGACGGGCTGGCGGTGCTGCGGGACGCGGTGAAGATGGGCGCCTCGGTGGTGGGCGGCCGACCGGATCTCGACCCGGATCCGACGGGGTACGTGGAGGCGGTCCTGGAGGTGGCCTCCGAGCACGGCTGTCCCGTCGACCTGCACACCGACGCCGGGGATCCGGCGCGGCTGGCCCGGCTTGCGGCGATGGCGGGCGGACTGCGTCCCGGCGTGACCCTCGGTCCATGCGGCGACCTCGGGCGGCTGCCCTCCGAGGTGGCCTCCCGGACCGCCGACCAGCTCGCGGCGGCCGGGGTGGCGGTGGTGTGCCTGCCGCAGGGCGGCTGCGGTGGCGTGGACCGGCGGGGAGCGGCTCCGGTGCGGCTGCTGCGCGCGGCCGGGGTGCGGGTGGCCGCCGGGAGCGGGGCGCTGCGGGACGTGTCGAACCCCGTGGGGCGCGGCGACCCGCTGGAGGCGGCGTTCCTGCTGGCCTCGCGCTACGGACTGGCGCCCGAGGAGGCGTTCGACGCGGTGAGCGGGTCGGCACGAGCGGTGCTGGGGCTGCCCGCGGTGCGGGTGGAGGCGGGTTTCCCGGCCGAGTTGCTCGCGGTGCGCGGGGACCGGCTGGCGGGGGCGCTCTCGCTCGCGTACAGCCGGGTGGTGGTGCACCGGGGGCGTGTGGTGGCCCGGACCAGCGCGGTGCGGGAGTACTGCAGTTCGGCGGCTTCGGTGGAGCTGGGGCTGCCGCGGCAGGGGCGGGGTGAGGCGTCGTAGAGCCGGGCCCCTGTCGTAGGGCGTGGGTCGCTGGTGGCGTGGCCGAAGTCGTGCGGCGGATGGGGGCGTCCGGGCGTACGGTCGAAGGCATGCGCATTGTCATCGCTGGTGGTCATGGTCAGATCGCGTTGCGGCTGGAGCGGCTGCTCGCCGGGCGCGGGGACGAGGTAGCGGGGATCATCCGCAAGGCCGAACAGGCCGACGATCTGCGGGAGGCCGGTGCCGAACCGGTCGTGCTCGACCTGGAGTCGGCGTCCGTGGACGAGGTCGCGGACCGGTTGCGGGGTGCCGACGCGGCGGTCTTCGCGGCGGGCGCCGGCCCGGGCAGCGGGGCGGCCCGCAAGGACACGGTGGACAAGGCCGCGGCGGTCCTCTTCGCGGACGCGGCGGTGAAGGCGGGTGTACGGCGCCTGGTGGTCGTGTCGTCCATGGGCGCCGACCCACAGCGCGAGGGCGACGAGATCTTCGACGTGTACCAGCGCGCCAAGGGCGAGGCGGACGCGTACGTGCGCGGTCTGGACGCCCTGGACTGGACGATCCTGCGCCCCGGTCAGCTCACCGACGACGCCGGCACCGGTCTCGTGCGCCTGGAGGCGCACACGGGCCGCGGGCCGATTCCGCGCGACGATGTGGCCGCCGTACTGGCGGAGTTGGTGGACACCTCCGCGACGGCCGGGCTCACTCTGGAGCTGATCAGCGGACCGGCGCCGGTCTCCGTCGCGGTGAAGTCGGTGGCGGGGAACTGAGCGGTCCGGCGCGGCGGTTCATGGCCGGCCCTCCCCCGCGGTCGGCGGGGAACGGCTAGAACAGGGGCAGTTGGCCGGGGAAGTCCGGCACCGCGTAGCCGTCCAGGGACGGCTGCTCCGCGCCGGGCCGGGCCTGCCGTCGGGAGCCCGGGCATGAGGTGAGTTCGCCGTGTTCCCGGGCGCCGGGCGGGTCGTGGCGCGCGTACCGCCCGGCGACGACGGCGATCTCGCGGCGGCACTCGGGGCAGACTCTGCGGCGGGAGGACATGGGGCCAGTGTGCCGCGCGTGCGGCCTGAGTATGCCTGTCCCCTGGTCCGTGCCGTGTCCCTCCGGCTGCTTGGTGCCTTCTCCGTCCGACCGCCCAGTCTTCCAGTTGCTTAAGTCAATCAATTGGCCTAGCTTTGGCGAGTCGCGCTGTTCCTGACGCCCCTACGGAGGCCCGGCCATGTCCCACGCCCCTCCCCGACCCGCCGGCGACGGGAAGCCCGCAGCGCCACGGGCCAACGCCGTCGTCGCGGTGCTGGCCTTCGGCGGGATCGTGGTCTCGCTGATGCAGACCCTGGTCATCCCGATCGTCCCGGAGCTCCCCCGGCTGCTGAACGCCCCGGCGTCGGACAGCGCCTGGGCCGTCACCGCCACACTCCTCGCCGCGGCCGTCGCGACCCCGATGACGGGCCGGCTCGGCGACATGTACGGCAAGCGCCGGATGCTCCTGGTCAGCCTCGTCATGCTGGTGGCCGGCTCGGTGACCGCCGCGCTCAGCGACGCGCTCGCCCCGATGATCGTCGGACGGGCACTGCAGGGTCTCGCCTCCGGCGTGATCCCGCTCGGCATCAGCATCATGCGGGACGAACTGCCCGCCGAACGGCTCGGCTCCGCCACGGCCTTGATGAGCGCCTCCCTCGGTGTCGGCGGCGCCCTCGGACTGCCCGCCGCCGCGCTGATCGCGGACAACTTCGACTGGCACGTCCTGTTCTGGGCCTCGGCCGCACTGGGCGTCGTCGCCCTCGTACTGGTGCCGGCCATCGTGCCGGAGTCGAAGGTGCGCACCGGCGGGCGCTTCGACCTGGTCGGCGGCATCGGCATGGCGGCGGGGCTGGTGTCCCTGCTGCTGGCGATCTCCAAGGGCGCCGACTGGGGCTGGAGCAGTGGCACCACCCTCGGGCTGTTCGCGGCGGCCGTCGTCGTGCTGTCGGTATGGGGCTGGTGGGAGCTGCGCGTCCGGGAGCCACTGGTCGACCTGCGTACCACCGCCCGCCGCCAGGTGCTGGTCACCAACCTCGCGTCGATCGCCGTCGGGTTCGCGATGTTCGCGATGTCCCTCGTCATTCCGCAGCTCCTGCAGTTGCCTGAGGCGACCGGCTATGGCCTGGGCGAGTCGCTGCTCGTCGCCGGCCTGACCATGGCCCCCTCCGGCCTGGTCATGATGGCCACGGCCCCGGTCTCCGCCGCCTTGTCCAAGGCCAAGGGCCCGAAGATCACCCTGATGGTCGGCGCCCTCATCGTGGCCGCCGGGTACGGGCTGAACATCGCGCTGATGTCCGAGCTCTGGCACTTCGTGCTCGTCACCTGCGTCATCGGTGCCGGTATCGGCTTCACCTACGGTGCGATGCCCGCTCTCATCATGAGCGCGGTGCCGGCCTCGGAGACGGGCTCGGCGAACAGCCTCAACACGCTGATGCGGTCCATCGGTACGTCGACGGCCAGCGCCGTGGCCGGGGTGATCCTGGCGCAGATGACGACACCGTTCGGACAGACCGCCCTGCCGTCCCAGAACGGGTTCAAGGTCGTCCTGGCCATCGGGGCCGGGGCCGCGCTGCTCGCGTTCGTCGTCGCGTCCTTCATTCCGCGGCAGCGGACGGCGGAATCGGTGGAGGCGGTGGTGGAGGCGCCGGTTGGCGCGAAGGCGGTGGGTGAGGAGTCGGCGGGCGAGGAGTCGGTTGTCGGCGAATCGGCTGGGGGTGGGCCGATGGGCGAAGGGCCGGCTGTCGCGGAGGGCGAGTCGGTCGGGTCCGCCCGTGCCAGGGCCGGGATCCCGGTGCAGGGTCGTGTCCTGGGGGCCGAGCGGGCGCCGGTCGGCGGGGTCGCGGTGACGTTGATCTCGCTCGGCGGGAAGCAGCTCGGGCGGTCGGTCTCGCGGGGCGACGGGTCGTACGGCGTGGACGCTCCCGACGCCGGTTCGTACGTCCTGATCGCCTCGTCGGAGGGCTACCAGCCACAGGCCTCCACGATCGTCGTGGCCGGTGAACCGCTGGCGTACGACGTGCTGCTGAGCGGCACCAGCGGCCTCGCCGGTGTGGTGCGGTCCGCGGACAGCGGGACGCCCGTCGCCGAGGCCGTGGTCATCGTGACGGACGTACGCGGGGACGTACTGGCCACCGGACGCACCGACGTCCTGGGCGAGTTCACCGTCACCGACCTGGTACCGGGCCCGGTGACCCTCGCGGTCAACTCCCCCAAGCACCGGCCGCTGGCCCAGAACGTCGAGATCGGCGGAGCCGGGACCACGCGGGTCGAGCTCGAACTGCGGCCCGGCGCGCAGGTGCGGGGCACGGTGCGCGGAGGGGGCGCGCCGTTGAGCGACGCGCGGGTGACGCTGGTGGACGCGGCGGGCAACGTCATCGCCACGACCCGGACCGGTCTCGACGGGGCGTACGCCTTCTCCGACCTGGACACCGGCGCGTACACGGTCATCGCGACAGGTTACCCGCCGCAGGCCGCGTCGGTGACCGTCTCGGGCACCGGCGTGGACGACCACGACATCGAACTCGCCCACACGAGCAAGTAGGCGGCACCGCTGGTGGGCCACGCGGGACGCGCTCGGCCGGCTTCCGCGTGACCACCGGCCGACCGAGCAGGCCTACGAGCAGGCCGCCGGCCCTGTCAGGTCATTCAGGACCCGCTCGCCCGGCTGCCGGGCGAGCAGCTCCCGGGAGTGAGCCGCCGCCCGCGTCGGGTAGACCAGGACACGTTCAGCCGGTCGCCACGCCGAACCACCTCGGCAGCCGGGCGAGGAGCCCCTGCTGGTCCTCGCCGACCCACGCCACGTGGCCGTCCGGCCTCAGCAGCACCGCAGGCGCGTCCAGTTCCTCGCTGACGTCGACGACGTGGTCGACCCGATCCGCCCAGCCCGCCACCGACAGCCTGCCGGTCTGGTCGAGCAGCAGTCCGCGGCCGTCGCGCATCAGCTCGTAGAGGCGACCCCGCTTCAGCGTCACGTCCCGCAGCCGCCGGCCCAGCAGTTCGTGGCCCTCACCGAAGTCGTAGCGGACCGCGATCGCGGTGATCTTCTCGATCAGGTACCGGTTCACCTCCTCGAAGTCCATCAGTTCCTCGACCAGTCGGCGCACGGCTCGGGGCCCCGGCTCGGAGAGCAACAGCTCCATCTGCGCGCGGGTGTTGTCCAGCACGTTCGCGGCCACCGGGCGCCGTTCGGTCTGGTAGCTGTCCAGCAGCCCCTCCGGTGCCCAGCCGCGCACCTCGGCGGACAGTTTCCATCCGAGGTTGAACGCGTCCTGGATCCCGAGGTTAAGCCCCTGCCCACCGGTCGGGGGGTGGATGTGCGCCGCGTCGCCGGCCAGCAGCACCCGGCCGACGCGGTAGCGCTCGGCCAGGCGCGTGGCGTCGCCGAACCGGGACAGCCAGCGCGGCGAGTGCACGCCGAAGTCGGTGCCGGCGAAGTGCCGCAGCCGCCGCTTGAACTCCTCCAGGGTCGGCGGGACCGCGCGGTCCTCGGACACCCCCTCGGCAGGCACGATGACGCGGTACGCCCCGCCTTCGAGCGGCATGGCCCCGAACCGCCACTGGGTCTTGCGGACTTCGGCCACCGCGGCCGCCAGCTCCTGCGGCGGCAGGGCCACCTCCATCTCGCCCAGGAGCGTCTCGTGCCTGGCCGGCTCGCCGGGGAAGCCCACGCCGAGCAGCTTGCGCACGGCGCTGCGGCCGCCGTCGCATCCGACGAGGTAGCGCGAGCGCAGCCGCGTGCCGTCGGCGAGCTCGGCGGTCACACCGTCTTCGTCCTGGCTCAGCCCGACCAGCTCGCAGCCGCGCCGGATCTCCGCACCGATCTCGGTGGCGTGCTCGGTCAGCAGGCGCTCGGTGACGCTCTGCGGGATGCCGAGCACGTACGAATGCGCGGTGTCCAGCCGGTCGGGCCACGACTTGACGATGCCGGCGAAGAACCCGCCGGTCGCGTACTTCTGGCCGAGCGGAAGGAAGCGCTCCAGCAGACCGCGCTGGTCCATCAGCTCGATGCTGCGCACATGCATGCCGAGCGCGCGGGACTGCCCGGTCGGCTCCGCCAGTTTCTCCAGCACGACCACGTGCACACCGTGCAGCCGCAGCTCCGCGGCCAGCATCGTCCCGGTCGGCCCGCCGCCGGCAATGATCACATCAAACAAGGCAAACCCCATTTTCCGCCTGTTTCCGGCTCCAGGCCGAAGATTCTGCGGCACGACCGGGGGCTTGCCGCAAGACCCTCAGTGCGCTATAGGTTGAGAGTGGCAAGGAGTAGGTGACTCCTTGCCTTTCGTTTTTGCTTGGCACCGCGCACCGCTGAGGTGCCCGGAGCTGCACGACCGGGTCCGTCGGCCGGCCCGGTTCGCCACCCGCCCGCGGGTGCCGCAGTACGGCATCCGCGGCGACAACGGGTGAGGGCTGCGCGCTTGTTCAGCGGAGCCACGGCCAGCGACACCGCCCGCGAGGGCTCGAAGACGCCGGGGCCCTCGCGACGTTTCTGCGTAGACCTACGGCGCCTGGATGACGCAGCCGACGGGGGTGCTCAACTGCGCTGAACCGGCCACATATCCGAGGGCTCGGCCCGAGCACGACCATTGCCATGGCATCGATGGGCGTCGCAGCTGCGGAGTGAGAGACGCGTCACTCCTGCTCTGAGGAGCTGCCCCGAGCGGCCACCACATGCGAAAACCCCCTCCCTTCTGCGTCTCCGCAGATGAGAGGGGGTCTTCCCCAGTGTGGCGGCGCCAGGATTCGAACCTGGGAAGGCTGAGCCGGCAGATTTACAGTCTGCTCCCTTTGGCCGCTCGGGCACACCGCCGGGGGTAGCTGCCCGTCGAGCCGCTATTCGGCGGCGCTCCGTGGCAACGACGTAAACAATACCTGATGTGAAGGGGTGCTTCGCCACCCGATTGATCGGCGCCCGAAGGGCGGGGGGTGGCTAGGCTTGTCCGGATGCGGCCCGGGACCTGAACGGGACCGGCGGCCGCCCACGTACGCCGGTACGCACGATATGCACCCCGATACAAGGAGCCACAGGACATGGCCGACTCCAGTTTCGACATCGTCTCGAAGGTCGAGCGGCAGGAGGTCGACAACGCACTCAACCAGGCCGCCAAGGAGATCTCGCAGCGCTACGACTTCAAGGGCGTGGGCGCCTCGATCTCGTGGTCCGGTGAGCAGATCCTCATGGAGGCGAACTCCGAGGACCGGGTCAACGCGATCCTCGACGTCTTCCAGTCCAAGCTGATCAAGCGCGGTATCTCGCTGAAGGCTCTGGACGCGGGCGAGCCGCAGCTCTCCGGCAAGGAGTACAAGATCTTCGCGTCGATCAAGGAGGGCATCTCCCAGGACAACGCGAAGAAGGTGGCGAAGACCATCCGCGACGAAGGCCCGAAGGGCGTGAAGGCGCAGGTGCAGGGCGAGGAGCTGCGGGTCAGCTCCAAGAACCGTGACGATCTGCAGGCCGTCATCGCCCTGCTGAAGGGCAAGGACTACGACTTCGCCCTGCAGTTCGTGAACTACCGGTAGGTCCGGTCGGCCCTCTGGGCTCCTGGCCTGCACGGGTACGAGAAAGGGTGGGCACCTGCCGGTGTCCACCCTTCTCGCATGCCGGCTGCGGTCGGCGGGCGCGCTCAGTTGCGTGAGTTGCCGAACAGGAGGCGGTAGGCGATCAGGAGGACGAGCGATCCGCCGATCGCCGCCGCCCAGGTAGTGCCGTCGTAGAAGTCCTTGGTGACCGGGTGGTCCATCCAGCGGGCCGATATCCAGCCGCCGATGAACGCGCCCGCGATGCCGATCAGAGTCGTGCCGATGAGGCCGCCAGGGTCGCGCCCCGGCAGCAGGAACTTCGCGATGGCTCCGGCCAACAGTCCCAGGATGATCCAGCTGATGATGGTCATGCCGTGAACCTGCCCTTTCACGCTGTGCCCGCACTGTTCCGGCCATGTGATCTTGCTCCCGGCAAGGCCGTGCTGGTGCGCCGTACGTCGGGCGTACCGCGCGCGTCGTCCTTGCCGCGCGCTTTCACGCCGTCTTGGTGTGGAGGACGCCTCGGCGGCACCCGCCGGTTGCACTGATCAGTCCGGTTGCACTGATCAGTAGGGTGCGACTCAGGACAGCCTCCGCTTCCGGACTGCGCCGTCCCCTCGGCGTGGGGGCGCCATCGTCATCGGTCTCGGCTCGATGATCGGAGCCGGGATCTTCGCCGCCCTCGCGCCCGCGGCTCACGCGGCTCACGCGGCAGGATCCGGGCTGCTCCTCGGGCTCGCCGTCGCCGCCGTGGTCGCCTACTGCAACGCCACGTCGTCGGCTCGCCTCGCCGCTCTGTATCCGGCCTCTGGCGGTACGGCGGTACGTACGTGTACGGGCGTGAGCGGCTTGGGGTGTGTTCTGGGGTTATCTCGCGGGCTGGTCGTTCGCGGTCGGCGAGACGGCCTCCTGTGCGGCGATGGCGCTCACCGTGGGCGCGTACGTCTGGCCGGGACAGGAGCACGCCGTGGCGGTCGCGGCCGTGGTGACGCTGACCGCGGTGAACTACGGCGGAATCCAGAAGTCCGCGTGGCTGACGCGCATGATCGTGACGGTGGTCCTGACTGTCCTCGCTTCCGTGGTGGTCTGGTGTCTGGTGTCGGGTGAGGCCGATGCAGGGCGGCTTGGCATCGGGACCTCGGGCGGTGCGGGCGGCGTGCTCCAGGCGGCCGGTCTGCTGTTCTGCGCGTTCGCCGGGTACGCCCGTGATCGCGACCCTCGGCGAGGAGGTACGGGACCCGGCGCGCACCATTCCGCGCGGGATTCCGCTGGCTTTGGGCATCACGCTGGTCGTGTACGCGTGTGTGGCGGTGGCTGTCCTTGCGGTACTGGGATCGGATGCTCTCGTGGACGCGACGGCGCCGGTGGCCGACGCGGTGCGGGCGGCCGGGACGCCCTGGCTCGTGCCGGTGGTGCGGGTCGGTGCGGGCGTCGCCGCGCTGGGCTCGCTGCTGGCGTTGACCCTCGGGGTCTCGCGGACGACGCTGGCCATGGCCCGGGACTGGCGCATCTGCCGGGCGCGCTGGCGGCCGTGCGTCCCCGTTCCAGGTGCCGCACCGGACGGAGCTGGCCGTGGGGGCGGTGGTCGCGGTCCTTGCCGCCACGGTGGACGTCCCGGGCGCGATCGGTTTCTCCTCCTTCGGTGTGCTGGCGTACTACGCCGTGGCCAACGCGTCGGCCTGGACGCTGGATTCGGGGCCGGTGGCGCGGGTGGTGCCGGGGATCGGGCTGGTCGGGTGCCTGGTGCTTGCGTTCTCGCTGCCGGCGGCTTCGGTGGTCGTGGGAACGGGTGTGCTGGTGGTGGGGGCGTTTGTGTATGGAGTGCGGCGGTGGGCGGGCGCTGGGGCCAGGAGGGCGTAGGGAGGGCCGTGGCTGGGGCAAGCCCTCCTCGGTCACTGCCGGTCAGAGCCTTACTGGCTGCTGGCGGTCAGAGCGCTCTTGGCTGCTCCGGTCAGGGGCCTCTCACCGTGCCGGGCGGCATTGGATGCGAAGTCCGACCCCTTGGGCGGGCGTTGTGGGTCTTGGCCGTCACTCGTGTCGGCAACTGCTCGATCTCGGTCATGGGTTCATCATGCAGACCGCCGCCGACAGCCGGGCGGGCCTGTGGATAACCCCTGGCCTGTGGAGACCGGGCTGCGGCGCCCCGCCGTCAGCGGGCCGCGAACGGCTCGTTCGACCGGACGATGTCGCGGCCCAGCGGCAGCAGCGAGACCGGGATGAGCTTGAAGTTGGCGATGCCGAGCGGGATGCCGATGATCGTGACGCACAGGGCGATGCCGGTGGCGATGTGGCCGAGGGTCAGCCACCAGCCCGCGAGCACCAGCCACAGCACGTTGCCGACGCAGGACGGCGCGCCAGCGTCTCGGCGCTCGACCGTCGTGTACCCGAAGGGCCACAGGGCGTAGATGCCGATGCGGAAGGCCGCGATGCCGAACGGGATCCCGATGATGGTGATACAGAGGAGCAGGCCCGCGAGCATGTAGGCGAGGAACAGCCAGAAGCCGCTCAGGACGAGCCATATGACGTTCAGGATGGTCTTCACTGGTTCCCACCTGCCATCTTCTCGAGTCGTGCGATGCGTTCCGCCATCGGCGGGTGCGTGGAGAACATCTTCGAGAGGCCCTGACCGGGGCGAAACGGGTTCGCGATCATCATGTGACTGGCGGTCTCGATACGCGGCTCGGGCGGCAGCGGGAGCTGCTTGGTGCCGAGTTCGAGCTTGCGCAGGGCGCTGGCCAGGGCGAGTGGGTCGCCTGTGAGCTGGGCGCCGGAGGCGTCCGCCTGGTACTCCCGGGAGCGGCTGATGGCCAGTTGGATGAGCGAGGCGGCGAGCGGCCCCAGGATCATGATCAGCAGCATGCCGAGCAGGCCGGGGCCGTCATCGTCGTCCGAGCGCCCGATCGGGATCAGCCAGGCGAAGTTGACCAGGAACATGATCACGGAGGCGAGGGCGCCGGCGACCGACGAGATGAGGATGTCGCGGTTGTAGACGTGGCTGAGCTCGTGGCCGATGACGCCGCGCAGCTCGCGTTCGTCCAGGAGACGCAGGATTCCGTCGGTGCAGCACACGGCGGCGTTGCGCGGATTGCGGCCCGTGGCGAAGGCGTTGGGCGCTTCCGTCGGGGAGATGTAGAGGCGCGGCATGGGCTGGCGGGCTTGCGTGGAGAGATCGCGGACCATGCGGTAGAGCCCCGGGGCCTCGAACTCGCTCACCGGGCGGGCCCGCATTGCGCGCAGTGCCAGCTTGTCGCTGTTCCAGTAGGCGTACGCGTTGGTGGCCAGCGCTACCAGGACGGCGATGACGAGCCCCATGCGGCCGAAAAAGCTGCCGATGACGATGATGATGGCGGACAGTCCCCCGAGGAGGACTGCGGTCCTGAGCCCGTTGTGCCGGCGGTGCACGGTACGCCCTCCAAGTGGTGCGGCAGGGGGACCCTTGCTTGCTGATCTGCGGTGCCACTGATGCCGCGGTGTCACGTCCAGTGGACCCTCCCGTACTGGTCAACGCCAGGCGGGGAGCACTAGTTCCCTTGTGCGTGCGGCGGCGGGGGTGGACCGTCCGGGTGAACGGCGCCTGGATGCGGCACGCGCGCGTGGAGGGCCGGGTGCCCCACGCGCGCGTGACGAAAGCGGCTGTCGTTCAGAAGAGGGCGGTGTCGGTGAAGCGCAGGACCAGCTGGGGCGCCCCGGACAGGGCGATGCCGAGGACTCCGGTGAGCGCGATCGCGGCGGTGAGAGGGGCGGGGACCCGGTGCTTCTCGGGCTCGCCCTCGGGGGCGCGGAAGAGCAGGGCCGTCCACTGGAGGTAGTAGAAGAGCGCGATGACGACGTTGACGGCCATGATCACGGCCAGCCAGCCGAGCCCCGCGTCGACGGCCGCCGAGAAGACGGTGACCTTGGCGAAGAGGCCGATGATGCCCGGCGGCAGCCCGGCGAGGCAGAGCAGGAAGAACGCCAGGAGCAGGGCGGACAGCGGGCTCGTCGCGTACAGACCGCGGTAGTCGGCGAGGCGGTTGAGGGACTTCGTCCGGCCGACGAGCGCGGCCACGGCGAAGGCGCCGAGGTTCACGGCGCCGTACATCAGGGCGTAGGCGACGGTGGAGCCGATCGACTTCTCGGCGTCCCCGGAGTAGGCGGCCGCGGCGATCGGTACGAGCAGGTAGCCGGCCTGACCCACGGACGACCAGGCGAGCAGGCGTACCGCGCTGTACGCGCGCGTGGCCTGCTGGCGCAGGGCTCCGACGTTGCCCACGGTCATGGTGAGCGCTGCCAGGGCCGCCAGGGCAGGGCCCCAGACGTCGGCGTACGACGGGAGGGCGACGACAGTGACGAGGATCAGTCCGCTGAAGCCGACCGCCTTGCCGATGACCGACAGGTAGGCGGCGATGGGCAGGGGCGCGCCCACGTAGGTGTCGGGCACCCAGAAGTGGAAGGGCACTGCGGCCGTCTTGAAGGCGAAGCCGACGAGGGTGAGGACGACGCCGGTCTGGGCGAGCGTGTGGAGTTGCCCGTCGACGTTCTGGATGCGGTCGGCGACCTGGGTGAGGTAGAGGGTGCCCGTGGAGGCGTACACGAAGCTGATGCCCATGAGGCTGACCGCGGTCGCGGTGACCGAGGACAGGAAGAACTTCAGGGCCGCCTCGGAGGACTTCCGGTCGCCGTACCTCAGGCCGACCAGCGCGAAGGCGGGCAGGGAGGCGACCTCCAGGGCGACGATCAGGGTCGCGAGGTCGCGGGAGGCGGGCAGGAGGGCGGCGCCGGCCGCGGAGGACAGCAGCAGGAACCAGTACTCCCCCTCGGGGAACTCCTTGCGGGCGTCCTTCAGGGCGGTGACCGACAGGAGGGCGGTGAGGAGGGCCCCGCCGAGGACCAGGAACTGGATGACCAGGGTGAAGCGGTCGGCCGTGTAGCTGCAGGCGGTGGCGTCGCCGGTCAGGCAGAAGGTGCTGCGGTCTCCGTCCCGCAGGGGCAGCAGCATCAGCGTGGCGGCGGCCAGACCGGCCACCGATGTCCAGCCGAGCAGCGACTTCCGGTTCTCGGCGACGAACAGGTCGGCGACCAGGACGACGAGCCCGACGACCGCCGCGAGGGTGGGCGGCGCGATCGCGAGCCAGTCGACGGACTGGACCAGCGACGCGGCCAGGGGCTGGGCCAGGGAGCTCATCGGGTGCCTCCTGCGAGGAGCTGCTGGACGGCCGGATTGCTCAGACCGAGGAGAGCCTTGGGCCAGAGGCCTGCGACGACGGTGAGGGCGACGAGCGGGGTCCAGGCCGCGAACTCGTAGGAGCGGACGTCGGGGAGGGGGGAGGCGTCCTGGGGCAGGGCGCCCATGCAGACGCGGCGGACCACGATCAGCAGGTACGCGGCCGTCAGCAGCGTGCCGAACGCGCCGATCGCCATGAAGGTGAGGAAGGCGGGACGGCTGAGGCCGGCGGCGGGCTGGAACGCGCCGAACAGTGCCAGCATCTCGCCCCAGAAGCCGGCCAGGCCCGGCAGGCCGAGCGAGGCGACCGCGCCGAAGGCGAGAAGGCCGCCCAGGCGCGGCGCCTTGCCGTAGAGCGCGGCTCCGGTCTCCTCGGCGAGGGTGTCGAGGTCGCTGGTGCCGGTGCGGTCCTTCAGTGCGCCGACCAGGAAGAACAGCAGGCCGGTGATGAGGCCGTGGGCGATGTTGGCGAAGAGGGCGCCGTTCACACCGGTCGGGGTCATGGTGGCGATGCCGAGCAGGACGAAGCCCATGTGACCGACGGAGGAGTAGGCGATGAGGCGCTTGAGGTCGCCCTTCGCGCCCTGCTTGGCGAGGGCCAGGCAGGCCAGGGATCCGTAGATGATGCCGACGACGGCCAAGGCGGCGAGGTAGGGAGCGAAGGTGCGGAAGCCGTCGGGCGCGATGGGGAGCAGGATCCGGACGAATCCGTATGTGCCCATCTTGAGCAGGACACCGGCCAGCAGGACCGAGCCGACGGTCGGTGCGGCGGTGTGGGCGTCGGGCAGCCAGCTGTGCAGCGGCCACATCGGCGTCTTGACCGCGAGACCGATCCCGATCGACAAAACGGCGATGACCTGCACGGATGTGGTCAGCGACCGGCCGTTGTCAGTGGCGAGTGCCATCATGTCGAACGTGCCCGCCTTGATCCCGATCAGGAGCAGGCCGAGCAGCATGACCACGGAGCCGAGCAGCGTGTAGAGGATGAATCGCCAGGCGGCCTGGCTCCGGCCCTCGCCGCCCCAGCGGGCGATGAGGAAGTACATCGGGATGAGGACCATCTCGAAGGCGAGGAAGAACAGCAGCAGGTCGAGGACGGCGAAGGTCGCCAGGGTGCCGGACTCGAGGACGAGCAGCAGGGCGACGAAGGCCTTCGGGGTCGGGCCTTCGGGCATCTTGAAATACGAGTAGAGCGCGCAGAGGAAGGTCAGCAGCGCGGTCAGGACCAGAAGGGGGAGGGAGATGCCGTCGACGCCGAGGTGGATGCGTACGTCGAGTGCGGGGATCCAGCTGATGTCCGTGCTGGCCTGCATCTTCGACGGCTGGTCGTGGTCGAAGCCGAGCGCCAGGACGATCGCCGCGATGAGGACCGCGCCGGTGACGGTGACGCCGTGCCGGAGCACGGCCTGCTCGGGTGACTTCCCCTTCAGCCCGGGCGGAGCCGGCAGGAGAGCCGCGGCGGCGCCGAGGAGCGGGCCGACGACGATGAACGCCAGAAGGACCTGCATCACGGACTCGTTGATATCGATCACGCCTGCTCACGCTCCCGTGGCGACGAGGACGGCGGCGACCGCGAGGACGACGGTGCCGGCGAGCAGCGCGCTCACATAGGTCTGGACGTTGCCGGTCTGGGCGCGTCGTACGGCGGCGCCGAGCCAGCGGGGCAGCGCCCCCGCACCGCGCACGTAGGTTTCGACGACCTCGCGGTCGAGGAACCGGACGAGGCTTGCTCCGGCCTGGACCGGGCGGACGAAGAGCGCCGTGTACACGGCGTCCAGGTGGAAGCCGGCGGCCGCGTGCCGGTGCAGGGGGCCGAGCAGGAGCCGTCCCGGGTCGGCGGGGTCCGGCGCATAGGCGATGTCCCCGTAGGCCGGCTTGTGGGTGGCGATGGCCTCCGCCTCGACCTGGGCGGCGTCGCCCTCGGGGTGGGCCGCGACCGCGCCCAGCGGGACGCGGGCCGCAAGCGCGGTGGTGTGCCGCCAGGCGCCGTAGGTGACGATGCCGCCGACCAGGGCCAGGCCCGTGCCGAGCACGGAGGTGGTGAGGGTCGGGCTGAGGTCACGGCCGTCGAACCAGTCGGGCAGCAGGCGGAACGCGAATCCGCCGAGGGCCAGGGACGGGACGGCCAGCACCCACAGCACGACGGTCATCGTCAGCGGCTCCTTGCCGTGGTCGGGGGCTTCGGTGCCCCGGCCCCGGAAGGCGAGCAGCCACAGGCGCATCGCGTAGGCGGCGGTGAGCACGGCCGTGAGCAGGCCGGCTACGAGGACGATCCAGCCCGCGGCGGCGGGGGCGTGCTCGGTGTGGCCGGTGACGACGTGCTCGGCGACGCCGAGGACGGCCTCCTTGGAGAAGAAGCCGCTGAACGGCGGGATCGCGGCGAGCGCGAGCAGCGCCACGGTCATCGTCCAGTAGGCGTCGGGGACGCGGTCTCGCAGGTTCCGCATGCGGGACATGGCGGCGAGCGAGTTGGTGCCGACGGCGTGGATGATCACGCCGGCCGCGAGGAACAGCAGCGCCTTGAAGGCGCCGTGGGACAGGAGGTGGAAGACGGCGGCCCCGCGGTCGCCGACGGCGAGGGCGCCGGACAAGTAGCCGAGCTGGCCGATCGTCGAGTAGGCGAGGACGCGCTTGATGTCGTCCTGGGCGAGCGCGGCGAGCGCCGAGCCGGCCATCGTGACGGCGGCCATGACGGCGAGGACGACCATCGCGGCCTGGGAGGCCTCGAAGACCGGGAGGAGACGGGCGATGAAGTAGACACCGGCGGCAACCATCGTCGCGGCGTGGATCAGCGCGGAGACGGGTGTCGGGCCTGCCATCGCGTCGGGGAGCCAGGTGTGCAGTGGGAACTGCGCCGACTTGCCCGCCACGCCCGCGAGGAGCAGCAGGGCGATCAGCGTCGGGTGGTCGAGTGCGCCGCTCGCGACGGCGCCGAGGACCCGTGTGATGCGGAAGGAACCGGCGTCGGTGGCGAGGGCGAACAGGCCGATCAGGAAGGGGACGTCGCCGAGCTTGGTGACCAGGAAGGCCTTGAGGGAGGCGGCGCGGGCCTCCGGGGTCTCCCAGTAGTGGCCGACCAGGAAGTAGGAGCAGATGCCCATGACTTCCCAGCCGACCAGCAGCACGATCAGGTCGCCGGAGTAGACGACCAGGAGCATCGCGGAGGTGAACAGGGAGACGAGAGCGGCGTACGAGGGGTAGCGCGGGTCGTCGCGCAGGTAACCCGTCGAGTAGATCTGCACACAGGAGGCGACGAGACCGACCAGGACGGCGACGAGGGCGGCGAAGCCGTCGATGTACAGGGCGAGTTCGATCGGGACCGAGCCGGTCGGGGTGAGTTCCGTGGCCGCGTTGACAGCCGCGTCACCGCCCTGGCGCACGGCGACCAGCGCGGCGAGCGCCAGGGAGACGAGCGTCGGCAGGACGGCGAGCGGGCGGACGAAACCGGGTGCCGTGCGCCCCAGGAGCAGGCCGGCGACGGCGCCGAGGAACGGAAGGAGGGGGACGAGGACGGCGAGGGTGGTCGTGGTCACGCGGTGGCCTCAGCCTTCTCGGTCTCTTCGGCCGTGAGGGCGTCGTGGTCGGGGTCGCGTCGGGGTCGTGCCGTTCGGCGGTGTCGCGGAGCCTGTCGATGTCCGCGGTGCCGCGGTTGCGGTGGACGGCGAGGACGATCGCCAGGCCGATGCCGATCTCGGCGGCGGCGATGGCGATGGTGAACAGGGTCAGGGCCTGGCCGGAGTGCAGGGTCTCCTCGGCGGCCCTGCTGAGCCAGACGTCGAAGGCGACCAGGTTGAGGTTGACCGCGTTGAGCATCAGCTCGACCGACATCAGGACCAGGATCGCGTTGCGGCGTGCGAGGACGCCGTACAAGCCCGTGCAGAAGAGAAGGGCGGAGAGGACGGCGGGATAGGCGAGGTGCATCAGCGAGTGCCTTCCTTCTCGCTCCGGCCGGCCGGGGTGCCCTCGGCTGGGGCGCTCTCGGGCGCGGTCGCCGCGTCGGCCTTCGCCTTGCGGGACAGGACGATCGCGCCGACCAGGGCGGCGAGGAGGAGGACGGAGAGGGCCTCGAAGGGGAGGACCCAGTTCTGGAAGAGGCTCGCGCCGGTGACCTCGGTGGAACCGGCGGCGGGGCCGTCCAGGTCGATCCAGGTCGCACGGAAGGCGTCGACGACGACCCAGACCAGGGCGGCGGCCGCGGCGACGGCCACGGTGAGGGCGGCCCAGCGGTTGCCGGAGTCGGCGTCCGGGGAGCGGCCGATGGGGGCCTTGGTGAGCATCAGCCCGAACAGGAGGAGGACGACGACGGAACCGACGTAGATGAGGACCTGCACCCAGGCGATGAACTCGGCGGTGAGCAGGAGGTACTCGACGGCCAGACCGCCGAGGGTCACCACCAGCCACAGGGCGGCGTGTACCAGCTGCCGGGTGGTGACGGTGACGATCGCGGCGCCGAGGGTGACCAGTCCGACGAGGAGGAAGGCGATCTCGACGCCGGTCGGGGAGAGGAAGCCGTGGCTTTCGGCGGCCGTGGTCGTGGCGTGTGCCGCCGTCGTGGCGTGTACCGCCGTCGTGGCGTTCCGCCGTCGGGGCTGCGGCCAGGGTCATTCCTGTCCCTCCTGCCGGTCCCCGGGCCGCTGCCTCGGCTGGTCGGTCTGCTGCCGGGAGTCGCCTGCCGGGCGGGAGGGGGCTTCCGCCGCGCGGGCCTGCTCGTCGGCGGCGGACTCGGTGGGCGCGGGCTGCTGCTGGGCCGCGAGTTTCTCGGCGCTCTTGCGGGCGCTGGCGACTTCCTTCGGCTCCTCCGCGGCGGGGTCGAGGGCCGGCGGGGCCGGGACGGTCCACATCCACTCGCGGAGCTTGTCGCGCTCGTGGGTGAGGTCGCGGATGTCGGCCTCGGCGTACTCGAACTCCGGGGACCAGAACAGGGCGTCGAAAGGACAGACCTCGATGCAGATACCGCAGTACATGCACAGGGAGAAGTCGATGGCGAAGCGGTCGAGGACGTTGCGGCTGCGTTCGCGGCCGCCGGGGGTCGCCGCCGGGACGGTCTCCTTGTGGGAGTCGATGTAGATGCACCAGTCCGGGCACTCGCGGGCGCACAACATGCAGACCGTGCAGTTCTCCTCGAACAGGCCGATCACACCCCGGGTGCGGGGCGGGAGGTCGGGCTGGGCGTCCGGGTACTGCGCGGTGACGGACTTCTTCGTCATCGTGCGGAGGGTGACGGCCAGGCCCTTGGCGAGGCCGGAGCCGGGGATGGGGGCCATGGTTAGTTGATCACCACCTTGACGATGCCGGTGAGGGCGATCTGGGCGAGGGAAAGGGGGACGAGGAGGGTCCAGGCGAGTTTCTGGAGCTGGTCCTCGCGCAGGCGCGGGTAGGTGACGCGCAGCCAGATCACGAGGAAGGCGAGGACGGCGGTCTTCAGCAGAGTCCAGACCCAGCCGAGGCCGTCGGCGCCCCAGGGGCCGTGCCAGCCGCCCAGGAAGAGAACGGTGGTCAGGCCGCACAGGACGACGATTCCGGCGTACTCGGCGAGGAGGAAGAGGGCGAAACGAAGGCCGGTGTACTCGGTGTACGCGCCGAAGATGATCTCCGTGTCCGCGACGGGCATGTCGAAGGGCGGGCGCTGGAGTTCGGCGAGGCCGGCCACGAAGAAGACGATCGCGCCGACGATCTGCCAGGGCAGCCACCACCACTCGAAGGCGTCGAGGATGCCGGGGAGCGAGACCGTGCCGGCCGCCATCGCGACCGAGGCGGCGGTCAGGAGCATCGGCAGTTCGTAGGCGAGGAGCTGGGCGGCGGTGCGGAGGCCGCCGAGGAGGGAGAACTTGTTCGCGGACGCCCAGCCGGCCATGAGTGATCCGAGGACGCCGACGCCCATGACGGCCAGGACGAAGAAGACGCCCGCGTCGATGACCTGGCCGACGGCTCCCTCGTCGGGGCCGATGGGGATGGCGAGCAGGACGAGGAGGTACGGCAGCAGGGCGACGGCGGGGGCCAGTTGGAAGATACGGCGGTCCGCGCCGGCCGGGACGACGTCCTCCTTCTGCGCGAACTTCACGCCGTCGGCGATCAGCTGGGCCCAGCCGTGGAAGCCGCCGGCGTACATGGGGCCGACGCGGCCCTGCATGTGGGCCATGACCTTGTGCTCGGTCTGGCCGATGATCAGGGGGAAGGTGAGGAAGACGACGAAGACGATCAGGAGTCGCAGGGTGACGTCGAGCGCGTCGTTCACCGCGTGCCTCCTGCGGGGTCTTCGGGGTTGCCCGTGGGCTTCCGGTTGTTCTCCGACTCCGGGTTGTCTGGGCTCTCGGGGGATTCCGAGGACTCGGGGGCCTCGGAAGGCTCGAGGGTCTCGGGGGTCTCCGAATTGCCCGAGGGCTCAGGGGTCGGCAACTGCGCGGTGTCGGGCGACGGTTCGGGTTCCGGTTCGTCGAAGGCCGGGCGAGCGTGGTGCCAGGGGGCGTCCGAGCTGCGCGGAGCCCTGCCGGGCTGGCTGTCGCCACGGTCGGAGGCGGCGCGTTGGCTCGCGCTGCCCTCCGATGCGCTACGCGCCCGGCGAGGGCCTGCAGGGGCAGCATCTGGCTGCGTCCCCCGCGTCTCCCGCGTCCCCTGTGTCTCCTGCGTCCCCTGCGCCGCAGAGCCCTCGCTCGTGCTTCGTGAGGGGCGCGCTTCCGCCGACCGGGTCGGGGATTCAGCCTCGGCGGCCGGCGACTCCGGCCCGGTGGCCGGCCTCTCTGAGCTGGTCGCCGCTGCTTCGGAACCGGGCGTCAGGGACTCGGACCCAGGCGTCGGGGATTGCGGGAGCGCCGTCGAAGATTCCGGGACCGGCGTCGGGGACTCCGGGTCGGCCGTCGGAGATGCCGGGATCGGCGTCGGGGACTCCGGGGCGGCCGTCGGAGAATCCGGGCCGGGCGTCCGGGATGGGCCGCTCGTCGGGGATTCCGGGGTGCTGGGCGTCTGGCTCGCCGAGCCCTCCCCCGCAGTACGCGCACGGCGGGGGGTGGTCGAAGCCGGAGTATCCGCCCCACCGGCAGCGGCCTGGCTCGCCGAGCCCTCCGCCGCGGTGCGCGCACGACGTACGGGGCGTTCGCCGGCGGCTCGGGCCGCTGCGCCGCGGGCCGGGCGGTCGCCTGCCGCTCGGGCCGCGCCTCGGGCCGGGCGGGCGGGGGCCGGAGGGAGTTGGCCCTTCAGGGGGCCCCATTCGTTCGGGTCGGGGACGCCGGGCGGGAGCATCTGGCGGCGCTTGGGGCCGCCGTGTTCCGACTCGCCGGGTTCCTTCGCGCCGGGCCAGGCCTTGGCGACGCGTGCGGCCAGGACGAAGTCCTTGCGCAGGGGGTGGCCTTCGAAGCTGTCGGGCAGGAGCAGGTGGTCGAGCGCCGGGTGGCCTTCGAAGGCGATGCCGAACATCTCGTGCGTCTCGCGCTCGTGCCAGGCGACGCCGGCGTAGACATCGACCGCGGAGGGCAGGGCGGGGGCCTCGTGCGGGACCGTCGTACGGAGGAGGAGGCGTCGTAGCGGAGACAGGGCCGCGACGTGTGCCACGACGCGGAAGCCTGTGTCCGGTTCGTCGACCGCGCTCAGCCAGTCGAAGTACGTGCAGCCCAGCCGGTCGCGTGCGGTCTCCAGGGCGGAGATCCAGTGCGCCGGCGGGACGTCGACGGTCAGGACCTCGTACGACTCCTCGGCCGTGGCGTCCGTACCGAAGAGTTCCTCGACATCGGCGGGCAGCCAGCCGACCTCGGTCATCGCCCCTCCTCAGAAGCCGAGTCCGACCCCGAAGCCGAGTCCGACCCCGATGCCGAGCCCGACCCCGATGCCGAGCCCGACGTCGAGTCCGGGGCCGGTGGCTGCACCAGGCCGCTCTGCAGCGCCGCTGCCGAGGGGCGTGCCGCGCCGGTGCCGTACCGCTCCCCCAGCGACTCGCGGGCGATCTTCTCCTGGAGTTTGAGGATGCCCTGGAGCAGCGCCTCGGGACGGGGCGGGCAGCCGGGGACGTAGACGTCGACGGGGATGATCTGGTCGACGCCCTTGGTGACGGAGTACGAGTCCCAGTACGGGCCGCCGCAGTTGCTGCACGCGCCGAAGGAGATGACGTACTTGGGTTCCGGCATCTGCTCGTAGAGGCGCTTCACCGCCGGCGCCATCTTGTCCGTGACCGTGCCGGACACCACCATCAGGTCGGCCTGGCGCGGGCCCGGTGCGAACGGGATGACGCCGAGCCGGATGAAGTCGTGGCGGGCCATCGACGCGGCGATGAACTCGATCGCGCAGCAGGCGAGGCCGAAGTTGAAGACCCAGAGCGAATAGCGGCGGCCCCAGTTGAGGATCACCTTCATCGGCTCGGGGGCGAGGCGCGCGAGGGCGCCGAGCCGCTTCGGTTCCGGAAGCAGCACAGGTTCGGGGCTGGCGGGGGTCACGTCCATGCCAGGACGCCCTTCTTGTATGCGTAGAGCAGGCCCACGGCCAGGAAGCCGAGGAAGATGAACATCTCCACCAGGGTCGTCGCGCCGTAGCCGGGGGCCGCGAAGACGGTGGCCCAGGGGAACAGGAAGATCGAGTCGACGGCGAAGATCACGTAGAGGAAGGCGTAGACGTAGTAGCGGACCTGGGTGTGGGCCCAGCCCTCGCCGACGGGGTCGACGCCGCATTCGTACGTCAGGAGCTTCTCGGGTGTGGGAACCACGGGCCGCAGCAGGCGGCCCGCCCCGAAGGCGACGGCGACGAACAGCACGCCGACGACGGCGAGCAGTCCGACGACCGAATAGGACTGGAAGTAGTCCGCCGCGACGACGGTCGTGGTGACGACGGTCGGTTCCGGCACGTCCGTCCCTCGCTCCCTGAAACTCGGACCTGGATCCTGCGGCGACCCCGCGGCTCACCGGGCGCCGCTGTTCGACGATCTGTACGCACGGGAGTCTAGGCCCTGATAAGGGCAGGGTAAGCAGCCCGTCACGCCCCGGCATACAGGGGGTGGGGTTTTCCTCAGTTGATCCTGGCCGGTCCGCCTCATGGCGCCGCCGCTCGCGGCCGGGCACGCTGACGCGTATGACCGAACGCTTCCCGTCCCCCGGGGCGAAGGCGGCCGCGACGACGGCCGGGCAGGACGACCGCCCGCCGCCGACCCGGCTCGCCTACGACCGGCACACCTGGAAGGAGATCGCGCACCTCCTGGCGAACCTTCCGGTCTCACTGCTCGGATTCACCTATGCCGTGACGGTGCTGTCCACCGGCTTCGGGCTGACCGTCACGGTGGTCGGGTTCCCGCTGCTCGCGGCCGGACTCCTGGGCGCGCGGCAGTTGGGCAAGCTGGAGCGTGCGCGGGCCAGGGCGCTGCTCGGGGTGCGGGTGGACGAACCGAGCCGGTTGCCGCTGCGCGGCTCGGGCGGCTTCTTCCCGCGGTTGTGGGAGTCGCTGAAGGACCCGGTGGGCTGGCGGGCGGTGCTGTACGAGTTCATACGACTGCCATGGGGTGTGCTCACCTTCACCGTCACGTTGACCTCGCTGTTCGTGCTGTGGCCGGTGCTGCCGTTCATCGCGCGGGGCCTGGCCAACGCCGACCGGGCCATGGTGCGCGGGCTGCTGTCTCCCTCGGACGAGCTGGAGCGGCGCATCGCCGAGCTGGAGTCGGACCGGGGGGTCGTGGTCGACACGGCCGCCGCCGACCTGCGGCGCATCGAGCGGGATCTGCACGACGGGGCGCAGGCCCGGCTGGTGGCACTGGCCATGGGTCTCGGCCTGGCGAAGGAGAAGGTGCTGGAGGACCCCGACGCGGCGGCGGCGATGGTCGAGGAGGCGCACGGCGAGGTGAAGCTGGCGCTCCAGGAGCTGCGGGACCTGGCCCGCGGTATCCATCCGGCGGTCCTGACCGACCGCGGCCTGGACGCGGCCCTGTCCTCGGTCTCCTCGCGCTGCACGGTCCCGGTGCAGGTGGCGGTCGACCTGCCCGCGCGGCCGGCCGCGGCCATCGAGGGCATCGCCTACTTCACCGTCTCCGAACTGCTGCAGAACGTCAGCAAGCACAGCCGGGCGAGATCGGCCTCGGTGGATGTGTGGCGGACGGCGGACCGGCTGCTCATCCAGGTGTGGGACGACGGCCGCGGGGGCGCGAGTCTCGACGGCGGTACGGGGATGAAGGGCCTGGCCGACCGGCTGAACGCCGTCGACGGCCTGTTCGTCCTGGAGTCGCCCGAGGGCGGCCCGACGACGATCACGGCGGAGCTGCCGTGGCGCGACCGCACTCCGACGCCGCCGGACGCGGACGCCTCCGGGAGGGGCCAGGGCCGCAAAGTCCCAGGGCCCGGCGCCGAGGGACAGGAGTCCCAGACCGCGCCCGAGGTAGGGAAAACCCCCCGTCCAAGACGCCGACGGACTCCATGGTCCGCCGACCTGCGGCGGAGCAGGGTGGAGGTACGAGAGCACAGCCGCATGACGAGGAGAAGGACGACGCCGATGGCCACGGAGTACGGACAGGGATACGGGCTCGGCAGCGGGCCCGGGCTTCCCCGGGAGCACCGAACGACGGCGGCACCGGCTGCCCGCCGCGCTGCGGGCGCCGGTCGAGGGCCGCACCTGGCGGGAGCTCGGCCATGTGCTGCTCAGCCTGCCGATCAGCATCCTGCTGTTCACCTACGCGGTCACGATGGTGTCGCTGGGGGCGGGACTGCTCGTGACGTTCCTCGGCGTGCCGGTGCTGGCCGCGGCGCTCGCCGGGTGCCGCGGCTTCGGGGCGCTGGAGCGGATGCGGGCGCGTGCGCTGCTGGACCTGGACGTGGCCGACCCGGAGCCGCTGCGGATGAAGAAGCCGGGCGCGATGGCCTGGATGGGGGCCGTCCTCAAGAGCGGCGCCTCGTGGCGAGCCCTGCTGTACGCGCTGCTGCATCTGCCCTGGGCGGTGTTCTCGTTCGCCGTCGCCGTGAACGTGTGGGCGCTGGGCTGGGCGCTGCTGACGTACCCGCTGTGGTTCTGGGTGTTCCCGATGTACGCCGGCCAGGACGGGATCTCAGCTGTACGGCGACGAGACGCACCGGATCTACCTCGACAACCCCTTCGAGATCACGGTGACCGCGCTGGTGGGTCTGCTGTTCACGATCGCCATGCCGTGGATCGTGCGGGCGCTGACGATGCCGGACCGGCTGATGGTGCACGGGCTGCTCGGGCCGTCGCGGCTGGCCTCGCGGGTGGTGGAGCTGGAGTCGGACCGGGGGGTCGTGGTCGACACGGCCGCCGCCGACCTGCGGCGCATCGAGCGGGATCTGCACGACGGGGCGCAGGCCCGGCTGGTGGCACTGGCCATGGATCTGGGGCTGGCGAAGGAGAAGCTCCAGGAGGATCCCGAGGCGGCCGCGCACATGGTCGACGAGGCGCATGGCGAGGTGAAGACGGCGCTGCAGGAGCTGCGGGATCTGGCCCGGGGGATCCACCCCGCGGTGCTGACGGACCGGGGGCTGGACGCGGCGCTGTCGTCGGTGGCCTCGCGGTGCACGGTGCCGGTGCGGGTCGAGGTCGATCTCGCGGAGCGGCCGGCGCCGGCGATCGAGGGGATCGCCTACTTCACGGTGTCGGAGCTGCTGCAGAACGTCAGCAAGCACGCGCGGGCGACCTGGGCGGGCGTGGAGGTGTGGCGGACGGAGAACCGGCTGATGCTGCAGGTCGTGGACAACGGCGTGGGCGGGGCCGACGTATCCCAGGGGTCCGGTCTCGCGGGACTGGCGGAGCGGCTCGACGCGGTGGACGGCATCCTGGTGGTGGACTCGCCGACGGGAGGGCCGACCCGGGTGACTGCCGAGCTTCCGTGGCGTGGCACGCACGTGCGGTGACCTTGGGTTGAGGGGCGCGACAGGGGTCTCGGCCTCCGGCGAGCCGGTCCAGAGGGCGGAGCCCGCTGGACCTCCGGCCTTCGCCCACCTACCACCCGGATCGTTCGGACGTCAGGCAAGCCCCTGCCCGATCGGTCAGACAAGAAGCCGGTCCTGCCCCCATCCACCCCCCGATCCTGAAATGCTGGACCCGTCGCACGGGTGGGCGCGGAGCCGTTGTGGGCTGCGGACGGGCGGCGTCGGGCTGTGGGGGGCCGAACATCGTGGAGGACAGGGTGCGGGTGGTCATCGCCGAGGATTCAGTGCTGCTCAGGGAGGGCCTGACCCGGTTGCTGACCGACCGCGGGCACGAGGTCGTCGCCGGTGTCGGTGACGGCGAGGCTCTGATCAAGACCATCACGGAGCTGGACGCGCAGGGCGAGCTGCCGGACGTCGTGGTGGCGGACGTGCGGATGCCGCCGACACACACGGACGAGGGAGTGCGGGCGGCGGTGCAGTTGCGCAAGGCGCATCCCGGGCTCGGGGTGCTGGTGCTGTCGCAGTACGTGGAGGAGCGCTACGCCACGGAGCTGCTCGCCGGTTCCAGCCGGGGCGTCGGCTATCTGCTGAAGGACCGGGTGGCCGAGGTGCGGGAGTTCGTGGACGCGGTGGTGCGGGTGGCCGAGGGTGGTACGGCGCTGGACCCGGAGGTGGTCGCGCAGTTGCTGGGCCGCAGCCGTAAGCAGGACGTGCTGGCGGGGCTCACCCCGCGGGAGCGGGAGGTGCTGGGGCTGATGGCCGAGGGGCGGACGAACTCGGCGATCGCCCGGCAGCTCGTGGTCAGCGACGGGGCGGTCGAGAAGCACGTCAGCAACATCTTCCTGAAGCTGGGACTGTCCCCGAGCGAGGGCGACCACCGCAGGGTGCTGGCCGTGCTGACCTACCTCAATTCCTGAGGCACCTCGATTCCTGACGCACCTCGACCCTGATCACACCTCGATCCCTGAGCTCCAACTCCGACGCCTCGATTCCTGACCGGACGACCATTCCCGACGAACCACGAGGCAACCGTGGAACGTCTACAAGAACAGCGCTCGGGACGGGAAATCCGGACAACGTCAGGGCGCACGATCGTCCCAAAGTCGTGTCCAAGATGCGAATGACACCGAAGAAGGCGACCCTTACGGTCGTAGGGTTGATCCTGGGAGGCCTGCGGGAAGGCCTGTCCCGGACAGCCGTCCTCGAGGGAGGTCCAGTTCAGTGACCAGCCAGGTCAGTAGCCCAGCGGAGCAGGCCGACGGAGCAGTCCGTAGGAGAGCAGCGCAAACGCGGCGGGTGCGAAGGACGTCCGCCGCCTCGACCGGGTGATCATCAGGTTCGCGGGGGACTCGGGTGACGGTATGCAGCTCACCGGTGACCGTTTCACCTCGGAGACCGCGTCGTTCGGCAACGACCTGTCGACGCTGCCGAACTTCCCGGCCGAGATCCGGGCGCCCGCCGGCACCCTGCCGGGTGTCTCGTCCTTCCAGTTGCACTTCGCCGACCACGACATCCTCACGCCCGGTGACGCGCCGAACGTGCTGGTGGCGATGAACCCGGCCGCGCTGAAGGCGAACATCGGCGACCTGCCGCGCGGCGCCGAGGTGATCGTCAACACGGACGAGTTCACCAAGCGGGCGATGCAGAAGGTCGGCTACGAGACCGTCCGCTGGAGGACGGGTCGCTGGACGGCTACCACCTGCACCCGGTGCCGCTGACCACGCTCACCGTCGAGGCCCTGAAGGAGTTCGACCTCACCCGTAAGGAGGCCGAGCGCAGCAAGAACATGTTCGCGCTGGGCCTGCTGAGCTGGATGTACCACCGGCCCACCGAGGGCACGGAGAAGTTCCTGAAATCGAAGTTCGCGAAGAAGCCGGACATCGCGGCGGCCAACATCGCCGCGTTCCGGGCCGGCTGGAACTTCGGCGAGACCACCGAGGACTTCGCCGTCTCCTACGAGGTCGCCCCGGCGGCCACGGCGTTCCCGCCGGGTGTCTACCGCAACATCTCCGGCAACCTCGCCCTGTCGTACGGCCTGGTCGCCGCGAGCCGGCAGGCGGATCTGCCGCTGTACCTGGGGTCGTATCCGATCACTCCGGCCTCCGACATCCTGCACGAGCTGAGCAAGCACAAGAACTTCGGCGTGCGGACCTTCCAGGCCGAGGACGAGATCGCCGGTATCGGGGCCGCGCTGGGCGCGGCCTTCGGTGGTTCGCTGGCCGTGACCACGACGAGTGGTCCCGGTGTGGCACTGAAGTCCGAGACCATCGGCCTCGCGGTCTCCCTGGAGCTGCCGCTGCTGGTCATCGACATCCAGCGCGGCGGCCCGTCGACCGGTCTGCCCACCAAGACCGAGCAGGCCGACCTGCTCCAGGCGATGTACGGGCGCAACGGCGAGGCCCCGGTCCCGGTGGTCGCGCCCCGTACGCCGGCGGACTGCTTCGACGCCGCGCTCGAGGCGGCGCGGATCGCGCTGACGTACCGCACGCCGGTCTTCCTCCTCTCCGACGGTTACCTGGCCAACGGCTCCGAGCCCTGGCGGATCCCGGACCTGGACGAGCTGCCGGACCTGCGGGTGCAGTTCGCGCAGGGCCCGAACCACACCCTCGACGACGGCTCCGAGGTGTTCTGGCCCTACAAGCGCGACCCGCAGACGCTGGCCCGCCCGTGGGCCATCCCGGGCACACCGGGCCTGGAGCACCGGATCGGCGGCATCGAGAAGGAGGACGGCACGGGCAACATCTCCTACTCGCCGGCCAACCACGACTTCATGGTCCGCACCCGGCAGGCCAAGATCGACGGCATCGACGTCCCGGACCTCGCGGTCGACGACCCGCACGAGGCCAAGACCCTCGTCCTGGGCTGGGGTTCGACGTACGGGCCGATCACGGCGGCGGTGCGGCGGCTGCGCAGAGCCGGGGAGTCCGTCGCGCAGGCGCATCTGCGCCATCTCAACCCCTTCCCGAAGAACCTCGGCACGGTCCTGAAGCGTTACGACAAGGTGGTGGTCCCCGAGATGAACCTCGGGCAGCTCGCCACGCTCATCCGGGCGAAGTACCTGGTCGACGCCCAGTCGTACAACCAGGTCAACGGCATGCCGTTCAAGGCGGAGCAGCTCGCCGCGGTTCTGAAGGAGGCCATCGATGGCTGAGACGTCCACGCACGGCACGGGCACCGTCGAAGCGCTTTCCCTCGTCCCCAAGGCCGAGGGCCGGCAGTCGATGAAGGACTTCAAGTCCGATCAGGAAGTGCGCTGGTGCCCCGGCTGCGGCGACTACGCCATCCTCGCCGCGGTGCAGGGCTTCATGCCCGAGCTGGGGCTGGCGAAGGAGAACATCGTCTTCGTCTCGGGCATCGGCTGCTCCTCCCGGTTCCCGTACTACATGAACACGTACGGGATGCACTCCATCCACGGCCGCGCCCCCGCCATCGCCACCGGTCTGGCCAGCTCCCGCCGCGATCTGTCGGTGTGGGTCGTCACGGGCGACGGCGATGCGCTGTCGATCGGCGGCAACCACCTGATCCACGCGCTGCGCCGCAACGTCAACCTCAAGATCCTGCTGTTCAACAACCGGATCTACGGTCTGACCAAGGGCCAGTACTCGCCGACCTCCGAGGTCGGGAAGATCACCAAGTCGACGCCGATGGGTTCGCTGGACGCGCCCTTCAACCCGGTGTCGCTGGCGATCGGCGCGGAGGCGTCGTTCGTGGCGCGGACGGTCGACTCCGACCGCAAGCACCTGACGGAGGTGCTGCGCCAGGCCGCCGCCCACCAGGGCACGGCCCTGATCGAGATCTACCAGAACTGCAACATCTTCAACGACAACGCCTTCGAGGCCCTCAAGGACAAGCAGCAGGCCGAGGAGGCCGTGATCCGGCTGGAGCACGGCAAGCCGATCCGCTTCGGCAGCGACCTGGCCAAGGGTGTCGTACGGGACCGGCTGACCGGTGATCTGAAGGTGGTCGCGGTGACGCCGGAGAACGAGGACCAGGTGCTCGTCCACGACGCGCACTCCCCGTCCCCGACCACGGCGTTCGCCCTGTCCCGCCTGGCCGACCCGGACACCCTGCACCACACCCCGATCGGTGTCCTGCGTTCCGTAGACCGGCCCGTCTACGACACGCAGATGGCCGACCAGCTCGACAACGCGATCGAGCGGCACGGCAAGGGCGACCTGGGCGCGCTGCTGACGGGCGGGGACACCTGGACGGTCGTCGGCTGAGCACGACCACGCCGTACGGCACGAGGCCCGGGACCGCTAGGACGCGGCCCGGGTCTCGTCGTATGTCAGACGGGCCTTCTCCACGTCGTCCATGCGCTGCTGGGTCCACTGTGCGAGGGCCTTGACCTGCTCGGCGGCCTCGCGGCCCAGTTCGGTGAGGGAGTAGTCGACGCGGGGCGGGATCACCGGCTTGGCGTCGCGGTCGACCAGCCCGTCGCGCTCCAGGGTCTGGAGCGTCTGCGTGAGCATCTTCTCGCTGACGCCCCGGCCGCCGACCTGGCTGATCGCACGGCGCAGCTCGCTGAACCGGTACGGACGGTCCAGGAGCTCGATCAGGACGAGCACGCCCCAGCGGCTGGTGACGTGCTCCAGGACGAGTCGGTGCGGGCACAGGGCCTCGCTATCACTTACCGCCATGCCAGTACCTTACTTCAAAGTGTGTACTTTCCAAAAGTTAGCGCCTCTCGTAAGGTTAGTGCCATCGCACCCCACAAGGAGAGTTCTCATGAGCATCGTCGTCACCGGAGCCACTGGACAGCTCGGCCGTCACGTCGTTGAGCAGCTGCTGGAGAAGGTTCCCGCCGAGCAGATCACCGCGGTCGTCCGCAACGCCGAGAAGGCCGCCGGCTTCGCGGACCGCGGTGTGAAGATCGCCCTGGCCGACTACAACGCCCCCGCGTCCTTCGACGGCCTCTTCTCCGCCGGTGACAAGGTGCTGCTGATCTCCGGCAACGAGTTCGACAAGGGCCGTGTGCAGCAGCACAAGGCCGTCATCGAAGCCGCCAAGGCCGCCGGGGTGGCCCTGCTCGCCTACACCAGCGCCCCGGGCAGCCTGTCCGCCGCGCTCGCCGACGACCACCGCGGCACCGAGGAGATCCTGCTGGACTCCGGCGTGCCCTACGCGCTGCTGCGCAACGGCTGGTACCACGAGAACTACACCGAGAACCTCGCCCCGGTACTGGAGCACAACGCGGTCGTCGCCGCCGCCGGCGAGGGCAAGGTCTCCTCCGCCTCCCGCGCCGACTACGCCGCCGCCGCCGTCGCCGTGCTGACCGGTGACGGGCACGAGAACAAGACGTACGAGCTGGGCGGCGACACCGCGTGGAGCTTCGCCGAGTACGCGGCCGAGCTGAGCCGGCAGACCGGCAAGGAGATCACCTACAACGCGGTCTCGACCGAGGCGCTCACCGGCATCCTGACCGGCGCCGGTCTGCCCGAGCCGTTCGCCCAGATCCTGGCCGGGGTCGACGCCTCCATCGAGAAGGGCGAGCTGGTCGTCCCCACCGGCGACCTGTCCCGCCTGGCCGGCCGTCCGACCACACCGTTCTCCGAGGCCATCGCCACGGCACTCAAGGACTAGGGCCCACCGGCCCGAACTCCCCCGGCGGGCCATTGAGTCACCCCACCCCCGGATGTCATGACCGTATGCCGATACGGGCATGACATCCGGGGGTGCCCGGCGTTACCGTCGTGCTCGCGGAACACCATGCGCGGAGTGCGAAGGAGGGGGCCCGTGACCCGCAAGTCGAGGGGCGAGGGGCACATAGGACTGCTGAACGGCTTCGCGGCCTACGGGATGTGGGGGCTCGTCCCCCTGTACTGGCCTCTGCTGAAGCCTGCGGGGGCGATGGAGATCCTGGCCCACCGGATGGTGTGGTCACTGGTCTTCGTGGGCGCCGCCCTGCTCGTGCTGCGCCGCTGGGCCTGGGCCGGTGAGCTGCTGCGCCAGCCGCGCAAGCTGGCGCTGATCACGGTCGCCGCGGCGGTCATCACCGTCAACTGGGGCCTGTACATCTGGTCCGTGAACTCCGGGCACGTCGTCGAGGCCTCGCTCGGGTACTTCATCAACCCGCTGGTCACCATCGCGATGGGTGTGCTGCTGCTCAAGGAGCGGCTGCGGCCGGTGCAGTGGGCGGCGGTCGGGACCGGCTGCGCGGCGGTCGTCGTGCTGACCGTCGGCTACGGCCGGCCCCCGTGGATCTCCCTCTGCCTCGCCTTCTCCTTCGCCACGTACGGGCTGGTGAAGAAGAAGGTGAACCTCGGCGGCGTGGAGTCGCTGGCCGCCGAGACCGCGATCCAGTTCCTGCCCGCTCTCGCCTACCTGGCGTGGCTGACCGCGCAGGGCGGCTCCACCTTCGCCGCCGAGGGCGCGGGGCACGCGGCGCTGCTCGCCTCGGCCGGGATCGTCACCGCGCTGCCCCTGGTCTGCTTCGGCGCGGCCGCCATCCGCGTGCCCCTGTCCACGCATCGGCCTGCTGCAGTACCTGACCCCGGTCTTCCAGTTCCTGCTCGGCATCTTCTACTTCCACGAGGCCATGCCGCCGGAGCGCTGGGCGGGATTCGCACTGGTGTGGCTGGCGCTGATGCTGCTCACCTGGGACGCCCTGCGCACCGCCCGCCGGGCCGCCCGCGCACTCGCCACCGAGACCAGCGTTCCCAGCGTCACCAGGCCGACCGGCACGACCAGCGCCGCGCGGAACGCCGAGAGTGTGGCCTCGGGACCGGACCCGGTGGACGCCAGGCCGTAGACCGCGGTCACCGCCGAGATGCCGATCGCGGCGCCGAACTGCGTGGCGGTGTGCAGCAACCCGCCGGCCAGGCCCTGCTCCGCCTCGGCGACACCGTCCGTGGCCGCGATCGTCAGCGGCCCGTAGGCCAGCGCGAAGGCGACACCCGCGAGGAACAGGGTGGGGAAGATCGCGGCGTACGACCAGTCCATGCCGACCGGCAGGAACAGCGCGTACGCCACCACGGCCAGGACGATGCCGCCGACGATCACACGGGCGTTGCCGTAGCGGGCGACCAGTTTCGGGGTGAGTGTCGGTGCGAGGACGGCGTCGACACCCATGGCGATCAGAGCCAGCGCCGTCTGGAGGGACGACCAGCCGCGCAGTTCCTGCAGGTAGAGCGTGACGACGAACTGGAAGCCGAAGAAGGCGCCGAGGAAGAGCAGCGCCCCCAGGTCGGCGCGTACGACCGAGCCCTGGGGACCCGCGAGGACTGCCAGGTCCGGCAGATCCTCGACCGCATCGCCGACAAGTGGTCGCTGCTCGTCATCGCGCTGCTGGAGAACCGGCGGCTGCGCTTCTCCGAGCTGCGCCGGGAGATCGACGGGGTCAGCCAGCGGATGCTGACGGTGACCCTGCGGTCGCTGGAGCGGGACGGGCTGGTGAAGCAGACCGTGCACCTGGTGGTGCCGCCCCGGGGCGAGTACGAACTGACCTCCCTCGGCAGGACGCTGCACACCACGATCCGGTCGCTGGTGACCTGGACGGAGGAACACCAGGACGAGATCGCTGCGGCCCGGACCGCGTACGGCACCCGCGCCGTATAACTGGTCCATGACACAGACACCGGCACCCCCTGTCCCCGTGCACTGGAAAGTCGTCATCGACGCGAACGACCCGCACGCGCAGGCCGACTTCTGGGCCGCCGCCCTCCGCTACGAGGTCGAGGACAACAGCGTCCTCATCGAGAAGCTGCTCGGCGTCGGCGCCGTGCCGGAAGAGCTCGTCATCGAGTCGCACGGCCGGCACGCCTTCCGGGACCTGATCGCCGTACGGCACCCCGAGGACCCGTTCGAGGAGGAGAGCGGGACCGGGCTGGGGCGGCGGCTGCTGTTCCAGCGGGTGCCGGAGGCGAAGACGGTCAAGAACCGGCTCCACCTCGATCTGCACCCGGGCGAGGGGCGGCGCGAGGAAGAAGTCGCGCGGCTGGAAGGCCTCGGGGCGAGTGTGCTGCGGCGTGTGGCGGAGCAGGGCGGCGAGTGGGTCCTGATGGCGGACCCGGAGGGGAACGAGTTCTGCGTTCAGTGACACCGGCCCGGTGAGCCCCGGAGGCCGGGCATGGCAGCCGGTCCTCCCAACGCCCTGGCCGGATACGTCTCTTGACGGAGAGTCAGCATCAGCTTCACCATCCAGGCACCCCATTCACCGTGGGCGGCCTGTGGACACCCCACGGGCTGCCCGATGGAACTCGGAGCCCCCACATGAAGCTCTCCGTTTCCGCGCGCGCCCTGGCAGCAGGTGGCATAGCGACCGCCATGCTCCTGACCGGCGGCGCCGTGGCCGACGCAGCGTCCGCTCCCCCGAGACCGGCCGCCGCGCCCGACCTGCCCCTGGCGGGCGTCAAGGCCCACCTGACCCAGTTGCAGTCCATAGCCACCGCCAACGGCGGCAACCGCGCGCACGGCCGGGCCGGCTACAAGGCCTCGATCGACTACCTGAAGGCCAAGCTGGACGCCGCCGGATTCACCACCGCGGTCCAGCAGTTCACCGCCTCCGGGCGCACCGGCTACAACCTGATCGCCGACTGGCCCGGCGGTGACACGAGCCAGGTCGTGATGGCCGGCTCGCACCTCGACAGCGTCTCCTCAGGGCCCGGCATCAACGACAACGGGTCCGGCTCGGCCGCCGTCCTGGAGACCGCCCTGGCCGTGTCACGGGCGCAGTACAAGCCCACCAAGCACCTGCGGTTCGCCTGGTGGGGGGCCGAGGAACTCGGCATGGTCGGCTCCCGCACCTACGTCAACCGGCTGGCCACCGGAGACCGTTCGAGGATCAGCGCCTACCTCAACTTCGACATGATCGGCTCCCCGAACCCCGGCTACTTCGTCTACGACGACGACCCGGCGATCGAGAAGACCTTCAAGGAGTACTTCAGCGGCCTCGGCGTCCCGACCGAGATCGAGACCGAGGGTGACGGCCGCTCCGACCACGCGCCGTTCAAGAGCGCGGGTGTGCCGGTGGGCGGCCTGTTCACCGGGGCCAGCCGCGCGAAGACGGCGGCGCAGGCGGCCAAGTGGGGCGGTACGGCCGGGCAGGCCTTCGACCGCTGCTACCACTCCTCCTGCGACACCACCGCCAACATCAACGACACGGCCCTCGACCGCAACAGCGACGCGGTCGCGTACGCGGTGTGGGAGCTGTCGGAGTAGTTCCGGTCGCCCCTACTGGTTGCGGGCGCGTTCCGTGAGGCGGCCCATGCGGGCCCGGGCCGACTCCAGTTGCTCGATCTCCTCGGCGGCCGGGCCGTCCTCGGCGGCGAGTTCGGTCCACAGGCCGATCAGGTCGCGCCCCAGCTCCAGCCCCAGCGCCGGGTCGCGCACCGCGCGCCAGGCGGTGGCCGCGCTCTGCACGTCGCCGTAGGCGGCCTCCGCGTCGCCCGTACGGCGCCGGGCACCGGCCAGGTCGAGCGACAGATGGAAGGCGCGGAGCGGGTCGCCCGCCAAGTAGGCGATGTACGCGCTGAGTTCACCCAGCCGGAGCACCTCGGGGTGCTCCGGCCCCAGCGTCGCCGACGCCTGCGCGACGGTCTGGTCCGCCAGCCCGGCCGCCGCGTCGATCCGGCCCTCCTTCACGGCCTCGTTGATCCGCGTGATCGGCTCCGCGACGAGGGCGGCCACTGCGGAGTCGCCCGGCGCGCCGGGAGCCTCGTCCCCGAACATGGCCTCCGCGACGGCGTCGAAGCCGCGGGCGGGGGTGGGCTTGGCGTCGAGGTCGGCGAGCAGCTCCGCTTCGAGCACCGGGTCGGGCTTCCGGCTGCGCCGGGGCTCGGCGGAGGGACCGGTTTCGGGGAGGGGGAGCGGCCTCGCGTCCATGGGCGGTGGCGGCCCGAACTCACCGGTCGGGGGCGCGACGATGCCGGGCGGCATGGCCGGACCCGGGGGCGTGTCCTCGGGCGTGGGCTGTGGCGGCTCCTGTACGGCGCGCAGTTCGAACGTCGGTACGGGCTCCGGCGCCGGCTCGGGCTCGGGCACCGCCCGCAGCGGGAACGTCGGTGTCGCGCCACGGCCATCGGACTCCGGTACGGGACGCAGGACGTGCGTGGCGCTGTCACTGCGCGGGGGCTCCGGCTCCGCCACGGGTGGCATCGGTCCGGGCGCAGGAACGGGCGGCTCCGTCACCGCGCCGGCCGTGGGCGGCTCGGGCACCGCGCCCGCAGCGGGCGGTTCCGCCGGGCGTCCGGCGACGGCGTCCTGCGGCGGTGCCGTACGGACCGGCTCGGCCGTGAAGTGGCTGGAGCCGTCCGGGTCGACCTGGAGAGGGACGACGTAGCCGATGCGCTCGTCGTGGATGGTGGCGAGGACGGAATGGCCGGTGGCGAGGGCGATGTGGTGCAGGCGGTTGAGGACCGCCTTGCTGGATCTCCTCGCCGGGGGCCGCGAAGACCGGGACGCCGCCGACCGACGCGCCGTCGGACACGCCCGCCGCTCCGGCTCCCGGACCCGGCGCGGCCCCGGGCCCCGCTCCTGCCCCCGATCCGGCTCCGCTGAGGCCCCGGGGACATGGACGTCGATCGGCGCCGCCGGGGTCGCCGCGCGTGCGGCCTGCTTCTGTTCCCGCTTCTTCTCGCGGCTGAGTCGAGACATCGTCCCCTCACTCGGCGTCGTACACCTACTGTCGAGTGTGTCCGCTCGCTCTCGTTTCTCACGTCACCGCGGTGTCACAGGCTCGTCCCAAGGACTGTAGGCCCCGGCGCGCGTTGTTCCGGTTGGCATGAAGATCGGGAGTACGAGGGAGGAGACGGGCATGCAGACAGGCATGCGACCGGGACCGGAGATCTGGATCCGCGGCCCGGTGACCACGACGGAGCCGGGGCCGCCGGAGCCCGCCCACGCCCATGCCGCGGCACGGCGTTTCTCCTGGGTCGGCACGCACGGCGGCGCGGGCGTCTCCACGCTCGCCGCGGTCTACGGCGGCCATGACAGCGGCCGCTCCTGGCCCGGGCCGGGCGGCCCCCCGTCGGTGCTGCTGGTCGCCCGCACACACGCGGCCGGACTGGACACGGTCGCCGGTGCGGTGGAGATCTTCCGGCGCGGTCAGGCTCCGCCGGGGCTCGACCTCGACGGCGTCGTCCTCGTGGCGGACGCCCCGGGCCGGCTGCCGCGCCCGCTCGCCCAGCGGGTCAAGTCCCTGGAGGCGGTCATCGACGTGTACCGCGTGCCGTGGGTGCCGTCCTGGCGGCTCGGCGAACTGGGCCACCCGCCGCGTGAGACGCAGGCCCTGACCAGGCTGACGGGAGCGGCACGCTGACGCCCGTGTCCCTGTCGGCCGGGGAGATCGCGGCGGGCGTACGGGCCCGGGAGCTGCGCGCGGCCGACGTGGTCGCGGCGGCGCTTGAGCGGATCGAGCGGGCCGATCCCAAGCTGTGCGCGTTCGTCGAGGTGTGGCACGAGGAGGCGCTGCGGCGGGCGGACGAGGTGGACGCGCTGCTCGACCGAGGAGCCGGCAACGGTACCCGTACGAGTGAAGCCGCGAGTTCCGCAAAGGGCGGGCCGCTGCCGCTGGCCGGCGTGCCGATCGCCGTGAAGGGGCGGCACGGGCTGCGGACGGCCGGCCCGCTGCTCGCGGCCGGTTGTGTCGCCGTGGGCGCGACCTCCGTGCCCGGACCGGGAACGCCCTGGCAGACCTGGGGACTGGGCGCGCGTGGCCGGACCGTCAACCCGTGGCGGGCCGACCGTACGCCGGGCGGCTCGTCGGCCGGGTCGGCGGTGGCGGTGGCGGCCGGTCTTGTGCCGCTGGCGACGGGCAGCGACGGGGCCGGGTCGGTGCGGATCCCGGCGGCGTGGTGCGGGGTGGTCGGCCTGAAGGCCACGGCCGGGCGGCTGCCCTCCGCCGACCGTACGGGGCTTGCCGTCCCCGGTGTGCTCGCCCGTTCGGCGTCGGACGCGGCGGGCTGGTGGCAGGCGGTGTCGGGCGAGCCGGTGCCCGTCCTCCCACCCCTCCCCGTCACCGCCGTCTGGTCCCCCGACCTCGGTTTCGCCGGGCCCGATCCGGAGCCCGTGGAGCTCGCCCGGGCCGCGGTGGAACGGCTCGTGACGGCGGGTGTCGTACGGCTCGTACGACCGCGGGTGCCGTTGCGGCTCACGGACCCCGGGCCCGCGTGGCTCGCCCTGCGCACACCCGGTGCCGACCTGGCCGGGGCCCGCCGCGTCCGGGCGGAGAACGACCGGCGGCTGGCCGGGCTGTTCGCGGGTGCCGAGCTGCTGCTGACGCCCACGGCCCCCACCGCACCGCACGGCCACGAGGGGCCGGGCGACCGCTACTCCACCTCGCTCACCTGGGCGTTCAACCTCAGCGGGCATCCGGCACTGAGCCTCCCGGCGGGCTTCGGCGGCGACGGTTGCCCGGCCGGGCTGCACCTGGTGGCGCCGCACGGGCGGGAAGCGCTGCTGCTGGCCGTGGCGCGGGAGGCGGAGGCGCGGCTCGGGGGCTGACCGACACCATCCCTGGCGGATACGGCCTCGGGGAATGCCGCCCTGGCGCATTTAGTTGCACGCACATATGATGCATGCGCGTGTAATTGACGTACGCCGAGCTTCAAGGGGGACACCATGACCCGTCGCTTCCTTTTCGTCCTGGGCAGCGCCCGCGCCGAGGGCAACTCCGAGCTGCTGGCCCGCCGGGCCGCCGAGCAACTGCCCCCTGACGTCGAGCAGGAGTGGATCGACCTCACCGAGCATCCGGTGCCGGACTTCGAGGACCTGAGGCACGACAGCGACCACGTCCGCCCGACCGAGGGCCCCGTGGCCCGGCTGCTCGACGCCACGCTCGCGGCGACGGACATCGTGATCGTCTCGCCGCTGTACTGGTACTCGCTCTCCGCACAGACCAAGCGCTACCTGGACTACTGGTCGGGCTGGCTGCGCACGCCCGGCCTCGACTTCAAGGCGACCCTGGCCGGACGCACCCTGTGGGGCGTCACCGCCCTCGCGCACCGGGAGGAGGTGGTCGCCGACCCGCTGATCGGGACGCTCCACAACTCGGCCGCGTACATGGGGATGGGCTTCGGCGGGGTGCTGCTCGGCAACGGCAGCAAGCCCGGTGACGTGCTGAACGACACCGAGGCGCTGACCCGGGCGAAGACGTTCTTCGCCCAGGAAGCACCGCTCGCCCGGTTCCTCTACGAGGAGTGAGGCCCGGACCCTCACGGGGCTAGTGCCGCGACAGGCAACGTTCGCCCCGTCGCGACGCCCGGCACGCTCCCCCACTGCCTGAAGGGCGTGGGAGGTACCCCCACTCGGCGCACCGGCCGAAAGCCCGAGTACATCCAGTACGAGGACTTCCGGCCGGCACTCCCCCAGCCTCCGGCCGGGGGGGACCCCCAGAGCACGCACCCAACGCCGCTCCTTGACAGGCAGACGTTGCCTGCCGCGGCACTAGGCCGTGATGTCCTTCGACGTGAAGCGGGCCCAGGCCGCCGAGCCGAACACCGCCGCGTACAGGGCCTGGAGGCCGAGGTTCTTCGCCAGGTCGTCCCAGTAGACCGGTTCGCGCATGAGGTCGGCGAAGGACAGCCAGTAGTGCGAGAAGAAGTACGGCTGAAGGGCGTGCAGTTGCGGGATCTGGTCGAGGATCTGGACCGTGATCAGCAGGCCGACGGTGGTCGCCATCGCCGCGATGCCGCTGCCCGTCAGGGTCGAGACGAACAGGCCGAGCGCCGCGACGCCGATCAGTGACGCGGCGACGGCCAGGGCGATCAGCAGGGCTCTGCCCAGACCCTCGGCGAAGCTGATCTGGGTGCCGGAGATGGTCGTCAGGCCGCCGAGCGGGAACAGCAGCGCGCCGACCGTCAGCGCCGAGACGGCGACCACGAGGGTGGCCACCAGGCAGAAGATGACGACGGTCGCGTACTTGGTGAGCAGCAGGCGGGTGCGGCCGGCCGGGGCGACCAGCAGGTAGCGCAGCGTGCCGGCGTTCGACTCGCCTGCGATGGCGTCGCCCGCGACGACCCCGATCGCCATCGGCAGGAAGAACGGGAGGGTGGCGGCCAGGGCGGTGAAGACGAGGAACAGGCCGTTGTTGGTGATCTGCGAGATGAAGGCCGGTCCTCCCCCGCCACCACCGGCCGACGAGCCGTCACCCGTCTCCATCTTGACCGCGATACCTACGAGCACGGGCACGCCCGCCAGCACGGCCAGCAGCGCGAGGGTGCGCCAGCGCCGGAAGGTCGTGGTGAGCTCGCTGCGCAGCAGCCCGAAGGTCCACAACGGGCTCACCGGGCGTACGGCCCCCGCCGTTTCAGCCCGCGACATCGAAGCCCTCCCCCGTCAGCGCCACGAACGCGTCCTCCAGCGAGGCCCGTTCGAGCGTGAAGCCCCGCACGCGCACCCCGGCCGTCACCAGCGCGGCGTTCACGTCGGCGAGGTCGCGGTCCGGTGGTTCGCCGGTCACCCGGTCGTCCGCGACGACGAGGTCGCCGACGCCCTGCTCCTTCAGCACCCGGGCCGCCTCCGCCGGGTCCGGCGTGGTCACCACGAGCCGGCCACGGGCCCCGGCGGACAGCTCCGCCACCGGGCCCTGGGTGAGCAGACGGCCCTGCGCCATCACGGCCGCGTGCGTGCACACCTGCTCGATCTCGTCGAGCAGATGGGAGGAGAGGAAGACGGTCGTGCCGTCCGAGGCCAGTTCCCTTATCAGGGTGCGGATCTCGCGCATGCCCTGCGGGTCGAGACCGTTGGTCGGCTCGTCGAGCACGAGCAACCGGCGCGGCTGGAGCAGTGCCGCCGCGAGGCCCAGGCGCTGCTTCATACCCAGCGAGTACGCCTTCGCCTTCTTGCCCGCGGCGGCCGTCAGGCCCACCCGGTCCAGGGCGGCTGCGACCCTGGCGCGCCGGGTGCGCGGATCCGCGGCCGGGTCGGCCGAGTCGTACCTGACGAGGTTGTCACGGCCACAGAGGAAGCCGTAGAGGGCCGGGCCCTCGATGAGGGCGCCGACGTGCGGCAGCACGGCGCGGGTGGCCCGCGGCATGGGGTGCCCGAGGACCCGCGCCGTGCCGGAGGTGGCCTCGATGAGGCCCATCAGCATGCGGATGGTGGTGGTCTTGCCGGAGCCGTTGGGGCCGAGGAAGCCGAAGACGCTGCCCGCCGGGACGGTCAGGTCGAGACCGTCGACGGCGAGCTGTCCGCCGCGGTAGCGCTTGGTGAGCCCGCGGGTGGCGATGACCGGTTCCCCGGCCGCGGCACCCGCGCCGCTCGGCTCCGGCTCCGGCTCCGGCTCCGGCTCCGTGGCGGACGGTTCACCCATCGGCTTCCTCGTTCTCTCGACGCCCCGTGGCAATCCGGGGCTTACTTGCCGGCGTCGGCCGCCTTCACGAGCGCGTCCTTGGTGACCAGGCCGACGTAGACCTTGCCGTCGTCCGTGATCAGGGCGTTGACCAGACGGGTCGAGAAGACCGTGCCCGAGCCGAACTTGCCGGTGACCTTGTCGCCGAGCGAGTCCACGAAGCCGCCGACGTCGCCGCCGCCCTCGCCGGAGGGCATGCCCTCGCCGCCGGTGTCGAAGGTGGCTATGGAGTTCCAGCCCTCGCCGATGGTCTTCATGCCGTCGAGGCCCTTGCCGAGGTCCTCCTCGGCCTTCGGGAGGGACTTCGTGGCGTGCCGACGGCCTCACCCTTGCCGAAGCCCTTCTCGGAGGCCTTCCCGGATTCCTTCTCCTCGGTGACCTTCGCCCCCTTGGGCGGGGTGAAGTCGAAGGTCGACGCGGCCGGCTTGCGCGAAGCTGACCTTGGTGAAGCCCGCGTCGACGACGGCGGCGCCGCCGCTCGCCGGGGTGAGCGTGAACTTCAGCGGCGTGCCCGTCTTCGCGTCCACGGCCACGGTGATCGCACCGACGGTCGAGCCGGACTGCTTCGGCTTGATGAGCAGCTTGTAGGCGTCCCGGCCGGCGACCTGGGCGGTGCCGTCCGACGGTCACGGAGGTCGTGTCGTCGAGCGGCCTTGAGGGCCTCCTCGGCGAAGTCCTTCGGCGTGGCCGGCGGCTGCTGGTCCTTGCCGTTCTCGGAGGCCTTGCCGCTCTCGGAGGCCGTGCCGTGGTGGACCTCGTTGGACTTGCTGTCGTAGGCCCAGACGTCCTTGCCGTTGTGGACGATGCTGTACTCGGCGGCGTTCTCCAGCAGCGACAGCTTCTGCTTGTCCGGGCCGTCGGCCGCGACGCGCAGGGTGTGCGTGCCGGAGGCCAGTTCGGTGAGCTTGGCGGTCGGGTCGGCGGAGGAGCCGCCCCCGTCCGGGCTCGCGGCACCGGACATCAGGCTGCTCTCCAGCCCGCCGAGGTCCGGCAGCCCGAGGTCCGTGCTGATCTTCACGGTGCCGGACAGCTGCTGGACGTCCGACTTCGCGATCTTCTCGATGAGCTGCTGTGCGGTGATCTTCGGGAGGTCGGGGTCACCGGAGTCGGCAAGTGCGGGGACCAGCCCGATCGTCGCGGCCGCCACCCCCATCACCGTCGACCGGTACGACGTACCGCGCGGCTTTGCGCCGCCCGGAGCGCTGCTCGTCGACCTCCCCGGCGGTCGTGCTGTCGTCGGATGCGTACGGTGCCATGTGTGCCCTACCTCCGTGGTCGGCGGCGGCTGTCCGTGTCGTCCACGCACTCGTCCCTGAGCCGCCATTCTCACCCGAACAGGTGAGGAGTGGTGTTTCCGTGGTGTCCATCTGACCAAATCGGCCAGGGAGATACATCAGACCCCGGGCTCAACTCCGCGTACTGCTGGGGTATGACACGGAAGGGCGGCTTCTCCCCCGACCCGTAGGGGTCGTCCGGCAAGGACCGGCTAGCCGGCCCGGTGCACCACCGCGTCGCACAGCTCCACGAGTGCCGCCTTCGCGGCGCACTCGGGCAGGGGCGCCAGCGCCGCGCGCGCGTCCTGGGCGTAGCGGACGGTGTCCTTCCGGGCCTGCTCCAGCGCCGGGTGGGCCCGCAGCAGGCGCAGGGCCTCGGCGTGCCGTTCGTCGTCGGTGAGGTCGCAGTCCAGCAGCTCGCACAGGGCGATGTCGTCCGCGAGCCCGAGCCGGGCCGCCCGCTCGCGCAGCCGCAGCACCGGCAGCGTGGGGATGCCCTCGCGCAGATCGGTGCCGGGCGTCTTGCCGGACTCGTGGGAGTCGGAGGCGATGTCCAGGACGTCGTCCGCGAGCTGGAAGGCGACGCCGAGCCGCTCGCCGTACTGGGTCAGCACGTCCACGGTCGTCTCGTCGGCGCCGGACATCATCGCGCCGAACCGGCACGACACCGCCACCAGCGAACCGGTCTTGCCGCCCAGGACGTCCAGGTAGTGCTCGACGGGGTCGCGGCCGTCCTGCGGTCCGGCCGTCTCCAGGATCTGGCCGGTCACCAGCCGCTCGAACGCCTCGGCCTGCACCCGCACTGCCTCCGGGCCGAGGTCGGCCAGGATGTGCGAGGCACGCGCGAAGAGGAAGTCGCCGGTGAGGACCGCGACGGAGTTGCCCCAGCGGGTGTTCGCGCTCGCCACCCCGCGGCGCACCGTCGCCTCGTCCATCACGTCGTCGTGGTACAGCGTGGCGAGGTGGGTCAGCTCCACGACGACGGCCGACGGCACGATCCCGGGCGCGTACGGGTCACCGAACTGGGCGGAGAGCATCACGAGCAGCGGACGGAACCGCTTGCCGCCGGCCCGCACCAGGTGCTGGGCGGCCTCCGTGATGAAGGGCACCTCGCTCTTGGTGGCCTCGAGCAAGCCTTCCTCGACAGCCGCCAATCCGGCCTGGACATCGGCTTCCAGAGCCTGGTCCCGCACGCTCAGCCCGAACGGCCCGACGTCGGTCACGAGGGGTCTCCTGTCTGCTGGTGTCTGCCGGCGATTACGCCGGTTTGTCGATAGGTCGCTGCCATCACTCGACTCAGCGTATCCGGTCACGTTTCGATCACCGCCAGCGCCCATGGTTACAGGCCGGGTGGTATCTGATCACGACCGTTATGTTTTCGATCAACTCATAAGAACAGACATTTATCGACTTACCAGGAGGTAGTGAGATATGCACGATTTGCCATGACGAGTGAGCAAATTCCCTTTGACGGAAATTGCCCCACGGGCTCGCGATCAGTGAGTTGAATCACGTTAACCCCTTCGACATCCCACCCCGAAGCCACCCCGTACCCCCTTCATCCGAACGCCAGTTGAGCCTTGGCTTCCGCAAAGGATCAAGCGGCTCAAACACCCCCGACCAAGGTCAACCGCACGATATGTGACTCCGGTGCTTGTTCCCGACATGTGCTCTCGCATACGTTCCGGGCCTGTCCGGCGGACGCCGAATCCTGCCACCGCCCGGACCCCCACAGGAACCGACTCACTCACGCAGGGCAGGAGCGGGGGACCCAGGTAAGTCGCCGGTCCGCACAGCGGCACGGCTCGGGGTGAAGCCGCGCACGGCAGTACAGCGCCGTGCGCGGCCGGGCACCTCCCGGCCCGAACCCGACAGCTCACCTCGCAGGCGCCGGAGAGGAATACCGCCATGGCCAAACGAGGCAAGCACCGTCGCCCCAGAACCAATCCGCTCACCCGAGGTGTCGCCATCGCCGGCACCGGCGGAGCGGCACTCACCCTCCCGCTCCTCGGAGCCACCTACGCGAGCGCCGCCGAGGCGCCGCAGAGCGCACCCGCCGTCGCACAGTCCGTGCCCCAGGCGGCCCAGCCCAAGTCGCTCACGTACACCGTGGCCAAGGGCGACACTCTTTACCGCATCGCGGACAAGTACGACGTCTCGGGCGGCTGGAAGAAGCTCTACACGGACAACCGCTCCGCCGTCGGCGACGACCCGAAGCTGATCCACCCGGGCCTGAAGCTGAAGGTGTCGACGACCAAGGCGGCCGCCTCGCAGAAGAAGGCGACCAAGTCGTCCGCTCCCGCCAAGCCGGCCGCGAAGCCCGCCGGTGGCGTCGCCAAGGCCACCCAGGCCTCCGCGAAGACCTATGCGAACAACCTCGACGGGTGGATCCGCGAGGCGCTGGACATCATGGCGCAGAAGGGCATTCCGGGCTCGTACGACGGCATCTACCGCAACATCATGCGTGAGTCGTCCGGCAACCCCCAGGCGATCAACAACTGGGACTCGAACGCCGTCGCGGGCACCCCGTCCAAGGGCCTGCTCCAGACCATCGACCCGACCTTCCAGGCCTACCACGTGGACGGCACGTCGCTGGGACCCGTACGACCCGGTCGCCAACATCACGGCGGCCTGCAACTACGCGGCCGACCGCTACGGCTCGATCGACAACGTCAACGGCCCGTACTGAGCCCTCCCGTCCAGCAGTCGCTCGAGGACGACGGCGATGCCGTCGTCCTCGTTCGACAGGGTGATCTCGTCGGCCACGGCCTTGAGTTCGGGATGGGCGTTGGCCATCGCCACGCCGTGGGCGGCCCAGTCGAACATCGGGATGTCGTTGGGCATGTCGCCGAAGGCGACGGTGTCCGCCGGCCGCAGCCCCAGGTGCTCGGCGGCCAGTGCCAGGCCCGTCGCCTTGGTGATGCCGCACGGCTGGAGCTCGACCGTGCCGGGCCCCGACATCGTCACCGTCGCCAGCGAGCCGACCACCGAACGGGCCGTCGCCGCCAACTCGTCGTCCGTCAGACGGGGATGGCGCAGCAGCACCTTGCTGATCGGGCTCGCCCCACAGTTCGTCGCGCCGGTCGACCCGCACGGCCGGCAGGGTCGGGTGCGGCATGAGATAGCCCGGCTCGATGAGCGTGAGCCCGTCGACCCCGTCCTGGTCGACCGCGGCGTACACCTGCCCCACCTCGGCCTCGATCTTGCCGAGCGCGGTCTCCGCCAGTTCCCGGTCCAGGGTGATGGACCACAGCAAGCGGTCCGCTCCGGCGTCGTACACCTGCGCGCCCTGCCCGCACACCGCGAGCCCCGTGCAGCCGAGGTCGTCGAGGAGCGGTCGCACTCTCGGCGCCGGCCGGCCCGTCACCACGAGGTGCTGGGCACCGGCGTCCGCCACCCGCGCGAGCGCGGCGAGTGACCGGTCGGAGAGGGTGTCGTCGCCGCGCAGCAGCGTTCCGTCCAGGTCGGTGGCGATGAGTGAATATGCGATGGGTGCGGCCATGATCTGAGAATACGGACAGCGCGACCCTCCGTTTCATCGTGCCGTGGACGCCGATTGCCCGGTTGAAGGCCTCTGCACCAGTTGGCAACAACATGGTCCGCTACCTACCCTCGGGGCCGTCTCGGGCGGTACCTTCCAAGTGTCCAGGGGGGACTTGATCGGGGGGTCAGGTTGAGCAGTGGGCGCATTCGCGTGGCTGGGCCCGGAGGGCTCGGCGAGGGGGAAAGGGAGCGCTGGCGCGCACTGCGCGCGGCCTCACAGGCACCGCGCAACCCTTTCATGGAACCGGAGTTCACCGAAGCCGTCGGCCTGGTGAGGCCGCAGGCACGGGTCGCGGTGGTGTACGAGGGGCTGGAGCCGGCCGGCTTCCTGCCTCATGAGCGGGGCCCGTTGGGGCAGGGCCGGGCGATCGGGCTCGGCGTCTCGGACGCGCAGGGCGCCATCCTGCGGCCGGGCCTGGACCTGGATACGGGCCGGCTCCTGCGGGCCTGCTCGGTGTCGAGCTTCGCCTTCGACAACCTGGAGGCCGAGCAGCGGCTGTTCGTCCGGTACGCGGCCGAGGAGCACTCCACCTACGTCATCGACGTGGAGAAGGGCTACGAGACGTACGAGTCGGTGCTGCGCGCCCAGTCGCCCAAGTTCCTGAAGACCACCCTGGCCAAGGAGCGCAAGCTGGGCCGGCAGGTCGGCGAGCCACGGTTCGTGTTCGACGAACGCGACCCGGCCGCGCTGCGCACCCTCATGGAGTGGAAGTCGGCGCAGTACCGCAGGACGGGCCGCCAGGACCGGTTCGCACGGGAGTGGATCACCCGGCTCGTGGGACGGCTGGCCGAGACCCGGGCGCCGGAGTGCAGCGGCACGCTGTCCGTGCTGTACGCCGGTGAGCGGCCCGTCGCCGCGCACTTCGGGCTGCGCTCGGCGTCGGTCCTGGCCTGCTGGTTCCCGGCCTACGACCCGGAGTTCTCGAAGTACTCGCCGGGTCTGGTGCTGCACCTGCGCATGGCCGAGGCGGCGGCCGCCGAGGGCATCGGCATGCTCGACCTGGGGCGGGGAGGGGCGGAGTACAAGGACGCGCTCAAGACCGGCGAACTGCCCGTGTACGAGGGTGCGGTGACGCGACCGGGAGCGGGCGCGGCGCTGCACTGGCTGAGCCGCGAGCCGGCCCGCCGGGCGCACAGTTTCGTCCGCAGCAGGCCGCGGCTCGCGGCGCTGGCCGCGCGGACCCTGAAGGGCGCGGCAAGGCTGCGCCGTACGTGACACGAGCGGGGGAGGGCGCATGGCTCGTTCGGCCGTTGCGCAGGAGGAGATACGGCGGTTCCTGGACATCGGGGCGGTGCAGGTCGCCGAGCTGGACCTCGACGGTGACGAGGCGGTGCTCAGACCCGGTCCGGGGAGCCCGCCGGTGACGCACGGAGAGGTGTTCGTGCTGGTCCGCAGGGGTGGGCGGCCCGTGGGCACGTTGCTCGGGCGGGTGCCGGAGGGGGCGGATGCGACGGCCGTGCTGACGCGGCGGGCGCGGGCACAGTGCGCTCCTGCGCAGGCCGGTGAGCCCGACGAGCCGCCGTACACCAGTGTCGTCGTCGCGACCCGGGAGCGTGCCGGGCAGTTGGCCCGCGCGCTGGACTCGCTGCTGGCGCAGGACCACCCGCGGTTCGAGATCGTCGTCGTCGACAACGCTCCCGTGACGAACGAGACGCGGGAGCTGGTCGAGCGGAAGTACGCCGAGCGCGTGCGGTACGTGTGCGAGCAGGTGCCCGGCCTCGCGGTCGCGCACAACACCGGCCTGGCGGCCGTCAAGGGCGAGGTCGTCGCCTTCACCGACGACGACGTGGTCGCCGACCCGCGCTGGCTGACCGAGCTGACCGCGCCCTTCACCGCCGACCCCGGACTCGGCTGCAGCACCGGGCTGATCCTGCCCGCGCGGCTGACCACTCCGGCCCAGGTACTGCTGGAGAGCCACGGCGGCTTCGCGAAAGGCTTCACTCCAAGGACGTACGACCCCGAGCACCCGCCGGGCGACGAGCCGCTGTTCCCGTTCACCGCGGGACGGTTCGGCTCCGGCGCCAACATGGCGTTCCGTACGGCGGTGCTGCGTTCCGTCGGCGGTTTCGACCCGGCCACCGGCGCCGGTACGGCCGCCCGGGGCGGCGACGACCTCTATGGCTTCGTCCGCGTCCTGGCCCAGGGCCACCGGCTGCGTTACACGCCGTACGCACTGGTGTGGCACCACCACCGGGAGACCTGGCGGGACCTGGAGACCCAGGCGTACGGCTACGGCGCCGGGCTCACGGCCTACCTCACCGCGGTGCTCGTCAACCGCCCGGCGCTGCTGCCCGCGTTCCTCGCGAGGCTGCCCCGCGGCCTCGCCCACGCCCGCACGCTGACGGCCGTACGCGAGACGGAGGGGACTCAGGGCGGTGGGATGCCGGGTGACCACGACGTGCGGACGCATCCCTGGCCGCGGCGGCTGTCTCGGTTGCAGCGCAGGGGGATGGTGTACGGGCCCGTCGGCTATCTGCGTGCGCGGTACGCGCTGCGCGCGACCGTTCGTGAGAAGACAGATCAGGGGGCGAGATGAGGACCTCGACGAGTGCGCGTGGTGAGGGGCCGATAGCCCCCACGATTCTTGTGTCCACGATCCCCGTCTTCCTGTACCACGCCGTGATGGACGACCCGCCCGCCTGGATCGCCGAGTTCACGGTCACCCCCCGGCAGTTCGCGGCCCATCTCGACGTCGTCGTGGCCAGCGGCCGTACGCCCGTCACGATCAGCGCGATCGCCGACCACCTGGCCGGGCGGGCGCCCCTGCCACCCCGGCCCGTGCTGCTCACCTTCGACGACGGCTTCGCCGATCTGCCCGGCCCCACCGCCGAGACGCTGGCCGACCGCGCGCTGCCCGCCACCGCCTATCTCACCACCGGCGCCATCGCCCCGGGCGGCCGCAGTCTCCTGCCGCCCGCCCCGATGATGACCCTGGACCGGGCAGCGGAGCTGGAACGTTCCGGCATGGAGATCGGCAGCCACACCGTCACGCACGCACAGCTCGACACCCTGTCCGGCAAGGACCTGGCGTACGAACTGCGCACGTCCAAGGCGGTGCTGGAGGACGCGCTCGGGCACGAGGTCCGCCATCTCGCCTATCCGCACGGCTACAACAGCCCGCGGGTGCGGGCCATGTCGGCCCGGGCCGGCTACGAGACGGCGACCGCCGTACGGCACGCCCTCAGCTCCGACCACGACGAGCGATACCGCATCGCCCGGCTCATCGTCCGGCGTACCCACACCGTCGCCGACGTCGAGGGCTGGCTGTCGGGAGCGGGCGCCCGGGTCGCGCCGTACCGCGACGGGCCGAAGACGATCGCGTGGCGCTGGTACCGGCGGGCCCGTGCGGTGGTGCACGGGCCCGAGTTCGCGGGCTGACCCGGACTGCTTCCGGGGGCTGCTCCCGGGGGCTGCTTCCGGGGGCTGCTCCCGGGGTCTGCTTCCGGGGGGCTGCTCCCGAGGTCTGCTCCCGGGTCTGCTTCCGGGGGGCTGCTCCCGAGGTCTGCTTCCGGGGGTCTGCTTCCGGGGGCTGCTCCAGCGGCCGGTCGGCGAGGTACTTGAGCCGCCGGTCGGAGGGCTACTGGAGCGGCTGGTTGAGGTACGGGTCGGCGACCGCCTTGCGCAGACTGTCCCAGGCCGCGTCGTTCGCCAGCGCCAGATTGCAGTGCGGTCCGGGGTCGCGGTAGTTCCACTGGAGGGCCGCCTTGACGCCCTCCAGGCCCTTCAGTACTCCGGGCACCTGCGCATACCACTCGGCCTGCCGCTGCGGGCGGGCCGAGTCCACGGCGGTGCCGAACTCGGAGAGCATCAGCGGCTTGTCGTCGGAGATGTTCTCGCGGATCCAGTCGTGCGTGGCGTTCTGGGTCTGCGCGAAGGTGAGCCAGCCCGCGTCGTGACAGCGGTAGTAGTTGTACTGGTTGTAGGCGATCCAGTCGACGTAGTCGTCGCCGGGATACATCCGCTTGATCTCGTCGGCGTGGTCGAGGTAGCCGGTGGTGATCCACGTCCACACCACGTTGTCGACGCCCAGCTCGCGGAACCGGTCGTGGATGTGCCGGTACGCCTCGACGTAGTCGGCGGGGGTGCCGCTGGCCGGGGTGCGGGTGTCCATCTCCAGGTCGAAGGAGAGGAAGACCTTCTTGCCGTAGTCCTTGATGCGCTGGGCCTGGACGTCGATGACCTGGTCGTCCAGCTCGCCGGACGCGATCTGCTTCCAGGTCGGCTGCTGCTGCTTCGTACCGCCCCACCACTTGCTCTCCCAGGAGAGCAGGAGCAAGTGGTCCTCGCCGACGCGCCGTTCCTCCGGGGTGAGCAGCTGGCCCTCGCGGCGGGCGCCCTCGGCCCGGGACATGTCGTGGTACGTGTACACGATGTCGAGCTCGCGGCCCACGCGTTTCTCGTAGGCGCGCACCTTCTCGGGCAGGTCGTTGCGCTCGTGCGGCACGAAGGCGCCGAACCAGGCTCCGCAGGGCGGTTCCAGGAGTGCCGTGGGACGGCAGTCCGCTGGGGAACCGGCGCCTTGGGGGTCCGGCCCGGAGGCGTCCCGGAGGGCCAGTACGCCGACCAGGACCGCGCTGACGATCGTGGCGGACGTGATCAGCAGACGGCGCCGGCTCGATGCGAACGAACCGGCGGCCGGCTGCTCCTCGGGGGTCCTTTCGCGATGCTGTCGGTGCTGTCCGGTCGTGATCGGGTCGCGGCGAAAGAGACGGTGGGGACGGTTGAACCTCACTGAGCAGGACCCTTCGGTGTACTCGGCGTCGTCGTCGACGGCGGGGAGGCGCGCAGCGGCGGACAGAACGCGGCGAGCGTGGTCAGCAGGGTCAGCGTCAGCAGCACCCGCTGCGCGCTGAAGGTGTGCGTGGCGATCAGCACCGTCGCGACCAGCATCACGGCGCCGATGCTCACGAAGAGCGTCAGCATCAGCCGCTCCAGCAGGTCGGAGTGGCGTGCGAAGCCGGGGTCCCGGCGCTCGACGGGCCCTTCGGCGGGCCGCGCCCCCAGCGCCGGAGCACAGACTCTGACCATCGCCGCGCCCGGGCCCGCCGCCAGGAAGAGGACGACCGCGGCGCCCCGCAGCGGCGATCCGCCGGGCAGGGCGAGCGCGGCGAGCGCGAGCCAGCCGCCGAACGGCGGCAGCATCCGGACCACGAGTTCCTGCGGTGTCATCGCTCCGCTCCCTGCGCCGGCTTCAGTACGTAGAGCCATCCGGCGCTGTTCTCCGCCACGAGCTGGAACCGTGGTGAGGCGGCGACGGACCTCCGGATGCGGTCCAGCTGCGCCTTGTCGAGCTGTCCGTTCATCTCGGAGTTGGCCGACTGCCCCTGGGTGAGCAGGAAGTAGGCCCGGGCCGGCCGCTCCACCCCGGCCATGTCAGTGGCGAGGGTGGCTGCCGGGTTCTGGACGATCCGGTCGACGTGACTGCGGGCGTCGTCCAGGAACCAGTAGTGGTCGACGCTCCAGTAGGAGGCGGACGCGAGCGGGTAGTTGCGGTTGGCGGCCACGACGAGCGAGCCGTCGGGCGCCTGGTCGAACAGCTGCCGTACGAGGGCCACTTCCTGCGGCGGGAAGTAGTTGATCCGGTCCTTGCCGGAGTAGGCCGGGACGAATGCCAGGGTTCCGCCGAGCAGTGCGGCCAGCGGCACCCACGCGCCGAGCCCCCATCGCCGGCCCGGGGCGGGGGCGGCCTGCCCGTCGCGGTACCGGCTGCCGGCCTCCCGCGCGGCGGCGTCGGCGGCCAGCGTACGGACCTTGGGCAGCAGCGCCGCGGCGGCGAAGAACGCGGCGCCGGGCAGCATGAACAGCAGCACCCGGAAGATCATCTCGCTGCCGTAGCTGCTCGCCGCGAACATGGGCAGCGGGGCCGCCGCGATCAGCAGCAGCGGCCGGGCCCGGTGCCGCAGCACCCGTTGGCGCAGGACGCCGACGGCCGCGAACAGCAGGACGGAGCCGGACAGCAGCCGGGCCGCCCAGGAGGTCGCGATGGCTCCGGTGCCGGTCGGGGTGGCGCCGTACCCCGTCTCGACGTTGGCGCCGACGTCACCGACGGAGCGGATCATGTCCGGCATGGCCGCGGACAGGAAGGGCAGCGCCGCCGTGAGACACCAGGCCAGGAAGATCACGAGGGTCGTGACCACCGGGACCCAGTCGCGGTAGCGGCGGCTGAGGCACAGGGCGAGCAGACAGACCACCAGCATGCCCGGGGTGAGCTGGTGGGAGATGACGATCGCCACGAGCATGACGGTGATCACCACCGTCCACACGGCCTGCCGAGGCTGCCCGCGCCGCACGGCGGACCGGCCGAATCGGCGCAGGACGACGGCCAGGACGCCGACATGCAGCGCGTAGGCCACGGACTGGGGCGAGAAGTAGTCCTGCCCGACCCAGTTGGCGACGTAGAAGAGCCAGACCGCGGTCCAGATCAGCCGCCGGTCCTCGGTGAAGGTGCGGTAGATCAGCAGCAGCGGGAGCAGCAGCATCAGGCTGGAGGCCAGGGGCCACCAGGCCATGAACATCGCCGCCGAGTCCACGCCCAGCAGCCGCACCAGGGCGGCCTGGGCGGCGAAGAAGCCCGGCCACTGGTCGTACACCGCCATGTCGCCGACCTGGTCGGCCGTTCTGCAGACCGCCGGCCGTCAGCAGGTGGTCGATGACCGCCTCGTGCTTCCACGCCCAGGCGTACAGCGGGGTCGGATACAGCACGGCCTGGGTGGCCCGCTCCATGACCAGCAGGCCGAGGACGTACGCCGCCGCCCAGCCGCCCCGCCGGCTCGGATCGCGGACCGTGAACCAGAAGCCGGTGGTGAGCACCGCGAGGCCCGCCCAGAAGGTGGGGTGCAGCGCGGTGACCAGGCCGTAGTCGTCGAGTTGCGAGACATCGGTGTGCCGCATGGCGTACGCCCACAGGGCGAGCGCGACGAACAGCGCAATGCCGGGCCAGGCGAGAGCGCGGCGCCCGGGCCAGGCAGGGGGCAGATCGGACAGGTCCGTCACGGGCTCATGGGCAGGGCTCGACGACTCCGAGGAGGAAGGGCTGGAGGACTGGCTGGAGGTCTCGGGGCGGGTACCTGACGAGTCCGCTTCATCCCGGGCAGGAGTGGGCTCTGGCGTGGATCTCTCCCGTGGAGTTGCTGGCGGACGCACGGTGGTTCCCCCCTGGGCGGTTCGGCTCTGTTCGGCTCTGTTCGACTCTGGAGCTTGATCAGTCGCTGGGATCAGTCGCTGGGGTCGGCCGGTCGGTTGCTGCTGCCGCTGACCGGTTCGTCTGACTGGAGCGGGAGAGCACCCACGCCGACGCGGCGCGGCGGAGCAGCAGGAGCAGGACGAGGACGACGAGCAGGGGCGGCGCGACCGGTGCGAGCGCCTCACGCCACACCCAGCCGCCGACCGCGACGAGATACAGAACCCCCCAGCGCCCCGGCCACGTCAGCCGGCCGCCCGCGCTCGCGAGCAGCGGCCACAGCGGCACGAGGCACAGCAGCTGGCAGACCGGCGGCGCCCAGCGCAGCAGCGTCTCGGGCCCGTCGAGCCCTACCGTGTCCGCGAGGAAGCCGGCCGTCTTCACATACAACGCCCCGTCCACCGGCCGCGGTTCCCGCCCGAGGGCCGCCGGTGCGACGTACAGGGCGAGCAGGGCGGCGTACAACGCCGTGCCGGGCAGCCACGGGTCGCGCCGGGTGCACAGCGTGACGGCGGCTACGAACACCACGAGCAGCAGGCCCCCCGCGGTGAGCGACGGCAACGGCAGTCCCTCCAGCAGCTGACGTCCGGTCAGTGCCGCTTCGGTGGCGTCGTCGAGCCAGGGCAGGTCCGCGCAGGCGGCGCCCAGAAGAAGACGGTGGCGACGCCGAGCAGGCTCCACAGGGCGCCTCTCAGCCGCGGTTCCTGGGTCTCGTACTCGGCCGTTTCCGTCCATGCGGTTTCCTCGCGCCGGGCGGAGGCCGCCCCACCGGTCGCCTCGTACCCGGCCGGTCCCTCGCGCTGGAGCGTCCCGCTCCCCTCCTCGGAACCGTCTCGGCCCTCGACCGCTTCCGCCGGCCCGGCGGCACCGGCCTTCCCGGCGCTCGCGCCCTTCTCCCCCGGTCCCGGCTCCGGATGATGCGGCCGCACGATCAGCGCCAGCGTGTCCGCCTGCAGCGCCTCACGCTCGTACCCGGGTCGCCCGATGAACAGCGTGACCGTGTCCTCGTCGCTCCCTTGGGCTGGTGACGCGGCCCGGCGGGCCCAGGTCGTGCCGTACCCGGCGGTGGCGTTCAGTCGCGCCCAGCGGGTGCCGTAGGAGCCGTAGGAGGGGGCGGCGGGCGTGCGGGACCGGGCGGGCGCGCTGTCGTCGTGGCGCAGGGCCGCGCGCAGCCCGGCCGTGGAGACGACGGCGATCAGCGTCATGCTCAGCAGCACCGCCCAGCCGGCGCCGGCGATCCCGGCCGGGGTGAACAGCACGGCCGCGCTGCCCAGCACCAGGGCGCACATGGCGCCTTGGAGCGCGGCCAGCACACCCGTGCGCCCCTGGACGCGCAGTACGCCGATGTACAGCTCCACCACGACCCGCGGCAGCGCGCCGAGGGCGAGCAGCCGCAGCACGGTGGAGCCGTGCTCGGCGTAGTCCGGGCTGAAGGGCGTGAGGATGTACGGGGCGAAGACGACCAGCACGAGCACGACCGGCACCAGCAGCAGCGTCATGCGCCGCAGTGCTCCCCGGACGCCGTCGGCGAGTTGGCGCGGGTCGTGCGAGGCGTGCGCGGTGAGCGACGAGGCCATGTTGATGGCCATGAACTCCATCGTGCCGCCGACGGTGTACGCCACGTAGAAGTAGCCGTTCTCCGCGGCGCTGAAGCGGACCGCGACCATCACCGGCAGCAGGTTGATCATCGCCAGGCTGAACAGCGCGCCCAGCGAGTCCCCGGCCAGGAAGCGGCCCATGTCCCGGAGTCTTCGGAGGCTCCTTCTCGCGGTCGGCCTCCGCCTGGCGCGGGATGAGCCGGCGGAAGATCAGCCAGCCCAGCGGCAGGGTGGAGAAGGCGATCGCCACCGCCCAGGACACGAAGATGCCGAGGACGGGCAGCGTGCCGGCGAAGACGGCCAGCAGGGCGAGTTTCCCGACCGAGAACACCGCGTTCCCGGCGGGCACCCACTCCGCCTTGCGCAGTCCGGTGAGCACCCCGTCCTGGAGGGTGAGCAGCGCCCAGGCCACGCACGCCGCGACGAACACCGCGCCCGCCATGGGCGTGCCCAGGGGGGCGTACGAGGCTCCCCAGGCATCGAGCGTGAGCAGGAAGACGGCGGCGGCGAGCGCCACGACCAGCGAACTGGCCACGTACGTGCCCCCCACCAGGCGCCCGGTCTCCCGCCCCGCGCGCGGGACGAACCGGACGACGGCGCCGATCATCGTCGTCGCCGTGATGCTGGCGAGCAGCCGCATCGCGGCGATGGCGGCGGAGCCCTGGCCGACGGCCTCCTCGGAGTAGTAGCGGGCGGCCACCAGCCAGAATCCCAGGCCCAGCACGGCGGACACACCGGTGCTGAGCATGAGGAAGTAGGCGTTCTTGAACAGCGAGTCGTGTGTGTGCTCACTGTCGGCAGGCTTCGGCCCGCCCCCGTCGGCGCGCGTGGTGGCGGGCTCGTGCACCTGGATCTCAGCCACGGGACTAACCCAGCCCTCCCGGTGTCGGCCTGCTCCTGGACAGCTCTTCCGGTGCTGCGACCGGTTGGGCCCCGGACCGCTCCAGCACCTCGACGACCGTCCGCGCTCGCAGCGGGTCGACGGGCAGCGCGTGCCGCGCGAACCAGCGGGCCGCCTCGGGGGCCGGCGAGAGGTCGGTGAACTCCGCGCCGGCGTAGTCGTCCAGGGGCGGGTCGTAGAGGTAGCCGACGACGACGCCCCGCCGTGCCAGTGCCGCGATCGCCGCGTCCCGGTCCGCCACGAACAGCGGGACGCGGAACAAGGGCTGTGTGCCGTGGTTCTCGCGGGGTTTGGCCCAGGGTGTGGACAGCAGCAGCTCCGTGCCCGCCCGGCAGGCTTCCAGCACCTCGTCCAGCCGGTCGAGCTTGCGCCCGATGCGCCGCAGCCGCAGCCGGCCGGACTCCAGACGGTAGTCGTGCATGTCGACCCGTACCCACGGGTGGTGGGCGTCGAGACCCGGCGCCCCGCGGGCGGCCCGCGCGAGCTCGTCCGGGCGCAGCGGCATCCGGATCTCCTCGCGGTCCGCCAGCCCCAGCAGCCGGATCGCGGCCCAGGCGGCGCGCCGCAGCCGCAGGCCGCGCACCGTCGCCTCCGCGTACGGCCGGATCGCGTAGGCGAGTTCGGAGCTCATCCGGCGCGGCAGCGAGCAGCCCCGCGCAGGTCTCCTCGACCGCGTCCCGCAGCCCCGGATCGGCGAGCGAGAGCATGCCTCCGGCCTTGGCGCCCACATGCTTGGACAGGCTGAACACGGAGGCCTCGCCCCATGCGCCCGACCGCGCCGGTCCCCCACCCGGCTGCCGATGGCATGAGCCGCGTCCTCGAACAGCGGGATTCCCGAGCGCGTCGCACTTCTGCCGCAGTCGCGGCGCCGGGTCCGGGTTTCCGTACAGGTTCGTCGTGAGCACGGCCGACACCGAGCCCCACGTCGCGTCGGGCACGGCGTCGATGTCGATGGACGCGTCGAGCGGGTTCAACGGTGCCTGCACCGGACGCAGTCCGGCCGCGAGCACGACGAAGAACATGACGTCGTCGTTGACCGGCGACATCAGCACCCGGCCGCCGGGCGGGCACCAGTGGCGCAGCGCCACGTACAGCCCGAAACGGCACGACGGTACGTACACACATTCCCGGCCGAGCCGGGCGCGCATGGTCTCTTCCAGCCTCTTCGGCCGTAGACCACGCAGCACCGAACCCGGACCGGCCTCCCCAATGGCCATCCGCCCCCCTGATGTGCCGTGGGAACGCCCCCTCCCCGAGGCCTTCCCGCACCCGCCCAGAGTCGCCCCGTTCGCACCGCTCCGTCAAGATTGCGTCGCGTCCTGTGGATAACTTCCGCCACGTACGAATAGGCCGTCCCGTCCGCCGCGCCGGAGTTTCACCGTCCGGTCACCCCCGGGCCCACCTGCCCCGTTCGCCCGTATCCGCCTCCTCGGACTCTGCCCAGGACCGGCGTGCCACCCGTAACGTGTGGCACGACCACGAACACGTGGCGACGACATGGCACACCCGAAAGCGAGGCAGCACCCGATGCCCCCCTTCGATGTCCCCGAGGGCGATCCCTTCGGTCCGCACAATCTGCCGTACGGCGTGTTCTCCCTCCCCGGCTCGTCCCACCGGACCGTGGGCGTCCGGCTCGGCGACCATGTGCTGGACGCCGGCGCGGCGGCCCACGCGCTCGGCTCCCCGTACGCCGCCCTGCTCGCCCGGCCGACCCTCAACCCGCTGCTGGCCGCGGGCCGCACGGCCTGGTCGGACGTGCGCCGGGCGCTGACCGCCTGGGTGACCGTGCCGTCCCACCGCGAGACCGTCGAACCGCTGTTCCACCCCCTGTCCTCGGTGACCCTGCACCTCCCCTTCGAGGTCGCGGACTACGTCGACTTCTACGCCTCCGAGAACCACGCCCGGAACGTCGGCCAGATCTTCCGCCCCGACGCCGCCGACCCCCTGACCCCCAACTGGAAGCACCTGCCGATCGGCTACCACGGCCGCGCCGGCACGATCGTCGTCTCCGGCACGGACGTCGTACGCCCGTCGGGCCAGCGCAAGGCACCCGCCGACGCCGCGCCCGTGTTCGGACCGTCCGTCCGCCTGGACATCGAGGCAGAGGTCGGCTTCGTGGTCGGCGCGCCGTCCCGGATGGGCGAGCCGGTGTCCCTCGAAGGCTTCCGCGAGCACGTCTTCGGCCTCTGCCTGCTCAACGACTGGTCCGCACGCGACATCCAGGCCTGGGAGTACGTCCCCCTCGGCCCGTTCCTCGGCAAGTCCTTCGCCACGTCGGTGTCGGCGTGGATCACCCCGCTGGACGCCCTGGAGGAGGCCCGGGTGGCCCCGCCGGCCCGGACGCACGAACTGCTGCCGTACCTGGACGACACCGATGAGGAAGCCTGCGGCTACGACCTGCGGATCACCGTCGCCGTCAACGGCCACGTCGTCTCCGAGCCGCCCTTCTCGACCATGTACTGGACCGCCGCCCAGCAACTGGCCCACATGACCGTGAACGGCGCCTCCCTGCGCACCGGCGACCTGTACGGCTCGGGCACCGTCAGCGGACCGGCGGACCGGGAGCGCGGCTCCCTGCTGGAGCTGACCTGGAACGGCCGCGACGCCCTCGAACTCCCCGACGGCAAGCGGGCGTTCCTGGAGGACGGCGACGTGGTGACCCTCTCGGCCTGGGCCCCGGGGCCGCACGGAGTGCGGGTGGGACTGGGCGAGGTGACGGGGCGGGTGGTACCGGGAGCGGAGTGAACCTTCCCGGAAGGCCTGAGTCTGGCCGACAGTCGCCCCTCCCGGCCCTTCCGATGACGTCGGACCCCTGACTCACACCGCCCGGCCCGTCATACTGGGCGTCGGGCGGTGTGTCCGTACGCGCGCGGTGCACGGCACGTCCGACGCGCTCGCCGGTGCGTGCTTCGACCTCGTCACCGGTGCGCACAGCAGCCGCCCTCCCCCGCACGACCCGTAGCCGCCCCTCTTCCGACCAGGAACCGGAGCCCGTGGCAATGACCGTCTGCCTGCTCCTGCTCAGCGTTGTCGCCGTGACGGCCGCCGTACCCGTGCCCCGTGCGCTCACCCGGGCCGCGTGGCCCGAGCGGGAACCGGTGGTCGCGCTGTGGGTGTGGCAGTGCCTGGTCGCCACCGTCCTGCTGTGCTGCGTGACGGCTCTCGCCCTGGGCGCCGCCGCCGTGTTCGGCACGGTCCGCGCCCAGCTCTTCGCCCCGGCTCCGCCCGCCGTGACCGCCGCGTACGACCTGTCCACCGCCCCGCCGTGGGCCGCCACCCTCACCCTGCTGCTGGCCTGCGGCGCCGCCTGGACTACCGCGATGCTCGCGCGTGAACTCGTCGAGGCGCGCCGGCGCCGCGCCCAGGCCCGCGCCCACCTGCGCGAACGCGCCCCCGATCTGCCGGCCGGTCTGCCCCCCGCCCGCGGCCCCCTCCTGGTCCTGGAGGACGAGTACCCCGACGCCTGGTGGATGCCCGGCAACCCGCCCCAGCTCATCGTCACCACGGGCGCCCTGCACCGTCTCACCGGCCACCAGCTCGACGCCGTCCTCACCCACGAGCGCGGCCACGCCCGCGCCCGCCACGACTGGCTGCTGCACCTGTCCACGGCCCTGGCCACCGGCTTCCCCCGCATCCCGCTGTTCGCCCACTTCTGCGACCAGACCCACCGCCTGGTCGAACTGGCCGCCGACGACACCGCCTCCCGGCGCTGCGGCCACCTGACCACCGCACTGGCCCTGATCGAGCTCAACCAGCACCGCGGCGTCCTGTCCTGCGCCTCCAGCCACCGCCTGCTGGGCGAACGGGTCGACCGGCTCCTGGAACCGCCGCCCCGGCTGGGCCGCAGGCACCGGGCCCTGACGACCACCACGGCCGCGCTCGTACCGCTGCTGCCCCTGCTGATCGCGTTCGCCCCGGGGCTGACGGCGCTGTCGTAGCCGTACCGGTCGGCAGCCGGGGCGGCAGGTCTCGCCATGGGCCGGCCGCGGCCGTGGTGGCGGATCTCCCCGCAGGCCCACCGAAACCGCAGTTCAACCGTCGAACCGGTCACATTCCCGGTGGCGCAACATTCCCGCAACACTACTTTTCCTATCGGATAGGTATGGTCCGAGCCATGCCCATCGACCGCATCCGAGACCACGCCGGCCAGGGAGCCGCGACCACCGTCGCCGCCCACCGCGCGCGGCGACGGCTGCGCGCCGACCGGGCCCGGCAACTGGCGGACCTGCTCCGCCAGCAGCTGCTCACCGGCGCCTTCCCCGACGGCACCCTCCCCCACGAGTCGACCCTCGCCACCGACTACGGCGCCAGCCGCAACACGGTTCGCGAAGCCCTCGACCTGCTGCGGACCGAGAACCTCGTGGAACGCCAGCCCGGTGTCGGCACCGTGGTCGTGGCCCACAAGTACCCCCACGGCCTCGACCGCCTGATGGGCCTCGCGGAAACCCTCCGCGAACACGGCCGGGTCACCAACGAGGTCCGCACCATGGGCCCCGCCCCGGCACCCGCGCCGGTCGCCGAACGCCTCCACCTCGCGCCCGGCGCCGACGTCCTCTACATCGAGCGCCTGCGCCGCCTGAACGGCCTCCCGCTGTCCCTCGACCTCACCTACATCCCCCTCGACATCGGCACCGAACTGCTCGGCGCCGACCTGGAGAACACCGATGTCTTCCGCCTCCTGGAAGCCATCACCGGCCAACACCTCGGCCACGCCGAGATCACCCTGGAAGCGGTCAGCGCGGACACCCACTCGGCCGCCGTGCTCGAGGCCCCGCGCGGCGCCGCCGTCCTCATGCTGGAACGCCTCACTCACCTCGCGGACGGCCGCCCGGTCGACCTGGAGTTCATCCGCTTCCGCGGCGACCGCATCACCATGAGCGGCCTGCTGCACCGGTCCCAGTAACCAACCCGCTCGCGCAGATTCCTGGAGACAGCCATGACCTTGGCGCCCCAGCGGGCCGACGTGCCCGTGACCATCGACGAGTCGAAGTGCATCGACGGCTGCACGCTCTGCGTGGACATGTGCCCGCTGGACTCCCTCGCCATCGACGAGCGGAACGGCAAGGCCTACATGCATGTCGACGAGTGCTGGTACTGCGGCCCCTGCGCGGCCCGCTGCCCCACCGGAGCCGTCACGGTCAACATGCCCTATCTGCTCCGGTGAGAGGCCCCAACCACCATGTCCCGAACCACACTGAAACGCACAGCAGTCGCGATATCCGCCGCCGTCCTCCTGCTCCCGCTCAGCGCCTGCGGCGGTGACGCCGAGGCCGGCAGCGGCTCCACGGTCACCGTCACCGTCGGCTACCAGTCCAGGACGATCAACACCGTCACGGCGGGCACCCTGCTCCGCTCCCTCGGCTACTTCGAGAAACAGCTGAACGCCCGCCACGACGGCGTCACCTACAAGGTGAACTGGCAGGACTACGCCACCGGCGCCCCCATCACCGCCCAGATGACCGCCGGGAAGATCGACATCGGCTCGATGGGCGACTTCCCGCTGCTCATCAACGCGGCCCGCGGCAAGCAGCTGAACAGCCCCACCCGCCTGGTCTCGGTCACCGGCTACAACCTCCGCGGCGGCCTCAACACCATCGTCACCACGCCCGGTTCCAAGCTCGCCTCCCTGAAGGACCTGAAGGGCAAGAAGGTCTCCACGAGCGTCGGCTCGGCCGCCGACGGCACCCTCGTACGGGCCCTGCAGCGCGCCGGCATCGACCCGAACAGCGGCATCGAGAAGCTCAACCAGCAGCCCTCCGTCGGCGCCTCCGCCCTCACGGCGGGCAGCACGGACGCGCTGTCCCAGTTCGTCGCCTGGCCGGGCCTGCTCGCCTACCAGGGCAAGGCGAAGGCCTTGTACGACGGGGCCCGGCTGAACCTGCCCACCTTCCACGGCGTCACCGCCCGCGAGGACTTCGCGAAGGAGCGGCCGGCCGTACTGGAAGCGTTCCTGAAGGCGCAGGCGCAGGCGACGGACTACCTGAACGACCACCCGGTGGACGCCGCCGAGAAGGTCGCGAAGGCGACCGGCCTGCCCGCCGAGGTCGTCTACCTCTACAACGGCGCTCACGGCATCGCCACCTTCGACCCGGCGATCAAGCCCCAGCTCGTCTCCGCCCTGAAGCAGGACGTCTCGGTCCTCAAGTCGGCGAAGCTCACCGGCGACGTGGACGTCGACTCCTTCGTCGACGACCAGTACGTGAAGAAGGCCCTCGGACCGACGGCGTACGCCAAGCGTCTCGCCGCGAAGCCCGCACCGGCCGCGAGCGAGGCCTGGCCTAAGGGCGCCTCGAAGACCACCACCTTCAACTCCCCCTCCCTGCTGCTGCGTTACGTGGCCGGGCATCGCGACGCCGTCCGCGCCGCCTATGTCCCCGACACCACCACCGGCACCCTGTGGTTCGCCGACAAGGCGGTGTGGGTGGCCGACGGCGGCAAACTGCTGCCCTTCGTCGCGCCCGAGACCGCGCAGGCCTACGTCGCCGGGCACGGCGGGGCGCGGGTCGTCTCCTACGCCGACGCCCTGGAGCGGGCCTCGTGAAGCGGTATGTGCTCCGAGTGGTCTCGCTGGCCGCCGCCCTGGGCCTGTGGCAGGCGCTGACCAGCCTGCACGTCGACCTGTGGCTGCGTTTCTCGCAGTTCCCGACGGTCACCGAGGTCGCCCACGCCTTCGCGGCCCGGCTGTCCGGGCCTGACTACTGGACGGACCTCACCGACAGCCTCACCCGGATCCTCACCGGCTTCCTGCTGGCCGCCGTCCTGGGCGTGGCCACGGGCGTGCTCGTGGCGCGCTCGCGTCTCGCCGAGGACCTGCTCGGCCCGCTGCTGGAAGTCGTCCGCCCGATCCCGGCCATCGCACTCGTCCCCGTCGCGATCCTGCTCTTCCCCTCCAACGAACAGGGCATCGTCTTCATCACCTGCACCGCCGCCTTCTTCCCGGTCCTGGTCTCCACCCGGCACGCGGTGCGCGCCCTGACCCCCATGTGGGAGGAGGCCGTGCGCACCATGGGCGGCGGCCGGTGGCGGATCCTCGGCTCCGTCGTCCTGCCGGGCGCGCTGCCCGGCGTGTTCGGCGGCCTGTCCGTCGGCATCGGCGTGTCGTGGATCTGCGTGATCTCCGCCGAGATGATCTCCGGCCAGTACGGGGTCGGCTACCGCACCTGGCAGGACTACACCGTCGTCGACTACCCGGGCGTGTTCGTCGGCATGGTCACCATCGGGGTGCTCGGCTGGGTCACCTCCACGGCCGTGGAACTGCTGGGCCGCCGCCTCACCCGCTGGCTGCCGCGCACCGCGTACGTCCCCGGCACCCGGCCCGCCCGGCCCGTCCGGTCCGTGCGGCCGGCCCCGGCCGCCCCCGCCGCCGCACCCGGCGGACCCGTATCCGAGGAGGCACGCGATGAGCACCTCGTCTGAGACCGTCGGCATCTCGCCCGAGACCGGCGTGAGCGCTTCGAAAAAGTCCGCCCCGAGTGCCTCGTCCGAGGCCGTCGCCGGCACGCCGGTGCGCGGCACCCGGCTCACCCTGTCGGGCGCCGCCCTCGGCCGCCCCGGCGCACCCGTCCTGGACGGCGTCGACCTGGACATCGCCGCCGGCGAGATCCTCACCGTCGTCGGCCCGTCCGGCTGCGGCAAGTCGACCCTGCTGCGCACCCTGGCCGGCCTGCTCTCGCCGCTCTCCGGAGAGATCACCCAGGACGGGCACCCGCTGACCGGCCCCGGGGCCGACCGCGCCCTGGTCTTCCAGGAAGACGCCCTGCTCCCCTGGCGCACCCTGCGCGCCAACGTCGAACTGCCCCTCGCCATCCGCGGCGTGCCCCGCGCCGAGCGCCGGGAACAGGCCCAGGCCTGGCTGGAGCGGGTCGGACTCGACACGCAGGCACGGCAGTTGCCGCACCGGGTCTCCGGCGGGCAGCGCCAGCGCGTCCAGCTGGCCCGCGCCCTGGCCGCAGGCCCGCGCGCCGTCCTGATGGACGAGCCGTTCGGCGCGCTCGACGCCCAGACCCGGGCGGGCATGCAGGACCTGCTGGTGGAGGTGCTGCACGGCACGGGCGCGACCGTCGTCTTCGTCACCCACGACGTGGACGAGGCCCTCTTCCTCGGCGATCGTGTGGCCCTGCTCGGCGCGGGCGGCCTCGTCGCCGTACGGGATGTCCCCCGCCCGCGCGACCGGGGCGCACACGACGACCCGGCGCGCCTGGCCCTGCGGCGCGACGTCCTCACCTCGCTCGGTACGTGAAAGGCACCCCGGTGACCACCTCCGTGAACACCCCAGCGGACACCCCCCTGGCCGTCCCGTCCCTCGCCGACGCCGAGGAGCTGACCTGCGACGTCCTCGTCATCGGCGGCGGCACCGCCGGCACCATGGCCGCACTCACCGCCGCCGAGCACGGCGCGAACGTGCTGCTGCTGGAGAAGGCCCATGTCCGTCACTCCGGCGCGCTCGCCATGGGCATGGACGGCGTCAACAACGCCGTGATCCCGGGCCGCGCCGAACCCGACGACTACGTCGCCGAGATCACCCGCGCCAACGACGGCATCGTCGACCAGTCCACCGTCCGCCAGACCGCCACCCGCGGCTTCGGCATGGTGCAGCGGCTGGAGTCGTACGGCGTGAAGTTCGAGAAGGACGAGCACGGCGACTACGCGGTCCGCCAGGTCCACCGCTCCGGCTCCTACGTGCTGCCGATGCCGGAGGGCAAGGACGTCAAGAAGGTCCTGTACCGGCAGCTGCGGCGACGCGAGATGCGGGAGAAGATCCGCATCGAGAACCGGGTGATGCCGGTGCGCGTGCTCACGGCCGAGGGGCGGGCCGTGGGAGCGGCCGGCTTCAACACCCGTACGGGACAGTTCGTCCAGGTCCGCGCGGGCTCCGTGATCCTCGCGACCGGCGCCTGCGGCCGCCTCGGCCTGCCCGCCTCGGGTTACCTCTACGGCACCTACGAGAACCCCACCAACGCGGGCGACGGCTACGCCATGGCCTACCACGCGGGCGCCGAGCTCACCGGCATCGAGTGCTTCCAGATCAACCCGCTGATCAAGGACTACAACGGCCCGGCCTGCGCCTACGTCGCCAACCCCTTCGGCGGCTACCAGGTCAACCGGCACGGCGAACGCTTCGTCGACTCCGACTACTGGTCGGGCCAGATGATGGCCGAGTTCGCGGCGGAGGTCGCGTCCGACCGGGGCCCGGTCTACCTGAAGCTGAGCCACCTCCCCGAGGAGTCGGTCTCGGCCCTGGAGACGATCCTCCACTCGACCGAGCGCCCGACCCGCGGCACCTTCCACTCCGGCCGCGGCCACGACTACCGCACCCACGACATCGAGATGCACATCTCCGAGATCGGCCTGTGCGGCGGCCACTCCGCCTCCGGCGTCCGGGTGGACGACCATGCCCGTACGACCGTGCCCCGGCTGTACGCGGCCGGCGATCTGGCCTGCGTCCCGCACAACTACATGATCGGCGCGTTCGTCTACGGCGACCTCGCGGGCGCCGACGCCGCCCAGTACCAGGCCTACGCGGGCGAGTTGCCGGCGGAGCAGCTCCGGGAGGCGCACGAGCTGGTCTACCGCCCGCTGCGCAACCCCGACGGCCCGCCGCAGCCCCAGGTCGAGTACAAGCTGCGCCGCTTCGTGAACGACTACGTGGCCCCGCCGAAGTCCGGTGCCCGCCTGTCGCTGGCCCTGGAGTCGTTCGAGCGGATGCACGCCGACATCGCCGAGATGGGCGCCCGCACCGCGCACGAGCTGATGCGCTGCGCGGAGGTCACCTTCATCCGCGACTGCGCGGAGATGGCCGCGCGGTCCTCCCTGGCCCGCACGGAGTCCCGCTGGGGCCTCTACCACGACCGCCTCGACCACCCGCAGCGCGACGACGCGTCCTGGTTCCACCACCTCGATCTGCACAAGTCCCCCTCTGGCGCGATGGAGTTCACGGCCCGACCCGTGGCTCCCTATCTCGTTCCGGTCGACGGCTTCACCCCCGTCGGCGGGCCCTCCCGTCTGATCGGCGAGGTCCACGCCGAGGACGTGGCGATGGCGGGGTCGCGGGATGTGGCGCCGGCCGCGTCGGCCGGGGAGGAGGAGTCGCGGCAGGCCGCGCCGTCGTCGTCCCCCGCTCCCGCCCCCGAGCAGTCCTCCGCCCGCCTCCTCGAACTCGTCGCCCTCGCCGAGGAGGAGCCCGAGCTCGAGGCCCTTCAGCCGTACCTGACCGACCCCGCGCCCGCCGTCCGGCGCGAGGCGGTCGCCGTACTCACCGAGACGCTGCCGCCTGGAACAGGTCCCGCCCTCGCCTCCGCCCTGCGCGACTCCGCCGCCGAGGTACGGGCCGCCGCGGCCGCGTCACTGCGCGAGCTCGTCGAGACGCTCCCGCCCGAGCCCGACCTGCGCGACGGCCTCGCCGCCGCCCTGGCCGAGCCCGATCCGGTGGTCCGCGCCGCCGCGCTGGACGTCCTGCGTGCCCTGCGCCTCGGAGATGCCGGCCTGTTCGCGGACGCCGTGGCCGACTCGGACATCGCCGTGCGTATCGAGGCCGTACGCGCGCTGGTGTCGGTCGACGCCGCCGCCGAACTGGCCCGCGCGGCGCTCGCCGACCCGTCCCGCGAAGTCCGGGTGGCGATCGCCAAGGGGCTGGCCACGGTGGGTGCCGAGCGGCTGTCCGGTGACCTTCCGGCCGACTCCGATTCCGACGCCGACTCGATCGAAGCGGCCCTTACCGGCCTCCTCGACGACCCTGACGCCCTGGTGCGCGCAGCGGCCTACGGAGCACTGGGCACCACCGGCTGCCCGGTGCCCCTCACCGCTCGCGCCGTGGCCGCCCTGTCCGAGTCGGCCTGGCAGGTGCGGGCCGGGGCCGCCACGGCCCTGTCCGTCGCCGACCCCGAGGTGGCGGTCCCCGCCCTCGCCAAGGCCCTCGCGGACGCCAACGCCGACGTCCGCAAGGCCGCCGTCCTGGCACTGACCCGGCACCGCACCGCTGAGGAGGCCCGCGCGGCCCTCGCCACGGCGACGACGGACTCCGACGCGGATGTCAGGGCGTACGCGGCACGGGCGCTGTGAGCGGCGTCGGCTGACGCTCGGCCCCGTCGATGCCCAGCCGATGCCTGCCCCTGCCGGAGCCCGGGCCTATATCCAGTCGGGCTCCGGCTCCTCAGCCATCTCCGGCCAGTCATCCGGGCCCCCCGCGTCCTGTCCGGAGCCGGGGGCGTCTCCCGGAGCCTGCCCAAAGGCCTCAGCCGGATCCGGACCGGGCGTTGTGCCCAGAGAGGCGAGCACCTCCAGCACGCCCTCCCCGTACGTCGCGAGCTTCTTCTCGCCCACTCCGCTGATCCCGCCGAGTTCGGCCACCGAGGCCGGCCACACCGTGGCGATCTCCCGCAGCGTGGCGTCGTGGAAGATGACGTAGGCCGGAACGCCCTGCTCGCGAGCCTGCTCGGCCCGCCAGGCGCGCAGCGCCTCGAAAGCCGGCATCAGTTCCTCGGGCAGCTCGGCAGCGGCCGCCTTGCCCTTGCGCTCGCCCCGCCCGGAGCCCGAGGACGACGAGGACCCCGACCGGGAGGTCACCGGCTTCTTCGGCTCCTTGCGCAGCGGCACGTCCTGCTCCCGCCGCAGCACCGTCCCGCTGTCCTCGGTCAGCACCAGCGTGCCGTACTCGCCCTCCACCGCGAGCAGTCCCTGGGCCAGCAACTGCCGGATGACACCCCGCCACTCGGCCTCGCTCAGCTCGTCGCCGATGCCGAACACCGACAGCTGGTCGTGGTCGAACTGGATGACCTTGCCGGTCCGCTTCCCCAGCAGGATGTCGACGATCTGTATGGCGCCGAACTTCTGCCCGCGCTCGCGCTGCAGCCGCACCACCGTCGACAGCACCTTCTGTGCCGCGACCGTGCCGTCCCAGGTCTCCGGCGGGGTCAGGCAGGTGTCGCAGTTGCCGCAGCCGGCCGGGGCGGGGTCCTGGCCGAAGTAGACGAGCAGCTGGCCCCGGCGGCACTGGACGGTCTCGCACAGCGCCAGCATCGAGTCCAGGTGGGCCTGGGCCCGACGCCGGAAGGCCTCGTCGCCCTCGCCGGACTGGATCAGCTTGCGCTGCTGAATGACGTCGTTGAGCCCGTACGCCATCCAGGCCGTCGACGGCAGCCCGTCGCGGCCGGCCCGGCCCGTCTCCTGGTAGTAGCCCTCGACCGACTTGGGCAGGTCGAGGTGGGCGACGAAGCGGACGTCCGGCTTGTCGATGCCCATGCCGAAGGCGATGGTCGCCACCACGACCAGGCCGTCCTCCCGCAGGAAGCGGGACTGGTGGGCCGCGCGCGTGCCCGCGTCCAGGCCCGCGTGGTACGGCACCGCCTCGACGCCGTTACGGCTCAGGAACTCGGCGGTCTTGTCGACCGAGTTGCGCGACAGGCAGTAGACGATGCCCGCGTCGCCCGCGTGCTCCTCGCGCAGGAAGCTCAGCAGCTGCTTCTTCGGGTCCGCCTTCGGCACGATCCGGTACTGGATGTTGGGCCGGTCGAAGCTCGCCACGAAGTGGCGGGCCGCCGGCATGTTCAGCCGCTCGGTGATCTCCTGGTGCGTGGCGCGTGTGGCCGTCGCCGTGAGCGCGATCCGCGGAACGTCCGGCCAGCGCTCGCCGAGCAGCGACAGCGCCAGGTAGTCGGGCCGGAAGTCGTGACCCCACTGCGAGACGCAGTGCGCCTCGTCGATCGCGAAGAGGGAGATCTTGCCGCGCGAGAGCAGGTCGAGGGTAGCTGTCCAGCCGAAGCCGCTCGGGCGCCAGGTACAGCAGGTCCAGCTCGCCGGCGAGGAACTCGGCCTCCACCAGCCGCCGCTCCTCGAAGTCCTGCGTGGAGTTCATGAACCCGGCCCGCACGCCCAGCGCCCGCAGTGCGTCCACCTGGTCCTGCATCAGGGCGATGAGCGGGGAGACGACGACCCCCGTACCCGGCCTGACCAGGGCCGGGATCTGGTAGCACAGCGACTTGCCGCCGCCGGTCGGCATGAGCACGACGGCGTCGCCGCCCGCCACCACGTGCTCGATGACCGCTTCCTGCTCACCGCGGAAGGCCTCGTACCCGAAGACCCGGTGCAGCGTGGCCAGCGCCTCGCTCGCGTCGCGTCAGCCCCGACACTGCCCGCGTCGACCGCCCCGTCACGCTACCGCCCGTCCCATCCCATCCGTCGCCTGTCCCCCGTACGTCGGTCCCTCGACCACTGCGTCCACGATAGGCGTCCGCACCGACAGCCCCGAAGTTATCCACAGGCCCGCCCGGTGAAGGCGACGCGCATCCATACGTTCGACAGGGCTCGCCACCGCGGCACCGCGCCCGGACACGCCGACGGCCCGGCGCCCCGAAGGAGAGCCGGGCCGCCACGCAGCCGGCAAGCGCGTGTCAGCGCACGAACACGCCCGCCTGCCCCGCCAGATCCAGGAAGTACTGCGGCGCCACACCGAGCACCAGCGTGACCGCCACGCCCACCCCGATCGCCGTCATCGTCAGCGGCGACGGCACGGCCACCGTCGGGCCCTCCGGCCGCGGCTCGCTGAAGAACATCAGCACGATGACGCGGATGTAGAAGAACGCCGCGATCGCCGACGAGATCACACCGATCACGACCAGCGGTGCGGCCCCGCCCTCCGCCGCCGCCTTGAACACGGCGAACTTCCCGGCGAAGCCGGACGTCAGCGGAATGCCGGCGAAGGCCAGCAGGAACACCGCGAACACGGCCGCCACCAGCGGCGAACGCCGGCCGAGCCCCGCCCACTTGGACAGGTGCGTCGCCTCGCCGCCCGCGTCCCGCACGAGCGTGACCACCGCGAAGGCGCCGATCGTCACGAACGAGTACGCCGCCAGGTAGAACAGCACCGACGACACACCGTCCGGCGTGGTCGCGATGACACCCGCGAGGATGAACCCGGCGTGCGCGATCGACGAGTACGCCAGCAGCCGCTTGATGTCGGTCTGCGTGATCGCGACGATCGCACCGCCCAGCATGGTGATGATCGCCACGGCCCACATGACCGGCCGCCAGTCCCAGCGCAGGCCCGGCAGGACGACGTACAGCAGCGCGCAGCAGCGCGCCGAACGCCGCCACCTTCGTCGCCGCCGCCATGAAGCCGGTCACCGGCGTCGGCGCGCCCTGGTACACGTCCGGCGTCCACATGTGGAACGGCACCGCGCCCACCTTGAACAGCAGGCCCATCACGAGCAGCGCGGCGCCGACCAGCAGCAGCGCGTCGTTGCCCATGGTGTCGGCGAGCGCCGGGTTGACGTCCTGCACCGTGCCGTCGACGACCTGCGCGATCGTCGCGTACGACATCGAGCCCGCGTAGCCGTACAGCAGCGCGATGCCGAACAGGGTGAACGCGGAGGCGAAGGCGCCGAGCAGGAAGTACTTGACCGCCGCCTCCTGCGACATCAGCCGCTTGCGGCGGGCCAGCGCGCACAGCAGGTACAGCGGGAGCGAGAAGACCTCCAGCGCCACGAACAGCGTCAGCAGGTCGTTGGCCGCCGGGAAGACCAGCATGCCGGCGACGGCGAACAGCAGCAGCGGGAACACCTCGGTGGTGGTGAACCCGGCCTTGACCGCGGCCTTCTCGCTCTCGCTGCCCGGCACGGACGCGGCCTGCGCGGCGAAGGAGTCGACGCGGTTGCCGTGCGCCACCGGGTCGAGCCGCCGCTCGGCGAAGGTGAACAGGCCGACCAGGGCCGCCAGCAGGATCGTGCCCTGCAGGAAGAGCGCCGGCCCGTCCACCGCGATCGCGCCCATCGCCGCGATGTGCGCCTTGGTCGTGCCGTACCCGTCGGCCGCGAGCGCGACGACCGCGGCGAAGGCGGCGGCGATCGCGACGACGGACACGAACATCTGGACGTAGTAACGGGACTTGCGCGGTACGAACGCCTCGACCAGGATCCCGACGATCGCCGCGCCGACGATGATCAGGGTCGGCGACGAGCTGCCCGTACTCGATCTTCGGCGCGTCGATCTTCGAGATCGGGTCGGCCGCGGTTGTCCACAGGCTGTGGACGGCTGATGCGCTCACTTGGCCGCCTCCACCTCGGGCTTGGGGTCCTTCTTCTGTACGTCGGACATGGTCTGTTTGACCGCCGGGTCGATGATCTGCGTGAGGGGCTTCGGGTAGACGCCCAGGAAGATCAACAGGACGACCAGCGGGGCGACGACCACGAGCTCACGCACCCTGAGGTCCGGCATCGTCGCGACCTCGGGCTTCACCGGGCCCGTCATCGTCCGCTGGTAGAGGACGAGGGTGTAGAGCGCGGCGAGCACGATGCCGAAGGTGGCGATGATGCCGATCACCGGGTAGCGCGTGAACGTGCCGACCAGGACCAGGAACTCGCTGACGAACGGCGCCAGGCCCGGCAGCGACAGGGTCGCCAGACCGCCGATCAGGAAGGTGCCGGCGAGCACCGGCGCGACCTTCTGCACTCCGCCGTAGTCGGCGATGAGCCGCGAGCCGCGCCGGGAGATCAGGAAGCCCGCCACCAGCATCAGCGCGGCCGTCGAGATGCCGTGGTTGACCATGTAGAGCGTCGCCCCGGACTGGCCCTGGCTGGTCATCGCGAAGATGCCCATGATGATGAAGCCGAAGTGGGAGATCGACGCGTACGCCACCAGCCGCTTGATGTCGCGCTGGCCGACCGCGAGCAGCGCCCCGTAGATGATGCTGATCAGGGCGAGGACGAGGATCGCGGGCGTCGCCCACTTGCTGGCCTCCGGGAAGAGCTGGAGGCAGAAGCGGAGCATCGCGAAGGTGCCGACCTTGTCGACGACCGCCGTGATGAGCACGGCGACCGGGGTGGTGGACTCCTGCATCGCGTTGGGCAGCCAGGTGTGCAGCGGCCACAGCGGCGCCTTCACCGCGAAGGCGAAGAAGAAGCCGAGGAACAGCCAGCGTTCGGTGCTGGTCGCCATGTCGAGCGTGCCGTTGGCCCGGGCCTCGGCGATCTCCTTGAGCGAGAAGTTCCCGGCGACCACGTACAGGCCGATCACCGCGGCCAGCATGATCAGACCGCCGACCAGGTTGTAGAGCAGGAACTTCACCGCCGCGTACGACCGTTGCGTCGCCGCCACCTTCTCGCCGTGCTCGTGGGCACGGTCCCCGAAGCCGCCGATGAGGAAGTACATCGGGATCAGCATGGCTTCGAAGAAGATGTAGAAGAGGAAGACGTCGGTGGCCTCGAAGGAGAGGATCACCATCGCCTCGACGGCCAGGATCAGGGCGAAGAAGCCCTGCGTCGGCCGCCACCGGCGTGCTGCCGGTCTCCAGCGGGTCGGCGTCGTGCCAGCCCGCGAGGATGATGAACGGGATCAGCAGGGCCGTGAGCGCGATCAGCGCCACCGCGATGCCGTCCACGCCCAGTTCGTAGCGGACGCCGAAGTCCGCGATCCAGGCGTGGGACTCGGTGAGCTGGTAGCGGTCGCCGTCCGGGTCGAAGCGCACCAGGACGAGGATCGCCAGGACGAGCGTGGCGAGCGAGAAGAGCAGCGCCAGCCATTTGGCGGCGGTGCGCTTCGCGGCCGGTACGGCGGCCGTGGCGATCGCCCCGACGGCCGGGAGCGCCGCTGTCGCTGTCAGCAGAGGAAAGGACATCGGTATCAGACCGCCCTCATCAGCAGGGTCGCGGCGACGATGAGCGCCGCACCGCCGAACATCGAGACCGCGTAGGAGCGGGCGAAGCCGTTCTGCAGCTTGCGCATCCGCCCGGAGAGGCCGCCGACCGAGGCCGCCGTGCCGTTGACGACGCCGTCGACCAGGGTGTGGTCGACGTAGACCAGGGACCGCGTGAGGTGCTCGCCGCCGCGGACCAGGACGACGTGGTTGAAGTCGTCCTGGAGCAGGTCGCGACGGGCGGCCCGGGTGAGCAGCGATCCGCGCGGGGCGACGGCCGGGACCGGGCGGCGGCCGTACTGGCTCCAGGCGACGGCGACGCCGATGACCATCACGGCGACCGTCGCGCCGCGTGACCGTGAGCGGCGCTGATCGGCGGGTTGCCGTGGCTGTGCCCGGTGATCGGTTCCAGCCAGTGCACGAAGCGGTCGCCGATGCTGAAGAACCCGCCGGCGGCCACCGAGCCGACGGCCAGCACGATCATCGGGATCGTCATGATCTTCGGCGACTCGTGCGGATGCGGCGGGTGTACTCGCCCGTCTCGGCGGCGGGCTCCACGTCCGGCCTGCCGGGACGGCGTCGGGCTTGCGCCAGCGCTCCTCGCCGAAGAACGTCATCAGCATCACGCGCGTCATGTAGTACGCCGTGATGGCCGCGCCGAGCAGGGCGCAGGCGCCGAGGATCCAGCCCTCGGTGCCGCCCTTGGCGAACGCCGCCTCGATGATCTTGTCCTTGGAGAAGAAGCCGGACAGGCCCGGGAAGCCGATGATGGCCAGGTAGCCGAGGCCGAAGGTGACGAAGGTGATCGGCATGTACTTGCGCAGTCCGCCGTAGCGGCGCATGTCGACCTCGTCGTTCATGCCGTGCATGACCGAGCCGGCGCCGAGGAACAGCCCGGCCTTGAAGAAGCCGTGCGTCACCAGGTGCATGATCGCGAAGACGTAGCCGATCGGGCCGAGGCCCGCGGCCAGCACCATGTAGCCGATCTGCGACATGGTCGAGCCGGCCAGTGCCTTCTTGATGTCGTCCTTCGCGCAACCGACGATCGCACCGAAGAGGAGCGTGACCGCGCCGACGATGGTGACGACCAACTGGGCGTCCGGGGCGCCGTTGAAGATGGCCCCGGAGCGGACGATCAGGTACACGCCCGCCGTCACCATCGTCGCGGCGTGGATGAGGGCCGAGACGGGGGTCGGGCCCTCCATCGCGTCCCCGAGCCAGGACTGCAGCGGCACCTGGGCGGACTTGCCGCAGGCGGCGAGCAGCAGCATCAGGGCGATGGCGGTCAGCTTGTCCTCGCCGGCGGCACCGGCGAGCCCTGCCTCCTCGTGGCTGCCGAGCACCGGCCCGAAGGCGAAGGTGCCGAACCACAGGAACATCAGCATGATCGCGATGGACAGGCCCATGTCGCCGACGCGGTTGACCAGGAAGGCCTTCTTCGCGGCCGTGGCGGCGCTGGGCTTGTGCTGCCAGAAGCCGATCAGCAGGTAGGAGGCGAGACCGACGCCCTCCCAGCCGACGTACAGCAGCAGGTAGTTGTCGGCGAGGACGAGCAGCAGCATCGCCGCGAGGAACAGGTTCAGGTAGCCGAAGAAGCGGCGGCGCCGCTCGTCGTGCTCCATGTACCCGACGGAGTAGAGGTGGATCAGCGAGCCGACGCCCGAGATCAGCAGGACGAACGTCATCGACAGCTGGTCGAGCTGGAAGGCGACGTCCGCCTGGAAGCCCTCGACCGGGATCCAGCTGAACAGGTACTGGCCCATCTCCCGGTGTCCGGCGTCCTTGCCCAGCATGTCGGTGAACAGGACCAGGCCGAGCACGAAGGAGGCGGCGGCGAAGGCCGTGCCGATCCAGTGGCCGACGGCGTCCAGCCGGCGTCCGCCGCACAGCAGGACCACCGCTCCGAGCAGGGGCGCCGCCACCAGCAGCGCAATCAGGTTCTCCACGATTCTTCCGACCCCTTACAGCTTCATCAGGCTGGCGTCGTCGACCGAGGCCGAGTGGCGGGCACGGAACAGGGACACGATGATCGCGAGCCCGACCACGACCTCGGCGGCGGCGACGACCATCGTGAAGAAGGCGATGATCTGGCCGTCGAGGTTGCCGTGCATCCGGGAGAAGGCGACGAACGCGAGGTTGCAGGCGTTGAGCATGAGCTCGATGCACATGAACACGACGATCGCGTTGCGCCTGATCAGCACGCCGGTCGCGCCGATGGTGAACAACAGGGCCGCGAGATAGAGGTAGTTGACGGGGTTCACTTCGACGCCTCCTCGGACCGCTTGGGCTTCGCCGGCCCGATCGCCCTGCGCTCCAGGCGCTCCTCGGCCCGCTGTTCCAGGGCCTTGAGGTCGTTGAGCGCCTCCCGCGACACGTCACGGATCTGGCCGCGCTCGCGCAGCGTCTTGCTGACGGTGAGGTCGGACGGTGTGCCGTCGGGCAGCAGGCCCGCGATGTCGACCGCGTTGTGCCGGGCGTAGACACCGGGCGCCGGCAGGGGCGGCAGTTGCTTGCCTGCGCGCACCCGCTCCTCGGAGAGCTCACGCTGCGTCTTGGCACGCTCGGTGCGCTCGCGGTGGGTGAGCACCATGGCGCCGACGGCGGCTGTGATGAGCAGGGCGCCGGTGATCTCGAACGCGAAGACGTACTTGGTGAAGATGAGGGCGGCGATGCCCTCCACGTTGCCCCCGGCGTTCGCCTGGCCGAGGCCGTTGAACTCCTTGAGGGAGGCGTGGCCGATACCGGCGATCAGCAGGACGCCGAAGCCGAGGCCGCACGCCAGGGCCAGCCAGCGCTGGCCCTTGATGGTCTCCTTCAGGGAGTCCGCCGCGGTCACGCCGACAAGCATCACCACGAACAGGAACAGCATCATGATCGCGCCGGTGTAGACGACGATCTGCACGACGCCCAGGAAGTAGGCGCCGTTGGCGAGATAGAACACCGCCAGGATGATCATGGTGCCGGCGAGGCAGAGCGCGCTGTGCACGGCTCTCCTCATGAGGATGGTGCACAGGGCGCCGATCACCGCGACGGTGCCCAGGATCCAGAACTGGACGGCCTCTCCGGTGGAGGTGGAGTAGGCGGCGAGCTGGGCGGTCATCGGCCGATCACCTCGTCCGACGCCGGTTCGGTGCCTCCGAAGGTGGAGTCGGCCTCCTGCACGACCTCGCCCTTGGAGTGGGCGACCTGCTGCTCCGTGCCGGGCGCGGCCTCGGTGACCAGGCCCCGGTAGTAGTCCTGTTCGTCCGTCCCGGGGTAGATGGCGTGGGGCGAATCGACCATGCCCTCCTCAAGACCGGCGAGCAGCTGCTCCTTGGTGTAGATCAGGTTCGCCCGGCTGGAGTCGGCCAGTTCGAACTCGTTCGTCATCGTCAGCGCGCGCGTGGGGCACGCCTCGATGCACAGGCCGCACAGGATGCAGCGGGCGTAGTTGATCTGGTAGACGCGGCCGTACCGCTCGCCCGGCGAGTAGCGCTCCTCATCGGTGTTGTCCGCGCCCTCCACGTAGATCGCGTCCGCGGGGCAGGCCCAGGCGCACAGTTCACAGCCGACGCACTTCTCCAGGCCGTCCGGATGGCGGTTGAGCTGGTGCCGTCCGTGGAAGCGCGGAGCCGTGGTCTTCTGCTGCTCCGGGTACTGCTCGGTCAGCCGCTTCTTGAACATGGCCTTGAAGGTCACGCCGAATCCGGCCACGGGGTTCTGGAAACCGGGCTTGGTGTCCTTCGGTTCCTCAGCCATCGGACGCCTCCTTTCCATCCGTAGATCCGCCCAGAGATTCGTCACTCTGAGTATCGGTCCCACCACTGACAATCAGCTCCCGCTCACGGCGCGAGCGGCGTCGTGGAGCCGGTGAAAGCTCCTGTCCGGGCAGCGGCGGCACGGGGAATCCGCCCGCCATCGGGTCGAAGGCGGCCGGGGTCTCGGCCGGCTGCCCGGCCTGCTTCGACTTCTCGCGGAACATGTCGGCGACGAAGGAGAGCAGCAACAGGGCCAGCACGCCGCCGCCGACGTAGAGGGCGATGTCGGCGAAGTCGTAGTTCTCGTTCCGCAGGGCCCGCACGGTCGCGACGAGCATCAGCCACACCAGCGAAACCGGGATGAGGACCTTCCAGCCGAGCTTCATCAGCTGGTCGTAGCGCACGCGCGGGAGCGTGCCGCGGATCCAGATGAACATGAAGAGCAGCAGCTGGACCTTGACCGTGAACCAGAGCATCGGCCACCAGCCGTGGTTCGCGCCCTCCCAGAAGGTGCTGATCGGCCACGGGGCCCGCCAGCCGCCGAGGAACAGCGTGGTGGCGACGGCCGAGACGGTCACCATGTTGACGTACTCGGCGAGCATGAACATCGCGAACTTGATCGACGAGTACTCGGTGTTGAAGCCGCCGACCAGGTCGCCCTCGGACTCCGGCATGTCGAAGGGGGCGCGGTTGGTCTCGCCGACCATCGTGACGATGTAGAGGATGAAGGAGAGCGGCAGCAGCAGGATGTACCAACGGTCGGTCTGCTGCTCGACGATCGTCGACGTCGACATCGACCCCGAGTAGAGGAAAACGGAGGCGAAGGAGGCGCCCATCGCGATCTCGTAGGAGATCATCTGCGCGCAGGAGCGCAAGCCCCCCAGCAGCGGGTACGTCGAGCCGGAGCTCCAGCCCGCGAGGACGATGCCGTAGATGCCGACCGAGGCGACCGCGAGGATGTAGAGCATCGCGATCGGCAGGTCGGTGAGCTGCATCGTGGTGCGCTGGCCGAAGATCGAGATCTCGTTGCCGGCCGGCCCGAAGGGGATCACCGCGATCGCCATGAAGGCCGGGATGGCCGCGATGACCGGCGCGAGGACGTACACCGCCTTGTCCGCGCGCTTGACGATGACGTCTTCCTTGAGCATCAGCTTGATGCCGTCGGCGAGCGACTGGAGCATGCCCCAGGGGCCGTGCCGGTTGGGGCCGACGCGCAGCTGCATCCAGGCGACGACCTTGCGCTCCATGACGATGGAGACCAGCACGGTCACCATCAGGAAGGCGAAGCAGAACACCGCCTTGATGACGACCAGCCACCACGGGTCCTGGCCGAACATCGAGAGGTCTTCAGCGGCGAGGTACGGGCTCATGCCTCCACCTCCTTGGGGGCCTCGCCGGCGAGTGTCGCCGGGCCGATGCGGACGAGGGAGCCGGGCCGCGCCCCGGTGTCGGAGGCGACGCCGCTTCCGGCGGAGTTCAGCGGGAGCCACACCACCCGGTCGGGCATCTCACTGATCTGGAGCGGGAGTTCGACGACTCCCTGGGGGCCGGTCACCGCGAGGAGTGCGCCTTCCTCCACGCCCGCCTCGGCGGCCGTCGCGGCCGACACGCGCGCGCGTGCGGCGTGCCGGGTTCCGGCTAGTGCCTCGTCGCCCTGCTGGAGGAGGCCCTGGTCGAGCAGCAGCCGGTGCCCGGCGAGTACGGCCTCGCCGACGGCCGGGCGGGGCAGCGTGCCCGCGGTCTCCAGGGGTTCGGTGGCCCGCGGGCCGTCCCATGCGCCGAGCCGGTCGATCTCCGCGCGCACGGTGCGCAGATCCGGCAGTCCGAGGTGGACGTCCATGGCGTCGGCGAGCATCTGCAGCACGCGCGCGTCGGTGGGCGCGAGGCGGCGGGTCATCTGGTCGGGCTTGAGCGCGGCCTCGAAGAAGCGGACCCGGCCTTCCCAGTTGAGGAAGGTGCCGGCCTTCTCGGCGACCGCGCCGACGGGCAGGACGACATCGGCCTTGCGGCTGACCTCGCTGGGCCGCAGTTCGAGCGAGACCAGGAAGCCGACCTCGTCGAGTGCCGCACGCGCGCGTGCCGGGTCGGGCAGGTCGGCGATCTCCACGCCCGCCACCAGCAGGGCCTGGAGCTCGCCGGTCGCGGCGGCCTCGACGATCTGGCCGGTGTCACGGCCATAGCGGTGCGGGAGGCCGGCCACGCCCCAGACGCCGGCGACCTCGTCACGCGCGCGCGGGTCGGTGGCCGGACGGCCGCCCGGCAGCAGCGACGGCAGCGCGCCCGCCTCGACGGCACCGCGCTCCCCGGCCCGGCGCGGGATCCACGCCAGCCGGGCACCGGTCGCGGAGGCGGCGCGTACGGCGGCGGTGAGTCCGCCGGCCACCGCGGCCAGCCGCTCACCGACGACGATCACAGCACCCTCGGCGCGCAGCGCCTCGGCGGCCGTGGCGCCGTCGCCCTCCAGGTCGATGCCGCCCCCGAGCGCGTCCAGCCACTCGGTCTCGGTACCGGGAGCCGCCGGGAGCAGCGTGCCACCGGCCTTCTCCAGACCGCGCGTGGCGTGCGTGGCCAGCGAGAAGACCCGCTGCCCGTGCCCCCGCCAGGCCTTGCGCAGCCGCAGGAAGACGCCGGGCGCCTCCTCCTCCGCCTCGAACCCGACCAGCAGGACGGCGGGTGCCTTCTCCAGTGCGGCGTACGTGACGCCCGTACCGTCGAGGTCCCGGCCACGCCCGGCGACCTGGGCGGCGAGGAAGTCGGCCTCCTCACTGCTGTGCACGCGCGCACGGAAGTCGATGTCGTTGGTGTCGAGCGCCACGCGCGCGAACTTGCTGTACGCGTAGGCGTCCTCGATGGTGAGCCGGCCGCCGGTCAGGACACCGGTCCGGCCCCGGGAGGCCAGCAGCCCCTGGGCCGCGATCTGCAGCGCCTCGGGCCAGGAGGCCGGTTCCAGCTCGCCCTCGGCATTGCGCACCAGCGGCGTCTGCAACCGGTCCCGCTGCTGGGCGTACCGGAACCCGAACCGCCCCTTGTCACAGATCCACTCCTCGTTGACCTCGGGGTCGTTCGCCGCGAGCCGCCGCATGACCTTGCCGCGCCGGTGGTCGGTGCGCGTGGCGCAGCCGCCGGAGCAGTGTTCGCAGACCGACGGGGAGGAGACCAGGTCGAAGGGGCGGGAGCGGAATCGGTACGCCGCCGAGGTCAGCGCGCCGACCGGGCAGATCTGGATGGTGTTGCCGGAGAAGTACGACTCGAACGGGTCGCCCTCGCCGGTACCGACCTGCTGGAGCGCGCCCCGCTCCACCAGCTCGATCATCGGGTCGCCCGCGACCTGGTTGGAGAACCGGGTGCAGCGGGCGCACAGCACGCACCGCTCGCGGTCGAGCAGCACCTGTGTGGAGATCGGGACGGGCTTCTCGTAGGTCCGCTTGCGGCCCTCGAAGCGGGAGTCGGTGTCGCCGTGCGACATGGCCTGGTTCTGCAGCGGGCACTCGCCGCCCTTGTCACAGACCGGGCAGTCCAGCGGGTGGTTGATGAGCAGGAGCTCCATCACACCCTTCTGCGCCTTCTCCGCGACCGGCGAGGTGAGATGGGTCTTCACCACCATCCCGTCGGTGCAGGTGATGGTGCAGGACGCCATGGGCTTGCGCTGGCCCTCGACCTCGACGATGCACTGGCGGCAGGCGCCGGCCGGATCGAGGAGGGGGTGGTCGCAGAACCGGGGGATCTCGATGCCGAGCTGTTCGGCGGCCCGGATGACCAGAGTGCCCTTGGGCACGCTGATCTCGACGCCGTCGATCGTCAGCGACACGAGGTCCTCCGGCGGGACCGCCGCCTCTCCCCCACCGGAGGGAGCGTTGGTGGTCACGGTCATGCGTTCACCTCCGTGCGGTCGGCCCAGGCCGTCGACTTGGCCGGGTCGAAGGGACAGCCCCGGCCCGTGATGTGCTGCTCGTACTCCTCGCGGAAGTACTTGAGCGAGGAGAAGATCGGCGAGGCGGCGCCGTCGCCGAGGGCACAGAAGGACTTGCCGTTGATGTTGTCGGCGATGTCGTTGAGCTTGTCGAGGTCGGACATCCGTCCCTTGCCGGCCTCGATGTCGCGCAGCAACTGCACGAGCCAGTACGTGCCTTCGCGGCAGGGCGTGCACTTGCCGCAGGACTCGTGGGCGTAGAACTCGGTCCAGCGTGTGACGGCCCGCACCACGCAGGTCGTCTCGTCGAAGCACTGGAGCGCTTTTGTGCCGAGCATGGAACCCGCGGCGCCCACTCCTTCGTAATCAAGAGGGACGTCGAGATGCTCGTCGGTGAACATCGGGGTCGAGGAGCCGCCCGGCGTCCAGAACTTCAGGCGGTGCCCGGGGCGCATGCCGCCGCTCATCTCGAGGAGCTGGCGGAGCGTGATCCCGAGCGGCGCCTCGTACTGGCCGGGACTGGCGACGTGGCCGCTGAGGGAGTAGAGCGTGAAGCCGGGCGACTTCTCGCTGCCCATCGACCGGAACCAGTCCTTGCCCCGGGTCATGATCGCGGGAACCGACGCGATCGACTCGACGTTGTTCACCACAGTCGGGCACGCGTAGAGGCCCGCGACAGCAGGGAAGGGGGGACGAAGCCGCGGTTGGCCCCGGCGGCCTTCGAGCGAGTCCAGCAGCGCCGTCTCCTCACCGCAGATGTACGCCCCGGCGCCGGCGTGCACGGTGATGTCGAGATCGAGTCCGCTGCCCAGGATGTTCTCGCCGAGGTAACCCGCCTCGTAGGCCTCGCGCACGGCAGAGTGCAACCGCCGCAGAACCGGGACGACTTCACCCCGCAGATAGATGAAGGCATGCGACGACCTGATGGCGTAACACGCGATGATCATGCCCTCGATGAGGCTGTGCGGGTTCGCGAAGAGGAGCGGGATGTCCTTGCACGTCCCGGGCTCCGACTCGTCGGCGTTGACGACCAGATAGTGCGGCTTTCCATCGCCCTGGGGAATGAACTGCCACTTCATCCCCGTGGGGAATCCCGCGCCGCCGCGCCCGCGCAGACCGGAGTCCTTGACGTACGCGATCAGGTCGTCCGGCGACATGGCGAGCGCCTTGCGGAGCCCCTCGTACCCCTCGTGCCTCCGGTAGACGTCCAGCGTCCAGGACTCGTCCTCGTCCCAGAAGGCCGACAGCACCGGTGCGAGCAGCTTCTCAGGGCTCATGTCTTTCAGCTCGGGTGCCAAGGTCATCACTCCCCCTCCTCGGCGGCAGGCCCGGCCGGATGGGCAGGGTCGGAGGCCGACGTGTCCTGCGGCGCGTCGTGCGAGCTCAAGTGCTCCGTCGGTGACGGCTCGTGCGTCGTGTCGTCCCGGGGGGTCTCCCCGCGCGGATGCACTACGCGCGCGGGAGCGGCCTCCCCCTTGGCGAGCTTCAGGCCGACCAGGGAGGCGGGACCCGCGCTTCCGCCGGACTCGACGGCCCCGTCCCGCTCGTCGGGGAAGCCCGCCAGGACCCGGGCGGTCTCCTTGAAGGTGCACAGGGGAGCACCGCGGGTGGGCGTGACCGGCCGTCCCGCGCGCAGGTCGTCGACGAGGCGCTTGGCGCTGCCCGGGGTCTGGTTGTCGAAGAACTCCCAGTTGACCATCACGACCGGCGCGAAGTCGCAGGCCGCGTTGCACTCGATGTGCTCCAGGGTGACCTTGCCGTCGTCGGTGGTCTCGCCGTTGCCGACGCCGAGGTGCTCCTGGAGCTCCTCGAAGATCGCGTCACCGCCCATCACGGCACACAGGGTGTTGGTGCACACCCCCACCTGGTAGTCACCGCTCGGCCGGCGCCGGTACATGGTGTAGAAGGTGGCGACCGCGGTGACCTCGGCCGTGGTCAGGCCGAGCATGTCCGCGCAGAACCGCATCCCGGTGCGCGTGACGTGCCCCTCCTCCGACTGCACGAGGTGCAGCAGCGGCAGGAGGGCGGACCGCGAGTCCGGGTAGCGGGCGATGACCTCGCGCGCGTCCGTCTCCAGACGGGCTCGGACGTCGTCCGGGTAAGCGGGCGCGGGCAGTTCGGGCATGCCCAGGCTCACGCCCCGCTCCGAAGAAGAGGTGGTCACCGGTCGACGCCTCCCATCACGGGGTCGATGGACGCGACGGCGACGATGACGTCGGCGACCTGGCCGCCCTCGCACATCGCCGCCATGGCCTGAAGGTTGGTGAAGGACGGGTCGCGGAAGTGGACCCGGTAGGGGCGGGTGCCGCCGTCGGACACGACGTGCACGCCGAGCTCGCCCTTGGGCGACTCGACCGCCGTGTACGCCTGTCCCGGCGGGACACGGAAGCCCTCGGTGACCAGTTTGAAGTGGTGGATCAGAGCCTCCATGGAGGTGCCCATGATCTTCTTGATGTGGTCGAGGGAGTTGCCGAGGCCATCGGGCCCGAGGGCGAGCTGGGCCGGCCAGGCGATCTTCTTGTCGGCGACCATGACCGGACCGGGCTGGAGCCGGTCCAGGCACTGCTCGACGATCCTGAGCGACTGGCGCATCTCCTCCAGCCGGATCAGGAAGCGGCCGTAGGAGTCGCAGGTGTCCGCGGTCGGGACGTCGAAGTCGTACGTCTCGTAGCCGCAGTACGGCTGTGCCTTGCGCAGGTCGTGCGGCAGGCCGGTGGCGCGCAGGATCGGGCCCGTCGCGCCGAGGGCCACGCAGCCGACCAGGTCCAGGTAGCCGACGTCCTGCATGCGGGCCTTGAAGATGGGGTTCCCGGTGGCGAGCTTGTCGTACTCCGGGAGGTTCTTCTTCATCTTCTTCACGAACTCGCGGACCTGGTCCACCGCGCCGGGCGGCAGGTCCTGGGCGAGTCCGCCGGGGCGGATGTACGCGTGGTTCATCCGCAGGCCGGTGATCAGCTCGTAGATATCGAGAATGAGTTCACGATCACGGAATCCGTAGATCATGACCGTGGTGGCCCCGAGCTCCATGCCGCCGGTGGCGATGCACACCAGGTGCGACGACAGCCGGTTCAGCTCCATCAGGAGTACGCGGATGATCGAGGCCCGGTCCGGGATGTGGTCCTCGATGCCGAGGAGCTTCTCGACGCCGAGGCAGTACGCCGTCTCGTTGAAGAACGACGTCAGGTAGTCCATGCGCGTCACGAACGTGGTGCCCTGCGTCCATGTCCGGTACTCGAGGCTCTTCTCGATGCCGGTGTGCAGGTAGCCGATGCCGCAGCGGGCCTCGGTGACGGTCTCGCCGTCGATCTCCAGGATCAGGCGGAGCACGCCGTGGGTGGAGGGGTGCTGCGGGCCCATGTTGACGACGATGCGCTCGTCGTCGGCGCGGACCGCGGACTGGACGACCTCGTCCCAGTCGCCGCCGGTGACGGTGTAGACGGTGCCCTCGGTGGTCTCGCGAGGGGAGGCGTGCGAAGTGCTCATGAGTACGACCTCCGCTGGTCCGGGGCCGGGATCTGGGCGCCCTTGTACTCGACGGGGATGCCGCCGAGGGGGTAGTCCTTGCGCTGCGGGAAGCCCTGCCAGTCGTCCGGCATCATGATCCGCGTCAGGGCGGGGTGACCGTCGAAGACGATGCCGAAGAAGTCGTATGTCTCGCGCTCGTGCCAGTCGTTCGTCGGATAGACGGAGAACAGCGAGGGGATGTGCGGGTCGCTGTCGGGGGCGCTGACCTCCAGGCGGATCAGCCGGTTGTGGGTGATCGAGCGCAGGTGGTAGACGGCGTGCAGCTCGCGGCCCTTGTCGTTCGGGTAGTGCACGCCGCTGACGCCGGTGCACAGCTCGAAGCGCAGGGCCGGGTCGTCGCGCAGGGTGCGGGCGACGCGGACCAGGTGCTCGCGCTCGATGTGGAAGGTCAGCTCGTCGCGGTCGACCACCGTCTTCTCGATGGCGTTCTCGGGGACCAGGCCCTGTTCCTCCAGGGCGCCCTCGAGCTCGTCGGCGATCTCGTCGAACCAGCCGCCGTAGGGCCGGCTCGCCGGTCCCGGGAGCCGGACCGAGCGGACCAGGCCGCCGTAGCCGGAGGTGTCGCCGCCGTTGTCGGCGCCGAACATGCCGCGCTGGACGCGGATCTCCTCGCCGCCCTGGCCGCGCTGGCCGGGGAGGTTGGAGGCCGACAGGTCCTTCTCGGGGTTCGCGCCGTTGGCACCGTTCTCGTCGCTCACCGCAGCAGCCCCTTCATCTCGATCGTGGGCAGGGCCTTGAGCGCCGCCTCTTCCGCCTCGCGGGCCGCCTCCTCGGCGTTCACGCCGAGCTTGGAGCTCTGGATCTTCTGGTGGAGCTTGAGGATGGCGTCCATCAGCATCTCCGGCCGTGGCGGGCAGCCGGGGAGATAGATGTCGACCGGCACGATGTGGTCGACGCCCTGGACGACGGCGTAGTTGTTGAACATGCCGCCCGAGGAGGCGCAGACCCCCATGGAGATCACCCACTTGGGGTTCGGCATCTGGTCGTAGACCTGCCGCAGCACCGGCGCCATCTTCTGGCTGACCCGGCCGGCGACGATCATCAGGTCCGCCTGGCGCGGCGAGCCCCGGAAGACCTCCATGCCGAAGCGCGCCAGGTCGTAGCGACCGGCGCCGGTGGTCATCATCTCGATGGCACAACAGGCGAGGCCGAACGTGGCGGGGAAGACCGACGCCTTGCGCACCCAGCCCGCGGCCTGCTCGACGGTGGTCAGCAGGAAGCCGCTCGGCAGCTTTTCTTCGAGTCCCATGACTAAAGGCCCCTCAGTCCCATTCCAGGCCGCCGCGCCGCCATACGTACGCGTACGCGACGAAGACGGTGAGCACGAAGAGCAGCATCTCCACGAGCCCGAAGATCCCCAGGGCGTCGAAGGTGACGGCCCAGGGGTAGAGGAAGACGATCTCGATGTCGAAGACGATGAAGAGCATCGCCGTCAGGTAGTACTTGATGGGGAACCGCCCGCCGCCGGCCGGCGTGGGGGTCGGCTCGATACCGCACTCGTACGCCTCGAGCTTGGCCCGGTTGTACCGCTTCGGCCCGATCAACGTGGCCATGACCACGGAGAAGATCGCAAAGCCTGCCCCGAGGGCTCCCAGTACGAGGATGGGCGCATACGCGTTCACCGCTCCTCGCTCCTCTCAGTCGGCACTGACTGCTGGCGGTTTGCATCGGGCTCACATCCGCCCCGTCCGTCCCACGAACCCCGCCCGCCCCGGCGAAGATCGAGAACATGTGAAGCAGGTCACAAGCCCAACCGCGTGCATCTTATGCCTGTCGCTCTGTGATCTGCGACACGGGGTATTGCACAAGCTTTGTGATCTCCACCACCTGACGAAGGATCATGAAGTCGGATGAGCGGTGATCTTCACACGCGAAGCGTCCGGGCGATCACCAGACGTGACATTTTGCCTAGTCAGCGCAGGCCAGAGGGTCCGTCTCAATATCAAGAGGGTTCCCTTGCATGCAAATTGGTGCCGACCTCGATCTCTTGGTAGAGGCCGCGTTCACACATCAGAGGGCGTGTGGAGCGGGATGTGGACGCGTGCATGCGTTCACGATCTTCGCGAGGTCGTGATCCGCTCGTGATCTCAGCGCGGGACGCGGCCGGGCCGACAGCCGTTCCGTGACCTCCGTCACGTTGGTGAGAGGGTCATGAGAACGGGGCTTGGCCAATCAACCCAACCGATGGTAGGTGCGGGGCAATTCGGGCGTATTGATCAAAGACCGTGATCACAGGCCGGTCACGATGCGCCCGCATTGTCCGTTACGGCGTCAATAAAGGGCCTCGTGAGAGGGTTTTGGGGGCCCGATTGAGTAACTGTGGCGCAGCACACGTTTCTTGAAGATATGAAGGAGCCCCTGGTACCGGTTATTCCCATGTCCCACACCGCTCACATACGCAGCCACCGGAAGCCCCGCCGCAGTGCGACCTCTTCGATCGCCATGCGTGCCGGAGTCGCCGGTGGCGTTCTCAGCATGGCAGCGGCGGGTGCGTCGGCCTCGGCGAACGCCGCCGAGCCGGTGACGCAGACCATCGAACTGCCCACCCTGACGGCCGACATGGCCACCCAGGTCGCCCAGTCCGCGGACGCCACCCAGCAGGCGGCCGCGAACTACGAGCTGCGCGCCGAGCGTGACGCCGCCGCCGCCAAGGCCGCCAAGGAGGCCAAGAAGGACCTCGCCGAGGCGAAGAAGAAGGCGGAGGCCAAGAAGAAGGCCGCCGAGGCCGCCCGCAAGGCCGCCGCCGAGCGCGCCACGCGCAACGCCGAGCGCGCCACCCTCTCCGCGTCCGTCTCGACGTCGGCGTCCGCGCCTGCCAGTGGCAGCGTCGCGACCGTCGTCGCCTTCCTCCAGGCGCAGGTGGGCGACGCCTACGTCATGGGCGCCACCGGTCCCAACGCCTGGGACTGCTCTTCCCTCGTGCAGGCCGCGTACAAGCAGGTTGGTGTGGACCTGCCGCGCGTCTCGCAGGACCAGTCGATGGCCGGCAGCGAGGTCTCGCTGTCCAACCTCCAGGTCGGCGACATCCTCTACTGGGGTGGCAAGGGCTCCGCGTACCACGTGGGCGTCTACATCGGAGACGGCCAGTACCTGGACGCGGCCAACCCGTCCAAGGGCGTCGTCGTCCAGGACCTGTCGGGCTACCCGGCGTCGGGCGCCGTCCGCGTCCTCTGATCTCATCCACGGACTCGAGGGCCGCCGCCGACCGGGCAGCGGCCCTCTCGTCCCGTCACGCCCCTCAAGCCGCCCAGGCGGCTCTCTGACGGCCTGACCGAGGCCGAACGTGTTGGGCGGCCCCAGCCGGTGGCGCGGCTCGTCCACGCGCTTCGCAGGCTCCGTCTCGGGCGTCCGGTACGGGTCCCGGACCCGACAGCGCTCGACGTCCGGATTGTCCGCACCGCAAGGCGTTGACCGCGCGCCGTGCGGACTCCGCGCGGGAAGTCCCGTACGTCCCAGCACCGGGCCCGGCCGATGGCCGTCACCGACCGGGGCGAGTCGAGGCAGTTGAGGTGGCCGTGCACGACAGGGGTCGGGGTCCGCAGTAGAACGCCGGCCGCCCGGCCGCCGTCGCAGAGGACCTCGTGGACCTGCGTGCCGAGGAGAACTCGACGCCGAGTTCTCCTCGGCACGCATGAAGTCCCACCGGGCGACGTTCTCCCACTGGCCCTCGCGTCGGGCCTCGCGGCTGGTGAGGTGGACGAGGAGACGGCCCGGAGATTGCCGTGTACGCCGTCGGTGATGCAGGCGCCGGGGAGCGGCTTGCGGCCGCCGGTGCCGGTGCCCGTGCCCGGGACGCCCATCGAGCGGGCCTTGCCGCCGAGGGCGTCGTAGTACTCGTAGACGGTGACGGCGTAGCCCCGCTCGGCGAGTTCGTGGGCGGCGCCGAGGCCAAAGACGCCACCGCCGAGGACGGGCGCGGCGCTCGCCCCGCCGCCGGCGGCGGGGCCTGAGGCAGCGGCACCCGCCGCTCCCCCGGCGGCCGTCAGGAAGCGACTGCGGGTGTGGCCGGAGTGCTCCTGGGACTGCTGCGCGTGTTCTGTTGTCATGAGTCCGGAGGGCAGGGAGGGGCTTTCGACGCCGGAAGCCCGGTTCCCGCCACCCACAGCAGCCTCACAGACACAGGGAGAGACAGCAGATGCCAAGCGTCTTCGTGCAAGGACGGCCCGTCGACTCGTATCCCCGGCTCGCGCCCGAGGCCCGGCACGGGAAGGTCCGGCGGATCACCGAGGTGGGTGAGGAGGTCCTGCACAAGCCGTGCCGGGACGTCACCGAGTTCGGCCCGGACCTCGCCGCGCTCATCGACGACATGTTCCTGACGATGTACATCGCGGACGGGGCGGGGCTCGCGGCGAACCAGGTCGGTGTCGACCTGCGGCTGTTCGTGTACGACTGCCCGGACGACGACGGGGTGCGGCACGTCGGGCACATCGTCAACCCGGTGCTGGAGCCGCTCGACCCGGCGGGACCGGCGGCTGCTCGACGAGGCCGAGGGGTGCCTGTCGGTGCCCGGCGCCACCATGGACGTACCGCGTCCGGACCGGGCCGTCGTGCGCGGGTACGACAGGGACGGCGAACCGCTCGTCGATCGAGGGCACGGGGTACTTCGCCCGCTGCCTCGCCCACGAGGCCGATCACTGCGACGGGCGGCTCTATCTGGACCGGCTCTCCAAGCGGGAGCGGAAGGACGCGCTGCGGCAGGTGGCGGACCGGCGGGACGAGGTGCTCGCCCGCCGGGCCGCCAACGTCGAAGCGGCCGAGTGCCTGATCAGGCCTTCGGGGCCACCTTGCTCAGCCCGTTGATGATGCGGTCCATCGCGTCGCCGCCCGGTCGGGTCCGTGAGGTTCGCGAGGAGCTTCAGCGTGAACCTCATCAGCATCGGGTGGGTGAGGCCGCGCTGGGCCGCGATCTGCATGACCTTCGGGTTGCCGATGAGCTTCACGAAGGCGCGGCCGAGCGTGTAGTAGCCGCCGTAGGTGTCCTTCAGGACGCGCGGGTAGCGCTGGAGGGCCATCTCGCGCCGGGCCGGGGTGGAGCGGGCGTGGGCCTGGACGATGACGTCGGCGGCGATCTGGCCGGACTCCATGGCGTAGGCGATGCCCTCGCCGTTGAAGGGGTTCACCAGGCCGCCGGCGTCACCGACCAGCAACAGGCCCTTGGTGTAGTGCGGCTGGCGGTTGAAGGCCATGGGGAGCGCCGCGCCGCGGATCGGGCCGGTCATGTGCTCGGGGGTGTAGCCCCAGTCCTCCGGCATGGACGCGCACCAGGCCTTCAGGACCTCGCGCCAGTCCAGTTCCTTGAAGGAGTCGGAGGTGTTGAGCACGCCCAGGCCGACGTTCGAGGTGCCGTCGCCCATGCCGAAGATCCAGCCGTAGCCGGGCAGCAGACGGTCCTCGGCGCCGCGGCGGTCCCACAGTTCCAGCCAGGACTCCAGGTAGTCGTCCTCGTGGCGCGGGCTGGTGAAGTACGTACGCACCGCCACGCCCATCGGGCGGTCCTCGCGGCGGTGCAGGCCCATCGCGAGGGACAGCCGGGTCGAGTTGCCGTCGGCGGCGACGACGAGCGGCGCGTGGAAGGTGACCTCGCGCTTGTCCTCACCGAGCTTGGCGTGCACGCCGGTGATACGGCCCGTACGGTCGTCCAGGATCGGCGCGCCCACGTTGCAGCGCTCGAACAGCCGGGCGCCCGCCTTCTGGGCCTGCCGGGCGAGCTGCTCGTCGAAGTCGTCGCGCTTGCGGACGAGGCCGTAGTCCGGGAAGGAGGCGAGATCCGGCCAGTCGAGCTGGAGCCGCACCCCGCCGCCGATGATGCGCAGGCCCTTGTTGCGCAGCCAGCCCGCCTCTTCCGAGATGTCGATGCCCATCGCGACCAGTTGCTTGACGGCGCGCGGGGTGAGGCCGTCGCCGCAGACCTTCTCGCGCGGGAACGCGGTCTTCTCCAGCAGGAGGACGTCGAGTCCCGCCTTGGCGAGGTGGTAGGCGGTCGTGGAGCCGGCCGGCCCGGCGCCCACGACGATCACATCGGCGGTGTTCTCGGAGAGAGGCTCGGTCACGACGGTCACGGCGGGATCTCCCCAAGGTTCGGAATCTGTGTGCCGGCCGGCACAGGACATGGGCAGTCTATGCAGCGGCATTGACCACCCGGCCGAAGGGCTGCCTTCGCGAACCGAGCTTCACTTGACGGAGAGTAATCGACTGTCACAGAAAGACATCTGTCGCTTCCGGCTGGTGCGGGGCGGGAGCTACCCTTCCTGTACCGCTGGGGGTGACATCTGTGCTCATATCCCGCAAAGCACCCGAAGTGCGTGTACCGCGTCTCGTCGGTCTGATGGCCGTGGACGCGCGCGAGACGGCCCGGACACAAGGCCTGTTCCTCAACGCGCCGGACCGGCCCGACTTCCATCTCGCCGTCGTGGACTACGTCGTACGCCAGTACCCGCAGCCCGATGCCGAGGTGCCGCGTGACTCGATGGTCTACGTGTGGTTCGACTTCGGTCCCGGCGAGGGCGGCGGAGGCGTGCACGAGCCGCGGGTCCCGAGACCGCCCAGGGGTGGTCTCCAGCGGGAGCTTGCCGAGCCGGGCGACCCGTACACGGTGCTCAGCTCCCCGCTAGGAGTCCCCGTAGGAGTCAGCTCTCCTTGAAGCCCCGGTGCAGGGCCACGATCCCGCCGCTCAGGTTGCGCCAGGCCACCCTCGACCAGCCGGCCTTGCCCAGCCGCTCCGCCAGGGCGGGCTGGTCGGGCCAGGCGCGGATGGACTCGGCGAGGTAGACGTAGGCGTCGGGGTTGGAGGACACGGCCCGGGCGACCGGCGGCAGGGCGCGCATCAGGTACTCGGTGTAGACCGTGCGGAACGGCGCCCACGTCGGGTGCGAGAACTCGCAGATCACGATCCGCCCGCCAGGCCGGGTCACCCGCTGCATCTCCCGCAGGGCGGCGTCCGTGTCCTGCACGTTGCGCAGCCCGAAGGAGATGGTGACGGCGTCGAAGGTGTCGTCCTTGAAGGGGAGTCGCGTCGCGTCGCCGGCGGTGTAGGGCAGCCAGGGCCGGCGCTGCTTGCCGACCTGGAGCATGCCCTGGGAGAAGTCGCACGGGACGACGTAGGCACCGGTCTGGGCGAAGGGCAGCGAGGAGGTGCCCGTGCCGGCCGCCAGGTCGAGG
>CAWCSC010000029.1:0-264466 GCA_963798065.1 uncultured Actinomycetota bacterium | reverse complement strand
CGCCGACAGGGTGTACATGCAGCCGCCGTCGGTCATCTGCTGCATGAGGTCGTGGATGTAGTTGTCGGTGACGTGGTTGTTCGCGGCGGTGGTCGCGGTCGTGTAGACGGGCTGGTAGCTGTACAGGCCCCGGTTGACGTAGTCCTGGCTGCCGCCGATGTCGTTGGCACCCCAGCCGTAGCCGATGGTGATGCCGGAGTAGGGCAGGTTGTACACCTCGTTGTGCGAGACGGTCGCGCCGTTCACGTAGGTGACGAGGATGGCCGACATGTCACGGTATTCCAGCGCCACGTCATGGATGAGGTTGTTGCTCAGCGTGATGTTCCGGTTGGTCATCCGCCTGTCACTGGGGTGGTGCGCGTCCGCCTGAACGCCGCCGACGGCGATGCCGCCGCCCGCGTTCTGGGTGAAGACGTTGCCGGTCGCTGTGATGGTGCGGGCGCCGAGTCCCACGCCGGTGGTGTGGGCGTTGGCGTCGTTTCCGATACCGAGGCCATTCTGGCCGAGCTGGGTGAACCGGTTACCGGTGAACGTGATGTGGTCGGCGGCCGAGACTTGGACCGCGGAGGGCATCTGCTTCCAGTGGGGGCGTGCCGCCTCGAAGAGCTTGCAGCCGCTCTGGCACGACGTCAGCGCGTCCGGCGGGCGGTCCCAGGTGCCGGAGAGATACGCGCCGGTCTGCTGGCTGGCGTAGCCGTGGGCGGTGGGGTCCAGCCAACTGGTGCCCGAGAACTGCAGCCCTGAGAAGGCGAGGTGGGTGGCGGGGGAGGAGTACGTCCCTCCGACGCCGATGAGCGACTCCAGCTTCGGCACCTCGACGTCGGCCTCACTCATGTCCTGCCCGGTGAGCGGCTTGTAGTACAGGGTGCCGGTAGCGGTGTCGAGGTACCACTCGCCGGCCGTGTCGAGGAACTCGTAGGCGTTCTCGATGTAGAGGGGCCCGGCCCGGAAGGGGCTCGTCAGGGTGTCGTAGCCGAACGTGTTGTTGTTCCACGAGGGCTGGGCCATCGTGATGGCGCCGTTGCTGATGCCGGTCACCGGGGCATAGCGGTCGGTGAAGGATCCGATGCCGTGGATCTCGGTCCGGCCGGGCTGCGCGAGGCTGTTGAGGTAGCTCAGCGAGCTGTTGGTGAATGTGTAGCCGCTGGTGGTCGCGGTCAGGTCCGAGCGGGGAACCTCGGTGCGGGCCCTGGTGGCCAGGACGCCGTCGACGGACAGATGGCGCGTGTCGAAGCCGGCGCCGACCTTGCTCTTCCAGATGTTCTTGGCCGAGTCCTGCACGGTCCAGCCGGTGGCCTTCTGCGCTCCCGTGATGACGGGATGCGCGCCCAGCGCGGCCTTCCAGGTCACCGTGTGGCCGCGTGTGCCGGAGTCTGCCGAGGTGAAGGCGAGCGGCGCGGAGAGTCGATAGGTGCCGTCGGCGAGCTCGACGGTGATGTTGCCTCTCATGGAGTTGTTGATCGCCCGCACCTTGGTCTTGGCCTGGGTGACGGAGCACGGCCGGCTCACGGAGCAGGCGGTCCCGGAGCCGCTCGGTGAGGCATGGAGCGTCGTGCCGGCCGCGAAGGCGGGGCCGGCCTGGGTGAGGACTGCCGCGGTCGAGGCAGTGAGGACTGCGGCTGTGGCCAGCCATGATCGGAGACGGTCAGGAACCGCGGGACGTACGCGGGTTGTTCGCATGTGGCACCTTCCGGGAGGTTCGGGGGCCCGTGGTGCTCTTGGCGGGCAGGGGAGAGCCCAGCGGCAAGAGGGGGAAGGGGTAAGAGCGATGTAACATTAGACGTCATATGAATTTCGTCAATAGGTCGCGCGCTGCGGCTCGGCCGGACCTGGACATGCGAAGGCCCCCGGCCTGTTCGGCTCGGGGGCGAGTCGGTGGGAGTGCTTTCAGGAGGCGGGCGAGCCGGCGTTCGGCGAGCGGCGGCGGCTCCACGCGGTCTGGATGTGCGCCGCCATGGCCTGCGCGGCACCCTCGGAGTCCCGGGCCAGCAGCCGCTCGGCGACCGCGCGGTGCTCCTCGTTGGCCTGCTGGCACGCGGTCTCGTCCGGCGTGCCGTTGTACAGGAAGGTCGTGCGCGCCTGGGCGTGGAGGATCCGGATGATGGAACGGCCGAGCCTGTTGTGGGATGCCTGCAGGATCCGGTCGTGGAAGGCCACATCGGTCTCGATGAAGAGTGCCGGGACGGTGGTCTCCTCGTCGAGCCGGGCGAGCAGCTGCTCGATGGCTCGCAGGTCGTCGTCGGTGGCCAGCTCCGCGGCCTGGGCTGTCATCTGGGCCTCCAGTGTCGACCGGATGTCGACCAACTGGTCGAGGACGACGAGCTGATCGTCATGCTGGACGGTCGCGGCGAGCACGACGGGGTCGAGGAGGTTCCATTCCTCGGGTGGGGTGACGGTGGTGCCAAATCCCTGCCGGGCCTGGACCAGTCCCTTGGCCTCCAGGGACTTGACCGCCTCGCGGATGGTGATCCGGCTGACGCCGAACGTCTCGCAGAGCTCGGGTTCCACCGGCAGGGTCGACCCTGGTGGAATGGCGCCCGACACGATCGTGTCGGTCAGGCTCTCCATGACGGCCTGCGCCAGTCGGGCCGGACGCTTGGGCCAGGGCTTGAGAACAGGAGGCTCTCCTGTCCTGCCGGTGCTGTCCTTGGCCATGCGGTCCCCTTTGCTGATGCTGATGGCGGCGAGTCTACTGCGCGGGACTTCTTGACAGCATTCGTATGACGACTTACGTTACACGAAAATTTCGCAGCAGTACTTTCCCGTGCAAGGGGGCAAGCCGTGCGCATTGCCGAAGTCGAGTGCCATCCGGTCCGGGTGCCGGGAGTCAGTCCGCCCTTCGTATGGCGGGACGGACTCCTGGGCAGCCCGTCCGAGGGCGAGGCCGCGGTGCTGCGCATCCGCACGGACGAAGGGGTCGAGGGGGTGGCGATGTCCCCCCGGCGGGGCAGTGGGGTCGTCCTGGCGGACCTGCTGGACCGCGTACTGCGCGCGGAGTTGGTGGGGCAGGATCCCCTGCAGCGGGAATGGCTCTGGCACCGCATGTGGGAGCTGGACCGCACGGAGGAGCTCCCGCTCTACCTGCTGGGGCTGGTCGACACCGCGCTGTGGGACCTGGCCGGACGACTCGCCGACCGGCCCACCTGGCAGATGCTCGGCGGGTACCGCACCTCGATACCCGCGTATGCCTCCACTGTCACCTACTCCTCGGTCGAGGAGTACCTGGACATCGCCGACCAGGCCCTGGAGCTCGGCTACCCGGCCATCAAGCTCCATGCCTGGGGTGACGCCCGCCGCGACGCCCGCCTGTCGGTGGCATTGCGCGAGCATGTGGGGGACGGCATCCCGCTGATGTTCGACGGGTCGGCCGGCTTCGACCTCCCCGACGCGATCTATCTCGGGCACGCTCTCTCGGACGCCGACTACCTCTGGTACGAGGAGCCGATGAGGGAGTTCAGTGTCACCGCGTACAAGCGCCTCGCCGACGCGGTGGCCGTTCCCCTCCTCGTGGCCGAGACCTCCGACGGGGCGCACATGAACTCGGCCGATTTCATCCAGGCCGGCGCCGCCACTTTCGGAGTCCGCGCCTCCACCCAGCTGCGCGGCGGCTTCACCGGCGCGATGCGCACCGCCCACCTCGCCGACGCCTACCGGCTGCGCGCAGAGGTGCACGGGCCGGAGATCCCCAACCGGCACCTGTGCATGGCCATCTCCAACACCACCTACTACGAGTCGCTGGTCATGGGTAACCCCATCGGTCGCGAGAGTGGCATCGACGCCCACGGCCTTGTCCACGCCCCCACCGGTCCGGGCGTCGCCCTTCCGGCGGGCTTGGACTACCCTCCCGCCCTTCAGGCATTTGTCGACAAGGAGACTGTCACCCCGCCCCGGGCCTGATGACCGGAGCCCAGGCCCGACTGCCTGTCCCAAGCACCCCGAACGCGGCGCCTCTCACCGCTGTGCGTCTTTTCCCAAGATCTGAGGTCAGTCATGAACGACGACGTTCCGGTTTCCTCCCGCCGCCCGCTCAGACGTACGGCCGTCGCTGTCCTGGGCGCAGTCTCCCTCCTCGTGCTCGCTGCCTGCGGAAGTGCGGACCCCGCACCGGCGACGACTTCCTCCCCGGCCGCGTTCAAACCTGTCGCGCAGAAGGAAGGCAGCGAGATCACGGTCTGGGCGGACGCCACCCGCGTTCCTGGCGTGCAGGCGTACCAGAAGGCGCACCCGAACGTGAAGATCAAGATCGTCACGTACAGCGGGGACGCCAACGGCGCCAACGATCTGCAGACCAAGGTCCAACTGTTCGATCGCACCGGCAGCGGCTGGCCCGACGTCGCATTCAGCGCGAACGTCAACGACGGCACCTGGGCATCCCAAGGCAAGACCCCCTACGCCGCGCCCCTCAACCAGGACGTGATCTCCCGGTCCACGCTGAACGGCTTCGCGGACGGCGCGCTGAATCCCTGCACCTTCAACGGCAATACTTACTGCCTTCGGAACGACCTGGCCCAGAATGTGCTCTGGTACAACAAGTCCCTCATGGACAAGTTCGGTTACTCCGTCCCGACCACCTGGGAGGAGTACCAGGCACTCGGCGAGAAGGTCGCCAAGGAGCACCCCGGCTACCTGGTCGGAACCGCCGGGGACGCCTGGAGCCCCGAGGTGTACTTCTGGGCGAGCCAATGCACGGCCAGCACCACCACCGGCGCCAAGAAGGTGAAGGTGGACCTGCAGGACGCCAAGTGCACCCGGATGGCCAAGCTGCTCGACACCCTGATCGCCAAGGGCTCGGTCTCCAAGGACACCGTCTTCAGCGCCGGCTTCATCAAGAACAAGGCGAGCAAGGTCCTGATGCTCCCCGGCCCCTCCTGGTTCGGCCAGGTGCTCTTCAACTCGACCTTCAAGATTCCCAAGGGGCAGATCGCCGCCGCCTCCCCGCTGAAGTTCGAGGGCGACGCCAAGAACTACACCGGCAACGTCGGCGGCGGACTGTGGTTCGTCTCGTCCCACAGCAAGAACCTCGAGGCTGCCGCCGACCTGGTCACCTGGATGACGACCTCCGACGCCTACCAGGGCACCGCGGGCACCTACCCCGCGTACAAGAAGGCCGCGGTCACCTGGCTCGCCAACCAGAAGAAGACCGGCTACTTCGCGGAGGACGTCAGCCCCGTCTTCAAGGAATCCGCGGAACTGATCTGGCCCGGCTGGTCCGCCACCCAGTACAGCCAGGAAGCGATCTACTCCTCCACCGTGATCCCGGCCCTGAACTCCGGCAAGACCCTCACCGACACCTTGGACACCTGGGAGACGGCCATCACCGACAAGGCCAAGTCCCTCGGATACACCGTCAACTAGCGAAGCGGACCGATGACCACCCACCTCGCAACGGAGCGCAGCGGCCGCCGCGGCGGCCGCTCGGCCCGCAACCCGGTCGGACGCGCCGGTTACGTCTTCGTCTCCGGCTATGTCCTCCTCCTGCTCGCCTTCGGCGTCCTGCCCACCGGTTACGCGGTGTGGCTGTCGCTGTCCAACTCCCGCAACCAGCTCGTCGGGATCGGCAACTTCACCCGGACGTTCGCCGACTACCGCTTCGGACCGGCCTTCCTCCACATCGGCCTGTACCTGGTGGTGTGGCTGGCCAGCCTGATGATCCTGGTGGTGCTGCTCTCCCTGATGCTGCACGGCCGCATGCGCAGGGCCTCCACCAGCCTGCGGTTCCTGTTCTACCTGCCGGGTGCACTCGCCGGGGTGGCGAGCGTAGTGCTCTTCCTGATCCTCCTCGACCCGGCGGCCAGTCCGGTCGGCTGGCTGCTGAGGGGCTTCGGCTGGAACACCCTCGCCCAGGTCACCGCCCCCGGTCACTTGCCGGTGCTCTTCACCGTCATCGCCTTCTGGACGGGGGCCGGCGGCTGGATCGTGGTCATGTACGGCGCGCTCAACAGCATCCCCGACGAGATCCTGGAGGCGGCCCGCATCGACGGCGCCAGTACCCTCCAGATCGCCCTGCGCATCCAGATCCCGATGATCACCAAGTGGATCGCGTACATGCTGATCCTGGCCTTCGCCGCCGGCACCCAGCTCTTCGTCGAGCCGCAACTGGTCTCCCTCGCCAGCTGGGGCATGATCCCCGACAGCTGGTCACCGAACCAGCTCTCCTACCAGTACGCCTTTCAGGCAGGCGACTTCAACGGTGCGGCGGCGCTCTCGGTCGACCTCCTCATCCTGGGGCTCGCCTGCGCGGCGCTCGTCGTCTTCCGTACCGGCCTGTTCGACAGGGACGAAGGATGACCACGGCCTCCACGACCACAGCCCGCCGAACCCCGCCACCCCGTACCGCCGGCGCCCGCACCAGCCCGAGGAAGCCCATGCGCCACAAGCGCCGCCCAAGGTCACTGGCCGCCCGGCTGGCCTGGATCGTCGTCATGGGCCTGTCCACGCTGTTCTTCTGTGTGCCGGTGGTGTGGCTCCTGTTGGCCCCGACCAAGACCGACAGCCAGATCGTGCGGGACAACCCGTTCTCCGTCGGCTCTCTCGGCGCGGTCGCCGACACCTGGCATCACCTCTACGCGTTCCAGGACGGTGTCATCGTCACCTGGCTGCTGAACTCGGCGCTCTACGCGTTCGGCGCGCTGGCCCTGACCCTGGTGACGTCGATCCCCGCCGGATACGCGCTGGCTCTCACCCAGTTCATCGGGCGGCGGATGCTGCTGACCGTCACCATGCTCGTGATGCTCATGCCGACGGCCGCGATGGTGCTGCCCCTGTACCTGGGGATGAACGCCGTGCACCTGGACGGCACGATCTGGTCGGTCATCCTGCCCTTCTCCTTCTTCCCGTTCGGGGTCTACCTCACCTACATCTACTTCTCCTCCAACGTCCCCTCCGACCTACTGGCCGCGGCGCGCATCGACGGCTGCTCGGAGTGGCAGGTCTTCCGTCTCGTCGCGATGCCGCTGGCCAAGCCCGTGATCGCCCTGGTCGGCTTCTTCAACTTCGTCGGCAACTGGAACAACTTCTTCCTGCCGTTCGTGATGCTGCCCGACAGCTCGCAGTATCCGGCGCAGGTGGGGTTGAACAACCTGCTCGCCGCCTCGCCGCTGTTCAACACCGCCGGCGGCGTGGGAAACCAGATCATGCGGCCCGAACTGGCCCTGGCCACCCTGTTGACCATCGTCCCTGTTCTGATCGTGTTCCTCTTCTCCCAGCGCGCTCTCGTGTCCGGCATGCTCGCCGGCGCGACAAAGGAGTGAGGCGGCAGCCGCCCCCTGCCTTGGCGCCGCCGCCGTATTCAACCCGCGTTCCCTGACGTCGGCGTTTTCCGGCAACGCCACCCCACATTCACCGGAAGGACCCCTATGAAACGGGTTGCCCAGACGATCCGTCTGCGGCCCGAGCACCGTGAGCGGTATCTGCGCCTGCACGCCGCGGTCTGGCCGGGCGTCGAGGCCGCGCTGCGTGCCGCGAACATCCGCAACTACAGCATTTTTCTGCGCGAGGACACGCTGTTCGGCTACTTCGAGTACCACGGCGACGACTTCGAGGCCGACATGGCCGCGATCGGCGCCGACGCGGCTACCCAAGCCTGGTGGAAGCTCACCGGCCCCTGCCAGGAGCCCTGGGCCGATACCGGCGCCGGGGCAACTGGTCGGACCTGACCGAGATCTGGCATCTGAGTGAGCCCGACACATCCTGACGTCGTTCCCCCCTCGCCCGAGCCACCTGACAACCACCCATAACGAGGAAAGCCCAGTGAAGCTTCTACGAGTCGGCGCGCCCGGCGATGAGCAGCCCGCCGTTCGCACGGGGGAGGGCCGGCTGCTCGATCTGTCCTCCATAACGTCCGACATCGACGGCGCCTTCCTCGCCTCTGACGGTGTCGACCGGGCCCGGGCGGCCGTCGCGGCGGGAAGTCTGCCCGAACTGGACCCGGACGGTCTGCGGATCGGAGCACCCGTAGCCCGCCCCGGCAAGATCGTCTGCGTAGGTCTGAACTACCGTGACCACGCCGCCGAGACCGGCGCGGCGATCCCCCCGAGGCCGGTGGTGTTCATGAAGGACCCGGGCACCGTCGTCGGGCCGTACGACGAGGTGCTGATCCCGCGCGGCTCGGTGAAGACCGACTGGGAGGTCGAGCTGGCGGTCGTGATCGGACGCCAGGCCCGCTACCTCGACGGGCCGGAAGCCGCGCGGGCCGTGATCGCGGGGTACGCGATCAGCCATGACGTCTCGGAGCGGGAGTTCCAGCTGGAGTACTCGTCGCAGTGGGACCTGGGCAAGTCCTGCGAGACCTTCAACCCGCTCGGCCCGTGGCTGGTGACCGCCGACGAGGTCGGCGATCCGCAGGAACTCGGACTGCACCTCAGCGTCAACGGCGTGAAGCGGCAGGACGGCCACACCAGCGACATGATCTTCCCGGTCGGCCACATCGTGTCGTACCTGAGTCAGTACATGGTCCTCGAGCCGGGCGACGTGATCAACACCGGTACTCCCGCAGGCGTGGCCCTCGGCCTTCCCGGCACCCCCTACCTCCGCCTCGGCGACACCGTCGAGCTCGCCGTCGACGGCCTCGGCGCCCAGCGCCAGACCTTCGCCCAAGCGTGAAAGGCACCCTTTTGAGCAGCGTGAACGGCCTGTCAGGGCTGAAGGCCGTCGTCACCGGTGGCGCGTCCGGCATCGGGCTGGCCACATCCCGGATGCTGGCCGAGCACGGCGCCATGGTGGCCGTCCTCGACCTCGACCCCTCCGGCGCCCACGAGCCGCTGATCGCCATCAAGGCCGACCTCGGCGACGACGACTCGGTGCGCGTCGCCGTGGAGACCGCCGCCGGGCAGCTCGGCGGCCTGGACATCCTGGTCAACAACGCGGGCATCGGCGCCGTCGGTACCGTCGAGGACAACCCGGACGAGGAGTGGCACCGCGTCCTCGATGTCAACGTCCTGGGGACGGTGCGCACCACCCGGGCCGCCCTGCCGCATCTGCGGCGCTCGTCGCACGCGGCGGTCGTCAACACCTGCTCCATCGCGGCCACCGCGGGCCTCCCGCAGCGCGCCCTGTACTCCGCCAGCAAGGGTGCGGTGCTGTCGCTGACCCTGGCGATGGCCGCGGACCATGTCCGTGAGGGCATCCGCGTCAACTGCGTCAACCCCGGCACCGCCGACACACCCTGGGTGACCCGGCTCCTGGACGCCGCGGACGACCCGGAGGCGGAACGCGCCGCCCTCGACGCACGCCAGCCCCTGGGCCGCCTGGTCACCGCGGACGAAGTGGCGGCGGCCGTGGTCTACCTGGCGAGCCCCGCCGCGGCCTCCGTCACCGGCATCGCCCTCGCCGTCGACGGTGGCATGCAGGGGCTCCGGCCGCGCCCGGCGGTCGGCACATGAGAACGACGACGCTGGGCGGCACCGGTGTCAGGGTCACCGACCTCGCGTTCGGAGCCGCCGGCATCGGCAACCTCTTCCGCCCGGTCACCGACGAGGCCGCGTCCGCCACGGTCGAGGCGGCCTGGGACGCGGGCGTACGCACCTTCGACACCGCCCCGCACTACGGCCTCGGGCTGTCCGAACGACGCCTGGGCGCCGCGCTGCGCGGACGCGACCGCGACACGTACACCGTCTCCACCAAGGTCGGACGACTGCTCGAACCCAACCCGGAGGGTGGCCGCGGCGACGACCTCGCCCACGGCTTCGCCGTGCCCGACACCCACCGCCGCGTCTGGGACTTCAGCTCCGACGGAGTCCTGCGCTCCCTGGAAGCGAGCCTGGACCGCCTCGGCCTGGACCGTGTGGACATCGCCTTGCTGCACGACCCGGACCACCACGCCGAGCAGGCCCTCACCGAGGCATACCCGGCGCTGGAACGGCTGCGCGGCGAAGGCGTCGTCAAGGCGATCGGCATCGGAGTGAACCAGTGCGCGCTCCCCGCCCGCTTCCTGCGCGAAACCGACATCGACGTGGTGCTGCTCGCAGGCCGCTACACCCTGCTGGAGCAGGAGGGGCTGGCGGAGGTACTGCCGGAGGCCGCCGCCCGTGGCAGGAGTGTCATCGTCGGCGGGGTGTTCAACTCGGGTCTGCTCACCGACCCGACGCCCGGGGCCATGTACGACTACGCGCCCACTCCACCAGATGTGCTCGACCGGACCCTGCACATGAAGGCGGTCACCGAACGCCACGGCGTACCGCTGCGCGCAGCCGCTCTGCGCTTCCCGTTCGGCCATCCGGCGGTCGCCAGCGTACTGTCCGGCGCGCGTTCCTCAGAGGAGGTCCGCGACACAGTGGATCAGCTGAGGCGAACGATGCCGGCCGCGGTCTGGGACGGACTGCGCGCCGAGGGGCTGCTGCCCCCGCACGTCCCCGTCCCGGCCGCCACACCGGTCGAAGAAACCGATCGGCCGAAGGAGGAGTCGTGGGGGTGACCGCCATGGAGGCGAACAACGCTGAGGGCGTCATCGACGCACACCACCACGTGTGGGACCTCTCCCTCCGTGACCAGGACTGGATCACCGGACGGGAACTCGCCCCGCTGCGCCGCGACTTCACGCTCGCCGACCTGGAGCCGGAGGCCCGGGCCGCCGGCGTCACCGCGACGGTCCTGGTCCAGACGATCGATGTACCGGAGGAAACGCCCGAGTTCCTGGCCTTGGCCCGGAACAGCGACCTGGTGGCCGGCGTCGTGGGCTGGACCGACCTGACCTCCCCGGATGTCGCCCGCGCGCTCGCGGCACTGCGGGAGGGGCCGGGTGGCGAGCACCTGGTGGGCATCCGCCACCAGGTGCAGGGCGAAACCGATCCGCGCTGGCTGGTGCGACCGGACGTGCTGCGTGGGCTCGCCGCAGTGGCCGAGGCAGGGCTCGTGTACGACCTCGTCGTCAGGCCGCACCAGCTCGCGGCCGCCCAGGAGGCCGCCCAACTGCTTCCCGGCCTCACCTTCGTACTCGATCACATGGGCAAGCCCCCCATCGCCTCGGGTGAGCTTCGGCCATGGGCGGACGCCGTGCGTCTGCTGGCCTCACTGCCCAACACCGTCTGCAAGCTCTCCGGCATGGTGACCGAGGCCGACTGGGACCAGTGGAGCGTCGAGGACCTCCGGCCGTACGCGGACACGGTGCTGGACGCTTTCGGACCGTCGCGGCTGATGTTCGGCTCCGACTGGCCCGTCTGCCGGTTGGCCGCCAGGTACGCCGAAGTCATCGGCACCACACGGGAGTTGACGGCCAGCACTCCATCCCGCCGAACGCCATGAGATCTTCACCGGAACCGCTCTGCGGACCTACGGCCTGACCTCTACCGGCTTCCCCGGCCGCTCAGGAAGCACCGTAGGCATATCGCCGCCAACAACGGCTCGGCCGAATCCGGCAGAGGCGGACTGATGCCTTGTTGTGACGTGCGCCACGTTCCTTCATTAGTTACGTTGAGGTGCCTGGCCGCCTTTCGCCACCATTCTCCATGCGTCACGAGGATGGAGCCATGATGCCGAACTGCGCGGACCCTCGCACCGTCGGGCAGCCCGTGCCGACGCGGGCCGCCGAAGCCGCCGCGTGTTCCAAACGTTCGCCCTGATCGTCGCACCCCCGCTGCTTCTCGCCGGAGGCGCTGTTCGACGCCGGCGCGATGTCCCATCTCCCCACCTGTACCCGGAGTACCAGTGAACGTCTCCCTTGTCCGTCTGGCTGCTGACCGTGGCCGCCCTGTGCGTGCTCGTCGCCGTCGACTTCTTCGTCGGCCGCAAGCCGCACGACGTGTCCGTCAAGGAAGCCGGGACGTGGACGGTGGTGTGGGTCGTCCTGGCCGTGCTGTTCGGCGTGGGGCTGTGGTACTTCGGTGGGAGCGGGCCCGCGGGTGAGTTCTTCGCCGGGTACATCACCGAGAAGTCGCTCAGCGTCGACAACCTCTTCGTCTTCGTCCTGATCATGGGCAAGTTCGCGGTGCCCTCGCAGTACCAGCAGCGGGTGCTGATGGTCGGCGTGCTGATGGCCCTGGTGCTGCGGGCCGGTGTTCATCGCGGCCGGCGCGGCGATCATCTCCACCTTCTCCTGGGTGTTCTACCTCTTCGGCGCGTTCCTGATCTGGACCGCCTGGAAGCTGGTCCAGGACGCCCGTACGCAGGACCACGAGGAGGAGTACCAGGAGAACAAGCTGCTGAAGATGGCGGAGCAGCGCTTCGGGGTGGCCGACCGCTATCACGGCACGAAGCTGTTCATCACCGAGAACGGCAAGCGGATCATGACCCCGATGCTGGTCGTGATGCTCGCGATCGGCTCCACCGACGTGCTGTTCGCCCTCGACTCCATCCCCGCGATCTACGGCCTCACCCAGGACCCGTACATCGTCTTCACCGCGAACGCCTTCGCCCTGATGGGCCTGCGCCAGCTGTACTTCCTCATCGGCGGCCTGCTGAAGAAGCTGGTCCACCTCTCCTACGGCCTGTCGATCATCCTGGGCTTCATCGGCGTGAAGCTGGTGCTGCACGCGCTGCACGAGTCGGGCGTGAACGTCCCCGAGATCGGCATCCCGTTCTCGCTGGGCTTCATCGTGCTGGTCCTGGCGGTCACGACGGTCACCAGCCTGCGCGCTTCGAAGAAGCAGGCGGCGGCTGGGGCCGGATAGAGGGCCGACGCATCACCGCGGCATCAGAGCGAACAGATCGCGCGTCATTGCATCCGCCTCGGAGATCAGCCGGTGCACGAGGCAGCCCCGAAATATGGCGGGGCAAGTTGTGACGGATGGTCGGCTGCGTTGCCGTACGCATGCGCGAGGCAGTCACACGATGGAGCAGCCGAGTTGGACTGGACGGGGTCGGACACGTACACCAACGACACTAGGGCCTCCCGGCGCTGCTCGGTCAAAGAGCTCCAGCGGCAGCTGGAGGACTGGCGCAGGTGGCAGACGGCCGGCGCCGCTCTGGACAGCTTTGACAACACGCCGTACCCGCTGGACAGCTCTGACACGCCCTACTCGAAGGATTTCTACAACGAGCTCTACACGGGCAGGATGTCCTACTCATCACATGCTGCGCCTGCCGCTCCACGACGTCCGCGTACGGGGAGCGGGCGATCTCGGCGCCCAGCTCCAGTACGACACGGCCCAGGTGCGCGCGGCGCTGGAGTCCGGTCTGGTCCACCTCCCGGCGGCAGTGTTCGGGGTCCTCTGCGTGCTCACGGCCATGACGCGCCTGGACCCGCACCTGACTCTCCTGACTGTCGCCTCGTTCACCCTGGTCGGCAGTCCACTGGCCGCCGTGCTGGCCCGCACCCGACGTGTGGCGGCTGCCCAGCTCCAGGCGCTCGGCCGTCTGAATCAGCGCCTCCTCAACTGCCTGCAGACGCTGGCGACCATCAAGACCCACCGCTACGAGACGGCGGCAGCGGTACCCCTGGAACGGGCTGCGGCGGACTACGGCGCCCTGTCCGCCGCGGCCGGCCGGTTGCAGGCGGTCGTGGGCCCGCTCGTCGGACTGGCCCAGCAACTGGCGCTGATGTCGGTCACGGTGACCGCCGCGCACCGCGTCGGCGCTGGGACCCTGTCCCTGGAGGCCGCCAGCACGTTCCTCCTCCTGCTGCTCTGCCTCGCTTCTCCCTTGACCGTCATCGCACTGGGCGCGGGGCAGGTGCGCACCGGGCAGGCAGCCCGTCTCCGGCTCGCAGCCCTGCTCGCCTCTCCGGTCGAGGCGGACGCGCCGTCACCGCCAGGACCGGCCCGCAAGCCTCCCACCGCGGTCGGCGGCGCGGTGACTTTCCACGACGTCAGCTTCGCCCATCCCGACTCCGCGCCGATACTCAGCCACGTCTCCTTCACCGTCCCCGCCACCGGCCTCACGCTCCTTGTCGGCCCGTCGGGCGCCGGCAAGTCCACGGCGCTCGCCTTGATCACTCGCCTGCTGCGCACCGACCACGGGGCAGATCCACGTCCTGGGGCGGGAGGTCAACTCCTGGCCACTGCCACAGCTGCGCAGTCGCGTCACATTCGTCGAGCAGCACGCCGCTGTATGGGAGGGCACCGTCAGGGACAACCTGCTGATGGCATGCGGCCCGCGAGCAGGCGACGGCGTGCTGTGGAACGCCCTGGACGCGGTCGGGCTGGCCTAGACCGTCGAACGACTCCCGGACGGCCTGGGCACCGCGCTCGGCGGCGGCCGCGCGCTGTCCGGCGGGCAGTGCCAACGGCTGTCGCTGGCACGCGCCCTGCTCACCGACGCCGATCTCCTCGTGCTGGACGAGCCGACCTCACAGGTGGACACCGCTGGTGAGCAGCACATCTTCGGCACGTTGAGCCGTCTGGCCGCCACGCGGCCGGTGCTCATGGCCACCCACCGTCCTGACTCGGTGCGGGAAGCGGCCCACGTCATCATGATCGCCCCTCCGCCCCCAGCTCAGGGGAGCCATCGCCTCTCCGCACGGTCACCTGAGCCGGCCCCGTCGTGGCCTTGAGCAACCAACCCCCTGCAGAAGAAATGGTTCAGTCGATGGCCGACAAGAAAACCGAAAGCGCCAAGCTCGCGGCGGACCAAACCTCCGCGGCGCGTCGTCCCATCGCGCGCCCTATGCCGCGGCGGCGTGACCCCGCCGCCCCCGCCATCTCCCCAGGCGGTCCTCACCCGGTGCCGTCCGCGGATGACGCCACCAGAAACGCAAGGGGGTTGCTGGGCGCCGTGGACGCTGGTCGTTCCGTAACTGCCGACTGGTGCGGGTGAGCACCGAGGCCGGGGACTACGCCGACGGGCGGCTCACCGCCACACGGCACATCGACGCGGGCGGACGGCGCGGAACACTGGTCGTCCTGGGCGCGACGATCGCCGCGATCGTCCTCCTCGACGCCACCATCGTGCGGGGAGTGCTCGTCCCGACGGTGATGCAGCTGGCTGGCCGGGCGAACTGGTGGACCCCGCCGCTGCGCCGGCGAACCGCACCCGCACGCCACCCCGTCATGACGACGGCCGGGGACGGCGGATCCTCAGCGGACCGGTAGGCACGGCCCCAACGCACCGCAAGGACATAAGACATGGCACGGTACCGCCTCACCGGCAGGACGGTCCTCATCACCGGCGCGACCGGCGGCATCGGGACGGCCACTGCCCACCTGCTGCACGGCCGCGGGGCGAACCTCGTCCTGCTGGGCCGCGACACCTCCGCGCTGTCGGCGCTGGCGCGACGACTCGAGGAGGAACGGGTACTGCCGCTGACCGCGGACGTGACCGATCAAGCGGCTCTGGACGGGGCGGTGGCACGCGCTGTGCACCGCTTCGGCGGACTGGACGTCGTCTTCGCCAACGCGGGTGTCGCGCCCACCCGTCCGGCCACTCTGGCGACGGTCGAGTCTGCGGTGTTCGAGCACATCATCGAGGTGAATGCCGGAGTGCGAACGGACCGTCACCTGAGTTCGGCTCCTGCGCTCGACCGGCTGAGACCGGGTGGGCGCGTCTTGGCGCGGATGAGCGCTCCCGGCGCACCGGCGTGCTTCGGGTTCATCACTTCAGGGCCCGCGGCGCGATTCCCGGTCGCCGGAGCCTTCGCCTTCCCGATGATCGATGAGTGGCGCAGGACGCAGGGGGCCTTCCCGCCGCCCTGCTCCGGCGAGGCGCCCGACCGTCCTGCACAAGAGCGACGAAAAGAGGTCGTATGCATCTGACTCCGCACGAACAGGAGCGTCTGCTGGTCCATGTGGCGGCGGATGTCGCCCGACGGCGCCGCGAGCGCGGACTGCTGCTCAACTACCCGGAGGTCATGGCGCTGTTGACGGCGCATGTCTACGAGGAGGCACGCGCCGGTGCAACCGTCGACGCCGTGATGGAGTCCGGGCGGCACGTGCTGCAGCGCAGCGAGGTGATGGACGGTGTCCCGGAGATGATCGACAACGTCCAGGTGGAGGCGACGTTCACGGACGGCACAAAGCTGGTGACCATCCACGACCCGTTCGACGAGGCCGCCGGCGAGGTGGACGTCCACCCGGGGAAGTTGGAACTGCTGCCCGACGACGACGAGCACCGGGTGGTGTTCAACGAGGGCGCAACCCCCACGGCGCTGCGCGTGTCCAACCCCAAGGACCGTCCGATCCAGGTGGGTTCACACTTCCACTTCGCCGAGGCCAACGAGGGGCTGGACTTCGTCCGCCGCGACGCCCACGGCATGAGGCTGCACATTCCCTCCGGCACCTCCGAGCGGTTCGAACCCGGTGAGGAGCGGACCGTGATGCTGGTGCCGATCGCCGGCGAGCGGATCGTGCACGGACTCCAGACCGGCAAGACCGACGAGGAGAAGCACCTCGATGCCCGACAGGACTGAACAGCAGGACGACGGAACACAGCGCGCCTGGGACCCACTGACGCGGTCGACCCTACGCCGACCTGTACGGACCGACCACCGGCGACCGGGTCCGGCTCGCCGACACCAACCTCGTCCTCAATCGAGGAGGACTGGTGCGGTGGCCCCGGACGCAGCGGCGACGAGATGGTCTTCGGCGGCGGCAAGGTCATCCGGGAGTCCATGGGCCAGTCGCACATCCCGCGCGACGACCCGCGCGCAGCCGGTGGACACGGTGATCACCGGCGCGTTGATCCTGGACCACTGGGGCGTGGTGAAGGCCGATGTCGGGCTGCGCGACGGCCGGATCCAGGCGATCGGCAAGGCGTACAACCCCGAGACCATGTCGCCGAGCGGCCCCACGAGGGCCCGCGTGCCTCGGCACTTCGTCGTGGGCCCCGAGACGGAGGTGATCTCCGGCAAGGGGCGGATCCTGACCGCGGGCGGCGTCGACACCCATGTGCACTTCCTGTGCCCCGGCCAGATCCACGAGGCGCTCGCGTCGGGCGTGACCACGCTGATCGGCGGCGGCACCGGCCCCGCCGAGGGCAGCACCGCCACCACGGTGACGCCCGGCAAGTGGCACATCCAGCGGATGTTCGAGGCGCTGGACGCCTTCCGGTGAACATCGGCCTGCTCGCCAAGGGCAGCACCGTCTCGCAGAAGGCGCTGCTCGACCAAGTCGCGGCCGGAGCCCTCGGCTTCAAGATCCACGAGGACTGGGGGGCCACCCCGGCGGTCATCGACGCGGCCCTCACCGTCTGCGAGCAGACCGGTGTCCAGGTCGCGCTGCACGCCGACTCGCTGAACGAGTCCGGGTTTGTGCACAACACCTTCGCCGCGACCAAGGACGGCGCCCGGGACTCCAAGGACGCCAAGTACCGCAGCCTGCACATCTTCCACATCGAAGGAGCCGGCGGCGGCCACGCCCCCGACATGATCAGCCTCGTGAGCAAGCCCAACGTGCTGCCCGCCTCGACCAACCCGACCCGGCCCCTGACGGTGAACACCGTCAAGGAGCACGTCGACATGATGGTGGTGTGCCACCACCTCAACCCCGAGATCCCGGCGGACATGGCGTTCGCCGACTCCCGGATCCGGCCCTCCACTATGGCCGCCGAGGACCTGCTGCACGACATGGGCGCCATCTCGATGATGTCCTCCGACGCCCAGGCCATGGGACGCATCGGCGAGATGATCATGAGGACCTGGCAGACCGCGCATGTCATGAAGTCGCGCTACGGACATCTGCGTGAGGACGACCGCGCAGGCGGACAATTTCCGGGCCCGCCGCTACATCGCCAAGTACACGATCAACCCCGCGATCACCCACGGCATCGACCACGAGGTCGGGTCCGTGGAGACCGGCAAACTCGCCGACCTGGTGCTGTGGGAACCGAAGTTCTTCGGCGTCAAGCCGCACATGGTCATCAAGGGCGGCCAGATCGCCTACGCGCAGATCGGCGACGCCAACGCCTCCATCCCCACCCCGCAGCCCTACCTACCGCGCCCCGGTCTGGGGGTTCCAGGGCCGCTCCCCGGCGGCGAACTCCTTCAACTTCGTCGCCGAAGCCGCCCTCGGCGGGCGACTCTGCCGCAGATCGGACTGCTCAAGCCGCTGCGGGCGATCCGCTCCACCCGAGGTGTCACCAAGGCCGACATGATCCACAACGACGGCGTACCGGACATCGTCGTTGACCCCGAGACCTTCCTGCGTCACCATCGGCGGCGCCACGACGTCCGACGTGCGCACCAGGTGGACGGGCATGAGGTCGGACGCAACTACGCCACGGAACTGCCCATGGCCCAGCGCTACTTCCTCTTCTGACCCTCTTCCGGCCGTTCACCTCGGCCGTGGGCCGGCCACGCCCGACCGTGTCGGGCCCCACCCGCCTTCTCCCGAAAGGCGCCCCTGCCACCCCATGAGCCGCACTGCCCTGCTCGTCCTGGCCGACGGCCGCTTCCCTGCCGGAGGGCACGCCCACTCCGGCGGCATGGAGGCCGCCGTCGCCTCCGGAGCCGGGTCCACGACACCGCGAGCCTGGAGGCGTTCTGCCGCGGACGACTGCACACCGCCGGACTGGCTCGCGGCCGGCCTCGCCGCCGCGGCCGCCGACCGCATACGATCCCCTCGCCCTGGACGACGCCGCCGACACCCGCACGCCCGTACCGGCGCTGCGACGCGTCGCCCGCCGGCTGGGCCGGCAACTGCTGCGCGCCGCCCGCGCCACGTGGCCCAGTGCCGACCTCGACCACCTCGCTCGACCACCGGCCGGGGGGCGTGCACCAGCCGGTCGTCCTCGGTGTCGTGGCCCGCGCCGCCGGGCTGTCCCCGCTGGACGCCGCCCACGCCGCCGCGTTCGACAGTGTCGGCGGCCCGGCGACCGCAGCCGTACGGCTGCTGAGCCTCGATCCCTTCGACGCCACTGCGGTCCTGGCCCGCCTGGCCGCCGAGTCGACACCGTCGCCGATACCGCAGCAGAGGCGGCCGAGCGCGTCGCCTCGGCCGGCGTCGCTGTCCTGCCCGCCGCGTCCGCACCCCTGCTGGACATCACCGGCGAACAGCACGCCGTCTGGACCGTACGCCTCTTCGCATCCTGACCCTGCTCGCACCGACATGGAGTCCCCGTGCACCTGGACCATCCCGTGACCATGCCGCAGCGCCACACCCACAGCGCCGATCCCCACCGTCCGGACGGGAACCCCCGTGCCATGCGGATCGGCTTCGGCGGGCCGGTCGGCTCGGGCAAGACCGCCACTGTTGCCGCGCTGTGCCGCACGCTGCGCGACCGGCTGTCCCTCGCCGTGGTCACCAACGACATCTACACCCAGGAGGACGCCGCCTTCCTGCGTCGCGAAGCCGTACTGCCACCCGAGCGGATCACCGCCGTCGAGACCGGGGCCTGCCCGCACACCGCCATCCGCGACGACATCTCCGCCAACCTCGAAGCCGTCGAGCAACTCGAACAGGCGCTGGGGCCGCTCGACTTGCTCCTCATCGAGTCCGGAGGGGACAACCTCACCGCGACCTTCTCCCGCGGACTGGTCGACGCCCAGGTCTTCGTCATCGACGTCGCCAGCGGCGACGACATCCCGCGCAAGGGCGGCCCCGGCATCACGACCGCCGACCTCCTCGTGGTCAACAAGACCGACCTCGCGCCGTACGTCGGGGCCGACCTGGACACGATGAGGGCCGACACCCGCAGACAGCGCAAGGATCTGCCGTTCGTCTTCACCAGTCTCACCTCGGATGACGGCATCAGGTCCGTCGCGGACTGGGTCACCGAGTGCCTCGCCGCCTGGCGGACCGGAGCCAACCGGTGAAGGCCGCCGCCCAGGCACCGACCCAGACGCCGCCACCCGCCGACAACGGCGGGGCGCCCCCACGGCGGCCGGTCAAGGCCCGCATGCCGGACACCCAGCACACCACTCGCCCCGCCGCAGACCCCGCCCACGCCACCGGCCTCCGCGCCACGGCCCGCATCCGGGCGACCCACAACGGCCGTACCACCACCGTCCCCCTCCTGCACAGCGACGGCCCCTTCCACCTGCGCCGACTGCGACCGCAAGGAGAGCGGGCACGGGTCTGCGTGCTCGGCGCGATGAGCGCACCCCTCGGCGGCGACGAGCTCGCGCTCGACATCACCGCCGCAGCCCACACCCGACTGGAGGTGACAACGGCCGCCGCCACCATCGCCCTGCGCGGCCCGGCACCCCACCCCGCCACCTACGACGTACGGCTGAGCGTAGGCGAGGACGCGATCCCTGCACTGGCTGCCGCAGCCACTGATCAGTACCCGCGGCAGCAGGCTGCACCAGACCTTACCGGTGGAACTCGACGGGAGATCCCATGTGCTCTTGCGCGAGGAACAGCTTCTCGGACGCTCCGTCGAACCTCCGGGCCACTTGTCCACACGCCTGACCGTACTACGCGCGGGCCGGACGATCCTGGACCAGCAGACCGTCTACGGCACCCAGGCACCCGCATGGGACGGGCCCGCCGTACTGGGCGGCTACCGCGCGACGGGCCAACTCCTCCTCGTCACCCCCGATCTCGAATCGCCACCGGCACCCCTGCTCCTCGACGACCCGCTATGGGGACACTGCATCCTGTCCCCCCTCGCCGACGACGCGGCGCTCCTCGCCACCGCCGTCGCACCGACCCTCGCCGGACTGCGCCAGCTCCTCGACGCGGCTCTCGCCCATGCAACGAAGCTCTGACCTGCAGTTTTCCTAGTTGCTCAGGCGCGTCCGGATGCGCTCGACGTGTTCCCCTGCAAACACCCAGGCGGCGGCACGTCTTCGTCAGCTGACGAGACCCCTCGGGAGCAGCGCCACGGCACCGTTCGGCTTCGATCGCCGCCGTCAACTCGGCCACGAACTGCTCCATCACCTGGGACCACATGGACCCAACGCCGCAATGGGGCGCCAGGTGCGGACCATCCGGTGAGAACCGAACAACGCAGTACCTCCCCCAGCACGGATCCTCCCGCTCCGGGCGAGGTGGTCCTGGGCGTGGACACGCACGGCAAGGTTCATGTTGCCGCCGTGGTCTCCCCGCTGGGGAAGGTCCTGGGCACCGAGTCCTTTCCGGCCACGGCGGCCGGCTACCGTCGGCTGCTCACCTGGGCCCGCAAGCTGGGGAAAGTGCGCCGGGCCGGTGTGGAGGGCACCGGCACCTTCGGCGCGGCCCTGTCCCGCTACCTGCTGGCCCAGCAGATCCAGGTGTTCGAAGTGAACCGGCCCGACCGCTCGGCCCGCCGGCTGCTGGGGAAGTCGGACCCGCTCGATGCGCAGGCCGCCGCGCGAGCCGTGCTCAGCGGTCGCGCCCGGGCCCGGGCAAAATCCGGCGACGGTCCGGTGCACAGCGCCCGGATCTTCAAGCTGGCGAAGGACTCCGCGGTCAAGGCCCGTACCCAGGCGATCAACCAGCTCAAGGCCGTCCTGGTCATCGCCGACCCCGCCCTGCGGGAACGGTTGCCGAGCTTGCGAAATGCTGAGCTGTTCCGCACCTGCGCGACCCTCAGCCCACCCGATGATGGGGGAGACGAGGACATGGTGGCCCCAGGCCACCCACATGACGTTACGCATGCTCGCCGAGCGCATCGAACAGCTCACCGGGCAGATCAATGAGTTGAACCAGCGCCTGACCCGGCTCGTCGAACGTCACGCCCCACAGCTGCTCGTACCGGTTGGCATCGGTCCGGACAGCGCCGTCACTCTCCTGATCACCATGGGGGACAACCCCGAGCGGTTGAGCACCGAGGCGTCCTTTGCTGCCCTTTGCGGAGTCAGTCCCATCGAGTACTCCTCCGGCCGTCGGAGCACGCGCCGGCTCAACTACGGCGGCGACCGCCAGGCGAACGCGGCCCTCCACCGCATCCTGTTCACTCGCCTGCGCCACGACCCGCGCACCCAGGCGTACTACGAACGCCGCACCCAGGAGGGCAAGACCCGACGTGAGATCATCCGATGCCTCAAGCGGTACGCAGCCCGCGAGGTATTCAACCTGGTCAGACCGGTTTCAAGCACCCCCGCGTTATTAGGGGCGTCTGCGAGAGCGAGTGCGACGACGAGTCCGCGGACAGAGCGCTGTCCGCCCTCGCTGTCTTCGGTCTGACCTCGCTCTCCTGGCCGTCCTCGATCCGGCCCGGCTAGTCCTCCCTGGCTTCCACCTCCGCCTCACAGCGTGGCCCGCAGGTGGCTGACGGTCACGAAGTGGTAGCCGCGGGCGGTGAGGGCGCGCAGGATCTGAGGGACGGCGGCGACGGAGGTGGCGTGGATGTCGTGCATGAGGACGACGTCGTTGCGCTGGGTCTTGTCGATGACGGTCTGGGCGACCTTGGCGGGGAAGCGGTACTTCCAGTCCTCGGTGTCGACGTCCCACAGCACCGGCGAGAGGGTGGTGGCGGCCTTGACGGTGCGGTTGATGGCGCCGTAGGGCGGCCGGAAGACGGTGGGGGTCTTGCCCGTGGCGGCCTGGATGGCGGCGCTGGTGCGGTTGAGCTGGGAGGCGATCTGCTGGGGGGTGAGCCCGGTGAGGTCGGGGTGGTTCCAGGAGTGGTTGCCGATCTCGTGGCCGGCCTTCGCCTCGGCGCGGACGAGGTCGGGGTGGGCGGCGACGTTCTGGCCGACGGTGAAGAAGGTGACGCGCGCCTTGTACTGGGCGAGGTAGGTCAGCAGGGTCGCGGTCTCGGGGGCGGCGGGTCCGTCGTCGAAGGTCAGGGCGATGCACTTGACCTTCTTGCAGTCGGTGTCGTCGTCACCGGAGGCGGTGTGGGTGGGGACGGCCGGAGCGGGGACGTGGGGCGCGCCCAGGTCGAGTGAACGGCTGGGGCTCAGGGTCTGCCGCTGGGCGCGCTTGCCGAACGCGGACAGCCATGGCGTGATCGTCTTCTTGGGAATGGTCACCGTCTGGGCCCCGGCGGCCGGAACGCCCACGTCGCCGCGGTCGAAGTGCACCCGCAGCCCCCCGTCGGAGGTGAAGGCCATGTCGTCCAGGGCGGTGGCGTGGGTGTCCGGGGCGGAGAACGTGTCGTCCAGGCCGGCGGCATCCACGCCCTCCCGGCCCTTGAGCTGATCCTTCAAGGCGGCGAGGAAGGCGTCCCGGGAGCCGTCGGCGACGAGTCCGAGAGCCGTGCGGTAGGCGCCGGCCTTGCCGTCGTACCAGTACGTGCCGGCGGACCGTCCGTCGGCCGCCGCATTCTGGTCCTGGGTGGTGAGGCGGACGCCGAGCACGTCGCCGGAGGCGACCAGGAACTGGTGGCTGATGTTGAGGTCGCGGCCCTCCGCGCCGCCGGTGTCGTCCCCGCACGCCCCCGAGCGGAAGGTTGCCAGACGCCGCTCCACGTACTCCTTCATCGCGGCCGTCATCGCCTCCGCGCCCGGCACGTCCGGGAAGCTGGTCGCGAACGGGCAGGAGCTGCTCTCGCTGCTGTCGTTGTCGATCTCCAGGCCCTTGATCTTCGACGGGTCGACCGTCCGGACCGGGGACGGCGACGAGCCGGGCCGCGCGCCGGCGGATGCCGTGACCGGAGGCTCGGACGTCCCGTGTGAACAGGCCGCCGTGAGGGTGAGCGAGCCGAGCAGCAGGAGGGAAGGGAGCAGGGGGCGAGAGCGCATGTGACCAGAACCTGGGATGAGGGGACCTTCCGGGCGTCGCGGACCGGACGCCGGTCGGCCGCCGCGTCGGAGGGACGCCGACGGCCGTTGTGGTCTCTGATCGTTCTGGTCAGGGGCGTTTTTCAGCGAGGCCCGGGGTCACTGTGAACAATTCCGGGGCTTCCTGAAGTGGCACCCTGTCCCCTTTTGCGGGTGTTCAGTGCGCCGACGGGCAGACCTGTCGATACGGCGCGTCGGGGACGTACCGCCGCCATTGCGCCCGGGTCAGCCCGCCACCGGCCCGCTCGCAGACGGCGCGGACGGCCGCGTCGGGGGCGATGGGGTGGCGTTGCAGCACCACGTTCGGTCCGGTGGCATAGACCGTGCTGTCGTCCCGGCCGAAGGCGAGCGAGCGGATCTGGTCCCCGGGCGTGGGCAGGTCGCCGCCGAGCAGTTGCTGGCTGGCGGTGTCCCACAGTCGCAGGGTGCCGCTTGCTCCCCCCACGGCGAGGGTGCGGCCGTCGGAGGAGAAGGCGAGTGCGCCCACGGCCTCGGCCCGGCTGCTCGGTGCCGTGTCGGCGGTGCCGGTGAGCACCCCCGTGGCGTGGCGCAGGTCGCCGTCCCAGAGGGTCACGTGCCCGGTGGTGTCACCCACGGCGAGCCTGGTGCCGTCGGGGCTGAAAGCGAGAGCGGTGACCTCGCGGCCGTCGGCGAGCGCCCATCCGGTGACCTTGCCGGAGGACAGGTCGGCGTACTGGTCGGCGGAGCCGACGAGCAGCCGTCCGTCCGGCCGCACGGCCACGGCCTGACCGAAGAGGCCGTGGCCGCGCCGGGTTCGCGGGCCGCGGTGGGTCCGGGTGTCCCAGACCTCCGCCGCCTCACCGTCGCCCGCGGAGCGCACGGCCAGCAAGGTGCGCCCGCCGTCGCGCAGGGCGAGCGCGGACACGGGGCGGTCGGCCGCTCCTGAGGTGGTGAAGCTCGTCCGGACCGTGTGGGCCCGTACGTCCCACACGGTGAAGCGCTGCCGCAGGGATCCGCCCGAGGAGGTGGTGTCGGCGACGGCGAGCGTGCGGCCGTCCGGGCTGAAGGCAAGCAGGGGGGTCTCGTCGCTGGTGGCGTTCGGCTCGGGGCCGAGCGTGCTCCGGGCGAGGACGGCGCCCGTGCGGGTGGAGCGCAGCTCGAGGCGGTAGCCGTCCCCGACCTGGTGGCCGTGGCGAGGGTGGTGCCGCCCGGGCCGAGGAGCGTGGCATCGGCCGGCTTGTTCAGCCAGCGTGCGCCGAGGCGGTCGGTGAGGTCGAAGGTGCGCACGGTGGCGCGGTCGAGGTAGCGCAGGGTCCGGCGGCCGTGGTCCGGGGTCCACATCAGCCGGCTGACCTCCGTGCCGGCCAGCGGCCGGTGGAAGACCTGCACGCCGCCCGCGGTGAGCCCCCATACGGAGATCTCCTGGTCGTCGGCCGTGGCGAGGAACTCTCCGTCGGGCGAGAGGTCGGCTTGGGCGAAGCCGCTGGTGCCGCCGCTGGCGAAGTCGACGACGACGCGGCCGCTGCGGACGTCCCAGACAGTGGCCGCTGTCCCGTGGACCGAGGCCAGCCGCCTGCCGTCCGCGCTGAGGCGCAGCAGCCGGTCCCCGCCGTCCGCTCCCGAGCCGGTGCCGCACACGGTCTTGTCCGCCTTCTGCCAGGCGCCGGGCAGCTGTCGGCCGTGCGCGGTGTCCCACACCTGGGGCGGGCCCTCGGCGGGGCAGAGGGCGGCCAGCCGTCCACCGGAGCTGAGGGCCGCCGCGGTGAGGTCACGGGAGGCGCCGGTGGTGAAGAGGACCTTGCCGTCGTCCGTCCGCCGGACCCGCACCTGGCCGGGCCCGTCGAACGGCTGGATGAGGTACGCGTCTGCCGTCGGGCGCGGTCGCCCCGAGGTACGCATCGCCCAGATCGGCGGCGGGCCTCCCCGCGGGGAGGTTCCACAGGTTGTCGCTTTCCGCCCCCGTCAGGACGAGGAACCGGCCGTCCGGGCCGACATCGGACGCCTCCGCTCCGCTCGGCAGGTGGTAGGAGCCGGTGCGGCGGTGCCCGGCCACGTTCCAGGCGGTGACGCGGCTGCCCTCGGCTCTGAGCAGGGTGCGGCCCTGGTCGGTGAGAAAGCGCCGGACGTTCTCGCCGGTCTGCGGGTCGGTGAAGGCGTCTTGTTCCGGCTCGGCGAGCGCGCCCAGCAAGGCCGAGCGGGACTCGGTGAGCGGGGCGATCCGCCACGCGGCGGCGCCGAGCAGGGAAGCGGTACGGGGGTCGGTGGAGCGCAGGCTCTCGACGACGGTGGCCAGGCGGCGGGCGGCGGCCTTGGCGGCCTCTTCCTCGCTCACCCGGTCGCGCTGCCAGGCGACGAGTCCCGCGGCCAGCGCGAGCACGAGGAACACGGAGAGCCCGACGGTGAGCACACGCGTGCGCCGGGCCGTGCGGGTCTCGGCGTCCCGCTCGGCGTCACGGGCCGCGGCCGAGGCGGTCAGGAAGGCCCGCTCCGACCGGGTGAGGTCGTCGTCCTCCTCTTTCCTTTGTTCCTCCCGTTCATCTCGCTGCCTGCCGAACAGCTCCTCGGCGCGGTCCAGCCGGGTCCCCCGGTACAGCGCACCGGGGTCACGGTCCAGCTCCTCCCAGGCACGGGCGGCCTCACCCAGGGCACGCTGGGCGCGCAGCCGCTCCCGGCTCTCCTCGATCCAGCCGGCGAGGCGCGGCCAGCCGGTGATCAGGGCCTCGTGGGCGAGTTCCACGGTGTCGCCGTCCAGGGTGACCAGGCGGGCGGCGGCGAGTCGTTCCAGGACGTCGAGCGCGCCGGTCCCCACTCGGACCGGGACGCCGGGCGGCGGGTGTCGGCCGTGCGGTCTCCCGGGGCGATCAGCCGCAGCAGGATGCGCCGGGCGTGCGGGCCTGGCCCTCGTCCAGGCCGCCGTAGACCTGCTCGGCGGTGGCGGCGATCGCGCCGCGCACGCCGCCCGCCTCCTCGTAGGCGGCCAGGGTCAGCGTGCGGCCGCGGCGGCGGCGCCAGGTCTCCAGCAGGGCGTGCGAGAGCATCGGCAGCGCGCCCGGCTGGTCGACGACCTCCTCGATGATCCGCGCGGTCAGAGCGCGCTCCACGTTGAGGCCGGCGGCGGTGGCCGGGCCGGTGATCGACCTCCCGCAGCTCGTCCCGGTTCATCGGGCCGACCAGCAGGTTCGCGCGCCTGACGGCCTCGGCCAGCTCCCGGTGTTCGGCACAGTGGCCGTAGAAGTCGCCGCGCACCGCGACCACCACGCGCAGGCTGGCTCTCCGGCCGCCGCGCGCGCGAGCAACAGGTCCAGGAAGCGGTCGCGCTCCTGCGCGGTCGTGGCAGAGGGTGAACAACTCCTCGAACTGGTCGACGATCACCCAGGTGTCCAGCTCGCCGTCCTGCGGGAACGAGCGCCGGCCCATGTGCGTGCGGCGGGCCGCTCGCCGGGGGTGAGGACCCGGATCACCGCCGGTCGGCCGACGCCCGTGCCCTCCCGCAGCAGCGGGATGAGGCCGGCCCGCAGCAGCGAGGACTTGCCGCTGCCGGAGGGCCCGAACACCGCAGCGAACCGGTGCGCGCGCGCCAGGTGCAGGAGTTCGCGGACCAGTGCCTCCCGGCCGAAGAACAGGTCGCTGTCAGCCGGTTCGAAGCGGGCCAGCCCACGGTACGGAGCCCGCTCGTCGGCCGCGGGTGCACGCAGCTCGGCGTCCGCCTCCCGCCAGCGGGCCTCCCACTCGTCCGGGTCGGCGTCGAGCACCTCCGCATACGCGCGCACCACCGCCAGTGTCGGCAACTGGTCGCCGGCCGCCGCCTGCGACAGCGCGGTCGTGGAGTAGCCCGCCCGCTCCGCCATCTCCCGGTACGGCGGTTTCCCGGCCTTCTCCCTCAGCAGGCGCAGGTCGTGCGCGAGGCGCTGCACCGGACCGGCGCCTGGGTCCACCGGTTTCTCGCGTCGGCCCACCTGGTGGCACCTTTCGACCCTCGAACAAGAAAACGGAGCTCAACCTACGTTTTCACCCGTCCGCAGGCAATCCCGGTCCACCACGCGGGAGCCCCGCTCAGGGCACCAGCTCGATGGCGTCGTACGACACCCCCGGGCTGAGGTAGGCGGTGCCGCCGGAGCCGCTGACGATGTCGATCGTCAGCTCCTGATAGGCGGTGGCGGACTTGATCCAGGCGCTCGCCGGGATGGCGTAGCTGTAGGTGTGGTTGGTGCCCCGGTAGGAGCCCACGGTCAGCGAGCGGGTCGTGGGTTCCTTGGCGGGCTGGGGGACGGCCGAGATCCAGTCGTTGACCCTGATCCGGGGCCTGCCGTTCGCGAACGCGGTGGTGATGCCGATGTTGAGCGTGTGACCTGAGGCCAGCTGCTGCTGCGTCAGCGCGGCCGCTGATGCCGACGCCGGCGACCCGCCCGCGACCGCCGCGGCCGACCCAGCCGGCCAGGCCCAGACCGTCGGCCCACGACGTGTCGATGACGTCGTGGGTGAGCGAGCGGGCGGGCGCGCCGCCGTCGGTGAAGGCGAGGATGTAGGGCCCCTGGAGGCCGAACCGCATCGGTTCGGTCTGGTTCTCCCCGTAGTAGAGGATCTCGTAGAGCCCCGCGCCGTCCTCGTAGTGGTGGCGCATCAGTGATCGGTAGAACGGTCCGCCGGACGCCTTCTCGTGGTTGCTGCGACCATCCACATGCCGACCTTGCCGTCGCTCCAGCCCACGTGGTCGTAGTCGATGACGCGCCGGCCGGAGTAGTGCTTGGAACGGGTGGTGCCGTTGGGCTTGCGGCGGATGTCCTGGGCCTCGATCAGGGAGTCGGTGCGGGCGTCCCAGGAGTCGGGGTTGTCGTTTGGGAACAATCCGGGCTTGACGCGGACGATGTAGCGAGTGGCGGTGATGGAGGCGTCCGCCTTGTACGTCCACATGTAGACGTTGTTCTCGCCGCGGCGTGCGGCGTAGTAGTGGTGCATCGTGCCGTGGACGACGGTGACCAGGATGGTGTCGCCGGTCTTGCGGATGCTCACCGACGAGGTGCCCAGGCCGGTCTCGACGTGTGAGTTGCGGTTGCCGTAGCCCTGGTATTCGGTGCCCTTGTAGACCAGGGAGCTCAGGTCGCCGTTGCGGTGGTCGACCTTGAAGACCAGGTCGGCGTCGGAGGTGATGACGTAGGCCCGTCCGTCGTCGCGGTACCCGAAGGCACTGGGCGCCGCGTCGGCGGAGTCGAGCAGAGGACCGGCGACCGCGGCGCCCCGCCGAGGACGAGCCCGCCGGCGGCGGTTCTGAGCAGGACATCGCGGCGGGTCAGGCGCCGGCGACCGTGTTGGGCCATGGTTGTTCCGTTCGTGAGCGGGAAGCTGATCGAGCTGTGGTGTGCGGCGGTGGTGGCCGGGCCGAGCCGGGCCACCACCGCCGCAAGTGCCTTCCGGTTACCGGACGGTGCGGTAGGCGTTGCGGATCGTGCCGGTGTAGGTGTTTCCGGCGGCGTCGGCGAGGGCTGTCCTGAAGGAGACGGTGCCGGGCTTCCTCGGGTTGGCAAGAGTCAGGTGAGACTTGCCGCCCGCCCCGGTGTGCACGGGGACCTGCTTCCAGGTGCGGCCGCCGTCGTACGACACCTTCACCGTCAGCGACTTCAGACGCCCCTTGGCCGCCGCCGGGCCCTGCAGGGACAACGGGACGGTGATCCGGGCGCCCGCCTTCGCCGTGCCCGTCAGGCTCAGCTTGGGATGGAATCGGACGACGGAGAGCGGCCAGGCGACAGTCCGGGTCTCGGGCGTGTTCGCCGAGGTGAACGTCCACACGCCCTCGACGTGGTCACTGATCTTGTAGCCCTTGCTGCGGTCGGCGGTGATGGACAGCTTGTAGCGCGCCGTCCCGGCCCACAGGTTGGAGTAGGTGTTCGGGCAGGTGTCCTCGGTGAAGTCACCTATGACCTTGCCGCCGGAGGTGAGCCGGGTGTGGACACTGTTCTGCGCGGAGTACGAGAAGTCGCCGGGTCCGTCCGAGAACATGGGCACGCACAGCGCGTAGTACCGCCCGACCCGCAGACCGCCCACGACCTTCGTCGGTGTCACGATCGGGCCGTGGACACCGCCGTCCACAGTGACGCGGTAGGTACGGTCCGGCTCGAAGCGGCGCGAGGTGGCGAAGGCAGTCATACCCTCCCCGTCCGTACCGTTCTGCGTCCGGGCGCCGAGGATCCAGCGCACGCCGTGGCCGGTCGACAGGTACTGCACGATCTTGGCGGTCGGCGCCGTACGCAGCGGCCCTTCGAGGGTGGACGTGGCCTGGTCGAGCGTCGGCCAGCCCGGCGTGGCCCACGCGTTGTTCTGCGCGGTCTGCGCCTTGGTCAGGGCCGTGGCGACGGAGGTGTCGACCCTGGCCATGCCCCGGGTGGAGGCGAAGGTACGGGTGAGGCCGTCGAAGAAGCCGCCGGTGCGCGTGGTCACCAGGTTGTACGCCGGGGATGTCGCGGTGCGCTGCCAGACGCCGCCGGCCTGGGCGATGAAGGAGCCCGCGGGGGCGTTCGGGCCGACCTGGCCGAGGAAGCTGGTCTTTGCGTCGAGGTCGGTGCCGATGGCGAGGTCGTAGGCCGGCTTGGCGCCGCGGGCGGCGAAGACGACCTGGCCGTCGCGGAGGGTGGCCCGGCGGTCAGGAGCGGTCACCTTCACCGGCTGGGCCTTGCGCCCGTCGAGGGCGACGGTGGTGTCGTGGTCGAGCACGAGGTGGGGAGCGACCAACTGGGCAGACCGGCCTGCCGGGGTGATGGTCATCGCGCTGATCGCGTAGCGCCCTCGGGGCAGCCGCAGGGTGACCGTGCCGTTGCGTGCCTTTCCGTCGTCATAGGGCGTGAACTGCTTGCCCGTGTCCAGGCCCGCCACGGTGACGTCGGGCTCGTTGTCGCGCTTGCCGTCCTGGCGGGTGGTGGCCAGGGTCAGCGTGTGCGTCTCCACCTCGCGGTCGGCCGCAAGGGCGGTGCGGACGCTCTGTCCGTCACCGCTCGCGGTGACCGCGCCGGAGTAGACGCCGTCGGCGCTGCCGAGGCGGGTGTCGGCCGTGACCGTCGCCTTTGCGGTGCCGCCGGCGGGGACGGTCAGCCGGGCGGGGGAGACGGTGACCATGCCGGTGGGCGCGGCCTTGCCGTCGGGGCCGGCCGCGGTGATGCCCAGGTCCAGGGTGACCGGCCGGGTGCCGTCGTTGCGGTAGGTGAGAGTCCTGGTGACGGGGGTGTCGTCGTCGTGCGGCCAGGGGTCCGGGGTGCCGAAGTCGACCGAGGACGGCTCGCTGCCGACGGTGGTGCCGATCGCCCGGGGCAGGTCGGCCCGGCCGACGCCGACGTCGTACGGAGTCACGCCGCTCAGCGGCCTGGCCGAGGCCGTGAGGGCGGACTTGAGCCGCTCGCCGGTCCAGCGCGGGTGCTCCTGGGCCAGGATGGCGGCGGCGCCCGCGGTGTGCGGGGTGGCCATCGAGGTGCCGGACATCGACACATAGCCGGGCGCCTCGTCGTTGCCCTCGATGCCGTGGGCGGCCTTCGCGGCGATGATGTCGACGCCGGGCGCGGCGATGTCCGGCTTGAGGTGGCCGTCGGCGGTGGGGCCGCGGCTGGACCAGGAGGCGATCTTGTCGTCGCGGTCGACGGCGGCCACCGTCAGGGCGGCCGCGGCCGATCCCGGGGAGCCGACGGTGGTGTCCGAGGGGCCGGAGTTGCCGGCGGCGATCACGAACAGGGTGCCGGAGGAGGCCGACAGGTCGTTCACGGCCTTCTCCAGAGGGTCGACGCCCGGGGTGTCGACCTCGCCGAGGCTCATGTTGACGACCCTGGCCCCCTGCGCCACGGCCCACTGCATACCGGCGATGATGTCCGAGTTGTCACCGAAGCCGGTGTCGTCCAGGACCTTGCCGACCAGCAACTCCGCGCCGGGAGCCACTCCCTTGTACTTTCCGCGGCTCTTCGCGCCGGAGCCCACAACGGTGGAGGCGACGTGGGTGCCGTGGCCCTGCCTGTCGTCGGTGGAGCCGGAGCCGCTGAAGTCCTTGGCCTTGAGGATCTTGCCCTTGAGGTCCGGGTGGGTGGCGTCGATGCCGGTGTCCAGGACGGCGACCTTGACGCCCTTGCCGTCGTAGCCCGCCTTCCAGGCCGCCGGGGCACCGATCTGCGCGACCCCTCCGTGCGGGTCGGGAGCGACGGCGTCCCGCGCGCTGATCTTGACTCGCCCGTCCAGCCACACGCGGTCGATACCGGGGGCAGTGGTCACGGCGGAGCGGCCACCGGTGGAGTCGGTCAGCGCCTGCCACACCTTGCCCGCGTCCGGCTTGTCGGCGGTCAGCGCGTCGCCGTGGATGGCCGGCAGCCGGTGCGTGACCTCCGCCGGGCCGGCGAAGAGGGATTCCCTGGCTTCCTTCTGAACAGCGCTCGAGCCGTCGTAGGAGACGATCAGCGGCAACTGCTTGCGATGGGCGTCGTCGTAGCCGTCCTTGACCAGCTGCGTGACGTCGAACAGTCGGCGGTCCAGCCTGCCGCTGCCCAGCAGTTTCGTCGCGTCGAGCGGAACGACATAGGTGTGGCCGGCGACGCGCCGTACCGAGTACCCGATGCCGCTACGGCCCTTGCCCGGCCGGACCTCGACCACCCGGCCGCCGCCGTCCACGCGGACGGAGTCACCGGTCAGCAGCGTCACGCGTGCGGCCGGCTTGGTCAGGCCGCCCGGGGGCACGGTGGACGGTCCCGCCGGCCTGATCGGTGCGGCGGCGGTGACCGTCGCGTTCGCGGTGAGGCCGGCCAGGGCCAGCACGGCGGCGATGCCGCACACCGTCCTGGCGCGCCCGCGTGGTCTCCCGCTGATCCATTGGCGCTTGTTCCGCAAAGGAAGTTCCCTTTCCCCGTGGTCGGTGCGTGGTCGTACGCAGCCGCGTACGCGAGTGGCAGAGCGGCCCCGAGTCACCGAGGGGAATGGGGGCTCGGAGCCGCCTGCCAGGGGGCCGGTGGCGGGGGGTTTGCCACCGGCCCGCACCGACTCTGCAGGGGCGGGGAGTTGTTAAGTAGGCCCTGACCAGCACTGAAAAATGCGGAACGTCGGCTGATGCGCGTCGGTCCCGGCACGGCGGTGTGGTCGCAGCCTGGCAACCGATCAGTCCATGATCGAGGCAGTCGGGCTCGCACTGGGCACCGGAACGAGAACAGGCCGCCAAGTCCGGTGAGGAGACGAAAGGCTCGAAAGAGCCGAGCCCCGGAGAGGGAGCCCCGGTCACCTCGCCGGCGTGGAGAGTGAGCCCTAGGGCGACCGTCTCGCCGATGCGGCGGGTCAGTTCGCGGCCTGCCGGGTTCCGCGGAAGGTACTCGCCGCTGGAGCACACCTACCGCGCCGACGGCAACCTGATCGGCATCGACGACCGCCTCTCGGGCTCCCGCCGCTTCGACCTGGACGCGACGGGCCGGGTGACGGCGGTGTACGCGGCGAACTGGTCGGAGACGTACGCGTATGACGCGGCCGGCAACCAGACGACGGCACACTGGCCGTCCCCACACCCCGGCGCGGACGCAACCGGCCCCCGCGACTACGTGGGCACCAATGCCGTTGGTACGTCTGGCGGTAGCAGCCCGAGCGGTCCGACCGTCGGCGGTGATCGTCATGCCGTATGGGTGGGGAGGGGTGCCCGGTATCGGACACCCGCGCCAGTGGAAGTCGCCCCTGGCCGCCCCGGCAGCGGGGCATGCGGACACGGCGGCCGTACGGTTCGCATACGGCCGCCGCGGACCGACATCACATGGCGGAACGGGAAACCGCGGAGTGACGGGCAGAGCGGTAATGCCGTCGGCAGCACCGCCGTGATCTCGCAGCCCTGGCCGAGGGGAGGGGGCCGGTGCGCAGTTCGGGCACCGGGTTTTCTGACCTGGGCCTTCATCACGGAGCGGGTGACGAGGATCGAACTCGCGTCATCAGCTTGGGTGGTGACAGCGCTTGGGCGAGCCAGGATGACCACCTGAATGCCGACGCTGCCACGGCCCCCGGAACTCCGCCGGAGAGACGGCTCTCGAAGGAGCTCTCACTAGAGTGCGGTCCATGGAACCCCGTTGGCTCTCCCCCGAGGAGCAGCGCGCCTGGCGCGCCTACCGCGACCTCAGCCTGGTACTGGAAGACGCTCTCGACCAGCAACTGCGGCACACGGCCGACCTCAGCCACCTGTACTACTCGGTGATGGTGTTCCTCTCGGAGGCCCCCGAGCGACGGCTGCGCATGACGGACCTCGCCGAACAGCTGAAGATCGCCCGGACACGGCTCTCCTACACCGTCAGCCGCATGGAGGAGCGCGGCTGGGTGCACCGCGAGGGCGCGCCTGGAGACGGGCGGGCCCAGCTCGCCGTGCTGACGGACGAGGGGCTGACCGCCCTTGAGCAGGCCGCTCCCAGCCACGTCGCCACCGTCCGGGCTGCCGTCTTCGACCGGCTGACGCCCGAGCAGGCGCGGGCCTTCGGTGAAGCGTGCGAGATCATCCTCGCCGGCCTCACGGGCTCGGACCGCTCGGTCTTCCCCGCTGACCTCCCTTGGCGCCGCTGACCTTCATTCAGAGGCAGCGGCCAGCCTGCCGAACTCCCACACCTCCCTTCCCGACTCAGCGTGAGAACCCAGGCACTCATGGCACTATCTTGCAGATTTGCAATACCGGTCCTAGGGTGAAGGCAGATGCTTGAAACATCAAGCTTCCCCTTCCTGCCCCACCACGAAGGAGCCGAGTGTGAAGTCCCCCCGCAGGACATGGGCCGTCGCCGCCATCCTGAGCGTCCTGGCCGCGATCGGTGCCACCGTCGCCGCCGCCACCCCTTCCCCGAGGCCCGCCCCCAAGCACACGAGCGAAGAAGACCAGCTGCAGAAGCTGTACAACGAGGCCGTGGCCGAGGGCGGCCGCCTGGTCGTCTACGCCGGCGGCGACAAGCCGGGCCAGGCGGACTACCTCAAGGACGCGTTCGTCAAGAAGTTCCCCAAGATGAAGGTCGACATCGTCGTCGACTTCAGCAAGAACCACGACGCCCGCGTGGATAACCAGATCGCCGAGCACCACGTGGTTGCCGACGTCGTCCACCTCCAGACCGTCGACGACTTCCCGCGCTGGAAGAAGGAAGGAGTGCTGCAGAAGTACAAGCCGGTCGGCTGGAACAAGGTCTACCCGCAGATCAAGGACCAGGACGGCTACTACACCGGCCTGTTCTTCTTCGCCTTCTCCAACGTCACGGCCACCAAGCTCGGCGACGACGCGCCCGTCGAGGCCAAGGACTTCCTCAAGCCCGAGTTCAAGAACAAGCTCGTCTTCACCTACCCGAATGACGACGACGCCGTCCTCTACTACTTCAAGCAGCTCACCGACAAGTACGGTTTCGACTACCTGAAGAAGCTGCTCGCCCAGAACCCGAAGTTCGTCCGCGGCACCCAGGACTCCGCCGACCTGGTCGGCTCCGGTGACTACGTGGCGAGCTTCGGCACATCCGGAGGCGCCCCGGGCGTCGCCGAGACCACCCTGCCGAAGAAGTCGCCGTGGGTCGCCTGGCCGCAGACTGGTGCCATCCTCAAGAACGCCCCGCACAAGGCCGCCGCCAAGCTCTACCTGAGCTGGCTGCTGTCCAAGGATGCCCAACGCGACTCCATCGGCACCTGGAGCGCCCGCACCGACGTCGCCGCGCCGGCGGGCCGCAAGGGCATCTTCGACTACCAGAACATGAACCCGCTCGGTCTCGGCGAGTTCATGAGCGACCGCACCGCCCTCGACCGCTACAAGGCCCGCATCAACCTCTACGTCGGCGACGTCAAGGGCGTGAACCCCTCCGACCCGAAGGGCGTGCTCGGCCTGAACCCCGTCAACCAGGACGGAACCCAGGGCTGACGGCCCGTTTCCGTCCCCCTCTGCCCCACCGGAGGGGGGACGCCATCACCACCCACACGGCCGCCTGAGCTTGACGTCTGACCTCGGTGAGCCCGGTGTTCCTTGATCGACTCGGCGCGCTTGACCGTCTTGCGGACGTCCTGGCTCTTGGCCCGGTGCCTGTTCTTCGAGCTGTGAGGTGTCCAGGACCTGGTCGTGTGGGTTTCGGTGCGGCCGCCGGTCTCGCGGTTGCGGCGCGGAGGGGCGAAACCCGCGAACGCGGGCCGGTGTGAGGCGGCGGAGTCCGGTGCGTCGTTCCCAGGGCCGGCGAAGGCCCCAGCGAGGACCGTGCGGGTCGGAACTCCGTGCGTGTGATCCGGCATTGAGGCTTCAACCGCCACGATCCTCCTCAATGAAGCGCTGGTGTCGAAGGCGTGCGACTGGCAGACCGCTGTGCCTCACCGCCCATGGCGTCCTGGGCGACGTCCACGCCGGATGCTCTGGCTTTCGCGCTCTTCACCGGCCACACGTCGGAGGAGATCGGAACCTCTTGACGTCCTCGGCCTTGCCGCTGCCTTTGCTGACGGCCGTGAGTGTGAGCTCGGAGCTGTATCCCCTGTCCCGGGACTCGCTGTGCCCGCATATCCGGCTCGGGCCTGCCACCGCCCCCGATACTCGCCGGCGCTGACCCGCACGACATCGACACCCTGGGCCAGCCCTGCGCACCGCCTGGCTCAGCTTCATCCGCACCGGCACCCCGACCACCGCCCCCCTGGCCGCCGTTCAAGGCAGCCGCCCCCGCCGTACACCACTGGCATCCCTGAGGAGGGCGCCAGGCGGTGCGACGGGAATACAGGACCGTTCGACCAGGGGGCTCTCTGTCAAAGGAAGTGGTCACCGCAGCCGAACAACTCGCCGAAGCCATCAAGGTAGGTCACGCTCGAGTGCGGCCGGGAGTGGGCGAGCCCCTCGCCCGCCATGCGCTGGTTGTCGTCCGGCGGGGAAGCCGTGAGCCGCCGCGCCAGGAGCCGTCTTCCGTCGGCACCTCGAGATCGGCAGACGGGCCGGCCGCGCGGATCGCAGCCGCCGGGTCCAGGCTGAGCATGTGGTGCTCCCGCGACTCGTTCGACAGGTTCAGGCTGGTTCGGTGACGACGCGGGGCTTCCTCGTCCAAGGTGATCGTGACGTGCCGGCTGCTCGCGCGGTCACCCCGGTGTGCCGTCTTTGCGCAAGGTGACGGGTCTGTCGAGGTGTTCTGCCGGTTGCACCTGCTGTATCGCGGAGGTCACCTGATCGAGAAGCGCCTTCAGTTGGGTGGAGCCCTTGGTGTCGAGCTTCTCGGTGATCTGCTGTTCGATCTCCGCGATCACGGCGTCGGCCTTGCGCAGGGCGTCGCGGCCGGCGTCGGTGAGATGGAGTTCCTGCACGTGACGGTGGCGCGGGTGCGGCCGGCGTTTCAGTTGACCCCGGCCCTCCAGGCGGGCCACCAGGGAGGCCACCGCCTGCGGGGTCACGTTCAGGCGGCGGGCCAGTTCCGCTCCGGCCAGGCCGGGATCGACATGGACGGCGATGAGCAGGGAATAGTGCGCCGCCGCCATGCCCAGCGAGCGCAACCGCTGCTCCTTCAGGGCTGTCACGGCCAACTCCGCCCGCCGCAGTGCCCAGGTCACTCGGCCCAGGGCGTCGGCGCCGACCGGGCCCTCATCATGCAGCGTCATGCGGGGAGAATACGACACTGGCCGACAATCAAACGTTTGGCGTGGCGCAGCCGTTTGAATAAAGCTGTCTTCATGCCTCGTACTCTTGCTCTCATCGCCGGCGCCTCTTCCGGTATAGGCGCCGCCTACGCCCGCCTCCTCGCGGCCGACTGCGACTTCGTCCTGGTGGGCCGAAGGGCCGACCGCCTTTCCGCGCTGGCGGACGAACTCCGCGCGGCCGGCGGCGCCGTGGAGGTCCTTCCCGCGGACCTCGGGAACCACGACGGCCTCACCTCGGTGACCAGGCGCCTGGCAGCCGGCGATGTCCGGCTGCTGATCAGCAACGCGGGAGACGGCGGCTACGCGCCGCTCGCCGAGGTCGCCCCGGAGGAGATCGACCGCCTACTCACCCTCAACGGCGTGGCGTCCATCCAACTCGCGCGTGCCGCCCTGCCCGGCATGCTGACCGCGGGGGAGGGGACCATCGTCACGGTCGCCTCTCTGCTGGCCTTCAGCGCCGGGCAGAGGAACCCGCACATGCCGCCCCGCACCATCTACAACGCCGCCAAGGCCGCCACCGTCGCCTTCACCCGCACCCTCGCCCACGAACTCGCCGACACCCCCATCCGTACCCAGGTGGTCTGCCCGGGCATCGTGGCGACGGAGTTCGCCGGCGGATACGGAAACATCCCCTCCGTCATGACTGCGGAGGGCGTGGCCGGAGCCAGCCTCGCCGGCCTGCGCCTGGGGGAGACGATCTGCGTACCGGGCCTGGAGGACCAGACCGTCGCGCTCGACGCCTTCCTGGCCGCCGAGGCCGCCCTGCTCGCAGGCGGCAACCGCCCTACTCCCGCCGCCCGCTACGGTCACTCGCACCCCGCCGACCTGCGCACGACGGCGAGCAGGTCGACCACAAGCTCAGTAGGTGAGCCGGCGGAACCAGACGAGGGCGCAGGCGGCGGCATCAGGTCAGTCAGGAGGCGGTGGGTTCGATCGTTCAGCGGTGGCGGCCCCAGGCGGCTCGAGGGCTCCATGCCCTTGCGGGTGACGCCGCGCTTGCGGGGTGAACGACGCGGGTGGTCGCAATACCCCTGGTCGGCGTAGAGGTTGGTCAGCGGGCGGCGGCGCGAACGGCGGTCGGGGCGGCAGGGATTCCGTAGACGGTCCAGCGTCTGACTGTCCTGCGGGTTCCCGCCGGACCGGTCATGCGGTCCGCGTGCGGTGGCCTTGCAGCCTGCTGCCCGGGGAGGGGCTGGCCACTGAGCCAGGGGAGGAACAGTGTCAAGACGCGGAATGGTCGGGGAGTTCCACTACCGCCGATTCCGGAGATCCCCATGGCTTCTCCAGTGCGGCCCGAAGTGCGATGGCGGCATCCGCACCGACGCGCTCGGCGAGCGCGGCTTCGAGCCCGGCCAGTATCTGCATCGTCTCCGCACGGCGCCGGACACCGGCCTCCGTGAGGCGCACGAGCTTCGACCGGGCGGAGTGCGGGTCGCTCTCCAGGGTCACCACGCCCAGGGCGACAAGTTCGTGGACCCACTGGTGCGCTGTCGGGGCGCTGACGCCCAGACGCCGGGCCAGCTCGGCGATGCTCGCCCCTTCTGGCGGGAGCTGACTGAGCAGGGTCACGTGTGCCGCACTGATGGCGGACCCGTCTTCCTGAGCCTCGAACGCAGTGGTCAGTGCAGCCCGGAACCAGTTGTGTGCCCGCCACAGCAGCCGGATGAGCGGCTCGGATTCAGACGGGGAGGAGGGCATGTGGTTCTGCTTTCGCGGTGGGCGGTCGGTTCGGCGCGGTCTGTCGATCGTAGGCCGGTCAGGTCTGGTGTCCAACATCACCGGAGCTTCCGAGGTCACTATTCATTAGGTAGCCTATGAGTAGGTTACCTAATGGTGGAGTTCGAATCGAACCCCACCTACCGACGCATGCCCCTGCTTCCCGTAAACCGATGGAAGGCATGACGATGACGCCAGGATCGTCTGAATCCCCCCTGACCGCGGGCACCTCGCGGCGGCGTCTGCTGGCCGCCGCGGCCGGCACCACCTCCGGCGCGGCAGCCCTCGCAGCCCCGCCCGCCCCCGCGCAGGCCGCCCCCTCCGCGTCGGCCGGGACCGCCGCCGGCGGCCCGGGACGCGGCATGAAGGTGATCGCAGTCGAAGAGGCGTTCTCCGTTCCCGAGCTGATCCCGTGGCCGGGCGAAGCCAGGATGCCCCCCGGCTGGGGGCAGGAGTGGGGGCGCCGGCTCGCCGACTTCACGGAGTTGAGGCTGGCGGACATGGACGAGCATGGGGTGGACATGCAGGTCCTGTCGCTCACCTCACCCGGCGTGGAGGCCATCGAGGACCCCTCCGAGGCCGCGGCCACGGCCCGCCGGGCCAACGATCGCCTGGCCGACGTGGTTGCCGCCCACCCGACACGGTTCGCCGGCTTCGCCACCCTGCCGTTTCAGGACCCGAAGGCCGCCGTGGTCGAACTGCGCCGGGCGGTGGAGCAACTCGGGCTCAAGGGGGTCCTGCACAACGACCACGTTCTGGGCCACTACCTCGACGAGCCGCAGTTCCGGCCGGTGTGGGCCGAGCTCGAGCGGCTCGGCGTGACGCTCTACATCCATCCCGCGCTTTTCCCCGCCGATCAGTGGCGGGTGTTCCAGGGGCACCCCGTGCTGAGCGGGCCGTCCTGGGGATGGACGGCGCAGGTCGGTGCCCACGCACTTCGCCTGATCTACGGTGGAGTGTTCGACGAGTTCCCCGGGGCCTCGGTGACGCTGGGGCACATGGGAGAACTGCTGCCTTTCCAGTTGGCCCGGCTCGACAGCCGCTACCACCAGGCCGACCCCAAGAGCAGGCCGCGACACCTGCCCTCCCACTACCTGCGGAACAACCTCTACGCGACCACCAGCGGCGTCTTCTCCCACGCGGCCCTCCTCGGAGCCGTCCAGGCCATCGGCGCCGACCGGCTGCTGTTCGCCGTCGACTACCCCTACGAATCAACGGCCGAGGCAGTCGAGTTCCTGCGCACAGCGCCGTTCTCCCGCGCCGACCTCACACGCATCGCACACCGCAACGCGGCACACCTGCTGAACCTCTGATCAGGACCGCAGCAGGTGAGGAGGGTGGCTGGGCCGACGGCGTGTGCGCCGTCGGCCCAGCCCAGCGAGCACCGGCACCGTGGTGAGTATGCGGTAGCCGATCAGTGTGCAGGCAATACTGGTGAAGGCGAGGAAGCGGCCGGCTTTGGGTTCGCAGCGGCGGTGCATCGTCGGCATCCGGCGAGCCAGGACGTTGGGTTGGCCGCGCGGCGAGGTGTCTGCCGTGTAGGTCCTTCTGGCCGAGGAGATCATCTGGCATCAGCCGGGTGCCAACCGGTTCTCCGGTGAGCGCAAAGGGCGCGACGCCGTCTTCGCGATGCTCGGCGGGATGATGGAGGCCAGTCAGGGCTCCTTCGTCATCGACACGATCCACGCCCTCATGGGCAACGGTGACATGGTCGCCGCCTCGATCCACTTCGCCGGGCGGCGCGAGGGCGCGTCCATGAGCATGGACGGCGTGGATGTCCTGCGTCTCAAGGACGGCAAGATCGTCGAGATGTGGCTGTTCTCCGGCGACCAGGCGGCCGAGGACGCCTTCTGGGGGCAGTAGGCCGCCCGCACCCTTCCCGGGCGAAAGCCGTGCGGCAGACTCTGGGTGCGCGGGCCGTGACGGCCGTCTCGGTGCCGACGGATCCGCTGCCGACGATCAGGATCCGCCCTGCTCGAACAGGTTGACGGACTGCGGGATGAACGCGCTGGGGACGCCGTCGATGGGCGATGCTGTTTCGCGCAGATCGCGCAGGTGAGAAGCCTGCTCGCCACGGCGCACGATGTTGTGGAAGGTCTTCGAGTCGAAGGCATGCCGATGTACAGTGAACGACGCCCCTGACCTGCAGAGAGCTGGCGGGGAGCCGTCTTCCAGGAGTCCAACATGCTGCGCACCATGTTCAAGTCCAAGATCCACCGAGCCACCGTCACCCAGGCCGACCTGCACTACGTGGGATCCGTGACCATCGACGCCGACCTGCTCGACGCCGCCGACCTGCTGCCCGGCGAGCTGGTGCACATCGTGGACATCACCAACGGCGCCCGGCTGGAGACGTACGTCATCGAGGGCGAGCGCGGGTCCGGCGTGATCGGGATCAACGGGGCCGCCGCCCATCTCGTCCTCCCGGGCGATCTCGTGATCATCATCAGCTACGCACAGGTGACGGACGCCGAGGCGCGGGCACTCACCCCCAGGGTCGTACACGTGGACCGCGACAACCGGATCGTGGCCCTGGGCGGCGACCCGTCCGAGCCGGTACCGGGCTCGGACCAGCAGCGCAGCCCGCAGGCCGTCAGGGCCTGACCGAACGCACACGGGACAGGAGCGTGTCCGTATGAAGGACCTGGAGATCCGCGACGACCGGGCGGCGGGCCGCCTTGAGGCGCTGACCGGGGGCGAAGTCGTCGGCCGCATCGAGTACTTCGTCCTCGAGAGCCCCGAACGCGCGCTCGTGCCCGTGCACACGATCGTCGAACCGGCCCACGAGGGACAGGGCATCGCGGGTTCGCTGGCGCGAGAGCTGTACGGCATCGCGGGACGTGAGAACAGCGCCGTCGCCTCCCTGTGCCCGTACGTCACGAAGTGGGCCGAACGCCACCCCGACGAGGCCCGACCGGCCGGCCAGGACCTGCTGACGGCAGCGAAGGACTGGCTGTCCGCCCACCCGGGCCGCTTCTGACGCACGGGCCGCTTCTGACGCACGGGCCACACGGCCCAAACGGGCCCACCGGCCAGGGCGGGGACACGCACCGCTCACCCCTTGCCGCCCCCGCCCCCGTTACCCCCACCTGGACCCCTCCTCGTCCCGCGCGGGAGTGACTGGGGAAGCGGGTGTCGGGTAGGCGGGGGAGTAGTCCAGAGCCGGAGTCGACCCACTGGCTGGAGGACCTCATGACGAACCCGATTCCCGACCCCGTGCAGCCGGGACCGACGCCGGGCCCGGATCCCCAGCAACCGGAGCCGCGACCCGATCCGGTGCCGAACCCGCAGCCACCGCCGGGCCCGGAGCCGACCCCGCCGCCCCCGTCTCCGACCCCGCCGCCGGGCCCGACCCCGCCGGCGCCGCCGGGTCCCGACCCCGTGCCGAGCCCCGACCCGTCCCCGATCCCCCCGGGGCCGGAACCCGTACCGAGCCCGGAGCCGGGCCCGCCGCTGTCCTGAACGACGGCACGAGCAAGAAAGCACGAGCAGGAAAGAGGGGCCGGTGGACAGCCGTCGCAGCTGTCCACCGGCCCCTCACCGCTCCCTCAGCGGCGAGCGCCTACGCGGAGACCTCCGACCGGTCCCCACCCCACAGCGTGTGGAACGAACCGTCCCGGTCCACCCTCCGGTACGTGTGCGCACCGAAGTAGTCCCGCTGCCCCTGCGTCAGCGCCGCCGGCAGCCGCTCCGCGCGCAGGGCGTCGTAGTAGGCGAGGGCCGCGGCGAAGCCGGGGGTCGGCACGCCCTCGCGGGTCGCGGCGATCAGCACCTCGCGCCAGTCGTCCTGGGCATCCCCGATCTCCTGCGCGAACGTCGCGTCCGACAGCAGGCTCGGCAGGTCCGGCCGGGCGTCGTAGGCGGCGCGGATCCGGTCCAGGAAGGCCGCACGGATGATGCAGCCGCCACGCCACAGAGCGGAGACCGCGCCGAGGTCGATGTCCCAGCCGTACTCGCCACGGGCCGCGTCGATCTCGTGGAAGCCCTGCGTGTACGAGACGATCTTCGACGCGTACAGCGCCTGCTCGACCCGGTCGGCGAAGGCCTGGGCCTCCGACTCGCTCAGCGGCCGCGCCGTCGGGCCGGCCAGCCCGCGCGAGGCCTCCCGCAGCGCCGCGTGGCCGACAGAGCGAGCGGGCGAAGACGGCCTCCGCGATGCCGGACACCGGCACGCCCAGGTCGAGAGCGATCTGCACCGTCCAGCGGCCGGTGCCCTTCTGCTCGGCCTGGTCGACCACCACGTCCACGAACGGCTTGCCCGTCTCCGCGTCCACGTGCGACAGCACCTCGGCCGTGATCTCGATCAGGTAGGAGTCGAGGCGGCCCTGGTTCCAGGTGCGGAAGATCTCCGCGATCTGGGCGGGGGAGTACCCGGCGACGTCGCGCAGCAGCTGGTACGCCTCGCCGATGAGCTGCATGTCCGCGTACTCGATGCCGTTGTGCACCATCTTCACGAAGTGCCCGGCACCGTCCGGACCGACGTGGGAGACGCACGGCGAACCGTCGGCCGCCTTCGCCGAGATCTTCTCCAGCATCGGGCCCAGCGAGTCGTACGACTCCTTCGGGCCGCCCGGCATGATGCTCGGCCCGTTGCAGCGCGCCCTCCTCGCCGCCGGAGACACCCATGCCGACGAAGTGGATGCCCTGCTCGCGCAGCTCGCGCTCCCGGCGCCGGGTGTCCGCGAAGTGCGCGTTGCCGCCGTCGATGATCATGTCGCCGGGCTCCAGCAGCGGCGCGAACTCCTGGATCACCGCGTCGGTCGGGCTCACCGGCCTTCACCATCACGACCAGGCGCCGCGGCCGCTCCAGCGCCGCCACGAACTCCTTGGCGGTCTCGCACGCGACGAACTCCCCCTCGCCGCCGAACTCCTCGACCAGCGTCGCGCGTGCGCGCGGGCGTCCGGTTGTGCACCGCGACCGTGTAGCCGTTGCGGGCGAAGTTGCGGGCGAGGTTGCGGCCCATGACCGCGAGACCCGTGACGCCGATCTGCGCTGTACTGCTCATTCGGTTGGCTCCTAAAGACCTCGGTATCGGTGCTGCGGCTGGTGTCCACCAGCATGCTCCCGTCGACCATCCTGACGTGCCGCTACTTCGTCCGCACGCGCGGGTCGTACGACGTCGCGCAGGTGATACGAACGAAAGCCCCCTCGCGCTCAGCCGACGTACGCGTCCCCGCGCACGTCGCACACGTGCATCGCGTGGCGTACACGGTGCACCGCCGAGGCGCACGTCGCGCAACAGGGGCCTCATACCGGCCATTTGGGCACCCGGGCGGCTGAATAGCCGTCTTGTCCTGGCCGGTTCGCAGCGCTTACTTTTGCCCCTCCTGACGCATGTCTAGGGGGGCTATCGATGGCCGTACGCGGCCGGCACCGCCGGTATCAGCCGAACAGGATCAACCGCGCCTCACTCACCGTCACCGCGGGCGGCGCCGGGCATGGCGCTGCCGTTCATGGGCACCGGCGCCGCCCACGCGGCGGACGTGGACACCTGGAACAAGGTCGCCGCCTGCGAGTCCACCAACAACTGGAGCATCAACACCGGCAACGGCTACTACGGCGGACTGCAGTTCACCCAGTCCACCTGGGAGGCCTACGGCGGCACCCGGCCTACGCGGCCCGCGCGGACCTGGCCACCAAGGACCAGCAGATCGCCGTCGCCGAGAAGGTGCTCGACGGGCAGGGCCCGGGCGCCTGGCCGGTCTGCTCGGAACGGGCCGGACTGACCCGGGGCGGAGGCGCGCCCGACATCCGCCCGCGCCGCCCAGAGCACGAAGGCAGGACGGCACGAGCCGGAGGAGAGAGCCAAGACCTCGATCGAGGACGTACGGCCGCAGTCCACGCCGCAGTCCCGGGCGGGCAACGCCGAGATGTACACCGTGGTCCGCGGCGACACCCTCTCCGGCATCGCGGACGACCAGGAGGTCCGGGGCGGCTGGCGGGGCCTGTACGCGGCCAACCGCTCGGCCATAGGGGCCGACCCCGACCTGATCGTGCCCGGCCAGCGGCTCGCGCTGCGCGGCGAGGCCGCCACGAAGACGCGCCCCGCGGCCGAAGCCGGCCGAGCCGGCCAAGCCGTCACCCAGGAAGCCGTCCCCGGATCGCACGAAGGATCGTGCCAAGGACCGCTCCAAGGACCGGAGAGCAAGGAACGCGCCGGACAGGTCCACGACCGCCCGGCAGCGGCGCTCGTCGCCCCCGTCAGCGCCTCCTCGGGCACGCCGTACCGCAAGGCAGGCTCGTCCTGGTCGAAGGGCTACCACACCGGCGTCGACTTCCCCGTGCCCACCGGCACGTCCGTCAAGTCGGTCGCGGCGGGCAGCGTCGTCAGCGCGGGGTGGGGCGGCTCGTTCGGCTACCAGGTCGTGGTCCGGCACGCCGACGGCCGCTACAGCCAGTACGCCCACCTGTCGGCGATCTCCGTGCGGGACGGGCAGACGGTGAGCGCCGGCCAGCGCATCGGCCGCTCCGGCTCCACCGGCAACAGCTCGGGCCCGCATCTGCACTTCGAGGTGCGGACGGGGCCCGGTTTCGGTTCGGACGTCGACCCGGTGGCGTACCTCCGGGCCGGCGGCGTCAGGATCTGACGCGCGTCCGGTGCCGGTCGACCGTGGACAGCGGGACGTACGGGATGCCGTAGAAGGGCACGTAGGAGAGCGGGCGGTCGCCGGAGGACACCGACGGTTCCCCGCTCTCGTACGTGCATGCGCCTCGTACCGCCGCTGTCCGGCGCGGCCTCGCGCTCATCGGCGGCCGGGGGCCGAGGTGCGGGCACCGGCTCGTCCCCGACCTGGCCGACACCGGCCCCGCCAGGGTCACCGGACCTCACGCCGCGACCGCCGGCGACCGCCCGAGCGCCTTGCGGCAGCACATCCACGGCCCTGGGCGGCAGATCCACGGCCTTGGGCAGCACATCCACGGCCATGGGCGGCGCGCCCACGGCCGTCGGCAGTGCGCCGATGCCGGGCGGGGCGGTCAGTGCCCCGGCCAGGCTGCTCCACGGTCGGTGCCGGACGACGCGCTCACCGTCCCGGGCAGCTCGCTCCTGCTTCCGGGCACGGCTGCTCACGGTCCCGGCCAGGTCGCCCGTGCCCGCGGACCCGGGCACCCACCGGCTCCGGTCGGCCCCGCCCGCTCCCGGCAGGCGCCCGGCACCGCCGTCCCCGACACCCCGAGGCCCGTGTCGACGGGGACCAGGCCCGTACCGGCGATCTCCAGCCCCGTCCCGGCGCTCTCCGGGTGGGCGTGCGCGAGCCGCTCCGTCGTCAGCAGGATCAGGCCGCCCGCCGCCACCACCCCGCAGCCCAGGGCGAGCGCCGTGCCCGTGGTGCCGTAGCGGAAGGTCTCGCCGAACATCGTGATGCCGACCGCGGCCGCCACCACCGGGTTCACGACCGTCAGCGTGGCCAGCGGCGCCGCGAGCCCGGCGCCCCGGTAGGCGGCCTGGGACAGCAGCATGCCGGCCGTGGCCGAGGACGCCGATCACGGCGAGGGACGGCACGTCGGCCGCCGACACACCGCCGCTCCAGTCGACCGCGACGGTCTTGGTGAACACCGAGGACATGCCGAACGCGATACCGGAGGCGGTCGCCAGCAGCATGCTGCGGACCGCCGGGTGCCGGTGCGCGGCCCGGGCGGCGACCATCAGCGTCACGACCGCACCGCCGGTGACGACGGCCACGGCCACCCGCTGAGCCGTGTCCAGCGACTGCGCGTCGGACGCGCCGACCAGGGACAGCAGACCGGCGAGACCGACCGTCGCCATGATCGCGCCCCGCCAGGCCGTCGCACCCGGCCTTGCGGCCGACGAACAGCGCCGCCATGGGCAGGGCGAACACGATGGTCAGCGCGCCGAGCGGCTGCACCAGACTGAGCGGACCGAAGGCCAGCGCCACCACGTGCAGCAGCCCGCCGAGGCCGTTGAGTGCCACCGCCGCCCACCAGCCCGGCCGGCGCAGCGGCGCGTACTGCTCGCCCGGCGAGGACACCGCGACCCGCTCCTGCACGATCGCCCCGCCCGCGTACGCGACCGCGGAGACGAGCGACAGCAGCACGGACAACGCGAGGGCGCTCATCGGCTGCTCCTCTGCGTGCAGGCGGGGGCGCTCGGCCCGGCGCGGCGAACGGTCGGCTTTCATGGCCAACACCCTGCCGCGTCCAGGTCTTCCCGTCGTCGTCCCTGAGCACTCATTGGGTCCTACTGCCGATGGAGTACGACGGCGACCCCCATCATCCCCAGGGTGGGCGACCTTGGTCGGGGGCCACCGGGTCGCATCCCTAAGGGGTCTTGGTACTACTGCTCTTCGTGGACCTCGACCCCGGCCTCGCCGCGCTCCGCCCGCTCGGCGGCTTCTTCGTGCTGCGCACGGGAGGAGCGGCGTCCCGACCTCTTCCCACTCTCGCACAGGCCTACGGCGAACACGTCACAGGATGTGTCACGGAAATCCCCTTGATTTTTCGCGTCCGCAAGGTGGCGGACGCCCTGCGCGCCCACGAGCCGCGCGTCGCCGCCTCCGTCGCCCAGCAGGGGCTCGCGGCCCGGCTCTGGTCGGTCGCGCTCGGCTGCGCCGCGCTCTACGGCAGCATCCCCGACCTCGACCCGCGGCTGCTGCACTGGGACGCCGACGGCAGCGCCCCCGACGACCTGTGGCTCACCGAGGTACGGCCCGCTGCCCGGCGGACGCCGGCGACCCTCGCGGACGCCGTGCTGCACGCCCACCTCGAACCCCTGGCGAGCGGCCCTGCAGCGCCCGCTACCGCGTCGCCCCCGGCCTGCTGTGGGGCAACGCCGCCTCCGCGCTGGCGGGCGCCGCCCGGCGAACTGGACCGCTGGGCCCGCGCGAACGGCCGTACGGACGCCGCCGCCCGGGCCCGCGTCCTGACCGCGGAACTCCTCGCGCACCCCCTGCTCGCCGGCACCGGAACCCTCACCGGCACCGCCTTCCGGCGCCGCAGCTGCTGCCTGTACTACCGGGTGCCCGGCGGGGGCGTGTGCGGTGACTGTTGCTTCACACGGCCGCCGCGCTCTTCCCCACACGCCCCATCTGGGTGACCATGAAAGGGAACCGGCCGCTGAGAGCAGGGAGTTGCGGGTGCGAGTGGGACTGCTGACCCGGGAGTACCCGCCGGATGTGTACGGCGGTGCGGGCGTCCATGTGGAGTTCCTCGCCCGGGAGCTCAGACCGCCTCGTCGACCTGGACGTGCACTGCTGGGGCGAGGGCCGCACCGACGGCGTGCTGCGGCACCGCCCCTGGTCCGCGCTCGACGGCGCCAACGACGCGCTGCGCACCTTCTCCGTGGACCTGGCCATGGCCGCCGCCCTCGAGGGCCGCGAACTGGTCCACTCCCACACCTGGTACGCCAACCTCGGCGGCCACCTCGCCAAGCTGCTCTACGGCATCCCGCACGTGATGACCGCCCACTCCCTGGAGCCGCTGCGCCCCTGGAAGGCCGAGCAGCTCGGCGGCGGCTACGAGCTGTCCAGCTGGGCCGAGCGCACCGCGATCGAGTCCGCCGACGCGGTGATCGCCGTGTCCGGAGCCATGCGCGAGGACATCCTCGGCTGCTACCCGGCGCTGGACCCGGAGAGCGTCCACGTCGTGCACAACGGCATCGACACCAGCCTCTACCGGCCCGACCACGGCACGGACGCCCTGGACCGGATCGGCCTCGACCGCTCCCGCCCGTACGTGCTGTTCGTCGGCCGTATCACCCGGCAGAAGGGCGTGCCCCACCTGCTGCGCGCGGTGCGGGACATCGACCCGGCCGCGCAGGTCGTGCTGTGCGCGGGCGCCCCGGACACCCCGGAGATCGACCAGGAGTTCCGCGAGCTGTTCGGGGAGCTGAGCCGGGTCCGCGACGGCGTGTTCTGGATCCCGAAGATGCTGCCGCGTCCGGAGGTGATCCAACTCCTCACGCACGCCGCCGTGTTCGTCTGCCCCTCGGTGTACGAGCCGCTCGGCATCGTCAACCTGGAGGCGATGGCCTGCGGCACGCCCGTGGTGGCCTCGGCGGTCGGCGGCATCCCCGAGGTCGTGGACGACGGCAGGACCGGCCTGCTCGTCCCGGCCGGTGACGATTTCGAGGCGGGTCTCGCCCGGGCCCTGGACTCCGTCCTGGGCGACCCGGAGAGCGCCCGGCGGATGGGCGAGGCCGGGCGGGAGCGCGCGGTCGGCGAGTTCGGCTGGGACGCGGTGGCCCGCCGCACGGTCCGGCTCTACGAGGAGATCCTCAAACAGGCTTAGTGCGTGCTGCTCAGGGGCAGGCATCGGGAAATCGGCGTGAGGGGAGCGGCCATGCGTCGTGGTGGTCCTTCGGTGCTGGGGATCGTACTGGCGGGCGGCGAGGGCAAACGGCTGATGCCCCTGACCGCGGACCGCGCCAAACCGGCGGTGACCTTCGGCGGCACGTACCGCCTGGTCGACTTCGTCCTGTCCAACCTCGTCAACGCCGACGTCCTGCGCATCTGCGTCCTGACGCAGTACAAGTCGCACTCGCTGGACCGGCACATCACGACCACCTGGCGGATGTCCAGCCTGCTCGGCAACTACGTCACGCCGGTGCCCGCCCAGCAGCGCCTCGGCCCGCGCTGGTACCTGGGCAGCGCCGACGCGATCCTGCAGTCGCTGAACCTGATCTACGACGAGCGCCCCGAGTACGTCGCCGTCTTCGGCGCCGACCACGTCTACCGCATGGACCCGCGCCAGATGCTCGCCCAGCACATCGAGAGCGGCGCGGGCGTGACGGTCGCCGGGATCCGGGTGCCGCGCACCGAGTCCTCGTCCTTCGGCGTGATCACGCCGGGCTCGGACGGCCAGACGGTGGAGCGCTTCCTGGAGAAGCCCGCCGACCCGCCGGGCCTCGCGGACGACCCCGAGCTGCGTCTTCGCCTCGATGGGCAACTACATCTTCACCACCAAGGCCCTCATCGAGGCGCTGCAGCGGGACGCCGAGGACGAGTCCTCCGTGCACGACATGGGCGGCTCGATCCTGCCCCAGCTCACCGACCGGGGCGAGGCCGCGCTGTACGACTTCAGCGCCAACCACGTGCCCGGCGAGACCACCCGCGACCAGGGCTACTGGCGGGACGTCGGCACGCTGGACGCCTACTACGACGCCCACATGGACCTGATCGCCGAGCGGCCCGCCTTCAACCTCTACAACCGCAGCTGGCCGATCTACACCCACTCCGTACCAGCTCTCGCCGGCCCGCTTCAACGCCGGCGGCATCGCCAGCGAGTCCATCATCAGCGCGGGCTGCCTCGTCCGCGGGCAGGTCACGCGGTCCGTGCTGTCGCCGGGTGTGCGTGGTCGACCCGGGGGCCGTGGTGCAGGGCTCGGTGCTGCACGACAACGTGCACATCGGCCGGGGCGCGGTGGTGCGCGGCGCCGTCCTCGACAAGAACGTCGAGGTGCCGCCGGGCGCGACCATCGGCGTCAACCCGGAGCGGGACGCGGAGCTGTACACGATCTCCAAGGCCGGGGTCATCGCCCTCGGGAAGGGGCAGTTGGTCACCTGAGGCGGGGCGGCTCCGGGACTTTGTCCTGCCTCTGGACGAAGAGCGGAATCCATGTTGTCATGCCTGCGCCCGCACATGACAACGTTGTAAACGGAGGTTCCGTGCGTACCGGACCCCTCAGAAACCGGCTCGCGTTACTGCTCGCCGCGTTCCTCGCCCTCACGGGCCTGACCGCGGCCCCCGCCCTGGCGGACGACCCCGCCGAGATCCACGGCCTCAAGGGCGAGTACTACACGCACTCCGCCCCCGGCGCCTTCGACTTCCACACCCTCAAGGCGACCACCTTCGACCAGGACCTCGACTTCGACAACCTGGAGCCGCGCCTGAACTTCGCCACCGGCCGGTCGGACGACGTCAGCGTCCGCTGGACCGGCAAACTCGTCCCGGAGAAGACCGGCCCCCACACCTTCTCGGTCACCGGCGACAACGGCTTCCGTCTCTGGATCGACGGAAAGCTCGCCATCGACCACTGGGTCGACGACTGGGACCGCGAACAAACCGCACAGCCCCTCGACCTGACCGCGGGCGAGTCCTACGACATCAAGGTCGAGTACTTCGAGCACTACGGCGGCTCCAACCTCCACCTCCGCTGGACCCAGCCCGGCGGCGGCAAGGAACCCGTGCCGCAGTCGGCGTTCCGCCTCCCCGACGGCTTCGACTACGACGGGGCCCTCGCGGCCACGGTCCAGGCCACCGGCCGCACGCTCAAGCTGGACTTCGCGCAGCCCCTGGCCGCACCCCCGGCGGACTTCACCGACCACCTCAAGGCGGTGATCGGCGGCGCCGAGTGGCCCCTGGGCGCGGCGCGACCGGACCCGTCCGACCCGACGTCCCTCCTCGTCGCCCTCGACGAGCCGGTCGTCGGCAACAAGACGGGCACGGCCCGCGGCACCGCCGACATCCGCTACGACGGTCAGGGCGGTCTCTCCGACACCGACGGCAACGTTGTCAAGGAGTTCTGGAGCAGCGGCCCCAACCGCTCGACGCACCAGCTGCGCACCCCCTGGGCCGACGAGGTCGGACCGGGCAACGCCCACCCCGAGTACCCGCGCCCGCAACTGACCCGGGACGCCTGGCAGGGCCTCAACGGCCGCTGGCAGTTCGCCGCCGCCGAGCCCGGCGAGCAGCCGCCCGTCGGCCGGACGCTGAAGGAGCGCATCCTCGTCCCGTACCCGGTGGAGTCCCAGCTCTCCGGCATCGAACGGCACGAGGACCGCATGTGGTACCGCCGCACCTTCACGGTCCCGCGCGACTGGGACATCGGCTCCGCCAAGCGGCTCAAGCTCAACTTCGGCGCCGTGGACTGGCGCTCGGAGGTGTACGTCAACGGCATCGAGGTCGCCACGCACGAGGGCGGCTACGACAAGTTCAGCGCCGACATCACCGACGCGCTGAAGCCCGGCCGCACCCAGGAGCTGATCGTCGGCGTCTACGACCCCACCGACGCGGCAACCGGTGAGAACCCGCCGCTCGGCAAGCAGCGCCTGGACCCCAGCGGCATCTGGTACACCCCGTCCTCCGGCATCTGGCAGACCGTCTGGATGGAGCCGGTGGCCCGCGACCACGCGGACTCCCTCAAGCTCACCCCGGACGTGGCCGGCGAGAAGCTGACCGTTCAGGCCCGGGGCGTGCGGGACGGCGTACCGATCACCGCGACGGCGTACGACGGGAAGCGCAAGGTGGCCACGGCGAGTGGCCGCACCGGCCGGCCGCTGACCCTGACCGTCCGCGATCCGCGCCTGTGGTCACCCGACGACCCGTTCCTCTACCGCCTGAAGGTGAAGGTCGGCGCCGACCGGGTCGGCAGTTACTTCGGGATGCGCTCCATCGCCGTCGAGAAGGTGAACGGCGTCCCGCGCACGGTCCTCAACGGCGAACCGGTCTTCATGATGGCCACCCTCGACCAGGGCTTCTGGCCGGACGGCCTGCACACCGCGCCCACCGACGAGGCCCTCGCCTACGACCTGAAGGCGCACAAGCGGCTCGGCTTCAACTCCGTCCGCAAGCACATCAAGGTCGAGCCGGACCGCTGGTTCTACTGGGCCGACCGGCTCGGGCTGCTGGTGTGGCAGGACATGCCCGCGATGACGGCCGGGGTGAACCCGAGCGCCGCCTCCCGCGCCCGGTACGAGCGCGAGATGAAGGAGATGATCGACGAGCACGTCAGCAGCCCGTCGGTCGTCATGTGGGTGACCTTCAACGAGGGCTGGGGCCAGTACGACGTGGGCCGCGTCGCCGAACAGGCCAAGGCGTGGGACCCCACCCGGCTGGTCAACGACCAGTCCGGGCTGAACCTCGGCGCCGACGGCGGCACCGGCGACCTCATGGACGAGCACGGCTATCCGAGCCCGGCCCTGCCACCCCGCCCCGACGGCGAGCGCGCCCTGGTCAGCGGGGAGTACGGCGGCCTGGGGCTGGCGGTGCCCGGCCATGCCTGGTCGGTGCAGCAGTCGTACGTCGACGTCGACCCTGCCACCTACACCGAGGACTATCTGGCCAAGCTCGACGAGGTCCGGGCCCTGGTCTGCCGGGGCAGCAACGGTGCCGTGTACACCCAGATCGCGGACGTCGAGGGGGAGCTGAACGGCTTCCTGACGTACGACCGGGCCGTACTGAAACCGGACACGGCCCGGCTGAAGGCCGCGCACGAGGCGCTGATCCGTGACGCCTCCCGGGTGACTCCCACGGGGTGCCCGGCGGCGCAACCTGTGCTGAACTGACCGCAGATGCACCATGAGTCCCGCCCCTCTCGCCGGGGCGGGACTTAATCTGCTGTTAACTGTACGTAGCCTGATCGTACTTGACCGTAATCGGCTGGGGGCGATTGACTGCTGACCCACCCGTCGTCCACGCGAGGCAAGCCCTTGACTGCTGACCTGCTCGCTCCTCTCGACCTGGCGTTCTGGAACATCGAGTCCGCCGAGCACCCGATGCACCTCGGGCGCGCTCGGGGTCTTCCCGGCCCACTCGCCCGCCGCGGGCGCCCACGCGGCGGACCTGCTCGCCGCCCGCGCCGCCGGCGTCCCCGGACTGCGGATGCGCATCCGCGACGTGTGGCAGCCGCTGCCCTCGGCCCTGCGCCGGCCGCTCGCCTTCGGCGGCGCCGCCCGCGAACCCGACCCGGACTTCGACTCCCTGCGACCACGTGCGGCTGCACGCCCCGACCGCCGACTTCCACGCGGTGGCGGGCCGGCTCATGGAGCGTCCGCTGGAGCGCGGCCGGCCACCGTGGGAGGCCCATGTGCTGCCGGGCGAGGACGGCGGCTCCTTCGCCGTGCTGTTCAAGTTCCACCACGCCCTCGCCGACGGGCTGCGGGCGCTGACCCTCGCCGCGGGCCTCCTGGACCCGATGGACATGCCCGCGCCCCGGCCCCGCCCAGCCGAGCCACCGCGCGGCCTGCTGCCGGACGTGCGCGACCTGCCCGGGCTGATGCGCGGCGCCCTGTCCGACGTGTGCCGGGCCCTGGACATCGGTGCCTCCGTCGCCCGCTCCACCCTCGACGTGCGCTCCTCACCCGCGCTCACCTGCCGAGCCGAGCGGCACCCGCCGCACCGCCGGAGTGGTCCTCGACCTCGACGACGTGCACCGCGTCCGCAAGACCGTCGGCGGCACCGTCAACGACGTGCTGATCGCCGTCGTCGCGGGCGCCCTGCGCCGCTGGCTCGACGAGCGCGGCGACGGCAGCGAGGGCGTCGCGCCCCGCGCCCTGATCCCCGTCTCCAAGCGCCGCCCGCGCACCGCCCACCCGCAGGGCAACCGGCTCTCCGGTTACCTGATACGGCTTCCGGTCGACGACCCGGACCCGCTGGCCCGCCTCGCCTCGGTCCGTACCGCCATGGACCGCAACAAGGACGCCGGCCCCAACCGGGGCGCGGGCGCCGTCGCCCTGCTCGCCGACCACGTACCGGCGCTCGCCCACCGGCTCGGCGGCCCCCTGGTCGGCCAGGCGGCCCGGCTCTGGTTCGACATCCTCGTGACCAGCGTGCCCCTGCCCAGCCTCGGCCTGAAGCTCGGCGGCCACCCGCTCACCGCGGTCTTCCCCTTCGCCCCGCTGGCCCCCGGGCACTCCCTGGCGGTCGCGGTCTCGACGTACCGGGGCGGCGTCCACTACGGGCTCGTCGCAGACGGCGAGGCCGTCCCCGACCTCGACCTGTTCGCGACGGCCCTCTCCGAGGAGGTGCAGACGCTGATCACGGCCTGCGGGTCCTAGGGGATCTCCGCTGAAGGCGGGTTTGGCGGTGCGGCCCGGCGCTCCGTAAAATTCGCCCTTCGAAAGCGGGCGCGACCGGCGCGCCGCGAGCAGAGCAGGGAACGGCAGCGGCGATGACGGTGACAGAGGACGGCCCGCAGGCCATGGACGAGGTGAGCGGGCTCTCGTACGGACCCGGCATCGACCCGGAGCGCCTGGCCGTCTGCCTCAGCGTGCTCGAGGAACTCGACGAGCTGGAGGTCGACCACCCGGACGCCATCGCCGTGCGCCGGGCCACCGCGGGTGTGTACCGCACGGTCAAGCAGCGCCGCCGCCAGGAGCGCCGGGCCGCCAAGACCGCCCACGACAAGGCGGTCACGGAGGCCACGGCGACCGGCTCCGCCCAGCGCATCGACGACGAGACCGAGGGCATTCTGCCGTCGTCGGTCACCGAGGCGGGCAAGATCGCGGGGATACTCCAGCGCCCGCGCTCCTGCTACACCTGCAAGGCCCGGTACGTGGAAGTCGACTACTTCTACCACCAGCTCTGTCCCGACTGCGCCGCCGTGAACCGCGACCAAGCGCGATGTCCGCGCCGACCTCACCGGCAAGCGCGCCCTGCTCACCGGTGGCCGCGCCAAGATCGGCATGTACATCGCGCTGCGGCTGCTGCGCGACGGCGCGCACACGACGATCACCACGCGCTTCCCGAAGGACGCCATCCGCCGCTTCAAGGCCATGGACGACTCGGCGGACTGGATGCACCGCCTCGAGGTCGTCGGCATCGACCTGCGCGACCCGGCCCAGGCCGTGGCCCTCGCCGACCAGGTCGCCGAGGCGGGCCCCCTCGACATCCTCGTCAACAACGCGACGCAGACCGTGCGCCGGCTGCCCTCCGCCTACGCCGCCCTGGTCGACGGCGAGAGCGCCCCGCTGCCCGCCGGTGAGCTCCCCGCCCACCACGTCATCGGCGCCTTCAACTCCGGCGCGGTCGACGGCCTGGCCGCGCTGCCCCTCGGCACCAGCGGCCTTGACGCGCAGAAGGTCGCCGACCTCGCCCTGGTCGCGGGCAACGCCAGCGTCGACCGGCACCTCGACGGCACCGCCATCGACGCGGGCGGCCTGGTCCCCGACGTCGTCGACTCCAACACCTGGGTGCAGACCATCGAGCAGATCTCCCCGGTGGAGCTGCTGGAGACCCAGCTGTGCAACTACACGGCGCCGTTCATCCTGATCAGCAAGCTGCGGCCGGCGATGGCCGAGGCCGCGAAGAAGGCGGCGAGCGGACGGGCGTACGTCGTGAACGTCTCGGCGATGGAGGGTGTCTTCGGGCGCGGCTACAAGGGTGCGGGTCACCCGAACACGAACGCCGCCAAGGCCGCGATGAACATGGTCACGCGGACCAGCGGGCAGGAGATGTTCCAGGCCGACGGGATCCTGATGACCTCGGTCGACACGGGTTGGATCACCGACGAGCGTCCCCACTACGACAAGCTCCGGCTCGCCGAGGAGGGTTTCCATGCGCCGCTCGACCTGGTGGACGGAGCGGCTCGGGTGTACGACCCGATCGTGCGGGGTGAGGCGGGGGAGGATCTGTACGGGGTCTTTCTGAAGGACTACGCGCCGGGTAAGTGGTAGGCGGAGCCGGGGAGGCGTCTGCGGGGTGTGGGCGGCTGGTCACGCAGTTCCCCGCGCCCCTAGGTCGGGTCGTGCAGCCGCATGTGTTCGTGAACCTGGTACGTCGTTGCCGGTTGCGCTGACCGTACCCGCGTTCCCCCGTCCACCAGCAGATCCGCACCGGTCACCCAGTCCGCCGAGTCCGACGCCAGCCACACCACCGCCCGTGCGACGTCCTCCGGCTCCCCGATCCGGCCGAGCGGGAGCCCTGCCGCCACCTCGCGTTCGCCCGGTTCCCATACGAACCGGGCCATCTCGGTGCGAACCAGGCCGGGGGAGACGGAGTTCACGCGTACCCGGGGTGCCAGCTCGCCCGCCAGTTGCCGGGTCAGGTGCAGCAACGCGGCCTTGCTCGTGCCGTACGCCCCCACGTTCGGGCCCACGTGCCCGGCGCCCTCAGTGCACACGTTGACCACCGCGCCACCGTGCTCCGACATCCACGCCCGCCACGCGCACTGCACCAGCCGCAGCGGCGCCTCGACATTGACGGTGAAGGCCTCGCGCCAGGCATCCGGGGCGATGTCCATGAGCGGCCCGTACGGCTGGTTGGTCGCCGCGTTGTTGACCAGGACGTCGAGGCGGCCGAACTCGCGCAGGGCCAGCTCGGTCAGGCGCCGGGGATGGCCGGGGTCGGCGACGTTGCCCGCGAGCCCGATGCCGCCCAGTTCCCCGGCGGTGCGCCGTACCTCGTCGGCGTCCCGGGCGGTGACGCACACCAGCGCTCCGGCGGCGGCCAGTTGCCGGGCGACGGCGTGCCCGATGCCGCGCGTGGCGCCGGTCACCACGGCGGCCCTGCCCCTGAGATCGTACGACGACGACATCATCGGCGTACGTCTCATGACGCTCCGTCAGTCGACAGCCCCGAGACGGGAGTTGCGCGCCACCAGTAGTTCCAGCACCGTGCGCCAGTCCTCCAGGACCCCGGCGTCGAACCCGGCCGTGCGGCTCTCCTCGGTCGCCTGGCGCAGGGGAGGAGGTCGTCGTCGACGACGGCGCCCCGGCAGGGGCAGCGGCGTACGAGGCGGGAGACCCGCTCGCCGAGCAGGGCGCGCACCGCGTCCGCCGCGTGGTCGGCGCGACCGGCCGGGTCGCCGGGCCACAGCAGTGCGCCGACGGGCTGCACGAGGCCCGCGACCTGGAGCTCCTTGTCGGCGGGGCGGCCGCGGCGCAGCAGTGCGGCGGTCCGCAGTGCGTGATCGTGCAGGTCGACCGGCGGGCGGTCGCGGTCCGCGAGCGTCCCCGGTGCCCCGGCAGGCGTTCAGCAGATCCATCAGCTCCTCGACGCTGCGCAGCTCCATGCGCCAGTCCTCCCGCGAGACAGCCGTTGCCGTCCGGCAGCAGATCATGGCGAGCTTTGCGACTCGGCCAACGGCGACTTGAACTGCGCAACCGTGCTCAGAAAGCGGCTACGTCCGTTGTACGCCGATCGGGTGGTCCTCAAATGGTCTGCGAGTGAAGCAAATCGGTACGGAAGCCCGAGTTGAACACCGGATGACGCGTGATTGTTACCGGCCTGTTTTCAGCCCCATCGAGCGGGCGCCCGCTCATTTGGTTAATCTGGTCCGGACGGACAGCAGTACGGGGTCCTACCCACACCCACGGTCCGTCATGGGACCAGCCGGTTCATCACGGCCTGCTCTCCCGTGAATCGACCGGCGCCACCGCGTCCGAACTGCTTTTGACATCAGACCCGAGCGGGCGTCTGGCGCAGCAGGACCGGCGCGTGCGCCCCGAGGGTGATCCGACACATAAGGAGTGCGCGGTGACACCGGAGAAGACGAATCGCGATCAACGCCCCAAGGAACGCACGCGAGCGCGCGGGCCGACGGGCCGACGAGATCGGCAGCCTCGACGTGTGGGCCCGTTCCGCCCCGATCCGCCTCGCGGGCTACGAGGACGACCTCGCAGAGCCCCACATCCTGCCCAGCGTCGACTGACCCGGGGCGGACCCCTCCGCGACCTCCGAGCGCATGGCCGTGCGAGACTCACGGCCATGCTGATCAGGGAAGCAGCGGCTGACGACTGGCCGCGCATCTGGCCGTTCTGGCACCGCATCGTCGCCGCCGGCGAGACCTACGCATGGGACCCGGACACCTCCGAGGAGGAGGCCCGGGTCCTGTGGATGAACCCGGCCAAACGCGTCTACGTCGTCGAGGACGACGGCGGCAGCGTCGTCGCCTCCGCCTACCTCACCCCCAACTACGGCGGCCCCGCCGCCCGCATCGCCAACGCCGGCTTCATGGTCGACCCCGACCGGGGCGGCCGGGGCCACGGCCGGGCCCTCGCCGAACACCTCCTGACCGAAGCCAGGGCCGCCGGCTACCGGGGCATGGTGTTCAACGCCGTCGTCGAGACCAACCCGGCCGTGAAGCTGTGGACCTCCCTCGGCTTCACGATCCTCGGCACGGTGCCGGACGCGTTCGACCATCCCCGGGACGGCCGGGTGGGCCTGCACATCATGTACCGGGCGCTCTGAGGGCCGGGGCCGTCGTCAGGGACGCGCGTACGGGCGGGTCATGATCTCCATGTTGTGGCCGTCCGGGTCCTCGAAGTAGGCGCCGCGTCCCCCGAAGAGATCGTTGACGCGGCTGGGCTCGGTGTGGCGGGGGTCGGCGTAGTAGGTGACTCCGAGCATTTCCAGGCGGCCGATCATGGTGTCGAACTGCTCCTCGGGCACGAGGAACGCGTAGTGCTGGGACTGGATCGGCTCGTCGCGCCGCTCGTAGTAGTCGAGGGTCACGCCGTTGCCCAGGTCGACCGGCAGGAACGGTCCGAAGGGCGCTCCGACCTCCAGGCCCAGGACGGTCGCCAGAAAATCCGCCGACTGCCGGCGGTGCGAGGCGAAGACGACGGTGTGGTTGAGGTGGGCGCCGGTGGTCGGCAGGTCAGGCGTGTGCTGTGCGTGGGACATGAGTGGGTTCGTCTCCGGGTTTCGGGATCCGTGGTGAAGCGCCGCAGCAAGGGCGCGGGGGATGGGGAAACGGAGACGAGGGGCGGGGCTCGTGCCCTTTCCGGCTCTCGGACGGGCCCCGGCGGGGTTTCCCCCGCCGCGCTCACGCCGAGGCCGGGCGCCTCACTCGTGCATGGCCTACGGCCGACCCGGCAGTCACCCGGCCGACTCTAGTTCCGGCACCGCCGGGTCGGACGGAGAACTGCCAGGTCGGCGTCTTCCTCGCGTATGCAACCGACCGCGGGCGGACACTGATCGACCGGCGTCTGTATCTGCCCACCTCCTGGACCGACGACCGGAAGGTGCCGCCCCGCGCATCGATGACGAGGTCGCCTTTGAGACCAAGGTAGCCATGGCCAAGGCGATGGTCCGCCGCGCCATCGCGGACAAGATTCCGTTTCGGTGGGTGACCGCGGATGCCGCCTACGCGTTCAGCAAAGGCTGGCGGTCGGAGCTGGAGCGCGCCGACGTCTTCCACGTCATGGCCACCACCCGCCACGACACCGCGGTCACCCGCTGTGCGATCTACCATCCCGTCCACGACTTGTTCAACGGTCTGCCCGGCAGAAATGGAAGCGTCGTTCCTGCGGCAGCGGCGCTCACGGCCTGCGCTTTACGACTGCGCACGCGTCGAGGTCCGGCCCTGGCACCGCCCGACCCCCATTCATCGGCGCCGTACGCCGCCACGGGATTCGTTCCTCCAACTGCCCGGCCAGGGCCAGGAGTCGGGACTCCGTGCCGGGGCGTCCCACCAGCTGCACGGCACAGGGGGCGCCGGAGGGAAGGGTGCCGCAGGGGACCGACAGGGCGGGCCAGCCGGTCAGGTTCCACGGGGGCGTCAGGGGCGAGTAGTTCGTGTTGGTCAGGACGTTGCTCAGCCAGCCCCGCTCGTGCCAGGCCGCGGCCTTGGGGGAGCGGCGGGCGAGCGCGGGCGTGAGCAGCACGTCGTACTCGGCGAAGAACGGCTCCAGCTGCCCGCGCAGGTGCTCCCGGCTCGACCCGGAGCGCGCTGTGCCCAGGAAGCGCCGGCCGAGCGCGGCATGGACCCGGGTGCGCCGCGTCAGCAGACGTCGGTCGAGGTGCTGGGCGTCCGCGGCCGTACCCGCCGTCCAGTGGGCCAGTGAGGTCAGTGCGAGCGACATCGGGTAGGGCGGGTCGGCGCGCCGGACCTGGTGTCCCGCCTTCATCAGCGCCCCGGCCGCCTCCCGGGCAGCCGTCGCGTACGGCCGGCTGATGGTGACCCCGGCCAGCGGGCTGCGCAGCGACACGGCGACCCGGAGGGCGCCGGGCTCGGGCCGGGGCTCGGGTCCGGTGCCGGCGAGGACCGAGAGCATCAGACGGGCGTCCTCGACGGTCGTGGCGAGCGGGCCGTTCTCCGACATGCCGAACCAGTCGCTGCCCCCGAGACCCGTCGGGACGACTCCGTGCCCCGGCTTGATGGTGACCAGGCCGCAGTTGGCGGCCGGTATGCGCAGCGAACCCATGCCGTCGTTGCCGAGGGCGATCGGCACCATCCCGGCGGCGACCGCTGCGGCGCTGCCGCCCGAGGAACCGCCCGCCGAGCGTGTCGGGTCCCAGGGGTTGCGAGCGGTGCCCAGCACGCCGTCCGTCGTGCCGAAGACGCACAGTTCGGGCACGTTCGTCAGCCCCACGACCACCGCGCCCGCCGCCCGCAGCCGGGCCACTGTCGCATGGTCCTTCGCGGCGGGTGTGTGCGGTGTGGCGGCCGAGCCGACGCGGGTGGACTCGCCGCGCACGGCGAGGTTGTCCTTGACGGCCACGGGCACCCCGGCCAGGGGCAGATCGGCGAAGTCGCCGTGCGCGGCCACCTCCTCGGCCTCGGTGAGCGCCGCCTCGGTGCGCACCGTGCGGAAGGCCCCGACACGGCCGTCGAGCCGCGCGATCCGGTCGAGGTGCTCGGCGACCACCTCGCGAGGGGTGACCCGCTTCTCGCGGACGGCGGCGGCTATCTCGGCGGCGGTGCGGCCGGCCCAACTGGTCACAGAGGCTCCTCGGAGGGGAGAAGGACGGGCTTACTGGCGAGTACGTAGGGAGAACTGTGCACCGACAGGGGGCGCACGTCGAGGTCACCGGCCGGACAACGCGCCCTGGTGAACCCTGTGCGCCCTTGGACATCCGATCAATGACTCAACTTTCATGCCTGCACGCCCCATTGACAGTCGTCGATGCCAGCTCAATGATCAGACATCCGATGAATGGGGAGCCGTATGACTGGGTGCGGAAGACGGCGGATGCGGTGGCCCGGAGTCCTGGCGGCGCTGGCGCTGCTCGTCACCCCGGCACCGGCCATCGCGCGCGAGGAGCCGCGGACGCCGGTCACCGTGCCCGCACTCGCCGACTGGTCCCCGGAATCCGGGAGTTACGCCTACGGCCGGGGCACCCGGCTCGTGGCGGGCACCGGAGCCGAGCGCCGGGTCGCCGGCACCGTCGCCGCCGACCTTCGGGCGGCCGGTCACGGTACGGTCCCCGTCGTGGGCGGCGAAGCCCGGGCCGGTGACATCGTCATCGACATCAGTCCGGGCAGCACCTCGCTCGGCCCGGAGGGCTACGAACTCCACGCGGGCCGACGGCTGTCGGTGACCGGCGCGACGGAGACCGGCGCCTTCTACGGCACCCGGACCCTCCTCCAGCTCCTCGCCGAGGGCGACCGGGTCCCCGCCGGACGCACCGTCGACGTACCGCGCTACCGGGAACGGGGCGTCGGCGTCTGCGCCTGCTACGTCCACGTCTCGCTGCCCTGGCTGGAGAACCTGGTGCGCGAGATGGCGTACCACAAGCTCAACCGGCTGCTCCTCGAACTGAAGGTGAAGAGCGACGCCCACCCCGAGGCGAACACCTGGGGCTACTACACCGAGGACGAGATCCGCCGGCTGGTCGCGCTCGGCGAGAAGTACCACGTCGAGATCGTTCCCGAGATCAACTCCCCGGGCCATATGGACCCGTGGATCGAGAACCGCCCCGACCTCCAGCTCACCGACACCAACGGCGACAAGCAGCCCGCACGGCTGGACATCACGCGGCCCGAGGCCTTCACCTACTACACGAGCCTGATGGACGAGTACGCCCAGGTCTTTACCGCGCGGGACTGGCACATGGGCGCCGACGAGTACATGCTCGGCTCCGACTTCGCCAAGTACCCGCAGATCCTCAAGTACGCGCGGGAGAGATACGGCCCGAACGCCACACCTCAGGACGCCTTCGTCGACTTCGTCAACCGTGTCCACGCCTACGCGGCGGCCAAGGGCAAGCGGCTGCGCATCTGGAACGACGGGCTCACCGGCGCCAACACCGTGCCGGTCGCGGCCGGTACGACGGTCGAACACTGGCTGAACGTGGCGGTCAAGCCGAGCCGGCTCATCGCTCAGGGCCACCCCTTGATGAACGCGGCCTACGCGCTCTACCTCGTCCGCGGGGGCTTCCACACCGACACCGGGGCGCTGTACGACCAGAGCTGGGACCCGCGCAGCTTCGAGGGCGAGAAACTCGCCTCCAGTGACGGCGTCACCGGAGCGAAGATCAGCCTCTGGCCCGACAACGGCCGCGGCGAGACCGAGAACGAGGTCGCCGTCGCCCTGTGGCCCGCCCTGCGGCACATCGCGCAGGCCACCTGGGGCGACCCGCATCCCGACGCCACGTACGCCGAGTTCACCGCCCGCGGTACGGCCGTGGGTCACGCGCCCGGGTGGCGGGACCTGACCAGAGTGCCGGTGACGGACGGGACGTACACCTTCCAGACGTCGGGCCGGTCGTTCACCGCCGTCGTCCGGCGCACGGCCGACGGCTACGCCACCCTGCGGACCCGGGACGGCTGCCTGGAGGTGCGGGGAGGGAAGCTCACGCTCAACGTGCCCCTCCAGCCAGGCGTCGAGGTGACGCCCCAGGCCTGCGACCCCGCCGGCACCCTCCAGCGCTGGCAGCTGGAGCCGGCCTCAGGAGGCGGCTACCGGCTCGTCAACGCCATCACGCAGATGACGGTGAGCGTGACGCAGGACGGCCGTATCGCGCAGTACCCGCCCGACCAGCGCACCCCCGCCGTCTGGCACCTGACCTGAGGAGTCGTCGCCATGGCCGTGTCCCGACGCGTGTTCGTCGCATCAGCCGCCGTCCTCGCCGCGTCCGCCGGCCTGACGGCACCCGCGACGGCGGCTCCCGAAGACCCACGCCACCGCATCCCCGTCGGTCCCGACGACACCCCGCAGGACCTGGTCCGCAAGGCCTCCCAAGTGCGCCCCACCGACCGGCAGATCGCCTGGCAACGCCTGGAGCGCACCGCCTTCCTGCACTTCGGTGTGAACACCTTCACCGGCCTGGAATGGGGCACCGGCGACGAGGACCCGGACGTCTTCCAGCCGGCCGGCCTCGACACCGACCAGTGGGCCCGCGCCCTGCGCGACGGCGGCTTCGAGCTGGCCATCCTCACCGTCAAGCACCACGACGGGTTCGTCCTCTACCCCTCCCGCTACACCGGCCACTCGGTGGCGTCGAGCAGCTGGCGCGGCGGCCGGGGCGACGTCCTGCGCGCCTTCGCCGACTCCATGCGGCGGCACGGCCTCAAGGTCGGCCTCTACATCTCGCCCGCCGACGAGAACCAGTACCTGCACGGCGTGTACGCCAACGGCAGCGCCCGCTCCGCACGCACCATCCCCACCCTCGTCGACGGCGACGACCGCACCCCGCCCCGCTCCTACGCGCTCCCCGCCACCGACTACGGCGCCCACATGCTCAACCAGCTCTACGAGGTGCTCACCGAGTACGGCCCGGTCGACGAGGTGTGGTTCGACGGGGCCCAGGGGCACATCCCGCCGGACAAGGTCGAGAAGTACGACTGGGACAGCTGGTACAGCCTCGTGCGGTCCCTCGCCCCGGACGCCGTTGTCGCCGTGACCGGGCCGGACGTGCGCTGGGTCGGCAACGAGGGCGGGCTGGCCCGCGAGGACGAGTGGAGCGTCGTACCCGTCCAGGAGAAGGACTACGGGCGGACCGACTACGCCCTCTCCTACGACGCCCCCGACATGGGCAGCCGGGACGCGCTGGCCGCGGCCCAGCCGGTCGCCGACTACCTCCAGTGGTGGCCCGCCGAGTGCGACGTGTCGATCCGGGACGGCTGGTTCTACCACGCCGACCAAGAGCCGAAGACGGTCGAGGAACTGACGGACCTCTACTTCCGGTCCGTCGGCCGGAACTCCGTGCTGCTCCTCAACGTTCCGCCGGACACCGACGGGTTGCTGCCCGCCGCCGATGTCACACGCCTGCGGGAGTTCCGCGAGCGGATCGACCGGGAACTTCCCGAGGACCTGGCGCGCGGTGCCCGCACCAGCGGCTCGCCCGGCCGGGTCACCGTCGACCTCGGCCGGGAGCGGGAGGTGGACCGGGTCCGGCTGGCGGAGGACATCCGCTACGGCCAGCAGGTGGAGAGCTTCGTGGTGGAGGCGTATCGCGACGGCGCCTGGACGCAGGTGGCCCGGGCGGGGGTCGTCGGCGCGAGCCGGATCCTGCTGCTGCCTAACGCCGTGCGGGCCCGGCGGTGGCGGGTGCGGGTGACCGGGGCCCGAGCGGCCGTACGGATCGCGGAGTTCGGGCTGTACCGGTCCCGGGTCTGACGGACTGAGCGGCCCGAACGTGTGCCCTTCACCGGCCGTGCGGCTGGGGGCAGTAGGAGACGCAGGTCACATTCGTCCATGTCACATCGTGATGAGCCGCTGCCTCATAGGGGTGTACGCACCGACAACGGCAGAGGAGCTCGCCATGAGCGCACGTCTGGACGTCTTCGCCATCCCGAGCGCGAGCAAGGTCATCAAGCAGTTCTCCTCCCTGGGGCGGCTGGTCGTGGACTCACCACTGCCGGCCGCCACACGGGAGCTGGTCTCGCTCCGCGTGAGCCAGATCAACGGATGCGCGGTCTGCGTCGACATGCACACCAAGGAGGCCGCCGCCGCGGGCGAGACCTCCGTACGCATCAACCTGGTCGCGGCGTGGCGGGAGGCCACGGTCTACACCGAGGCCGAGCGCGCCGCGCTGGAGCTGGCCGAGCAGGCCACCCGCATCGCGGACGGGGCCGGCGGGGTCCCGGACGAGGTCTGGGAACAGGCCGTCAAGCACTACGACGAGGAGCAGCTCGTCGCGCTGGTGACCCTGATCGCCTTCATGAACACGGCCAACCGGCTGAACGTCGTCCTCCAGCAGCCGGCCGGGGACTATCAGCCGGGTCAGTTCAAGTAGCGGTGCAGCGCAGGGCCCTGGGGCTGACCTAGGGCCCGAGCTGTGCCCGTAGCCACTCCTCCACCTCGCCCACGTGTGCGGCCGCCGCCGCGCGGGCCGCCTCCGGGTCGTGGGCGGCCAGGGCACGGTGGATCGCGGCGTGTTCGCGGCGGGTGCGGGCGAAGGCGCCCTCTTCCTGGTAGCCGCGCCAGACACGGGCCCGGAACGTCCGCGAGGACAGGCCCTCCAGGATCGCGGCCATGGTGTCGTTGCCCGCGGCCGCAGCGATCTCCCGGTGGAAAGCCAGGTCGTGGGCGAGGATCACCTCCGGATCGTCGGTGGCGTTCATCGCCGCCAGATGCCTTTCGACCTCGGCCAGCTGGTCGTCGGTGATCCGGGCGGCGGCCAGTGCGGTCGCCGTCGACTCCAGGATCCGCCGGATCTCCAGCAGCTCCACCAGACGCGGGCCGCGCGACAGGTCCGCCACGACACCGAACGTCTCCAGCAGGTCCCCCGCCTCCAGCTGCGTGACGTAGATGCCCGACCCGTGCCGGGCCTCCAGCACGCCCAGCACCGTGAGCGCGCGGATCGCCTCCCGCATCGAGCTGCGGGAGATGCCGAGCTGGACGGCCAGGTCACGTTCGGTCGGCAGCCGCTGGCCCGGCTCCAGCCGACCCTCGCCGATCATCGCCTTGATCTGCTCGATGGCGCGCTGCGTCACAGTGCCCTTCTGCGGGGCTGTCTCGTCGTCCACGCCATTCCTCCGATCACCGGCTCCGGCGCAGTCTAACCAGCAGAGTGGTCGGACCACTATGAGCCAGGAGCGGGAAAAATGGCGTCACAGGGTGTTCTGGCGGGTGAGTGGTCTGATAAATATGCGGGCATCTGCTCGAACACCGGTCGATGGGAGCCACCTCAGATGTCCGGAAGCACAGTGCGGAAACGGAACAGGTCGCGGATCGTCGGCGCGGTGGCCCTGGCCGCCGGTGCCTCCCTGGTGCTCGCCGCGTGCGGCAGTACCAAGGACACCGGCGCCTCCGGTGCCGGCGGCGGTGCCGGGACCGGCAAGGTCGGGGTCGTCCTGCCGCTGCTGACCTCGCCGTTCTGGCAGTCGTACAACGACTACGTGCCCAAGATGGCGAAGTCCGAGGGCGTGGACGCGATGAAGACCGTCAACTCCAACAGTGACCCCTCCCAGCAGATCACCGACATCAACAACCAGCTCAACCAGGGTGTCAAGGGCCTGGTGGTCGCCCCGCTGGACAGCGCCGCCATCGAGGCCGGCCTGGACCAGGCCGAGCGCAAGGGCGTGCCGGTCGTCGCCGTCGACGTGGCGCCCGACAAGGGCAGGGTCGCGATGGTGGTCCGGGCGAACAACGTGGCGTACGGCGAGAAGGCCTGCCAGTACCTCGGCGAGCACATCACCTCCGGCAAGGTCGTGCAGATCATGGGCGACCTCGCCTCGGTCAACGGCCGCGACCGCTCCGAGGCGTTCCGCGCCTGCGCGAAGAAGAACTTCCCGAAGCTCAAGGTCCTGGAGATCCCCGCCAAGTGGGAGTCCGACACGGCGGCCTCCAAACTCGACACCCTCCTCAACGCCAACCCCGACATCAAGGGCATCTACATGCAGGCGGGCGGCGTCTACCTGGCGCCCACCCTCCAGACCCTCAAGTCGAAGGGAATGCTGAAGAAGGCCGGGCAGCCGGGCCACATCGCCATCGTCTCGAACGACGGCATCCCGCAGGAGTTCGACGCGATCCGCAAGGGCGAGATCGACGCGACCGTCTCCCAGCCGGCCGACGCCTACGCCAAGTACGGCATGTACTACATCAAGGCGGCCATGGAGGGGAAGAAGTTCGAACCCGGCCCGACCGACCACGACTCGACCATCGTCAAGCTGCCCAGCGGCACCCTGGAGGACCAGCTGCCCGCGCCGCTGGTGACCAAGGACAACGTCGACGACCCCAAGCTCTGGGGCAACACGGTCAAATGACGACGTCACTCGTTCAAGCGCGGGGCGTCGTGAAGCGCTACGGCCCCACCACCGCCCTCGCCGACGGCAGGATCTCCGTCCTGCCGGGCGAGTCCCACGCCCTCGTCGGACGCAACGGAGCCGGCAAGTCGACTCTGGTCAGGATCCTCACCGGCCTCGAGGCCCCGGACGAGGGCACCGTCCGCTTCGACGGCGACCCCGCGCCCCCGCTCACCGACCGCGACGCCTGGCGCCGCAAGGTTGCCTGCGTCTACCAGCACCCGACGGTCGTCCCCGAACTGACCGTCGCCGAGAACCTGTTCATCAACCGGCAGCCGCTCCGGCGGGGGTTCATCAGCTGGCGCCGTCTGAAGACCGAGGCGGCCCGGCTCCTCGACACCTGGGACGTGCGCGTCGACCCGGACGCCCGCACCGCCGACCTCAAGGTCGAGGACCGGCAGATGGTGGAGATCGCCCGGGCGCTGAGCTTCGGCGCCCGCTTCATCATCCTCGACGAACCCACCGCCCAGCTCGACAACCGGGAGATCGAGCGGCTGTTCAGCCGTATGCGCGCCCTGCAGGGCTCGGGCGTCACCTTCCTGTTCATCTCGCACCACCTCCAGGAGGTGTACGAGGTCTGCCAGACCGTCACGGTCCTGCGCGACGCCCGCTGGATCACCACGGCGCCGGTCGCCGACCTTCCCCGCCAGGCCCTGGTGGAGGCCATGGCGGGGGAGACGATCGCCGAACAGGCCGAACGGCGACGGACCATCGGGGCCGGCGGTCCCGTGCTCCTCGACGTCCGTGGCCTCACCTCGGCCGCGTACGAGAAGGTCGACCTCACCGTCCGGCGCGGCGAGGTCGTCGGACTCGCCGGATCGAGCGCCAGCGGGAAGATCGAGCTCGCCGAGTCCTTCACCGGACTGCACACCCCCACGAGCGGGACGGCCCGGCTGGACGGACAGCCGCTGCCGTTCGGTGATGTCCAGGCCACTCTGAAGGCCGGCGTCGGCTTCGTGCCCCGGGACCGGCACGAGCAGGGCCTGGTCTTCGGCATGTCCATCGGCGACAACGCCACCCTCAGCGTCCTGGACCGGCTCGGCCGTTTCGGCTTCGTCGGCACCGACCGCAGGCGCGGTGTCGCCACCGCGCTGATCGAACGGCTCGACATCCACGCCGCGGGCCCCGAGCAGCCCGTATCGGCCCTGTCCGGCGGCAACGCGCAGAAGGTCGTCATGGCCCGGGCCCTCGCCTCCGACCCGCGGCTCCTGGTCCTCGTCAACCCGACCGCGGGCGTCGACGTGAAGTCCAAGGAGTCCCTGCTCGCCCGCGTCGACACCGCCCGCGAGGACGGCACCGCCGTACTCGTCGTCTCCGACGAACTCGACGACCTCAGGCGCTGCGACCGGGTCCTCGTCCTCTTCCACGGCCGTGTCGTCGCCGAGCACCCGGCGGGCTGGCGCGACCACGAGCTCATCGCCTCCATCGAAGGAGTGGACCATGGCTGACACCAAGGCGGCCCCGCCGCTCGCGCCCGCGCGAGCCACCGACCCGCGCGCCGCCAAGGCCGTCCTCCTGCGCCGGGCCCGCGAACTCGCCCTGGTGCCCGCCCTGTTGCTGCTCCTGGTGCTCGGCGCGGTGGTCAACGACTCGTTCCTCACCGAACGCAACATCGTCTCGATCCTCGGCGCCTCCGCCGCCCTCGCGATGGTCGTGCTCGCCGAGTCGCTGGTGCTGATCACCGGCAAGTTCGACCTGTCCCTCGAGTCGGTCGTCGGTATCGCTCCCGCCGTGGGCGCGCTGCTCGTCCTGCCCGCGGCCCAGTCCGGCTGGGGCACCGAACTCCCGGCCGTCCTCGCCTTGTTGTCGATCCTCGTCGTGGGTGCGGCCGTCGGCGCCTTCAACGGCATCCTGGTCGTGAAGTTCAAGCTCAACGCGTTCATCGTGACGCTGGCGATGCTGATCGTGCTGCGCGGCCTGCTGGTCGGCGCGACCAAGGGCAAGACCCTGTTCGGCATGCCCGACAGCTTCTACTCGCTGGCGACCACGACTTTCCTCACCGTCCCGCTGTCGGTGTGGCTCGCCGCGATCGCCTTCGCGGTCGCCGGTCTGGTCCTGAAGTACCACCGGGTCGGGCGCGCCCTGTACGCCATCGGCGGCAACGCGGACGCGGCCCGGGCGGCGGGCATCCGCGTGGAGCGCGTCATGCTCGGCGTGTTCGTCGTCGCGGGCGCCCTCGCCGCGGTCGGCGGCCTCATGCAGACCGGCTACGTCGGCGCGATCAGCGCCAACCAGGGGCAGAACATGATCTTCACGGTGTTCGCGGCCGCGGTGATCGGCGGTATCGCCCTCGACGGCGGCAAGGGCACCATGTTCGGCGCCCTGACCGGTGTACTCCTTCTGGGGGTCGTGCAGAACCTGCTCACCCTCGCCCAGGTGCCGTCGTTCTGGATCCAGGCCATCTACGGCGGGATCATCCTGGTCGCCCTCATGATCGCCCGGGTCACCACGGGCCGCGCCCAGGACTGACCCGCCCGCCTTCTGCAACCGACCCGAAAGGTCCCCTGTGTCCCCGACGCCCGCCCGCATCACCGCGGTCGACACCCACGACATCCGCTTCCCCACCTCGCGCGAGCTCGACGGCTCGGACGCGATGAACCCGGACCCCGACTACTCCGCGGCCTACGTCGTCCTGCGCACGGACGCGGCCGATGGCCACGAGGGGCACGGATTCGCCTTCACCATCGGGCGGGGCAACGAGGTGCAGGTCGCCGCGATCGACGCGCTGCGCGGGCACCTGATCGGCCGCTCGGCCGACGACCTGTGCGCCGACCCGTCCATCCTGAACCGCGACCTGATCGGCGACAGCCAGCTGCGCTGGCTCGGGCCCGAGAAGGGCGTGATGCACATGGCGATCGGCGCGGTCGTCAACGCCCTGTGGGACCTGGCCGCCAAGCGCGCCGGCCTGCCGCTGTGGCGACTGCTCGCCGAGGCCGAGCCCGAATGGCTGGTGCGCCAGATCGACTTCCGCTACCTCACCGACGCCCTCACCCCCGAGGAGGCCCTGACCCTGCTGCGCCACGGCAGACAGGGCGCCGAGGAGCGCACGGCCCGGCTGCTGGAGCGCGGCTACCCCGCCTACACCACCTCACCCGGCTGGCTCGGCTACGACGACGAGAAACTCACCCGGCTCGCCGTCACAGGCCGTCGCCGACGGTTTCCGGCAGATCAAGCTCAAGGTCGGCGCCGACCTCGACGACGACATCCGCCGCTGCCGCGTCGCCCGGTCCGTCGATCGGCCCGGACATCCGCATGGCCATCGACGCCAACCAGCGCTGGGACGTCGACGAGGCGGTCCGCTGGACCAAGGCACTCGCCGAGTTCGACCCGCACTGGATCGAGGAGCCCACCAGCCCCGACGACATCCTCGGCCACGCGGCGATCCGCCGGGCCGTCGCCCCCGTGAAGGTCGCCACCGGCGAGCACGTGCACAACCGGATCGTCTTCAAGCAGCTCCTCCAGGCCGGCGCCCTCGACGTCGTCCAGATCGACGCGGCCCGCGTCGGCGGTGTCCCCGAGAACCTCGCCGTCCTGCTGCTCGCGGCCAAGTTCGGCGTGCCGGTCTGCCCGCATGCCGGCGGCGTCGGCCTGTGCGAACTCGTCCAGCACCTGTCGATGTTCGACTACGTGGCCCTGTCCGGCACCACCGAGGACCGCGTCATCGAGTACGTCGATCATCTGCACGACCACTTCCTCGACCCGGTGGTGATCCGCGCAGGCTCATTACACGGCACCCACCGCGCCGGGCTTCTCGGCCGCAATGCGGCCCGAGTCACTGGCGCGGTACACCTACCCGGGCGGCGAGTTCTGGGCCGCCGACCTCGACGAGCAGAAGAAGGGGCACGCCGCATGAGCGACTTCGAGGGCGTCAAAGCCCTGGTGACGGGCGGCGCCTCCGGCATCGGCCGGGCCACCGCCGACCTCCTGGCCGAGCGCGGCGCCCGGGTCGCCGTCCTCGACCTGGACCCGTCGCCTCGTCGACAAGCCGCTGCTCGGCTACCGCGCGGACGTCACCGACGACACGTCCGTGCGCGAGGCCGTGGCGGCCGCGGCCGCCGACCTCGGCGGGCTGGACGTCCTGGTCAACAACGCGGGCATCGGCGCCCAGGGCACCGTCGAGGACAACCCCGACGACGAATGGCACCGCGTCCTGGACGTCAACGTCGTCGGCATGGTCCGCACCACCCGCGCCTGCCCTGCCCCACCTGCGCGCCTCCGCGCACGCCGCGATCGTCAACACCTGCTCCATCGCCGCCACCGCGGGCCTGCCGCAGCGCGCCCTGTACAGCGCCACCAAGGGCGCCGTGTACTCCCTCACTCTCGCCATGGCCGCCGACCACGTCCGCGAGGGCATCCGCGTCAACTGCGTCAACCCGGGCACGGTCGACACGCCCTGGGTCGGCCGTCTTCTCGACGCCGCGCCCGAACCGGCCGCCGAACGCGCCGCCCTGGAGGCCCGCCAGCCCACCGGCCGTCTGGTCTCGGCGGCCGAGGTCGCGGGCGCCATCGCCTACCTGGCGGCCCCCTTTCCGGCGCCACCACCGGCACCGCGCTCGCCGTCGACGGCGGCATGCAGGGCCTGCGGCTGCGCCCGGTGGCCCGGTGAACCGGCTCGGCGGCAGCGGTGTCGAGGTCAGCGCCCTGTCCTTCGGCGCCGCCGCGATCGCCAACCTGTACTCCGAAGTCGGCGAAGCGCAGGCGCACGACGCCGTGGAGGCCGCCTGGCAGCGGGGCATCCGTTACTTCGACACCGCCCCGCACTACGGCCTCGGCCTCTCCGAACGCCGCCTCGGCGCCGCCCTGCGCGACCGCCCCCGCGACCGGTACACGATCTCCACCAAGGTGGGCCGCCGCCTGGAGCCCTCCGACGGCACCGGCGACGACCTGGCCCACGGATTCGCCGTGCCCGCCACCCACCGCCGCGTGTGGGACTTCAGCGCAGACGGCGTACGACGCACCCTGGAGGCCAGCCTGGAACGGCTCGGTCTCGACCGGGTCGACATCGTCTACCTCCACGACCCCGACGAGCACGCCGAAGCAGGCCTTCCGGGAGGGCTATCCGGCCCTGGAGAAGCTCCGCTAGCGAGGGCGTGGTCGGCGCGATCGGCGCCGGCATGAACCAGGCGGAGATGCTCACCCGCTTCGTCCGCGACACCGACATCGACGTGGTGCTGTGCGCCGGCCGCTACACCCTGCTCGACCAGAGCGCCCTCACCGGCCTGCTGCCCGCGGCCCAGGAGCGCGGTACGTCCGTCGTCATCGGCGGCGCCTTCAACTCCGGCCTGCTGGCCAACCCGAAGCCCGGCGCCACGTACAACTACACCGCCGCGTCCTCCGAGTTGGTGCAGCGCGCCCTGCGGCTGAAGTCCGTCGCCGACCGCCACGGCACCACCCTGCGCGCCGCCGCCCTGGCCTTCTGCGCCGCCCACCCGGCCGTCGCGAGCGTCCTCGTCGGGCGCCCGCTCGGCGCACGAGGTCCGCGACTGTGCCCACCAGTTCGCCGCCCGGGTGCCCGCCGCGTTCTGGCGGGACCTGCGCGCCAAGGGTCTGCTGCCCGCCGACGCCCCAGTCCCCGCCGAGGAGCAGTCGAAGGAGCCGTCATGAGAGTCGCCCTGCACACCAAGGTCCACGCCGACCGCATCGCCGCGTACGAGGCCGCCCACCGCGAGGTGCCCGAGGAACTCACCGACGCCATCCGCGCCGCCGGCGCCACCTCCTGGACGATCTGGCGCAGCGGCACCGACCTGTTCCACGTCCTGGAGTGCGAGGACTACGCCCGCCTCCTGGCCGAACTGGAGAAGCTGCCGGTCAACGTCGCCTGGCAGGCCCGTATGGCCGAGCTGCTGGACGTCGTGCACGACTACTCCGGAGAGGGCGCGGACGCCGGCCTGCCCGTCGTGTGGGAGCTGCCGTCATGACCGTGGTCGACGCCCACCACCACGTGTGGGACCTGTCCGTACGGGACCAGGACTGGATCACCGGCCCCGAACTGCGGCCGCTTCGCCGCGACTTCACGATGAAGGACCTCGCACCCGAGGCGCGAGCGGCCGGAGTGGACCGCACGGTCCTCGTCCAGACGGTCACCGTGCCCGAGGAGACCCCGGAGTTCCTGGCCCTGGCCGACGAGCACGACCTGATCGCGGGCGTAGTCGGGTGGACCGACCTCACCCGCCCCGACGTCGCCGACGAACTGGCCCGGCTGCGGGAACTCCCCGGCGGCCGCCACCTCAAGGGCATCCGCCACCAGGTCCAGGGCGAACCCGACCCGAATTGGCTGCTGCGCCCGGACGTACGCCGGGGACTGGCCGCCGTCGCCGACGCCGGGCTGGTCTACGACCTCGTGGTCCTGCCCCACCAGCTCCCGGCCTGCGTCGCGGGCCGCCGCGGACCTGCCCGGCCTCACCTTCGTCCTCGACCATTTGGGCAAACCGCCCGTCGCCGCCGGCGCCCTCGAACCCTGGGCGTCCGGCCTGCGCGCCCTCGCCGCTCTGCCCAACACGGTCGGCAAGCTGTCCGGCCTGGCCACCGAGGCCGACCTCGCCTCCTGGACGGTCGAGGACCTGCGCCCGTATGCGGAGGTGGCACTGGAGGCCTTCGGGCCCGGCCGGCTGATGTACGGCTCGGACTGGCCGGTGTCCACACTGGCGGCGAGGTACGTCGACATCCTGGACATCACGCGCCGGCTCATCGACCCGCACGACCACACGCAGATCCTCGCGGCCACCGCCACGCGCGTCTACGACCTCTGAGCGACCTCCGCCAGCCGTGTCGGCGGCAGGTACTCCCGGACGTACGTCCGCTCCCAGCACGCGCCCGTCTCCCGCAGCTCGCGCCACGTCGTGTAGCGGTAGCGGAACAGGCGGGCGCGCACGTACCGCGGGGGCGCATCCGGCGGGAACGGCGAGCGGCGCAGCAGCTTCAGCGTGTCCCGGTCGTTCTCCAGCAGCCGCTCCACCAGCGTGCCGAACCAGGACCCGGCGTAGCGCGGGGGAGAGCGCCGCGAACCACATCAGCCAGTCCAGCCGCAGATGGTACGGCGCGAACTGACGCGGCCAGCGCCGCGGATCGCCCGGCTTGCCCTTGAACTCGTACTCCAGCCAGCCCGAGTCCTCATGCGGCACGTCGTCCGCGGTGCCCTCGACCACCACCTCGTAGCGGACCCGGCTCACGCTGCCGAACGCGCCGTAGGTGTTGACCAGGTGGAGCGGGTCGAAGGAGCGGTTCATCACCTGCCGCCGGGAGAGCATGTTGCGGACCGGCTGGTAGCTGAGGCCCAGGAGCAGCGCGGCCACCGCGAGCACCACGACCACGTACCAGAGCGGGGCGTCGGGCGCGTCCGGGCGGATCGGCCGGGAACCGCACCGCCGACAGGGCCAGCACGATCGTGATCCAGTTCAGCCAGGCGAAGTTGCCCGACAGCACCAGCCACAGCTGGGTGACGATCATCAGCGCCGCGGCGGCCGTCGCGACCGGCTGCGGGGTGAACAGCAGGAAGGGCACCACGAGTTGGGTGACGTGGTTCGCGGCCACCTCGACCCGGTGCAGCGGCCTGGGCAGATGGTGGAAGAACCAGCTCAGCGGCCCCGGCATCGGCTGGGTCTCGTGATGGTGGTCCAGGCACGTCAGCTTCCGCCAGCACGCGTCGCCGCGCATCTTGATCAGACCCGCGCCGAACTCCACACGGAACAGGATCCAGCGCAGCAGGAACAGCACGACGACCGGCGGCGCCACCTCGTCGTTGCCGAGGAACACGGCGAGGAAGCCGATCTCCAGCAGCAGCGACTCCCAGCCGAACGAGTACCAGGTCTGGCCCACGTTGACGATCGACAGGTACAGCACCCACGGCACCAGCCACAGCAGCATGCCGCCCCACAGGGGCAGCAGCGAGTCGAGCCCCGCCAGCAGCGCCGCCGACACCGCGCAGCCCGCCCAGGCGCAGAGCGCGAAGAAGCGGTCCGAGTAGTGCAGCTGGAACAGGCTCGGCGCCCGCCGGAACGCCACCTGCCCGACGAACCGCGGCACCGGCAGCATGCCGCGCTGCCCGATCAGCGCGCGGAACTGCAGCGCCGCCGTCAGGAACGCGACCAGGTACACGGCGGCCAGCGCCCGCTGGAAGACCAGCCGGCTCAGCCAGTAGTCGGATGCGGTGAACCAGTCCACGCCCGTGCGCTCCTCCCAGTGCGGCGCCGGACCCCAGTGTCACGCTCCGTGTATCGCCGCTCCGGTTGCGTAACCCAAGTGAGTGAAGCAAACAATAGTGACAAACGGCCCGAAACGAGGCGGGAGGACTGGGTGCGGACACACACCGGGACCTTCGTCATGGCCTGTGTGCTCTCGACGGCGCTCCTCCTCTCGGGGTGCGGCACCAGCAGCGACGGCGACGGTGACGACACGGGCGCCGGCGGGGAACTCTTCCTCCAGCCGGCCGCGGCCCAGGGACCGGACCCTTTCACGGACTCCACGGCCACCACGACGGCTACCCCGTCCCCCGCCCCGCGAACGCCGGGGACGGCCGGGCCGGGCGGCCTGACCCGGGTCTCCACCGGCCTGAGCGGACTGCGCTCGCTCTCCGGCGGCACGCCCGGCCTGTACGGCGGCATCCAGGGGACCGGCAGCTGCGACATCGCCCGGCAGATCGGCCACCTCACCCGCGACCGGGCCAGGATCCGTGCCTTCGCCCGGGTCGCGGGCGTCTCCCCGGCGGCCGTTGCGGACCACGTGCGCCGGCTGACCCCGGTCGTGCTGCGCGCCGACACCCGCGTCACCAACCACGGCTTTCGGGCGGGGCGGGTCGGCGGCTACCAGTCCGTCCTCCAGGCCGGGACCGCCGTCCTGGTCGACGACCGGGGCGTGCCGCGCGTCCGCTGCGCCTGCGGCAACCCCCTCCGTCCGCCGGTGGCGATACACGGCACACCGGGCCGCAAGGGCACCCCCTGGCCCGGCTACCGGCCCGGCGAGGTGATCGTCGTGACCCCCGCCCCGCAGGTGATCACCGGCTTCACGATCATCGACGTCGCCGCCCGCACCTGGATCGACCGGCCGACCGGCCACGACGTACGCCACGACCGGGCCCTGCCGCCACCGGTCTGGGCGAAGCGGTCACCGGCGTCCCGCGAGCCCTCACCCTTCTCCCCGGACGGGCCCGACGTCACTCCGCGTGGGTCCCGCGTGGCTCCGCCCGAGTCCGACCTCTCTTCGGGCGTGAGCAGTACGGACCCCCAGGACGTGAGCTCCCCGGCAGACGCGGTTTCACCGCCCGCCGACGTGCCGGTACCGCCGCACGACGAGCCCGGGACGCTTCCCGACGATCCGGGCCCGGAAGACCCGGGCGGCTCCGACGAGGTCGGTCCCGACATCGTGCCGGACAGCCCCGACCTGCCCGACGGAGCCGGCCTGATTCCCGATGACGACTGAGGGCCGCCCCCGCCGAGCGGCCCGTAGGCTCGGCACATCGGTCGAAGAATTGGCTGATTCCTGGCAAGGTAGGCGCATGGCTGATCGGGGAGGGAGCGCCCTGTCACTCCCGGACGACTGGCCCGCCCACCCGGATCCGATCCTCGCGCTCAACCGGATGGGCAGCTTCGACTGGGATCTGGACACCGGCCTGATGCAGATGGACGCCCAGGCCCACGAAGTCCTCGACGTGCGCCCCGACGAGTACGACGACCACCCCGAGACGCTCGCCGAGCGCGTCCCGCCCGGCGAGGCCCGGCGCCTGGACACCGTGGTCTCCCAGGCCCTGAAGGACGGCAGCGAGAACTACGGCGCCTACTTCCGTATCCGCCGCCGCGACGGGTCCCTGCGCTGGACCCACACCCAGGGCTACATCCGGCGCGACGACACCGGACGGCCCCGCCGCATCATCGGCATCATCCGCGACGCCACCCAGGAACTCGGCGAGAGCGAGGCCCGCCGCGAACAGGCCGACGAGGACGAGGCCCGCCGGGAGCAGACCAGCGTCGTCGCACTCACCACGGCCGCCCTCGCCCACGCCCGCACCGTCCAGGACGTCATCGACGTCCTCAAGGACACCCACGGCCTCATCCACCTGGGCGCCACCAGCCTCGTCATGGGCCTGGTCGAGGCCGGCCGTATCCGCCTGGTCGCCGAGGGGCCCTCGGACAGCTTCGTGCCCGGCACCCGCGTCACCCGGATCGACGAGCCCTACCCGATGAGCGAAGCCGTGCGGACCCTCGGCCCCTGCTTCATCGAGTCACCGGAGGAGTTCGCCGAGCGCTACCCGATCCTGTGGCCGCACATCACCGACCTGAACATCACGTCGGCCGCCTATCTGCCGCTCATCGTCCAGGCCCGGCCGATCGGCGCGATGGGCCTGCTCTACAGCGACCGGCACGGCTTCACCCCCGAGGAGCGCAACATCCTCGTCGCCCTCGGCAGCAGCATCGCGCAGAGCCTCCAGCGGGCCATGTTCTACGAGCAGGAGATGGACCTCGCACAGGGACTCCAGCAGGCCATGCTGCCGCGGACGATCCCGAGCGTGCCCGGGGCCGACATCGCCGTCCGCTACCGCGCCGCCACCATCGGCGGCTCCGTCGGCCGGGACATCGGCGGTGACTGGTACGACCTGATCCCGCTGCCCGGCGGCCGGGTCGGCGCCGTCATCGGCGACGTCCAGGGCCACGACACGCACGCGGCCGCGGTCATGGGCCAGCTGCGCATCGTGCTGCGCGCCTACGCCGCCGAGGGGCACCCCCCGGCCACCGTGATGGCCCGCGCCTCCGTCTTCCTGCACGAACTCGACACCGACCGCTCCGCGACCTGCCTCTACGCCGAGGCCGACCTGTCCACGGGAGTGCTCCAGGTGGTCCGGGCCGGCCACATCGATCCGCTCGTGCGCCACACCGATGGCTCCTGCCGCCGCGTCACCGTACCGGGCGGTCTGCCGCTCGGCCTGTCCGCCGAGTTCGGCCGCCTCGACTACCCGGTGGGCACCCTGGAGCTCGACCCCGGCGACACCCTGCTGCTGTGCACAGACGGCCTGGTGGAGCAGCCCGGCGCCGACCTCGACGACGGCATGCGCACCCTCACCGCGCTCGTCGCCACCGGCCCCGACGACGTACGCGACCTCGCCGACCGGCTCATCGACGTGGCCGCCGAGCGCAGCGGTGACGACGACGTGGCACTGCTCCTGCTGCGCCGGCGCGGCCCCGACAGCCCGCAGTCCGGCCGCCGGCTCCAGCGGCACGTGGCCCCCGGCGACCCGGCGGCCCTGGCCGAGGCCCGGCACATGATCCGCACCGCCGTCGGCGTCTGGGGAGCCCGGGACCGCGCCGACGAGATCGAACTGGTCGCCGACGAGCTGATCACCAACGCCCTGATGCACACCGAGGGCTCCGCGATCGTCACCCTGCGGGCCCTCACCGGATCCGGGTGCCGGCTGCGTGTCGAGGTCGAGGACTCCTCCAGCGCCCTGCCGCGCCGCCGCGAGGCGGGCGAGTCGGGTGTCTCCGGGCGGGGCCTGCTGCTGGTCGAGCTGCTCACCGACGTGTGGGGCGTGGAGGCGCGCGGCGGCGGCAAGGCCGTGTGGTGCGAGTTCGTGGTACCCGACCGGGGCTAGGGTCCTTCTCCCGCTCAGATCCACCAGAAGGACCCTGACCCCGCGTGGCACTCTGGACTCATGCCGGAACTCCCCGAGGTCGAGGCGCTCAAGGACTTCCTGACCGAGCACCTCGTCGGCCACGAGATCGTACGGGTGCTGCCCGTCGCGATCAGCGTCCTGAAGACGTACGACCCGCCCCTGTCCGCGCTGGAGGGCCACGAGGTCGCCGCCGTACGCCGGTACGGCAAGTTCCTCGACGTCGCCACCGCGGACGGCCCGCACTTCGTGACGCACCTGGCCCGCGCGGGCTGGCTGCACTGGAAGGATCGCCTCCCCGACGGCCCGCCCCGCCCCGGCAAGGGCCCCCTCGCGCTGCGCGTGGCCCTGGAGACCGGCGCCGGCTTCGACCTGACCGAGGCCGGCACCCAGAAGCGTCTCGCCGTGTACGTCGTGGGGGATCCGCAGGAGGTCCCCGGCGTCGCACGGCTCGGCCCGGACCCCCTGGCCGACGACTTCGACGAACGGCGCTTCGCGGAACTCCTGGCCGGTGAACGGCGGCAGCTCAAGGGCGCGTTGCGCGACCAGAGCCTGATCGCGGGCGTGGGCAACGCCTACAGCGACGAGATCCTGCACGTGGCGAAGATGTCGCCCTTCAAACTGGCCGCGTCCCTGAGCGCGGAGGAGACCGGGCGGCTGTACGAGGCCCTGCGCGACACGCTCACCGAGGCGGTCGAGCGCTCCCGGGGCGTGGCGGCCGGGCGGCTGAAGGCCGAGAAGAAGAGCGGGTTGCGCGTCCACGGCCGCACCGGCGAGCCCTGCCCGGTGTGCGGCGACACCGTTCGGGAGGTGTCCTTCAGCGACTCCTCGCTGCAGTACTGCCCGACCTGCCAGACGGGCGGCAAACCGCTGGCGGACCGCAGGATGTCCCGGCTGCTGAAGTGAGCCGCTGTCATGAGGACGGGGGCGACCACTCGAACATGAGGATGGTCGCGTCGTCCCGCAGGCGGCTGCCGGACGAGTCGAGGATGGAGTGGATCAGCCGCCGCAGCGTCTCGGGCGCCAGTTCGCCCGCGGCCGTCGCCCGGATGATGTAGTCGGCGAACTGCTCGAGACCGAACTCCGCGCCGTCCACGGCCCTGGCCTCGGTGACCCCGTCGCTGTACATCAGAACCCGGTCGCCGGGCTTCAGAGCGATCTCGTGCGTCTGCCGCCTCAGCCCGGCGAGCCGGGACGGCAGTCCCATCGGCGGTTCCGGCTCGCGCCGCATGGCGGCGACGTGCAGCCGCTTGTCGCGGATGAGCAGCGGGGTCGGATGCCCGCAGTTGCACCACCGCAGCATCCCGGAGGCCAGGTCCAGCTGGGCCAGGACGCCCGTGCAGAACTGGTCGGGAAGCCAGCGCGCCAGCGCGTCGTCGACGCGCTGCACCAGCTCGGGCAGGCCCGCCCCGGCCCGCCGGGCGTTGCGGCAGGCGGCCAGGGACACGGACGTGGTGAGCCCGGAGGCCAGGTCGTGTCCCATGGCGTCGAGGACCGTGGCGTGCAGGGTGGTCTCCGTGAGGGAGTGGTCGAAGGCGTCGCCGCCGATCTCGTAGGCCGGCTCCAGCACGGCCGTGGACACGACGTGGGCGGTGCCGATCGTGCGGGGCGGCAGGAAGGCCCGCAGCATCTCGGCGGGCAGACGCATCGGTTTCGTGCGCGTAAGCCTGACGAAGGAGTCCTGGTACGCCCGGGTGGACGTGATCATCATGGCGAGGAGCGTGGCGAGGGCCCTGCCGCGGCGCAGGACGGCCGGTGTCAGCGAGGCGGAGTGCACGGCGAGGACACCGAGGCGTTCCGCGCCGTCCACGAGGGGGATCCAGGCCGTCATGCCGCCCGACTCGGACTCCTCCACGCGCAGCGACTGGGTGCGGTAGGTCCAGCCCGCCAGCGAGTCGTCCACGAGCAGGGGCGAGGCCGCATCGGTGAGCGGCACGAGCCGGCGCTGCTGGATGTCGGCGAGGTACACCTCGCAGTGCCGGAGCCCCAGGGCCTCGGTGCAGCGGGCCACCGCGGTGGTCAGGTCCAGTGTCCCGTTCTCCGGATCGGCGAGGAACTCCTCCAGGCGACCGTCGCCCTCCTCTGACGCCGCCACCTCGTCTCCCCTCGCCGGGACCGCGGACACCCGGCTGTCTTCCGGGTGCGCCATCCAGCAGTCTCACACCGGGGCGCGCGGGGTGCCCGGCGACAAGGGCGGACGGACACGACCTAGCGCGGCTGAAGTCGCACCAGGACCTCCCCGGACGCCGAGCGGACCTCGTAGCGGGCGGTCTCGTCCGGATGCTTGGACGAGCTGGCCATCATGGTGTTGGGGTGGGTGTCGTGCCCGCGCCCGTGCCAGCTGGTCGCCGTCTCCTCGGTGCCGTCGCGGCCGACGATGACCAGGTGGCAGGGGCGGGGACCGGAGGCGTCCTTGACCTTCAGCTCGACCTGGCTGCCCGAGGCCTTGTCCTCGACGGTGACCTGGGCCCACACGCCCGACCGCGCGTCGGTCGCCGCGACCGTCAGGGGCTCCTCGCTGCTGCCCTTGGCCATCATCGCGACTGCGGGTACGGACACGGCGAACGCCACCGAGGCCGCCAGGGCGAACAGCAGTCGTCTGCGTCCTGCCCGGCGCCGGGCCGCCACCTCGGCCAGCAGCCGGTCCAGCATGCGCGGCCCGGGCTGCGCCATCGGGTGCACGAACCGTGGCGTCGCCCGCCGGTACAGCATCAACTGCCGTGTCGTCACGCCGAATTCCGTCACCTCTGCAGCGCACCGAGGGCACTCCATGAGGTGGTCCTCGAAGCGGAATGCTTCCGCCTCGTCCAGCACGCCGAGCGCGTAGGCGCCGACGTCGCGATGCCTTTCCAGGGACCTCATGCCGAATCCTCGTGCCGTTGGGTGCGGGTGGGGTTACTCCTTGCTCCCACCGGTACGGACCAGGCAGCGGAATCACTCAAGCCGGTGACACAATCGCAACCTGAGGATTCGGAGCCCTCCGGCCGGTGGATTGGTCCGAGGGCGCAGAAATCTAAAAAAGGTGGATCGCGAGGTGTCCCAGCGGCAGTCCCGAGCTGCCAGGCGGGCGTCCAGACCTTCGGCCCCTCATCCTCCCCGACCACCGGAGCGCCGCCCGGCACGGCGTTCAGGTCGGGCGCGAGCAGCTCCGTCTCCTGCAGCCAGCGCCAGGCCTCGTCCGCCAGATCCAGGTCCGGTGCGGGCCGGCCCGACTCCGCGGCCACGGCGGCCAGCTCGGCCAGCCGCTCGCGCACCCACTCCTGCCACGGCTGGTCGTACGCGGTCAGTGACAGCCACGTCTCCAGCTGGGTGACGACCCGGATGCCGGACAGCTCCCCGTCGGTGTCGGAGAGGAAGATGGTCAGCGCCAGGGCATCCCGCCCCGCCCGGAACTCGAAGGACGTCGGCGGCATCAGATCGCCGGTCCGCAGCAGCTCGTCGGCGATGTACTCGGCGTACAACCACGCCATGGGGACGGTCAGTTCACCGTCGGCGCCGTCCGTGCTCTCTTCACCTCTGTGCAGCATCCCTTCCTGCCTTCCTCCGGTACGTGCGCGTCGCCCGACACCGGGCCCCGGGGGCGCTGTCGGCCCTCTCCGGAACACGGATGAGAACAGCCGATTACTCAACCGGGGTCCTCAGCAAGGCGCTTTACGGAGGCTTGACCCGCCCATTGGTTTCAGCGCAGGTCGGTGGCGTATCCCGGAAGCACCCGGCGCAGGGCGCGCAGCGCGTAGTACGCGCGGGACTTCACGGTACCGGGCGGGATCCCGAGGGTCGCCGCGGCTTCCGCCACACTCGCCCCCTGGAAGTACACGAGCACCAGGACTTCACGGTGCTCCGGAGTGAGTGTCTTCACAGCCTCGCGGACGTCGAGCCTCGCCGCGGCCCGCTCGGCGTGGTCGGAGATGACCCGCGCGTTCTCCAGCACCGCGTCGCCGACCTCGGCCGGACGGGCCTGCCGGGCCCGCCGCGCGTCGATCGCGAGCCGCCGCCCGACGGTCATCAGCCAGGGCCGTACGGAGTCGAAGTCGTCGGCGCGCAGGGCCTCGGGGTGCTGCCAGGCGCGTACGAGCGTCTCCTGGACCAGGTCCTCGGCGCGCTGCCGGTCGCCGTCGCAGAGCCGGAGCAGGAGCGCGAAGAGGGGCCGGCCGTGCTCCCGCTGCAGTGCGGCGAGCTCGTGCTCGGCGGTCGTCCCGTTCGTGAGCGTGGATCCGGCCGTCATGGCCGTATGCCACCGCAGGGCGCAGCCGGGGGACAGGGCACGTACCCGTCCGTGCGGCGGACGGTCGATCGCGTCGACGAACGGTTCGACGAACGGTCACGGCACCCGCCCGGTGGTGCCGGACGGGCTAATGAGCGTGTCGGAGCCGCGTGGGACGGCGTGAGCCTTCTTTCCTGATTGTGCGTAAATATGACCACAACGCCCACAGTGGGGTGAATGGATGATCGCACGCAGTCGACAAGTGGCCCTGGCCCTGACCGTCGTCCTCGCCGCGGGAGCCGCCTGCCAGGCCCGCGGCCACGAACCACCCGGCACCGGACGCCCGGCACCGTCCGCCGCCGTGCCCCGCGGCTTCACACTGGTCGCCTCCGGCGACGTCCTCCCGCACAGCTCGATCATCGACCGGGCCCGCTTCGACGCCGGCGGCACCGGCTACGACTTCCGGCCGATGCTCGCGGGGATCCGATCCGTCGTCTCCCGCGCCGACCTGGCCCTGTGCCACATGGAGACCGTCTACGGCGCGGACGGCGCCTACACGGGCTACCCCACCTTCAAATCCCCGCCCGAGGTGGCCCAGGCCCTCGCCGCCACCGGCTACGACGGCTGCTCCACCGCCTCCAACCACACCCTGGACGACGGCGCCGACGGCATCCGCCGCACCCTCGACGCCCTCGACCGCGCGGGCGTACGGCACGCCGGCTCGGCACGCGCCGAGGAGGAGGCGCGCACGGTGACGGTCCACGCAGGCGGGCCCGGCGAAGGTCGCCCACCTCGCCTACACCTACGACACCAACGGCATCCCGCTCCCGGCCGGGCAGCCCTGGGCGGTCAACCTCATCGACGAGGGCACGATCCTCGCGGACGCCCGGGCCGCGCGCCGTGCGGGCGCCGACGTGGTCGTGGTCTCCCTGCACTGGGGCACCGAGTGGCAGGACACGCCCGACGACCAGCAGCTGACCCTGGCCCGGAACCTCACCGCCGCGCGCAGCGGGGACCGCCCCGACATCGACCTGATCCTCGGCACCCACGCGCACGTCCCGCAGGCGTACGAGAAGGTCAACGGCACCTGGGTGATCTACGGCATGGGCGACCAGATCGCCGGCGCGATGACCAACCACCAGGGCGCCCAGGACCCGCGCGGCAACCAGTCCACCCTCGGCCGCTTCACCTTCGCCCCGCCCACGCGGCCGGGCGGCCGCTGGGAGGTGACGAAGGCGGAGTTCGTCCCGCAGCTGTTCGACGTCGACGCCGGCCGGGTCGTGAACCTCAACCGGGCGATCGCCCAGGGCGCCGACGGACAGGCCGTCCGCGACCGCATCCGGGACGTCGTGCTCAGCCGGGGCGCGGCCGGGGACGGACTGGTGATGGGGAAGTAGGCCCGCAGAGCCGGCCGGTCAGCGCCGCGCCGGCTCCGGGAACCAGACGGCGAACCGCGCCCAGGTCTGCCACTGCGGGAAGGTGATCAGCCAGGTCGAGAAGACGATGCCCACCGCCGGCGCGACCGGCATCCACGGCGTACGGAACGTGCGCGGAAGCTCCGGCTGCCGGTAGCGCAGCACGATCACCACCACGAACGCCAGCAGGATGCCGATGTTGGTGTCCCCGTGACGGAAGGCTCCGTGCACGCCCCCGAGGCCTCAGGGGGCCACGGCGTAACTCAGGTCGTGTGCGACGAGCGACACCGGCTCCAGGCGCAGCCACACCGTCCCGCGTCGCGCCGGATCGTCGTGGAGGTAGTGAACGAACCGCTCGTCCCACCGTTCCTCGTCCACGCCCAGGTAGCGGACGAGCTTGCGCCGGCCCCGCTCGACGTCGAACGGCACGAGTTCGGCCCGGCCCCGGGCGATCACCTGCCGGACCAGACCGGTCGCCAGATCGCACTCGTCCACCACCAGCGCGACCCCGGGGTCGGCCCGCACCCGGTCGAGGAGACGGGCCCAGGGCCCGGTCAGGACCCAGAACGCGCCCTCCTCCCAGAGGAACCAGACGGGGCGGACCGTCGGCCCGTCCGTGGCGAGGCGCGCGGTGAGGGGCCGGCGCAGGAAGGCGTCCACGTCGAAGGCGTAAGAAGTCACCGCAGCATCCTCACGCCCTCGCCCCCTCGTGCCTACCGGCCAGGGACCCAGGTCCCCTACGGCACCACCGTCACCGGCCACCGCCCGGCCTTCACCAGCCGCACCGCCACCGACCCGACGATCCGGTGGCCCGCCTGCTCCGACGCGCCCACGACCACGGCGTCCGCCTTGAGTTCGTCGGCCGCCTGCACCAGGCCGTTGTACGGGTCGCCGGGGAACGTGTGGAACTCCCAGCGGACCTCGAATACCCCCTTGACGCGCTCGGTCGCCTCCCGGATCTGCGCCACCAGGTCCTCGGCTATCTCGTCGGTCGTCTCGGCCACCGGCGCCCCGAGCGCGGAGCCCGCCGCCAGCACCGGCCGCACGTACACCACGGCGAGCAGCGCGTGCTGCCGCCGGGCCAGGCCGCCGGCGTAGGCCGCGGCCCGCAGGGAGGAGTCGGAGCCGTCCACCCCGACCACGATCACCTTCGGTCCGTCCGTGCCCCGCTCGAACTGATGGGAGTGCTGTTCCGTCACGACGCGAGGCTATCGGAGGCCTTCGGTCCGCCCGCCGGGCGGGAGCCCTCGACGGGCGGGAAGACGCGGGGGTTCCTAGAGTCGGGAGCATGAGTGCCATAGCGGACACCGGGGCGGCCGAGAAGGACACCGGAGGCCCGGTACGGCCGCCCCGCGGCCGGGCCCACGGCCTCCTGAGCCGGGTACCCGAGGGCTTCGCGGTCTTCTTCGGCGCCCTCGGCCTGCTCTGCGCTCTCCTAGCCGTCATCCCGCCGCTGCGCACCGGACTGCGCCCGCTCGTCCGCTTCCTGGACCTGCTGCTCGTCCCCGTCAGCGCCAACCTCGCCTACGCGGTCTTCCTGTTCCTGCTCGCCGCCGCGACCGGAGCCCGCAAGAAGATCGCCTGGTGGCTGGTCGTCGTCTACCTGAGCCTGCTGGTCCTGACCGACATCCTCGGCATGGCCATCGGCGAGTTCGCCGAGTCCGTCCCGTCCTTCGTGGTGTGCGGCCTCGCCCTGATCCTGCTGATCGTCGCCCGCGGGGAGTTCTACGCCGCCTCCCGCCGCGCCGCCGTACGCCGGGCTCTCGCCGTCCTGCTGGCCGGCCTGGTCGTGGCGGTGCTGGCCGGCTGGGCCCTGGTGGAGGCTTTCCCGGGCACATTGCCCGGCGACCAGCGCCTGGCCTGGGCCGCGAACCGGGTCCTGCGGCGGCCTCGTGCCCGCGGGCAGCTTCGACGGCCGCCCGCCGCACGCGCTGTACTTCCTGCTCGGCCTGTTCGGCGCGCTCGCCCTGCTCAACGCCGCCGCCACCCTGTTCCGCTCCCAGCGCCTGGAAGCCGCCCTGCACGACGACGAGGAGGCCCGCATCCGCGCCCTCCTCGGCCGCTACGGCGACCAGGACTCCCTCGGCTACTTCGCCACCCGCCGCGACAAGGCCGTCGTCTTCTCACCCAGCGGCAAGGCCGCCGTCACCTACCGCGTCGAGGCCGGGGTGTGCCTGGCCAGCGGCGACCCGGTCGGCGACCGGGAGGCCTGGCCCCACGCGATCGCCGTCTGGCAGGACGTGGCCCGCCGGTACGCCTGGGTACCGGCGGTGATGGGCGCCTCCGAAGACGGGCGCGACGGCCTTCGTGCGCGCCGGGCTCGGCGCGCTCCAGCTCGGCGACGAAGCGATCCTGCACGTCCTCGACTTCGACCTCGACGGCCGCGACATGCGCGTCACCCGCCAGGCCGTCAACCGCGTCCGCCGCACCGGCGCCACCTGCCGCGTCCGCCGCCACTCCGCCCTCACCGAGGACGGAGATGGCGGCAGATCGTCGAACGGGCCGACGCCTGGCGCGACACCGAGACCGAACGCGGCTTCTCCATGGCCCTGGACCGGCTCGGCGACCCGGCCGACGGCGACTGCCTCCTCGTGGAGGCCCTCGACGAGGACGGCCGAGCTCCTCGCCCTGCTGTCCTTCGTGCCCTGGGGCAGGGACGGCGTCTCCCTGGACCTGATGCGCCGTGACCGCGCCGCCCCCAACGGCGTCATGGAGTTCATGGTCGCCGAACTGTGCGCACGCCGCACCGAAACTGGGCATCCGCAAGGTCTCGCTGAACTTCGCCGTGTTCCGCTCCGTGTTCGAGGAGGGCGCCCGCATCGGCGCCGGACCCGTGCTGCGGCTCTGGCGCCGCCTGCTGCTGTTCTTCTCCAGGTGGTGGCAGCTGGAGGCCCTGTACCGGTCCAACGCCAAGTACCAGCCCGAGTGGTATCCCCGCTTCCTCTGCTACGCGCGAGGCCGCCTCCCTCGCCCGGGTCGGTCTCGCGTCCGGCATCGCCGAGGGATTCGTCTCCGTACCGTCGATGCGCAAGCTGTGGGGAAAGAGGGCACCCGAAGGGCGGACAGCGGCCCAGCACCACCGAGGGACTGCCGTCGCTGGCGGCGCTCGGCCTCGCCGGAGGGGACGAGGCCGAGCCCGCCGACCCCGCTCGCCGGCCTGTCCGAGCAGGTCCGCGTCCGGCACCACAAGCTCGACCGGCTGCGCGCCGACGGCATCGACCCCTACCCGGTCGGCATCCCGGCCCGCACCCACGCCCTCGCCGAGATCCGCGCGGGCGAACAGGTCACCGTCGCCGGCCGGATCATGCTGGTCCGCGACTTCGGCGGCATCGTCTTCGCCGTGCTGCGCGACTGGTCCGGCGACCACCAACTCGCCCTCACCCGCGACCGCTCCGGCGCCGCCCTCGACCGCTTCACCGCCGACACCGACATCGGCGACCTCATCACCGCCACCGGCATGGCGGGCGTCAGCGACCAGGGCGAGCCGACCGTCTTCGTCACCTCCTGGCAGCTCACCGGCAAGTGCCTGCGCCCCCTGCCCGACAAACGCCGGGGCCTCGCCGACCCCGAGGCCAAGGTCCGCAGCGCTACCTCGACCTGGTCGCCAGCCCCGACGCCCGCGACGTGATCCGCGCCCGCTCCACCGCCGTCCAGGCACGTGCGCCAGGGCCTGCTGGAACGCGGCTACCTCGAGGTCGAGACGCCGATGCTCCAGCAGATCCACGGCGGCGCCAACGCCCGCCCCTTCACCACCCACATCAACGCCTACGACCTCGACCTCTACCTGCGCATCGCTCCCGAGCTGTACCTCAAGCGGCTGTGCGTCGGCGGCCTGGAGAAGGTCTTCGAGACTGGGCCGCACCTTCCGCAACGAGGGCGTCGACTACAAGCACAACCCCGAGTTCACGATGCTGGAGGCCTACCAGGCGTACGCCGACTACGACGTGATGCTCGACCTGGTCCGCGAGCTCGATCCAGAGCGCCGCGACCGCCGCCTTCGGCATCCCCGGTGGCCCACAAGGACGGCAAGGAGTACGACATCTCCGGGCAGTGGCCCGTCAAGACGGTGCACGGCGCCATCTCCGAGGCGCTCGGGCGAGGAGATCGACCCCGACACCGAGCTGCCCGAGGCTGCACCGGCACTGCGACCGCGTGGGCGTGCCGTACACCGCCGACGACGGCCACGGCGACGTCGTCCTGGAGATGTACGAGCGGCTCGTCGAGGAGAAGACCCAGCTGCCCACCTTCTACAAGGACTTCCCCACCGACGTCTCCCCGCTCACCCGCCAGCACCGCACCGACCCGCGCCTCGCCGAACGCTGGGACCTCGTCGCCTTCGGCACCGAACTCGGCACCGCCTACTCCGAGCTCACCGACCCCGTCGAACAGCGCCGCCGCCTCACCGCCCAGTCCCTGCTCGCCGCCGGCGGCGACCCCGAGGCGATGGAACTCGACGAGGACTTCCTCGACGCCCTCGAATACGCCATGCCCCCCACCGGGGGCCTCGGCATCGGCGTCGACCGGCTGGTCATGTTCCTCACCGGCCTGACGATCCGCGAGACCCTGCCGTTCCCCCTGGTGCGCCGCCGCTGACGGGCGTCACGGGCCTATGCGTGGGCCGGGCGGGTGTTTCGGTACCGCCGCACCGGTGTCGCTACTGGTGCGTCGGTCCCGCACCGGGCGACTGATGAGTCATGAAGAAGGATCAGTTGCCCACCCGGCGCCCGGATGCTGCGTCGCTGCTCGCGGCTGTCGCGCCGTCGGAGCGGCCGGCAGCGCCGGATGCTGGTCGACGGTCGCGGGCGACGGCGACAGGCCGCGCCGGGCCGCCGCTCCCGGTCGCGGGCGCCGCAGGCCCGCCGCCGCGCTCAAGCCCTCCACGTACCGCCTCCAGCCCCTGACGGGATACGGCCCGCCCCGGGCCGCGCCCCGCCGGACCCTCGTACGGCGCGCGCCCCTGCTGCGCGTCTCCGGACGCGGCCGCACCATGGTGCTGACCTTCGACGACGGCCCCGACCCCCGCTACACGCCGCACATCCTGGACACCCTGCGCCGAGTACGACGTGCGCGCGATGTTCTTCGTGTGCGGCGAGATGGCCGTCCACAACAAGGAGCTCGCTGGCCCGGATGGCCGAAGAGGGCCATGTCGTCGGCAACCACACCTGGTCCCATCCGCTGCTCACCCGGCTCAGCCGCGACCGGATCCGCGACGAGATGGAGCGCACCAGCGACGTCATCGAGGAGGCCTACGGCGACCGCCCCGTCGTGGTTCCGCGCGCCCTACGGCGCCTGGAACCGCACCGCCTTCCGGCTCGGCGCCGAACTGGGCATGGAACCGCTCGCCTGGACCGTCGACACCCTCGACTGGACCACCCCCGGCACCCAGCACGATCGTCGACCGGGTCGAGGACGGCGCCGCCCCCGGCGTCGTGGTGCTCTCGCACGACGCCGGGGGCGACCGCTCGCAGAGCGTCCGGGCCCTGCGCGCGCTATCTGCCCGCAGCTGCTGGACTCCGGCTACCACGTCACCGTCCCCCGAGCGGCACTACGCGTGACGGCCGCCGGCAGGCCTTCGCCCGCCCGGTCGAGGACGCTCAGCGGACCTCGACCAGGCGGGCGAAGGCGACGACGTTGCCCGTCGTAGCCATTCTGCTTGGAGAAACCGCCTCCGCAGGTGATGACCCGCAGTTCCGCGCTGCCCTTCGAGGCGTAGACGCGGTCGCCGGGGAAGTTGTTCTTCTCGAACACCTCGATGCCGTAGATCTCGAACACGGCCGTCTTTCCGTCCTGTGCGGGCGATCTCGACGCGATTTCCCTTCTTCAGGGCGCCGAGCCCGTAGAACACGGCCGGGCCCTGTGTGGTTGTCGACATGGCCGACGACGACCGCGGTGCCCTTCTCGCCGGGGGCGACGGCAGCCGGTGAACCAGCCCGCCAGATTCGGGTCCTCCGGCGGCGGCGCGCCGACCCAGCCGTCCGCGTCCAGGCCGACCGGGATGACCGGCGCGTCCACCTGGATCGCCGGGGATCCTGACCCGGTCCGGCAGCGAGTACGGCAGCGGCTGCGCGGCCCCGGCGAAGGTGGCCGCCGGGCACCCGGCTGTCCGCCGCGGCCGCCGACGCGGGCTGCGGCGGCCCCTCGTCGAACTCCCCCGAGCCATTGCGGATGAGCGCGAGGCCGGTCAGCAGAACAAGCGCTATCACGCCCCAAGGAGCACGCTTCTTCCGCCGCTCCTCCTCTTCGGCCAGTTCGGCCGCCTCGGACGCAGACATTCGCCATCCCCTCTCGACGCGGCCGTCGCCACGTCATTCGCGCATACGAGAACGCTAAGTCCCGCGCGCGAAACCGGCGACGGGCACAGATACGAACGGGTGGCCCGCTGCTCCCTTTCGGTGCGCCATCCGAGTTGCCGTCGACAGGAAATTTCTGACGGTCCGTGACCTGCGGCAATATCCGATTGTGGGGTTTTCGGTCGGCGTGTCCTCTCACCAGGACGGACCATTCGCCGAAATGCGGGCCTCGCGCACGGCATCTGAGGGTCTTTCTGGGAGGCGCTTTCTCGCCGATCGACCGGGGACGGTTCCCGGGGCGTCTTCCGCGGAGGATCACATGCGTAACTACTCGTGCCCTGGCGGCCGCCGGCGCCGCGGTCGCCGCCCTCGGCCTCGCCGCCCCCGCGGCCGTCGCGCGGGACGGCAGCCCGACGGGCCGAGCAACATCGTCGCCCTGCCGAGCGTCATCGCCCGCGGCGGCCAGCTGACCATCACCGTCGACGACTGCCCCAGGGGCGGCACCGCGACCTCGGACGCGTTCCGGCCCACGCGGCTGAGCTCGCCTTGCCCGGCAGCAACACGGCGAGGGGCACCGCGACGGTCAACAGGAACGCCCGCCCGGGCTCCCACAGCATCACGGTCACCTGCGACGGCAGGACCCTGACCAACCCGGCACGCCTTCACCGTCATCGGCGGCGTCCGGGCGGTCTCGGCGGCAGCAGCACCACCGGGGCGACGCCGACCGACATGGCCATCGGCGGCGGGCTCGTCGCCGGCGGCCCCGTCGGCGGCGGCGTGTTCTGGATGCGCCGCCGCGCGGAGAGGCGGATCTGACGCGCCGCGCGTCGGAGCCCGCTCCGTCGGACGAGGCCCGGCACATCGCACGTGCACAGGTCTTCGCCCCGGCCCCTCCAGGGGATCCGGGGCGAAGCAGGACCGTGAGCGGCAGCGTGCGGTCGGGCCGGTCAGGCGTCGTCCTCGTCGGTGCGGCGGCGGGAGAGGTGGTACGCCGTCCCGAGCGCGCCCGTGATGAGCGCGGCGCCCAGGCCGAGCTCCTTGAGGTCGAATCCGGCGAAGGTGCCCCCCTCACCGGCGTGCACGCCCTTGCTGCGGGTGATCGGGCCGTACCGGTGCGGGCCGGCCGCCCGGCGATGGTGAGGTCGACGCTCTGCCAGAAGGTGCCGCAGTAGAACGACACCTCGTACACGGCACCCGGCCTGGCGTCCCGGTCGACCGTGGCCCTGGCCGTCGTACGTCCCCGGCGGATGGTGACCGTGTCGAAGACCGCCGACGCGACGGTCACGCTCCGCTCGCAGCCGCGTCGCGCGCACCAGGTGACCTGGCCCGCCGGCCGCGACGGTGGTGGGCACGACCCTGGCGCCAGAAACCCGAGTCGTCGTCGGCCGCGTGGGCGGCCGGGGCGGTCATGGCGAGGGCGGCGACGCCCAGCAGGGCGGCCGAAGTGACGCGTATCGCGCGCATGGTGATTCCTCCGGGTTCCCCGAGGAGCAGTCGCGGACCTGTTCCGCTCGCGACGGAAATGCACCTCGATGACCGAAACGCTAGGAAGGGGTCCACGGTGCGCGATCGCAGTCGCGCGAATGGGGCAATCCGTGTGGGCCGCTCAGGGGACGCGGTACCCGCGGCCGGGGGACGGTGACGGCGGGTCGCTCGCCCCCCGGCCCGGATCCGTGGTGGGAGGCCGTCAGTCCTTGATGTGCGGGAAGAGGTTCGAGGAACGGGTCCGCCGACGCCGTGACGCCCCGGCTGTAGGGCGCGTCGAAGTCCCAGATCAGGAAGAGCAGGAACGCGATCAGCGCCGAGAACAGCCCGGCCAGGACCAGTTCGCGGGGTCGTGCGCCGGATCTGGAGGGCGAAGATCATCCCGATGGTGATGACGCCGCCGGCGATCAGCCCGAACCACACCACGCCCGGCATGGTCTCCCCGGTCGAGCTCCGCCCGGGCGTTGCGGGCCTGGTCGGCCGCGGTCACCTGGTCGAGGAGCGGCTGGTAGGCCTGGGCCTCGAAGTCCGTCCTCGGCTCGTAGTCGGTGACGTCCTCGCGGACGCGCTCGCAGCAGCTCGGTGCCGCGCTCGGTGACACGGCCGTCGTCGGCCATCGTCTTCCACTCGGTGGTGACGACGTGTCCGACATAGGCGTTGACATCCTCCCGAATGCGGTCGCGGACGTCGGCGGGATAGACCCGGACCCGCTCCGAGATCTCGTGCAGCGCGACGGCCTCCGCCTGGACGTGGTCCTGGGCGGCGCTGCGGCCCTCCCAGACGCCGGCGATGGCCAGGCCCAGGACGATGGCGTACACCACGCCGATCCACATCGTCATGTACTCGATGACGTCCGGGGTCTCGGTGGGGTCCTCGTCGTCGGGCGCCGTGCGGTGGCGTAGCGAGGGTGATGATGACCACCACGGCGCAGGCGGCCAGCATCGCGAGGGTGAGAACAAGCCATTCCGGCAAGAGATAGCCTCCAGGGTCAGTCAGCGCGGACGCAGCGCGGCGACGGCGACGATCGCGGGCACCGTGATGAGCAGGACGAAGGTGAGCGGCGACGTGGGCGTCGTGCGCCGGCCGCCTGTGCTGGGTGGCGCGATAGGCGCGGGTAGTGCACCGGGCGTCGCGGACGGACGCGGCGTGGGCGTGGCCGACGGCTTGGGTGCCGGCGCCGGGGTGGGGCCGGGCGGCGGGGGCGGCCGCGGTCGGGGTCGGCGTGGGCCGGGGAGCCGGCGGGCGCCGGAGCGGGCGGCGGTGGCGGCGGGGGAGGCGGCGGCTCGGGCCTCGGCGGTGGGCGTCGGCTTCGGGGGTGGTGGCGTCGGGGTGCGGAGGCGGTGTCGGAGTCGGCGTCGGCTTCGGCGTGGGGTGGTGTCGGCGTGGGCGTGGGCGTCGGCGTGGGGGTCGGTGTGGGTGTCGGGCAGGGCGGGTTGGTCGGCCAGGTCGTTGCTCCCGGCGACCGCCACCGCCCTCGTGCCGTCCGGCCCGGTCGACGGCGTACGCGCAGGCGGTGGCCACCGCCACTGCCGACCGGTGCGCCGACGAGCGCCCAGGTCAGCGCCACCACCGCCAACACCCGTGCGGCGACGGGCGGGTTGGGTCGGTTCGGGTCCATGCACGACGAAGATCATGAGCCTTGTGTCACGCCGGGACGTGCCGGAGCGCCAACGGGCACGGATTGCCCCGAAAGGAGGGATCCACGCGGACGCGTGACCGTCGGTTTGACGTGCGACGCGGTCGTCCGTAGGGCCGGCGCGACGCGTACGCGCGTGTGACGGCGCCGCGCGGGCGGTGTCACAGGTTCCGGAAAGAAATTTGGCCGCCGTTGAACACGACCGCCGCCCCCGTGCGTACCTCATGTCCGTGCGGCGGCGCAGCAGGGCGCTGCAACACCCTTGCGATATTGGGGAGTTGACGATGAAGACCTCCTGGCGGAGCGCCTCACTCGTGGCGAGCGCCGCGGCGGTGCTGGCGCTGACGACGGCGTGCGGTCAGGACAGCGGCCCCACCGGCGAGCAGCCAGAACGTGGGTGCCACGGCCGCGGCCGGGGACTACGGAAACATCGGCTCCGGCCCGGGGAACGGACTCGGGCGGCCGCGCGAGCGCCCGGCCTGGCGAGCGCCTCCACGCCGGCAGCCCCGCGGGCAAGCTGTCCGTTTCCACCAACGAGGAGCTCGGCAAGGTGCTGACCGACAGTGCCGGCCTCACCCTCTACCGCTTCGACAAGGACACCGCGCGAGCCGCCCAAGTCGAACTGCGACGGCGACTGCGCCACGACTTGGCCGCCGGTCCCCGCGGACGACGCCAACGGCCGGTGACGGCATCGACAAGGCGCTGCTCGGCTCGGTCACCCGGACCGACGGCACCAAGCAGCTGACCGTCGACGGCTGGCCGGCGTACCGCTACGCCAAGGACGTCAACGCCGGTGACGTCAAGGGCCAGGGTGTGGGCGGCAAGTGGTACGCGCTGGCCCCCGACGGCAAGAAGGCGCAGGGCGGGGGCGGCGGTGAGGCGGCCGACCTGCGCCGGGCTGTCCACCCGCAAGGACCCCAAGCTCGGCGAGATCGTCGTCGACAAGAACGGCATGACCGTCTACCGCTTCATGAAGGACGAGGCCTGGCCGAAGCCCGTCTCAGCGTGCACCGGCGAGTGCCTGGAGAAGTGGCCGGTCGTCGAGCCCGGTCGACGCCGACGACACCAAGGGCATCGACAGAAGAAGGGCCGTACATGATCTTCGACCGGCCCGACGGACGTGCAAGCAGCAGACGATCGACTGCTGGCCGATCTACACCTTCGCCGGTGACAAGAAGCCCGGCGACACCAACGGCCAGGGCGTCGGCGGCACCTGGTACGCCGTCCGGCCCGACGGCAAGCCGGTCGGCGCGCCGGAGAAGTAGAGAAACCTCCCCAGGGTTGATCACCTCGTCGGCGCACGCAGCGAGGACCCGGTCAGCCGCTCCGTGCCGCACGGAGGGGCGGACCGGTCTGCCGTGCTTCACGCGCGGGACTCATCGGATTCGCAGCACTCTTCGCCCTTCCGAGCTCGGAACTCTCCGGAATGCTTCGGATGCTTTCGTGGAGAGTGCGGGGGGTGTCAATTCGGCACGTGCCGCAGGCAGTGACCGGGAACGGATGGTCAATTTCCGTTTCGGGTCGCTCCTTTGGCGGGCGATCAGTAGCCTCAGCTCGAACACCGGATCGCCTACGCCTTGGAGAGATAGATGGAGCGTCCCGCCTGGGCCCCCCGGAGCATCGACATCTCGGTGCCCAGCGTCTCGCGGATCTACGACTACTACCTGGGCGGTTCGCACAACTTCGAGGTCGACCGGGAAGCGGCCCGCAGGGCCATGGAGTTCATGCCGGGACTCCCCAAGATCATGCAGGCGAACCGGGCGTTCATGCGCCGCGCCGTGCGCTTCGCGGCCGACCAGGGCATCGCCCAGTTCCTGGACATCGGCTCCGGCATCCCCACCTTCGGCAACGTCCACGAGGTGGCCGAGGCCGCCCGCCCCGGCGCGCGCGTGGTGTACGTCGACCACGACCCGGTGGCCGTCGCGCACAGCCAGGCGGTCCTGGAGGGCAACGACGACGCGGGCGTCGTCGCCGGCGGACCTGCGCAAGCCCCGGGAGATCCTGCGCCAGCCCCGAGGTGGAGCGGCTGATCGACCTGAATCGGCCAGTGGCGCTGCTGCTCGTTGCCATACTGCACTTCGTGGAAGACGAGGACGACCCGTACGCGGCGGTGGCCGAGCTGCGCGACGCGCTCGCGCCCGGCAGCCTGCTCGTGCTCACCCACGCCTCCTACGAGGGGATCCCGCTGCCCGCCGGAGCGGGCCGGGGGTGCGGTGGACGTGTACGAGGACATTCGCAACCCGCTGATCATGCGCTCGCGCGAGGAGATCGCGCGGTTCTTCGAGGGGTACGACATGGTGGAACCCGGACTGGTGCCGATGCCGCGCTGGCGGCCCGACACCGCACCGGAGGACGAGGATCCGTACGCGTTCTCCGGGTTCGCCGGCGTGGGGCGTACGGCGTGAGCGCGGAGCCGGACGGGCCGGAGGACAGACTGCGCCGGTTCGCGACGATCTGGAGCCGGGCGGTCTTCCCGGTGACCTCGACGTCGTCGACCCGGCCGGAGTTCGAGGAGCAACTGCTGCCGCTGGCCCGGCGGCTGAGCGAGGCGCTGCAGGCCCGGACCTTCGACGCCGACGAGGGCAAGGCGGTCGGCGCCGCCCTCGTCGACGCGCACTGCACCGACCCCGAGGCGCTCAGCCGCACGCTCGACTGCGTCGACGCCTACCTGGTGCTCTACTGCGGCGAGCGACGGCGACCAGGAGGACCTGCGGGCCCGCTCGCGCGCGGCTGCAGCACGCCATGGCCGCCGGGTTCGCCCAGGCGCTGCGCGAGCGGACGCTGGCCGAGCAGGAGGCCATCGCCGCAGGCCGCCCTCAAGGCGCAGGGCGTGGTGGCCGCAGGCCCTGCACGCCAGCGAGGCCCGCTTCCGCGCGGTCTTCGAGGGCGCGGCCATAGGCATCGGCATCGCCGACCTGGAGGGCAACGTCCTGCAGGTCAACGGCGCGCTGCTGCGCATGTTCGGCGTCTCCGAGCCAGACCATGCGCGGCCGCAAGGTCATGGAGTGGACCCACCCCGACGACGCGCCGCAGACCTGGCGGCTCTACGACGAACTCGTACGCGGCGAGCGCGAGCACTACCACGTCGAGAAGGCGTTCTACCGCCCTGACGGAACGGTCCTGTGGACCAACCTGACGGTCTCCCTGCTGCGGGACGCCGACGGCGAACCCGCAGTACCAGCTGGCCCTCATGGAGGACACCACCGAGCGGCGGCTGCTCAACCTGCGGCTGCGCTACGAGGCCACGCACGACGCGCTCACCGGCCTGCCCAACCGCACCTTCTTCTTCGAGCGCCTGGAGAAGGCACTGGGCGCCGGGGAAGGCCAGCGCTTCGGCCTGTGCTACCTCGACCTCGACGGCTTCAAGACCATCAACGACAGCCTCGGCCACGCGGCCGGCGACCGGCTGCTGGTCGAGGTCGCCGACCGGCTGCAGTCCTGCGCCACCGCGCCCGGCGAGATGGTCGCGCGGCTCGGCGGCGACGAGTTCGTGGCGCTGACCACCGGCCCCGACACCCAGCGCGAGGTCGACGAGCTCGCCGCCCGCATCATGAACGCGCTGCTCGCCCCGATCAGCGTCGACGGCCGGGAGCTGACCGTGCGCGGCAGCATCGGCATCGTCGAGGGCCCGGCCGGGGAACGCAGCCCGGCGGAGGTGCTGCGCAGCGCCGACATCACCATGTACCGGGCCAAGTCGGCGGGCGGCAACCGCTTCGAGCTCGCCGACCCGGAGGCCGACGCCCGCGCCATCACCCGGCACGGACTGACCACGGCGCTGCCGACGGCGCTGGAGCGGGGCGAGTTCTTCATCGAGTACCAGCCGCTGGTCCACCTCGGCGACGGCAGCGTGCGCGGCGCGGAGGCCCTGGTGCGCTGGCTGCACCCGCAGCACGGCGTGCTCGGCCCGGACCGGTTCATCCCGCTCGCCGAGCACACCGGGCTGATCGTGCCGCTCGGCCGCTGGGTGCTGGAGCAGTCGGTGCGGCAGGCCCGCGAGTGGCGGGAACTGCACGGGCGAGGCGGCCGGGGCCCGCTGCGGATCAACGTCAACCTCTCGCCCTGCCAGCTGACCCACCCCGGCCTGGTCCAGGACACCGTCGACATCCTGGAGCGCACGGGCGTCGCACCGGACGCGCTCTGCCTGGAGGTCACGGAGTCGGCGCTGATCGGCGCGGACGACGACCTGCTGAAGCCGCTGCGCCGGCTGGCGGAGATGGGCGTCGACATCGCCCTGGACGACTTCGGCACGGGCTACTCCAACCTCGCCAACCTGCGCCGGCTGCCGGTCAGCATCCTCAAGCTGGACCGCTCCTTCACCCAGAGCATGCAGCAGTTCCCGGCCGACCCCGTCGACCTCAAGATCGTCGAGGGCATCGTCTCCCTGGCCCACAGCCTGGACCTCGCGGTCACGGTCGAGGGCGTGGAGACCGGAGCCCAGGCCGAGCAGCTGCGCATACTGGGCTGCGACACGGCCCAGGGCTGGTACTACGCGAGGCCGGGCCCACCGGAGCGCCTGCACGAGCTGGCCCTGGTGGACGCGACGGGCTGAGTTGGGTTCTCCTGAGGGGCGCGGGGCTGTATTCGATCATGCGGCTCCGCCGCGTGGGCGCGACCAGCCACACACGACCCGCACCCCGGAACGACGCTCACCCACAACGGCGCCCCCGAAACCGCCTCACCGCTCCAGCAGCATCCGCTGCAACTCCCGAGCGGCCCGGGGCGGAGCCACGTCGCTGCGGTGGGCCAGCGCGATCGTCCGGTGCAGCCCGGGCCGGGCCAGCGGAGTCACCCGCAGCCCGCGCCCGGACCTGGCCGCCACCATCCGCGGCACGACGGCGACCCCCAGCCCCGCCCGCACGAACCCCAGCACCGCGTCCATCTCCCCGCCCTCCACCGCGAAGTCCGGCTCGAACCCCTCGGCGCGGCACGCGGCCACGGTCAGCTCCCGCAGGTCGTAGCCGTGCCGGAACATCACCAGGCGCTCGCCCTCCAGGTCGGCGATGCGCACGGTGCGCCGCCCCCGGCCGGGCCGCGGCGCCTCCGGCGAGGAGACGACGACCAGATCCTCCCGCAGCAGCTCCACCGTGGTCAGCGCCGGGGACGGCGTCGGCAGGGGCAGCACGACCAGCGCCAGGTCCAGCGCGCCGCGTGCCAGCTCCCGCACCAGGTCGTGCGAGCCGCCCTCCTCGATCAGCAGCCGGATGCCGGGGTAGCGGTCGTGGAAGGCGCGCAGCACGTCCGGCAGCAGGCCCGTGCACACGCTCGGCGTCGCGCCCAGCCGGACCCGGCCGCTGCCGCAGCTGCACCAGCTCCTGCACCTCGTGCCGGGCGGTGTCCGCGTCGGCCAGGATGCGCCGGGCCAGCGGCAGCAGCGCCTCCCCGGCGTCGGTGAGCGTGATGTTGCCGCGCGCCCGCAGGAACAGGTCCGCGCCCAGCTCCCGCTCCAGCGCCTTGATCTGCTGCGACAGCGACGGCTGCGCGACATGGACCAGATCGGCGGCCCGGGTGAAGTGCCGGGTCTCGGCGACCGCCACGAAGTACTGGAGCTGCTGGAACTGCATACCCGCTAGCGATAGCCCGTGGCCTATGGAATCAAGCCGGACCATGTCTTGGACCGATGGGGCCGTCCGCGTCCGTAGCGTCCTGTTCCATGGCTCTGGCAACGCGGACGGACCGACGGCCGTCCATGGCACGCACCGTGTGGGACTCCACCGTCGGCAAGAAGACCGTGATGGCGGTCAGCGGGCTGATCATGCTGCTGTACCTGGTCGCCCACATGATCGGAAACCTGAAGATCTTCTTCGGGGCGGGCGAGTTCAACCACTACGCGCCACTGGCTGCGCACCGTCGGCGAGCCGTTCATGCACTACGAGTGGACGCTCTGGCTCGATCCGCGTCGTGCTGGTCGTCGCCGTCGTCGCCCACGCCACCTCGGCGTACCAGCTCAGCCGCCGCGACATCAGGGCGCGGCCCAGCAAGTACGTGCACAAGAAGCCGCGGGCCGAGCTACGCCACGCGCACCATGCGCTGGGGCGGGATCATCCTCGGCCTGTTCATCGTCTGGCACATCCTCGACCTGACGACCGGCACCGTGCACTCCGGCGGCTTCCAGGAGGGCCACCCGTACCAGAACGTCGTGGACACCTTCTCCACCTGGTACGGCAACGTCATCTACATCGTCGCGATGCTCGCGCTCGGCCTGCACATCCGGCACGGCTTCTGGAGCGCCGCCCAGACCCTCGGCGTCGGCAGCCGCACCCGCGACCGCGCCCTGAAGACCATCGCCAACGTCCTCGCGCTGCTGCTCACGGCCGGCTTCATCGCCGTACCCGTGGGCGTCATGACCGGAGTGGTGAGCTGACGATGACCTACACCGACTACGCGACCGGCGAGCCGGTCGTCGACACCAAGGCCCCGTCCGGTCCGGTCCACGAGCGCTGGGACACGCGCCGCTTCGAGGCCAAGCTGGTCAACCCCGCCAACCGGCGCAAGCACACCGTCATCGTCGTCGGCACCGGCCTCGCCGGCGGCTCCGCCGGCGCCACCCTCGCCGAACAGGGCTACCACGTCGTCCAGTTCTGCTACCAGGACTCCCCGCGCCGCGCCCACTCCATCGCCGCGCAGGGCGGCATCAACGCCGCGAAGAACTACCGCAACGACGGCGACTCCATCCACCGGCTGTTCTACGACACCGTCAAGGGCGGCGACTTCCGGGCCCGCGAGTCCAACGTGCACCGGCTCGCGCAGATCTCCGTCGAGATCATCGACCAGTGCGTGGCGCAGGGCGTGCCCTTCGCCCGTGAGTACGGCGGCCTGCTCGACACCCGGTCCTTCGGCGGCGTGCAGGTCTCGCGCACGTTCTACGCCCGCGGCCAGACGGGCCAGCAGCTCCTCCTCGGCGCCTACCAGGCGCTCAGCCGGCAGATCGCCGCCGGGAACATCGAGATGCACCCGCGCACCGAGATGCTCGACCTGATCGTCGTCGACGGGCGGGCGCGCGGGATCGTCGCCCGGGACCTGGTCACCGGGAAGATCGACACGTACTTCGCGGACGCCGTCGTGCTCGCCTCCGGCGGCTACGGCAACGTCTTCTACCTGTCGACGAACGCCATGAACTCCAACGCCACCGCCATCTGGCGGGCCCACCGGCGCGGCGCGCTACTTCGCCAACCCCTGCTTCACCCAGATCCACCCCACCTGCATCCCGCGCACCGGCGACCACCAGTCCAAGCTGACGCTGATGAGCGAGTCGCTGCGCAACGACGGCCGTATCTGGGTGCCCAAGGCGAAGGGCGACCAGCGGCCCGCCGAACGAGATCCCCGAGGACGAGCGCGACTACTACCTGGAGCGCATCTACCCGTCCTTCGGCAACCTCGTCCCGCGCGACATCGCCTCCCGCGCCGCGAAGAACGTCTGCGACGAGGGCAGGGGCGTCGGTCCCGGCGGCCAGGGCGTCTACCTGGACTTCGCCGACGCGATCGCGCGCATGGGCCGCAAGGCCGTCGAGGCCAAGTACGGCAACCTCTTCGACATGTACCAGCGGATCACCGACGAGGATCCGTACCGAGGTGCCGATGCGGATCTACCCCGCCGTGCACTACACGATGGGCGGCCTGTGGGTCGACTACGACCTCCAGACCACCGTCCCCGGGCTGTTCGCGATCGGCGAGGCCAACTTCTCCGACCACGGCGCCAACCGGCTCGGCGCGTCCGCGCTGATGCAGGGCCTGGCCGACGGCTACTTCGTGCTGCCGGCGACCATCAACGACTACCTGGCCCGCAACCCGCACCACGACGAGGTGACCGACGAACACCCCGTCGTCCAGGACGTGCTGGCCGAGACCCAGGACCGGCTCAACCTGCTGCTGTCCGTCGACGGCGACCGCACCCCCGACTCCTTCCACCGCGAACTCGGCGAACTGATGTGGGAGTTCTGCGGCATGGCCCGCACCGACTCCGGGCCTGCGCAAGGCGCTGGAGCGCATCCCGCAGATCCGCGAGGAGTTCTGGCGGCGCATCAAGGTGCCCGGCACCGGCGAGGAGTTCAACCAGTCGCTGGAGAAGGCCAACCGCGTCGTCGACTACCTGGAGCTCGCCGAGCTGATGTGCCTCGACGCGCTGCACCGCGACGAGTCCTGCGGCGGCCACTTCCGCGAGGAGTCCCAGACGCCCGACGGCGAGGCCGCCCGCAAGGACGACGAGTTCGGCTACGCGGCCGCCTGGGAGTTCACCGGCACCGGCGAGGCTCCCGATCCTGCACAAGGAAGACCTGGTCTTCGAGTACGTCCACCCCACCCAGCGGAGCTACGCATGAAGCTCACCCTGCGCGTCTGGCGGCAGAAGAACGCCGACGCCGACGGCGCCATGTCCACGTACGAGGTGGACGGGATCTCCCCCGACATGTCCTTCCTGGAGATGCTCGACACGCTCAACGAGGAGCTCATCCTCCGGGGCGAGGACCCGGTCGCCTTCGACCACGACTGCCGCGAGGGCATCTGCGGCGCGTGTTCGCTCGTGATCAACGGCGATGCGCACGGGCCGGAGCGGACCACCACCTGTCAGCTGCACATGCGGTCCTTCGAGGACGGCGACACGATCGACGTCGAGCCGTGGCGGGCGTCGGCCTTCCCGGTGATCAAGGACCTGGTCGTCGACCGGTCCGCGTTCGACCGGATCATCCAGGCCGGCGGTTACATCACCGCGCCCACGGGGGCCGCGCCGGAGGCGCACGCCACGCCGGTGCCGAAGCCGGACGCCGACTTCGCCTTCGAGCACGCCGAGTGCATCGGGTGCGGGGCGTGTGTGGCGGCGTGTCCCAACGGGGCGGCGATGCTGTTCACGTCCGCCAAGATCAACCACCTGAACGTGCTGCCGCAGGGCGCGCCCGAGCGGGAGACCCGGGTCCTGGACATGGTGGACGCAGATGGACGAGGAGGGCTTCGGCGGCTGCACCCTCGCCGGAGAGTGCGCCACCGCCTGCCCCAAGGGAATCCCGCTCATGTCCATCACCAGCATGAACAAGGAGTGGCTGCGGGCCACGCGGAGGGTCAAGCGGCAGACGCGCAGTAGACGTTCGCCGACAGGCGCGGACGGGCGGGGCCGGGAGGTGCTCCCCCTCGGCCCTCGTCAGGTGACGCACCGGAGGTCCGCTCCACGGCATCGGCATGGCCGCACATCCGCATCTCCCTGGCACAGGTCACGCTACGCCAGCCGGAACAGGGCGGCACCGCACCGCCACCACTGCCCTCCGCCGCCGTCCCCGGCCCGTGACCAGGAGAAGCCATGACCGGCGTACTGACCGTCGACCGCCCCGCGCAGCCCACGGCCCCCACCCGCTACACCGTCGCCCTCGCCCGCAACGAGGAGGACGTGCGTGCCGCCCAGCGGCTGCGGCACGACGTCTTCGCCGGGGAGCTGGGCGCCCTGCTGCCCAGCCCGCAGCCGGGCCTCGACATCGACGCCTTCGACGCGTACTGCGACCACCTGCTCGTGCGCGAGGAGACGACCGGCCAGGTCGTCGGCACCTACCGGCTGCTGCCGCCGGAGCGCGCGGCCGTCGCCGGGCGGCTGTACTCCGAGAGCGAGTTCGACCTGACCTCGCCTCGACGGGATCCGGCCGGAGCTCGTCGAGGTCGGCCGCTCCTGTGTGCACCCCGACCACCGCGACGGCGCGGTCATCAGCCTCATCTGGGCCGGTATCGCCCGCTACATGGTCGAACGCGGCCACGCGTGGCTCGCCGGCTGCTGCTCCATCCCGCTGGCCGACGGCGGCGCTCTCGCCTCCGCCACCTGGGACCGGGTGAGCGCCAAGCACCTGTCGCCGCAGGAGTACCGCGTCCGGCCGCTGCTGCCGTGGATCGCCGGGCCCCGCGCCCGCCGCCCGCGTCGAACTGCCCGCCCTGCTGCGCGGCTACCTGCGCCTCGGCGCCTGGGTGTGCGGCGAACCGGCCCACGACCCGGACTTCGGCGTCGCCGACCTGTACGTGCTGCTGCCGATGAGCCGGGTCAACTCGCGCTACCTGCGGCACTTCCTCTCCCTCGTGCCGGCCTGATGAGCGCCTGGCTGCCCACCGCGCCCTGCACGCCGCAGGCCTGTGTCGAGGCCTCGGCGGCGGTGCCGGCGCGGGCCGTGCCGCGTGCCGTACTGCGGCTCACCGCTCTCGTCGTGCTCCTCCTCGCCGGGATCGTGCTGTCGCCGTTCGGCGCACGGGTACCGGCGTCCCTGGTCCGGCGGTGGTGCCGGTGGATCGTGCGGGCCGCAGGGGTCCAGGTCCGCATCACCGGCGCCGCCGCCCCCACCGGCGGACTGCTGCTGGTCGCCAACCACATCTCCTGGCTGGACATCCCGCTGCTCGCCGCCGTACGTCCCGCCCGGATGCTGGCCAAGACCGAGGTACGGCAGTGGCCCGTCGCCGGGCCGCTGGCCGCCCGCGGCGCGCCCTGTTCATCGACCGGGACCGGCTGCGGGCCCTGCCCGACACGGTCGCCCGTATCGCCCGGGCGCTGCGCGAGGGCGGTGCGGTGGCGGCCTTCCCCGAGGGCAGCACCTGGTGCGGCCGGGCCCAGGGCACCTTCCGCCGGGCCGTGTTCCAGGCCGCCCTGGACGCCGGGGTGCCGGTCCAGCCGGTGCGGATCCGCTACCGGCTCATGGGCGGAGCGGCCACCACGGCCCCCGCGTTCGTCGGCGAGGACACGCTGCTCGCCTCGCTGTGGCGGGTGGCGACGGCCCGCGGCCTGGTCGCCGAGGTCGAGGTACGGGACGCCATCCCGCCGGGCGCCAGCCCCGACCGCCGTTCCCTGGCCCACTCCGCACAGCCACAGGAGACCGCCGCGCCGGCCTGGACGCACACGGCGCTGGTGGCGTAGGGCGCGTAGCGGTCCGGCGCTGGTGCCATGTCCGTGCCGTTGCGGCCCGGTGCCGGGTGGCGGGGGTGCCCGGCGCTCCGGGCCTGCGGCGCTCCGGGCCTGCGGCGCTCCGGGCCTGCGGCGCTCCGGGCCTGCGGCGCCCCGGGCCTGCGGCGCCCCGGCCTGCGGCGGACCCGTGACGGGCGGCGACGGCCCGCCACGGTCTCAGGCGTCGCGGGTGCGGCGGCGCGCCGACGCCGCTGCTCTTCCACCGCCGCGCGGATGCCTGCCGTACGGGAGGTACGCGGACGCGGGGTCGCCCGCTCCCGTCCGGCCGCGGGCGCGTGACCGGCCTCAGCCACCCCCGGCCAGCGTGCGGGCGAGATACGGCGCTGTCCTGCTCCGCTCCGACCGTGACACGTCCGCCGGTGGTCCCGCCGCCACGATCCGCCCGCCCGCGTCGCCGCCGCCCGGGCCGAGGTCGATCACCCAGTCCGCGCGGGCGACGACGGACATGTCGTGTTCGACGACGATCACGGTGTGCCCGGCGTCGACGAGGCCGTGCAGCTGGCCCATCAGGACGTCCACGTCGGCCGGGTGGAGGCCGGCGGTCGGCTCGTCGAGGAGGTAGAGCGTGTGCCCGCGCCGGCCGCGCTGCAGCTCGCTCGCCAGCTTGATGCGCTGGGCCTCGCCGCCGGAGAGTTCGGTGGCGGGCTGGCCGAGGCGGAGGTAGCCCAGACCCACGTCGAGCAGCGTGGCCAGGCTGCGGGCCACGGCCGGAGTGTCCGAGAAGAACTCAGCCGCGCCCTGAACCGTCAGGTCCAGCACCTGCGCGATGTTCCGTCCCCGGTATGTCACTTCCAGCGTCTCCGGGTTGTAGCGGGCACCACCGCAGTCCGGGCAGGGCGCGTACGTGCTCGGCAGGAACAGCAGCTCCACGCTGACGAATCCCTCGCCCTGGCAGGTCTCGCAGCGCCCTCCCCCGAGGGGGAACCTCCAGCCACGTTGAAGGAGAACCGGCCGACGCCGAAGCCTCGTTCGAGGGCACCGTCCGTCGCCGCGAACACCTTGCGCACGACGTCGAAGAGGCCGGTGTAGGTCGCGAGGTTCGAGCGCGGAGTGCGCCCGATCGGCTTCTGGTCGACCGAGACCAGCCGGCCCACCCCCGCCATGTCCTCGGTGATCTCGCCGATGAGCGTGGACTTGCCCGAGCCGGACACCCCGGTGACCGCGGTGAACACGCCGAGCGGGAAGTCGGCGGTCACACCGCGCAGGTTGTGCCGGGTGACGGGGCCGGTCCTCAGCCACCCGCTCGGTTCGCGGACCTGCCGGGCCGGGGCGGGGGAGTGGTCGAACAGGTAGCGGGCCGTCGCCGACTCCTCGACACCGGCCAGCTCCGCCACGGGGCCGCTGTGCAGCACCCGCCCGCCGTGCTCGCCCGCGTGCGGGCCCACGTCCACCAGCCAGTCGGCGCCGCGTACGACATCGAGGTGGTGCTCCACCACGAACACCGAGTTCCCGGCCGTCTTCAGCCGCTCCAGCACCGTGAGCAGCGCCTCGGTGTCCGCCGGGTGCAGTCCGGCCGACGGCTCGTCGAGGACGTACACGACACCGAACAGGCCGGAGCGCAGCTGGGTGGCGAGGCGCAGGCGCTGCAGCTCGCCGGCGGAGAGGGTGGGGGTGGGCCGGTCGAGGCTGAGATAGCCGAGACCCAGCTCGAAGACCGGGGCCATCCGGGACGTGAGGTCGCCGGTGAGGACCCGTGCGGTCTCCGACGTCGCGTCGAGAGCGGCGGCCAGCTCCACCAGCGGCAGCGCCGCCAGCTCGGCGATGGTCCGGCCCCCGAAGGTCACCGCCAGCGCCTCGGGGCGCAGCCGGCTGCCGCCGCACGCCGGGCAGGGCGCGCTGGTGAGGAACCGCTCGGCCTTCGTCCGCAGGGTCGGGCTCTTGGAGTCCGAGAAGGTCTTCATCACGTACCGCCGGGCGCTCATGTACGTGCCCTGGTACGGCCGCTGGATGCGGTCCGCGTCCCGCACCGGGTGCACGGTGACCACCGGCTGTTCGTCCGTGAACAGGATCCACTCCCGCGCTGCGGCGGGCAGCTCCCGCCACGGCAGGTCCACGTCGTGGCCCAGCGCGTCGAGGATGTCCCGCAGGTTCTTGCCCTGCCAGGCGCCCGGCCAGGCGGCGATCGCGCCCTCGCGGATCGACAGCGACGGGTCGGGGACCAGCAACTCCTCGCTCGTACGGTGCACTTGCCCGAGCCCGTGGCACGCCGGGCAGGCCCCGGCCGCCGTGTTGGGCGAGAAGGAGTCGGAGTCGAGGCGCTCGGCGCCGGGCGGGTAGGTGCCGGCCCGGGAGAACAGCATGCGCAGGGAGTTCGAGAGGTTGGTGACGGTGCCGACGGAGGAGCGCGAGGTGGGTGCCGCGCGGCGTTGCTGGAGCGAGACGGCCGGTGGCAGACCGGTGATCTCCCCGACCTTGGGCGCACCGACCTGGTGGATCAGCCGGCGCGCGTAGGGCGCGACCGACTCGAAATAGCGCCGCTGGGCCTCCGCGTAGATCGTGCCGAACGCCAGTGACGACTTCCCCGAGCCGGACACGCCGGTGAACACGGCCAGCACGTCCCGGGGAATGTCGACGTCGATGCCCCGGAGGTTGTGCTCGCGGGCGCCGCGAACGCGGACGTAAGGGTCGTGGGGGGTGTGGGGGTCGTGCATGAGCAGGACTCTAGCCGGAGGTGATCGCGGCCAGCCGACGGTAGGAGTCCAGCAGGGCCTCGCGGTCGTACGTGCTGGTGGTGACCAGGACCTCCTGGGCCCCTGTCTCCTTCAGTACCGTCTCCAGCTCGTGGGCCACCTGCTCCTCGGTGCCCACGACATGGCCGGCCAGCCCTGCCTCGTAGAAACCTCGCTCCTTGCCGGTCATCGTGAGTGCCTCCACACGCTCGGCCGGCGGGAGGGGCGGGAACGTGCCGTGCGTGCGTGAGTACGCCATCGACCAGGCCTCGGGGATCAGCAGCCGCCGGGCCTCCTCGGGTGTGGCGGCCACGCCGATCGTGCCCGAGACGACGACATACGGCTCAGGCGCCCAGGCGGACGGGCGGAAGTGATCGCGGTAGTGGTCGATGCCACGCCGCATCTTGTCCCGGTTCCTGAGGTCACCGATGACCATGGGCAGGCCCGCGCGTGCGGCGATGCCGGCGCCCTCGCCCATGGCCAGGACGAACGGCGGCACGCTCAGGTTCTCGGCGGGGCGGGCGCGGACCCCGGTGGGGGAGGTGCCCCGGAACCAGCCGAGCAGCTCCCGCAGCTGCGCCTCGAAGTCGTCGGCATCGTCCTTGTCGCGCCCCAGGGCCCTGCGCACCCCGTCCGTGAAGCCGACGGACCGGCCCAGGCCCATGTCGATCCGCCCGGGAAACAGCGACTCCAGCACCCCGAACTGCTCGGCCACGACCAGCGGCCGGTGGTTGGGAAGCATCACCCCGCCGGTGCCGACCCGGATGGTCCGGGTCGCGGCGGCGACGGCGGCGGCCAGCACGGTCGGCGCGGACCCGGCGACCCCGGGGACGCCGTGATGCTCCGAGACCCAGAGCCGGTGGTAACCGAGCCGCTCCAGCTCCCCCGCCAGCCGCACGGTGTCGCGCAGGGCCTCGGGGTGGGTGTGCCCCTCGCGGGTGCGGGAGCGGTCGAGGACGGAGAAGCGGGTGGACGCGATCAGGGAGCTCACACGGGGTTCAACGCCTGAGGAGCCGCGGCATTCCCGGCCCGCGCCCGGCCGCTACGCCGCGTGCTCGTGGCCGCACGCCTCGTCGATGCCGTGCGTGTCCCAGGCGGGGAAGGGGTCGTCGCCGGGGAGGTACTCGCCCGGCCTGGTCAGGCAGTCGGTCAGGGCGGCGTGCAGGGCCTTTGTGTCCAGTCCTGTCCCGATGAACACCAGCTCCTGCGTGTGCGGGGCGTCGGTGTCACGGGCCGCGGAGGGTTCGAAGCAGGGTGGTCTTGCCCGCCCCGGGGAATCCGGAGAGCACGGTGACGGGCAGCCGTTCGTACGGGATGGTCTCAGTCCTCGGGGCGCAGCAGCCCGCGCTCGTAGGCCTTGACCAGGTTCTGCGGTACGAGCCGGCGGACGCCGTCGACGGTGACCGGGACCAGCGTCGGCGTGGCGGCCTTCCACTGGGCGCGGCGGTGACGGGTGTTGCTGCGGGACATCTTCCGCTTCGGGACAGCCATGGGACTCCTCCTCGGTGGGCAGGCACCGAGGACGCTACATGAAAATGGATCCCATTAACAATTGCGCCCTCGGTGCCCGGCCCGCCGATGTCCCGGGACGGTGTGTCAGTCGTCGGCGCCCACGAGCATCCGCACCTCGAACTCCTCGTGTGCGGTGCTGTCCTCGGCCGGTCCCTTGTCCAGCACCGTGCCGAGCCAGCCCAGCAGGAAGCCCGCGGGGATGGAGACGATGCCGGGGTTCTGGAGCGGGAACCAGGCGAAGTCCACGTCGGGGTAGAACGAGGCCGGGGCGGAGGAGACGACGGGGGAGAACACGGCGAGCAGGACGGAGCAGAGCAGTCCGCCGTAGAGGCTGAGCAGCGCCCCCTTGGCCGTGAAGCGCCGCCAGAACAGGGTGTAGATGATCGTCGGCAGGATCGCGGACGCCGCGATGGCGAAGGCGAGGAAGGCGAGCGTCGCGGTGTTCGCGCCCCAGGCGACCAGGGCCAGCAGCATGCCGAGGATGCCGATGACCGCCCCGGACAGCCGGGCCACGGTCAGCTCCTCCGTCTCGCTCGCCCGGCCCTTGCGGATCACCTCGCTGTACAGGTCGTGCGCGAGGGACGAGGCGGCGGCCAGGGTGAGGCCCACCGCCACGGCGAGCAGGGTCAGATAGGCCAGGCAGGTCAGCAGCGCGGTCAGGACGCTGCCGCCCAGCTCGTGGGCGAGCAGCAGGACGGAGGCGTTGCCGGTGCGGTCCGTGCTCTCGATGGTGTCGCGGCCGAGGAGCGCGGTGGCGCCGAGGCCGAGGATGCCGGCCCCGAAGCAGACCGCGCCGACCAGGCCGACGGCCCACAGGACAGAGGAGCGCAGCACGCTGCTGCTGCGCGGGGCGAGCAGCCGCATCAGTACGTGCGGGAGGGCGGCGAGGCCGAGGACGATGGCCAGTTCGAGGCTGAAGAAGTCCAGCTTGTTGCTGACGGTGCCGCCGTAGCGCAACCCGGGTTCGAGGAAGCTCAGGCCGGAACCGCTGCGTTCGGACGCCCTCTCCAGCAGGGCGTTGGGGTTCCAGTCGAAGTGGTACAGCACCCAGCCCGCGGTGAACAGCACGCCCGCCACGAGCATCACGGCCTTGATGATCTGGATGACCGTGGCTCCGGGCATACCGCCGAGGGAGGCGTAAAGAATCACGAAGGTGCCGATCACGACCACGCACAGGGTGCGGGTGGTGCCGCTCGGCGCGCCGGTGAACTGTGTCAACAGCGCCACACTGCCGACGAGTTGCGCCACCAGGTACAGGGTCGCGATGGCCAGGATGCAGACCGCGAGGGCGACCCGCACGGGCCGCTGCTGCCGGGGCAGGCGCAGCGCGACCGTGTCGCCCAGTGTGAACTTCCCCGTGCGGTGCAGGGGTTCGGCGATCAGCAGCAGCACCATCATCCAGGCGACGGTGGTGCCGCCGAGGTACATCAGTCCGTCGTACCCGGTCAGGGCGACCAGTCCAGTGCTGCCCAGCAGGGTGGCGGCGGACAGGTAGTCACCGCACATGGCCAGGCCGTTGCGCAACGGCGACATGGCGCGGTTGCCGAGGTAGAACTCGCTGATCTCGTCGCGCTGAGGGGCTGTCAGCAGTGCCGTGAACAGGGTGATCACGACCACGGTCAGGAACAGCACGAACGTCAGCTGCAGACTGCTGTCGTCGATGGCGGCGGCGGTCACCACGTGCGGAACCCCCTCGTTCCGTGCTGGAGGGGCTGCCCGGTCCCTTGGGGCGGCGCGGCCGAACGGGCGCGACGGTTCTCGTTCTCGTGGTGCCGGGACCTCAGGCCGCGGGCGAGCGGATCGACCCGACTGCGCATGTGCCGGACATAGCACCACGCGGTCACGCCCATGATGACGAACTGCCCGAGGCCGAGGGTGAGTCCGATCGTGAGGCGGCCGAACAGCGGCTGGTTCATCACCGCGGGAACGAAACTCGACAACAGCACATACAGCAGGAATCCGCCGACGGACAGGATCGTCGCCCGGGTGCCGAACCGGCGCTGCGCGCGACGCAGCGAGTGGAATTCGGGATGGTCGGATATACGAGACGGCGGAGTGTGTTCGATGTGCGGAAGCGGGAATGTGGGAGTGTCATACCGTCGCGGTGGAAATTCGGGCACAGGCGCACCTTCTTCGCTGCTTCGTGCCCCGCACTCGACCCCGTCGGGTAAGTGTCGAGTCCGGCTTTCGAGCAGGGTGGAGGAATGCCGGACATGCTGAGGGGGTGCGGGCTCTGTGGGGGCTCGTGAAACCGGAAAAACTCGCTGTCCGGAATCACGCGGACGGCCTCGGGGTTCTGTGTGGAGATCCCCGACCAGCCCCGGCCACGGGTGGTGGCGAGGCTGAATGCGGAGTATGGCAGTGCTGTGCTTGAGCCATCAACTGTGATGGTCAATTGACTTGCGTCCATGGCTCGTTCACGTCGCCGTTGAAGGTTGGCGGTACTGCGACGGCCTGCGCGAAGGGACCCGCTGGCGAATAGTCCGGACCATTTCTCCGGCCAGGCTGTCTCAAACGTGCCGCACGTTCGGACAGCCCGGCCGACCGGATCAGAATCGGGCGCCGACGGCGGTGCCGGAGCGCGGGACGAGGAACGCCGGCGCCTTCGGCAGCGAGCCGTCCGCCGCCCGGGGGCCGGTGAGCGGGCCCGAGTCGGTGCTCAGCACCGAGGAGGCGTCCCATGTGCCGCCGATGTTCCAGGAGTTGCCGCTGGCGACCGTCTTGGATCCGACGGCCGCCGCCCGCTGGTCCGCGATGGACAGGTTGCCGGTGAGCCTGGCGGTCCCGCCCGAGACGTCGGCGTCGAAACCCGTACCGCCGTTGCCGTACGTGGAGTTGCGGCTCAGGGCGAGGGAGCCGGGGTTGCCATTGTCGGTTAAGCCGTGCTTAGCGTTCTTGAAGGAGACGCTGTTGCGTACGGTGTGGGCCACCGCCGGGGCCGGGCTGCCCCCGCCGAGCTTGAAGCCGTTGCCGTCGCCCGCGAAGTCTGGGAAGTTCCAGCGGTTGAAGCCGTTGCCGTACGTCACCGTGTTCTCGATCGTCACCGGGGAGGCGAACTCCCAGGCGTCGAAGCCGTCGTCGACGTTGTTCCACAGCCGGGCGCCGCGCACCACGTTGCCCGTACCGCTGCCCTCCTTGACGGCCAGGCCGTCGGCGCTCTCCCCGTTCTTGCGCGGGTCACGGTTGCCGTGACTGTCCAGGTTCAGGATCTGGTTGCCGCTGGAGGCGCCCTGGAGCTGGAAGCCGGACTCGTAGTTGTCGTGCGTGCTCAGGCGGGAGAAGACGTTGCCGTTGCACCCGTCGCAGTACACGCCGTAGGGGCCGTTGACGATCTCCAGATCCGAGATGCGCCAGTGGGACGCCTCCATGTGGATCGCCCCGCGCTCGGCACGCGGGATGCTGCCGCCGACCGGGGTGTGGCTCGCGGGCAGTTTCTCGCCGTCGACGACGACGCGCTCGCCCTGGTGGGCTGCGAGGGTGATGGGCTGTGACGCGGTCCCCGAGGTGGCAATGGTGATGTTGTCCGTAAGGGCGTACGTCCCACCGCGCACGGCGATGGTGTCGCCGGGCTTCGCCAGGTCCACCGCCCGCTGGATGGTCTTCAGCGGCCGGGCGAGCGTGCCGGGGGCGGAGTCGTCCCCGTTCGGCGCCACGACCAGGGTCGTGCCCGCGGCGATCGCCGGCCCCGCCGGACCGGCCAGTGCCATGGCCAGCGCCGCCCCCGTCATCGCCGCCGACCAGATCCTTGTGTTGCGCATACGGCCTCCCGCCTCTGCCTACGTGGTGTCACAGAGCAGTTGCCGCCTGGGGAGCGGAGGTTGCCGGGGTGTGCGGGCGCGGGATGTGCGAGCCGCCGCCGTCTGCCGGGCGTCGCCGGCAGGAGGCAACGAACAGGGATGGGCACGGCCCCGCGTCCCGGCGGACTGGGCCCCGGACGGCGGACGCTGCGCCCGCGCCCCGATGGCACCTGCAGCAGGGCCGGCAGCCGGCCTGCCCGGGGCAGACGACGGAAACCGTCCGCGGATTTCGCTCCGGACAGCGGACCCGCTGCCGCGCGCCCGGGCGGCACGAGCAGGCGCGCCGGGAGCCGGCCCACGCGGCGCGGACGACGGGAACCGTCGGGCGGGCCCAGGGGTGTCCCCAAAGCCCCGTCTGTCCTGCGACTCCGGGCGCGCCCTCTCGCCGCACGGGCGAACACCCGAGTGCGACCAGTGCGCGGGTGTCCGCCCGGCAATCCGGGGCGTCCCCGGAGCACGTACCGGACGCCGCAGGGCCCGCCCTTAGGACGGACGGCGAAACTTTGCGGAGACCCCCTAGGGTGGGCGGCGTGAGTGACGATCTCAGCAAGGCACCGCTGGCCGTGTTCGACCTGGACAACACCCTCGCCGACACCGCGCACCGGCAGCGGTTCCTGGAGCGCAGGCCGCGCGACTGGGACGGCTTCTTCGCGGCGGCGCCGCAGGACCCGCCGCTCCCGGAGGGCATCGCGCTGGTCCGGGAGAGCGCGCGGGAGTGCGAGATCGTCTACCTCACCGGCCGGCCCGAGCGCTGCCGGCGCGACACGCTCGACTGGCTCGCCGCGCAGGAGCTGCCCGAAGGGCGGGTGTACATGCGGCAGGGACGCCGACCGCAGGCCCGCCCGGATCACCAAGCTGGAGATCCTGCGACGGCTCGCCCGCACACGCGAGATCCGCGTCCTCGTGGACGACGACGAACTGGTCTGCGAGGACGCCCGGCGCGCGGGCTTCACCGTCGTACGGGCGGACTGGGCGGCCCGGTCCGCCGAGCTGAAGGTGGCGCAGGAGCGCGAAGGGCGGACCTGAGAGCACGCGTCGGCGGAGCGTTCACCCCCTCCTCCGTGCCAGGACGTGCCGACGCACTGAGGCGCGGCCACACCGGAAACGTGGGACTTCGCCGTAGCGGGGTGGTGTTCGGCGATCCAGGCGAGGTCCGCGGGGGCCGGACTCACAGGGGACCGACGCACACGCTCGGGCCTCTCCGCCGGAGGGCAGGCGGCCGGGGCGTACCACGTCGGCACCGCTGCCGGACCGAGTCCGCCGTTCGGAGGACGGCGGACTACTCGCCCTCTTCCAGCCGGAAGCCCACCTTGAGCCCCACCTGCCAGTGCGCGATCTGCCCGTTCTCGAGCTGGCCGCGCACCTGGATCACCTCGAACCAGTCCAGGTTGCGCAGGGTCTGCGAGGCCCGGCCGATGCCGTTGCGGATGGCCTGGTCGACGCCCTCGGGCGAGGTCCCGACGATCTCCGTGACCCGGTAGGTGTGGTTCGACATGCCGGTGCTCCTCTTCCAGTGGAGGGTGTCACGCGTCACTCCACCGTGCCCCAAGCGGCGGCGGAGCGCGAGACGTCGTCTCCCGCTCCGCCATCGACCCCCGGGCTCGCCGGGTGTCAGCGCGCCACGCTCAGCGACAGCGCGAACCGGCCCGCACCGTCCGTCCACCAGTGGGCCAGCTCCAGCCCCGCCGCGGACAGTTCGGCGCGTGCACCCTCCTGCCGGAACTTCGCCGACACCTCGGTGCGCAGCTCCTCGCCCGCCGCGAAGTCGACGGCGAGGCCGAGCGCCGGCACCTTCACCGTCTGCGCCGTACGGGAGCGCAGCCGCATCTCGATCCACTCCCGCTCCGGCGTCCCACAGGGCCACGTGGTCGAACGCGTCGGGCTCGAAGTCGGCGCCCAGCTCACGGTTCGATCACGGTGAGGACGTTCTTGTTGAACGCGGCGGTCACCCCGGCCGCGTCGTCGTACGCCCGGACCAGCACCTCCTCGTCCTTGACCAGGTCCGTGCCGAGCAGCAGGGCGTCGCCCGGGGCGAGCAGGGCGCCGCACGGACGCCAGGAACGCGGCACGCTCGGCGGGCAGCAGATTGCCGATCGTGCCGCCGAGGAACGCCACCAGCCGGGGCCCCGGCGTGTCCGGCAGCGTCAGTTCCGCCGGTGAAGTCGGCGATCAGCGCGTGCACGTCGAGCCCGGGCCGCTCGGCGGCGAGCGCCTGCCCGGCCTGGGTGAGGGCGCTCTCGCTGACGTCGACGGGGACGTAGGTGTGCAGGTCCGGTGAGCGCGTCGAGCAGGTGCCGCGTCTTCTCGGAGGAGCCGGAGCCGAGCTCGACCAGGGTGCGGGCGCCGGTCGCCGCGGCGATCTCGCCGGAGCGCGTCGAGCGAGGATCTCCCGCTCGGCGCGCGTCGGGTAGTACTCGGGCAGTTCGGTGATCTTCTCGAACAGATCGCTGCCGTGCGCGTCGTAGAACCACTTCGGCGGCAGCGTCTTGGGGGTGCCGGTCAGACCCCGGTGGACGTCGGCGCGCAGCGCGGCGTCCGTGGCGTCCTCGGGCAGGGTGCGGGTGAGGCGGAACGGGCTCACGTACGGGGCTCCTTCAGCGATGGGGGTCCCCCCGCTCGGGCGGAGCCGAGAGCGGGGGAGGGGACGAGGGCGTCGGCCGGCTCCTTCAGCGGCGTGAGCAGCACCTCGGTGCGGCTCGCCGCGAGGAGGGTGCGGTCGGGGACCTCCTGCCAGTGCGGATCGTCGTCGTAGGGCTCGGAGGCCACGACCGTGCCGCCGCCCGGTCGGGTGAGGTACCAGAGGGCGTCGCCCCAGGCGGTCGCGGTGATGGTGTCGCCGTCGGTGAGCAGCAGGTTGAGCCGGGAACCGGGGGCCGCCGCGGCGACCTCCAGGACCGTGTCGGCCAGTGCCTGGCCCTCCCCGTCGCCGCCGCGCAGCCGGGCCAGCACCAGCGCCCACACGAGCGCCGAGTCGTTGCGGGCCTCCAGCGACAGCAGGTCCTCCGCCGGCAGGCGTCCGGGACAGCGGCCGCGAGCGAGCCGGGCCAGCCCTTGACCGCGCCGTTGTGGCTGAACAGCCAGGTCCCCGCGGCGAACGGTGCCGCCGCGGCCTCCGCGTCCGCGCCCGACAGGGTCGCGTCCCGCACCGCCGCGAGCAGCGCGTTCGTCCGTACGACCCGGGCCAGATCGGCGAACGACAGGTCCGCCCAGATCGGCCCGGCCCGGCGGTAGCGGGCCGGCACCGGGTCGCCCTCGGCGTACCAGCCGACGCCGAAACCGTCGGCGTTGACCGTCCCGTACCGCTGCCGCCGGGGCGCCCACGACTGCCGGTACAGGCCGTGCGGGGGCTCCACCAGGAGCCGCCCGAGCGGCTCCTCCGGGCCCACGTACGCCAGGTGACGGCACATCAGACGTCCTCCGAGCGGGCCGTGCGGAACCCGGAGAAGATCTGCCGCCGGATCGGATAGTCCCAGTTGCGGAAGGTGCCCCGGCAGGCCACCGCGTCCACGGCGAACGAACCGCCGCGCAGCACCTTGTGCTCGGGCCCGAAGAACACCTCCGAGTACTCCTTGTACGGGAACGCCCGGAACCCCGGGTACGGCAGGAAGTCGCTCGCCGTCCACTCCCACACGTCGCCGATCAACTGCCGTACCCCGAGCGGGGACTCACCGGCCGGATAGCTCCCGGCCGGCGCCGGGCGCAGATGCCGCTGGCCGAGGTTGGCGTGCTCCGGGTCCCGGGTCGGCGTCGCCCCACGGGTAGCGCATGGAGCGGTCACCGGCCGGGTCGTGGCGGGCCGCCTTCTCCCACTCGGCCTCGGTGGGCAGCCGGCGCCCGGCCCAGCGGGCGTAGGCGTCGGCCTCGTACCAGCACACGTGCAGCACCGGCTCGTCCGGCGGTACGACCTCCGTGACGCCGAAGCGCCGCCGCAGCCACTGCCTGCCGTCCCGGCGCCAGAACAGCGGGGCGTCGATGGAGTGCCGCCGGATGTGCGCCCAGCCCTCCGCGGCCCACCAGCGCGGGTCGTCGTAGCCGCCGTCCTCGATGAACGCCTGGTACGCGCCGTTCGTCACCGGCGTGGTGTCGATGTAGAACGGCGGCACCTCGCGCCGGTGCGCGGGGCGTTCGTTGTCCAGCGCCCACGGCTCGGTCGGAGGTGCCCATGGTGAACGGGCCGCCCGGGACCAGGACTTCGGACGGGCCGGTGAACAGGGGCGCCGGCTCCGGGTCGGGCGCGGTCAGCGCCTGCGGGCCCCGTGCGGAGCTGATGGGTGATCAGCATCGTCTCGTCGTGCTGCTGCTCGTGCTGCGCGATCATCCCGAAGGCGAAGCCCGGCCTCGGTCAGCCGCGTCCCGTGGAACGCGGCGCCGCTCCAGCAGGTCCAGCGCCCGGCCGCGCACGTCGGCCGCGTAGGTGCGGGCCTCGGCGGGCGAGCAGCAGGGGCAGCGTCGGGCGCTCGGCGCGCGGGTGCTCGAAGGCGTCGTAGAGGCCGTCGATCTCGGGCCGTATCGCCTCCTGCCCGGCGACGGCCCGCAGCAGCCACTGCTCCTCCTGGTTGCCGATGTGCGCGAGGTCCCACACCAGCGGCGACATCAGCGGCGAGTGCTGGGCGGTCAGGTCGGGCTCCTCGACGCAGCTCGTCAGCAGGGTGGTGCGGTCGCGGGCGGCGACCAGCGAGGCGACCGCGCGCTCGCGGAGAATCTCGGGGTCGACGGTATCGGCGTCGACGGCGGGATCGGTGTCGGTCATGTGCGGATGTCCTTCCCGTGGGCGCGACCGTCCGTGCCGCGCTGTCGGTCGAGCAGATCGTCGGCGGGGCAGCGGCCCCGGACGACGTAGCGGTCCAGATAGGCCGCGACGGCGTCCGTGACCTCGGGCGCGGCGCCGAGCCGGGGCAGGGCGTCCAGCGCGGCCGTGAAGCAGGTGACGGCCACCTCGCGCAGTTCGGCGTCGGCCAGGCCCGCTGCGGGCCGCGTCGATCCACAGCGGGTTGTGCGGCGCGGGCAGCCCCAGTCGTCGCGCTCGGCCAGCGGCTTCACGGCCCGGTAGGCGGTCTCGGCGGCCTCCGGGTCGTCGAACAGCGCCGCCGTCACGGCCAGCGGCACGATCCAGCCGTCGTCGCCGGGCTGCGCGTCGATCATGCGCAGTTCCAGGTGGCCGCGCGGCCTGACCGGCGGGAACAGCGTCGTGACGTGGTAGTCGAGGTCCTCCCGCGTGGGCGGCCTCGGCGCTCCCGTCCGGATCCACTCCCGGAAGGTCAGGCCCTCCGGGACGTCCCAGGGCCCGCCGTCTCGCCGTACGCACATCACGGGGGAGTCCAGCACGTGCCGGGCCCAGGCGCCGCGCGGGTCGGCGTCCAGCGGCGGTCCGCCCGCCCGGCCGGCGCCGATCCGCGTCCACAGCAACTGCCGGGTGGACAGCCAGCCGGTCGGCCGGTGACCGGCGAGCGGGGAGTTGGCGAACGCGGCCACCAGGACCGGGCCCAGATCAGTGGGCCAGCCACCAGCGTCGCACCAGGCCGAGCGGGCCCGGGCTCCTCGTGGCCGGCGTCCAGGCACACCTGCACGGAGGCGGAGGTGCACATCATGGCGCGGCCGGCGGGGCCTGTGCGGTCCAGGCAGCGCCTCCATGGCGTCGTAGCGCGGTTCGCGCAGGAACCGGCGGGGTTCGTGCCAGGGATCCTGGCCGAGGCCGACGAGCGTGAGGCCGTCCTCGCGCAGGACCGTGCGGACGGCGTCCAGGTCGGCGGAGACGGTTTCGATGCACTCCGTCAGCGTGGCGGCGGGGAGCGAGCTCAGCTCCAGCTGGCCGCCGGGCTCCACGGTGAGCGCCGACCTCAGAGGCAGGTTCCGCAGTGCGGCGTAGGCCGCTTCGAGTCGTTCGGGTGTGACGGGGAGCTGCGGTTCGCGCAGCTCGTGGACGAGCCATTCCACCTCGACCCCGAGGCGGCGTGGCGGGCCGGTCTTGAAGCAGATGCCGCGGACCAAGGCCTCGACGTCTGGTGCGGACAGTGCGGTGTGTGGCTCGGTACAGCCACTGACCGAATCGGACATGTCGGGATCCTCCTGAGATTCCACCATGCCACCGGTCCGGGTACTTCGGCTGCCCGGGCCGGGATCACTCGTTCCACCCAAGACGCTCACGTCGCTCGGCACAAGGGGGCGAACCAGGGCGTTCCGGGCCGGTCATCCGGGCAGGCCGGGTGTTTCCCGGTACTTTCCCCGGCGTTCCCCCGACGACGAAAACTCTGTTGCGCCGGGTATCCGGCATCACCCACCATGCCTGCGTGAGCACGACAAGAACGACCGCGCGGCACGCGGTCACGGCGCGTACGGGGGTCGCGCCGTGAGCGCGCGCCTGCGCGGTATCGCGCAGCAGACCGAGCAGATCGTGCGCGGCGGGGGCCTACCGGGCGCCGGACGGGCGCGAGGTGTCGATCGCGGCGGAGCTGCGGGCGGCGCGGGACGGCACGCGCATGTACGGGCCGGGACCCGTGCCGGTGTCCTCCGTACGGGTGACGCGGACGCGCGATCGAGGTCACGGGCGAGAGCAGCCTGGAGGCCGCCCGCCGGGTCGGCGGGGACGTTGCCGTCCTCAACTTCGCCTCGGCCCGCAATCCCGGCGGCGGCTACCTCAACGGCGCCCAGGCCCAGGAAGAGGCCCTGTGCCGGGCCTCCGCGCTGTACACCTGCCTGCTTCGGGCCCGCGCGTTCTACGACCATCACCGCGCCCATCGCGACCCGTTCTACACGGACCGTGTCATCCACTCACCCGCCGTGCCCGTCTTCCGTGACGAGCGGGGCGGCCTGCTGGACGAGCCGTACACCGTCGGCTTTCTGACCTCGCCCGCGCCCAACGCGGGCGTGGTGGCGCGCACGGCACCCGAACGGGCCCCCGAACTCCCGCGGGCCCTGGCGGTCCGGGCCGTACGGGTCCTGGAGACGGCCGCCGCCCACGGCTACCGCGGGCTCGTGCTGGGCGCCTGGGGCTGCGGGGTGTTCCGCAACGACCCGGCCCAGGTGGCGGAGGCGTTCCGGGCGTTGCTGGAGGCCGGCGGACGGTTCGCACAGACCTTCGAGCACGTGGTGTTCGGGATCCTGGACCGGACGCCGGACCGTGCGGTGCGGGGCGCTTTCGAGAAGACCTTTCAGGTCCAGCCGTAGCGTTCCTGCAGCCGGCGCCTGACCAGGTTGAAGCGCATACGGTCCAGCGCGCAGGCCTCCCGGCGCATGCCGTCCTCGTGCAGGCGCAGGCACCCGGTCCACGTCGACCCACGACTCCCGGCCGGACCGGTCCCACGGCCCGCTGCCGATCGATACCCACTCGCGGTGGCCGTCGTGGTGCTTGCTGGACAACTGCACGGCGAGGAACGTACCCGCCGGCTCGCGGGCGACCACGAGCACCGGGCGGTCCTTGCCGCGCCCGTCGTTCTCCTCGAAGGGCACCCACGTCCAGACGATCTCGCCGGGGTCGGGGTCGCCGTCGTGTGCGGGTGAGTACTCGGTGCGGACCCGGCCCACTTCGCGCGGGTCGGCCTGGGTGGTGGCGGAGCGGCCATGGCGGCCGGGGACGTTCTCGTCGGTAAACGCGGTCACGGGGGCACCTTAGAGGCTGCCCCCGTGAGGCCGCCCGACGGGTCACCTGTCGTCCATCGGCACCTTCTGTGGGGGTGCCATGCCGTTGAGGGACGCGGCTTTGTCGGGGCTCTGCCCGTTCGGGTTCATCCCGTTCTGGTTCATCGACGCGAGCAACTGACGGGCCAGGCCCAGCCCCGTGCCCCCCATGGTGAGTGCTTTGGCGAACATGTCGGCCATGCCGTCGGCGCCGTTGAGGACCACCATGTTGTCGACGTTGCCGAAGGCGGAGGCGCCGGCTTTGACGATCTCCGGCCAGTTCTCGGCGAGTTGCTGGGCAACGACGGCCTCCTGGTTCTCGGCGAGGGCGGCGGCGCGGGCCTTGATGGCCTCGGCCTCCGCGAGTCCCTTGGCCTTGGCGGCCTCGGCCGCGGCCAGGCCCCTGGCCTGTGCGGCGGCCGCCTCGGCCTCACCGGTGGCCCGGGTGGCCTGCGCGGCAGCGGCGCCCCGCGCCTTCGTCGCTTCGGCCTCGGCGCCCGCGGCAGTCTTGACCCGGGTCGCCTCGGCGGCGGCCGCGAGCTCCGTCTCCTTCGCCTTGGCCTCGGCCCCCGAGATCCGCGCGTCCCGCTCGGCCTCGGCCAGCGTGCGCGTCTCGTATGCCGCCGCGTCCGCGGGCTTGCGGACATCGGCCTGGAGCTGCTGCTCGCGGCGGTGCGACTCCAGCTCGGCCACCCGCGTCTCCTGTACGACGACCTCCTGCCGGGCGGCGGCGTCGGCGAGCGGTCCGGCCTGCCGGGCCTTGGCACCCGCCTTGTCGCGCTCGGCCTGGTAGCCGGCCTGCAGGATCTCGCTGTCCCGGGTGGCTTCCGCCATTCGGGCGAACGACTGCTGCTCGGCCTCGGTGGCAAGCCGGTTGGCCTCCGCCTGCGCGATCCGGGCGTCCCGCTGCACGGCCGCCGCGTGCGGCATGGCCAGGTTCTGGATGTACCCGGTCGGGTCCTCGATCTCGTGGATCTGCAGCGAGTCCACGATCAGCCCGAGCTTCTCCATCTCGGTGCCGCACGCGGCTCGCGTCTGCCCGGTGAGCTTCTCCCGGTCCCGGATCATCTCCTCGACCGTCAACCCGCCCACGATGGACCGCAGATGACCGGCGAAGACGTTGTGCACCCGCTCCGACATCAGCTTCTGCTGGTCGAGGAACCTGCGGGCCGCGTTCGCGATCGACACGAAGTCGTCGCCCACCTTGAAGATGACCACGCCCCGCACCTTGAGCGGTATGCCCTGGTGGGTCACGCAGTCCACCTGGAGTTCGGTCTCGTTCAGGTCGAGCGAGAGCTTGCGCACCGCCTGCACACCGGGCATCACGAGCGTGCCGCGACCCGTGACGATGCGGAATCCCAGGCCCTCCTCGATGCCCTCGGTGCGGTGCTTGGAGCCCGAGATGATCAGTGCCTCGTTGGGTTCGGCGACCCGCCACATCAGCTTGAACAGACCGATCAGAACGAGAACGGCGGCAACCGCCGCCCCTGCCACGACGCCGATGACCATCGGCATTCGCCCCCTTTGGATGGTGCCCTCTCGGCACCGAACGAAGGGGAGTGTGCTCCTGTGCGGAGCCCGGGTACAGACACCGGCGCATCCTTGTCCAAACCTTGACGCCGTACGGCTCTCACCTGCGTCGCAGCAGGCTCAACTGTCGTACGCCGCCGTGACGTAGACGGTCCTCGGGGGCAGGTACTCGACCACCATCACGACGGTCCCCGGCTCGATGCGGTTGCTCGCGGAGGCGGGGTGGGCGAGGAAGTGCTCGGCGCCGCCGCGCACCCGGACGATCACCTCGCCGACCAGCCCGGGCCCGATCGTTCCGGTGACCCGCCCCATGAGCCCGACCATCGACGCGTCCGCCATGACAGACAGCGTACGGTCGCTCAGGCGGCAGCGGAACGTGCCGTGACCGGCGGCGCCGGCCACTTCTCGTACCAGCGCAGCTCCGCCTCCAGTTGGGCGGCAACCTGTACGAGAAGGGGTTCGCTGTTGGCCGGTCCCAGCAGTTGCGCGCCGACGGGCAGGCCGTCCGCCGTGAATCCGGCGGGCACGTTGACGCCCGGCCACCCCAGCACGTTCCACGGCCAGGCGTACGGGCAGGCGGCGATCATCGCGCGGTCGGTGGCGAAACCGCTGAGTTCGAGCAGGGCGCCGATGCGGGGCGGGGGAGCGGCGGTCGTGGGCGCGAGGACGACGTCGTACGTGGAGAAGAACCCTCCGATACGGCGCTGCAGGACGGCCTCCGCCCGCCGGGCCACCCGCAGCGGGGCTCCGCCGAGCAGCCGGCCCAGCCGGGCCGCGTCCCGGGTGCGCCGGTCCAGCAGCGCCGGGAAGGGCGCCTCGCCCACCCGCTCGGCGATCCCGGCGGTCGCGCGCGGCACGAAGGTCAGCCCGATCTGCCCGTACGGCGGGTCGGCCTCCTCGACCGTGTGCCCCGACGCGGCGAGCCGTTCGGCGAGTTCGACGATCCGGACCCGCACCTCGGGGAGGAGGCGGGCGGGCACCGCCGTGAACGGCGGCTTCAGGGAGAGCGCGATCCGCAGCCGCCCGGGATCGCGTCCGACGGCCGCCGACGCGTCGATGGCCGGGGGCCGGTGCGGGTCCTGCGTGTGGTTGCCGCTCGCCGCGTCCAGCAGCAGGGCCGCGTCGGCGACCGTGCGGGCCAGGGTGCCGTTGACGGTGATGCCCTGGAAGGACTCGCCGCGCGGCCAGGTGGAGACACGGCCGCGCTGCGGTTTGATGCCGACCAGATGGGTCCACGCGGCCGGGATCCGCACCGAACCGGCGCCGTCCGAGCCGAGCGCGGCGGGTACGAGCCCGGCGGCGACCGCGGCGGCCGAGCCGCCGGACGACCCACCGGGCGTGTGCTCCGTGCTCCACGGATTGCGGGTCGCGCCGAAGGCCGGCCCTTCGGTGAAGGGCCACTGCCCGAACTCGCAGGTGTTGGTCTTGCCGACGATCACGGCCCCGGCCGCGCGCAGCCGCCGTACCGCCTCGCCGTCCTCGGCGACCCGCGGGAACTCCCCGCAGCAGCCGAAGGCGGTCGGCTCACCGGCCACGTCCATGTCGTCCTTCACCGCCACGGGGACGCCGAGCAGCGGCCTGCGTGCCCCCGTGGCGAGCTCCCGGTCAGCCGCTTCGGCCTCGGCGAGGGCTGCCTCGGCCCGGACGATCCGGAAGGCGTTGAGGCTGCCCTGCGTCGCCTCGATCCGTGCCAGTGTCCGCTCGACCAGCGCCCGGGACGTCACGTCCCCGGCAGCCAGCGCACGGGCGGTCTCCGCCAGGCCTGCGGCTCGGTCGAGCGTCATACGGACACCTCCGGAAGCAGCTTGTCTACCGAACGGTAACGTCCGGTGGCCGGTGGCGGAATGCCGACGGCAGGAGTGGACATTCACCCACCAGTCACATCTTCCCCACTGGGCACATCGGCCGCCGCTCAAACCATTGACGACCCCGTGCCTCGCCCTTACTTTCTGAGCCCCCACTTCTGATCGAGTTGCCGAACCTTGTTCGGTATATCGATCCCGTGTGTCTCAGGGAGAGCCGCCCGTGACCCCACACCCCGCCGCCCCGTCCCGCCGTACGCTGCTGCGCGCCCTGGCCGCCCTGCCCGCCTCGGCGGTCCTGCTGGGCGAAGCGCCCGGACTGCTCGGCAGCGCCCTGGCCGCCGCACCGCCGAACGGCTCGGCCACGCGCTACACGATCGTGCCGTTCCCCAACAGCGACGACGGCACGGTCAACGTCTACCAGTCGGACGACGCCACCGACTTTCGGCTGCTGCGCTCCTCCGCGTACACGCCGCCCGCGGGACGGATCCGCGACGCGAGCGTCATCAGACACACCGACGGCAACTACTACGTCACCTACACCACGCACACCTGGCAGGACACCAGCACGACGATCGGCTTCGCCCGCAGCTCCGACCGCGTCAACTGGACGTTCCTGTACGACTACACCGTCCCCGTCGCGAACCTCTCCCGCGCCTGGGCGCCCGAGTGGTTCGTAGACAGCGACGGCAGCGTCAACGTCATCGTGTCCTGCTCCACCACGAACGACGAGTGGATCTTCACTCCGTACCGGCTGAGGGCGACGAACTCCGCCCTCACGGCGTGGAGTTCACCGGTGGCGCTGTCCGGCATCGGCGCCAACCACATCGACACGTTCATCGTGAGGATCGGCTCGACGTACCACGCCTTCCCGAAGAACGAGACGACGAAGTACATCGAGTACGCCACCGCCTCGAACCTCACCGGGCCGTACACGATCCGCAGGACCGGCGACTGGGCGGGCTGGGGCAGCTACCGCGAGGGACCCGCGCTGGTGCAGCTCGACAACGGCGGCTGGCGGATCTTCTTCGACGGCTACGGCAACGGGAACTACTACTACAGCGACAGCTACGACACCTTCGCCACCTGGTCGGCACCGGCCGCACTGCCCGCGATCTCCGGCACGGCGCGGCACTTCACGGTGGTCAAGGAGACGGTCTCGCCAGGCCCGAGCCTGGCGCGCAACGCCACCCGTTCCTTCCGGTCGGCCAACTACTCGACCCGCTACTGGCAGCAGCAGTCCGGGCTCCTCAACCTGCCCGTGGTCAGCGGCTCCAGCACCACCGCCGAGAAACAGGCCGCCACCTTCACGGTCGTCGCCGGCCTGGCCGACGCGAACGGCTGCTCCCTGCGCGACGCGGCCGGCAACTACCTGCGCCACTGGGACTTCCGCGCCCGCTTCGACCCGAACGACGGCACGAGCACGTTCGCCAAGGACGCCACGTTCGTCCTCCGGGCCGGCACGGCGTCCGGCTCCGTACGCTTCGAGTCGTACAACTACCCGGGGCACTACCTGCGCCACTACGCCTACCAGCTCCGCGTGGAACGCTCGAACGGGACGGACCAGTTCCGGCAGGACAGCTCATTCGTGCCGGTGGCTGCCTGGGCGTGACCTGCACCGCTGCTGACCTGGGCAATGGCACTGGGCGCGTGGGACGTCAGGAGCAGGCTACCTCCTTGCGGCCTTTCGGGCTGATCGGCAGGAAGTTCCACGTCTCCTACAGTGTCTCCGGTGCCACGCGGCTGATGCACGGGCTCGGCCTCGGCCCGCAGGTCCCCGCACGCAGGGTCGCCGAGTGCGACGAGGTGTCGCCGTAGACGGGGCCCGACTCCTCGGAGTCGGGCCCCTGACTCCTTCCTGCCGGGACGTCACAGCAGGCGCTTGCGGCCCCAGAAGATGATGAAGGTGACGACGGCGGCGGCGACGGCGAGCATGATGCCCGCTCCGAGCCACTGCATCGTGTGCATCTGGGAGATGGGGAGGTAGTCGATGGACCAGCCGATGACGTGCTTGGACTCCAGGCAGGCGGTGTGGGCCCGGTCGTTGTCGATCTTGTCGAGGCAGGCGGTCCAGTCCAGACGGGCTCCGGAGCTGGTGAGGAAGTAGGTGCCCTCTCCCTGCTGTACCGCCCCGGCGGGCAGCTGCGGCCGTGCGGCGCCGGGCCCGACTCCCTTGTCCGTGCTGACCGACAGGAGGTTGCCCAGGTCCAGCCGGAACCGGTCCCAGACCACCCCGATCGCCACGACGATGCCGAGCGTGACCACCATCGACACCAGCGTGCGGCGCAGGAGCATGCCGACCGCTACACCCACGACGAACGTCAGCAGGGCGTAGGCCACCGGCATCACCCAGGTGACGTCGAAGAACGCGCCGCTGGTCCACTCCAGTGTGTCGGACCGCTCCTTGACCGGGCTCCACCACCAGTTGAAGACGGCGGCGAGTACCGCGGTGGACAGTGCGATCAGCGTGGCGGGCATGGCGAGCTTCGTGGTGAGCCAGCGCAACCGGCTGACGGACTGCGAGGTCACCAGCTTGGCGGTGCCGGACTCCAGGTCGCCCGCGATGAGCGGGGCACCGAGCAGGACACCCGTGAGGAGAGGGACATAGCCCAGGTATCCGCCGAAGCTGAAAAGGCGGGCCGTGTACTTCTCGAAATCGGGCGGCAGCCCGCCGGACTTCTGGGGGTGCGCGTCCAGGTAGTCCACCACCTGCCCGCGCAGAAAGACCATCACGACCACGCACAGGACGGTGAGGGCGATGAGGGTCCAGAACGCGGCGCGGTGCTGGCGCCAGACGAGCCAGGCGGTACCGCCGAGCCTCGGTCCGGCCTGCCGGGAGCCCGGTGCGTTCTGCGGGCGCCCGGCGGTCGCCGTGTGGGCCAGGTCGTCAGTGAGCGTGGTCATGCGGTCACAGCCTTCTGCCGGTCGCGGGTGATGATGTCGTGGATGTCGCCGACGCGGGCGCTGGGGGCGATCAGCGAGGGCGCGTCGGGTGCACGCAGATAGGCGAGCAGCAGCTCTTCCAGGGTGGGAGGCGTGACCGGCCCGCCGGACGTGATCGGAGCGCCCAGCCGCACCAGGACGCCCGGCCGGCCCTCGCCGCGGTGGGGCTCGATGACGGTGTGGGGTGCGACGGCGGGCAACGAGCCGCCCCCGGGGATGTCGAGCAGGGCGTGTGCGGCGCGTAGTTCGTTCACCTCGCCCGCGAGACGCAGACCTCCGTTCGCGACGACGAGGAGGTAGTCGCAGATGTACTCCAGCTCGGCGAGCATGTGCGAGGAGACCAGGACGGTGGTGCCGTGCTCGGCGGCCTCCGCCGTCAGCGTGGCCATGAGTTCGCGGCGCACCAGCGGGTCCAGATCGGACATCGGCTCGTCGAGGATGAGCAGGTCGGGGCGCTTCCCGAAAGCCAGGGCGAAGGCGACGCGGGTGCGCTGCCCGCCGGACAGCGTGCCGATCCTCGCCTTCAGCGGCACCCGGCCCGCGTGGACGATGCCCTCGGCGACCTCCTGGTCCCACTGGGGGTTGAGCTCACGGCCGAGGCGCAGGGTCTCGGCCACGGTGAAGCGCCGGAACAGCGGCTTCTCCTGGGTGAGGAACGCGGTGCGCAGGACCGACTCCGTCGACCCCGGTGCCGCGCCGAACACCCGCAGGCTGCCCGTCGTCGGCCGGATCATGTTGGTGGCCAGTCCCATCAGGGTGCTCTTGCCGGCGCCGTTGGGGCCGACGAGGCCGCAGACCCGCCCGGCCGGCAGCCGGAAGGAGACGTCCCGCAATGCCCAGCCACGCCGGTACTGCTTGCCGAGCCCATGGGCCTCGATCGCCGATTCGCCGACGGGGGGTGCGAAACCCGTTCCGTTTCCGCGATGCGTCCCTGGGTGGTCCATGTGTGGCTCCTGTGCGTGTGGGAGGAGGGCCGGCCCTGTGCGTGTGGGGGAGAGGGCCGGCTGGGTACGGTCGACCACTGCCGGGAAGCCGCCGACGCGGGCTCCAAATCCTCCGGGGCTCCCCACTAAGGTGATGTCGGCCGTGATCATGACGTGGTCCTTGCGTGATGAATGGCGAACGCCGCCCGGTGACCACGACTCTCCTCCGCGGCGTCTCGCGGCGGATCGGGCGAAAGACAGATCATGCGAGGCCGGCTCCGACTTTCGGCCGGTCCGCCGGAAGGACGGTGAGAGAGATGGTGCAGGCGGCGGACGAAGCGCCCACACCCACGGCCACAAGAGAGACGGGACATTCGCGGTTACTGCCCGTCACGGAGTGGATGCTGCCCGTCACGGCGTGGATGTTGCTCGGCGGAGCCCTGGTCGGCCTTGTCGTGCTCGACTGGGCAGGCGGCCTCTACTGGATCCCCTACCACGGCCCCGCCAAGCTGATCGGAGCCCTGGTGATCGTCGCTCTCGCCGTCGTCTCACCCCGGCTCGACAGCCGGGCGCTGCCGGTGGCCGCCTGCGTGTGCGCGGTCGGGTCGCTGTGCCTCTCGGTCTGGATACACCTGGAAATGGTGGGCGCCTCGCAGCCGTTGGGATTCGCCGAGCCGGCGGCGCTCGTGTGGCTCCTGCTGCTCGTCGCCCGACGGGGGAAGCCCTCGTGGGTGGCGCTCGCCGTCCCTCTGCTGGGCATGGCGATCGTGCTGCGGCCGGTGTCGGTCTCGATGCGGCAGTCCACCACCATCATGGCGCTGCTCTTCGCCCTGGCAGCGGTCACGGTGCTGGGCCTCGGCCTCGGCATGCGCCTGCTCCTGGCGGACCGGCGGCGGCAGGCGGCGGCCCTGCGCCTTGAGCAGCGGACAGAGTTCGCCAGGGACCTGCACGACTTCGTCGCCCACCACGTGACCGGCATCGTCGTGCAGGCGCAGGGGGCCCAGGCGGTGGCCGGCCGGCGGCCCGAACTCGTACCGCCCGCGCTGCAGCGGATCGAACAGGCGGGCTCGGAGGCACTGACCTCGATGCGGCACATGGTGGGGATGCTGCGTGACCCCGGCGGCGACGTGACACTGACGCCGCTGGCGGGCATCGGTGAAGTGCGTACGCTCGTCGAGGAGTTCTCGGCCGTCGGCGGCGCCCATGCCCGGCTCGAACTGGAGGGGAACCTCGACGACCTGCCGGTCGAGGTGTCCACCACCGCGCACCGGGTGGTGATGGAGGCCCTGACCAACGTACGCAAACACGCCCACGGGTGCACCGAGGTGTGGGTGCGTGTGGTCCGCTCGGGAGACCGGCTCACCGTACGGGTCAGCGACGACGGACGGCCGCGTCACCTCTCCCAGAGCGGCTTCGGGCTGAAGGGCCTGGCCGAGCGGGTGGGCCTGATCGGCGGAGACGTCCAGGCGGGCCCGGTGACGGCCGGCGGCTGGGCCGTCGAGGCGACCCTCCCCGTGTCCCCGGCCGCCTCCCCGGCGAAGGCGGCGGCGTCATGACGATCCGTGTGCTGATCGCCGACGACCAGGCCATGGTCCGTGCCGGGTTCGCGATGATCCTCGCCGCGCAGGACGACATCGAGGTCGTCGGCGAGGCCACGGACGGGGTGCACGCGGTGGAACTCGCCGAGCGCAACCGGCCCGACGTGGTGCTGATGGACATCCGCATGCCCCGCATGGACGGGCTGGAGGCACTGCGCAGACTGACCCGCCCCGGCACCGTTGATCCGCCGAAGGTCGTCGTGGTGACGACGTTCGACGACGACGAGTACGTCCAGCGCGCCCTGGGCGAAGGCGCCTCCGGATTCCTGATCAAAGACTCGGGCCCCGCCCTCCTCGTCGAGGCCATCAGGGCGGCCGCCTCCGGCGAGGCGCTGGTCAGCCCGGCCATCACCGTCCGGCTGCTGCGGCGCCTCAACAGCGCCGTGCCCGCCCCCCGGGAACCGCACACCGCACTGTCCGCACGGGAGAACGACCTGGTGCGCCTGGTCGCCAGAGGGCTGACCAACGCCGAGATCGCCACCGAACTGACCATCTCGGTCGGCACGGTGAAGACTCATCTCTCCAACGTGCAGATCAAGCTCTCAGCCCGCAACCGTGTGGAGATCGCCGCCTGGGCCTGGGAATCCGGGGTCGTCGACGGGCGAGGGTGAGAAAGCGGGCCCGCTTCGGGCGGCCGGGGGCTACGAGCCTGATCGATCAGGCTCGTAGCCCCCGCTCGTGGAACGGGCCCGTGGAACAGCCGAGCTTGGCGGATCGCGCGTCGATGACGGCGGTCGGCTGCTCGAACGCCTCGCTCCGGGGCACCGCCGCCATGTTGCAGAACGAGAACCCGGCGAGCGCGCCGCTCATAGGGGCTGTGCGATACGGCGATGCACCGCCGGGACCATTCTGACGCGACTTGTGCGCGGAGCGTGAGACGGCGAAGCCGCGCCGGAGCGCTTCGGCGCGGCTTCGGCGTGCGATCGGTTGCGCTCGCACGAGCGGTTCCCGGGAGCGGCGCAGGACGCCTGTCCGAGCAGCCGACCTGCCGCAGGAAGGCACTTCCTGGTGCGACATACTCTGCCGATGAGTTCACGCACTTCCCCGATCAGCCAGCCGATCACGATACGGAGGGCAGTCGCGCGGGATGCCAAGCGGCTCACGCGGCTAGTGCGTGGCTCAAGCGCCTACGAGGGCAAGTACGCAGCCGCAGTGGCGGGCTACCGGGTCGGTCCTGATTACATCGAAGCCCACCGAGCCTTCGTGGCCGTCGACGCCGACGAGCATGGAGGCCGGGTCATCGGGTTCTACTCGCTTGTCCTCGCTCCACCGGAGCTCGATTTGCTGTTCGTCGCCGACGAAGCACAAGGACGTGGTGTTGGACGGCTGCTCGTTGCGCACATGCGGTCCGAAGCCCGTGCCGCCGGGCTCGACCGTGTCAAGGTCGTGTCGCATCTTCCCGCCGAGGACTTCTACCACCGCGTCGGTGCAGTGCGGACCGGGACCGCGCTCGCGAACCCACCCGCCGTGCCGTGGGACCGTCCCGAATTCGAGTTTCGAGTTCCTTCGGAATGACTCGGTGCGCCGGTCCGCGGGGCACCGGCTTCGCCCGCATGGTGGCCAACGTGCAGGAGCCGCTGGACGTCGGCGCCCCGTGTGTGCCGTCGTCTCTGCCCTGGCGGGGGGAAAATCGCCTGCGCCGACGGCCCCTCCCGGCGAATCCCTCGCCTCCGGCACTCCCAGGGCCATGAAAATCGCGTACACCTCGGCTCGCTCCACACACGATCGAGGCCGACCGCGCAAAGAGGGGAGCTCCGCCGACCAGCGTCGGTGCGGCCCACGGTGAGGGCTCTCATCCGCGGTCGGCGTCGTAGTGGTCGGGGTCGATGGCGTGCAGGATGCGTTGGCCGATGCGGGCGAGCTGTGTGACTTGAGCCTTGGTCGGTGGGTCGAACGCCAGTCGGCGCACTCACCTGCGGACCGCACTGGAGCAACGGGCGGCTCGGCTACATCCTCGCTGTCGCCTGCGACCCACCAGATCACCACCCGCGCAGGCAGGAGCGGGAGCCGTACCCGCGCGAACGTGCCGTCTCGGTGTTCGCGCGGAAATGAGGTGCCTGTGCGCGGGAAGGCGGTGTTTGCGCGGCAGATCACCGGGCACGGTCGGTCGTACCAGCCACGCCGTCGATGAGCGCTCGCGCAGAAGGAGAAACGGTCTATGACAAAGGACGAACCGGCCACTAGGAACCCTGACAAAGGCTATATAGCGCTTCTTGGCTGGAGCCTCAATGCGGTGGAAGCCCTCGACCGATTCGATCGGCGATACGTCGTCGTGGCGCCGGAGTGGGCAGAGGAGTACTGCGTCGACCACGACATCCCCTACCTGCCGTGGGATTTCGAACGGCTCAACGACCGCTCCATGGAGATCGCCGAGACTCTCCAGAACGAGGGAGTCGACGTCGCGATCCCGCTGTACGAGGAAACGGTTGAATGGGCAGGGGCGATCAACTCCGTTCTGCTGGGCAATCCGCGTTTGTACGGTCAGGCCATGCTGCTGCGGGACAAGGCGCTGATGAAGCGCCGCGCGCAGCTCGGCGGCATCCGGGTCGGAATTTTCGAGGAAGCCCACGACCGGGACGACGTGATCCGCTTCCTCAAGCGCGTCAATCAGACCCTGCTCAAGCTGGACGGTGACCCGAACGACCCGATCCATCTCAAGGCGTTCGACAAGGCAGGATGCCTCGGGCACCGCGTCATCCGCACCCCGGACGAGGTCGACACGATTCCGGAAGAGGAGTTCCCGGTCCTCATGGAATCCCACCTCGACGGCTGGGAGTTCGCGGTCGAGGCGTGGGTGCACAACGGGAAGATCAAGTTCCTCAACATCTCCGAATACGTCACGCTGGGGTATTCGGTGTTCGTGCCGGCAACTCCAGAACTGGAGCGGTACCGCCCGCAGATCACGGCGCAGATCGAGAAGCTCATCAAGACATTCGACATCGAGTTCGGCTTCGTGCACCCGGAGTACTTCGTCACCAGTGACGGCGAGATGTACTTCGGCGAGGTCGCCTACCGGCCGCCGGGCTTCAAGGTATTCGAGCTGCTGGAGCGGGCATACGGGTTCAACGCCTACCATGCGCTGGTGCTGGCCTTCGACCCGAAGACGACCGAGGAGGAGATCGACGCCTTCTTCCCGCGCGAGGTCGTCGACGCGTCCGGGGTCGCCGGCTGCTTCGGCGTCTACCCGCGCCGCCGCGTCGTCAGCCACCTGGAGATCCCGGAGGAGACCGAGGACGACGACTACTACGAGTCGCACGACCTCTCGACGCCGCTCGAGGAGACTGTCACCAAGAGGACCGCGTTCGGAACCCACTGGGGCCTGGTGTACTTCTTCGGTGATGACCCTTACCGGATGCGCGACCTGTTGAAGAAGCAGGAAGAGCTCGACTTCTACGTCTGACGACCCGTGGACGCAGGAGACCAACCCGAGGGAAGACCTTTGAAACCGACCGTCGACGTCAGCGGTGAGGCCACGACGCTGGACAAGCGCGTGACCTCACTCGACGACGCCATCCAGGCCATGGCCGACACCCGCGACTTCGGCAAGCACACGAAGCTGCGGCGGGTCCTGGAAGCATTGCGGCGGGTGCTCATGCAGCCGGGCGGCGTCGCGGCGGTCCAGGCCAGGGCGCAGGCCCTTGAGGAGGCCGGGCTTTTCCAGGGGACGGACTGGGCCTCCCCGGAGATCCTTGTCCCGGCGCTGGTCAGCGGGACCCTGCACAGCGCAGACGCGGACACTGTTGTCATGGAGGCGACCAGCGAGCTGCGGATGCTCGCCGTCGCCCGTGGCGAATTCGGGCACCCGACGTTGTCCGCCGAGGACGCCCGCCAGTTCCTGTCCCAGGTACTGGCAACGAACCTGGAGCTGTTGTTCACCCCGCCCAGTGAGGCGGAGCGAACCCGGCAGGGCCGGACCGCACAGCTCATCCGGGACCTGTTCCGCCACCTCGCCGACGAGATCGGTTACGACAGCGTCCTGGACAACCTGGTCGACGAGATCTGGCGGATCCTGCGCCAGCGTCCGATCCAGGTCGAGGCGGTGCAGGCCCTGATCACCCGGATCGCGGTCTACCGCACCGACCCGGACGTCGCTCTCGGAGTGTCGTCGGGGCAGGGCATCGACCGGCTCATCACGAGCCTGTTCGGGACCACCGAGGCGTGCCGGGAGGACCCGGGCATGGAGGTCTTCCGGTCCCGGCTCGAGGCGATGGACGCCGGCGGCCTGCAGTACGAGGCGACGGGGTTCGCGCGTGCGATGCACGACACGGGTCTGGTGTCGCCGTACCACGCGGAGCTGCTGCGGTTCCTCCTGGGCGAGAGCGACTACCTCGTCGGGGAGGCGCTCGGGCTGTCCGACACCGGCCGGAACTGCCTGCTGCGCTACAGCCAGTTGGTGCACCGGCTGATCGAGGTGGCCGTGCACCCGCAGACCGCGCAGAGCATCTACGGCCTCGCGCTGTTGCTCGACCGCGGCATCCTTTACGAGCCGCCGGTGGTGCCCGCGCTGTGGCGCCAGTTGGCGCTTCAGCTCGCCCCGGTCGCGCGGGAGCGGTTGACGACGGTTTTCGGCGAGGCGCCGAGTCCGCAGGCGCGGCTGGTCGCGGGGGTGCTCTCGATGCTGGGCCAGCCGCTCGGCGTCGGTCAGGGCGACAACCCCACCTGCCAGTCGGCCCGCGCGCTGTCAATGTGGGCTTACAACGACCCGGACTACCTGCTGCAAGTGGTGGTCTGGGCGGCCCGCGACGACGAGATCCTCATGCACTTCGAGGGTCAGCCGATCTCGTCGAAGGACAGCGAGAGCGGAGTCGCGAGCACGCTGCCGATGGACCTGGACCCCGTGTCGCTGCTCGTGGTGCCCCACTTGGACCGGATCTACGCAGAGATGGGGCGGCGCTGCGCCGCGCGGCCAGGGGACCCGCACCGGTGGGTCAACCCCGAGTTTCACGGCTGGTGGGCGGCCCGTGGGTTCCACATCAACGTCGACGTCGCGACCGGAAACCTGGTCGACCTGGACGATTTCCTGCGGCAGTTCTACGCCAGCTATCACCCGTCCTACAACGGCGAGCAGCCGCTGATCCATCCGCAGCCGGCCGGCGTCGCCGTCACCGACAGCGCGGGCCGCTACGTCGGCTGGCACGCGATCACGATCCTGCGGGCCGCGCCGGACCCACAGGACGTCATGCGGGTGTATTTCTTCAACCCGAACAACGACAGCGGCCAGGACTGGGGCGACGGCGTCGTCGTCTCCACCGCGGGCAACGGCGAGCGGTTCGGCGAAGCCTCACTGCCGTTCGACCAGTTCGCCTCGCGGCTCTACATCTTCCACACCGACCCGCTCGAACACGGCGAACCGGAGAAGGTGCCCGCCGAGGATGTCGCGCGGATCATCGGCTACATCGAGCGCAGCTGGGGCAACGACCGGCTACCCGCGGGGATGCTGCAAGCCCTCGAAGGGCCCACCAGCCTGTGAGCCCGGTACTCCAGATTTAGATCGTGATCTACATGTCTGGATTGCGGCTCGGCGCCGGTAAGGTACTTCTCCACGCCTCCGCCCGTACCTTCCTGCTCTGACAGTGCCGCAGCCTCCCTGCGCCCGGCACAGCTCACCCGCACCCGCCAGGAGCCCCCCGAGTCGGCGAGCGTGATGACGTCATCGGCGCGCCCCGAGCCCATGCCCGCCGCCGCTGGCCGCACGACCCAGGACGTCAACCCGTAAAGGACGGTGCGCCGACCGCCGCACTGTCGCGCAGGAAGCCCGCGAAGGCCTCGGCGGCAGGTGTGAGGACCTGGTCGCTCATGCGGACGAGGAGGATGCGGCGCACCGGTGCGGGGGGTTGCAGCGGCAGGACGCTGACGCCGCCTCGGATGCCTTCCAGGGCGAGGGTGGGGGCGAGGGCGACGCCGATGCCGGCGGCGACCATGGCCTGGGCTTCCTGGTAGTCGTGGGCCTCGTAGGCGATCTGGGGCTCGAACCCGGCTGCGCGGCAGCTGCGGGCGAGGGCCTCGGCCACCGGGTGGTTCTCGGCGCGGGTGATCCAAGGGTCGTTCGCGAAGTCGGCCAGGGCGGCCAGGGGGCGGCCGGCGAGCGGGTGGTCGTTGCTGACGAGTAGGGCCGGGGGGTCGTCGACGAGTGAGGTCACCACGATGTCCTCGCGATCGATACGGTTCCAGTCGTAGTCCCACATCAAGGACATCTCGACCTCCCGGTTCTCCAGCATCGCCCACAGGCCCGCGATACGGGCGCTGCGCACCGTCAGCCGTACGTCTGGATGTGCTTCCCGGAAGGCGATCACGGCCCGCGGAAGGAGGGAGGCGCCGACGGTGGGGAAGGTGCCGACCCTGAGGGTGCCCGCGCGCAGTCCCGCGAAGTCGGCGAGCTCGTTCGCCGCGGCCGTCAGTTCGCGCTCGATCCGCTCTCCGCGTTCGGCCAGTGCGCGTCCCGCGTCGGTGAGCGTGACGCCCCGCGCATGCCGCTCGAGCAGGGGCTGCCCGGCCTCCGCCTCCAGGCGGCTGACCTGCTGGGACACCGCTGACGGGGTGTAGTTGAGGGCCCGTGCGGTCGCGGTGACCGAGCCCCGGCGGGCGACTTCGGTGAAGAGCAGGATGCGTCGTACGTCGAGCATCGCGCCACCTCCAGAGTTAATTTCAACTTAATACCCCTGCAGATTTCCGAGATTGTACTTCACGCTCTTCGCGCCCACTGTGGATCGCATCCCCCCCACGGAAGTGCCGCCGGGGTTTCCACGAGGAGTCTGTTGTGTTGCGTCTGCAGGGCGAGATGATCCGCGGAGGAACCAGCAAGTGCTGGATCTTCGACCACCACGACGTGGTGGCGACCGGCGTGGACGCCGACACCCTGCTGCTCGCCGCCTACAACGCCGCCGACCCCCGCCAGATCGACGGCGTCGGCGGTGCCTCCTCCACCACCTCCAAGGCCGCGATCGTCCGGGCCTCGCCAGAGCCGGGCGTCGACGTCGAGTACGCCTTCGCTCAGGTCGGTATCGGTGACGAGCGCGTGGAGTGGGCCAGCAACTGCGGCAACTGCGCCACCGCCGTCGCCCTGTACGCAGTCCACAACGGCCTGGTGCCGATCACGCCGGACTCCACCACGGTGCGGATGCTCAACGTCAACACCCGGGCCCGCCTCACCGGCACCCTCCCCACCCCCGGGCGGACGGCCCCGGAGGAGGGCACGGCCGCGGTGCCCGGAACCGCCGCGCTCGGGGTGCCGGTCCTGCTCGGCTTCGAGGACCCGGCGGGTTCGACCACGGGTCGCACCCTGCCGACCGGCCGCGCCGTGGACACCCTGACCGGGCCCGCCGGCCGGGTCGAGGCATCCCTGGTCGACGCCGGAGCCCCGGCCGCGCTGCTCGAGGCCAAGGCCTTCGGCCTCCAGGGCACCGAGTCCCTGACCGGGTTCGCCGCGGCCTTGCCGGCGCTCACCGTGCTGCGCCGGCAGGCCGCCCTTGCCATGGGCCTGGCCAAGGAGCACGATCCCGTCAGCCACGCCGTGCCGAAGGTCGGCGTGATCGCCCGCCCCGCCAGCTACCGCACCATCGACGGCACCCCGGTCGGAGAGGATGAATACGACCTGGCCGTCCGCATGGTCTCCATGCACGCCCCCCACCCGGCGATCGGTCTCACCTCGGCCGTCGCGCTGGCCACCGCAGCCGCTACCCCCGGCACCCTCGCCCACCGCGTCGCCCGGCAGACCGCCGACGGCACGCTGCGCCTGGGCACCCCGGCCGGTGTCATCACCGCCCGATCCGTCCCCGCTGCCCACGGCGCGTCCCCCACGGTGCTGCTGCGCCGCGCCGCCCGTCGCATCGCCCGAGCCGAACTCCTCGTTCCCGTCCTGGAAGGACGCCCCGCATGAGCCGCAACGACGCCGCCCAGGGCACCTCGACCGCTTCCCCCGGCCGCATCCGCCGACTGCTGTCACTGCTGTACGTCCAGTGCCTGATCGGTGTCCTTGCCGGAGCCGCGGTCGGCTGGCTGTGGCCGTCGTTCGGAGCCGGCCTGAAGCCCTTGGGCGACGGCTTCATCGCGCTCGTACGCATGATGATCGCGCCGGTCATCTTCTGTACCGTCGTCCACGGCATCGCCTCCATGGGCAACGCGCGCGCAGTCGGCCGGGTCAGCCTCAAGGCGCTGATCTACTTCGAGGTCCTGACCACCGTCGCCATGGTGATCGGCCTGGTCGTCGTCAACCTCGTCAGGCCCGGCAGCGGACTGCACGTCGATCCCTCCACCCTTTCGGCCGAGGGCCTGCCGCCGGAGGCCACTCAGAGCCACGAGAGTGTCTCCGCGTTCGTCCTCTCCAACATTCCGGACACCCTGCCCGGCGCGCTGACCGGCCACGAGATCCTGCCGGTGCTTTTGGTCTCGGTCCTGTTCGGCTTCGGCCTGAACGCCGCCGGCGAGGCCGGAACGGGAATCACGCAGGGCATCGAGAAGCTGTCCAAGGTCCTGTTCACACTCATCCGCTGGATCATGCGGCTGGCCCCGATCGGCGCCTTCGGCTCCATGGCCTTCACCATCGGCAACTACGGCCTGGACACCCTGCGTCACCTCTTCCTGCTGGTCGGCTCCTTCTGGCTCACCGCCCTGTTCTTCGTCCTGGTCGTCCTCGGTGGGGTCATGCGCGTCAACGGCCTGCGCCTGCTGCCCTTCCTCCGCTACATCAAGGAGGAACTGCTGATCGTCCTGGGCACCTCGTCCAGCGAGCCGGTGCTGCCGCGCATGATGGCCAAGCTGGAGCACGCCGGGGCCTCCAAGCCGGTCGTGGGCATCACGCTGCCCGCCGGCTACTCCTTCAACCTCGACGGCACCGCGATCTACCTGACCATGGGCTCGGTCTTCCTCGCCCAGGCCCTCGGTATCGACCTCAGCCTCACCCAGCAACTGTCGATGCTCGCCGTCATGCTGCTCACCTCCAAGGGCGCCGCCGGCGTCACCGGCTCCGGCTTCATCGCCCTGGCCGCCACCCTCAGCGCCGTTCCGCACGTCCCCGTCGCCGCCCTGGCCCTCATCTTCGGCATCGACCGCTTCATGTCCGAGGCCCGCGCCCTGACCAGCGTCGTCGGCAACGGCGTCGCCACCCTGGCGGTAGCCAAGTGGGAGGGGCAGCTCGACGAGGACCGTGCCAAGGCCGTCCTGCGTGGCGAGGTCCCGTACACCTCCGCTCCCGAGACCGACCGCACCCATGAGCCTCAGGGTGGTCCGCAGGCCGATCCCGCACTCGCGAAGCTCGAGGCGGCCGAAGCGGCCGACCCGAAGTCAGCGGCCGGATCGGACCGTGACCCCGTGCCCACCGCTGGCTGACGCCCTGCACACACAGCCGGTCCGGGGCCTGCGCTCCGGACCGGCCCTTGTTCTCAGCATCCTCAGGCCACGCCGTTGACCCGCAACGATGGCTGGGCCACGAGCCGAAGGACGTCGGCCAGGCCCCGGGTCGCCCGCCGCGGAGTCGGGGTCACTGAACAGGGCGGGAGGGGGTAAGCGGTTCCGGCAAGGTTCCTTCGTACGAAAGTGATACCCGGACCATGGCCGAGACCCGAGACGTCGTTGAACTCATTCTCCGCGATCACCGCAAGATGGAGGATCTCTTTCGTCTGATGCGCAGCGTCGAAGCCGACCGGGCAGCCGCCCTTCGGGAGTTCGCCGATCTGTTGATCGCGCACGCGCAGGCGGAAGAGGCGGGGGTCTACCCCGCCCTCAAGCGCTACAAGAAGATCGAGGACGACGAGATCGAGCACGGCGAGGAGGAGCACGAGGAGGGCAACAGGGCGCTCCTCGAACTCCTGGAGGTCGACGAGGTCGGCTCCGAGGAGTGGGACGCGAAGCTGGAAGAGCTCGTGGAGGCCGTCACCCACCACGCCGACGAGGAGGAGCGCACCATCCTCAACGGGGCGCGAGAGAACGTCGCCATGGAGCGTCGGGAGGAACTGGGCGGGGCGTTCCTGGAAGAGCGGGAGCGTCGGCTGAAGGAAGGCTGCGGCGCTGTGGACAACGTGCGGCGTACTCGTCCGCTCCTGACCGCAACCGCAACTGGCCGCCCGCACGGCGAAGCCCGTCCCGCGATGCGCGGGGCGGGCCGGCTCGCTCCACTGCCGAACCTGCGGGCAGATCACCCGGTGACAGCGGGCCAAGGGCGGGTTCGCGGGCTCGGCGTGTCGCCCGCACGGCTCATGACTCGGCGCCCGCTGTTCCCCACCCCGCTGCCTCGCCCTCCAGGGCGGCCTCCCAGGGCCGGGGGCCGGTTCCGTCCGTCCAGGCCCGGAGGGCCTCCCGGTCCACGCACACGATCCCGCACCGGTCGGCGTACTCCAGCGCCGGCGTGGTGAAGTCGCTCGTGGTGACCAGGACGGCGATGTCGGCCTCGTGGACGGTGAAGCATGTGCCGCCGAAGCGCTGAAGATCCTGGGAGCCGACCGAGTGGCTGTCGTCGTACTGCTTGCACTGGATGACGACCCGGTGCCCGTCGGGGGTCACGGCCACGACGTCGGCGCCCAGGTCGCCGGCGCCTCCCGCGACGTCGACGTCAGAGCAGCCGTCGCGTTCGCAGAGGGCGGCGATCGCCTCCTCGAACTCCTCGGGCGTCAGGGCGTCGTCGCCGACGGCGACCTCAGCGGCCGGGCGCCGACGGGCAATCGCTGGAGTCTCCAGCTCGTCGGCCGCCTCCCTCGCCGCCTCGTCGAGCGCTGCTGCGGCCCGGCGTGCCGCCCTCGCCGGGTGCACCCGGCGCCGCAGGCCCACGAAGCCCGCGACGCCTGCCACGACCAGGACGAACACCCAGGCCGGCCGCCGCTCGACAGCGTCGGCCACCATGCGGGCCGTGAGGCCCAGGACGGTGACGATCGCAGCGAGAAGGACGAAGAACAGGGCGGTCGAGCGAAGGTCGAACCCGCGCCGGCGGTTCGCGGGCGGCGTACGACGCGCGGGTGCGGTCACGGCATGCCCCCTGAGGGGGCCGACAGGAAGATCATTTCCATCGGGTGCCCAAGATCAGGGTCTTCAACGTCCCGCCGCCGTGCCGGACTTCTCACCCGGCGGTGCCGTCTTGGCGAACGGCATCTGCCGAGCCGCCATCCGCGGGAGCTCTCGTCCGTGACGAACGGCCGGGTGTCACGGAGCGAGCATGGCCAGTGCCCTCGCCACGGGTTCCGGGTCCAGCGGGCCGATGTGCGCAGCGGTGGGGAAGTCGTGCACCCGGAAGGGATTGCGAGGCGTCAGCGCATCGGCCTCCGCGATCATCCGGTCCTGGAGTTTGGTGGCGATCGTCCGGTCCTTGCCGAAGCGGAGATACGTGCGGGGCAGCCGCCCCCAGGTCTCCGCCCTGCCGACGGCCCGGCCCGCGTAGGCCGTGGTCGACTCGTCCGTCTGCATGCTGCCGAGCCGCTGCCGGAACGCGTCGTCCGGGTAGCCCGCGCACATCATCTCCCGGAGCGCCTTGAGGTCCCCGGCGTCACCCGTGCGGGGATTCAGCCGCATCACACCGAGCTGCTCCGGGTCCCCGATGATCTGGTCGAACGGGATGAGCGCGTTGTCGTTCTCCGGCGCCGCGGTGCAGGCGTCGGGGGTCGGCAGGGCGGGACTGGGGCAGAAGGCCGCCATGTAGCAGATGTGGTGGAGCAGTTGGGGTACGGAGTTGCTCACCCGGCTCACGGTGGCGCCGCCCAGACTGTGGCCGACCAGGACCACCGGGCCGTGGGCCGCCGCGCGGCGCACGATGTGCGTCACGTGCTGCTCGTAGTCGTCCAGTGAGAGGGCGGCGACAGGTGAGGGCTCGGTGGCCATGGCCGCCAGGTCCTGCCTCTGGTACGACTCCGGGAGGAACGCCCGCGAGCCGTGCAGCGGCAGATCCACCGCGACGACGCGGTGCCCGCGCAGGGTCAGCTCCTGCGCGATCGGTAACCAGTAGGCTCCCGCACTGTGCGTGCCGTGTACCAGCACATACGTACATGGCCCCCTCCGGTTCCGGCTGCCGTCGTGCCCCACACTCTTCTCGCCTGCCGCATAGTCCTTTGTCATGACTTGAGGCTATGGACGGCCGACTGTCCCCGGAAGGGGTTTGAGTGCCCGAACGGGCCTGTGGCAGGCACCCGGACGCGCACGTGGGTTATCCCCCGTCAGCAAGTGTGTTCGTGCCGCCGGCGGCCTGGGTCGAGGGCAGCGTGAAGAACCGGGCCACCACGGCCCCCGCGAACAAGCGCGGCAGGGGGTGTGGTGACCCGGCTGGAGGGGGGTCAGCGGGTGTAGGTGACCCGGTGCTCCTTCAGGGAAGCGCAGTTGGAGCCGTAGACCTGCACGTACACGTTGTTGATGCTGCCGCCCCAGTCGACGCAGTGGCCCTTGCCGTAGACGTAGGTCGGTCCCGCGTACGACGTGTAGCGCCCCTCGTCCGAGTCCCCCTGCTCGGTGTCCGGGACGTAGATCCACGCGGACATGTCCTGGGCGGTGCCCGGGTTGGTCCGGATGGTCGCGACGCAGTTCTTCCCGTTGGAGGCGTTGTACGTGAGGTAGGCGGTGCCCAGTGAGCCGACGGCCGCGGAGTTCACGGTCTTGTAGCCGCTTCCACAGACCTTCTGCGCAGTGGTGTTGGGTGCGGCGGAGGCGGGCGACGACAGGGCGGTCATGGTCCCCACCGACAGTGCCGCCACGGCGGACGCGGCCAGGATGGATCGGGTAATTCTCATATTTCCCCCTTGCAACTCTTCGAGGTGGTTGCTCCTGCATGGTGTGACCCGCGGAGTGTCCAAAGGGTTGTGCGCCAACTCGCGGGAAAATTCAGTGAGATGTCGGCGCCAGAGGGTGCTGCGCGCGGGGTTCGCCGCCGCGGAGGTGGACTTGGGCAGGTCGGCCGGCTGTCTGCCGGGGCTCGTCGGCGAGGTGGTGGCAACGGCCGCCGTCCTGGAGGGGCGTGAGCCTCGGTCACCTGCGGATCGACACCGACGGGCACATCGCGGACCAGGTGGCGGACACGCTCCTGGCGCGTTCCGGACGGCCGTCGGCGGCGGGCGCCGGAGTCTGCCCAGACGCCACCGGTTTTACTCACGAGTCACTTACGGCACACGCGAGATCCAGAGGATCTGCGCAGGGGTGTCACACAGACTGCACACGGCCCTTCCAAAGTCTCGTTAGCGTTACGGTTCGATCCCACGTACGAACGGGACCAGGATGCGGCCGGCGAGCCGTCGGAACAGCCAGATCGGGAAGACCACACACATGGACTACTGCTCCTCGTGCCGTCGGCACCTCAACGGCGCCTTGGTCTGCCCGGGGTGCGGCGCCTACGCCCCGGACATCGACCCTTCCGCCGGCGACGGCCGCACCGGACCGGCCACATGGGAGTACCCGGCCGCGCCCCCCGCGTGGCGCGAAGGGAACGTGTGGGACGACCGGACCGTGTGGGACGAGACCCGCGCCGGCACGCGGGAGCTCCACATCGCGTACGCCGGACCCTCCGGCGGCCGCGAGGCCCCGGGTACGGGCCCGTCAGATGGCCACGAGATCCCGGACACGGACCCGTCCGACGGCACGGCCGCGGACACCGCCGCGGCCGACGGCTACCAGGTCCCGCAGCAGGGGCGGGCGGCGCGGCGTCGTCAGATGGCGCGGTGGAAGAAGAACCAGCGCCGGGCCGTGGTGGCGACCGCCGTCGCGCTGGTCGGAGGCGGTCTGACCGTCGCCGCCATGAAGGGGGACTCGAAGCCCGGCGTCCAGGCGGCCACGACGCCGGAGGACACCACCATGGGCGGTGCCGGGGGAGAGGCGCCGACGTACACCGAACCGACGTCGACCCAGCGCGACACCCCGCGTTCCTCGCCCACGCCCAGCACCGGAGCGCAGACCGGTAAGGCCTCGCACCGCGAGCAGACCCGGCCCGCCGCTCCCCGCAGTACGCCGGCGGACACACGGACGGACACGGCCACCACGCCCCGCGAACTGCCGCTGACGACCCCGCGGCAGCGGACCACCGTCCCGAGCACCGTCGACACGATCACCGGCGGCGCCGGTACGTCCACGTCGAAGGACACCGAGCAGACGACACCGCCCGCGTCCGATACCGGTGCGGACACGCAGCAGCCCGCGGACTCCGCGACACCCCCGCCCGCGGCGAGCCCCACCCCCACCTCTCCGTCGGACTCCAACTCGAACTCGAACTCGAAGGAGCTCTGCCTGCTCGTCATCTGCCTGGGCTGAGCGGCGCGAGGCCGGTCGCCGAAAACCGGTGGCCGACCGCGGAAGCCCTCCGTACCTTCGGGCCCATGGCTGACGAGTGCTTCCGGCATCCGCGGCTCGCCGCGGTCTACGACCGGCTCGACCCCGACCGCGGCGACCTCGACGCGTACCTGCGCATGGCGGAGGAGTTCGGGGCGCGTCAGGTGCTCGACATCGGCTGCGGGACAGGCGTGTTCGCGCTGCAGCTGGCCGCACGCGGCATCCGGGTCGTGGGTGTCGATCCCGCCCGGGCCTCCCTGGACGTGGCACGCGCCAAGCCGGGCGGCGAGCGGGTGCGGTGGATCCACGGCGATGCGCCGACCCTCCCGCCGCTGACCGTCGACCTCGCGACGATGACGGGCAACGCCGCCCAGGCGGTCGTCGACCCCGAGGACTGGCGCAGGACCCTGCGAGGGGCCCGGGAGGCACTGCGGCCCGGCGGCCGCCTGGTGTTCGAGACCCGGATTCCGGCTCGCCGAGCCTGGGAGGAGTGGAACCGCGAGGCCACGTACGCCCTGACGGACGTGCCCGGCTTCGGCGCCGTCGAGTACTGGGTCGAGCTGCTCGACGTCGGCGAGCCGCTCGTGACGTTCCGGCAGACCTACGTGTTCGCCGCGGACGGCCAGGTGCTGACCTCGGACTCGACGCTGCGCTTCCGCGAGCGGCAGGAGGTCGAGGCGGAACTCGTCGCGCAGGGTCTCGTGGTGGAGGACGTACGGGACGCACCCGACCGGCCGGGACGGGAGTTCGTGTTCGTCGCAAGGCGTCCGGACACCGCCCGCTGAGGCGGCCCTGCCGGCTCCGCGGCAAGCGGAATCCGCCCGTACAATCCTCGCGACCAAATCGGGGGCCCATCATCGGGGGAGTTCCGTGTGGAAACGATCATCGTGCAGGTGCCGGCTCCCACACAGTGGGGTGCGGACGAGACAGGCAGTCCCGAGCTGATCCATCTGGGGCCCGGGGACATCGCCGACTTCGGACGCGGCATGCCCGGCAGCTCAGGAGTGCGCGTCGTCCTGACCGACCCCGGGATCTCCCGCCGGGCCGGGCAACTCGAGGCGGCGGGTGACTACTGGCGGCTGTCCAACTTCAGCCGCAGCGTGTCCTACGTCGTGGAGAACCTGGAGGGAGCCGGCGAGTACCTCACCGTCGCCCCCGGGCGGCTCGGCGCGCCCGTGCCCTTCGAGTTCTCCCGCGTGGTGCTCCCGGCCCTGTCCGGCAACGCCGGCTTCAAGGTGTTCGCTCCCCAGCACGCCTACCTCGGCGAGCAGTCCGCGCCGGGCGGCGGGGAACAGACCGTCCACCCCTTCGCCCTGGACCCCACGTCGAAGTACTTCCTCGTCCTGGTGGCCCTGTGCGAGCCCCGGCTGCGCGACCCCTCCGACTCGGCGCTGCCCGGCGTCGGACAGATCGTGGAGCGGCTGCGGCCACTGGAGTCCTGCCGGGACCTGACCCGCTCCGCGGTCAACTACCACATCGACTACCTCGCCTTCGCCAAACTGCGCCTGGACCTCGGCGAGGAGACCGCAGCCGGAGCCGACGGAGGCCGTACCGGCGCCAAGCGCACCCGGCTCGCCTCGGTCGCCCTGCGCTTCGGCCTGGTGCGCGAAGAGCACCTCGGCCTGCTGCCGCCCCGCAGTGCCGGCCGCCTCGCCCCGCAGGAGGCCGGCGCATGACGACACGCGACGCCCAGGACGACGACCTCCAGGCGCCTCGCCCCCGCCTCCCCGAGGGTTTCCGGATCGAGGGCTGGGAGATGGGCGCGGTCATCGGTTCCGGCGGCTGGGGAACCGTGTACGAGGCCCGTAGGGTCGCCGACGGCACGCCCGCGGCGGTGAAGGTGCTCCCGACCGGTGCCCTGGGCCCCGGCCAGCGCGCCGCGCTCGGTGAACTCGTGGCGCGCGAGGTCCGGTTCAGCGCGGAGGCCGACCACCCCCACCTGGTCCGGACCCACGCCGTGTGCACCGTCGAGGCACCGGAGCTGCCCGCCCTGGACGGTGCGATCGCGCTGGTGATGGACCGTGCCGAGGCCAGTCTGAAGGACGTACTGGACGCCGCAGGAAGCGGCCTGCCGATCGACGCCGCCGAGCGCGTCCTGCGCGGAGTGGCCGCCGGACTCGCCCATATGCACGACGCCGGCTGGGTGCACGGCGACCTCAAACCCGCCAACGTGCTGCTGGGCCCGGGCGGGCAGGTATGGCTGGCGGACTTCGGGCTGGCCACCGAACTCGACGGCACCCACGCCCATCTGCCGCCGCTCGGCACCCTCGACCACCTGCCGCCCGAGTGGTGGTCCCAGCGCACCGGTGCCCAGGGGGCCGTCGTCCGGCCCACCGCCGACATCTGGGCTTTCGGCGTCCTCGTCCATCAGGTGCTCACCGGCGGACTCCACCCCTTCCCGGGCGCGACGGCCCGGGCCCGCTCGCTCGCCGCCCAGGCCTACGCCCGCGGCACCGCGCCCCTGCGGCTCGACGCCGGCCTCGCCGACGACATGCGGCGGCTGATCGCCGACTGCCTGGCACCGGACCACTCCACCCGCCTCCCGCACACCGCGCGCAGCATCGCCGTGCGGGTCGAGGACATCACCGGCGGTCCGCACCGGCATCCGCGACGTCTGGTGCCGGCTCTCGCGGCCGGGTTCGTCGTCCTGACCGCCGCCGCACTGGCCGGGGCGGCACTGCTCGGCGGAGGCGCCGGCACGCAGGACGACGACCGTGACCGTGGCACCCCCGCCGCCGCCACCGGCGCGCACAGCCCGGTGCCCGGTGAGATACCCGCGGACTCCGACGTGCCCCAGGCGCTGCGCCCCGTCATCGCCCGCGCCGCCCACCGCTGCACCGACGAGGAGATCACGCCCGCCCTGCTCGCCGCGCTGATCAAGGCGGAGAGCAACTTCGACGCCGGCGCCGCCCGCCCGGAGAGCGAGGAGTACGGCATCGCGATGTGGACGCCGTCGGTGTTCCGGGCCTGGGCGGTGGACGGGGACGGCGACGGCGACAAGGACCACATGTCACCGCCGGACGCGATCGCCACGATGAGTCTGTACGTGTGCTGGCTCGACCAGCGCTTCAAACAGGCGGGGTTGCCGAAGAAGGACCTGCCCGCGCTGGTCGCGGCCGGCTACCGCACCAGCGACCGCACGGTCATCGAGGAGGGCGGCGTCCCGGCACGGGTACAGCCCCACGTGGACAGGGTGCTGCGCTACCTCGCCGCGTACGAGCGCTGATCCCCGGACATACGCGAGCGGTGGGCCGGACCCGTCAGGGCCCCGCCCACCGCTCGTCCCCCGTTCCCGTCACGGACGCGGTGCGCCGCACTCCGGGACGTCAGGCAGCCGGTCGTCCGGCGAGCTGATGTAGATGTTGGAGATGTAGCCGCCGTACTGGGGCAGATAGGCCCACCACTCGTTGGTGTAGGGCGGCACACTGACCACCTGGCCCCGGACCTGGCAGCCCACCAGCACCTCGGCTCCCGCCGGCAGTTGTGTGACCCGGGCATCGCCCGTGGCCGGGCCCTTGCGGACGTTCACGAACTCGCCCCAGGTGCCGAACCACGCCCCGGCGGGCCGTACACCGCCCGGCACGTTCAGGGAGCGGGTCAACCGCCCGAGGTCGGTGTACGCCTTTCCGTACGACGTCCCGACCGGATGCAGTGTCAGCACGGCCACGATCGCCCGGTCGTCCGCGCCCACCGTGCCGGTGGTGTGCAGCGCGGGACGGGTGAGATCCACGCCCGCGGCGGCCTTGGCGGCGGGAGCGGCGGCCGGTTCCGCCTCGGCCGTTGTTCCCGACGCGCCGCACGTCCCCTTCGCGTACTTCCCGGACCAGCCCTGCTTCACCGCCCAGGGACGCTCGAACGATCCCGGCGATGCCGAAGTGCTGGTCGAAGTGGTCCGAGGCACAGCGTGTGGAGCGGCGCAGGTTGTCCATGACGAAGTCACGGACGGGCGCGGGCGCCTTGTCCAGGAGGTAGCGGTAGATGGCCACGGTGTCACGGGCCGACAGGGCGGTGTAGCCCCAGTAGCCCTCGTACCCGGCGGGCGGCGGCGCGGTGTCGCGCAGACCGAGCCGGGCGGACATCCGGTCGATGATCGCCGAGCCGCCGTACGTCGACCAGTAGTGGTCCGCGGCATCGTCGTAACTGCTGCGCAGCATCGGCTCCAGCAGGGCCCGGTCGGCCTCGGGGACGGTGTAGTCGGGCCCGCGGTCCCACAGGAAGTCCAGGGCCAGCAGCAGTTTGACGACCGAGGCGGACCGGAACTGCGCGCTCGCGTCGACCTGTTCGGTGAACGTGCCGGTGCGGCGGTCGAAGACGGCTGCCCCGGCGGTGACGCCGTCCGGGATCCGGGCGGCCTCGGCACTCTGGGCGGTCCTCACGGCCGTGGCCGGCCGGGGAACCGCCGTCGCGGCGCCCGGGAGCGACGCGACCGTGACGACGGTCGCGAGCGCGGCGGCGCCGTGCAGGAGTGTGCGCATGGTTGCCCTTCATGTGGCCCGGGTGTCCAGCGGGACCCTGACCCCGCGCCGACACACTAGGAGACCGGGCGCGCCGACGGTCCTGACGTATGTCAGGGGGCCTCCGAAACGAGGCGACCTGGGCGTTCGACCCTGATAAGTGTCAGGTGTCGCCCATGTGGTGACGCCCCGTACGGTCACGACCAGAACACCCGCCGACAACGAAAGAGAGCTCATGAGCCGCCGATCGCTCAGGACACTGCTGGCCGCCGGGGGCGCCGCCGCGGTGATGGCGCTCCTCCCCACCTCCGCCCAGGCCGCGCCGTTCTCGGGCGGCAACTACGGGGCCTACGGAATGGAGGGGCAGTACCCCACCACCTCCTTCTGCTCGGGCTCCTTCCGGCAGGTCGGGGCCACCCAGTACGCCGAGGGCATGGCCCTGAAGTACTTCTACTCCGACAAGTGCGGCTCCTTCGCCCGGATCGAGAACTCCCGGGCCAACTGCGCCGCCGTACTCCAGCGTTCGAACAACGGCACGGGACGCGTCGACGGCTGGGTCTCCGAGACCGTCGATCCCGGCATCGACTACGCCTACACGCAGATGGGCAACAACCTCAACGGCCGCGTCTCACGCGCCGTGCTCTCGTGCGACGGCCACGACCTGACCTCGACCGGCTGGCACTGATCCGCACACACGCCACAGGGGGCGGCCGGTGCTCCGGTCCGCCCCCTTCGCGCACCGCAACACGCACAACGACAAGAGAGCGACAAGAAGGAGTCAGTCATGCGCAGACACATCCGGCGCGTCGCATGCCTCGCCCTGGCGGGTGCGGCCCTGGTGCTCTCGCCCGTCACCGCCCACGCTCAGGAGCAGACGTCCGCCTCGGGTGCGGGCACACAGCAGGTGCAGTCCCGGGGCGGGTACTTCCTCGGTGACGGTGTCAACATCCGCAGCAGGCCGGTGGACGGCACGGTCCACGGTCAGGGCTACTTCCGCGAGACGTTCACCGCGCACTGCTGGAACGGCGACGGCCACTGGATCTACCTGACGGCCCACCGGGGCAACGTCACCGGGTGGGTCAAGGTCGACTACGTCTACTACACGGACATGGGCCCGATGGGCTACTGCTGACCGGCACACGCCTGCGGCGGGCCACCGATCTCCCGGTGGCCCGCCGCAGGCGTGTGAGGGGATCGTGCGTCAGCAGTCCGGAACCCCGGCGATCTTCTCGCCGCCCCGGATGTACAGGTTGTTCACCCAGGCGATGTCACTGCCGGCGAACTCCTGGACCGCGGTCCACCAGTTGTTGGTGCCGACGGCCGGGTCGCGCACGGTCTGGCCCTGCGTCTGGCACACGGCGTCCGCCCACCACTTCGAACGGACCGCGAGCCGCGGGGAGTCGGAGGTCGGCTGCTGGCGCAGGTTGACGTCGGTGGCCCAGACGTAGACGTCGGTCAGGGTCGGGTCGCCGTTGTCGGCCGCGGCGGCCGGGGCCGCCTGGGCGGTGGTGGCGAGTGCGCCGACGGTGAGCGCGGCCGCGGCGAGGCCCATGGCGGTACGGCTGATCAGTCGCTTCATGTGTCTGTCCCCCGTAGGACGATCGGTGTGGTCGGGAGTGGTCATGGTCAGGGTCAGCAGCGGGCCGAGGAGGGCAGGCCGCCGTACTCGTTGCCCTTGAGGTACACGGCGCTGACATAGCCCTCGAGGAGCTTCACCCAGACGTCGTTGGTGTAGCCGTTGTCGGTGATGCGCTCGCCGCGGGTCCAGCAGTAGGCGCCGAGCGGCTGGCCCGCCGGGCTGGTGGTGATCTTGCCGTAGGAAGTGCCCGGTCCGTAGCGGACGTTGATGTTCTCGTACGGCACGACCGCGTACGGAGCCGCCATGACGCGGGCGCCGCCCGTCTCCACGGCGGCGGACGCGGCGGCGGTCCCCGCGGCGAGCGGTCCGAGCAGAGCGAGCGCCCCGGCGCCGACGAGCGCCGCCCTGGCGAAGATGCGAGTGGACATGTCGAGTTCCCCCTGAACTGATGTGCTGCGGTACGGCCCGTGGCCGACGCTCAGCACTGTAGGGAGACCTGGGGTGACGCGGTCCCTGACAATTGTCAGGGTCGTCCGGGACAGCGGGGCCGAGCACGTTCGGCCGCGCGCACCGATACGGCCGAAAACCGCTCGACGACCACAACCACCTCTGTCTACGATCCACGGCGCGGCATCGCGTGTCGGTCACCGACCGGGTGAGGCATGGAGGCGCCGCGGAGATGCCCGTGGAGGCATTCAACCGTGTCAGTCGAGTTCAATCACACCATCGTCCTGTCCCGTGACCGGGAGAAATCCGCTCGTTTCCTCGCGGAGATCCTGGGACTGGAGGTCGGGGCACCGGCCGGGGTGTTCCTGCCGGTGACGACGTCCAACGGCGTCACGCTGGACTTTCTCACCATCGACGCCGACATCCCCATGCAGCACTACGCGTTCCTCGTCTCCGAGGACGTGTTCGACGAGGCCCTCGCCCGCCTCGTCGCGGCCCGGATCCCCATCCAGGCCGACCCGCACGGCAACCACCCGCGCCGGATCAACCGCCACGACGGCGGCCGGGGCGTGTACTTCCTCGACCCGGCGGGCCACGGCCTGGAGATCATCACCCGCCCGTACGGCGCCGACCCGTCCTCTCCGCTGAACGGCGTCACGGAGGACGTGCCCGGGGCGGTCTGAGCGGTCCCTGCACAAGGGGCGTTGTCAGTGGCGGCTGGCAGCATCGCGGTCATGACGGATGCGATGTTCGACTGGCGGCCCTTCCTCGTCCGGTGGAGCGAGGAGTGGGCGGACGCGTGGCGCCCCGACGACTCGCGAGGCGAGCCGGACGAGGAAGCCCGGCGGGCCGGCTGGCTGGGTTTCCCTCCCGCGCCGAGCGCGCGGATCGAGGCCCTTGAGGAGCGACTCGACCTCCAACTGCCGCCGTCCTACCGGGCGTTCCTCCAGTCAACCGACGGATGGCGGCACGCGGGCGGGTTCGTCTGGAAGCTCGCCGGCACGCAGGACATCCGCCGGCACGCGGACGCGTCCGGCTTCGCCGAGTGGTTCCAGGAGGAGCTGGACGAGGACTCGGCGCCGGAGGAGGTGCTGCTCGCCGGGATGTGGGAGCGCGCCCTGCAACTGGACGTGGAGTCCGATGCCACGTACGTCCTGATGGACCCGGGGGACGTGGGCGACGACGGCGAATGGGCTGTGTACGAGTACGCCGCCTGGAGCGGCGAGTACCCCCGACGGCACGTGTCCTTCCGGGCGTTCATGGAGGCGATGTACCGGCAGTTCCACATGCTGAGGGCGAGCCGTCTGGGGGAGGAGTTCGTCAACACCACGACACGGACGCTGGACAGGGCCGTCGAGAACGCCCGGCTGGACGCACTGCGCGGGCACTACGAGCAGGCGAACAGGGCTTTGGCGGAGGCGGAGGAGTACGGCAGACCGCGCGCCAAGCCGCTGCGCGACCAGATACGTCGGTTGCTGGGGGACTCCTACCTCGTCGACTTCGATCGTCTCAGGGCCGACCCGGTGTACGCGCCGGAGGTGCTGCCCGTGCTCGCGGACCAGCACGTGCGCGACGACGCAGGGTGGGAGTTCCACCTGCGGATGGTTTCCGAGGCCGTGCGCGCAAGGGCCGACGAGATCCTGCGGCAGGTTCGGCAGGGCACCTACCGCTACACCGCCGAAGGACCCTTCGGCCGAGCCGTGGACGAGGCACGCGAGCAGGCCCGGTGGGGCGAGACGGACGCCGCATGGCACACCCTGCGGGGCGCCTTCCCGAGCTGGCGGGCAGTCGGCCCGGATCACCTCGCCCCGGTCGGCCTGCTCGCCGATCCGTTGCTCGGCCCGCTGCTCACGGCCGACCGGGGAAGGGAGCTGCTGGCCACGCCCAGGGGAGGGGAGACGGGTCCCGCGCCGTCGGCGGCGGCCGAGGCAGATCCGCCGGGCCTGGCATGGCTGACGGAGGCGGAGCCGACGTCGATCGGACGCGGGTACCGGTTCGTGCTCGTGGAGGGCGTGGAACCAGCCGGGTTGCCCAGCAGACTCGCCGACGACACGGACGCCCTGAACGAGCCGATGAAGCTGTGGCAGGCGCGGCTCGGCCTTCGCGGGAAAGGCCCGTCCGCCGCACCGTGGGAGGACCGGGCCCTGGCCGCCGTCGGGCGGGCCGGCCCCGGCTGGAGCTTCGCCTTCGACGCGGACCCGGGCCATTTCCAAGAGCAGACGTTCCGCTCCCCGGCGGGCACGGCCTCCCGAGGCACCCGCTCGGTGGTCGTCTGGAGCGAGCCCGCCGGCCTGTTCCACCTGTCCGTGGGCGAGGACGGCGAGGAGCGGTACGCATTCACCGTCCAGGGCACCACCATCCACCGGAGGGGAGCCGTACCGGCCGCGTTGGAGCCCGACCGGTTCTTCGGACCGGCCACCGGCGTAGCCAACCCCTGGCACGAGGCCGAACGCCTGGCCCTGTCGGCCGTGGCAGCCGAGTTCGGCGTACGGCTCCCGTGCTTCGCGCTCACCGAGGGCCGGCTGCACACCTTCACGACCCGGTCCTGGACCCGGCCACCGGAAGCCGGGGAGGCGTGCCTGTTCGTCACCGTCGCACCTGCTCCGCCCATCGACGAAGACCCGACCGGGAGCTGAGCGGGGTGGAAGCCATGCGCACTGTGTACAGCGGCGAACTGTCCGTGCACTACGGCCAGTTCTCCGTGGAGAGCAGCCCGGACGGGATGGGCGACGGCGGGGTGCACCCCTGTGCCGGGCAGCGGAACGGGTTGTGCGGGGCCGCCGTCCCCGGGTATCTCTTCCTGACCACCGGCCTGCATACCGGCCGTGTGCACCTGACCGTCGAGGTGCATGAGGGGGAGCTCCCGCTGGACGACCAGTGGCAGGAGGCGGTGGAGGTCTCCTTCCGGCCCGCCTCCCCCACGGTGGTCGTACGGCCGTGGGCCGATGCGCCCCTGTGTGAGTTCGAGTTGCCCGAGGCCGGTTACCGGGTGCGGTACTGCGGTCGTGACCTGGACCGGGCGCAGGAGGAGGAACTCTCCGTCCTGGAGGGCGGAGAGCCGATCGACCACTACCTGCTCCGGTTCTGGCCGGCCCCGCCGGACGCGGACCGGGTGATCAGGCAGACGTCCCACGCTGCCGAGTACTGGCATCAGCACGCCCGAAGTCTTCCGCCGCCACCGCCGCCGCAGGAGGCATGGAGTTGAACGGGTCCTTCAGCCGCTGTCCGGCTTCAGGGCCACAGGGGTCGGCTCGGGGTCGGCGTCCGGCGCGTGGTCCCGGCGGGGGAGCAGGAGCGGGGTGGTGAGGAGGAGGGCGCCGGCGAGAGCGATGGCCGTGCGGGGGCCGGTCAGGCCCGCCAGCAGGCCCCACAGTGCGGTCACGGCCGCGAGGGTGGCCTTGCCGGTGGCGGACCAGGCGGAAAGGGTGCGGGTGACCCGGCCCGCCGGGGTCCGGTCGAGGCGGTACGTGGCGAACACCGGGTTGAACACGGCGCAGCAGGTGATGAGCCCGAACTCGATCACCATGACCAGTGCCAGTCCGGACGCGCCGGGGCCGACGAAGGCCAGCCCGAGCGACCAGCCAGCCCGCACCACCCCGGCCGTGAGCAGGACCCGGTGCCGGCCGAACCGAGCGACGAGCCGTGGCGCCAGCCGGGAGCCGAGCAGGCCGCCGGTGCAGGGCACCGCGAAGGCGAGGGCGTACTGCCAGGGGGCGAAGTTCAGGTGGTCGACCATCAGGACCAGGAGCGGTGGCGAGGCCGCCATGACCAGGGCGTTGAACAGGACCGTGTTGAAGAACAGCGGGCGCAGCCCCGGATCGGCCAGAATGTACCGCCAGCCGTCGAGCAGGTCGCCCGCCCGGGGCGGGGCCTCGGCAGAGACAGGCCGGGCAGGGGGTTTCTCATCGCCGCCGATCGCCCTGATCCCGACCGCCGAGAGCAGGTAGCTCACCGCGTTCGCCACCACGGTCGTGACCGGGCCGAACAGCCCGATCGCGGCCCCGCCGAGCGGCGGCCCGAGCATGCTCGCGGTCCAGTTCGTCGCCTCGAACCGCCCGTTCGCGACGAGCAGGTCCCGCCGGGGTACCAGCTCCTTCAGAAATGCCCCGGCCGCCGCGCCGAAGGTGATGTCGGCCGCGGCGACGGCCACCGACACCAGCAGCAACTGACCGAAGCTCAGCCGGCCAAGGGCGAACGCCACGGGGACGCTCAGCAGTACCGCGCACCGGACCAGGTCCGTCGCGATCATCACCGGCCGTTTGCGGCGGAACTCCATCCACGACCCGAGCGGCACCGACACCACCGCGCCGACCGCCGGTCCCGCCGCGGCCAGCAGCGCCACCTGCGTCGGCCCGACGTCCAGCGCGAGGACAGCGATCAGGGCGAACGCGTCGAACGCGAGCCAGGTACCGGCCGTGCTGACCGCGTACGCACCCCACAGCCACCCGAACCGCCGCCCCAGCGACCGCCTGCCCGCCATACCCGGCGCACACTCCCAGCTCCCGCGGACAACCCGGTGTTGACCGGGAGCCATCCAAGCGGGGGCCGGGCCGAGCGGGCAAACAACCGTCCGTCACGCGAGGCACAACCAACCGTTGTGCCTCGACGGCACAGATGGACGACACGGGTGGACCAGCCGTCCGTGCCGGTCGGTGCCGGTCCGTGTCAGCGCTGGTACAGGGCCACCAGTGTCCCGTCCGCGAGCCAGCGCTTCTCGGCCTCCTCGTGCACCTGGTCCGCCCTGGGCGCGTCGGGCAGGACGCACGGTTCGGACAGGGCGTAGAGCCGGAAGAAGTAGTGGTGGGCGTCGTCCCCCGGCGGGGGATGCGGGCCGCCCCAGCCCTGCTGCCCGTAGCTGTTGACGAGTTCCGTGCCGCCGGGCGGGCAGTGCCCGGCCTCGACGCCGTCGCTGTGCGGGTCGATGCCGACCACGACCCAGTGCGCGAAGGTCCCCGACGGGGCGTCGGGGTCCTCGCAGAGCAGGAGCAGCTCGGCCGCGTCGTCCGGTACGCCGCTCCAGGCCAGCGGCGGAGAGACGTTCGGTCCCTCGTAGGAGTACCGGCGGGCGATGAAGGAGTGGTCGTTGAACGCGTTGCTTCTGAGTTCGATGCCGGTCATGTGGCCCGGGGTACCCCTGCGGGATCCGGACATGCGGTACGGGACCGATCGCCCGGTCTGCCGACCGGCCCGGTTCAACCGCCCGCCAGGGCCAGCGACCCGTCGGGCCCCAGCCTTACGCCCACCCCGCCGCTGATCCGGTCGAGCGTCGTACGCAGCCACGCACGGTCCGCCCCGGACGCGAGTTCCAGCCGCATCCGCCGCGCCCGTAGCGGCACCATGCGCAGCCCGGCCAGTCGTCCGCTGTCCGCCTCGACCGAGACGAGGAACGCGAGCCGCAGGTCGTCGCGGTACTCCTCGTAGCCGGAGATGCCCTCGTAGTCGTCGACGAAGTCGCCACAGCCGTAGAGGATCAGCCGGTCCCGGTACACCTCCAGCGGGCGGGGGTGGTGCGAGGAGTGCCCGTGGACGACATCGGCGCCGCCGTCCACCAAGGCGTGCGCGAAGCGGACCTGCTCCCGGGGCACGCGGAACCCCCAGTTCGAGCCCCAGTGCACGGACACGACGGTGACGTCACCGGCCTCCTTGGCCCGCCTGATGTGCCGCACCACGGCGTCGGCCGCGGTGGGCGAGAGTCGCGGTACGTACGCGACCCCCGGCAGGTCCGCCGTCGCCGCCCAGCCGGACGGGATCCCGCTGGAGGGTGCCCCGAGGGCGAACACCAGCAGCCGGCGGCCCCCGGGGAGGGGAACCGTGGCGGGTGCGTACGCCGTGTGGGCGCTACGCCCCGCGCCCGCCGCCCGCAGGCCCGCCCGGGCCAGCGCGTCCAGGGTCTCCAGCAGGCCCGGGCGGCCGAAGTCCAGGACGTGATTGTTGGCGAGGACGGTCACGTCGGGCCGGGCCACGGCCAGCGCCGACAGGTTGGCCGGGTGCATCCGGTAGTGGATCTCCTTGCCAGGCGCGAACGTGTCGCCGCATGTCACCGACGTCTCCAGGTTCACGATCCGGGCGTTCGGGGCGGCCTCGTCCAGCACGCGCAGTGCCTCGCCCCACGGCCAGGAGGGAGTCGACGGGCGCGGGCACCGGGCCGTGCGCCGACTCCGCCAGCCGGACGTAGGAGCGCGCGTCCTCGACGTACGCCTCCCGCAACGACGGGTCGCCGGGGTACGCCAGGATCTGGTCGACGCCGCGCCCGAGCATCACGTCACCGCACAGGAACAGCGTCACGACGCCGCCGCCCACACCTCCACGGTAGAACGGCCGCGCAGGGCCGCGACGCCGCCCTGCGACTTCTCACGCGTCGACCCTGACCGCACAGGACCACCCGTACGGATCCGGCCCGATCCGCAGTTCCTCCCACGCCACCGCCATCGGGACCGCCCCGGTGATCTCCACGTCCGCGAGATCGGTGACCGCCAGCCGCACGTCCAGGCCGCCGTCGGCCTCGTCGGCTTCCACGTCCACGGGCACCTGGCCGTACTCCTCCAGCCGGAAGATGACCTCGTCCAGCAGCGAGGCCAGCAGGTCGTCATCGCTCGCCTCGGCCAGCCGCACCCGGTCCACGGCGGTGGGCCGCACCCCGGAGACGTCCGCGAAGCACTCCACCATCGCCAGGACCGCCTCCGCCAGACAGTGCTCCCGGCACGCCGCCCACGCCTCGATCCGGATGTCACCCGGATGCGGCACCGCCCGGTGCCCGCACTCACCCGGCTTCCGTTGCCCGCCTTCGCCCGTGTCACCGCCCATGAACATCGCTTGCCCGACACCGGCGTACCCATGCAGCACCGGCCGCCGCGCAACGGTCAGAGCGGCTCGTCCGCGAGGTACGGCGGAGCCGGGTCGTACTGGATGTAGCGGCGCACGGCCCGCGCGTGGTCACGGCCGTGCAGCCGGCCGACGAGCCACAGCGCGCTGTCGATGCCGGCCGAGACACCCTGGCTGGTGACCAGGTTGCCGTCCACGACGTAGCGGACGTCCCGGACGACCGTCACCTCGCCCCGCGCCTCCAGGGTGTCCTCCTGACTCCAGTGGGTGGCCACCCGTCGTCCGCGGGCGGGCCCCGCCGCGTGCAGCAGGAACGTTCCGGTGCACACACCGTGCACCCAGGAGGCCTGCTCCGCCGTCTTCCCGATCCAGTCGATGACCATGGGGTTGTGCAGCTGGGTATCCCGCGCGCCCCGGCCGCCCGGCACGTGCAGCACGTCCAGGGGCGGATGATCGTCCAGGGTGTGGTCGGGCAGCACGCGCAGGCCCTTGTTGCAGCGCACGGGGCCGGGATGTTCGGCGACGAGCACGGCGGTGTCGGCGCCGTCGCGCAGTCGGGCGGAGACGTTGAAGACCTCCCAGGGCCCCACGAAGTCGAGTTCCTCGGCTTCCTCGAAGACCAGCAGTCCGTACGTGGTCACGCGCTTCTTCCTTCCTCTGCGGGATGTGCCATGGGGTCCGCGGCACCGGCGAGTCCTGTGGCGGAGCGGAACCTGGCGCGGTAGTCCGACGGCGCGACGCCGAGCCGGCGGTGGAACGTGCGGCGCAGGGTCTCGGGGGTGGCGAAGCCACAGCGGCGGGCGATGGCCTCGACCGGTTCGTCCCCCTCGGCGAGCGCGCGCCGGGCGGCCTCGACCCGCACCCGCTCGACGTACGTGGCCGGTGGTACGCCCAGTTCGGCGGTGAAGCGGCGCTGGAGGTGACGCGGGCTCAGCCCGGCGTGCGCGGCGAGGCCGGCGATGTCGTGCCGGGCGCCCGGATCGGCGTGGATCGCGGTGACGGCGGCCCGCACCGGGTCCGTCGCCGGCTGCCGCGACCAGAGCGCCACGCTGAACTGCGACTGGCCGCCCGGACGGCGCAGGAACAGCACCAGCCGGCGGGCCACCGCGTGCGCGACGTCCCGGCCCAGGTCGTCCTCCACCAGGGCGAGCGCCAGATCCATGCCGGCCGTCACACCGGCCGACGTCCACACCCGCCCGTCCCGGACGAAGATCGGGTCACAGTCCACGCGCACTTCGGGATGCTCCCTGGCCAGCTGCTCCTCACGGGCCCAGTGCGTGGTGACCCGCCGCCCCTCCAGCAGCCCCGCGGCCGCCAGCAGGAACACCCCGCTGCACACCGAGGCGACGCGCCGGGCACCGGCCGCGGCGGCGGCGATCCAGGAGACCAGCGCCGCGTCCTTGCGGGCCCGGTCGACACCCTGGCCGCCGACCACCACCAGAGTGTCCGTCCCGGCCGGATCGAGGTCCGCCACGCCGTACCCGGCGTGTACGAGCAGCCCGCCGGCCGACCTGACCGGCCCCGGCCGGCTCGCCACGACCTCGCAGACGTAGTCGCCCGCGCTGTGGAACACCTCGTGCGGGCCGGTGAGATCGAGCGGCTGGAAGCCGTCGAAGACGACGAAGACGATACGACGCGGAGTCACTCCTCCACGCTCCCTCGGCCCGGCTCATGGCGTCAACGACACGCATCCCACAGATCGCGCCACGCGGTACGCGGGACGCCTGCCGCGGCGTGGGTAGGCGGACGGCGGAATCCACCACCAAGACCGGGGGAGAGGAGGCCTTCGATGATCTCCCAGACGGTCGCCGTGCCCGTCGCCGGCGCGGCGCTCACCGGTGATCTGACCCTGCCGCCGGCCGCCCGCGCGGTCGTGCTGTTCGCCCACGGCAGCGGCAGCTCCCGGCACAGCCCCCGCAACCGCGAGGTCGCCGCCGGCCTGCGCACCGCCGCACTCGGCACCCTGCTGATCGACCTGCTCACCGAGGAGGAGGAACAGCAGGACCTGCGCACCGCCGAACTCCGCTTCGACATCCTCCTGTTGGGCCGTCGGCTGGTGGCCGCCATCGACTGGCTGGAGCAGTGGTACGGCACCCAGAGCCTGCCCGTCGTCCTGTTCGGCGCCAGCACCGGCGCGGGCGCGGCCCTGGTCGCCGCCGCCGAACGGCCCGGCCGGGTGGCGGCGGTCGTCTCGCGGGGCGGCCGGCCCGACCTGGCGGGTGACGCCCTGGACGCCGTCCGGGCCCCGGTGCTGCTGATCGTGGGCGGCCGGGACCAGCACGTGCTGCGGCTCAACGAGGAAGCGGCCCGGCGGCTGCACACCCCCCACACCCTCCACGTGGTGTCCGGCGCCACCCATCTGTTCGAGGAGCCGGGCACGCTGGACCAGGTCACCGAGACGGCCCGGCAGTGGTGCGACGAGCGACTGAGGACGACGGCGGGCTGACACCGCCCGGCCCGCGTTCGGTGTGTGACGGGGGCCCGGAACGTGTGCATTGTCCAGTGGCCAGGGGGTACGCGGAAGCCGGACCGGCCGAGGGCCCGCCCTCCCCGTGCGGGAAGCAGAGGTGACCGTCATGCGGTTCCGCGATCGCCGGCAGGCAGGCGCTGAACTGGCCGAGAAGCTGCGCGCCCGGCAGGACGAGGGGGCTCTGCCCGCTCCCCTCGTCCTCGCCCTGCCCCGCGGCGGGGTCGCCGTGGCGCGCGAGGTCGCCAGGGCGCTGGACGCCCCGCTCGACGTGCTCGTCGTACGGAAGATAGGGGCGCCCTTCCAGGAGGAGTTCGGCGTCGGCGCGATGGCCGGGGACGAGGTGCCGCTCCTCGACGAGGACGCCCTGCGCCACCTGGGCCTGGGCGAGGCCTCCCTCGCTCCCGTCATCGAGCGGGAGCGCGCGGAGTTGCGCCGCCGCGAGCGGCTGTACCGTCAGGGCCGTCCCGCGCCCGACCTGCGCGGACGGACGGTGATCGTCGTCGACGACGGCCTGGCGACCGGTTCCACGGCCCGCGCCGCGCTGCGATCCGTACGCCGTCAGGCGCCCGAACGGGTCGTGCTGGCCGCGCCGGTCTGCTCCCCTGAGGCGGCCGAGCTGATGCGCGCCGAGGCCGACGAGGTGATCTGCCTGCACCAGCCGGCCGCGTTCATGGCCGTGGGTCTCTGGTACGAGAACTTCGACCAGCTGACGGACCAGGACGTCCTGGAGGCGCTCCACGTGCAGCTTTGACCAATTGTTCACCTGGTGGGTGTGGCGGAAATCGGCCACGACGGACAACGATGTCTCATCCCCACACCTGCACCAGGAGCAACATTGAACGTCTCGATGTCCGTGTGGCTGCTGACCGTGGCAGCCCTGTGCGTGCTCGTCGCCGTCGACTTCTTCGTAGGCCGCAAGCCCCACGACGTGTCCCTGAAGGAAGCCGGGACGTGGACGGTGGTGTGGGTCGCCCTGGCCGTGCTGTTCGGCGTGGGACTCTGGTACTTCGGTGGGAGCGGGCCCGCGGGTGAGTTCTTCGCCGGGTACATCACCGAGAAGTCGCTCAGCGTCGACAACCTCTTCGTGTTCGTCCTGATCATGGGGAAGTTCGCGGTGCCGTCGCAGTACCAGCAGCGGGTGCTGATGGTCGGCGTACTGGTGGCCCTGGTGCTGCGGGCGGTGTTCATCGCGGCCGGTGCGGCGATCATCTCCGCCTTCTCGTGGGTGTTCTACCTCTTCGGCGCGTTCCTGATCTGGACCGCGTGGAAGCTGGTCCAGGACGCGCGCAAGGAGGAGCACGAGGAGGAGTACCAGGAGAACAAGCTGCTGAAGATGGCGGAGCGCCGCTTCGGGGTGGCCGACCGCTATCACGGCACGAAGCTGTTCATCACCGAGAACGGCAAGCGGGTCATGACCCCGATGCTGGTCGTGATGCTCGCGATCGGCTCCACCGACGTGCTGTTCGCCCTCGACTCCATCCCCGCGATCTACGGCCTGACACAGGACCCGTACATCGTCTTCACGGCGAACGCCTTCGCCCTGATGGGCCTGCGCCAGCTGTACTTCCTCATCGGCGGCCTGCTGAAGAAGCTGGTCCACCTCTCCTACGGCCTGTCGATCATCCTCGGCTTCATCGGTGTGAAGCTGGTGCTGCACGCGCTGCACGAGTCGGGCGTCCACGTCCCCGAGATCGGCATCCCCTTCTCGCTCGGCTTCATCGTGCTGGTCCTGACCGTCACCACGATCACCAGCCTGCGGGCCTCGAAGAAACAGGAGGCCGAGCAGGCCGAGGAGGCCGAAGCGGTGGCGCGGCGGGCCGCCGGGTCCCGCTAGGGGTGTCCGGGGCCTTGTCGCCTCTCGGGGCCGCCGTCAGACGACGCCGTCCGCGCGCAGCGCCGCCACCTCCTCGTCGGTGCGGCCCAGCTCGGTGAGGATCGCCTCGGTGTGCTCGCCGACCGCCGGTACGGGGTCCATGCGCGCGGGCAGGCCCGCGAGGTCGGCCGGCGGGAGCAGGGCCTCCACGGTGGCGCCCGGCACCGCGATCTCGGTCCAGCGCCCGCGGTCGGCCAGCACCGGGTGGTCCAGGAACGCGGCGACGTCGTTGACGCCGGAGCAGGCGATGCCGATGCGCTCCAGGTCCTTGAGGATCTCGTCGGAGCCGGAGCGGGCGAAGCGGCCGGCGACGACGGTGTTGAGCTCCTCGCGGTGGGCGACGCGGTCGGAGCCGGTGGCGAAGCGCGGATCGTCGACCAGCTCCGGCCGGCCGAGGAACTCCGTGCACAGGGCCGCCCATTCCCGCTCGTTCTGGATGGAGAACAGCACCTCCTTGCCGTCGGCGGCCGTGTAGGTCCCGTACGGCGCGATGGTGGCGTGCTGGGTGCCCAGGCGCGGGGGCTGGATGCCGCCGTGCCGGGTGTAGTAGGCGGGCTGGCCCATCCACTCCGCGAGTGCCTCGAACAGGGACACCTCCACCGGGTGGGCCTCGCCGGTGGTGGCGCGGGTGTACAGAGCGGTGAGGATGCCGCTGTAGGCGTACATCCCGGCGGCGATGTCGGCGACGGAGACCCCGGTCCGGGCGGTGCCCTCGGGGTCCCCGTCAGGGACACCAGGCCGGTCTGGCACTGCACCAGCAGGTCGTAGGCCTTGCGGTCGGCCCAGGGGCCGGTCGTGCCCCAGCCGGATATCGTGCACGGGATCAGACCGGGCCGGCGGCTCGTGACGGAGGCCGCGTCCAGGCCGAGCCGGCCGGCGGCGCCCGGGGCGAGGTTCTGCACGAACACGTCGGCGCCGTCGAGGAGGTCGTGCAGGATCTCGTGGCCGCGTGGGTCCTTGAGGTCCAGCGTCAGGGACTCCTTGGACCGGTTGAGCCACACGAAATAGCTGGAGTGGCCGTGCACGGTCGTGTCGTAACGACGAGCGAAGTCGCCGCCGCCCGGCCGCTCCACCTTGATCACACGGGCGCCGAGGTCGGCGAGCTGCCGGGTGGCGTAGGGCGCGGCCACGGCCTGCTCAAGACTGACCACCGTGACCCCGGACAGGGGATAGCGCTGCACGCTCATGCCTCATGCTCCTGAACCTCGTACGGACGGCGCCCGGACAGTCTCTCCCAGAGGGCGGGCGGCGGCGCGGGTCATGGGCGCGATCCTGATCACGACGGGCCGTATCGCCTTTGGCAGTCACAGCGGGGCGGGCCGCACCCGAACGGCCGGTCGGCGAGGCGTCGCACGGCGGGCTCGCGGTGGCGGGGCCCCGGCGCGTCCTCGGCGTCGACCGCCCTGCGATCCCGGTCCGGGATACGGCGGCTACGGGCGGGCCAGGTGCCGCATGGCCAGGGCCAGTTGGAGCCGGAGTCGGCCTTGCGGGGTGCGTACCGGCCAGCCGAGCAGGTGCTCCGCGTGGGCCAGCCGGTCCTGGAGCGTGGAGTGGTGGACGTTGATCCCGGTGGCGGCGGCCCGCAGGCTCGCCGTGGACGCGACCGCGTGCAGCGTGGCCAGCAACCAGGGCGTGGTCGCCGCGGCCGTTTCCAGGGCACGGACGTCGGGCGGCGGCTCGGCGCCCGGCACGACGAGGTCGGCGAGCAGGGCGATACCGCCCAGTTCGTCGGCGTACACGATCCGGGGCCCGGGGTCCTGGGAGGTGCCCTCGGCGGTGAACCGCAGGGCGGTACGGGCCGCCGCCCATGACCGGGGCAGTTCGAGCACGGGTACGGCGGGCCCGACCCCGAGTCGGCCGGTCCAGGCGCGAGGGGTGGTCCGGCCGGTTGCCGGCTGTGCCGGGTCGCTACCGCGAGGGGGCGTCGCTGCGCCGGTGCGGATGCCTTGGCGCTCGGCCGTGGCCCGGCCGAGCGCGGCCACGGCGGTGGTGTCGGTGTCCGCCGCGCCGGGCAGGCGGGGGCCGTCCGCTGCCGCGGCCCGGGCGACGGCGGTCCGAGACCAGCCGGCGGCCAGGGAGGACTCCGCGACGCCAGGTCCCCCGCGTGGGGCGCCCTCCGGCCCGGCGGACATGACCCGTGGCCGGTCGTTCAGCGGGGCCAGGGCCCGTGCCGGTGCCGTCGGGTCCAGGCCGAGGCGGCGGGCGGCGTGCAGGCGGGCCTGTTCCGGGGCCGTGGCGTCGAGGAGGGTCTCGACCAGCGCCGGGTCGTCGGCCGGGGCCCGGCCGCGGGTACGGTCGAGAACGAGCCGCAGGGCACCGGCGGCCCGTTCGAGGATCACCGCGTCGACCACGCTGGGCGCGGCCGCGGCGGTCTCTGCGTTGACCGTGCTGGGTGTGGGAGCGGTGTGCTCTGCGTTGACCGTGCTGGTGTGGGAGCGGTGTGCTCTGCGTTGACTGTGCTGGGTGAGGCCTCGCTGTGCTTTGCGTCCAGCCTGCGGGGCATGGCTGCGGCGTGTTTCGCGTCGATCGCGCTGGGCGTGGTTGGGGTGGTGAGCTTGGCGTCGACCGTGCTGGACGCGCCACCCCCCGTAAGCCTGGCGAGGACGCCGCCGGGCGCGGCCTCGGTCCGTTCCGCTGACGACCCGGGCCGGTTTTGTCCCGGTGTGCTCTGCGTCGAGTGTGCTGGGTTCTGCCTCGGTGTGCTCTGTGCCGACAATGCCGGGCGTGGCCCTGGTGTGCCCCGCGATGGCCTCGTCGGGCGCGGCCCCCGTACGCCCCGCGAGGACGCCGCCGGACGAGGTCCCGGTCCGCTCCGTGATGCCCTCGCCCAACGAGGCTCCAGCCCGCTTCGCGTCACCCCCGCCAGTTTCCGCACCACCACGCTCCAGCCACAGAATCGCGGCGCGGTCCGGGCTCAGCCGGGCGGAGGGCCAGGTGGGGTGCGGTGGGGTCTCGGTGTCCCGCCGTGTGCCGTCGGGCTCCACGCGGACGTGGACGCGCCGCTCGGGGTCCACCAGGCGGGCCGGGCAGCCGGCCAGTACGGCGGCGCCGCGCACGAGTGCCTCCACACCGGCCCTGGACTCGGCGAGACGGTCGAAGTAGGCGATGACCCGGACCGCCGCACCGGCATCCGGATCGAGCGCGGTCAGGCGCCCGGCCAGCTCTTTCATAGGCCTATGGTGCGCCATGCGGCTGCCTGGCGAGGAGGACTCGGCTTCCGGACCGCACTCGGCGGGCACGGGGAGGAGCACCCGCGCGCCCGGGCCCTCACCCGTTCAAGAGCCTCTGCAGCCACCCGACGTGCGCCGACCGGGCCGACTGGGACAGCGCCGCCTGGGGTGCGAAACCGTCGAAGCCGTGGAAGCCGCCGGGCCACACGTGCAGTTCCGCCACGCCGCCCGCCTGCCAGATGCGCGAGGCGTAGGCGACGACCTCGTCGCGGAAGGTCTCCGCGGAGCCGACGTCGAGGAAGGCCGGGGGCAGCCCGGACAGGTCCTCGGCACGAGCCGGTGCCGCGTACGCCGGCACGTCGGGCCCGCCGCGTCGCGTCGCCCAGCAGCGCCGTCCAGCCGGTCTCGTTGGCGGTGCGGTCCCACACCCCGAGGCCCGCCATCTGGTACGTCGACGGCGTGTCGTTGCGGTCGTCGAGCATCGGGCACATCAGGACCTGCCCGATCGGCTGCGGCCCCCTGCGGTCCCGGGTCAGCAGGGCCAGGGCCGCGCACAGCCCGCCGCCCGCGCTCGCACCCGCGATGACGATCCGCTCGGGGTCGCCGCCGAGCTCGGCGGCGTGCGTCGGCCGTCCACAGCAGCCCGGCGTACACGTCCTCGACCGGCGCGGGGTGCGGGTGCTCCGGCGCCAGCCGGTACTCCACGGACACCACCACCGCGTCCAGTGCCTGCGCCCACGCCAGCGGGACATCGACCCCGACCCGGTTGTTCGCCGATGATCATGCCGCCGCCGTGCACGTGGTAGATGACCGGCCGTGCCCCGGCGGCCGCCGGAGCGGCCGGCCGGCAGATCAGCAGCGAGATGTCGGGCTCGCCTTCCGGCCCGGGCACCTGCCGGTCCTCCACCTCGAACGTCCCGCCCATCGTCAGGTCCAGCTCCGCCAGCAGCTCTATGCCCGGGCCCTGGCGCACCTCGGCGATCTGGTCGAGTGTGAGACCCGGACTGATCATGTCCTTGATCAGCTCCAGGGCTCCGGCGAGTTCCGGGTCGAACGGGGGCGGAACATGCGTCATGACGTCTCCTCGGGCGAGGCAGGGGCGGCTCGTGCTGCCATGGTCGGTCCCGCCGCCCCGGCCGCGGACGCCGCCGAGCGGCGGAACCTGCCCGCCGAACGGCGGGTGGTGCTCCGATGGCGGGCGAGGGCGACCGCGGTGAGCGCCGCGACCAGCGCGCACACGCCCAGCCACCCGAAGCGGCCGTACGCACGCATGCCCAGCCACGAGCCGACGGCGCCACCAAGATACGCGCAGGTCATGTACGCGGTGGTGAGCCGACTGCGCACCTCGGCCCGCAGCGCCTGGATCCGCACCCCGTTGGCCACCATCCCTGACTGCATGCCGACGTCGAGCAGCAGCGTGCCCACGACCAGGGCCGTCACCCCCGCCGCACCGCCGAGGCCCCCCAGCGCCAGCACGGCGGCCGATGCGCCCACCACCAGGAAGCACACCCGGTTGACCGCGTCCGGCCCCAGCCGGTCGACCCGACGGCCCGCGACCGGCGTGCACACCATGGTCACCGCGTTGACCAGGGCGAGCAGCCCCACCGCCCCCGCGCCCATGCCGTACGCCGGACCTGTCAGCAGCAGGGCCACACTCGTCCACACGGCGGAGAACCCGGCGAACACCAGGGCCTGGTACAGGCAGGAGCGGCGCAGCCCGGGTTCCGTGCGCAGCAGCCGCAGCGGCTCGGCCAGGAGCGCCGGGTAGCCCTGGGCGGAGGGCGGGGCCGTCCGCGGCAGGAGTCGGGCCGACAGGGCGGCCACCGCCAGGGACAGCACGGCGGCCAGGACGTACGGAGCCCGCCAGCCCAGCCAGTCGCCGAGGACGCCGCCGACGGTGCGCGACAGCAGCATGCCCGCGAGGGAGCCGCTCAGCAGGGTGCCGCCGGTGACGCCGAGCCGCTCCTTGGGCACCAGACGCGCCGCGAGCGGACCGGCGAGCGGCGCCACCACCGTCGTCACCCCCACCAGGGCACTGGCGCCCACCAGCGGCACCAGCCCGGGCGCGGCGCTCGCGGCGAGCAGCCCGAGGCCGGTGACCGTGAGCAGAGTGACCAGCAGCGGGCGGTGCGGGAGGCGGTCGCCGAGCGGGACGAGCAGGCAGATCCCGGCCGCGTAGCCGAACTGGGTCGCGGTGACGACGACGGCGGCCGCGTCGGGCGAGACGTGCAGGCCGGACGCCACCAACGGGCTGAGGGCCTGAGGGAAGTAGACGTTGCCCACGGCCGCGCCGCAGACGAGGGCCAGCACCAGGACCACCCGGGGGCTCGCGCCCGGGTGCGCTGTACGCTGCCGGTGGTCGTGATCCGTCATGGGCCGAAGTCCACGCCATGGCGGGGCGGTTGCCAAAGGATGTAGCGGGGGCCTTAATGATCAGCTTCCGGCTCGACGTCGAGGACCTCGCCGACACCCGGTTCGCGATCTCGCCCCTGCGCGAGGTGATGGGCAGCCTGCGCGCTCTGCGCGCCCCCGCCCTCTACCCGCTGCACGTCCGGTGGCGCGCCGCCGTGCTCGAGGGACTCGACCCGGCCGACGCCCGGCTGCTGGCGGCCCTGGTGGGGGACACCCTGGCCCTGCCGGACTTCCTGACCCCCAGGCCGACGTCCTTCGCGCCCACCCTCGACGAGCAGCTGACCGTCGTACACGCCACACCCGAGGAGACCGTACGCCGCGACCTGCTCGCCGCCCATGCGCCCGGGCCCCTGCCGGAGGTGCTGAGGGCGGTCACCGCGCCCGGTGACGCGCCGGTCGCGGAGCTGCTGGCGCAGCTGTGCGCACTCCTGCGTCGCTACTGGGAGTCGGCGCTGCTGCCGTCCTGGCCCCGGATGCGGCTCGTTCTGGAGGCCGACATCACCCACAGGGCACGGCAGCAGGCCACCGGCGGCGCCCGGCTGCTCTTCGCCGGCCTGCACCGCAACCTGCGCTGGGACGACGGTGTCCTGCGCATCGCGCGGATGCGCGGACGCCACCACGTGGACGGCTCGGGGCGGGGCCTGCGCCTGGTCCCCTCCCTGTTCGCACACCAGCCGGCGCCCCCCGTCAGCGCCGCGGAACCGCCGATGCTCGCCTACCCGAGCCGGGGCGCCGCGACCCTGTGGGAGCCGGAACCCGAGCCGGATACTCCCGCCCTCGCGGCCCTGCTCGGCGCGCCCCGGACCACTCTGTTGCGTCTGCTGGCCGAGCCGCTCCCGACGGTGGAGCTGGCCCGGCGCCTGGGGGTGACCCCGAGCGCCGTGTCCCAGCACCTGCGTGTCCTGCACGCGACGGGCCTGGTCACCCGCGTCCGCGACGGCCGCCGTGTGCTCTACCGGCGCAGCCCGCTGGGGGAGCAGCTGGCACGGCACGGCGGGGCCTGAACGCTCAGCGGTTCGCCGTACCCGACGGCGCCGGAGCGGGCTCGGAGGCCGGCCTGCCGCGGGAGACGACGCGCGTCCCGCAGCCGTCGACGATGCGGACCTGCAGCGAGCCGCACCCGCAGCGCGTCCACTCCGTGCGGCCCGTCCCGGTGGTGTGCCGGGACAGCACCTGGAACGGCTCGCCCCCGTCCGGCCAGCCGCAGTGCGGGCAGCGCGGTGGACCGTTGGTGCTGGTCATGACTGACTCCTCGTACGTCGTGGCTGGTTGACCGTCGCGACACAGCCAGGGTGCGTCCGAGTCATCCGTACACGTCCAGGTTGACTTTGTGGACGTCATTGTGAAGCGTGGGCTACATGATTGATCTGCGCAGGCTGCACGTCCTCCGGGCGGTCTCCCACTACGGCACGGTCACCGCGGCCGCCCGGGCCCTGCACTTCACCCCGTCCGCCGCCTCCCAGCAGATCCGGCAGCTCGCCCGTGACCTGGACGTCGACCTGCTGGAGCCGCAGGGGCGCGGGGTGCGCCTCACCCCGGCCGCCGAGAGTCTGCTGGCGCACGCCGACGCCATCCAGGCCCGCTGGGACCTGGCGGAACTCGATCTACGGGCCGACCACGGAGCGCCCTCCGGGGTGTTGCGCGTGACCGGCTTCCCCGTGGCCATCTCGGTGCTGCTGGCCCCGATGGCGGCCCGGCTGGGTGAGCGGCACCCGCGGCTGTCCGTACGGATCACCGAGGCGGGAGTCCCGGAGAGCTTCGACCTCCTCTTCGAGGGCGGCACCGACCTCGCGATCGTCGAGGCCACCCCGCTCAATCCACCGCTGAGCGACACGCGGTTCGACCAGCAGCCACTGCTGGACGACCCGTTCGACCTGGTCGTCCCCGAGGGGCACCGGCTCGCCGGGCGGGCCCGGGTCGACCTCGCCGAGGCGGCACGCGAGACGTGGATCGCGCCGGTGGAGGAGAGCCCCTGCCGCCCGCACGTCCTGTCCGCCTGCGGCGCGGCGGGGTTCACCCCCGACGTCGTCCACCACGCCCTCGACTGGAACGTCACCGCCCACCTCGTCGCCCACCGGCTCGGCGTCGCCCTCGTCCCGCGCCTGGCCCACCTGACCCCGCACCTCCCGATCGCCCGGGTCCGCTGCACAGGCAATCCCCACCGCAAGCTCCTGACCTGCACCCGGGGCGGCGTCCAGGCCCGCCCGGCGGTCGCGGCGGCCTTGCGCGAGCTACGCGAACTGGCACCCACGGCGGTCGCCTGAAGGGGCCGAGCACCCGTGTGCCCCGCGCCCGCCGCGGCCGAGGCGGGAGGGCGTCCGGCGGCCGGCGCGCCGGGGCGCCCGCGGCGCGTGTGTCGGCGGGCGCCTGGAGGCGCGATCCGCGTGCCCGCCCGGGCGTCCGACTCGCGTCGGGTCCAGTGGCCGTTGTCGGAGGGGTGAAGGCCGGTTCACTGCCCTGGCGCTTCGGCGGCGCGTGTGTCGGTGGGCGCCTGAGGGCGCGATCCGCGTGCCCGCCCGGGCGTCCGACTCGCGTCGGGTCCAGTGGCCGTTGTCGGAGGGGTGAAGGCCGGTTCACCGCCCTGGCGCTTCGGCGGCGCGTGCGTCGGTGGGCGCCTGAGGGCGCGATCCGCGTGCCCGCCCGGGCGTCCGACTCGCGTCGGGTCCAGTGGCCGTTGTCGGAGGGGTGAAGGCCGGTTCACCGCCCTGGCGCTTCGGCGGCGCGTGCGTCGGTGGGCGCCTGAGGGCGCGATCCGCGTGCCCGCGTGGGCGCCCCACCCGCGACGCGTCCTTCGGCCGTCGCCTGACGGCCGAAGGGCCGTCACCGCCCTGGCGCCCCCACCCGGAGCGCGTCCATGACGAGGTTCAGCAGCCGGGTGGCGCGCGGCTGCCAGTCGCTGTGGGGGTCGATCGTCCAGAGGCCGCCGATGGCGAGGAGGAGGTCGTCCGGGGTGACCCCCGGGCGGATGGTGCCTGCCTGCTCGGCGGCGCGGAGCAGGAGTTCGGCCGCCTCGGTCACCGGGGCGTGTCCCGGTTTCGTCGGCTTCCCCGGGGCGCTGGTGGCCTGGCGGATGGCGTCGGCCAGGCCGGCCTTGGTCATGGCGAACCGCGCGAGACGGTCCATCCACTCGCGCAGCGCCCGGTCGGCTTCCCGGCTCTCGAGCAAGGGCACGGCGGTGTCGGCGACCTGCTGCATCTCGTGGCGGTAGATCTCCAGGACGAGGGCCTCGCGGTTGGGGAAGTGACGGTAGAAGGTCCCCTGCCCGACGCCCGCCTTCTTGGCGATCGCGCTCAGCGGCGCGTCCGCCGAACGCGTCAGTTCGACCAGCGCCACCTCCAGGATGCGCTCGCGATTGCGTTGCGCGTCCGAGCGCAAGGGAGCGTCCTTCTCCTGCCGCACTCACCCTCCTCGCGGCCTCGTGTCCGAAACACAGCCTTGTTAACCGGACAGTTGTCCGTTAAGTTTCCGGTAACGGACGACTGTCCGCTTGTTTCATCGTATCGGTGTGCCGTCCGTGCGGACAGCCCGTGACGGCTGCGCCACGGGCTGTCCGCCCCGGACCCTGCCCGGCCGCGAACCGGCCTCACCCTCCGCGGCGCCCCCGCCTCCTGGCCTCGTGACATGAGAGAGAAGGCTTCCATGCCCCCATCGACGTCCAGCGACCTCACCCTGTCCGTCAACGGCGAGAAGTACACGCTGACCGTCGACCACCGCACCACGCTGCTCGACGCCCTGCGCGAACGCCTGGACATGACCGGCACCAAGAAAGGCTGTGATCAGGGGCAGTGCGGCGCCTGCACCGTCCTGGTCGACGGCCGCCGGAGCGTGGCCTGCCTGCAGCTGGCCGTGGCGGCCGAAGGGCGGGAGATCACCACCATCGAGGGCGTGGCCGAGGGCGACCGACTGCACCCGGTGCAGCAGGCGTTCCTCGAACTGGACGGTTTCCAGTGCGGTTACTGCACGCCGGGACAGATCTGTTCGGCCATCGCCGTGATCGAGGAGCACGCGGCCGGCTGGCCGAGCGCGGCCACCGAGGACGTACGACCCGAGGCGGGACCACCACCGCTGACGCCGGAGGAGATACGGGAGCGCATGAGCGGCAACCTGTGCCGCTGCGGCGCGTACGTCTCGATCGTCCAGGCCGTGGCCCGGGCCGCCGAAGCCAAGGGAGCGGCGGCATGAGGGAGTTCGGCTACCAGCGGGCGTACGACGTCTCCGGCGCCGTGGCGCTGCTCGACGGCGATCGGGAAGCCCGCTTCCTGGGCGGCGGCACCAATCTGGTCGACCTGATGAAGACCGGCGTCGAGCGGCCCGCCCTCCTCGTCGACGTACGCGAACTGCCCCTGAACCGCATCGAGCCGGCCGAGGACGGCGGGCTGCGCATCGGGGCGACCGTCACCAACAGTGACCTCGCGGCGCACCCCGAAGTACGGCGCCGTCACCCGGCGTTGGCGCAGGCGGTGCTGGCCGGTGCCTCCGGGCAGTTGCGCAACATGGCCACCGTCGGCGGCAACCTGCTCCAGCGCACCCGCTGCGGCTACTTCGCCGACGTCACCTCCCCCTGCAACAAACGCAGCCCGGGCAGCGGTTGCCCCGCGATCACCGGTGAACACCACAACCACGCCGTCCTCGGCGCCTCCGGCCACTGTGTGGCCACCCATCCCTCCGACATGGGCGTGGCCCTGGCCGCCTTCGACGCGACCGTGTCGTACGAAACGGCCGACGGGCCGGGCGAGTTGCCGCTCGCCGACTTCTACCTGCCGGTGGGCCGGACGCCGCACCTGGAGACCGCCCTGCCGCCGGGCGCGCTGATCACCGGCGTCACCCTGCCGCCCACCCCGGTCGCGGCCAACTCCCGCTACCGCAAGGTGCGCGAGCGGGCCTCGTACGCCTTCGCCATCGGCTCGATCGCAGCCGCGCTCGACGTCCAGGACGGCGTCATACGCGATGTACGCCTGGCCTTCGGGGCGGTCGCCTCCCGCCCCTGGCGGGCCCGCGCGGCCGAGGGCTTCCTGCTGGGCGCACCCGCCGACGCCGAGACCTTCGCGGCCGCCGCGGATCTCGAACTGGCCGCCGCCAGGCCCCTGCCCCACAACGGATACAAGGTGACCCTGATGCGCAACCTCGTCGTGGCCGTGCTGAGTGAACTCACCGAGGAGGCCACCCGATGACCACCGCCACCAGGGGCTCCGTCGGCACCGCGCACACCCGCGTGGAAGGCCGCGACAAGGTGACCGGAGCCGCCCGCTACGCCGGCGAGATCCCGTTCGCCGAACTCGCCCACGGCTGGCTGGTGCTGTCCACCGTCGCACGCGGCCGCATCCGCGCCCTGGACACCGCCCCCGTCCTCGCCATGCCCGGTGTCCTCACCGTCCTGCACCACCACAACGCCCCGCCTCTCGACACGAACTACGTCGGGCTGCTGGGAACGGCGCCGGATCCGGGCATCGCCCTCTTCCAGCACGACCGGGTGGCCCACATGGGCTGGCCGGTGGCGCTGGTGGTCGCCGAGACGTCCGAGCAGGCCCGGGAGGCCGCCGAGTCCCTCCTGGTCCACTACGACCAGGAGCCGCACGACGTCGCGTTCTCCGCCGAGCGGCAGACCGAGGCGTACGCGCTCGACGGCCACATGCCGGGCGTGGTCGAGAAGGGCGACCTGGAGGCCCAGCTGGCGGCTTCCGCCGTCGTGGTGGACGCGGAGTACACCACTCCGGAGGAACACCACAACTCGATGGAGCCGCACGCGACGACAGCCCTGTGGGAGGGCGGCCGGCTCGAGGTCGTCGACTCCAACCAGGGCACCAACTGGGTCGCCGGCGAGCTCGCGAACCTGTTCTCCCTCGACCCGGCCTCCGTACGGGTGCGGTCCGAGCACGTCGGCGGCGGCTTCGGCAGCAAGGGCGTCCGTGCGCACCAGGTGGCCGCCGTGATGGCCGCGACCGCTCTGCAACGCCCGGTCAGGGTCGTCATGACCCGCCGGCAGATGTTCTCGCTGGCCGGCTACCGCAGCCCCACGGCCCAGCGGGTCAGGCTCGGCGCGGACGCGGACGGGCGGCTGCGCGCGCTGGAACACCAATCCCTGAACGTCACCTCGACCGTGCACGAGTTCATCGAGCCGAGCGCCGCGGCGGGCCGGTCGATGTACGCCGCCGCCGCCCACCACACCGCCAGCCGGCTCGTGCGGCTCGACGTACCGTCCCCGACGTGGATGCGCGCCCCGGGTGAGGCACCGGGCTCGTTCGCACTGGAGTCGGCGCTCGACGAGCTCGCCGAGCAAAGCGGCATCGACCCGATCGAGCTGCGCATCCGCAACGAGCCCGAGGTGGGCCCGGTGTCCGGGCTGCCGTTCGGCAGCCGCAACCTGATCGCCTGCTTCCGGGAGGGCGCCCGCCGGTTCGGCTGGGCCGACCGGGACCCGCGGCCGGGGGTGCGCCGCGAGGGCCGCTGGCTGCTCGGCACGGGCACCGCCGCCGCCACCTTCCCCGCCGGAGCCATGCCCTCCACAGCGGCCGTCACCGCGGAGGCGGACGGCACCTTCACGGTGCGGGTCAACGCCACGGACATCGGCACCGGCGCCAGGACCGCGCTCACCCTGGTCGCCGCCGACGCGCTGGAAGTGGCTGCGGACCGCGTCCGGGTGCGCATCGGGGACAGCGACCTCGGTCAGGCGATGATCGCCGGCGGCTCGATGGGCACCCGCTCCTGGGCATGGGCCGTCACGGCCGCCGCCGGCGAGCTGCGCCAGAGCCTCGCGCCGGGCGCCGACATCCCGCCGGAGGGCATCACCGTACGGTCGGACACGACCGAGGCCATCGGCGCCCTCGCCCAGAAGGAACGGCACTCCTTCGGGGCGCAGTTCGCCGAGGTCGCCGTCGACCCGGCCACCGGCGAGGTCCGCGTACGCCGCATGCTGGGCATCTTCGCGGCCGGCCGGATCGTCAACCCGCTCACCGCCCGCAACCAGCTCGTCGGCGGCATGATCTGGGGCATCTCCATGGCCCTGCACGAGGAGGCCGTACGGGACCGGGCCAGCGGCGGCCTCTACAGCGCCGACCTCGCGGGCTACCACGTCGCCGCGCACGCAGACGTGCCCCCCATCGAGGCCGACTGGGTCGACGACCCCGACCCGGACGACCCGGTCGGCATCAAGGGCATCGGCGAGATCGGCATCGTGGGAGCCGCCGCGGCGGTCGCCAACGCCGTGTGGCACGCGACCGGGGTACGCCACCGGAACCTGCCGATCCGGCCCGACCGTGTCCTGATGGCGGGCGGCGATGCTTGACCTCGCCGGGCAACTGCACGAGTGGATCGAGGAGGGCCGGGAGTTCGCCGTCGCCACGGTCGTAGCCGTCGGCGGCAGCGCCCCGCGCCCTCCCGGCGCCGCCCTGGCCGTCTCCGCCGAGGGCACGGCCATCGGCTCGGTCTCCGGGGGCTGCGTGGAAGGAGCCGTGTACGACCTCTGCCTCCAGGCCCTCCAGGACGGTGAGACGCTCGTCGAGCGGTTCGGCTACAGCGACGAGGACGCCTTCGCGGTCGGACTGACCTGCGGCGGAACCATCGACGTCATGATCACCCCGTTCACCGGCGAACGAGCGGCCCAGGCCGCCGCGCTGTCGTGCGCCGCCCGCGGCGAGCCGGTGGCGCTGGCCCGGGTGGCCCGGGGGCCCGCCGAACTGCTCGGCCAGGCGGTGCTCGTCCGCCCCGACGGTTCGCACGAAGGCGGTCTCGGTGGCGCCCCGGACCTGGACCGCACGGCGATCGCCCAGGCCCGGGCCCTGCTGGACACCGGCCGCACCGGCACGGCCGAGCTCTCCGAGGACGGATCGCACTGCCCGGGCGGCCTCACCCTGCTCGTCGAGTCGGCCCTGCCACCGCCCCGCATGATCGTCTTCGGCGCGATCGACTTCGCCGCCGCCCTCGTACGGGCGGGCAGGTTCCTCGGCTACCACGTCACCGTCTGCGACGCCCGCCCCGTCTTCGCCACCCGGGCCCGCTTCCCCGACGCCGACGACATCGTCGTCGACTGGCCCCACCGCTACCTCGCGAGCACGCAGACCGACCGGCGCACGGTGCTCTGTGTGCTCACCCACGACGCCAAGTTCGACATACCCCTGCTGACCGAAGCGCTACGGCTGCCCGTCGCCTACGTCGGTGCCATGGGCTCCCGGCGCACTCACCAGGACCGCAACCGGCGGCTGCGGGAAGCGGGTGTGAGCGAGCGCGAGCTGGCCCGGCTGAGGTCGCCGATCGGCCTCGATCTCGGTGCCCGCACGCCCGAGGAGACCGCCGTGTCCATCGCGGCGGAGATCGTCGCGGCACGGCACGGCGGTACGGGCCTGCCGCTCACCGGATCGGGCACACCGATCCATCACGGCGGGTGGGAGCCCGAGGAGCTGCCTCGAGCGGTCTGAGCAGCGACCCTGTCGACGACATGCCGGAGGGGCCGCGGCCGGCAACGGCCGCGGCCCCTCCATGGCGCCGCTCGCGTACGCGTCAGGCCGCGGCCGGCTCCGTGGCCCGGCCGTGCAGACGGGCGATGACCTCGGTCAGCTGCGCGGCGACCTCGGCGTCGTCGGCCGGGTGCGTCTCGGCGAAGCGGGTCAGCGAGCCGGGGATGGACAGCTTGACGTCCTCCAGCACCTTGGCGCCGGCCACGCCCGCGGACTTGCGGGTCTCGTCGTGCGCCCAGACACCGCCGAACTGGCCGAACGCGGTGCCGACCACGGCGACCGGCTTGCCGCTGAGGGCACCGGCGCCGTACGGGCGGGACAGCCAGTCGATGGCGTTCTTCAGGACGGCCGGGATGGTGCCGTTGTACTCGGGGGTGAACAGGATCAGGCCGTCGGCCGCGGCGGCGGCCTCGCGCAGCTTCGCGGCGGCGGCCGGGACGCTGCCCTCGACGTCGATGTCCTCGTTGTAGAAGGGGATCTCGGCAAGGCCCTCGAACAGGTTCACCTCGGCACCCTCGGGGGCGAGCTTGACGGCCGCCTCGGCGAGCTGGCGGTTGTGCGAACCGGCGCGAAGGCTGCCGACGAGCGCGAGGATGCGAACAGACATGCTGACTCCCACGTAGAGAAAGACAGCTGCGCAACACAGCCGTCACGATCCGGACCGGGGTCCGTTTAACGTTCTAGCATCCAAACCGGACCGCGGTCCAGTTTTGTTCCTGATGCTTTACGCTGGCTTCATGTCCGCCGCTCCGCCGCCCTTCCCGACGCCCCAGGAGCCCGTCGGCCACCCCGAGCTGCTGCAGCTCGGCACCGCCCTGGAGGCGACGAGCCCTGCCTGCGAGCCGACGCCGCGCGCAACCGGGCCCGGCTGCTGGAGGCCGCCGGGCGGCTGGTCGCGGAGCGCGGCGCGGACGCCGTCACGATGGAGGCGGTGGCCGCCGCGGCCTGTGTCGGCAAGGGCACGGTCTTCCGCCGGTTCGGCGACCGCACCGGTCTGCTGACGGCGCTGCTCGACCACTCCGAGAAGAAGTTCCAGGCCGCGTTCCTCGGCGGGCCGCCGCCGCTCGGCCCCGGAGCGCCGCCCGTCGAGCGGCTGCGCGCGTTCGGCTGTGCGATGCTGCGCCGCTCGATCGACGAACTGGAGCTGCAGCTGGCCGCCGAGCCGGGTGCGAACCGCCGCTACGTCGTCCCGGCCCGCCGCGTGCTGCGCCACCACGTGGTCATGCTGCTGCGGCAGGCGGTTCCCGACGCGGACTGCGAACTCCTCTCCCACGCGCTGATGGGCCAGCTCGACCCCGCCCTGATCCACCACCTGACCAAGCAGTGCGGGATACCGCTGGCCCGCCTGGAGGAGGCGTGGACCGACCTGGTCGACCGGGTGACAGTCGCGGATCCCGCCCGCTGAAGGCGCCCTCCTGTTTTCCGTGAGCGCTCACGGCTTCGTCACAACTCCCCCGCCGGAAGCGCGCATTGGGGCTTCTGCCAAGATGCCGTACGTCATGGTGCAGATACCGAAAACGCCCGCGCCCCCGTCCCCCGCACCGATGCGCTCCGTGCCCACGAGCGCCGATGTGGCCCGCCTGGCCGGCGTCTCGCGCGCGACCGTCTCCTACGTCCTCAACAACACCAGCGCCGTACGGATCAGCGAACCCACCCGTCGCCGGGTCCACGAGGCCGCGAAGGAACTCGGGTACGTCCCGCACGCGGCGGCCCGCAGCCTGCGCGCCGGGCACAGCCGCATGGTCCTGATCCCCGCGCCGACCTTCCCCGTCGGGCCGCTCTACAGCCGGTTCCTCAACGACCTCCAAGTGCGCGCTCGGCGGCCTGGACTACACGGTCGTGCAGTACGGCACCGGCGGCCCGCACGGCGACGAGGCCGCCCGCGCCTGGGCCGAGCTGCGGCCCGTGGCCGTGCTGGTGCCCGGCTCCGGTCTCGGCCCGCGCGGGGTCGCGGTGCTCAAGCGCTCGGGGGCCCGGGCCGTGGTCACCCTCGGCCCCGAGACCATCGAAGGCGCGCACGCCCTGCTCATGGACCACGACGCCGTCGGTCACAGCGCGGGCGCCCATCTCTACGACCGCGGCCGGCGCCGCATCGGCGTCGTCGTCCCGCAGGAACCCGGCCTCGACGCGTTCTCCGCACCCCGCCTCGAAGGTGTGCGCCAGTCCGTGCGCGGCACCGACGCCACGGTGACCGAACTGCCCCTCGCCTACGAGGAGCAGGCCGCGGCGCGCCTCGCCGCCCGCTGGCGGACACTCGGCCTGGACGCCGTGTTCACCTACAACGACGAGTACGCGATGCTGCTGATGCGGGCCCTGCAGGACGAAGGCATCCGCATCCCGGAGGAGACGGCCGTGATCGGCGCCGACGACCTGATGCTCGGCCGGCTGCTGCGGCCCCGGCTGAGCACGGTCCACCTGGAGCTGCCCTCCGGCCGTGAACTCGCCGAACTGGTCGACCGCGCGGTGCGCAAGCCCGGGACCGAGCCCGAGACGCACAAGGTGCTGGGCGCGACGGTGCTGCACCGCGACTCGAGCTGACCCGACGGAGGACAACTCTGTCGGCAGACGGCCGGAGTCGTTCGGTGGGGCAGGCGGCACCGTTCGTCGCCCCGCGGCATGACTAAGATGTTGCATCGTCAACAAAATGGGGGCGCGTGCGAACGCGGCCGCAGCACACGTGCCGCCCCGGATCGCCGCGCCCCGCCCTGTGACCGCCGAACCGGCCGCGCTCCAACGGGAGTTCCACCCGTCCCGTACGCCGGTGACCGATCGATCGGAGAGCCGTCATGCCGTTGCTCGACACCAGGACCTGGCAGCCCTCGCCCTGGCGGGGCCCGGGTACACCGTCACCGAGCCCGCCACCGGCCAGGCCCTCGGCACCCTCGCCCTCGCCACCCCCGAGGACGTCGGCGCCGCCGCCGGGCGGGCCGCCGCCGCCCAGCGCGACTGGGCACGCGCCCCGCACTTCGCCCGCGCCGCCGTGCTCCGCAAGGCCGGCGACCTGTTCACCGCGCACGCCGCCGAACTGCGCGAGTGGCTCGTCCGCGAGTCCGGCTCCGTCCCGGGCAAGGCCGACTTCGAACTGCACGTCGCCGCGCAGGAGTGCTACGAGGCCGCCGCGCTCGCCTCCCGCCCGGCCGGCCAGGTCCTGCCCAGCGAGGCGCCGCGCCTGTCGTACACGCGCCGCGTCCCGGCCGGTGTGGTCGGCGTCATCTCCCCGTTCAACGCCCCGCTGATCCTGTCCATCCGCTCCGTCGCGCCGGCCCTGGCGCTGGGCAACGCGGTCCTCCTCAAGCCGGACCCGCGCACCGCGGTGTGCGGAGGACTGGCCCTCGCAGCGGTCTTCGCCGCCGCGGGCCTGCCGGCAGGACCTGCTGCACGTGCTCCCCGGCGGCGCCGGACGCCGGACAGGCCCTGGTCGCCGACCCGCGCGTGCCGGTCATCTCCTTCACCGGCTCCACCGCCGCCGGGCGGGCCGTGGGCGAGGCCGCCGGCCGACACCTCAAGCGGGCCCACCTGGAACTGGGCGGCAACTCGGCCATGGTCGTGCTGGAGGACGCCGACCTCGACGCGGTGATCTCCACGGCCGCCTGGGGATCGTTCTTCCACCAGGGCCAGATCTGCATGACCACCGGACGCCACCTGGTGCACGCGTCCCTCTACGACGAGTACGTCGAGCGGCTGGCCGCCAAGGCGGACTCACTCGCCGTCGGCGACCCGCACCGCGACCAGGTCCACCTGGGCCCCATCATCGACGCCGGCCAGCTCGCCAAGATCAGCGGCCTGGTCGAGGCCAGCACAGGCAGCGGGCGCCAAGCTCGCCGCGGGCGGCACGCACGACCGGCTGTTCTACCGGCCGACGGTCCTCGCCCACGTGGACGACCACACCCCGGCCTACGCGGAGGAGGTCTTCGGCCCGGTGGCGCCCGTCCGTTCCTTCACCACCACCGACGAGGCGGCGGCCCTGGCCGCACAGAGCCCCTACGGCCTCTCCCTGGGCATCGTCACCCGGGACACGGCCCGCGGCCTGGACCTCGCCGAGCGCATCCCGACCGGCATCGTCCACATCAACGACCAGACGGTGAACGACGAGGCCGTGGCGCCCTTCGGCGGAATAGCCGCCTCCGGCACCGGCGCCCGCTTCGGCGGCGAGGCCAACCTGGAGGCCTTCACCGAACTGCGCTGGACGACGGTACGCGCAGACGTGGCTCCGTACCCCTTCTAGTGCCACGACAGGCAACGTTCGCCCCGTCGCGACGCCCGGCACGCGCTCTCGCCACGCACCGGACGCCGCGCCCAGACGGGCAAACGGTGCCTGCCGCGACGCCAGAACCTGGCCGGACCGGCCTGGGGCGGCTGACCGGGGGCGTCTGCACGCCCCGAGCCCGCTCACTCGCTCTGCTGCGGCTCCTGAGCCTGCTGCTCGGCGACCGCCTTGCGGACCTCGTCCATGTCCAGCCTCCGGGCCTGCCCGATGACGTCCGTCAGGGCGGCCTCGGGCAGGGCGCCCGGCTGGGCGAACACGGCGACCTGGTCGCGGACGATCATCAGCGTGGGAATCGACTGGATACCGAAGGCCGCGGCCAGCTCAGGCTGCGCCTCGGTGTCCACCTTGCCGAACACCAGGTCCGGGTTCTCCTCCGCCGCCTTCTCGTAGACCGGGGCGAACTGCTTGCACGGCCCGCACCAGGACGCCCAGAAGTCGATCAGGACGAACTCGTTGTCCGTGACCGTCTGGTCGAAGTTCTCCTTGGTGAGCTCCACGGTGCTGCTCATGACGTAAATTCCTCTTCCTTGCGCGGGGTCAAGCCGTCGGCACAACACGGCCGACCGGACACGTATTCCGCGCCCCTACCCATGTGGCCAGGGCGCACACCACCCACCAGACTGACCTCATGACGGAAACGGAAACCAACGCGTACGACGTCGTGGTGCTCGGGGCCGGACCCGTGGGGGAGAACGTCGCCGACCGCACCCGCGCGGCCGGGCTGACCACCGCGGTCGTGGAGAGCGAACTGGTCGGCGGCGAGTGCTCGTACTGGGCGTGCATGCCCAGCAAGGCCCTGCTGCGGCCGGTCATCGCCCGGGCCGACGCCCGCCGCGTACCGGGCCTGAGCCAGTCGGTGCAGGGACCCCTCGACGCGTCCGCGGTCCTCGCCCACCGGGACTCCTACACCTCCCACTGGAAGGACGACGGCCAGGTCCAGTGGCTCGACGGCATCGGCGCCGACCTGTACCGCGGTCACGGACGGCTCACCGGCCCCCGCACGGTGACGGTCAGCGGCTCCGACGGCGGCGAGCGCGTCCTGACCGCCCGGCACGCCGTCGCCGTCTGCACCGGCAGCCGCGCCGCCCTGCCCAAGATGCCCGGACTCGACGAGGTCCGGCCGTGGACCAGCCGGGAGGCCACCAGCTCCGAGAGTGTGCCCGGCCGGCTGATCGTGGTCGGCGGCGGCGTGGTCGCCACCGAGATGGCCACGGTCTGGCTGGCCCTCGGCTCGCAAGGTCACCATGCTCGTGCGCGGCAAGGGCCTGCTCGCCCGGATGGAGCCCTTCGCCGGGGAACTGATCGCCGAGGCGCTGACCGAGGCGGGCGCGGACGTCCGCACCGGCACGTCGGTGGAGTCGGTGACCCGCGAGAACGGCACCGTCGTGGCCGTCACCGACACCGGTGACCGCGTCGAGGGCGACGAGATCCTCTTCGCCACCGGCCGCGCGCCGCGCACCGACGACATCGGCCTGGAGACGATCGGTCTGGAACCCGGCTCCTGGCTCACCGCCGACGACAGCCTCCGCGTCACCGGCCACGACTGGCTGTACGCGGTCGGTGACGTCAACCAGCGCGCCCTGCTCACCCACCAGGGCAAGTACCAGGCCCGCATCGCCGGCGCCGCCATCGCCGCGCGGGCCACCGGAGAGACTCCGCTCGCCCAGCCGTGGGGCGCGCACGCCGCGACCGCCGACCACGCCGCCGTCCCGCAGGTCGTCTTCACCGACCCGGAGGCGGCGGCCGTCGGCCTGTCACTGGCCGAGGCCGAGCAGGCAGGGCACCGCGTGAGGGCCGTCGACGTGGACCTGTCCTCGGTCGCCGGGGCCGGCCTGTACGCCGACGGCTACAAGGGCCGCGCCCGTATGGTCGTCGACATCGAGGACGAGATCCTGCGCGGCGTCACCCTCGTCGGTCCCGGCGTCGGCGAACTCATCCACTCCGCGACGGTCGCCGTCGCCGGCCAGGTCCCGGTCAGCCGCCTGTGGCACGCGGTTCCCTCGTACCCCACGATCAGCGAGGTGTGGCTGCGGTTGCTGGAGGCGTACCGCGACTCCTGACCGCACTGTTCATCCGACACCGAGACGGTCCCGCCACCCGCGGGACAGCCTCGGGCGGAGAAAGACCACGCCCTGCTGGGTGCCGACGGCGAGGTCGAGGTGGGGGCTGCCGGGCACGGCCGTCAGCGCGGTGACGCGGGCGGGCAGCGGCCCCGACCAGACCTTCTCGCAACTGGGCAGATGGCACAGCGTCACGCCGTGCCGATCGCTCACCGCCACCAGCGCCTCGCCGCCTGGGCTGTGCCCCGCCCAGAGGACACCGGTCGCCGGGACGGGCAGGCGGCGAGGCTGGCCGGCGGCGGCGGGTTGCCAGACGACGACGGACGCGGGGGAATTCGTCTCGTGGCGCGGATCAGGGGCAGCGCTGAGCAGGACGGGTGTTCCGTCCGGTAGATCGATCCACTCGAGGTGCGGAACCTGGGATCTGGGGGCCGGCCCCTTCCCGTCCGGTGACCACTGCGATACGACGGGGTGGCGGCGGTTCGTCTCCAGATCGATCACCGAGACCGCCCCGTCGATGCCACGCTGTGCGATCCAGCGCGTGCCGGTTGCCCCGTGGTGGGGGAGGAGGCGCACCACGTCGTGGGCCAGTGCCAGCGTCCCCTCGTCCTGCGCAGCGCCCGTGCCGACGTCCCACAACCGGCCGACCACGGTCGTCTCCTGCGCGGGATGCGGAGGGTGCGCTCCCGACTCGGCACCGAGACGCACACGTCGGACGAATTGCCCGCCGACGGTGACCTCCCTGGCTCGTGCCGCTCTGACCGCCGTGAGCAGTACGTGATTCCCGGCGGGAGTGGTGAACGCCGTCCAGCGGACGACGTCGATGTCGGCGGCCACGGCCCAGGGCAGATCCGCCCACTGTGGGATGTCCCGAGGCTCGTGCCGCAACCGGACACGCCCCAACAGGGCGTCGAACACCACCAGGCGCGTGTACGGGTGCGTCTTCGTCGGCGGGAGGAATCGACCGGCGGTGCTCTGGCTGAGGCCGTGCTGCCAGGCCAGGACGACTCGTTCGGCAGTGCCGTGGGGCCTCAGCCGATGCCAGACGAGGCGCCATTGCAACGGTCCCGCGCCGCCGAACTCTCTGGCGAGAAGGTTGAGGGCCCCGTCCGGATCCTCGACACTGTCCTCTTCGCCCGGCAGGCGCTTGAGAGCCGGGTTCGAGGGGGTGGAGCAGTCCACTGAGGCGCGCGGGAAATCGGGCGCCACGCGCCGGACGTAACCCTGAGCCGCGGCCAGGACGGCACCCGGATCCGCGGTCCACGGGACCAGGTTCCAAATCTCCGTCGCGGAGCCTGCCGGGTCGTCACCCGCGCGCGAGGATTCCTGCTCGCGAGAGTTCCAGCGCCACAGCCGCGCGGTCCCGTCGTTCCCGATCGCCAGGATGTCGGGGCCCCCGGCCTCCCCGGACGCGATGAGGCGCACCGCGCACACGGCGCCCTCGTGCCCGGACAGGCGAGCGCCGATCGCCTCGCCCGTGGCGCAGTCCGTGATCTCCAGCGGCCTCATGAAGTCGGACGCCACCGCGTACAGCTTCCCGCGGTGCAGCAGCGGCACCACCAAGGCCGCGTGGGCGAGCGGCGTCTCGGATATGCCCATGTGCCGGGGTGACTCGTCCGGGCGCATGACGAGCAGGAAGTCACCGTCGGCGGCCACGAACGCGGGATCCGCGACGCTGCCGTAGGCGAAGCCGCTGCCCGGATCGGGACCGTGGAACGACGCCACCTCCGTCTTCATCGAACCGACGTCGAGCAGGGTGACCTTCGCCCTCTCCTCCTCGTAGACCACGACGACGGTTCCCCGGGGACGGTCTGCGTGGCCCACCAGCCACGGATCCGACAGGCCTTCGAGCAGCACGGACTCCGTCCCGTGCCCTCGCAGGGGATGCAGTACGACCCGTCCTCGCACCCCGTCGCAGACGAGCAACCGGACGGGCCCCACGCCGTCGTGCGCCAGACATGCGGACGGACGGGGGGCCTCCTCGTCCTGGTGGGGCAGCCCCGCGGGCGGGCAGTCCACCTGGGCCAGCTGCTCAAGTCCGGGCAGCGAGAAGACGCTCACCCGTTCCGTGCCGCCGCACACGACGACGGGCGTGCCGTCGGTGAGGACGCCGGTGTCGAAGAGCGTCAGACAGCCGGTGCGGGTGAGGGACGCGGACAGTGTCTGGTCCGCCGGGTCCCAGAGGCGGAGCGTGCTGTCGGAGTCCAGGGTGACGGCCGCCGTGCCGATGTCCCGGCCGCTGAGGAGTCCCAGTCCCACAACGGCCGAGGCGTGGGGCAGGACCGTCGACTCGGCAGGGGAATCCAGTGCCCAGACGTGCACCAGGGCCGCGTCCGGGGGAGCGGCGAGGACCATGCGGCCACCGTCCGGCAGAACCATGTCCTCGATGAGCCAGGAGCTGTCGATCGAGTTGGCCGAATACGCGTCCACCGTGTGCCGCCCCACCACCCGGTGCGGAGTGATCTCCCTCGGCTCCACGCACATGCGCTCCACCGAGTCCGAGATCCGTTCCGCCCGGCCCGCCAGCTCGTGCTCCCCGTACGTGTGCGCCACGAACGCGAGCAGGGTGGCACGATCGGTGCCGGACGGATCCGAGTCGCCGACGAGATAGGCGAATCGCTCGACCGCCATCGACACCGAAGGCCGCCGCAGTGCCTGCCGCACCGCCGGCAGCAGAGTCGAGGGCACCGCGTGGACCACGAACGAGGCGTCCTCGATCAGGCCGTCCAGCGCTCCCGACTCCGCCGCGTGCGTCGCCAGATGGGCCCGGACGTAGTACGGCGCCGCACGCCAGTCGCGGTCCGTCACGAGCTCCGACAGCGCCTCGACGAAGCATTCCTGAATGTCCGCCAGGTCGCGGTGCTGCAGTACCCGGCCCTTGATGTGGTCCGTCAGTTCCTGGTGGTACAGCCGGAAGTACTTCGCCCCCTCCACCTCCGCGTGCGCCAGATACGAGCCGTCCTCGTCCAGCAGCTGGTCGACGTCCGCCTGGACCGACGTGATCCCCGACACCCGCGTCGCCACCCGCACCCAGATCCGGCGCGGCAACCCGTTGCCCTCCCCGAAAGCCAGGGCGGTGAGCAGCGCCATGGTGGGCGCATACCGTCCCGACGGCAGCCGCTGGAGGTATGCCTCGAACGCCCCGCCCACGTCCGAGGGCAGTTGCTCCGCCCAGCCCGGCACCGCGGTGTCGACCACCGGTCCGCGCAGCAACGCGCTAGCGGTCATGCGGGCGACCAGGAAGCAGCGCCCGGCCCGCCGCGCGACCTCGAACGCGACGCGCTGGGCCACGCCGGGACAGTGCTCGTAGGGCGCCCCGACGTCGCAGAGGATCTTCGTCACGTACGCGGCGGTGTCCGTGTCCCGCGCATACGCGCTGTCGTCGAGGTCGATCAACGGCACCTGGCCGCCCAGGTGGGGCAGCAACTCCCGTCGGGACCCCACCACCAGCCGTACACACGCCACCGCGGCGAGGGGGCGCAGCAGCTCCCAGGCGATGCGCCGGGCCTCCGCCTTGTCGCCGGCCGGACCCGCCTCGTCGAGCGAGTCGACGACGATCCGGAACGGCCGCTCACGACCCGCCAGGGCGGTGAACAGGGCCACGGGGGTGGCGGCCCGCACGTCGGCCGCGGCCGCGAGCCTGTCGACCAGCGTCTTCGCCGTCTGGTGGTGGGCGTTCACGGAGGCATCCGCGTGGCCCTCCAGCACGAGCCGTCCCAGAACGGCGGACTTCCCGGACCCGGGGTCCGCGGTGACGACGAGGAGGCGTCCCTGCCCCTCTCCCCCGAGGTGGGCACGCGCATCGCGCAGGGCACGCTCCCGCCCCGTGAAGTACGACCCGGGATCGTGCACGTGCTCCACACCGCGCCCCCTCGGCTCGAAGTGCGAGGACAGATCCGAGACGTTCCCCTGGGCCACACCGCCCGTGATCTCGGCCTGCGGGTCGAAGCAAGGGTTCGTGAAGAACGGCGGCCGCTCGCACTGGTCGACGGAGGAACACGCCGCTCGTTGCCGCGAACCGGCCGCGGTGAACGAGCGGTTGACGCGTTCGGCCAGGGTGTCGGGTGCCACGTAGCGCTGCGACGGGCCGTCACCTTGCTCGTGGGCCTTGACCAGTTCGGCCACGAAGGCCCCGTCGTCGGCCATGTCGCGGTGGCGGGCCGAGGCCAGCAGCCAGGTGCCCGCGCCGAAGGAGTCCGCGCGCCCCCGGGTCGCGACGATGGCGTCGGTGACTCTGCCGATGTCCGCGGTGGCGGCTGCCGCATGGCAGGCGTCCACCACGAACAGCACGTTCCGGACGGGGGAGGTGGTCAGGATCTCCGCCAGGTACGGCAGGGACAGCCACGAGCGGGGCCGGCCCTGCTCGCTGTCCGCGCAGGCGAGCCGGTACTGACCGGTGGGGGAGCGGCTCCCGTGTCCCGCGTAGTAGAGGACCACGACATCGCCGGCGGTGAGGGCGGCGGTGCGGCACCAGTCGGCCAGGGCGTCCTCGAAGGCCCCCGACTCCGGGTCGTACGACACATCGGTCAGGATCCGCTCGTAGCCCAGTGGACGCGAAGAGCTCCGCCGCCCGGGCGACGTCCTCGTGCGCCAAGGGCAGTTCGGGTGCCTCGCGATAGTGCGCGCGTGCCCGCCGCCACGACGTAGCGCCTCGAACCGCCCCCGCCCTCGCCCAACGCCCCTCCCCGTGTGAGGGGACAAGGTTACGCGTGCGCGGGCACCACCAACTCCCGGTAGTCGTCGCTCCACAGGTCCTCCTCGGCCTCGGGCAGCAGCAGCACCCGGTCCGGCCGCAGCGCGTCCACCGCGCCCTCGTCGTGCGTGACCATGACGATCGCGCCCGGGTACGTGCCCACCGAGGCCAGGACCTCGGCGCGGGAGGCCGGGTCCAGGTTGTTGGTGGGCTCGTCGAGGAGCAGGACGTTCGCACCCGAGTGCACGAGGCCGGCCAAGGCGAGGCGGGTCTTCTCGCCGCCGGAGAGGACGCCGACGCGCTTGCCGCTGTCGTCGCCGGTGAAGAGGAACGAGCCCAGCACCTGGCGGACTTCGCCGTCGGTGAGGTGCGCAGCGGCACCGGCCAGATGCTCGCGCACCGTCAGCTCCGGGCGCAGCGTGTCGTGTTCCTGTGCGAAATAGCCGAGACGCAGCCCGTGCCCGTGGACCACCCGGCCGCCGTCGGGCCGGTCCTGCCCGGCGAGGATGCGCAACAGGGTCGTCTTCCCGGCGCCGTTGGGCCCGAGCACCACCAGACGACTGCCCCGGTCGACGGCGAGGTCGACGCCGTGCAGGACGTGCTGCTCGCCGTAGGACCTGGTCAGGCTCACGGCGCCGAGCGGGATCCGGCCGCAGGGCGCCGGCTCGGGCAGCCGGATCCTGGCCGTCTTCTCGGCGCGCCGGGCCGGTTCGAGGTCCGCGAGCATACGGTCGGCCCGGCGGGCCATGTTCCGGGCGGCCACCGCGGTCGCCACCCGGGCCCGCATCCTGTCGGCCTGGGCGTGCAACGACGCGGCCTTGCGCTCGGCGTTCGCCCGCTCGCGCCCCCGTCGCCGTTCGTCGGCGTCCCGCTGGGCCAGGTAGGCGTCCCAGCCGGTGTTGTGGACGTCGAGCGCGGCACGCCCCGGGTCCAGGTGGAACACCCGGTTCACGGTGCCGGCCAGCAGGGGCCTGTCGTGGCTGATCAACACCAGCCCGCCCTGATGGCTCGCGAGGAACCCGCGCAGCCAGGCGATCGAGTCCGCGTCGAGGTGGTTCGTCGGCTCGTCCAGCAGCAGGGTGCCGTGCCCGGCGAACAGGATGCGAGCCAGCTCCACCCGCCGGCGCTGACCACCCGACAGGGCGCTCAGCGGCCGGTCCATCAGCCCGGCCGGCAGCCCGACACCGGCGGCGACCCGGGCGGCCTCCGCCTCGGCCGCGTAGCCGCCGCGGGCCTGGAACTCGGCCTCGGCCCGCGCATAGGCGTTCATGGACCGCTCCGCCCCGTCGGCCATCGCGGCCTCGGCGCGGCGCAGCGCCCGTACGGCGCGGTCCAGGCCCCGCGCGGACAGGATCCGGTCGGTGACGGTGACCGACTGGTCGGCGGCACGGGAGTCCTGGGGGAGATGACCGACCTCGCCGGTGCGGGTGACGGTCCCGGCGGCGGGCCGCAGGGCGCCCGCCAGGGTGTGCAACAGGGTCGTCTTTCCCGCGCCGTTGCGGCCGACCAGGCCGACGCGGTCGCCGGGGGAGACGTGGAGGGAGACGCCGGACAACAGCAGACGCGCGCCCACGCGCACGTCGACGTCACGAACAGTGATCATGAGAAAACGCTCCGAACGAGCAATCCGAACAAGCAGGAGGACACACGGGTGGCGTGGAAGTGGGTCCTCGGCTAGGAAATTCGGGGCGTAGACATGGGCGTCACGGTAACGGAGGCGCCGCGCCCGGCGCCTTTGAATTTCACCGGCCGCACTCGGCCGCCGTCACGGCAGCTCGAAGCCGAGTGCCCGCGCGGCCTCCTGAGGCGTCGGCTGAGTCCAGCGCTCCGCCATCGCCAGGTTGGACGACAGCGAACGCGGCTCGGCCCGGTCCAGATACAGGACGCCGTCGAGATGGTCCGTCTCGTGCTGGACGATCCGTGCGGGCCAGCCCGTGAACACCTCGTCCACCGGGCGCCCGTGCTCGTCCTGCCCGGTCAGCCGCACCTCGGCGTGCCGGGCCACCACCGCCTGCCAGCCCGGCACGCTCAGACACCCCTCGAAGAACGCGGCCCGCGCGCCGTCGACGGGCTCGTAGGCGGGATTGACCAGTACCCGGAACGGCTGCGGCACCCGCCCGCGCGCGCGACGCACCTCATCCGGCACCGGAGCCGGGTCCTCGATCACCGCGATCCTGAGCGGCACCCCGACCTGGGGGGCCGCCAGACCGACCCCCGGCGCCGCCCGCATGGTGACCCGCAGGGCCTCCACGAACCGGGCCAGCAGCGCGGGCTCCAGTTGACCGTCGTACTGCTCGGCGCCGTGCCGCAGCACCGGGTCCCCGGCCGCGACGATGGTCAACAGGTCGCCCTCGGCGAGGAGTTGCTCGACCCGCTCGGCCAGGGGTGCGCGATCGCTCGGAGTTCCCATCGCGTCAGGATGACACGGCACCCACCCCCCTCGCGTGATGCACATCACATCCGCCTGTCGGGAACTGAACGCCCCGCCGCCCCGACTACTGCACCGCAACGACCACCACTGCACTGCGACAAGCCACCACCGCACCGCAACGGCCAAGAAGACGTCCCCCGGAGAAGCCCGCCGATGACCACCGCTCCCTCGACCACCACGGACGAGGCCCCACAAACCGCCGCCCCGGCACCGTCGAAGAACAGCTGGGCCCCCTTGCGCCCACTCATCCTTCGCCTGCACTTCTACGCCGGGGTGCTGGTGGCGCCGTTCCTCCTCGTCGCCGCCGTCACCGGCCTGCTGTACGCCGGCTCCTTCCAGGCCGAGAAGATCGTGTACGACCACGAACTGACCGTCCCCGTAGGCGAGCGGAAGCTGCCGATCAGCGAGCAGGTGGCCGCCGCCCGCAAGGCCCACCCCGAGGGCACCATCTCGGCCGTACGCCCCTCACCCGAGGCGGACGCGACGACCAGGGTGCTGCTGTCCGGTGTCCCGGGCGTCGACGAGGGCCACGCGCTCGCCGTGTTCGTCGACCCGTACACCGCGAAGGTGCGCGGCTCCCTCGAACAGTACGGTTCGACCGGCGCGCTGCCGCTGCGCACCTGGATCGACGAGTTCCACCGGGACCTGCACCTGGGTGAATCAGGACGGCTGTACAGCGAGCTGGCGGCCAGCTGGCTGTGGGTGATCTCGGCCGGCGGGCTGGTGCTGTGGTTCTCCCGCCGCCGAGCCCTGCGAAAGGTGCGGGGGACGAACGGGCGGCGCCGCACGCTCGGACTGCACGGCAGCGTCGGCGCGTGGGCGGCGGCCGGGTTCTTCTTCCTCTCGGCGACCGGTCTCACCTGGTCGGCCTACGCCGGGGCCAACATCGACGAGCTGCGGACCTCGCTGGGCCAGGCCACCCCGTCGGTGTCGGCGGCGGCGGGCGGTGAACACGCCGGCCACGGCTCCGCGGCAGGGCAGGCGGGGGACGCCGCGCACGGCGTGGGCCTGGACAAGGTCCTGGCGGCCGCGCGGGCCGAGGGTCTCGGCGACCCGGTGGAGATCGTGCCGCCGGCCGACGCGAAGTCGGCGTACGTCGTCAGGCAGGTACAGCGCAGCTGGCCCGAGAAGCAGGACGCCGTCGCGATCGACCCGGCCGGCGGCGAGGTCATGGACGTGGTGCGGTTCGCCGACTATCCCGTGCTCGCGAAGCTCACCCGCTGGGGCATCGACCTGCACACCGGCATCCTGTTCGGCCTGGTCAACCAGATCGCCCTGATGCTGCTCACGCTCTCCCTGATCCTGCTGATCGTGTGGGGCTACCGCATGTGGTGGCAGCGCGGTCGCGGCACCGCCTTCGGCCGGCCGATCCCGCGCGGCGCCTGGCAGCAGGTACCGCCGCAGCTCCTGGTTCCGCTGTTGGCGGGGGTCGCCGTACTCGGGTACTTCCTGCCGCTGTTCGGAATCCCGCTGGCGGTCTTCCTCGCGATCGACATCCTGATGGGCGAGATCGCCTACCGGCGGGGACGGCGGTCGTACGGGGCCGGGACACCGGCGCAGTAGGGGGCCCGACGACACCGGTGCCCGGCTCCGCGGGGAGCCGGGCACCGGCCGTGCCACCGACTCAGCGCTGCTCGAAGTCAGCCGCGAGCGTCGAAGTCACCCGCGAGCGCCGAGGCGATACGCATGTGCGACTCCGCCTCCTCGTGCCGCCCCTGCCGCTGGAGCGTGCGGCCGAGCATCAGCCGGGCGTAGTGCTCGACGGGATCGCGCTCGACGATCGTCCGCAACTCGCCCTCCGCGCGCCGCAGTTGGGCCGAGTGGTAGTAGGAGCGCGCCAGCAGCAGGCGCGGCCCGGTCTGCTCGGGCACCTCCTCGACCAGCCCGACCAGAACGCGCGCGGCGGCGGCGTAGTCCTTGGCGTCGAAGAACAACTGCGCGCGCTCCCAGCGCTCCGCCGGTGTTCCGTGGGCGTAGTACGCGGTGTCGTAGGTCGTGTTCACTCGTGGCCTCCTTCGAGGCCGACAACCGAACGTGTTCGTTCAATATTCCACTACTTGCGCGAGCCGCTGGGTCGCTACAGACCGGCGGCCTCCAGTGTGCGGGCCGGCTTCGACACGCAGAGCGGCTCGGGGCCGGTGTGGTCGGGGAGGCGGCGCCGGCTGGCCGTTCGCCGGAGCGCTGCATGCCGTACAGCGAGGCCACCAGCGAGTACGGCGCGTGGGTGAGCCTGACGCGCTGACGCAAGACCTCCCGCCGGACTAGGTTGTGGCCATGAGCAATCTTGAGCGCGAGGCGGTCCCCGCCCTGTGCGGTGGCCGGGGCTTCGTGGTGGCGGAGCCGGTGCGTGAACTCCTCAGCCCTCGCCACGTCAAACTCGGCGAGTCCAGCGAGGTCCGCCGGCTGCTGCCCAACCTCGGTCGCCGTATGGTCGGGGCCTGGTGCTTCGTCGATCACTACGGCCCGGACGACATCGCCGACGAACCCGGCATGCAGGTGCCGCCGCATCCCCACATGGGTCTGCAGACAGTGAGCTGGCTGCACGAGGGGGAGGTGCTGCACCGCGACTCCACCGGCAGCCTCCAGACGATCCGCCCGCGCGAACTGGGCCTGATGACCTCCGGCCGGGCGATCAGCCACTCCGAGGAGAGCCCTCGCCCGCACGCCCGTTTCCTGCACGGGGCGCAACTGTGGGTCGCCCTCCCGGACGGCCACCGCCACACCGACCCGCGCTTCGAACACCACGCCGACCTGCCGGTCGTCACCGCACCCGGCATCGAGGCCACGCTGATCCTCGGCGACCTCGACCGCGCGACCTCGCCCGGCACGGCGTACACCCCGATCGTCGGCGCCGACCTGGCCCTGACCCGAGGCGCGGACGTACGCCTCCCCCTGGAACCGGACTTCGAGTACGCCGTCCTGTCCATGTCCGGCGAGGCCCACGTGGACGGCGTCCCGGTCCTGCCCGGCTCGATGCTCTATCTCGGCTGCGGCCGCAGCGAACTGCCGCTGCGAGCGGAGTCGGACGCGGGCCTGATGCTCCTGGGCGGCGAGCCGTTCGAGGAGGAGCTGATCATGTTCTGGAACTGGATCGGACGGTCGCAGGAGGAGATCGAGCAGGCTCGCCAGGACTGGATGGAGGGGACTCGGTTCGGGCAGGTGAAGGGGTACGACGGGGCTCCACTGCCCGCACCGGAACTGCCGCCGGTGCCGTTGAAACCGCGGGGAAGAGTGCGCTGAACTGCGGGAACGCGCCTGCATTGGTGGCCGCCGGGCGGATGGCGGTCGGGTAATTCTCGCTGTCTTCCATCTGCCTGCCGGCAGGCGTCCGAACAGCCGCCTGGCTCAGGCTAGCGCGGTTGGCGATTCCATAGTGTGGCTGTCTGTGGGCGGCTGTGGCAGGACTCTTGCTGACCTGATGCTGACTTTGCTGACGCCTCGTCAGGCTGGGATGAGTGGCTCTTTTCCCAGCTTCGGCGCTTGCGTAGGCGTTTGCAGGTTCGGTGGTGCCCGGACCGATGCTGACCTGGTCGGCGGTCGAGTCAGGCGTTGCGGAAGGGCAGCGTCGCTCGCACTGCCGTCTTGTGGAGATTGCACAAGGTTCCGATGTCGCCGCTGTCTGTCGGCACTGCCGCTTGTCTCCGATCCGAAAAGCGCTGCGTGGAGAGTGACTACCAGGTTCTTCGTCTCCCGGCAGTACAGATAGGACACGTCGCTGAGGCCTGGTCCAGGCGCATCGATGGTGTTGGTGACAGCAACGTGACACGTGATGGGTCACTGAGGCCCCTGCCAGGCAGATGATGGCGGGGGCTTCAGCCTTCCTGAGCAGCGAGCGTCCGCTCCTCGATCCTGCTGCGGCGTCTGCGAACGCCTCCTTGAGGGCCCACAACGTGCGCCGCCGCGCGGCCACCCACTCGACTCGGACGCCAGCCCGTTGGTGCCCTGTCCTACAGCCGCCGAGAGGTGCCGCACTGGTGGTGAAGCAACCTGAACCAAGATGTCGGTCTCTGTGCCGCGGAATGATCGGCCGGTGTCAGATTCGATACACGAAGTATCTGGGTCTGCTCACACCGCCTGCCTACCGTAAGCACGCGGAGGACGGCGGCCTGCTGGTGGCTGTGGATGACGAGGAGGCCGTCGGTTACGCGCTCTTCGGGTTGCCCAAGCGGAGTCTGTATGTTCGTCTGGCTCATTTGTGCGTGGCCGAGGAGCATCGAGGCAGGGGTGTTGCTCGTGAGCTGGTCGAGGCGATCCGCGCGCGGTTGGGCCAGGACCCCGCTCTTTCCACGCCCCGGTCTCGTACAGGGCGACGATCCGCATGCTTTGGAAGCCAGCCGCCACCACGGTCGGCAACACCTTGTCCGGGGGGATCGCCGGAGAGGGCTCGGGCGACACCTGGTTCGCGGGGGCGGCTCTCGCTACAGGCCCACCACGGGCGCCAGTTGGGATCGGAGGGTGCCGGCGTGAGGCTGCAGGGAGCCGTCGAAGGCGGCGGATCCGATGGTGAACGCGTCGGCTCCGGCTGACGCGAGTGCCTGTATCTGGTCGGTGCTGGTGATGGAGCCGGCGATGACCAGACGGCCGGTGGTGGCGGCGCGGGCGGCGCGGACCAGGTCGAGAGGGTCGGCATCAGTGGCGCGATAGGCGAGAAGGTCGACGCCGGCGCAGCCGGCGGCCTCCGCTCGTCGGCAGTCGTCGGCGATGCGGTCCGGGTCGCCGGCGAGGCGGGTGGGGTGCCCGAGGGGTTCTCCGGCGAAGGGCAGGTAGCCGATGGACGTGCCCTGCAGGAGATCGAGGGTCTCCTTGATCCAGGTACCGCCCATCAGCCAGTCGACGCCGAGTTCGGTGGCGGTCCGTACGGAGGCAAGGGCCTGGTCCCGGTCGGTGCTGACGACTTCGAGGTAGGTGGTGGCGCCCATGTCCTTGAGGCGGGTGTGGAGGTGGGCGAGGGTGTCGCGGTCGACGCCGATGTCTTTGAATCCGATGTGGGTGATGCCGAGGTCCTTGATGGTGTCGAGGACCTCGAGGCAGTCGGTGACGGTGCGGTCGTCGCGGGTGAGCATGAAGATGAAGTCCACGGTGTCCTTCGGCTTTCTGTTCGGGGCTGGTGTGAGTCGGTGGTCAGGGGCGGGCCGGTGCCCCTGAGGACAGGCGGTCGGCGTGGGTCAGGGCGGCGAGCAGGCTGGTGTGGTCGGCCGTGCCGAGACCTGCGATGTCGAAGGCGGTCCCGTGGTCGACGCTGGTGCGGACGAAGGGCAGGCCGATGGTGATGTTGACGCCGTGTTCGATCCCGAGGTACTTGACGGGGATCAGGCCCTGGTCGTGGTACTGGGCGACCACGGCGTCGAAGGCTCCGGCGCGGGCTCGCATGAAGACGGTGTCGGCGGGCCAGGGTCCGCTGGCCTGGATGCCTTCGCTCTGCGCGGCCTGGATGGCGGGGGTGATGATGTCCAGGTCCTCGCGGCCGAACAGGCCGTTCTCCCCTGCGTGGGGGTTGAGGCCGGCGACGGCGATGCGCGGAGTGGGCAGGCCGCTGCGCTGGAGTGTGCGGTGGGTGAGGCGGATGATGTCGAGTTCGCGCGCGGTGGTGATCGCGTCGATCGCGGTACGGAGTGACTGGTGCACGGTGACCAGGACGGTCCGCAGTTCGTCGGTGGCCATCATCATCGCGTAGTCCGTCGTGCCGGACAGGTCGGCGAGGATCTCGGTGTGCCCGGGGTAGGGGACGCCGGACGTGCGCAGTGCTTCCTTGTTGATCGGCGCGGTCACCAGGGCCCGTACCTCGCCTGCCAGGGCGAGCCGGATACCGCGGCGGACGTACTGGAAGGACGCCGCTCCCGCGCGGGCGTCGAGCGTTCCCCAGCGCAGGTCGGCGGGAAGGCCGTCCTCGGTGAGGACGTCCACCGTGCCGGGTGTGAACGCCGCCTGGTCGACCGATGAGATGGGGCGGATTGCGAGGTGCGTGTCGGCGATCTTGTTGGCGCGGGCGAGGACGCCCATGTCGCCGATGACGACGACGGGCACGGTGCGCCGGGGATCGGCACACGCCTTGAGGGTGATCTCGGGGCCGATTCCGCAGGGGTCGCCCATGGTGATGGCGATCGGGGTCATGCGTGCTCTCCTGAGGTGAGGGGATGTCGGATGAGGTGGCACAGGCGCAGGAGCATGGCGTCGTCGCCGAAGCCGCCCGCCTTGATCAGCACGGGAAGGGGGAGTCGGCCGAGCAGCGTTCCGCGGGCGACGCCGGGTTCGGGTTCGTCGAGCAGCGCGATGCCGGTGGCACCAAGGGTCTGGAGCACGGTCGCGGCAGTTTCTCCCCCGGTGACGATGAGCGCGTCGACCGTATGGTCTTCGGTCAGCGCCTGGACGACTGCTGCCAGAGAGCGGGCGAGTGCCTGCGCGGTCTGTGGCGGGTGGCGGTCGTCGGGTGTGTGGAGGGTGAGGACGGGGGCTGTCAGGCCGCGCAGCGTCTCCACTGCCGTGGCCGGATCGCCGCTGACGGTGATCCCTTGGACATCCGCCCGGGCGGAGAGCGCGGCCAGTTGCCGCCGGGTCGCCGGGTTGGCACTGCCGACGACGATCAGTGGGCGTCGGGCGGGCGCAGGCACCGAAGTGGCGCTGCCAGCAGGGCGTGCGCACCTTCGGGCCAGGGCGGCCGCCAGCCCCGGGGAGCCGACCCACAGCACGTCGTCGAGGCGCGGCACCGCTGCCACCAGGCGGTCGAGGTCCACGTCTTCGGCGGCGGAGTAGGCGATCAGGTCACCGTTGCCGATCAGTTCGGGCAGCTCGGCCGCCCGGCCCGGCCCTGCCAGAACGGCCTCCGGGAACACCGTCGCCAGGTCCGAGCACCGCACGGGGTGTACCGGGTCGCGTGCGAAGTCACTCTCGTGGACCGGCACGCCCCGCACGTACTGGACTCCCTCCACCGTCACCCTGCCCTCCGCTGGGAAGGCCGGGGCGATGACGACGGCCCGCCTCCGCGATCCCGCCCGCGCGGCCCGGACCTCTGCCGCGACATGACCGCGAAGGGTGGAATCCACCGTCTTGAAGAGCAGCTCGGAGCCGGCGAACAGGCGCGCCGCGTGCCACGTACGCCTACTGGCGGCCTCCTCGTCCAGTACGCGGCTTCCAAGGTCGACCGCGGTCACGCCCGTGGCGTGCTGCGGCACCGCTGCCGGGGTGGAGAGCAGGATTCGGGCGTCATGACCTGCCTGGCGGAATGGCGCGGCACCGTCCCCTGCGCTGGTGAGGTCATCCGCCAGAATGGCAATACCCTGCCGCACGTCGTTGCGGAATGCCATGCCCCACCTCTCCGTTCAGGCGCTCTTCTCTGTGATCAGATCAATAGTCATTCAGATGAAAGAGCAGGACAAACGATTCATTCTCACAAGACCTGTGAGTAGAATTCACGCATGCGATGGCCGGGTCTGCCTCCTCTGAATTCTCTGCTGCCCTTCGAAGCGACCGTCCGGCACGCGAGCATGACTGCGGCGGCGCAGGAACTGCATGTCACGCACGGCGCGGTGAGCCGACAGGTCCAGAACCTGGAACGGTTCCTTGGAATATCACTGTTCGAGCGGCAGACACGCGCCCTGCGCCCGACCCCGCAGGCACGCCAGCTGGCGGCCGTCGTCCGGGACGCGCTCGATCAGATCGATGCGGCAGCCCGGCAGATCTCACACCGCACACCCGCAGGACCGCTCACCCTCTCGTGTGAGCCCACACTCCTGATGCGATGGCTCATTCCCCGGCTCCCCGATCTGGCCGTGAACGTGCCGGACGTCGCCGTCCACCTGTCCGCAGGCGGCGGCCCCGTCTTCTTCGAGCGGGACAACATCGACCTCGCGATCCGCCGAGACGACTTCCCGTTCCCTGAAGAGGCGAGCCGGACCCGCTTGTTCGCAGAGCGGATCGGACCCGTCTGCCGGCCCGATCTCGCGACGCGCCTGACCGACGCCGCCGGCGTGTCGCAGATAGCCCTTCTGCACACCGACACACGACCGCAGGCGTGGGACGACTGGCGACGTATCACCGGCATGAAAGCAGAGCCCGCCTCCCAGCAGACCCTGGAGCACTTCTACCTGACCCTCCAGGCTGCCGCGGCCGGCGTCGGGGTCGCGATCGCCCCGTATGCCGTCGTCCGCGACGACCTGGAGCGAGGGCAACTCGTCGCACCCTTCGGTTTCGTCCCCGACGGCACCAGCTACCACCTCCTCAGCCGGCAGTCACCCGAGCAAGACACACGCGTCCGCCAACTGACGGCATGGCTGCGGGCCCAGACGACCCAGCTCGAAAGCGATTCTGAATAGGTGTGACCACTGGGCTCATCGGGCCTTCGTTGCTTGGTGTCCCGTCTGGTTGCTGGCGCGGTTGGTTCGGAGAAGAGGACACTCTGGAGTCCTGGTACGTCAAGGTCACCTATGGGCTGGCGGGTGACGAGGAGTGGGAGGACGAGGAGGGCGAGGAAAGCCGTGCTCCCCCTGCGGGCACCGAGGTCGGGCATGTGATCCTGTGGCGGCTGCGTGATGACACCGGTGACAGTGGGCGGGAGGCGGCGGGCGTACCGACGCCAGGCGAAGGAGAAGATCGCCGCGCTGTGGGAGAGCATCGGCTTCCAGCGGTTCCGCCGCGGGGTCTGGTTCCTGGACACCGCCCTGCGGCAGCCAGAGGAACCCATACTCGCCCGTCGCGCTGAACTGCACGCGCTCAGCGCGGACTTTCAGCGATCCGGCCTCTCTCGGAGCGGTCCGGTGGACGCTGTGAACGTCGTGGAAGACGGCAGCGAGGCGTCAGTAGGGCCGCGTACGATCTGACTCTTCCTGCGGGCGCCGCAGCGCAGATGGGTAGGTACACCGACACGGGGGAGCGGGGCATCGTGGGGGAGCAGCAGCCGACGGACGGGGACATCCAGGACGCGCTGGAGTGGGCACGGCTGCGTCTGACGGAGGCGGGCTTCTTCAAGACGCAGGACGGACTGCGGTGGGCAGCCGGGTACGGGCTGGTCCGGTCCGTGTGGCGCAACGGCCCGATCGAGAACGCGCATGCCTCACGGCCGAACAGTCGGCGCAAGGCATTGCGCGACGGGACCATCAGCCGGGCCTCGCCGGCCTGCGCCAGCCGCTGCTGCCGCTCATTCAGATGAGGCAATGAGGCAACAACACCCCGAGTTGTAAGGCAAGTTGGTTGCGAACCTCGTTCGGTATGACCGAGGGGGGCGGTAGTAGGTGGGCTACCTGGTCTTGAACCGGTCCGGACGCACGAAGTCCAGGCCTTCGATGGTCTGTTTGCCGAGCGCCTCGTGTGCGGCGATGTGACCATAGCCGGTAGCCATTTTGAAGCCTTTTCCGGAGAATCCGGTGGCGCAGTAGACCTTGCTGTTTTGATCCAGCCAGCCGAGCAGGGGATGCCTGTCCTTGGTGAAGAGGTCGGGGAAGGCGTCGGAGCGCACGATGGTGGGCGTGAGGCCGGGAAAGAATTCGCTGACGACCTCGGTGACCTTTTCGATTTCTTCCCGGGTGAGTTCTCTGGGCACGGCGTCCGGGTCGGGGGTTGCCCGTGCGCGCCCGGACAGCGGTCCGTCCACCGATGCCTTGACCGTCACGCCGTCGACGGCGGGTGCGCCGTACATGGAGCGATCCTCGTACCACCGGCTGAAGATGGGAAAGTTCTCCGGCGAGAACTGTGTGCCGTCTTGGGCGATGAACCAGGTCAGGACGATCCGGTGGGTTTCCGTGACGGCCTTGAGGTGGTCGGGCATGAGCCTTCGGGACCAGCCGCCCGAGGCGACGATGACCTTCTCGAAGGTCCACGTTCTGTCGCCCGAGGTGACGACCACGCCGTGGTCGGTTTCGGTGATGCTGTCCACCGGTGTGTTCTGAAGGACGGTGGCGCCGTTCGCCTGGGCCGCCGCGACGGCGGCGCTGACGGCGCGGTCGGTGCGCAGAACGCCGGCGTGGGGGTCGTAGACGGCGCAGTCGTCGGGGCGGAGGTTGTGCTGGGGGTAGCGTTCGGCCATCTCCTCCCGGCTGAGGACGCTGTGCTCGGCTCCGTTGTAGCGCGTTGTCTCGAGGAGGCTGTTGATGAAGTCACTGTTCGCCGTCCCGATGGACAGGCCCCCGGTGGTCGTGAGGATTTCCTGCCCGGTTTCCGCTTCGAGCTCGGCCCACAGGCCGCGGGAGCGGGCGATGATGGGGTAGTACTCGGGCCTGCCGAGGTAGATCATGCGGAACAGGCGAGTGTCCCCGCCCACGGCACTGCGGCCGTGGGCGGGCGTGGCGGCCTCGAAACCCACTACCGAGTCGGACAGCCGGGAGGCCTGCCACAGGGCCATGCTTCCGATGCTGCCCAGGCCGATGACGGCGAGTTGTGCGTCCATGAGAGCAGGTTCCTTTTCGTCTACTCGTGAAGTCCGGCGAGTCTGCTGCCGAATCGGGCCAGCAGTGAGGTCGTGCTGGAATCCCTGCGTTCTTCCCACTGGTCGGCAATGTTGAAGAGCCGGTACATGGCGTGAACGCCCAGCCAGCGGATGGGTTCCGGTTCCCACTTCCGTGCCCGGTAGCCGACCCAGGGAAGGGTGGTCCGTTCGGTTTCCTTCTCGAAGGCGAGCTCCACGAGAGTCCTACCACCGACATAGGCCGACGTGACACCGTGTCCCGCGTAGCCGGTGGACGACCCGATCCCGGCCGCCGGGTCCCAGTGCACGCCGCCGTTCCAGTCCCGCGTGACGCCCAGGACTCCCGACCAGGCGTGGTCCACCTCGAAGGGGATGCCGGGGAAGAAGGAACTGAGCTTGTGCGAGATCAGGTCGATGGTGGACTGGGCGGTCGCACCGGCTCCCCCTGTGCCGGACCCGAAGCGGTAGGGGACACCGCGACCCCCCATGGCGATACGGCCGTCCGACGTCCGTTGGGCGTAGATGAACGTGTGCGCGGAGTCGTTGAGGCACTGGGGCCCGTCCCAGCCGATCTGCTGCCATGCCGCCTCCGGCAGGGGCTTGGTCACGATCATCGAGGAATTGACCGGGATCAGGGTCCGGCGGCCGAGCAGCTGTCCCGAATAGCCTTCGGTACAGATGAACGTCCTGGCAGCGGTGACGCGTCCGTCGGCCAAGGTGAGGGTCTTGCCCTCGACACTGTCCACTCGGCTGCCCTCGTAGATCCTGACCCCCATGGAGGTCAGGGTGTCGGCGAGGCCGTAGACGAGCTTCGCGGGGTGGAAGCGCGCGCAGTGCTTGTAGAAGAGCCCGCCGTGGACGGTGGAGATGTTGATCTGGGACTGGAACTCGTCCCGGTCGAGCATGTGGACTTCGTCGTCGGTCAGCCCGTACTTCAGGTCGGCATCACGTCTGGTGACAAGCCGGCCCAGCCCCGCCTCCGTGTGGGCGGCGACGAGCGCGCCCCCCTTGTGCTGATCCGCATCGATGCCCTCGGCTTGGAGGATGTCCAGGACCGCGTCGACGCCGGCGACGAACTCCTGCTGCAGCGCCCGGCTCGCCTCCAGCCCTCCCCCGGCGCGGGCGAAGGCGGCACGGTTTCCCGGAGGCATCGCCGAGAGCCAGCCGCCGTTGCGTCCTGATGCGCCGTAGCCCACCTGTTCGGCCTCGAAGACGGCGACCGAGAGCGACGGTTCGAGCTTCTTGGCGAAGTACGCCGCCCAGAGGCCGGTGTAGCCGCCGCCGACAATGGCCACGTCGACGGATTCCTGGCCGGTGAAGCGGGGGAACGAGGGCCTCTTGTCGGCCAGTTGGGCCACCCAGAAGCCAAGCTCTCCGTTTCGGGGTGGTGCCGCAAGAGCGTTCATGGTGTGTCCTTCATCTGTCTCTGGGAACCGCGTGGGCCGCTGCTAGAAAGGGGTGTAGCTAGCCGCCGTCGACGGGGAGCGTTGCCCCGGTGATGTACGAGGACTCCGACGACGCGAGGAACAGGACGGCGTCGGCGATCTCCTCGGGAGTGGCGAGGCGTTGGATCGGCATCTGCCCCTCACGCTCGCGCCGGGTGGCCTCCGGGTCGTAGCTGCGCCGGAAGGACGCCTCGAAGACTCGTCCGACGCTGTCTTGCATCGCGTCGGCCAGCAGGATCTGCACCGGGTGTCGATCGTGCTGGCCGAGGGCGTCGAGTGCCTGTTGCAGCCGGGCCACCGCCGCACTGCTCATGATTGGCTCGCCGCTACACAGCGGTGCAGATGACCTGGACCTCGACAGGGGTGTTGAGCGGCAGCCCGGCGACACCGATCGCGGTGCGGGCGTGGCGTCCGTTCTCACCCAGTACCTCGATGAGTAGTTCACTGGCCGCGTTGGCGACCTGCGACTGCTCACCGAAGTCCGGCGTGCTGGCCACGAAGACCAGCATCTGCACGATCCGGACCCGGTCCAGATCGCCCACCGCCTGCACGGCGGCAGCGAGGCAGTTGAGCGCGGCATGGCGCGCGAGTGACCGCGCTGTCTCCAGCTCCACGTCCCGGCCGACAACGCCCCTCCCCAGCAGCTCGCCGTCCTTGAACGGGAGTTGGCCGGAGAGGTGGATGGTGGAGCCTGCCGTCCGGTGGGGCACCAGGTACGTGGTGCCGGCGAGGACGGGTAGCTTCAGTCCCAGGGCCTGGAGCCTTTCTGAAGCCGAGTCACCCTTGACGGTGTGAGGCAGGGGCTGACTCACACCGCCACCGCCTTGCTGTGGATCATTTCCTCAGTTCTCCGCTCGGGCGTCAGGGGCATCAGGGGCGCGGCAGGCCGAAGAGGACCGGGAGGTCGGCGATGTCGGTGATCCGCTCGTAGCCGAGCCAGTGCTCGTCGTGCTCCCAGCCGCGGTCCATGTACACCTTGTTCTTGATGCCCATGATGGCCGCGGAGCGGTGGTCGTACATGGGGCTCGCGGAGACGTGCACGAGCTCGTCGGGTGTCACGCCGAGCTTGTCAAACGTGTACTCGAAGGCGCGGAGTCGCGGCTTGTAGACGCCCATCTCCTCGGCGCTGATGACGTCTGCGAACGGGGCCTTGAGGTTCTCCGCGAGGCGCACGGCGTGCGCGGTGTCGCTGTTGGTGATGATGACCAGCGGGACCGCCTCGGCCAGGCGGTTCAGTGCCTCGGTTACACCGGGGTACGGGCCCCAGGTGGGGATGGTCTCGTACACCTCGCGCGCTTCGTCCTCGCGGTACTCGAGACCGACGCTGCGCGAGGCGCGTTCCATGGAACGCGCGACGACCTGGTGGAACGGCTGGTACGCGCCCGTGCACTCGTCGATCCGGTACGCCTTGCAGATCCGCAGGTACTCATCGGCGAGCTCGGCCGGCAGGCGGTCGCCCAGGACCTCCCGCATCGTGTCGTTGATGCTGAACTTGATCAGCGTTCCGTTCATGTCGAACGTCACGAACTTGGGCTTGACGTCGAATCCCACGGGTCCTCCTAGTGCTTCAGTGGAGCGGTCTGGCACTCTGGTCGATTGTCGACCATCCGCTGGTTGATTGTCGACCACCTGGGTTTCGACTGTCAACAGCGAATGAGGTGATCCGCCGGGTCGGGTGCAATCGACTCTCGGTCGAGGTCGCCTCCGAGGCCGTGCGGACCGGCAACCAGTACCGGATCGACGAGCGCCTCGGCGAGTGCAAGCCCTTCCACCAGGTCGTGGTCCACTCTCTGGAACGGACCATGCGCAGGTTCGGCGTGGAGCAACCGGGAGGGCGACGGTCCGGCGGTGTGCGAGGAATTCCCACGAGGGGCGCGTACCCGGGTGTCAGCGTAGGTGCTGAGGCACTTGGCCGGGTATCCGCTGGCGATCGTGGCGAACGTGACATCCGACCTGACCGGCCCTCCGTGCGCGTGTGGGTCACGGGGGCATTCTTGGATTGCTGAGACCCAGAGAAGAAGGCGATCCCGTGCCCCGCCAGGACAGGGTGTACGAGCGCCGGGTGTGGCTCATCGAGCAGGCCGCGAGTATCGGTGACGTCATCGGCCAGTCAAGTGCTCGGCTTCTCACGTAATACCTGGTACCGACTGGACGAAGAAGGCCGAAGAGTTGGCGTCCGGAGGCGCGAAGGTGCTGTGTCGCGCGTCCTGGGCCGCGAGCCACGGACCGCCGCGCTCCCCTTGCTCGGCTGCATCCCGCTGCGGGTCCACAGGCTGCGTCGCCGGACCACGCATCGGCGGGACAATCAACGGCACCACCCGAGACGCCGACCTGTCACCGCGACCCGTGAGCCGGAAGGGGCACGGCTGTGAGTCCAGGGAGCTCCGTGCGGAGATAACCAACTTGAGGTATCGACGCAAGATCAGCGGAGGTATAGTCGACAAACGACCAAGGGTCGACAGCGACCAAAGGGAGGGCGACGGGGTGGACCACAAGTTCGAGTGGCTGGAGCAGCGGACGACGACGCCGGACGGCGTCTACCGCACACTGCGTGCCGCCATCCTCGACGGGACCGTACCTCCTGGTGGACAACTGCGTGAGGCGCACATCGCCGCGGACCTCGGGATCAGCCGGTCCCCGCTGCGCGAGGCGCTGAGCAAGCTGGAGGAGGAAGGGCTCGTCGTAAAGATTCCCTTCCGTGGGGCGTTCGTCGTAGAGGTGAGCGCTCGCGAGGTCGCCGAGATCGACTCGATCCGGCTACATGTCGAGCCGTACGCCGCTGAACTCTCGGTCGAAGCACTGCGCGGCCCTGAGCGGCCCCAGTTGCTGCAAACCGTCGAGGATCTCCGTCGGGCGATGGACAAGGGTGACATCCCGGCCAGCATCGACGCGCACCTTCGCTTCCACAGGCTCTTCTACGACCTCTCGGGGCACGGCGTCCTGCAGGGTCTTTGGAATGGCTGGGAGACCAAGCTCCGCCTCCACCTCAGCGTCGATCACCGCACTTACAGCGACGACCCGCATCAACTGGTCGTCGAGCACGAGAGGTTGGCCACGGTTGCCCTGGAAGGCGACACCGACGCGTTCCGCCAGGAACTGGCTGCCCACTTCCCCATGGGGCTTGGGGCCCAGACGGGAGATCAAGGGGAACGCGCGCCCCGGCATGCATGAGGCCATGCGGCCTGCGTGAGGGTTGCCGGCCGCCGGCACGGTGGGGCGGGCAGGGGCGACGGGGGCGTTTACGGCTGCGCGGTCAGCTGCGCGAGCGGGTCCGTTCTTCCTGGAGGCGGCGGGTCGTGGCGGCCTTCTGTCATACGCGCGGCCCGCGGCGCGGTCGGCGTCGACTCCGGTGCGCTCGTCATCCCGGGAAGCCCTACAGCCGGGTGTCCTCTGCAGGCGTGGGTCTCCGGCTCCATGCCGCGCGGGCCGCGTGAGTGCAGGAGCCGGTCTGCACGGCGCCGGCTGGTGACGACGTACGCCCGCGTACGTCAGGTACAGGTCACCCGCCAGGTCGGCATGGGCGCTGCGTCCGGCCGTATCCCGGCACGCAGGGTGGCATGCCACACCTGCGATATGGCCGAGATGGAAATCTCACGCCACTGCGCGTCTGTCCTGAACCGCCACATCACACCCTCGAACTGATTCCGCAGCCGCTCAGGGTAGGGGCCATGCTTGCCTATCGGCAGGAAAGGCGCGATCAACCTCCGCTGTTCGTCGGTGAGTTGCCTCCGCGTCACGGTCGTCTTCCTGCCGGATTCGTCTGAAGGTCAGCGGCGTACTTCCGGCCGTGGACGGGTCAGTGTCGTTACGCGACGCCGTTGCCGAGTTCGTCATCACGGGCTTGCAGTCAGTCGCTGTAGGTCTTGCCGGAACGGCCGGGCAGCAGGTCAAGCCGCTCCTGTGGCATGAGGATCTCGTCGGGCGTGAGGTCGACCATCTGTGTCGAACCGGATGAGACCGGTGAGCCAGGTCGCGGCGTCGACCGTCGCTTCCAGCAGCGGCGGGTCCAGCCGCACGTAGCGTTCCGAGGTCGCATTCGAGCCTGAAGTTTTCATTGACAGTGCTCAACAGGCACCCATATGGTCGACAAACGACAACAGGGGGGCGTGTTTAAGCCGCTATACGACGTTATGTCGCCACTGTTACTCAAGAGGAGAACCGGGTGCAGATGATCAAGATTGGTGCGAAGCGGGTCCTCGTGGCCAACTGCGTGGGCATGTGCCCTGTTCCGTCCGCGGAGGTGGCTCAGTGAGCCAGTCCGTGACTTCGGCAGCGAACACCGACTCGGCCTCCGATCGGCTTCAGACCTTGGGTCTGGCCCTTCCCGAGCTCCGTGACAACCCGTACTACGTGCACCACCGGACCGTGGGCTCCAGCATCTACATTTCGGGCCAACTGCCTTACAAGGACGGTTGGCTGCTGGGTCAGGGCATTGTCGGCGGGGACGTCGAGCTGGAGATGGCTCAGGAGCTCGCGCGCCATGCCGTGCTCAACGCGCTCGCCGCCGCTGTGCAGGCGGTGGGGGATCTGGAGCGGGTCCGGATCGTGCAGATGCTGGTCTTCGTGGCCAGCACGCCGGACTTCGGTGAGCAGTCGCAGGTCGCCAACGCGGCCAGTGAGCTCCTCATCGAGGTGCTGGGTGAGAACGGGCGGCACGCGCGCACGGCGATCGGCGTCGCCGGGCTGCCGGTCAACAGCCCGGTCGAGATCCAGATGGTCTGCACCGCGGTGTAGAGCGGGCAGGACGGCGGTGTACGCCAGCGCGCGATTCCGCGGGCCGCGCGCATTCGGCAGCAGAGGGGAGCCGGCACCCGCGCCCCCGATCATTCCCAGGCAGAATCACAAGGAGGGCAGCGTGAACCGGCTGCAACAGGCACTCGACGCTCTGGTCGAGCGGATCGACACCCCTGCGCCGATCGTGCTGGTCGACGTCATGCAAGGCAACATCGACCGCATCCAGGGCTTCGCCGACCAGCACAACCTCAAGGTCAGGCCGCACGTCAAGACACACAAGTGTGTGAAGATCGGCCGACGCCAGATCGAGGCCGGTGCGGTCGGGATCACCGCGGGCAATGTCGGTGAGGCCGAGGTCTTCGCCGCGGCCGGCTTCGACGACATCTTCCTCGCCTACCCGATCTGGGCAGCGGGAACGAAACGAGCCCGGATCCGTCGGCTCGCCGAGTCCGCCCGGCTGCGGGTCGGCGTCGACAACGTCGCGGCGATCGAGGCCCTCGCCGACGCGATGGGAGACGAACCCGACCGGCTGCAGGTCGTGATCGAGGTCGACTGTGGCGCCCGTCGTTCCGGGGCGCCGCCCGAGCGCGCGGGCGACCTCGCGCTCGCCGCCCGCAAGCGCGGTCTGGTGCCGGTGGGCGTCTTCACCTATCCCGGTCACGGCGGCGCCGGCCGGGACGCTCGCAAGCGCGCCGCGCAGGACCAGGAAGCCGCACTCACCACCGCGGTACGCAGCCTCGAAGGTGTCGGGGTCACCGCAGAGGTGGTCAGCGCCGGCTCCACCCCCACCCTCGAGTTCTCCACGAGCGGCGTGATCACCGAGATCCGTCCCGGCGAGTACGTCTTCGGCGATCTGAACAACGCCCGGCTGGGCTCCTGCACGGAGGATCAGATCGCGCTGTTCGTCGCAGGCACCGTGGTCAGCGACTGGGTCCCCGACCAGGTCATCGTCGATGTGGGCAACAAGGCCCTCAGCCGCGAAGGCAGCCCCGAGATCGGCTACGGCGGCATCGCCGGCACGAAGGCGGTCCTATCCAAGGTCAACGAGTACCACGGATTCCTCCCGCTGCCGGAAGGTGAGTTCCGCCCCAGCGTCGGCACCGTCGTCCCGGTGGTGCCGAACCACGTGTGCCCGGTCGTCCTCGGTTTCGAGGAACTGATCGTCACCGACAGCACGGGCACGTCGCTGGAGCGGTGGCCGGTCGACGCCCGCGGGTTCCTCAACTGACCGGCGCCGGGGACGGGACCCTCGTACCCGAGCCCGCGAGCCGACCGACTTCCCCCGCAAAGGAGTGCCTGACATGAGACTCGACAACGTCACGGCCCTGGTGACCGGTGCCAGTAGTGGCATCGGGCAGGCGGTGAGTGCCCACTTCCGCCGCGAGGGCGCGCGACTGCTGCTCACCGGCCGCAGGGAGCGACTCGAAACCGCCCAGCCCGACGACCTGTACGTTCCCGGAGACCTCAACGACGAGGCGTTCGTCGAGCGCTTGGCCAAGCAGGCCGCGGAGTCCTTCGGCACCGTCGGCGTCGTCGTCCTCAACCATGGCCTTCAGGCGGTCAGTCCGCTGACCGAGATGGCCTATGACGACGCGAAGAGCGTGCTGGAGAGCAACTTGCTCAGCGCGTTCCTGGTGATGAAGCACTTCGCGCCGCTGATGCCCGAGACAGGGGGATCGTTCGTCTGCGTCAGTTCACGGCTGGGCATGGTCGGCATGTCCGGGCAGGTCCTGTATTCCGCCGCCAAGGGCGGCCTCATCATGCTCGCCAAGGGCGCGGCGATCGAATGGGCCCCGCGCAACATCCGCGTCAACGTCGTCGCTCCGGGCCTGACCGCCACCCCGGTCATCGAGGCGGCCTTCCAGCGCAGGCCCGACCCTGAGGCCTACCGTCGCGAGCGCGAGAGCACGATCCCGCTCCAACGCCTCGCCACTCCTGAAGAGGTCGCTGACGCGGTGCTCTTCTTCGCATCGTCGGAGTCGTCGTACGTGACCGGATCAGTCCTCACCGTCGACGGCGGCTACACCGCCTTCTGATCACCCCTGCTGGGCATCACTTCCAGCAATGGGCTGAACGACCTGCTCACCGTCTCGCCTTCTGCCTCGGACGACCACCGATTGCGGCATGACCGAACGACCACGAGTCGAGCGCGTCCCCCATTCGCCGCACTCGAACGGTGCCCCCCCACAGTGCGCCCGTGCCGACAACCGCATCCGAGCCACCCGGCCACCCCGCATCAACCGCGACATGTCGCCAGTCTCCGCACACCGAACGGGCCACGCCCGCGAGTGCGTGCCAGACGCCGCTCTGCAAGGGCTTATCGACCGTGGCCGCGGCTACCAACTTTCTCAAGCTCAAAGGAAAGACATGTCGCTCCTGAAGGCCATCGACACCAATCCCTCCTTCGCGCCGCGCGAATCCGCCCCGCTCCCGGAGCGCCTGATTTGCGGCAAACCCACTTTCCGGACCTGGGCCCAGGACGTCGCCCGTGGGGAGACGATCCATACGGGCCTCTGGGAAGCGACGCCCGGCGAGACACGCTCGATCAAGGGCGAGACCTTCGAGTTCTGCCACATCCTCTCTGGCATCGTCGAACTCACACCCGAAGGCGGCGGTCCGACGATCTACAAGGCAGGCGACAGCTTCGTCATGAAGCCGGGCTACGTCGGTGTCTGGAAGACCATCGAAACCGTGCGCAAGATCTACGTGACCGTGATGTGACGCCGATGCCGCGCGACCCGATCATCTTCGAGACCTCCCGCGAAGCTACCTGCTGAACAAAGTCGCCGGGACCGATGGACCGCTCGGCACGTCCCTCAACCGCAGGCCCCACTCTGCCTCACCCCTCACGAGAGCGCCCATGCTGCGGCTCTAGTGAGGACCGCCCACAATCTGCTGGTCACCGCCTGTTACGGCTCCAGCTTCCCCACCGCCACTCATCCGGTCTTCTAGCCGGCGTCGCCACGACCACAAGGTCGTCGGGGATCTCGATCCACGGCGAACACGCCCAGAAGAGGCGACCGGCAAACGCAAGCGGGCGATGCTCGTGGCTTCGCCACCCTGCACCATCCCCCCCCGCACCCGCGAGGTAAAGCCCCCGCACAGCTGGTCCCACGTGTCTCTAGATGAGGAGTTTTGCTATGAGTGATCCCCAGATTGGTCGGAGAGCGCTCCTGCGCGGAGCAGGCGGCCTTGCCGTCCTCGCCGCCCTTCCGTCCCTCGCCGCTTGCGGCACCGGCACCAGCCGCGTGTCGTCCGGTGGGGTCAAGGGCGGCGGCAAGACGGTGGTCGTCCGCGACAGCGGCGGTTCCTACGGCGCGGCCCTGCAGAAGGCGATCTACACGCCGTTCACGCAGGAGACCGGCATCCAGGTCAAGGTGCTGAACCTGGACGACGCCCCGCTGCTGGCGCAGATCAAGCAGGGCCGCCCGCAGTGCGACCTCATCAACAACTCGATGATGTCGCACACCAAGTACGTCAAGCAGGACGCGCTGGAGGCGCTGGACCTCGACCGGATCAAGAGCGTGAAGAGCGCGAAGATCCCCGAGGCACCAGGTCACTGACCATGCCGTCGGCCACGCTTCTACGGCCAGTGCATCGGGTACCGCACGGACGCGTTCGGGGGTAAGAAGCCGGAGTCGTGGGCGGACTTCTGGGACACCAAGGCGTTCCAGGGCGAGCCGTTCGATGGTCAGTCCGGACGGTGACCTGCCGGAGCTGGAGTTCGCGCTGCTGGCCGACGGCGTCCCGATGGACAAGCTGTATCCGCTGGATGTGGACCGTGCCTTCAAGGTGCTGACGCGGCTGCGGGCTGACATCAAGAAGTTCTGGGACAGCGGCCCGCTCCCGGGTGTGCTGCTGAGCCGCCAGGAGGTGACGATGTCCACCGTCTGGGACGGCCGGCTCGCCGATCTGCAGAAGCAGGGCGTCCCGGTGGAGCGGCAGCTGAACGGTATGCGCCGCCAGTTCCAGGGCTATGCCATCGCCAAGGGCGCGGCCAACGCGGACAACGCCTACCAGCTGATGGACTTCTCGCTGCGGGCGGAGAGCCAGGCCGCGCTGGCCAAGTCTTCCCGTCGAACCCGTCGTCCCCGCTGGCTTACGCCAAGCTCACCGAGGACGAGCGCAACGCGCTCGGCGGGTGCGCCCGAAGTACTACGACAAGGGTTTCGACGCGGACATCGACTGGTGGCTGAAGAACGAATCGGCCGTCACCAAGCGCTGGTTGGAGTGGGCTCGTGGCTGAATTCGGTATCGCCGCACCGTCCGTGAAGGTGGCCGGCGGCAAGACGCCCACCGCGACCGGCAAGTCGCTGTCGGTGGTGGCCCTGCGCAAGACGTACGGGGACGTCGTCGCCGTCGACGAGGCGTCCATGGAGATCGCGGCGGGGGAGTTCGTCACCTTCCTCGGCTCCTCGGGGTCGGGCAAGACCACGACGCTGATGATGATCGCCGGATTCTGCGAACCCGACTCCGGCACCATCACCGTCGGGGACCGTGACGTCACCCGGCTGGCGCCGCAGAAGCGGGGCCTGGGGTTCGTCTTCCAGCAGTACCTGCTCTTCCCGCACATGACCGTGAGTGAGAACGTCGCGTTCCCGCTCACCCTGCGCGGGGTGGGCAAGGCCGAGATCCGCAGGCGGGTGGGGGAGACGCTGGAGATCGCGGGCCTGTCCGGGTTCGGCGGCCGCAAGCCGCGTGAGCTGTCCGGTGGTCAGCAGCAGCGGGTCGCGCTCTGCCGGGCGCTGGTCTACCGCCCGCCGGTCATCCTCATGGACGAACCGCTCGGTGCCCTGGACAAGAAGCTGCGTGACCAGCTCCAGGTCGAGATCAAGACCATCCAGCAGGAACTCGGCCTGACCGTCATCTATGTGACGCACGATCAGGAAGAGGCGCTGGTCATGTCGGATCGCATCGCGGTGATGCGCAACGGGCTGATCGAGCAGTTCGACACCCCCAGGGAGCTGTTCGAGCGGCCCAAGACGCCCTTCGTCGCGGACTTCCTCGGCGCGGCCAACTTCCTGCCCGGCCGCATCGAGCAGCACACCGACGCACACACCCTGGTCCGCCTCGACAACAGTGGCGGCCTGATCAAGGCGCGCCGCCACGACCTCGCCTCCGGCACCCGGGTCAAGGTCGCTGTCCAGCCGGGCCGGCTGCGGGCCTGCGCCGCCGACGACGGGTTCTGTACCGGCACGGTGGAAACCGCCACCTACGTGGGCACCCTGGTCCGCGCGGGCGTGCGGGTCGACGGCGGTGACGGTGCCGCTGCTGCGCCTGGAAGTACCCGCCGGCCGGGGCCCCGTCGCCGGCGAGCGAATCGGCATCAGCGCGGACCCCGAGGACGTCAACCTCTTCGCCGACGAACAGGCAGGGTGAGCCATGGCCGCCCTCACCGCCACGGCCCCAGCCCGTCCGCGCAAACTGCTGGCCTCGCGCAAGACGCGGGTCGGGATCCTGTACGCGCTGCCGGTCGTCGTCTATCTGCTGGTGCTGTTCGTCTACCCGATCTTCTCCACGCTGCTGCTCAGCCTGAAGGACGCCGACGGATCGTTCACGCTGCACTGGTACGCAGACGCGCTCACGGGCGTCAACCTCTCCGTGCTGTTCACCACGCTGCGGATCTCCGCCGAGACAGCCGTGCTGAGCCTGGTCTTCGGCTTCGTCCTGGCCAACGCGATCTCGCGGCTGAAGCCCATCCTGGCGGGCCTTGCGATGCTGGTCGTGGTCGTGCCGCACTTCATCAGTGCTCTGGTGCGCACCTACGGCTGGATCATCCTGCTGGGTGACAAGGGCCTGGTGAACGAGACCCTGACCGCCATGTCGGTCCCCGGAGCCCCGTACTCGCTGCTCTACAACGAGTTGGGCGTGGTCATCGGCACCACCTCGATGATGCTCCCCTACACCGTGCTGCTCCTGTACGGGGTGATGCGCGGCGTGGACCGGCGCCTGCTCGCGGCCGCGTCCAGCATGGGCGCAGGCAGGGTGACCATCTTCCGCCGTATCTACCTGCCGCTGGTCGCTCCCGGACTGGCCAGCGCCGGACTGCTCAGCTTCATTCTGTCGCTGGGCTACTACATCACCCCGGCCCTGATGGGCGGACCCAACCAGACGATGATCGCCACCCTCATCAACCAGCAGGTCACGAAGGAGAACCAGTGGAACGGGGCCGCCGCGCAAGGCGTCATCCTGCTGGTCCTCACCCTCGCCGGACTGCTGCTGGTCAAGGCCGTGACCTCGCTCGGCGCCAGCCGTAAGAAGAGGAGCGCCTCATGATGGAACTGCGCAAAACCCTCGCCGGCCGGATCGCCCTCACCGCGGTCGCCACCGTCATCCTGCTCTTCCTGGCGCTGCCGATCGTGGTCATCCTCGTCACCTCCTTCAGCAACAACGCCTTCGCACAGTTCCCGCCGGAAGCCTGGACGCTGAACTGGTACAAGGCACTGTTCGCCGACGGCAGCAAATGGCCCGCCGCGCTCTCCCTGAGCGCTCTGGTCGCCGCCCTGAGCACCGTGTTCTCCCTCATCATCGGTGTGACCGCGGCGACCGCCCTGACACGGAGCGAACTGCCGCTGCGTTCGGCGGTCTACGCCCTGGTGCTCGGACCGCTGGTCATTCCGCAGATCGTCACCGCGCTGGGCCTGTTCCTGCTCTTCGAGCCCGCCGCGATGCTGGGCAGCCCGATCGCCATCGCCCTGGGGCACACCGTCCTGGCCTCGCCGATCGCGGTGCTGATCCTGATCGCGACCCTGCGCGGGATCGACGAACGGCTGGAGGACGCCGCGGCGAGCATGGGCGCCGGCCGTCTGACGATCGCCCGGCGGATCACCTTCCCCCTCGCCGCACCGGGAATCATCGCGGCAGCGATCTTCTCCTTCATCACCAGCTTCGACGAGTTCTACATCTCCCAGTTCCTCTCCTCGGTCGACACCGTCACCCTGCCCGTGCAGGTCTACAACTCGCTGACCTTCGAGATCGACCCCAGCGTGACCGCGGTCAGCGCGATCCTCATCGCCTTCGCGGTCCTCGCCCTCGGCCTGGTGGCCCTGGTGCGCTGGATCGGGTCCGGGCGGCAGGAGTCCCTGCTGTCGGTCGAGACCGCGACCGGGATCGCCACCCCGGGAGGCGACGCCGTATGACCACCGCCACCGCTCAGCGGCACCTGCTGCTGCACATGACCGACAACGGCTCGCTCGCGATGCCGGGCCAGGAACTGTTCGTCGTCAGCCGCGGCGAGGGCCCATACGTCGACGACGCGGACGGCAACCGCTACATCGACGGTCTGTCAGGGCTGTACTGCTGCCAGCTCGGCTACTCCTACGGCCCCGAGTTCGCCGAGGCAGCCGAACGGCAACTGCGCGAACTGTGCTACAGCCCACTGTGGACCGGCTCCGCGCACCCCTCGGCCATCGAACTCGCCGAGCGGCTGTCCCGGATCGCCCCCGTCGACATCGAGCACACCTTCTTCGCGAGCGGCGGTGCCGAAGCCGTTGAGACCGCCTGGAAGTTGGCCCGCCGCTACCACGCCCTGCGCGGTGAGCCGGGCCGCACCAAGGCGATCGCCCGGCGCGGTGCCTATCACGGGCTGACCGTCGGCGCGCTCTCGCTCACCGACGACCCCGGCCTGACGGAGCCGTACGGTCCGCCGGCGATCGACACCCGGTTCGTGTCGAACACCAACCGCTTCGGCCTCGCACCGGAGTTCGCGGACGACGAGGTGTACACGGCGTGGCTGCTCGCCGAGCTGGAGGCCGAGATCCTGGCCGAGGGCCCGGAGACCGTCGCGATGCTCATCGCCGAGCCGGTGCAGAACCGGGGCGGCTGCATCACCCCGCCCAAGGGTTACTGGCAGGGGTTGCGGGCGCTGGCCGACCGGTACGGCTTCCTGCTCGTCGCCGACGAGGTGATCACCGGCTTCGGCCGGATCGGGGAGTGGTTCGGCGGGGACCGCTACGGGGCCCGCCCGGACATGGTCACCGTCGCCAAGGGCATCACCTCCGGATACGCCCCCCTGGGCGCGACCCTGGTCGGCGCCAAAGTCACCGAGGTCATCAACCGGCCCGGCGCGGTACTCAACCACGGCTACACCTTCGCCGGGCACCCGCTGAGCACGGCCATCGCCCTGCGCAACCTCGAGATCATGGAGCGGGACCGGATCCTGGACAACGTCCGCGCTCTCCAGGGCGACCTGGCGAAGCGCATGGCGGCGCTCAAGGACCTGCCGATCGTCGCCGATGTCCGCGGCACCGGGTTCTTCTACTCCTGCGAACTCGTCGGCGACCTCGACGACGGCGGATTCAGCGCCAAGGCCCGAGCCGATCTGATCGGCGACCTGATCCCGCGCCGACTGCGCGAGGCCGGCCTGCTGGCCCGCGTCTACGACCGCTCCGCGCCGCTGGTCCAGATCGCGCCCCCGCTGATCAGCGACCGCGCCGTCCTCGACCGTATCGCCGCGATCATCGCGGGCACCCTCGCCGAGGCCTCGTCCCGCATCTGATCCACGTATTGGGAAGGAACCACATGTACTCCATCGGTCCGCTGACCGTCGCCCCGGCGAGCGCGCCCACGGCCTCATCCCGGTCGGCACCAGCAGCTACGGCGTGGAGCTCGGCATTCCGCTGATCGTCGTCAACGGCGCCCAGGACGGCCCGGTCCTGTGTGTGGACGCGGGCGTCCACGGCGACGAGTACGACGGCCAGGAGGCCATCCGGCGCGTCCTCGCCGAGATCGACCCCGCCACCCTGCGCGGCACCGTCGTCGGCATCCCCTGCATGAACACCCCGGCCTTCGAGGCGGCCGCCCGCGCGAGCGGCATCGACCACCTCAACCTCAACCGGATCTTCCCGGGCGACGCGGAGGGCTCGTACTCGCAGCGTCTGGCCGCCACCTTCGTCGAGCAGGTCGTGCCGGCCGTCGACGCCGTGGTCGACCTGCACACCGGCGGCGCCTACGGCGAGATCGCGCCGCTGGTCATCCTCCAGGGCGGCTACGAGGAGCTGGCGACGGACATCGCCCTCGCCGCCGGGCACGAGCTGGTCTGGAAGGGCGGCAAGTGGGGCGGCACGGTCCGCCACCCCGTCCTCGAGGCCGGCAAGCCCGCCATCACCATCGAGTGCGGTGGCGCCACGTACCGCGAGACCAACGTCGAGCATCACATGAACTCGATCCGCAACATCCTGCGCAGCCTCGGCATGATCGACGGCGAGGCGGAGCTGCGGGACACCTACACGACCGTGTCCGGCACGTTCGCCCGCTCCGCCGCCGGCGGCTTCTTCGTCGCCCGCGCAGAGCCGGGGGAGACCTGCAAGGAAGGCGACCTGATCGCCACCATCACCGACCACTACGGCACCACGCTGGAAGAGGTCACGCGCGCCGCAGGACGGCATCGTGCTCTGGGTCCGCCGGATCCGCACGGTCCGCCCGGGCGACGAGGTCGTCATCTTCGGCGAGGTGCTGGGGGAGATCCGGCCATGAGCGACGAACTGCAGCTGACCGAGCTGCTGATCGACGGCAAGCAGGTCCCGGCCGCCGACGGTCGCTCCTTCACCGTCCTCGACCCGTCGAACGGCACGGCCATCGCCCAGGTGGCGCTGGCCGGCAAGGCGGACGTGGACCAGGCGGTGGCCGCCGCGCGCGCGGCCTTCACCGCTCCCGAGTGGGCCGGGATGCGTGCCGCCGACCGGGGCCGGCATCCTGTACCGGATCGCGGAGGCCATCCGCTACCAAGGAGAACGGCTGGCCCGCCTGGAGAGCCAGGACGTCGGCAAGCCGCTCCGCCAGGCCAAGGCCGATGTCGAGGCGGCGGCCCGCTACTTCGAGTTCTACGCGGGCGTCGCCGACAAGCTCGGCGGCTCGACGATCCCGCTCGGCCCCGGCCTGATCGACTACACCGTCCGTGAGCCGATCGGTGTCTCCGGCCAGATCATCCCGTTCAACTACCCGCTGCAGAACACCGCGAGGGGCTCCGCCCCGGCGCTGGCCGCGGGCTGCACGGTGGTGCTCAAGCCCTCACCCGAGGCGCCGCTCACCCCGCTGGAGATCGGCAGGATCGCCCTGGAGTGCGGTCTTCCGCCGGGCGTGCTGAACGTCGTCCCCGGTGACGGAGAGACCGGCGCGGCCCTCGCCGGGCACCCGGACATCGACCAGGTCACCTTCACCGGCTCGGTGCCCACCGGCATCAAGGTCGCCCAGGCCGCCGCCGCCAACGTGGTGCCCTCCGTCACCGAACTGGGCGGCAAGTCGCCGGTCGTCGTCTTCGCCGACGCCGACTTCGACCTGGCGCTCGAGCGCGGTCGCTCGCCTCCGTCGTTCGGCAACGCCGGCCAGACCTGCTCCGCCGGTACCCGGCTGCTGCTCCAGCGCGGCGCCGAGGAGTTCTTGGACAAGCTCGTCGCGCACGTCGCCTCCCTGCGCATCGGCCCGGGCCTCACCGACCCGGACGTCGGCCCACTCGTCGCCGCACGGCAGCGTGACCGGGTCCTCGGCTACCTGGAACTCGCGCGGCAGGAGGGCGCCGTGGCACGGGCCGGCGGCGGCGCCCCCTCCGACCCCGAGCTGGCCGACGGCTACTTCGTCGAGCCGACCGTCCTGACCGGACTGGACAACCAGGCCCGTTGCGCCCGCGAGGAGATCTTCGGCCCCGTCGTCACGGTCATCGAGTTCGACGACGCGGACGAGGCACTGGAGATCGCCAACGACAGCCCGTACGGCCTCGCCTCGTACGTCTGGACCCGCGACATCGACAAGGCGATGCGTATGGCCGAGGGCATCCGGGCCGGCCAGGTCTATGTCAACGCCACCGGCGTCGGCACCGGCGTCGAGCTCCCCTTCGGCGGCTACAAGCACAGCGGCTGGGGCCGGGAGAAGGGCCTCGAAGGCCTGGCCAGCTACCTGCAGACCAAGAACGTCTGCATCGGATTCGGGAACCGGTCATGAGATACCGCACGCTGGGCGAGCGCGGCCCGATCGTCTCGGTGGTCGGCGTCGGCGGCAACAACTTCGGCTCCCGCCTCGACGAGGAGGGCACCAAGGCCGTCGTCCACGCCGCCCTCGACGCGGGGATCACCCTGTTCGACACCGCCGACATGTACGGCGGGTTCGGCGAGCGGGGCGGCTCCCGCGGCGACGGCGAACGGCTCCTCGGGGCCGCGCTCAAGGGCAGCCGCGACGAGGTGGTGCTGGCCACCAAGTTCGGCATGGAGATGGGCCCGGACGCCGACCTGTACGGTCCGCGTGGGGCCCGTGCCTACATCCGGTACGCGGTCGAGGCATCGCTGCGCCGGCTCGGCACCGACCGGATCGACCTGTACCAGTACCACGAGCCGGACGGCATCACGCCGCTGGAGGAGACGGTCGCCGCGCTCCAGGAACTGGTCGACGAGGGCAAGATCCGGTACATCGGCTGCTCCAACCTCCCGGCCGAGCAGCTCACGCGACGCCTTCGTGTCCACCCAGGCCCGCTACCACCTGCTCGACCGCGGTGTGGAGCAGGACCTGATCCCCGCCTGCCTGCGCCACGGCCTCGGCCTGCTGCCGTACTACCCGCTGGCCAACGGCCTGCTCAGCGGCAAGTACCGGCGCGGCGAGGAGCCCCCGCCCGGCAGTCGGCTGTCCTGGCGGCAGGGCTGGCTCACCGACGCGGCCCTCGACAAGGTCGAGGCGCTCACCGCGTACGGCGCCGAACGCGGCCTGACCCTCCTCCAGGTCGCGGTCGGCGGACTGGCCGCGCCTCCCCGCCGTCGGCTCCGTCATCTGCGGCGCCATGACCCCCGAACAGGTCACCGCCAACGCGGCGGCGGCCGACTGGATCCCCGACGCGGCCGACCTGGCCGCACTGGACGCGATCGTCACCCCCGGCGAACGCGTCGTCTGAAGCCCCCACCCTCTCCGAAAACCCGCGAGAATCGAGGCTGAACACCATGCGAGAGATCGTCACCTTCGACGCCTACGCGCACCCTGATCAACTTCCAGCTCGGCCCCACCACCCTGAAGGTCCTGCGAGGACCGGCTGGACCTGGACAACCTGGATGTCGACGAGTTCCTCGACGACTTCCGCGTCATGCGCTTCCAGGCCGTCCTGGAGGCCTACCGCCCCTACCACGAGATCCTGCACTCCAGCCTGCGCAACGCCATGCGTCTGCACGGCCTGGAGTACCGCAAGTCCGACGGCGACGCCCTCGTCGAGGCCGTCCCCACCTTCGGCCCCTTCCCGGAGGTCCCGGACGCCCTGCGCGCGCTGAAGACCAAGTACGAGATCGCCATCATCTCCAACACCGACGACAACCTGATCGCGCGGAACGTCGAGAACATCGGCGTCGAGTTCGACTACGTCATCACCGCCCAGCAGGCCGGCGCCTACAAGCCGGACCGCCAGACCTTCGAGCACGCCTTCAAGACCATGGGCGTCGAGCCGTCCCAGGTCATCCACACCGCCCAGGGCTGGGAGTACGACCACATCCCGACCCGCGACCTCGGCCTGAAGCGCCGGGTGTGGATCAACCGCTACGGCCGCCCGGGCAGCGCCGACTACCAGCCCTACGACGAGCTGCCCGACCTGTCGGGCCTGCCGAAGCTGCTCGGCTGCTGACCGCACGGCGACACAGGCGACACAGGACAGAGAACACAGAGGACGCACGCCATGAAGCAGATCCCCTACTGGCTCGACACCGCTCCCGCCCTGCCCGACCGTTCCGGCAAGGCCCTGCCCGACGAGGCGGACGTGGTGGTCATCGGCGGCGGCCTCACCGGCCTGTCCACCGCCTACCACGCCGCCCGCAAGGGCGCCCGGGTCGTCCTCGTCGAGAAGGACAAGGTCGGCTCGGGCGCCTCCGGGCGCAACGGCAGCATGTGCACCCAGGGCATCACCATCAGCCCCGCCGAGGCCCGCAAGCGCTACGGGCAGGAGCGCGCCCGTGAGCTGTACGACGCCTTCCGCGAGGCGGTCGACGTCGTCGAGGAGCTCACCGCACAAGGAGAAGATCGACTGCGACTTCAACCGCTCCGGGCGCCTCGGCGTGGCCTTCAAGCCCGCAGCACTTCGAGGGCGATGCGGGCCAAGCAGCGCGACCTGGCCGACAACTTCGGCCACGAGACCCGTCCTGAGCAAGAGCGAACTGCGGGCCGAACTGGGCTCGGACTACTACCACGGCGCCCTGCTCGACCCGCTCAGCGCGGCCCTGCACGTGGGCAAGTACGTCCACGGCCTGGCCGAGGCCGCCGAACGCGCCGGCGCCGAGATCCACGAACGCAACGCCGCCACCGGCCTCACCCGCCTCCCCGGCGGCGGCTTCGTCGTGGAGACCCTGCACGGCACCATCCGCGCCAAGCAGGTCATGGCGGCCACCGACGCCTACACCGACAAGTCGCATGCCGTGGTTCCGCAAGCGGCTGATCAACGTCGGCAGCTTCATCATCGTCACCGAGCCGCTGGGCGAGGCGCGCGCCAAGGAGCTCATCCCGAACGGCCGCCTGGTGGTCGACTCCAAGAACGTCGGCCACTACATCCGCCTCACCCCGGACAACCGCCTCGCCTTCGGCGGCCGGGCCCGCTTCGCCCCCTCCAACCCGGCCTCCGACGTCAAGAGCGGCGACATCCTGAAGCGGGAGATGACCGAGATCTTCCCGCAGCTGGCGGGGGTGCGGATCGACTACGTGTGGGGCGGCATGGTCGGCTTCTCCTGGGACCGCATCCCGCACGCGGGCGAGGCCAACGGCCTGTACTACTCCATGGGTTACTGCGGCCACGGCGTCCAGATGGCCACCTACATGGGCCGCGCGGTCGCCGAGATGATGGACGGCAAGCCGGAGGCCAACCCGCTGCGCGGCCTCGGCTTCCCGAAGGTCCCCGTCCCCTTCTACAACGGCACCCCCTGGTTCCTGCCGTTCGGCGGCGCCTACTACAAGGCGAAGGACCGCCTGCTCTGAGCAGGCGCCGACACCGGTGACACAGCGGGGGCCTCCCACAGCAGTGCGGGAGGCCCCCGCGATGCCCCTGAGAGAAGGCCGTACATTCATGACCGCCGTCACCCGTAGCGAGCACGATCTTCTCGGCGACCGTGACGTCCCCGCCGACGCCTACTGGGGTGTCCACACCCTGCGCGCCACGGAGAACTTCCCGATCACCGGCACGCCCATCTCCGCCTACCCGCACCTGATCGACGCCCTCGCCGCCGTCAAGGAGGCCGCCGCCCTCGCGAACGAGGAGCTCGGTCTGCTGGACGCCGGAGAAGGCCGCCGCGATCGTCGCCGCCTGCCGGGAGATCCGCTCCGGCAAGCTGCACGAGCAGTTCGTGGTTGATGTCATCCAGGGCGGCGCCGGCACGTCGACCAACATGAACGCCAACGAGGTCGTCGCCAACCGGGCGTTGGAGCTGCTGGGCCACGCCAAGGGCGAGTACCAGTACCTGCACCCCAACGAGGACGTCAACCTCGGTCAGTCGACGAACGACGTCTACCCGACCGCCGTGAAGGTCGCGACGGTGTTCGCGGTGCGCGGCCTGCTCAAGGCGATGGCCGTGCTGCAGGACGCGTTCGCCCGCAAGGCAGTCGAGTTCCGTGACGTGCTCAAGATGGGCCGTACGCAGTTGCAGGACGCGGTGCCGATGACGCTCGGGCAGGAGTTCTCCGCATACGCCGTCATGATCGACGAGGACCGGTCGCCGTCTCGCCGAGGCAGTCGAGTTGATCCATGAGATCAACCTGGGTGCCACGGCCATCGGCACCGGCCTCAACGCCCCCGCCGGGTACGCCGAGTCGGCCCGCCGCCACCTCGCCGAGATCACCGGGCTCCAGCTGGTCACCGCCGCCAACCTGGTCGAGGCGACCCAGGACTGCGGGGCGTTCGTCCAGATGTCCGGCGTGCTCAAGCGGATCGCCGTCAAGCTCTCCAAGAGCTGCAACGACCTGCGGCTGCTGTCGTCCGGGCCGCGTGCGGGCCTCGGCGAGATCAACCTGCCGCCGGTGCAGGCGGGTTCGTCGATCATGCCGGGCAAGGTCAACCCGGTGATCCCCGAGGTCGTCAACCAGGTCGCCTTCGAGGTGATCGGCAACGACGTCGCCATCACCATGGCCGCCGAGGCCGGACAGCTCCAGCTCAACGCCTTCGAGCCGATCATCCTGCACTCCCTGTCGGAGAGCATCACGCACCTGCGGGCCGCCTGCCTGACCCTCGCCGAGCGCTGCGTGGACGGCATCACCGCCAACACCGAGGCGCTGCGCCGGACCGTCGAGAACTCCATCGGCCTGGTCACCGCCCTCAACCCGCACATCGGCTACACGGCCGCCACCGACATCGCCAAGGAGGCCCTCGTCACCGGCCGGGGCGTGGCCGAACTCGTCCTGGAGAAGGGCCTGTTGCCCGCCGAGACCCTCGCCGACCTGCTCCGTCCGGAGGTCGTCGCGGGCAGCGGCCAGGCCCTGGCCTGACCAGCCGGAACCCGTATCCGGGATGCGCACCGGGACCGGCAGAGAGGCACAATGGTGATCATGGCAGCGTCAACGTCGTCACTGACCTTCCAGCCGATCCTGGAGCGCATCGCGGAGGAGATCGAGCGGACCCCCGGCCGCGGCCGGCCCGCCGACTACATCCCGGCGCTCGCGGCCTGCGACCCACGCCGCTTCGGCATGGCGGTGGCGGAACTCGACGGCACGGTGTACGGCGTGGGGGACTGGCGCGAGCCGTTCTCCACGCAGTCCCTCACCAAGGTCTTCACCCTCGCGCTCGACCTGACCCGCGAGGGCGACGCACTCTGGGAGCACGTGGGCCGCGAACCGTCCGGCAACCCCTTCAACTCCTTGGTCCAGCTGGAGTACGAGAACGGCATCCCGCGCAACCCGTTCATCAACGCGGGCGCGCTGGTCGTCACCGATCGTCTCCAGACCCGTACCGGAGACGCGGCGGGCGAACTCCTGTCCTTCCTCCGCGCCGAGAGCGGCAAGCCTCGACCCTGGACTTCGACGAGGACGTCGCCGCCTCCGAGTCCACGCACGGCGACCGCAACGCCGCCCTCGCCCATTTCATGGCGTCCTACGGCAACATCGACAACCCCGTGCCGGTCCTGCTCGACCAGTACTTCCGGCAGTGCTCGATCAAGGCGTCCTGCGCCGACCTGGCCCTCGCCACCACCTTCCTGGCCCGCCACGGCGTCCGCGCCGACGGCACCCGTCTGCTCACCCGCAGCCAGGCCAAACAGGTCAACGCGGTCATGCTGACCTGCGGGACGTACGACGCGGCGGGCGACTTCGCCTATCGGGTGGGCCTGCCCGGCAAGAGCGGCGTGGGCGGCGGCATCATCGCGGTGGTGCCGGGGCGGTGCACGCTGTGCGTGTGGAGTCCGGGGCTGGACGAGCGGGGCAACTCGGTGGCGGGAGTGGCGGCCCTGGACAGATTCACGACGCTGACGGGCGCTTTCGGTGTTCTGACGGAACTGCCCGACGCCGGATGCGGGCGTGTCCTCAAGCGCGGGGTGCGACGGGCTGCAGCCTGCGCCACTCCGCAGACGGGTTGCAGCCTTCGACACACGGCCATAATCGATCACCGGCCGGTCATACCCCGGCTGCCCCCCGGAGGGAACCCCGTCAACTTCCGGCCACCCGGCGTTGACACGCTGACCGAGTGTTGGCCATGGCTTTCCCCATCGATCTCCGCCGCTGCCAGATCCTGGGTCTGGCCGGCACCGCCTTCCTCGCCCTGGGCGGTGAGACGGCCGGTGCCCTGCCGGTCCGGGAACTCCTGGCCCCGAGCTCGGTGCACGCCGCACTGGGCCTGGTCGGCGTGTACTTCGGTGTCGTCCTGCTGATAGCGGCGTGGCTGCTGCTCGGCCGCCTCGTGCGCAGCGCCGACCCGCCGACCCCGCGCGCCCTGATGCTGGTGCTGGCCGTCTGGGCCGCCCCGCTGCTGATCGCGCCGCCGCTGTTCAGCCGGGACGTGTACAGCTACCTCGCCCAAGGCGCCATGGTCGACGCGCACATCGACGTGTACGCGTACGGGCCCGCCCATCTCGGCGGCCCGCTCGCGGACGAGGTCGCCCCGCTGTGGCGGCACACGGGGGCGCCGTACGGCCCGGTGTTCCTCGGCGTCGCCTCCGCCCTGTCCGACCTGACCCGCGGCGAACTCCCCGCCGGGCTCCTCGGCATGCGCCTCATAGCGCTCCTCGGGGTGGCGCTGATGGCGGCCGCGCTGCCGCGCCTCGCCCGGCACAGCGGCGCCGACCCGGCCGCCGCGCTGTGGCTGGGCGCGCTGAACCCGCTCGTGTTGCTGCACCTGGTCGCGGGCGCCCACAACGACGCCATCATGCTCGGCCTGCTCGGCGCCGGCCTGGTCGCGGCGCTCGGCCGGTGGCCGGTCCTGGGCGCCGTACTCGTCACGCTCGCCGCCCTCGTCAAGGCGCCCGCCGCGCTGGGTCTCGCCGCGGTCGTGCTGCTCCAGATGCGCTCCGGCCACCACCCGGCGAAGGCCGTCCTGACCACGGTCGCGGCCGTCCGCCGCCACCACGGTCGCCGCAACGGCCGTCGCGGGCACGGGATACGGCTGGATCGGCGCCCTGGACACCCCGGTCTCCCCGCAGAACTGGGCGCTCACCAGCCTGCTCGGCCGGTGCCACCGCCTCGCTGCTGGCCGAGGTCGGCAGCGATCTTGCGCCGCTGGCCGTCCCGGTGTGGCACGTGTTCGGCCTCGTGCTCACGGCGCGTCTCGTGCTGCCTCATATGGTGGCGCTGGCGTCCGCGCCCCGTGTACGCGCTCGGTCTGAGCCTGGCGGCCGTGGCCGCCTTCGGACCGGCGATCCGCCCCTGGTACGCCCTGTGGGGCCTGTTCCTCATCGCCGCCGCCGCGCCCAGCACCTCGGTGCGGCACCGGGTGGCGGCCCTGACGGGAGTGCTCGCGCTCGCCGTCCTGCCCAGCGGCGGCGCCGCGGACGCCGGCCAACTGGTGCCTGGCGGTCTCCGGAGGCGTGCTCGCCGTGGTCGTCCTGTGGCAGGCGCATCTCGCGGCGCAGGCCCCGGCGTTGGAGCGCACCGCATGAGGCTTCCCCGCACCGACCGCGGCCGGCTCGCGCTGGTCCTCGTCCTCGCCGCCGCCGTGACCGTCTTCACCGCGACCGTGCCGCTGCTGCGTGACTGGTTCGACCTGCGCGTCTACTACGGCACCGTCGACAGCTGGATGCACCACGGCGGCCGCATCTACGACTACCGGGTGCCCGGCACGACGTACGGCTTCACGTACCCGCCGTTCGCCGCCGTCGTCATGCTGCCCATGGCGCTGGTCGATCTGCATGTCGCGATCGCGGTGGCGCTGCTGCTCAACCTGGCGGCGCTGGCCGTGCGCGCTGCGCGTGCTGGCGGGACGGGCCTGGCGGCGCCACGGCTGGTACGGCTGTGCGCTGGCCGTGTGCGCGCTGGCCCTCTTCGAACCGCTGCGGGACACCTTCAGCTTCGGTCAGGTCAACATCCTGCTGCTGGCTCTGGTGCTCCTCGACGCTGGTTGCTGGCTCGGCCGGCGGGGCCGTTGGGCCGGCGTGGGCATCGGGCTCGCGGCGGCGATCAAACTGACGCCGGCCGTCGTTCATCGGCCTGCTGCTGGTGGCCAGGCGCTGGCGAGCCGCTGCCGTGGCGACGGCCGTCGCCGCCGCGGCGACGGCGCTGGCGGCGTGGGTGGCCCCCGACGCGTCCCGCTTCTACTGGACGCACGCGATGTGGGACACCACCCGGGTGGGCCGCCTCGACTACGTCTCCAACCAGTCGCTGCAGGGCATCCTGGCCCGTCTCGGCGTGTCGGACCGAGCCGTCGTGGGCGGTGGTGGTCCTGCTGGTCCTGGGCGTCTGGGGTGCGCGCGACACGCCGGGCGGTCGTGGCGGGGGACTGGACGGCGGCGTTCGCCCTGACCGGGCTGACCGCCTGTCTGGTCAGCCCGATCACCTGGGTCCACCACCTGGTGTGGCTGCTGCCGTCCTTCGCCGTCCTCGTCCGCGCCGGGCACCCGCGGATCGCCGGCTGCCCTGTACGCCGTGCTGTGCACCAGCGTGGTGTGGCTGTGGTTCGACGACGCGTCCGGCGTCGACGGCTTCCTCGGCAGCAACATCTACACCTGGATCACGCTCGGCCTGCTGCTGTGGCTGCCGGTCGGTCAGCTCCCGGCGGCTACGGCTCGACCCTGCCGCGCGTCACCAGCGACACGGCACCGGCCCCCAGCCCGGCCGCGCCCGCGATCGCGAAGGCCTGCGGCCAGCCGACCACGCCTCGGCGTTCGCACGCGGCGCGCACCCACGGGCACCGCGCGCGGGCCCGGGCCTCGGCTTGGCCCGCAAGGCGTCCAGCGACCCCACCGGCTCGACCCGTCCGGCCGCGCCGAACCCCCAGTCGAGCAGTTCACGGGCCTCCTCGTAGACGGCGAAGCCGCCGCCCGCCTGGGGGTTCATCACCGTGACGACGAGAGTGCGCCCGTCGCGGCGGGCGGCGGCGATCGAGCGTGTTGCCCGCGTTGCTGGTGTAGCCGTTCTTGACGCCGATCAGCCCCGGGTACGGCTCCACGCCGTCCGCGCCGGTCAGCAGGCGGTTGGTGTTCCGGATCGCGTACGACCAGCCGTCCCGGCCGGGGAACCTGCGCCGTCGACCGTGCCGCAGTACCGCGCGAAGTCCGCGTTGCGCAGCCCCGCCCGGCCGAAGACCGCCAGGTCGTACGCCGACGACACCTGGCCGGGCGTGTCGTAGCCGTCCGGCGACACCACATGGGTGTCGAGGGCGCCGAGCGAACGGGCCTTGGCCTGCATCCGGGCGGCCGTGGAGCGCCAGCCGCCGCCGAGCGCGGCCAGCACGTGCACCGCGTCGTTGCCGGAGTTGAGGAACACCCCGCGCCACAGGTCGGAGACCCGGTAGCGTGCGCCCCTCGGCGACCCCGACCAGACTGCTGCCCGCCCCGATGCCGGCCAGCTCCTCCTCGCGCACCGTGTGGCGGATGCCGGCCGGGCAGGACCGGCAGCACGGTGAGGGCGAACAGCGTCTTGAGGGTGCTGGCGGGCGGCAGCTTACGGTGCGCGTCGTGCGCGGCGAGCACCTCGCCGCTGTCGGCGTCGGCGACCAGCCAGGACAGCGCGGAGACGTGGGGAACCTCGGGGGCCCCGGGGCGCGGGCGCACCTGCGTGCCGGAGCCGTACAGCAGGCGCGGGCCGCGGCCGTCGCGCCCGGTGCGCGCCGGGTGGCCCGGGGTCCGGCCGCCCCGTGCGGGCGGCGGCGGCGGCGGGCGCGAGCGCCAGCAGGCCCGCCACGCAGAGCACGCAAGTGGACACGAGCCGCCCGCGAAGTAATCCGATCGTCATACCGCAAACGTAGGAACGGACGCCGTCGAACCACCGCGCTGCCCGGGCCGAGTCGGGCCGCGCATGCACCCGTTTGCCGCAGCACGGGCGTCTCGCGGGCGGTGACCGGCGGGCCGGGCAGGTCGCCGGCAGCAGTCGGCTGGACGCGCCGCAGGAACGTCGGCGTTGTCCGGGCGTCTCGCGCATCCGCTCCAGCAGCGTCTCCAGGTCGGACTGGCCGTCCCGGGTCCGCAGCGCCCGGCGCAGACCGCGCACGGCGGTCAACTCGGCCGGGGACAGCAGGAGTTCCTCGCGGCGGGTGCCGGACGGGTTGATGTCGACGGCCGGGAAGACCCGGCGGGAGGCGAGTTCCCGGCTCAGCCGCAGCTCCATGTTGCCGGTGCTCTTGAGCTCCTCGAAGTAGAAGTCGTCGGCGCGGGAGCCGGTCTCCACCAGGGCGGTGGCGAGGATGGTGAGCGAGCCGCCCTCCTCGGCCAGGCGGGCGGCGCCGAAGAACCGCTTGGGCCCGAGCAGCGCGCCGGCGTCGACGCCGCCGCTGAGGGTGCGGCCGCCGGAGGCGGCCGCGTTGTTGTGCGCCCGGCACAGCCGGGTCAGGGAGTCGAGCAGGATGACGACGTCCTCACCCGCCTCGACGAGCCGCTTGGCCCGCTCGATGACGAGTTCGGCGAGCGCGATGTGCTGCTTGGCCGCCTGGTCGAAGGTCGAGGCGTACACCTCGCCCCGCACCGAGCGCCGCATGTCGGTGACCTCCTCGGGCCGCTCGTCGAGCAGCACCACCATCAGCCGGCACTCGGGGTGGTTGCCGGCGACGGCGGCGGCGATCTGCTGGAGCAGCACGGTCTTGCCGGTCTTGGGCGGGGCCACGATCAGGCCGCGCTGGCCCTTGCCGACGGGCGCGATCAGATCGGCGACGCGCCCGGTCAGGCCGGCCGCCGGGTGTTCGAGCCGGAGCCGCTCGCGCGGGTGCAGCGGGGTCAGGTCGCGGAAGTGCCGGCGGCCGCGCGGCCGCCGGGGCGTGCGGCCGTTGACGCGGGCGACCTCGGTGAGGGCGCGCTGGGTGCCGCGTACGCCGTCGACGAGGTCGCCCTTGCGCAGGCCGTGACGGCGGATCAGAGCGGGGGAGACGGACGAGATCGGAGGGCGAGGGCAGCAGGCTCGCGGCGCCGCAGGTGCCCCTTCCCGCTCGCGTCGATGTCGAGGACACCGGTGACGGCCCGGGCCGGGGGCTGCTGCTGGACTGGGGGGTGTTCGAGTGTGGTGGTCATGAGTGGTCGGTCCTTTCGAGGACGGAAGGCATGGGACATGCGGAAGGAGGAGGGGAGAGCCGCGACGACGGGAGGCGGACGACACGCCTCCGGGCGGCGGGAAACAGCACCTCGGGATACGGCAGAACCCTGGTCACGAGGTGATGAGGAGAAGGCCCGGTCATCGCCGGACGGGCGGCGAACCGAGGGAGAAACAGCACCGGCGCCCACGACGGGGCGTACACAAGTGCTAACGACGACGGTACCACGGTGGTTCAGCGTGTGGCGAGCAGTCCGTACAGCAGAGGGATGCGCGGCTCGGGGAGCCGCCACCATCCGGACGCCGTCCGCACCATCTGCGGCCAGCGCGGCCAGGGCAGCTCGTCGCTCTCGGTGAGACGCCGGATGGTCAGTCCCGCCCCCACCAACGCGTTGACGACCTCGCTTATTCCGTGCATCCACTCGTAGCTGTCCGTGGCGCCTTCGACGGCAGGGCCGTCGGTGTAGGTGCGCGTCGCGTCCCGGCGCACGGCGCCGTCGCCGCCCAGGTAGTCGTGGCGCAGCAGAAGCTCGGGTCCCTCGCCCGGACCGGGCTTCGGGCCGAGGGAGTTGAGCAGCGGATGGAACTCGACGATGTACAACCTGCCACCGGGACGCAGGAGTTGGGCCACGACACCGGCCCAGCGGTCGAGGTCGGGCAGATAGCACAGGGCGCCCTTGCCCGTGTACACCACGTCGAACCGCCGCCCGCTCCAGGGCCTCCACGGCGTCGTACACATTGGCCTGTACGTACGTGACGTCGAGCCCCGCCTTCTCGGCGATGCCGCTCGCGGCGGCCACGGACGCCTCGGAGAAGTCCAGGCCGACGGCCCGCGCCCCGCGCTGCGCGAAGGCGATCGTCTCGGTACCGAGGTGGCACTGCAGATGGAGCACGTCGCGGCCGGCCAGCTCACCGAGGTCGTCCCACTCGAAGGAGGCGAACCAGCGGGCGGGATCGAGATCCCGGTCGAGGCCGTAGAAGCGGCTGGCGAGGTGGACGGGCGTGCGGGCGTCCCAGTTCGCCTGGTTGGCCGACATCATCCGCGCGTGCTCGTCGGTGCTCATGAGGACATCCAACCGCGAACGGGGCGCACGCGGCGGCAGGAATTCCGGCCACGCGCACCCCGGGTGTCGATTCGGGCCGGTCCCGTTCGTCGGTGGGGTGTAGGAAGCTCATGAGGACCGGGAGGATCCATGAAGTACATGCTGCTCGTCTGCGGCGACGACACCGCCGACGCCTCGGGCATGACCCCCGTCGAGCCCTGGGTGGAAGACCTCGGAGACCGCCGGGTACGCCTGCACGGCCACCGCCTCGCACTCCCCGCCGAGGCCGTCACCGTGCGGGTGCGCGGAGGTGAGGTGCTGCGCAGCGACGGTCCGTTCGCGGAGACGAAGGAGTACGTCGCCGGGTTCGACATCCTGGAGTGCGACAGTTTGGAGGAGGCGATCGAGGCGGCCGCGCGGCATCCCGTGGCGACCGTCGGGGCCATGGAGGTGCGGCCGTTCTGGGAGGACGAGGACGCCGAGACGCAGATCCGCGCGCTCGACGCCGAGCTGACCGGGGCCGCGCGCGAGCGGGACGTCGACCGCATGGCGGCCTGCTACGCCCCGGACGTGGCGGCGCACGTCGATGGCCGGGAGCACCGGGGGATCGACGCCCTGCGCAAGTCGCTGGCGGAGCGGTTCACCGGCGTCGCCGGTCCCGTCACCCGCGAGGTACTGGACCTTCGCATCCACGTCGACGAGAGCATCGCCTTCGGCCATGCCCTCGTCCGCCTGCGCGCCGCCGGCATGGACGGCGCCCCACTGGACGACCTGAGGCGCGTCACCACCGGCTACCGCAACGTCGGTCTGCGCTGGCTGATCGCGCACGAGCACGTCTCTCTCGACACCGAGGAGCGGTCATGAAGTACGTCCTGTTCATCTGCACCCCTGTCGGCGGCGAGGAACTCAGCCCCGAGGAGATCGCCGAGGACCCCCGCTTCACCTCGTACATCGACGAGGTCCGCAGTCGCGACGTCGTGAAGGGCGGGGCTCGGCTGCGCCCGCACACCGACGCCACGACCGTGCGCGTCCACGGCGACGAGGTCCTGCTCAGCGACGGGCCCTTCGTGGAGTCCAAGGAGTACGTCGCCGGCATCGACATCATCGAGGTCGCCGACCTCGACGAGGCCATCGCCCTCGCCTCCCGGCACCCCGCCGCGCTGGCCGGCGGGTCGGTGGAGGTGCGGCCGGTCTGGGAGTGAACGACATGCCGGGCGCGGAGGACGTCGAGGAGGCCGTCGCTGTCGCCTTCCGTGAGGAATGGGGGCAGGTCGTCGCCACCCTGATCAGGGTGACCGGCGACTGGGACCTCGCCGAGGAGTGCGCCCAGGACGCCTTCGCCCAGGCCCTCGACCGGTGGCGGCGCGACGGAGTGCCGCGCCGCCCCGGCGCCTGGCTGACCACGACCGCCCGCAACCGCGCCCTGGACGTGCTGCGCCGGGAGGCGGTGGGGGCTGCGAAACTCCGGGAGGTGGCGGTGCTGGCCCGCGACGAACCGTCGTACGAACCCGAGGACGGCAGCGGTGACGGCAGCGGTGTGCAGGACGACCGGCTGCGGCTGATCTTCACCTGCTGCCATCCGGCGCTGCCCATCGAGGCCCGGGTCGCGCTCACCCTGCGTACGCTCGCGGGCCTCACCACCCCGGAGATCGCCCGCGCCTTCCTCGTCCCCGAGGCGACCATGGCGCAACGCCTGGTGCGGGCCAAACGGAAGATCCGCAACGCCGGAATCCCGTACCGGACCCCGCCCGCGCACCTCCTGCCCGAGCGCACCACGGGGGTGCTCGGCGTGATCTACCTCCTGTTCAACGAGGGGTACGCGGCCACCGTCGGCGCCGATCTCGTCCGTACGAACCTCTGCGCGGAGGCGATCCGCCTCGCCCGTGTCCTGGCCCGCCTCATGCCCGACGAACCCGAGGTGCTCGGCCTGCTCGCGCTCCTGCTGCTGCACGACGCCCGCCGGGACACCCGGGTCGACGCGGCCGGCGAACTGGTGACCCTGGAGGACCAGGACCGCACCGCCTGGGACCGCGCCGAGGCCGACGAGGGCGCCGCCCTGCTGGAGACCGCCCTGCGGCGCGGTCGTCCCGGGCCGTACCAGATCCAGGCCGCCATCTCCGCCTGCCACATGACCGCGCCCACCGCCGAGGACACCGACTGGGCCGATATCGCCGCCCTGTACGGCGAGCTGGCCCGCCTCGTGCCCTCCGCCGTGGTCCGCCTCAACCGTGCGGTGGCCGTCGGCATGGCCGAGGGTACGGAGGCGGGCCTCGCCCTGGTCGCCCGGCTGGAGGACGAGGGCGAGCTGACCGGGTACCACCTGCTGCCGGCCACCCGCGCCGATCTGCTGCGCCGCAGCGGCCGTACGGAGGAGGCGACGGAGGCGTACCGGCAGGCCCTGGAGCTGGTGGAGAACGACGCCGAACGGAGATTCCTCGAACGGCGGCTCGCGGAGTGTCGATCCGCGTAGCGGCCGTTCGTCGGTGAGGTGAAAGCGCCCTACGACACCGGAGGCTCCGATGGTCGCTCACGCCCGCCGCTGGTACGCCCTCGCCCTGCTCTGCGTGGCCGGGTTCATGGTGATCCTGGACGCGCAGATCGTCGTCCTCGCCCTGCCCTCGATCGCCGCCGACCTCGGCTTCTCCGCGACCGGTGCGCAGTGGGTGATGAGTGCCTATCTGCTCAGCTTCGGCGGCCTGCTGCTGGCCGGAGTGCCGGTGGACGGCGGCTTCGTCCGTGACCTGCTGCCCGGGCTGCTCCTCTTCGGACCCGGGCTCGGCGCCTGCGCGGTCGCCGGTGCCATCGCCGCACTGACCGGAGTGGGGGAGCGGGAGTCGGGGGTGGCGTCCGGGATCAACACCGCGGCCTTCCAGGTCGGCGGGGCCTTCGGGGTCGCGGTCGTCACCTCCGTCGCCGTGTCCTCCACCTCGGTCGGTGAGCCGCTCGAGGCCCTCACCGCGGGCTACCGGGCCGCGTTCACGGCCTGCGTCGTGCTCGCGGCAGCCGGGCTGGCCTGCGCACTGGCGTTGCTGCGCGGGCCTGGGCGTCGACGTCCCGATCGGCCGGACGCGGCTGTCACGCCGAGCGCGCCTCCGCCTCCTTCGCGATCTGCTCGAACTGCGCCCCCATCGCCTCAGCCAACGCCTGCGCGCCGGACAGCGGGCGGACCATGACCATGAAGTCGTCGATCAGCCCGTCCTCGTTCACTCGGAGGAAGTCGCAGCCGGTGATCTCCCGGTCGCCCACGCGTGCGGTGAAGACCAGCGCGTGATCGCGGCCTTCCGGGTCGTTGATCTCCCGCACATAGCGGAAGTCCTCGAAGACCCGCACCACACCACGCAGGATCGCCGCTGTGATCGCCTTGCCCGGGTAGGGCTTGAACACGACCGGGCTGGTGAAGACGACGTCCTCCGCCAGCAGGGCCTCCACGGCGGCGAAGTCGCCTGCCTCGACCGCCTCACGGAACGCGCGCATCGGATTACCTCATAGTCAATTAGTTGAGTAGGTGCCGATGACAATAATCACCTGCTGTTAGCGTGTCCATATGTCCCTCAAGTACGCCGTCCTCGCCGCCCTTCTGGAGGGCGAGGCCTCGGGCTATGAGCTGTCCAAGGTCTTCGACGTCTCGTTCGCCAACTTCTGGCCCGCGACCCCGCAACAGCTCTACCGGGAGCTGGAACGCCTCGCGCAGGACGGCCTGGTCGAGGCCCGGTTCGTGCAGCAGGAACGCCGGCCGAACAAGCGGATGTTCACCCTCACCCAGGCCGGCCGGGAGGACCTGCGCGCCTTCGCCGCCGAGCCACCCCGGCGCCCCACCGCCGTCCGCGATGAACTCCTGATCAAGCTCCAGGCCATGGATGACCCCGAGACCACGCGGGCCCTGATCGAGGAGCGCACGACGTGGGCGCGCGGCAAACTCGACCGCTACGAACGCGTCCGCGACCGCCTCCTCGACGGGCGCACCGAGGACGAGTTCCTGCGCGAGTCCGACCGCATCGGACCGTACTTGACGCTGTTGCGCGGCATTTCCTTCGAGGAGGAGAACCTGAGCTGGTGCGAGCGCGTTCTCGCCGTCCTGAATCAGCGCATCGCGGCGAGGTGACGCGGATGTTCAGCCCCGGAGGCCCCTCCCTGCGCGAACTCGCTGTCCAGGCCCTGTCGTCCGTCGAGCGCGGATACGACCTGCTGGCCCCGAAGTTCGACCACACGCCTTTCCGTACACCGGAGTCGGTGCTCTCCGCCGTCACGTCGGCGCTCGCACGGACGGGCCCGTACGACGACGGCCTCGACCTGTGCTGCGGGACGGGCGCAGGCGTCGACGTGCTGGCCGAGGTGTGCCGGCGCAGCGTCACCGGCGTCGACTTCAGCGCCGGCATGCTCGACGTCGCCCGGCGGCAGGTGGAGGCCAGGGACACGCGCGTCGCCTGGGTGCGCGCGGACGCCCGTGCCCTGCCGTTCGCCCCGGCCTTCGACCTGGTGGTGAGCTTCGGGGCGTTCGGCCACTTCCTTCCCCGCGAGCTGCCGGGCCTGTTCGCCCAGGTCCACTCCGTCCTGCGGCCCGGCGGGACCTTCGCCTTCCCGGTCGTGGCCCCGCCCCGTCCCGCGTCCCCCGTCTACTGGATGCTGCTGGGCTTCGACGCGGCGATGCGGGTGCGCAACGCCGTGTGGCGGCCGCCCTTCGTCATGTACTACCGGGCCTTCCAGCTGGGAGAGGCGCGGAGAGAACTGGCGCGCGCCGGCTTCGACGTTCAGTTGCAGGCCCTGCCCGAGTTCGGGCTGCGCCGGGACGGGAGCCCACGCGTGCGCATGGTGGTGGCCCGGCGGTCGCCGGTCGGGTGCGCTCAGACAGCCGCCGGCAGCGTGAACTCGTAGACCAAGGCGTCCTGTTGGGCGTCCATGACGAGGTCCGTGATCTCCAGGGGGCGGGCGTACTGGTCGTGCACGCGCCGGGTGACCCGTACCGAAGGCGCGGCCGGGAGCCGGGTGATGGTGTCCCGGTGGTGCAGCGCGAGGCCCGCCTGGCGCATCCAGTCGTAGGCGCGGCGCAGTTGGGCGGACCCGGTGCCGTCGGCGCGGTCGCGGCAGCGGGCGAGCTCCGTCACCTCGGCGAGCGCCACCGCGGAGAACGACGTCACGGCCGTACGCCGGCCGTGTCCGTCGGCGCCCGCGGACTCGTAGCGGTGCACCAGGGTCGGCCGGTGCGGGGCGAGCCCCAGGGCCTCGGCATGCTCCGGCGGGGGAGCCTCCCAGGTGACCGTTGCCCGGTCCACCGCGCCGGGGGCCGCGGGCCGGGCGCCGACCGGGAAGGTGAGGGTCGACGGGGTCTCGACCGGCGGGCCGGACAGGGTGGCATGGCTGCCCCGCCGGTCGGTGGTGACCAGGCCGCTGTGGCGCAGCACCTCCAGCGCCTGCCGTACGGTCTCCCGGCTGACCCCGAAGTGCCCTGCCAACTGCCTTTCCCCCGGCAGCCGTTCACCGGGCGGAATGGTTTCGTCGCGCAGCTCGCCGAGCAACTGGGTGGCGATCCTCCAGTACAGCGGCTGCGCTTCGGTGAGCGGGCGGTCGTGCGGGGTGGTGCGGACCATGCCGCGCCTCCTGTTGGTGACGTGTCGTAGCCGTGCGGGTTCGTTGCGCCACCAGATCTAAGCATTGGTCTAAACCAGCAGGGAAGGGTGGCCTGTCACTTCGGCCGAAACGGTCCCCGCGGACCGGCCGTCACAGAGCGCCGTACAGGGCGTCGATCAGCGCCATCTTCCGCGGGTCGTCCGCGATATGAGGCCCCATCCGGTTCATCACATAGCCCAGCGACACCCCGGCCTCCGGATCGGACAGACCGCAGGAGCCGCCGAAGCCGTCGTGTCCGAAAGCCCGCGGGTTGGGGCCGTACGAACCGTTCGACCCGCTCAGCCACAGGCCGAGCGCGGCCTCGGTGTCGTTCTCGAACCCGGCACCGAGCACCAGATCGCGACAGCTGCCCTGACCCTCGCGCACCCGCTCGGCCGCCTCGGGCGAGAGGACGCGGTGGCCGTCGTACGACCCCCGGCCCGCGAAGATCCCGTACAGCGCGGCGACCGCCCGTGCCGTGCCGTGTCCGTTCGCGGCGGGGATCTCGGCGGCCCGCCACTCGGGCGAGTTCGCCTGCTCAGCACCCACGGCGGGGTTGGCCAGCGCGGCGAGGGCGGCGGGCGCCAACTGGCTGAAGATCGCCGCCTGTTCGCTGCTCGTCGCGACCGGTGGCTGCACCAGCTCGGCCACCCGCCCGGACTCCTTCTGCGGCAACCCGATCGCGAAGTCGATCCCGAGCGGCCCGGTCACCTCCCGCTCCAGGAACACCCCGGGCAGCAGCCCCGACACCCGCCGCACGACCTCCCCGACCAGGAACCCGTACGTGAACGCGTGGTACCCGGACTGTGTCCCCGGTGCCCACCACGGCTCCATCGCCGCGAGCCGCTGGGTCGTCAACTCCCAGTCGCAGAGCTGCTCAAGCGAGTGCGGCTCCCGCAGACCGGACAGACCGGCGCGGTGCGACAGCAGATGCCGGACGAGGATCTGCTCCTTGCCCGCGGCGGCGAACTCCGGCCAGTACACGGCCACCGGCGCGTCCAGGTCGAGCAGGCCCCGGTCAGCGAGGATGTGCGCGCACAGTGCCGTCGGTCCCTTGGTCGTCGACCACACGTTGACCAGCGTGTCGCGCTCCCAGGGGCGACTGTGCGCCGCGTCCGCCCACCCGCCCCACAGGTCCACCACGGTCTCTCCGCCGACCGTGACCGCGACCGCGGCGCCCAGCTCCCCGCGCTCCCGGAAGTTCGCCTCGAACGCCGCCCGCACCGCCGCGAACCGCGGATCGCAGTGCCCGTGCACCTGTGCCTCGTGCTCCGTCATGGGCCCACCTCTTGTCGTCCGCCGGAAACCCGGGCCGCGACAGCGCGACCCGGGCTCCCTGAACGTACCGACTGGTCGGACTGGGTGGAAGTGCCGAACGCGCCGACCTCGCCCGAAGAACAGCGCGCCGTCCGGCTCCCGGTGACGCTCAGGCGTGCGCGCGCAGCCAGTCCAGCTTGGCCGCCTCGTGGAAGGGGCCACCGCCCTCGTGGTCGTTGAAGTCGTACACCTCGATGGCCTTGTCGTCATGGGCCCAGGCGTTGAAGGCCGCGAAGACGGTGGAGGGCGGGCAGGTCTGGTCCTCCAGGGCCGCCGAGAACAAGGCGGGCGCCCGGCCGCGGGACGCGAAGTGGACGCCGTCGAAGTAGGACAGGGTGCGCAGGGCGTCCTCGGTGCGGCCCCGGTGCGTCTTGAGGTAGAGGCCGATCTCCCGGTACGGGTGGCGGTCCGTGCTGGTCGCCGCGCGCGGGTAGTCGCACAGGAACGGCACGTCCGGCGCGATCGCCGTCAGATCCGGCACCAGGCCGCCGACCGCGATCGCGATGCCGCCGCCCTGGCTCGCACCGAGCGCGACCGTGCGGGTGGCGTCGGTCAGCGGATGCGAGCGGGCGGCCTCGACGGCACGGACCGCGTCCGTGAACACCCGGCGGTAGTAGTAGTTCTCGGGCGCGTCGATGCCCCGCGTCATGAAACCGGGGAACGCGGGCGCGGACCCCACCGGGTCCGGCGTCCCGCCACCGGCGCCCCACGCGCTGCCCTGGCCGCGCGTGTCCATCATGAAGTGCGCCCGGCCCGAGGAGGCCCACAGCAGGTTCTCGTGCGGCAGGCCGCGCCCACCGCCGTACCCGATGAACTCCACGATCAGCGGCATCGGCTCCGTGGCCCCGGTCGGCAGCCGCAGCCAGCCCTTCACCGGGTGACCGCCGAACCCGGCGAACGTCACGTCGTAGACCTGCACCGTGGACAACCCCGTGTCGACCGGCTCGAACCGGGCGTCCAGGTCGTGTCCGCGCGCCTCCTCAAGGGTCTTGGACCAGAACGAGTCGAAGTCCTCGGGCTCGACGGACTTGCTGCGGTACTCGCGCAGTTCGTCGAGCGGAAGGTCGAACAGGGCCATGAAGGACCGCCTTTGCGAAGAGTGACTGCGGATGATCACACCGTACGTGGGAGGTCGGAGGACTCGCCAGATCTTTCCCTGCCTGGCCCCTACGATGACGCCATGACGTCTGTCGTCGATCCCCCGGTAAAGGTTGCGGATCTGCTGGTCAGGGACGCCGAACTGCTTGTCGTTGAGGGAGGGCTGGAGATCCCGGGCGGCTGGCTGGCCGTGACCGGTGGTCGGGTCACCGGCGTCGGTGCCGCCGGGAGCGAGCCCGCGGCCCACACGACCGTCTCGGCGGCCGGACGGCTCGTCACCCCGGGGCTGATCAACACGCACCATCACATCTACCAGAACCTCACCCGCTCCTACGCGCCCGCCGTGAACGGCTCCCTGTTCGACTGGCTGACGACCCTCTACCCACTCTGGGCGGGCCTCGACGAAGAGGCCGCGTACGTGTCGGCCTACGTCGGCATGGCCGAACTGCTCATGGGCGGCTGCACCACGTCGTCCGACCACCTCTACGTCCATCCGCGTCCGCGCCTCGTCGACGCCGAGATCCGCGCCGCCCGCGACATCGGCTTCCGCTTCCACGCCACCCGCGGCTCGATGACCCGCTCCGTCGACGACGGAGGACTGCCGCCGAGGAGCGTCACCCAGACCGAGGACGAGGTGCTGGCCGACAGCGAGCGCCTGATCAGGACGTACCACGACCCCGAACCGGGCGCGCTGGTGCGGGTCGCGCTCGCGCCCTGCTCGCCGTTCTCGGTGACCAGGTCCCTGATGACCGCGACCGCCGAACTCGCCGAACGCCACGACGTACGGCTGCACACCCACCTCGCCGAGGACCACGACGAGGACACCTACTGCCTGGAGACCTACGGCTGCCGTCCCGTCGAGTACTTCGAGGAGACGGGGTGGATGAGCGACCGCAGCTGGGTCGCGCACTGCATCTACCCGAACGACGCCGAGCTGCGCCGCCTCGCGGACGCGGGCGTCGGCGTGGCGCACTGCCCCAGCTCCAACATGCTCATCGGCGGCGGCACCGCGCGCGTGAAGGAGATGCGCGAGCTGGGCCTGCCCGTCGGGATCGGCTGTGACGGCTCCGCCTCCACGGACCACGCCTCCCTCTGGATGGAGACCCGGGCCACCCTGCTTGCTGGGCCGGTACCGCGGCGGACCCGGCGCGATGACCGCCCGCGACGCCCTCGACATCGCGACCCGTGGCTCGGCGCGCTGCCTGGGCCGGGCCGACGAGCTGGGCCATCTGCGGCCCGGGGCCTGCGCCGACCTGGTCGTCTGGGACCTGCACGAGGTCGCGCTCGCCGGCGCGGTCAGCGACCCCGTGGAGGCCTGGCTGCGCTGCGGGCCCGCCCGGGCCTGGACCACAGTGGTCGGCGGCCGGATCCTGGTCGACCGCGGCGAGCCTCGGCTGGCCGGGCTGGCGGATGCCCTGCGGGCGCACGACCGGATCGCACGCCGTATGCAGCAGGGTGCGTAGGGGCCGCAGCCGAGGTCGCACGAAGCGCACGGGGGGCCTGACCGGGGACACGCCACGGGTCACGCCCGACGGCCCGCCCAACGCGGCTCCGTCGCGGCCCATTCCTGCTCCCACTCCGCCAGGCGTCGACGCATCGCGGCATGGCGTACGACCATGTGGCCGAGGAGGATCACGGCGACCGCCCCGCCCGTGGCGCAGACGCCCATGGTGACGGTGTGCTGCCAGATCGCCCTGCTGTCCGCAGGCGGGGCCACGCTCCGGCCCTGGGAGTCCAGCCACAGGTCGACCGTGTCGCCGTTCCGTGTGCCCGCCGGGACGCGGGCCATGGCCGTACGAGGAGCACCTTCCGGCTCCGTCCAGCGCACGGTTGTCCTGGCGGACGGCTGCCGTCCGCCGTGTGCCATGGGAAGCGCGTCGGAGGTCCTGCCGACGACCTCGGCCCGAATGTGCCGGCGATCGGCGCGCTGTTCCTGCGCCGTCGTCCGGGCGCTGTCATGGGCCCACCTGGCCGTGGCCACCCCGGCCAGGGGAGCCACGACGAGGAGCAGGACGATCACGGCCCATAACGTCCGCGCCTCGACGACATCCGACCGGCGCCGCAGCGAACTGCGCCGCCGGAGTCGGCCACACACCAGGTATCGCATGGCGTCCAGGTACCCCGTACGCCGGACATCGTTCCTGACGATCCCGGACGAAACGCGTCCCCCGCGCCGGAGCGCCGATCAGCCGAAGCGTTCGATCCGGATGCGGTCCACGGGCTGACCTGCCGCCACGAGCAGCCGGGAGGCATGCTCGGCGAACCCATTGGAGCCGCACACATAGGCCTCCCACCCACCAGATGGCTGCTCGGCCAGGAGCGGCGCCACATGTGCGGCGGCCATACGTCCCACGGGCACACCCTCCGGCGCACTACGCGTGAACACGGGTGTCGTCTCCGCGCCGTACTCCCGCGCGTAGATCAGCTCCTCGGGACTGCGCGCCGACACCACCAGCCGCAGCGGCACGTCCAGGCCCCGCGCCTTGTGGTGGCGCACCATCGACATCAGCGGTACGACGCCGGAGCCGGCGCCGACCAGCAGTGCGGGCCGGTCGCCGGGCCAGGCGAAGAAGCCGCTGAGCGGGCCGCGCACCTCGACCGTGTCACCGGGCTCGGCCACCGAGTGGAACCAGCCGGAGACCTCACCGCCCTCGACATGGTCCAGAGTCAGCTCGATGTGCCCGGAGTCGTCCGGCGCGGACGCGATCGAATAGTGGCGCTGGGCCACATAGCCGTCCTCCGCGATCAGCCGCAGCATCAGGTGCTGGCCCGGCAGATGGCCCGCCCAGGCGGGCACCGCGAGACGGAAGCTGGCGGCGTACGGGGTCTCGCGGCGGATCTCGGTGATCGTGGCGGTCTGCCACACCGAGGAGGCCCGGTTGCTGACGGCGATCCGCCCGGGCACGGCGAAACGGGTCGGGGGAGCGAACCCCTCGGTCTCAGTCACGGTCACGTCAGTCACCGGAGTACCGCTGCTCCTCCCAGGGGTTGCCGCGGGCGTGGTAGCCGTTCTGCTCCCAGAACCCCGGCTCGTCGTGGTCGAGGATCCGCAGGCCCGCGATCCACTTGGCGCTCTTCCAGAAGTACAGGTGCGGCACCAGCAGCCGCGCCGGACCACCATGCTCCGGAGCGAGCGGCCTGCCGTCGAACTCCCAGGCGATCCAGGCACGTCCGCCGGTGAGGTCGGCGAGGGGCAGGTTGGTGGAGTACCCGGTGTGCGAATAGGCGACGGCATGGGTGGCGGACACATGGGGCCGGACCACATCGAGGAACGGGTCCAGGGACACGCCCCCGAACCGCACTCCGAACTTCGACCAGCTCGTCACACAGTGGATGTCGCCCTCGTACACCGACGCCGGCAGCTCGTGCGCCTGCTCCCAGCTCCAGCTGCGCGGCTCCTCCACCAGGCCGTCGATGCGGAAGGTCCACTCGGCGGGCGTCAGCTCCGGTGTGACCTCGGCGGACAGGACGGGCCAGTCGTCGCCCGCGTCGTACTGGCCGGGCGGCAGCGCGGCGTTCTGGACGCGCGGGCGTCCGGTGAAGCCTCGGGTGACGTTCATACGGGTGGTGCCTCCAGGCCGCCGTGAGCGACGGCCCGCGGTCGAGCGTGATCAGTGCTTATTCATTCAACCGTACGGGCTCCGGCGACCCTCCCTGCCCCCGGGGCGTTGGGGTAGGGTTGCCGTCCGGCCGGGACAGTCCCGACCGGACGGAGTCCAGGAGGTGAGACCCATTACCGCTGTGTCAGGTCGGGTGCTCTCACCTCGAGTCGGCGCGGGTCACCGCCAGTAGGCGACCGCGAGAGCACCCTTCGGCTTCCGAAAGGCTCTCGGCTTCCATGCCCCCTCTCTCCTCCTCCCCCTCCTGCCCTTCGTCACCTGCTTCCCCCACGCCGCTCTCGCGTGCCGCTGTCGTGTCCGCGCTTCGTGCCGCCGGTTGTGTCTTCGCCGAGGACGAGGCCCGGTTGATCCTGGCCGCCGCCCGCACTCCGGACCAGCTGGCCGCCATGGTGGACCGGCGCGTCACCGGTGTGCCCCTCGAACTCGTCCTCGGCTGGGCCGAGTTCCGCGGGCTGCGCATAGCCGTGGAACCCGGCGTCTTCGTGCCCCGCCGCCGTACCGAGTTCCTGGTCGAGCAGGCCCTCGCCCTCGCCCCGGACGCCTCCGTGGTCGTGGATCTGTGCTGCGGCTCGGGCGCGGTCGGTGCGGCACTGGCCGCGGCACTCGGCCGCGTCGAGCTGCACTCCGCCGACATCGATACGACGGCCGTGCGCTGCGCCCGCCGTAATGTGACCCCTTTCGGCGGGCAGGTGCACGCGGGCGACCTGTTCGAGGCGCTGCCCGGCAGCTTGCGCGGCCGGGTCGGCATCCTCGCGGCGAACGTGCCGTACGTACCCAGCGACGAAGTCGGGCTCCTGCCCGCGGAGGCCCGCGACCACGAGCCGCGCGTCGCCCTCGACGGTGGTCCGGACGGGCTCGACGTCCTGCGCCGGGTCGCCGCCGGGGCTCCCCAGTGGCTGGCCCCCGGCGGCTGTCTGCTGGTCGAGACGAGCGAACGCCAGGCGCCGACGGCCCTGGCGGCCTTCACCCGCAGTGGACTGTCGGCGCGTCTGATCGTCTCCGAGGAGCTGTACGCGCATGTCGTGGTCGGGCTCAACCCGGCCGGAATCCCGGTCGGAGACTAGGCAGGAGGTCGGGCCGGAGCCGGGGCAGGAGGCCGGGGCGGATCAGGAGGCCGCCGCGCCACTCTTCGAGGGATTCTCCGAGGGACCGGAGTCCCGCCCCTCCCAGTGGCGCCAGTAGCGCGGCCCGCGGAACTTGTCCCGCCAGTCGCCCGGCCCCCGGTCCTTCTGCCACTCCTCCCACGTGCCCGACAGCACGCGGGAGGACCTCCTGGTGTCGTCGCACCGCGTGCCGCCCAGGAACGCGGTCTCGCCCTTCTTGAGATCTCCGGTGCCGGAGTTCTTCTCCCCGCCGTGACGGACGGCGGCGTCCGAGTCGACGGTCCACGTCCACTCGGCGCCGTCCTCGCTCTTGACGGTGACCTGGTCGCCGTCCACCTTCTCGATGGTGCCCGTCAACCGGGCGGCAGAACACGGGCGATGAGCAGCGCCACGTCGTCGGTGTTCTCGGGCCGGTGCAGCGTGCGCAGCAGGAGGTCACAGACCTCCTCCAGCGGACGGTCGGGACCGTCGAGGAGCTCCAGCAGCGCGGCCAGGCGTTCGTCGAGCGGGTGCTGGCGGGTCTCGACGAGTCCGTCGGTGTAGAGGACGAGGCGGTCACCGGGTTCGAGGTCGAGGGCCGTCGTGGAGAACGGGACGCCGCCGACGCCCAGCGGTACCCCGGTGGGCAGTTCGAGGAGCTCCGGGGCGCGGCCGGGGCGGAGGCGGACGGGCGGCAGATGCCCGGCGTTGGCGATCCGGCACTGCCGCAGCTGCGGATCGTGGACGGCGTAGACGCAGGTGGCGATGGAGTGGTCGAGGCCCTCGGTGATCTTGTCGAGGTGCTCCAGGAGCCGGGCAGGTTCGAGATCGAGGGAGGCCAGTGTGTGCGTCGCGGTGCGCAGCCGGCCCATGGTCGTGGCGGCGTCGATGCCGCTGCCCATCACATCGCCGACCACGAGCGCCGTGTTGCCGCCCTCCAGCGGGATCACGTCGAACCAGTCGCCGCCGACCTCGGCGCCGGCGCCCGCGGGCTGGTAGCGGGAGGCGACCTCCAGTCCCCCGGTCACCGGCGGATGGCTGGGCAGCAGGCTGCGCTGCAGGGTGAGGGCGGTGTCGCGGGCGTTCTGGTACCAGCGGGCGTTGTCGATCTGCACGGCCGCGCGGGAGGCCAGTTCACGGGCGAGCAGCAGGTCGTCCTCGCTGAACGGCAGCGGATTGCGGGTGCGCTTGAGGTCCAGGGCGCCGAGCACCTCGCCGCGCGCGATCAGCGGAACCGCCAGATAGGAGTGCACACCCGCGCGGCTCAGCTGGACGGCGGCCTCGGGGGAGCGGGCGATACGCGGCAGGTCCTTCTCCTCCACGTGGGTCACCATGACCGGACTGGCGGTGCGCACGCACTCGGTGACCAGGCGGTCGGCACCGTAGCGGGCGACCTGGCCGGGCTGGTCGGCGGCGTCGAGGGCCTCCGTGTCGTGCTGCGCCCGGACGGCCAGGGCGCGGATCACCGCTGATTCCGCGGGCCCGAGGCTGCTGCGTCTGCCCTCCACCACGGCTTCCAGCAGATCCACGGCCGCCACGTCGGCGAGCTCCGGCACGGCCACGTCGGCCAGCTCGCGTGCCGTGCGGTCCAGCTCCAGGGTGGTGCCGATCCGTGCGGAGGCGTCGGCGATGAGCGCCAGGCGCCGCCGTGCCGTCTCGGCCTCGACGGCGGCCTGATGCTGCTCGGTGATGTCCACGGCCATCCCGGCGACGCCGAGCACCGTGCCCGGCCGTGTCCTCCAGCCGGTAGAGGGAGATGGACCAGAAGTGCTCCTGGTCCGGGTCGGCCGGAGTCCGGCCCACGATGCGCTGGTTGATCAGCGGATCACCGGTCCGCAGCACCTCGCGCAGGGCCGCTTCGATGGCGTCGGCGTCGCATGCCCGGCAGCAGCTCGCGCGGTGTATGGCCGATGTGGTCCTCGGCGGAGATGCCGTTGAGTCCGTCCAGCGCCGGGTTCACCGAGACGTACCGCAGTTCGGTGTCGAGGACCGCCAGCCCGATCGGAGCCTGCGCGATCGTCCGTGTCGACAGCGCGACGTCCCGCTCCACCTGGCGGACCGTCGTCTGGTCGGCGCACAGGCCCAGCGCGTAGACGTCGCCCTCGGTCGTCCAGCAGCCGCATGTTGCGGAACTCCACCAGCCGTGTGCTGCCGTCCTTGCGCCGGACCGGGAACGCCCCGGCCCAGCCCTCACCGGTCTCCATGACGTCGGCGAACAGCTTGACGACCAGGTCGACGTACTGCTCGTGGACCATGATCCGGGCCGCGTACTCGCCCAGCGCCTCCTGCGCCGAGTAGCCGAACAGCTCCTCCGCCTGGGGGCTCCACAGCACGATGCGCCCCTCGGTGTCCAGCACCACCGAGGCCACGCCCAGCACGTCGAGCAGCCCGCTCGGCCCTACCGGCCCGCGCACGGGCTCGTCGCCCTCGGTCACGGGAGGCTCGGCTGCAGACATCCCACGCACCGCCTTCGCCCGTTCTCGCGGCACGCCGTTCCCCCGTGCCGACTCCCCTTGTTCTACCGCGTTCAACCGTCTCCGGGCCCCCCTTGGTCGTTCTCCTCCACCATCCCTCAACACGAGGGCGGCGTACGCCGGAGTCATCACGAGGGCGGATGACTGTGGGCGAACAGACAGCGAACGTTCTCACGCTTGGCCTGTACATGACTACGGGTGCCCGCCAAACTGTCCGCCGACACGCACCCACCCCCCAAGGAGTCGCCCCATGGCCCTGCGCGCCCGGCAACGTTGTCACGCCGTCCTCACCGGCCTCGTCGCCCTCGCCTCCGCCGCCGTGCTGTCCACCGCCACGCCCGCACAGGCCGCCGACACCTGGACCGAGGTCGGGCTCCGACCGTGCCGATCCGCTGACCGAGAGCCAGGGCCTGGCCTCGGTCGAGGTCCCCGCCAACAGCCCCAACCGCTACACGGGCATCGGCACCATCCCCGACCTCGGTCAGCAGCCGCGGCTGGAACCACGTGGGTGACCCGGACGCCTCCTACAACGGCTACTACATCGAGCCGTACCAGCGCGGACTCGGGCAACGCGAAGATGTTCCGGGTGCAGGCGCCGGACGGAACGTGGTCGGAGTACGTCCACACGCTGGGCTCCGGTGAGGCGCTGAACAACTCCTTCGCCGCCGTCACACCCGGCGGCCAGTGGATGGTGTCGGGCGAGTGGGGCACCATGACCCGCCTGCTGGTCCACCCGACACCGGGCGTCAACGCCGGCACGTCACCGTCGGCGAACCTCCCCTGGACCTCCAGCATCCGGCTGGACCACGCCGTACGCGACATCCAGGGCTGTGACTTCCTCAGCGCGACGACGCTGCTGTGCTCCTCCGACGACCCGGCGGGCACGCTCTTCGGCATGACCAAGCCGCTGCTCCAGGATCGACCTCTCCGCGGAGCCGGGCACCTCCGACGTCACCGGCCATGTCACGGCCCTGCGCCAGCTCCCGCTGCGCAGCTCCTGCTCGGGCGATTTCGAGACGGAGGGCATCGACTACGACCGCCGTACCGGCACCCTGCGCGTGATCGTCATCTCGCCGGGCTTCTGTGTGCTGACGGACAGCAAGACCTACCGGTTCACGCGGAGCTGATGAGGCGGGGCTGATCACGCGGAGCTGAGGCGCGGACGGCAGGGCTCCGCCGGTAGTGCTCGGACAAGGGTGGTGCTTTTCTTGGGTTGGGGTCCGGTTCCGCGGGCTACCCGTGGTACCGCGGTGCGGCCACGAGAGGAGCGATCACGATGGACCGTGAACGAACGCACGAGGAACCCGTCTCCGTCGAGATCAGCGGATACAGCAAGGAAGACGCCCGGATCGTGTTCGACGCGCTGTGCGCGTGCTTCGAGTCCGACCGGGGCCCCGAGGACGTGCCGGAGCAGCTCCACGAGACGCGCCCGATGGTGTGGCTCGGCACGTTCGAGGTCACGGACGCGCAGAAGTGCCCGCCTCCCGCCCGGCTCTCGTCGCCCGTCGAAGCCGACGCACAGGGCGGCTACTGGGCCATCGAACGGCTCCGTACGACGCTGGACTCCCTGTTCACGGTGCACGACCTCGCCTCGGCCTCGGGCGACCAGGAGAGGGAACTGCACGTGGTGCTGGAGAGCCGCCCCGGCTCACCGTGACCAGCTCCTCATGACGGCTTCTCATGACGCGTCCAGCAGGCTGAGCACGGCGCGCCGGTAGACGGTGTGGACGGCGGGCAGGTCCTTGAGGCAGGCCCGCTCGTCCGCGCCGTGCAGCCCCTCGTACCGCACGCCGAAGCCCGCCGTGGCCGGGATGCCCTCGCCCGCCAGCAGATTGCCGATGTTCGACGGGCCGGCGGTCTTCGGCCGGACGGTCAGGCCCTCCCGGGAGGCGGCGTCCAGCAGCGCGGCGGCGGGCTGCTGGTCCTCGACCAGTCGATACGGCGGCCAGGACGCCACCGGGGTGATCGTGGTCGGTCCCGGTGCGGGCACCTTTGTGTCCAGCTCGCCCACCGCCTCGCTGACCAGCCGCTCGGCGGCGCGCGCGTCGAAGGCCGGGGTCGTGCGGATGTCGACGCCCAGCTCGCACAGGTCGGGCACCACCGAGAAGCCCTGGCCGCCGTGGCAGGAGGTCACCGTCAGCTTCGGCGGCAGCGGGAACTCGGCGTCGGGGCCCGGGAGTTCAGCCTCCTCCAGAAGCCGTACGAGATGCGCCGCGCGCGACACGGCACCCGGTGCCGTACGGCGAGATCCCGAATGGCCCGAGGCTGCGTGCACCGCGATGATGGCCCGCCACAGCCCCCGCCCGCCGACCACGACCTCGTCGAGTCCCGGGTAGCCGATCATCACCCCGGCCGGGCGGACCGCCTCCGGGTCGGCCAGGTAGGCGCGGGCGCCGCCGAAGCCGCCCGTGTGCTCGTCGACGTCGAGGAGCACCGCGAGCCCGCCGCGCAGGGCGCCGGCCCGGGCGTGCAGCTCGGCCGCGATGCCACAGAACATCGCTGCGGGGAGTTTGGAGTCCGCGGCGCCCCTGCCGCACAGCCAGCCGTCGACGACCTCGCCGGAGTCCGGCGCGAACGACCAGGCGGCCTCGTCGCCGTAAGGGGCGGTGTCGACGCAGGCGTCCAGCGCCCACCAGGGGCCGGGCAGGCCGCCCGCGATCTCGATCAGCAGGCCGACGGCGCCGCCCGAGTCGCCGTGGAGACGGCGATACGGCAGCTCACGCGAGGCGAGCCAGTCCTCCAGGATGCCGAGGATGGGCCCGTAGTCGTCGATCCCGGCGCGGCTCGGGCAGCGGATGAGCCGCTGGGCGAGGTCGAGTACGTCGGTGTGTGCGGTCATCGGGCCACTGTGCCCGTCCCCGTTCCCCGGGGTGGTCAGTGTCACCCCCCCTCGGTTGTGCAACTAGTTGCATAAACGTCTCGCGGTCCTCTACAACTACGTCAGGCAAGACACCGCGCACGGAGGGGCCCCGATGAGCCGTTACCCACACCTGCTGAGCCCGCTCGACCTGGGCTTCACCACGCTGCCCAACCGCGTCCTGATGGGCTCCATGCACGTGGGCCTGGAGGAGGCCGAGCGTGGATTCGAGCGCATGGCCGCCTTCTACGCCGAGCGGGCGCGCGGGGGAGTGGGCCTGATCGTCACCGGCGGCATCGCCCCCAACGACGAGGGCCGGCCCTACGAGGGCGGTGCCAAGCTCACCACCGAGGCGGAGGCCGAGCAGCACCGGGTCATCACCGAGGCCGTGCACCGCGAGGGCGGCCGGATCGCGATGCAGATCCTGCACTTCGGCCGGTACGCCTACCACCAGGACCTCGTCGCCCCGAGCCCCCTCCAGGCGCCGATCAGCCCCTTCCAGCCCCGCGAGCTCATCGACGTCGAGGTCGAGCGGACCATCGACGACTACGCGCGCGCCGCCCGCCTCGCCCGGCAGGCCGGGTACGACGGCGTGGAGATCATGGGCTCCGAGGGCTATCTCATCAACGAGTTCATCGCCAAGCAGACCAACCGGCGCACCGACCGCTGGGGCGGCTCGTACGAGAACCGCATGCGCTTCCCGGTCGAGATCGTCCGGCGCGTACGCGAGGCCGTCGGCGAGGACTTCATCATCGTCTACCGGCTGTCCATGCTCGACCTCGTCCCGGGCGGCTCCACGCTCGACGAGGTGATCACGCTCGCCAAGGCCGTCGAGGCCGCCGGGGCGACGATCATCAACACCGGCATCGGCTGGCACGAGGCGCGTATCCCGACCATCGCCACCTCGGTGCCGCGCGGCGCGTACACCTGGGTCACGAAGCGGCTGATGGGTGAGGTGTCCGTCCCGCTCGTCACCACCAACCGCATCAACACCCCCGAGCTGGCCGAGGAGTTGCTGGCCGACGGCCGCGCGGACATGGTGTCGATGGCCCGCCCGATGCTCGCCGACCCCGACTTCGTGGCCAAGGCCGCCGCCGGGAAACCGGAGGCCATCAACACCTGCATCGGCTGCAACCAGGCCTGCCTCGACCACACCTTCAGCGGCAAGATCACGTCCTGCCTGGTCAACCCGCGCGCCTGCCACGAGACCGAGCTGACGCTGTCCCCGACCCGGCTGCGCAAGCGGGTCGCCGTCGTGGGCGCGGGACCGGCCGGGCTGGCCTGTGCCGTCAGCGCGGCCGAACGCGGCCACGACGTCACCCTGTTCGACGCCGCGGGCGAGATCGGCGGCCAGCTCAACGTCGCCCGCAAGGTCCCCGGCAAGCAGGAGTTCGACGAGACCCTGCGCTACTTCCGCCACCAGCTCGACTGGCAGGGCGTGGACGTACGGCTGAACACCTGGGTGTCGGCCGAGGACCTCGCCGCCTACGACGAGGTGGTGGTCGCCACCGGCGTCGCCCCGCGCACCCCGGACATCCCCGGCATCGACCACCCGAGCGTCGTGGGCTACCTCGACGTCCTGCGCGACGGCGCCCCCGTCGGTGACCGCGTCGCCGTCCTCGGCGCGGGCGGCATCGGCTTCGACGTCGCCGAGTTCCTCACCGACGGCGGCGACAAGGCGAGCGAGAACCCGGAGACGTACTTCCGCCAGTGGGGCGTCGACATGGACTACACCGGGCCCGGCGGCCTCGCCGCACCCGAGCGCCCCGCCCCGCCGCGCACCGTCCACCTGCTCCAGCGCAAGACCAGCAAGGTCGGCGCGGGCCTCGGCAAGACCACCGGCTGGATCCACCGCACCGAACTCAAGCACCGCGGCGTCACCATGGTCCCGGGCGCGCGCTACGACCGTATCGACGACGCCGGACTGCACGTCACCGTCGGCGAGGAGAGCACGGTCCTCCCGGTCGACACCATCGTGCTGTGCACCGGACAGGAGCCGCGTCGCGACCTGTACGAGGCACTGATCGCCGCGGGCCACAGCGCGCACCTCATCGGCGGCGCCGACGTGGCAGCCGAACTCGATGCCAAGCGGGCCATCAAGCAGGGCACGGAGCTGGCCGCGAGCCTGTAGGGGCGCGTGGCCGCATTCGTAGGATGACCTCCTCGCGTCCCTAGGATGAGCCCATGTCACTCCCGCACGCGATCCTCACCGCCCTGGTCGAAAAGCCGTCCTCGGGGCTGGAGCTGACCCGTCGCTTCGACAGGTCGATCGGTTACTTCTGGTCGGCGACGCATCAGCAGATCTATCGCGAGCTGGGAAAACTGGAGACCGAGGGCTTCATCCGCACCCTGCCGACCGAGCAGCCGGCGCGCGGGCAGAAGAAGAGCTACGAGGTTCTGCCCGCGGGCCGTGCCGAACTGGCCCGCTGGACCGCCGCGTCCCAGGATCCGCGGCCGCACCGCGACACCCTGCTGCTGCGGATGCGTGCCGCGGCCGTCGTGGGGACCGAGGGCATCGAAGTCGATCTTCGGCGCCATCTCGACCTCCACCGGCGGCAGTTGGCCGAGTACGAGGAGATCGAGAAGCGCGACTTCCCGCCCGGCCAGGACAGCTCCCAGGACCGGCTGCGGCACCTCGTGCTGCGGGCCGGCATCGATCTGGAGACCTTCTGGACGCAGTGGCTCACGCGCGCACTGGAGGAGTTCGCGGACCTGCCGGGACGCGAGACGGCGTGAGCCGAGGGGCTCACCGAGGCGGCACGGCTTCGAGGGCCCTCAGAGCCGGTACGGCTTCGACTTGCGGCGCAGGAACCAGGCCGCGGCCAGGCCCCCTGCGCCCACCAGGATGCCTCCGCCCACCAGCGTCAGCGTGCCGTAGTCCCTGGAGCCTCCGCCCATGCCGCCCATGACGCCGCGCGACGGCGAGGCGGTGGTGGAAATCGTGCGGGTGGGGGAGGGGCCCGAGACGATGACCGACTGGGTTCCCGCCGTCGTGCCGTTGGAGCACACGACGATGACGGTGTACGTGCCCGGGCCCACACCCGACCAGGCCGCCGACTGCAAGGCGTTGGTCCCCGACAGGGAGACCTGGCGTCCCTGTGCGAAGTTCGCCTGTCGGCTGGTGAGCAGGGAAGTGTTGCCCCAACTGCCGTTGACGTTGCTGCACGAGCTGGTCGTGACGGAGACCGTGGACCCGGTGGTGCTCACGGAGATTCCCGAGACCGCGGCGGCCGAACCGGCGGCCACGACGAAGGGAAGAGCGGAGGCGGCTGCCACGGTCAGGCCCGAGCGGAGGAATAGCGATGAATTGCGCATGGAATGCCCTCCGGCGGCACGGTTGGCGGTACATCCGTAGCGCCGCCGAGGGTCGGGGGATCGCCCGTGCTGCCTCAGGGGCAGCCAATGCGCCCCGGGTGCGGCCCGCATGCGGACCGCACCCGGACAGGTGACACGCTGCTGCATGCGGGGGACGCCGGAGGGGATGTCAGTCCCGCGCGCCGGTCGTGACCGTCCGCTCCGATGAGAAGCCGCCCCAGGTGCCGTCCGGCAGCCTGCCCCGGATCCGGACCCGGTGGCTGACCCCGGAGTCCGGGCCCAGGTAGAAGCTGTAGGTGGCCCGCTCACGCGGCGCGGTTCCGCCGTACACCAGCGAGGTGGCCGTACGGCCGTCGAGGTGGACCTGGTATTCCGTGACGACGCCGTCCGTGGGTGGCGGCACCCAGCTCAGGTCGAGGTGGTACGCGCCGTCCGCACGATGGGTCGTCGCCCGGAAAGCGGTCGGCGCGGTGCCGCGTCCGTCGTCGGTACCGGGGGTGGTGATGCGGACGGCCGCCGTGGCCGGTGAGACGTTGTCGGCCGCGTCGCGGGCCCGCACGGTGAACGAGTAGCGGGTGCCCGGCCTGAGCCCGGTGACCACGGTCGCCGTCTGGTTGCCGCCCACACTGTGGATCTTGGTGTCGCCCTGATGGATGTCGTACGACACCACGTCCTGGTCGTCCGTGGCCTGTGACCACGACAGCTGCACCGCTCTGCTGCCGACCGCTCGGCCGGTGGCCTTCCCCGGGCGCGTCGGAGCCGAGTGGTCGGCGGCCACGGCCGCGGGAGTCGTGGCCCGGACCTGCTTGCTCGGCGGACTGAGACGTCCGTCCGTGTCACGGGCCCGCACAGTGAACGCATACATGGTGGCGGGCTTGAGCATGGTGACATCCACCATGTGTGCGGAGCCCGGCACCTCCTTGACCTTGATGGGGCCCCGATATACCTCGTAGACGCGGACGCCTTGGTCCGTGGAGACCGCGTTCCACATGACGTGCACGCTGGTCGCACTGCCCGCGGCGGCCGTGACACCCGTGGGTGCCCCGGGCGGCCGGCCGCCGTCCCCGTCCGGGCCGCCCCACGCACAGGACGAGAGCAGTGTGAGCGCTGCGCAGAGGGCGGAAACGAGTACGAGAACGCGTCGCACGACTCTGCCTCCCGGGGGCGGCCTCGCGGCAAGGGTGGTCCGGAGTATTTCGTCCAGAGCAATGGTCCGGACCAATATGGCGCGGCTGGCGCGATCACATCAAGAGGGCGTCGCTGTCGGCCCGCCCGGAGAGTTACGTATGCTGAAGCTCTTCACGGCTGAACTCTCCATAAACGCCGGGGAGTTCATGCTGCGTGCGCGGGCCGCTGTCGTCGCTGAACCCGCGCCGGACGCGGGTGGCCGGGGGTCGGGTCCGTCACGGACTCAGACCCCGGCCCCTGGCGGAAGTTCGGGAACGATCGCCGTGTCGCCGGGGTGTGCGCCGTCCGGGCCCCACTGGTGGCACCATGATCGGAATTGCACCGGATTGGGCTGAGTATTCGTCAGTTCTCGATCGGTGCCCGTCAGTGTCCCCGACGAGAGGGTTCCTTATCGTGAGTTTCCAGTCGCTGACGCTGGTGGCGGCAGGAGCCGCTCTGCTCGCCCCCACGATGCCCACTGCGCCACCCGAAGCGGACGAGGGGCCAGAGGTGCGCCGCGAGACCGACGTCGACGTCAGCGCCGCCGACCTGCTGTCAAAGGTGCGCAAATGTGACCCCGTTTCCCACGGGCGCTACCGGAGCGACAGCCGGGCGCCCGCGAAAATCCCGGTCTGCGGGGCGCGCGGTGCGGTGTTCTGGAAGGCGGACTTGGACATCGACTGCGACGGGCAGCCCACCCGGCACTGCAACCGCCGTACGGACCCCTACTTCTCCGCCGCGACGGCCTTTCAGCAGTCCGACGGCCGCTACCTGAACCCCGAACGCCTTCCGTACATCGTCGTTCCCACTCCGAGCGACATCTGGGACCACGGTGCCCACGGCATCCACGGCGGCTCGGTCGCGGCCGTCGTGTACCGGGGCCGCGTGCAGTACGCGGTCGTCGGCGACGTCGGTCCGCACGACATCATCGGCGAGGCGTCGTACGCCACCGCCAAGGCCCTCGGCCTCCCGCCCGATCCGCGCAGCGGCGGCACGGCCTCCGGCGTCACCTACATCGTCTTCAAGGGCACGCGGGTGACCTCCATCGAGGACGCGGAGGCTGCCACGACGCTCGGGGAGCGGCTGGCGAGGGAGTTCGTGGGCGGCAAGCCGCACGGCCAGTCCTACGGCACGTCACAGGGCAAGTCGTACGGCGAATCGAACGGCGGGTCGTACGGAAGTTCGTACGGCAAGTGAGGAGGTGTCAGACCGCCGACCAGCCGTCGTCGACCGGAAGGATCGCGCCGTTGATGTTGCTCGCCGCGTCCGAGGCGAGGAACACGATCGCGGCCGCCTGCTCCTCCGGCTGCGCCACCCTGCCGAGGTTGACGAAGTGCGGGCCGAGCGCCGCCGGTCCGTGGGCGTCCGGCGTCGGCGTCCACGACTATGTCGGTCGAGTGCCGCCCGGGGCGATGGCGTTGGCGCGGATGCCCCTGCTTGCGGTACATCACCGCCAGGGACTTCGTCAGCCCCACCACGCCGTGCTTCGACGCCGTGTACGCGGCGCCCGCCGCGCTGCCGCGCAGGCCGGCCTCGGACGCGGTGTTCACGATGGCGCCCCGGCCCGCCGGCCAGCATGTGCGGCAGCACGGCCCGGGTGAGAAGGAACGGGGCGGTGAGGTTGACCCGGATGACCCGCTCCCACTCGGCGTCCGCGACGTCCGCCAACGCCGACATGCTGTCCATGATCCCGGCGTTGTTGACCAGGACGTCCACGCCGCCGAACCGCTCGACGGCGGTCGTCGACCACCCGGTCGACGACGCCTGGCTCACTGAGGTCCCCGACGACGGCGACCGCGCGCCGCCCGTCCGCTCGATCTCCTTGACGACCGCCGTCGGCGCCGCCGGCGTTGAGGTCGGCCACCACGACCCGGGCGCCCTCCTTGGCGAAGGCAGCGCGGCCGCGCGGCCGATGCCCGAGCCCGCTCCGGTGACGATGACGCTGCGTCCGTCCAGTCCGCCGCTCATGTAGTGCTCCCATCCGCTGTGTCCGAGGGGCGGCGTGTCGAACGCGCCCGGGGGCCTCACCCTACGACTTAATGTCTCTGAGTGACATAAAGTCGTCGGGGAGGAACGTCGAGGGAGAATCCGAGGAGAGCGATCAGCGCCGCCCGGAGGACAACATGACCGCAGCCCGTGAACGCACGAGCCGACCTACGAGCCGGGCTACGAGCCGACCGACGGGACGACCGCCCCTTACCGAGGAGCGCAAGGCCGAGATCCGGCTGGAGATCGCGCGGGCGGCTGTGGACCTGTTCGTCACCCAGGGCGTGGCGGCGACCACGGGCGAGCAGATCGGAGCGGCGGTCGGTGTCTCCTCGCGGACCGTGTGGCGTTACTTCCCGAGCAAGGAGAGCTGCGTACGGCCGCTGTTCTCGGCCGGCATCGACCTCATCGTCGACTGTCTGCGGCAATGGGGTCCCGAGCAGCCCCTCGAGGAACTCCTCGACCGCGCTCTGGCGCGACGAGGACGACCTGCTCGCCGGACCCGACCGGGCGACCGTAGGCGCTCTGGTACGGCTGACCCGCACCGAGCCCGGCCTGCGAGCCATCTGGCTCCAGACGTACGACGAGGCCGAACCGGCGTTCGCCCGCGCCCTCGCCGACCGGGCCGGACTCCCCGCCGACGACCTGCGTCCGACGATCCGGGCGGCGATGTTCAACGCGGCCCTGCGCGCTGCGGTCGAGCACTACGCCTGGCACACCGCCGACGCCCACCCGGACCGGACGACGGCCCAGACCGAACTGACGGCGACGTTGCGCTCGGCGTTGGGGGTTGCTGCGGAGGGGGTCGGGTAGCGGGGCCCTATGGGGGGAGGGTGAGGATACGGGGAGAGAGGTGGGGCCGGGCGTCCCGGGGGCACCACCAGTCAGGGCCTCGGGAGGGGCAGACAGGGCTTCGGGTGTGGCAGTCAGGGCCCGGGACGCGTCGGCCGGTGACAGGCGACGCGCCCGCGGGGCCCCGTGGTGCGGCGGCTGCCCTCTGCCTCCGTGACGACCGGAAGCCCTGAGACGCGTCCCTGCCGCAGGCGCCTCACGTCTTCCGGTACGCGTACGCCTCCGTGGCCGCAGCCTCAACCGCCGCCAGGTCGGCGCCTGTCGACGCCGTGACGACCGCGGCCACCGCGCCCTCGACGAACGGGGCGTCCACCAGGCGTGTGCCGTCGGGGAGTTCGTCGCCCTCCGCGAGCAGCGCCTTCACGGTGAGCACCGCGCTGCCCAGGTCGGTGAGGACCGCGACCCCGGCGCCGCGGTCCACGGCGGCCGCCGCGGCGGCGATCAGTTCGGCGCTGGTGCCGAGCCCGCCGCCCTCGGTGCCGCCCGCCGGGGCCACCGGCACCGCCGTTCCGCCGCCCGCGAGCCCTTGTGCCAGCTCGGCCACCGAAGCGGCGACCTGCGCGCTGTGCGAGACGAGCACGATGCCGACGAGACGCTCACTCGCCTTCTCCGTCACTCACCGTGCGCCTCCGCGAGACGCCGCGATCAGCAGCGCCGAGGACGTGGCACCGGGATCCTGGTGCCCGATGCTGCGCTCCCCGAGGTAGCTGGCCCGTCCCTTGCGGGCCTGCAACGGCGTCGTCGCCAGGGCGCCCTCCTCCGCCGCTGCCCGGGCCGCGGCGAAGCCGTCGCCGAGCGCGTCCACAGCCGGCACCAGCGCGTCGATCATGGTCTTGTCGCCCGGCGCCGCGCCACCGAGCGCCATGACCGCGTCCACCCCCGCCCGCAGCGCCTGAGCGAACTGCTCCTCGCTCACCTCGCCTGCTTCCCCGAGGGCCTTGCCGGTCCGGCGCAGCAGGGTCCCGTACAGCGGCCCCGACGCCCCGCCGACCGTCGAGATGAGCTGGCGCCCGGCGAGCGTCAGGACCGCACCGGGCGTCTGCGGGGGCTCCTTCTCCAGCTCCGCGGCCACGGCGGTGAACCCGCGCTGCAGATTGCTGCCGTGGTCGGCGTCCCCGATGGGCGAGTCGAGAGCGGTGAGCCGTTCCGCCTCACGGTCGACGGAGGCGGCGGTCGCCGTCATCCAACGGCGGAAGAAATCGGCGTCGAGCACTGGATCTCCTTGCGTGACAGGTGGCGTTGCGGCGCTGTCCGTCGCGTCCGGATCACATGCCCCAGCGCAGCCCCGGCGTCTTCACCGGCGCGTTCCACAGCCGCAGCAGCTCCTCGTCGACCTGGCACAGGGTGACGGAGGCGCCGGCCATGTCGAGCGAGGTGACGTAGTTGCCCGACGAGCGTGTGGGCGACGGCGACACCCCGCTCCGCGAGCACCCGCTGCACCTCGGCATTGAAGCCGTACAGCTCCAACAGCGGTGTCCCGCCCATGCCGTTGACCAGGACGAGGACGGGGTTGCGCGGGGTCATGTCGTCCAGGATGGCGTCCACGGCGAAGTCGGCGATCTCGCCCGACGTCATCATCGCCCGCCGCTCCCGGCCCGGCTCGCCGTGGATGCCGATGCCCAACTCCAGCTCGCCGGGCGGCAGATCGAAGGTGGGGCTGCCCTTGGCGGGCGTGGTGCAGGCGCTGAGGGCGACGCCGAAGCTGCGGGAGTTCTCGTTGACCTGCCGCCCGATCGCCTCGACCCGCTCCAGCGGCTGCCCCTCGTCCGCCGCCGCACCGGCGATCTTCTCCACGAACAGGGTCGCGCCGGTGCCGCGCCGCCCGGCCGTGTAGAGGCTGTCGGTCACCGCCACGTCGTCGTTGACCAGCACCTTCGCGACCTGGATGCCCTCGTCCTCGGCGAGCTCGGCGGCCATGTCGAAGTTGAGCACGTCACCGGTGTAGTTCTTGACGATGAACAGCACCCCTGCCCCGCTGTCCACGGCGGCCGCGGCCCGCGCCATCTGATCGGGCACCGGCGAGGTGAACACCTCGCCCGGACAGGCCGCCGACAGCATCCCCGGCCCCACGAAACCGCCGTGCAGCGGCTCGTGCCCCGACCCGCCGCCGGAGACGAGCGCGACCTTCCCCGCCACGGGCGCGTCCCGCCGGACGATCACCCGCTTCTCCACATCGACGACCAGCTCGGGATGGGCGGCCGCCATCCCGCGCAACGCGTCTGCGACCACGGTCTCCGGGACGTTGATCAGCATCTTCATGGGTACCTCCTGGTGAGGCTGACGGATGGGCTGATGATCAGTGTTTTAGCAGGTGGGACTGGGTTGCGTCGGTGTTTGATCTTGTTGGTCCGGGGTGGCCGGAAGGGGGTTCCGGCGGAAATGCTGTTGTCGGCAGTATCTGCCTTGCGGAAGCGAAGGTCACGTGCGCGGATGCTCTCGGGCGTGCCCGGTGCTCTCGTAGCCACAGGAGTCGCCGCGTATGCCTCGTACGTGCACCAGTGGGAGTCGGCACAGTGGTACGGACCACTCTGATCGCCGGCACGGATTCCCCCTCCCACCACGTTCGGCGACCGGCACCTCGCCGAGCAGAACGCCGTCAAGATCATGGTGCGCAGCCAGGGGAAGGACTGCGTGCCGTTCTGCGGCCCGACCAAGCCCGGATACTGCGCGGACATCACCCGCGCCCGCCGGTTACGGCTGGTCAGGGCCCTGGCCGACGGGCCTGCGGTGGAGATCCTCACGGCTGGCACGAGGAGACGTACGAGACCGCGGGCGACGGCCGAGCCGCTGGATGGCATGGACCCGCGCTCCGTGGTGAGGTGATGCCGAGAGGCGGGGGCACGGGTGACGGGAGCGGCTTGGGCATGGCGGACATGGCAGGCATGGACGAGTTCGTCGGACGGCTGAACCCCGACATGTGTGTGGTCACGGCTGTGGCGGGCGGCGAGCGGGCCGGCTGCCTGGTCGGCTTCGCCTCGCAGTGCTCCATCCGGCCGGTGCGGTTCGTGGTGTGGCTGTCGGAGGCCAACCACACCTTCCGCGTGGCACGGTCCGCGCAGTTCCTGGCCGTGCACGTGCTGGCCCGTGAACAGCATGCCCTGGCCGAGTTGTTCGGCGGGCGCACCGGCGATCAGGAGGACAAGTTCCGCGCATGTGCGCTGGCGGGAGGGGTACGGCGGCGCCGTCATTCTTCAGGACGCGCCTGCCTGGTTCGTCGGCCGGATCGTCACGCGCGTAGGCGGCGGTGACCACATCGGCTTCGTCCTCGACCCGGTTGAATGGGGCGAGCACGAGGCGTACGACGGGCCGCTGCTGCGTCTCGAGGACGCCAGTACGATCTCGCCCGGTCATCCGGTGGACTGACCGAGCCGCCCGGCGATCGAACGCCGGGCGACCGTGGGGCGGGCCACAGGACGCGCACGGAACAACATGGATCAGCTGGGCCGAGTCGGCAGCTGCCGACTGGGGCGAGACCGATCGGTCCGGCACGCGCAGCCGCAGCACGGTTGCCGGGTCGAGTATCCACTGGGCGCCGCTCTGGGACGTGATGCGCACGCTTGCCGAGTTGCACGGACCAGAACACGTGCGACTCGTGGTCCGGTTCGACTGATCATGGAACTTCACGGAACTCCGTCCCCCGACGCAGCTTGACTGCTGGCGGGGGAGGGGGGAGGGGGACGGGGCGTACTGAGTAGGAGAACTCATGTGCGCCCGGGCGCGGGCTGGCAGGCTTCGGGCATGACGAGTGGCAGAGGGGCGCTGACGGTTCTGCATCTCCTCCTGGTCTGGGCGACGATGGCGGTTGCGGTGCCGATGCTCGGCTTCGGTTTGCTGGTGACGGGTTGGGGCGGTGGGGCCGGGGCGGCGGCATCGGTCTTCGCGTTGGCCGCGCCGCTGACGGTGGGGCTGCTCGCCATGGCAGGCATACCGGCGCGGACTTTGGTGCCGCTGTGCGGCTCTGTGTCCCGGCGGCTCGGCTGGGCGGTCCTGGTCTTCGTCCTCGGCACGCTCGGCGTCCTGGCGGGCCTGGCCGCCTACGCCGGGGACATCGACCTGGGGAGCGCCGGCACGCGGTTCGCGCTGACGGGGGTGCCGTACGCCGTGGCCGCGGCGTTCTTCGTACCGAGCCGGTGGGTGCGGCTGGGGCGGTGGCCGTGCTGGCGGTCGGCGTGGTCTACGGGGGCTTTGTCGGCCCGGCACAGGCGCAGCAGCGCCGGCACGCGGCGGAGGTCGCGCGGTACCGGGAACGTCCGGAGCTGCTGTATTTGGGCGCTGCCCCGTCGGGGATGCGGATGAGCCGTGCCGTGGTGGGGCCCGCCTACTTCAGCGTCGACTACCGCCCCGCCCAGCCGGACGAGAGTGGATACGTGGGCCTGACGGTGCGCGCGCCGCTCACGCCGACACTGCGATGCCCCGAGTTCCTGGCGAAGGACGAGACCTGCACGGTGGATGGGCACGGCGAGATGCGCATGATCGACAGCCTCCCCGGCGGCATCCGCGACATCACCCTCATCCGCCGCCACCGCGACGCGGAGGTCCAGGTCTCCAGCCAGTCCCTCGACGAACCCGGCCTGCGCCGTCTCCTGAACACGCTGCATCCCCTGTCGGACGCGGAGCTGGAGAGGCTGATGCGGGAAAAGATGATCACCCAGGGTTTCTGAGCCGTTCTCGCCTGGGGCCTGGGGCCTGGGGCCTGGGGCCTGGGGCCTGGGGCCTTGAGGTGGCCGACCTGTGATCGGCTTCGCCCCGGGCGGTACGGGACGTAGCGGTTTGGCCAACTGCGGCGCTCACCCTGGCCGACTATCAGCTTCTGACCGGCACTTCCGTGAGCGATCCGACGGCTGCCAGCCATTCTCGTACGCAACCAGTGGAGCACGGACGAGCGGCTGATGTGGGAGCGTATCGGGTCGGCGTAGCCAACACGGGGCGTATCTGCAGCGGTTGAGAAATGGCCCTTGCAACAACGGACGTTGCCGGCGGTGAGCCATCTCAAGTTGAACGAGGAACTTTACGGTTGAACCGTCAATTTCATTTCGTCTCGGGTGACTTGCCACCCTGCTCTGAGCAGCAGAAACTGTAGATGATGACGTAGAGCCCACCGACACTCCGACTCTGCGCCGCCCCGACGGACGAACAAGGGGGTGACCCGGTGGAGAACGAACTGCACATCCTCCTCACCGAGGAGGACGCGGAAGCCGAGCGCGTCGCGGAGCTCACCGGCTATCTGCGCGAGGAACTGCTCGATCTCGACGTGGACGACGTCACCGCGCTCCCCGGCGGCGACGTCCCGCCCGGAACGCGTGCCGTGGACGTCACCCAGATCGGCGCCCTGCTGGTGACCCTGGGCAGCTCGGCGACCGCCCTGAACCAGGTGATGACCGTGATCCGGTCGTGGATGGGCCGTCGCCATGACACCCACCCGTCCTTGCACCTGCAGATGGGCGACGACGTCCTGGAGGTGTCCGAGGCGACCGACGACCAGGTCTCGGAGGCGTTCAAGATCTTCGTCCAGCGCCATTCCGCAGCTGGAGCCGAGACATGACGGATTCCCGATACGCGCTGATCATCGCCAACGACCGGTACGCCGACCAGGGGCTCAAGAAGCTCAAGGCGCCCGCCCAGGACGCCGCGGCTCTCGAACGAGGTGCTGCACGACCCGCAGATCGGCGACTTCGAGGTGGAGGTCGTGCACAACGCGTCGGCCGACCTCATGCGCAGACGCATCCAGGGCTTCTTCAACGACCGCCGCCGCGCCGATACGCTTCTGCTGCACTTCTCCTGCCACGGCCTCAAGAGCGAGTCCGGCGAGCTGTACTTCGCCGCGAGCGACACCGAGCCCCCGCTGCTGGCCGCAACGGCTGTCCCCTCCCAGTTCGTCCGCGGCTGCATGTCCGGCACCCGGGCGGGCCGCACCGTCCTGTTCCTCGACTGCTGCTACGGCGGCGCCTTCTCCCGGGGCTCGTCCTCCGTGCGCGCTTCCGGAGAGCTCAACGTCCTCGAGTCGTTCGCGAAGGACGAGCCGGCCAGCGGGCGGGGTTGGGCCGTCATCACCGCGTCCGACTCCATGGAGTACTCCTTCGAGGGCAACGAACTCGCCGAGAACTCGGCTCCGCGGCCTTCGGTGTTCACGCACGCGGTGGTTGAGGGCCTGGAGACCGGCGAGGCCGACCTCGACGCGGACGGCGAAGTCTCCCTCGACGACCTGTATGAGTATGTCTACAGACACGTACGGGAGCAGAACCCCCATCAGACGCCGAAGAAGGCGGCGGAGCTGCGCGGGGAGCTGCATCTGGCACACAGTCGGCGTCGGCCGCATCAAGATCGTGGCCCTTCCCTCGCCGCCCTCCCTACAGACGGCCATGAACAGCGACGACGTCCTTACCCGGCAGGGCGCCGTGATGGAGCTGCGCAAACGACTGCAGCGCTCGGAGTTGCCCATGGCGGAAGGGGCGCGTCAGCACTTGGAGGAGGTCGCGCGCAACGACATCCAGCAGATCGCCGATCTGGCGTCCGACGCCTTGCGGTGAGATCCGCCTGGCACCGTCCCCGGACCACCTGGACTTCGGCCTGGTGCCGAGGGGCTCGCCTCCTCGGAAGCGGTCCGTGACCATGCAGGGCCCACCGCTGGCCCGTCACTGCGTGGCCCAGCCCAAACAGTCGTGGCTGCGGGTCGATCCGACCCGGAGCGGTCTGGAGGTCCAAGTCGACGCGGCCGCCGAGGGGCACCTGTCCGGCGACATCGTGCTGAAGGGTGTGGCCGACGAGTCGAGTGATCCACGTCGAGGCGCTGGTAGGCCCCGCACGCGAGCCCGGACTCCACACGGGGCCCGAACCCGGCCCCTCGAACGGCTCCCAAGGCCGACGCAGGGATCGGACGACAATCGGCGACACGGTGGTCGTCGACCCCCCGCGCATCCCGCCCCATCCCGAGACGCTTCCCCTGACCATCGGCACCCCCGACGCGCACGGACCAGTCGTCACCCCCAGCCCGACGCGCTCCCACCCTTGCCGGGGCCGCCCTCGCCCTCGCCGTCACGGCGGTCATCATGTTCGTACTGGCCATCCAGGCGGCGGTGGTCGCCGTCACTGAACGGAGCGACGAAGGGGTGTACGGCAACGTCGAGGACAACATCCGCGAGCACGGAGCGCTCATCCCGCTCACCGTGTGTCTGATCACCGGTGCGGTGGCGCTGGTCGTCGGCGCGTTCGCCCGGCACGATCTGGGAGCACGGCAGGAGCAGTACACGAGGCAGGCGGCGAGCGGTGCGCACACAATGACCTCGATCGCGAAGGGTCTGGCGATCCCGGCGCTGATCCTGGCCGTCCTCGTGGGCATCGCCTACCTGGTGGGCAGTCCCCATTGGTGACTACCTCAACAGCCGGGACATCCTCCGGGCCTTGCAATGGGCGGCACCGCCGGTGGCCAGGTCCACGTCGACCACCAGTCCTGCTGGGCGAGCCGTGCACGAGCGCCTCCACCCTAGGGAACGCCCGTACGATGCCCGCGTGGCAGAGATCATCGACTACGGACAGTTCGCGAAGCGGCTCCGGCACCAACAGGAGGACCTCTATGACGTCGACTCCTACGACGATGACGACTTCGACGACGAAGACGCCGAGGACGACGCGCACCTGGACCCGACGAGGGCCGGCGGACTGCCCAAGGACAGCCCGCTCCTGTCGCCGGAAGCCCCCGACCGGCGGATCTGCAACTTCATGTCCGAGTACCAGTACTGCAACCAGTGGGGCTACCTCGCCGCCGAAGCCTCTCACCCCGACCCCCGGGTGCTGGTCAGCACCGGCAGCGGCTGGCAGCTGCAGAGCCGGTCCCTGTCGGAGTTCTTCCTCCAACTGGCCCTGCAGCGGCTGCCCGGCACCTACGGCTGGACCCTCAAGGTGCGCCGCGCGGACGTCGAGGACGACCCGTCGCTCCTGGAGCGGCTGACAGCCTCGTACCGGGAGCTGGGACTCCTGCCGTGGCAGGAGCTGGGCTGTGATGCGCTGATGTACGGCGGTCCGGATGCGCTCATAGCCCACGGCCGCGGCCCGGGCGCCGGCTTCGCCCTGGTGATCCACGGCCGGACCCGCGAGGCGCTGCTCCAGGTCGTCGAGACGCTGGGGATCAGCCTGCACCGACAAGGACATCGAACCGCCCAGCGAGCTTCCCGAACCCCTGGAGGAGCTCGGCCCGTTCGCGCTCACCGACGGCGACACCGACGAACGCGGGCGCTGGCGCGTGGAATCCACCGGCGACGCCCCCGCCGCCGTCACCGTCCCCGCCGTGCTCCGCGCCTTGCCGAACCGCACCGCCTGCGCCCTCGACGAGGACGCCACCCTGGCCGCCGCGGGCGACGCCGAAGGCCGCGTCCACCGCTGGGAGTCCATCGCCGAGGCGGCCACCGACGAGCCCACCGAGGCCGTCAGCGAGCCGCTGCACCGTGCCCCGGTGACCGCCCTCGCCTGTGTCCGGTACGACGACGCCCACCGGGCCGTGGTCAGCGGCGACGCCCATGGTGTGTTGCGCTACCGGGATTTATTCGCAGTGCATCGGGCTTCAGCCCGGTGGTGAGGCGAATCTGATGGCTGCGACGCGGAGCGTCGCAGGTTCTTGTCCGGCGGAGCCGGACGGTGCGTTCCTCACCGGTGGCGCGGAGTGCCGCAGGACCCGGTCCCGGCGGATCCGGGTGATGCTCACACGGGCCGGTTCTGCTGTTCGATGTACTGCCTGACCACAGTGAGAGGGGCGCCGCCGACGGTTCCGGCGAAGTAGGACCCGGACCAGAGCTTGTTGGCCCGCCAGTAGTGCCGTACCAGATCGGGGAACTCCTGGCGCAGGCGGCGGGAAGAGACGCCCTTGAGGGAGTTGACGAGCTTGGTGACGGCGACCTTGGGCGGGAAGTTCACCAGGAGATGGACGTGGTCGCTCTCGCCGTTGAACTCGACCAGCTCGCACGCGAAGTCCGCGCACACCGACCGCATGATCTCCTCCATCCGTCTCAGGTGAGCATCCGTGAACACCTTGTGCCGGAACTTGGTCACGAAGACCAAGTGAACATGCATCACGAAAACACAGTGCCGACCAGTTCTGATCTCCTGCATCTCACCCATAACCCAAGTATGTAGCGTGGCCGCCATGCAGCTTCGGTACAGCTTCCGCCTGTACCCGGACAACGCCCAGCAAACGGCACTGGCGAGGGCGTTCGGGTGCGCACGCGTCGTCTTCAATGACGCCGTGCGCGCCCGAGAGGATGCCCGGGAGGCCGGGCTGGCGTTCCCGAAGGCCGGTGAGCTGTCCAGGAAGCTGATCACCGAGGCGAAGCAGACCGAGGCACGGTCGTGGCTGGGCGAGGTGTCCGCCGTCGTGCTCCAGCAGTCCCTGCGGGACGCCGAGGCTGCCTACAAGAACTTCTTCGCCTCCCTCAAAGGAACCCGCAAGGGTCCGAAGACGGGTGCGCCCCGGTTCAAATCCCGTAAGGACAACCGGCAGGCGATCCGTTTCACGGCCAATGCCCGCTGGTCGGTCACTGATTCCGGGCGGCTGAACCTGCCGAAGATCGGTGCGGTGAAGGTGAAGTGGTCCCGCACTCTGCCCACCACTTCGACCTCGGTCACCGTGGTCAAGGACGCGGCCGGGCGGTATTTCGCGTCCTTCGTCATCGACACCGACCCACACGCCGACACCGCCCGGATGCCCGACACCGATCAGACCATCGGCATCGACCTGGGCCTGACCCACTTCGCTGTCCTGTCCGACGGCACGAAGATCGACTCCCCGCGGTTCCTGCGCCGCGCAGAGAAGAAACTCAAGAAGGCCCAGCGGGAGTTGTCCCGTAAACAGAAGGGATCCAGGAACCGGGAGAAGGCCCGCCTGAAGGTCGCTCGCGCCCACGCGCAGGTGGCCGACGCGCGCCGCGAATTCCATCACCAGCTCTCCACGAAGCTGATCCGCGAGAATCAAGCGATCGGTGTGGAGGACCTGGCGGTCAAGGGACTGGCGCGCACCAGACTGGCGAAGAGTGTGCATGACGCGGGCTGGGCGCAGTTCGTGGCCATGCTGGAGTACAAGGCGGTCAGGTACGGACGGACCCTGGTGAAGATCGACAGGTTCGAGCCGACCAGTCAGGTGTGTGCGGACTGCGGGGCCAAGGACGGCCCCAAGCCCCTGCACATCCGGAAATGGACCTGTGCCGCCTGCGGTGCGGTCCACGACCGGGACCACAACGCCGCGAAGAACGTGAAAACGGCCGCCGGACTGGCGGTCGCAGCCTGTGGAGCGCAGGTCAGACCAGGACTCGTCCCGGCACAGCGCGACGAAACAGGAAGCCACGGATTCCCGTCCGAAGACCGCGCCGCGTAGCGGCGCAGTCACAGACGAGAAGGCCAGAATCCTCGGGCTTCAGCCCGAGGAGCAAGTCAATGGCGCACGGACCACGACCCGCGGCCACTCCCGTTCGACCGACGACGCACGGAGGTCACCGCGCTCACGGCCGCCGGCCTGGCCACCGGCCCCGCGCTGGCCTGCGCCTGGGCGGACGGGCTGGTCCGCATCTGGGACCTGGGTTCCAGCGCGGTGGCCCGGCTGCAGCTCGGCACCGGCATCACGGACCTGGCCCTGCAGAGCGACGGCACGCTGTACGTCATCGGGCCGTCCGGCCCGGTGGCGCTGCGCCTCGATACGGAAAGGCTCTGGCCGCACCGCGCACTCCAGCTGCGTCTGGACGACGTCGACTGGGGTTCGTACTGGTCCGCACGCGGTCCCGCGCACGCGGTGCCCGGTCTGATCGGCAAGGTGGCATCCGAGCACAAGAAGACCGCCATGGACGCGGTCCACGATCTCTACCGGTCGCTGGTCTCCAAGAGTTCGGGGCTGACCGCGGCGGCACCCGCGGTGCCGTTCCTGGCGGAGCTGATGACCGACCCCGACAACCAGGCTCGCCCCACCCTGCTACTGCTCATCGCGGACATCGCCGACTGCGACAGCGCGGAGAACCGGGCCGCGGTGCGGGCGGTGCTGCCCGCCCTGCGCCCTCTGCATGACGATCCGCTGCCGTCGATCCGTTGGGCGGCAGCGGAGCTGGAGAAGCACTGCGCACCGCGGCCGGGGGAGGAATAGGCGAGCCGGTCGTGCGGGGCGGTCGGTGGTGGGTCGGCAGGACTGCGCGGTGTCATCCGCGCACTCCTGCCGACCTGGCCGGCTCCGTCAGGGCCGCTCGGCCGGGATGCGGGTCGGGATGATCGGAAGCACCACATGCTCCGGCATCGAGGTCCGGACGCGGCCGGAGCGTGCGATCGCG
>CAWCSC010000028.1:0-181820 GCA_963798065.1 uncultured Actinomycetota bacterium | reverse complement strand
GGCACAGTGTTGGCTGAGAACCATGAGCTGGAGTACTCGGGAGATCGCCGAGCTTGCCGGCACCAGCCTGCGGGCGGTGCGGCACTACCACGAGGTCGGGCTGCTTGAGGAGCCCGAGCGCCGCGCCAACGGCTACAAGCAGTACGGCGTACCGCACCTGGTCCGCCTGCTGCGGATCAAGCGTCTGGTCGATCTCGGGTTCTCGCTGAACCAGATCGCGGAGACGGTGGACGAGGGCGAGCACCCCGGGCGGGCACTGCACGCGCTCGACGCGGAGCTGGCCGCGACCATCGAGCGGCTGCAGCGGGCCCGGCTCGAACTCGCGGCACTCATCGAGCAGCGCGCCCCGGCCGACCTGCCTACGGAACTCACGCCCGGCGAAGCAACGGTGCTGTCCGAGACCGACCGCTCGCTCCTGCTGGTCATGACCCGGTTGATGAACGGGGAGCAGTTGCAGGCCTACGGTGCACTGGTACGCAATCTGCCTGCTCACCCGATCAATCGAGAGTTCGACGAACTGTCCGCTGACGCCGGCGAGCACATCCGCCAAGAACTCGTGGAGCGGATGGTGCCCTACCTGCGCCGGCTGCGGCAGGACCACCCGGACCTGCCCGACCTGTACACGGACGCCCCGAGGGGGGAGAAATTCGTTCGAGAGACCATGGAGACGGTCCTGCGTGAGCTGTACAACCCGGCGCAGCTCGACGTTTTGCACCGGACCCACGTGATCGTGGACGAGTCCACCCAGCCTCGACCGGGGCGGAACGCCACCGAACTTCGTTGACCGCGCCGGTTTCCGGCTCCATGCCGTCGCCGTCGACGGCCGCACCCGTAAGCGACACGCAGGAGTGACAATGCAGTCCCATGCCCATGCAGATGCCCGCGACGCAGTCAGCACTGCCTTGCTGGCTGAGCTGCGGTCCAGAATCCCTGCGGGTCGTGTGCTCACCAACGGGCCGGAGTACGCAAAAGCAGTGGCGTTGTTCAACGCAGCGGTCGATGTCCGTCCTGCTGTCGTCGTGCGGTGCGCGACCACCGCTGACGTGCAGGCCGCGATACGCGCGTCTCGCAACCATGGGGTGCCGATCTCGGTACGCGGCGGGGGGCATGACTTCTGGGGGCGGGCGTTCCGTCCCGGCGGACTGGTTCTCGACCTGACTGACATGCGGGAGGTTCAGGTCGACATCGGCCGCCGTTTCGCGACGGTAGGTGGCGGGGCGCTCTCGTCCGACGTCGTATCCGCTGCCGAGCGGGCGGGGCTGACAGCGGTCACCGGAACGGCGGGCGCAGTCGGCATGGTCGGCCTCACGCTCGGCGGCGGATACGGCCCCCTGATCGGGCAGTTCGGGCTCGCGGCCGACAACCTGCTCGGTGCCGAAGTCGTCCTGGCCGACGGTTCACGAGTGCACACCGACGCCGACCATCATCCGGACCTCTTCTGGGCGTTGCGGGGCGGCGGCGGCAACTTCGGTGTCGTGACCTCGGCGCGGATCCGTCTGCACCCCGTGCCGACAGTCGTGTCGGGCACCATCTTGTACCCGATCGTCCAGAGCGCCGACGTTCTCGCCGACCTCGGTGGGATCCTTCAGGACTGTCCGGATGAGCTGACGGTGGACGTGGGGTTCCTTCCCGGCCCGGACGGGAAGCCGACGGTGTACGTCGCGCCGACCTGGTCGGGGGACATCGAGGTGGGGAACGCCGAGAACGGGCCGGTGCGTACCCTGGCCAGACTCGGTACACCCGTGCTGGCCGAGATTGGACCGGTCGCCCGTTCCGCGGCGTTGGCCGCGACGGACACCATGTTCCCACCCGGGCGGATGGGCGCGATTCGCACGCGCACCGTCCAGAGCATCTCCGGCTCCATCGCGACCGTCCTGGACCGGGCTGCCCAGGAGTTCACCTCACCGTTCTCCGCGATCGTGTGGCATCAGTTCCATGGTGCCGCCGCCCGTCTGCCCCTCGGCTCGACGGCTTTCGGCCGACGCGAACCGCACCTGATGGTCGAGCTGATCTCATTGTGGGAGGGCGAAAGCAAGGGCAACGCAGGAGCCGGCGATGGTACGTCCCCGCACCTGCGCTGGCTGGAAGCGTTGCACGCGGCGCTTGAGCCGTTCTCGTTGCCGGGTGGCTACGTGAACTTCCTGGGGCCGGAGACTCCCGACCAGGTCGCGGAGTCCTACGGGCCGAACACCGAGCGTTTGCTAGCCGTGAAGTCTGCGGTCGACCCGGACTCCGTCTTCGCCGCCACGCCGCTCCCCAGCGGGAGTGCCGACGCCGGTTCCAGGCCCGTGTCAGGCGTGGAACCGGAGCATCCGGGGGTGCCGGCGGTCCCGCCGGGGAGCGCCTCTGAACTGGGACGGTAGGGCTTGTCGAAGGTCCTGTTCGTCGCCCGGGGAGAAGCGCTCCCCGGGTCCAGGGCGCCGGGCAGGGTCAGGCGCCACCGGCCGCTGTATCCGGGATGGAGAGCCGGGGTCTTCGTCGGACTGGCCGAAATAGCGCCCTGGGCCACAGAGTTCATATGGGCGCTACGGCGTTGTCGTGCCCTGGGAGATCGGCGGTTGAGCGGCGTACACAGTACGTGCAGCAGCGGCCGTGTCCCCTCCTGCCTCCGTGGCTGAGCCCATCGGAGTGTGCCGCTTAGGGGGCACCGCTTACTCCTGTCGATCGGCGGCGCCCTCGTCCGGCGCGGCGGGCGCCTCATCGACCTGGACCGGGTCGCCCACGGCGCCCCCGGTGGCCGTGCGGACAGCGTCCGCAATGAAAGCGAAACTCTCGTCACCGAGCTTCCGCGGATCGGTGCCGTCCAGAAGGCCGGCTCCGACGTACTCGTTGATGACTCGCAGGGCGGCCGCGGCGGCAGCGGCGTGCAGACGTATCTGTAGGTCGTCGGGCTTGAGTCCGAGGCGAGTCGCGATGACCGCTGCCAGTTCGTGTTCCACCTGGTCGCAGGCCATCAGCCAGGCCGTGCGCAGGGCCGGTTCGGTCTCGGCCAATCGAATCATCTTGACGCCCAGCCCGGCATCGGCCTGCTCCGAAGGGCTGATCTCGCTGACCAACCGCTTCGCCTCCGTGGCGAAGTGCTCCTCCAAAGAGCGGTGCAGCGGCCAACTGCGCAGAGTGGCCAGTTCCCACTCCACGCTCTGCGCAACGATCGGCTCCGCGCAGCTCTCCTTGCTTCGGAAATGACGCCAGATGGTGCGGGTCGACAGGCCCACCGCCTCGGCGATCTGGTCCCCGCTCGTGCCGTCGACGCCCTGCGCCCAGAACAGGCGTGCCGCCTCCCGCGAGATCTCCAGACGTACACGACGGCGGCGCTGCTCACTCATCCCGCCACGGCTGCGTTCGGTCGATACCACGTCGTCGGCCATCTTTTCGCCACCCTTTCACCATCGCGCGCACTCAGTGCCATATTGACATTAAGTGACGCTGCACGCCAGCTAGCGCGCCTCGATCCGGACTCAAGCGCATCCACTTGCAATATCTGTCACTTAGTGACACTGTCACTAAGTGACAGGGGGGTCCCGCCGCGCGGTGGCCTTTGCCGCTCGCTGTGCAAGGCCGACCTGCGCAGCGAGTGATCCCCTTCCGAGCCCACCCCTACCCGAGCTCCGGAGTACCGCATGAGGAAACGACCAGCCGCCACCGCCGCAGCCGTGCTCACGGCCTGCGCTCTGACCTGCGGCCTCATAGGGGCAGCCGTCGCCGCGCCGGACCAGGTAACCGACGGCGGCCGAACCGGGAGGACGACCGTCGCCACTGCTACCGATTCGGTCACGCACGAGGAGAACGAGCGGGTGCCGGAGGGGGCGCGCTGGACCCAGCACTACTTCCCCTCCTCGGACGGCTCCAAGACCGAGCTGCACGCCGACGTTCTGCTTCCTGAGAAGCTCCCCGAGGGTGCGAAGGTGCCCGTCATCATGTCGGCCAGCGCGTACTTCGGTCACTCGGGGGAGATGGAGGTCGAGGAGGAGCACGCCGGCCCCTCGGAGCGCTTTCAGGACCTCCTGGAGGGGACCGACCTGTTCGACAAGGGGTACGCCTTCGTCATGGTGGACACGCGCGGCTTCGGCGGCTCCACCGGCTGTCTCGACCTCGGCGGGCCCGGAGACCAGGCCGACATCAAGGCCGCGATCGACTGGAGCGCGAAACAGCCCTGGTCCACAGGCGCGGTGGGAATGTACGGAAAATCCTTCGACGCCTACACCGGTCTCCTCGGCAACAACGTCAAACACGACGCACTGAAAGCCGTCGTCGCCCAGGAGCCCATCTGGGATCTGTATCAGCAGCTCCACTCCAACGGCGTGCCCCGCCCGAACAGCGTCCAGTTGCCCACCAGCTACAACCGCATTGCCGGCCTGGCCCAGTTGCCGGACGAGGACAAGCGGTACCGGACCAACGCCGCGTACGAGAAGAAGCACCCCGAGTGCCTGGTGCTCAACTCCTTCGGTCCCTCCATCGGTGACCCGGACGACCCGTACTGGAAGGACCGCAGCCCGGCCAGGAACGCGAAGGACACCGCCACTCCCCTTCTCTTCACCCAAGGCACCGCCGAGACCAACACCCTGCCCGTGGGGATGGAGGAGTTCCTCGACAATCACCGCGGCCCCCAGCGGGCCTGGATCGGCCCCTGGGGCCACGTACGCGGCAATGAGCGCACACAGGACGGGAAGCTCGCGATGGGCCGCGCGAACTGGTTCAAGGAGACACTGTCCTTCTTCGACGAACACCTCAAGGGCATCGACCCGAAGATCCAGTACCCGAACTACGCCGTCCAGGACAACCTCGGCAACTGGCGCGCGGAGAAGTCCTGGCCCACAGCGAACCGCTCCGCGAACCTCCGTCTCGGCAACGGCTCGTACGTGGACAGCGGAGCGGGTTCGCAGCCGACGTCCCCAGAAGAGGAATCCGGTCGTGACGCTGGGAGCTTCCTCGTCTGGTCCGGGCCTCTCGAGACGGCCACCCGGGTCACCGGCACGCCCCGAATCACCATGACCGCCAAGGGTGAGGGGAACGTCATGGTCAAGCTGTACGACGTGGACGAGGACGGCAACGCTGTCGCATTCGACGAGCGAGTCTCCCGGCTGGACCGGGACCGGCTGGACATCGACCTGAAGTCGACCGACTGGACCCTGCGGGCCGGCCACCGCCTCGCCGTGGAGATCGGCTCGGTGCGGACCGGCGATTGGCTCGACACCCCCTCCAAGCAAAAGATCCGGATCAGTAACGCCCGTCTCCAGCTGCCCCTGGACAACCCGGCTGAAGACATCGCGACTGGTGGCCACCGGGCGCCGTGGCTCGACACCTTCACGCAGATCAACGCGGCGCAGCTGAAGCCCGGCCCAGCCACGTTCACGGTGCCCCCGGCCCGTGCGCGGCGCTGAGGAACGCCACACCGCTGGACATCCTCGTCGCGTTGGCTCACGGGGCGGAGCACCGCCACCGACAACCCACCGACCAGCGCGAACGACAGGTCGGAAACAGCTCAGTTCATCGAACCGAGGGGATACCCGTGCCCATCAGCCTTCCGCCTCTCTTTCACGTCGGCATCATCGTGGAAGACTTCGACCGTGCCGTCGCCGATTACGAGAAACGGTGGGGGGTCAACACAGAGCAGATAACGGATCTGGAATTTCCCACGGCCAAACTTCACGGGGAAGTGGTCGGGTCCTCTGCCCGCTACGGCTTCATCAGGACGGGATCTTCGGAGATCGAACTGATCCAGCCGCTCGATGGCCGCTCGCCGTACACGGAGTTCCTCGACCTCCACGGCGAAGGCGTCCACCACCTCGCCTACGTGGTGGGAAGCATCGACCAGCACCTCGAATCGCTGCGAGCGACGGGAGAAGGGGCTCCGGTCACCTTCGAGGCATCGATCGCAGGCCGGACACGCTTCGTGTACCTGGACGGTCTGGCCCATGGGCCGGCCATCGAGCTGATCGAAATGATCGGCGAAGACGCCTGACCGCGACACGGTTCCGGACGGACGCGACACGGCAGCGGGCTCTCACATCTGACGGTCGCGCTGGCCAATGTTCACGAACAGTCGCCATCTTCGACGCTCGGGCGCGCGTACCAACGGTCCGTGCGCCCGAGCGGCAACCGGCGACTGGCGGGCAGCCGATAAGCCCGCCGTGCTCCGAAGCGCCTTCGCGTCCACATCAAGGAGGGCTGCACGACGAGCGGCACGATGCAGCCTCCGGCCCAACGTCCGAGTTCGGGCCCAGCCCGCACCCAGAGCCCCGGCGTCAGAGGGTGGGTGCGAGGCCGGCCCGGAGGATGTCGAGGTAGTTGTCGATCGCGGCCCCCTGCCGCTCCGCCGGGTGCTCGCTGACGGCGTGGATCAGGCCGCACAGGAGCTTGAGCAGGTTTTCGCCGGTGAGGGCAGGGGCAGGGCGGATGCGTGCGAGCAGGTGGGAGGTGACTTCGACCAGCTCTCCCTTGGCCCGGTGCAGAGAGTCCGTCTCGTCGGACCCGGTGATCAGAACGTCGGTGAGGCCCGGTCGCGCCAGGGCGGTCAGGAGTGCCGTGCGGAGGAAGTCAATGAGTGCCTTGGCGGGATCGGGATATCCGCCGGCTACGGTCGCGGCATCGATGAGCTCTCGGACCGCCTCTTCCAGGACGGACTCCCGCATGGCTCGCTGCGTGGGGAAGACCCGATAGACCGTCCCGACCCCCACGCCCGCCCTGCGCGCGAGCTCGTTGAGGGTGAGCGCAGTCTCCCCGCCGATGACGGCGCCGCGAGCCTCATCGAAGATCCTCTGCCTGTTGCGTGCGGCATCCGACCTCATGATCCCTCCTTCGCACACCTATATGGATAACCTATCAGGTGGGTGCTACGGTGAAGTGGATAATCAATCCACTTCACTGTGTCAGGAGCGGTCATGACCGTTGTGTTCATCCATGGAGTACCGGAGACGCCCTCCGTCTGGGACGACCTCCGGGTACGGATCGACCGCCCCGCCACGGCCCTGCGGCTGCCCGGATTCGGCAGCCCTCGCCCGGCCCACCTGGACGGCAAGGAGGCGTACGCCGTCTGGCTTGCGAACGAGCTGCGCGCCCTCGGTGAGCCCGTCGATCTCGTGGGCCACGACTGGGGCGCGCATCTGGTGATGCGGATCGTCTCCGCCTACGACGTTCCGGTACGCAGCTGGGTGTCCGACGTCGCACACGGCTGGCACCCCGACTATCAGTGGCACGAGGCGGCCACCCTCTTCCAGAAGACCCCGGAGGGCGAGGAGCTGCTCGCGTCGCTGCGCACCCAGACCCCCGGCAGCCCCAGCTTCGGCGACTTCCTCCGCCCCCGGGGGATGAGCGCCGAACTGGCGGCAGAAGTCGACACCGCCCACGACGAGGAGATGAGCAAGGCCATCCTGACGCTCTACCGCTCGGCCTGGCCCAACTTCTACACCGACTGGGGCAAGGACTTCGACCGCCCCGCTCCCGCGCCGGGACTCGTCCTGATCCCGACCGGCGATCCTATGGCACAGCCCGCGATGGACCTGGACATGGCCGCGCGAACCGGAGCACAGGCAGTGGAACTGGACCACCTCACCCACTACTGGATGCTCCAGGACCCTGACCGGGGCGCAGAGGTACTCAACCGATTCTGGGACTCCCTGCCCGCATGACATCCGGTACCGGTGGGCGACGTCCTCGCGGTGATGAGGTCGCTTGCACGTGAGGGCATGGCCATGATGGTGCTGACTCGCAAGATGTTCATTGCCCGGGAGATGGCCGGTCGGGTCGCTGTCACGGACGTCGGCGGCGTCCGCCATACACAGGACCGGCACCCGGTCCGGGAACCCTTGCAAGGAAGGCTCCCGGCGACGCCGCAAGGCTGAGTCCAAGCCGGTCGCCATCCGCTCGGCCTGTGCCCTGATGCTTCGGCAGCCGGGGCAGGCTGCGTAACCGGTTGTCCGTCGCCCAGTCCGCCCGAGCCGGACAACACCCGCCGACCTGGTGGCATCACCGACCGCGTTTGATCCGTCACCGATTGGCGCGCTACAGCGACGGTGCGCGGTGGACGCTGGAGTCGCGGCTGGGACACCTCCTGCAGGATCTCGAACGCCTCGTGGCGGAAGCCGAACGCCGGGAGCGGGAGAAGGAATTGCGCGAGGCAGAGCAGCGGCGGCGCTGGTATGCGGCCGTCGCCCTGGCTCGCGAGCAGCAGGTCGAGCAGCACCGGGCGAGAGTTCTGACCGGGCAGACGCACGCCTGGCGGCAGGCCGCCGAGATCCGCGCCTTCTGCCAGGCCGCCCGCGCCCGAGCCGGCGACACACCGGTTGCGACGAACGAGGCGGACTGGCTGGAGTGGGCCGAGGCGTATGCGGAACAACTCGACCCGCTCCAGACTCCGTTGCGCACTCCGCCGGATCCACCGGCCGCGCGGGAGGTGCTGCGCGAGTTGGCGAAGGTGGATGCCTACGCCTACCCGTGGCCGTTCGACACCGACGGCCGCTGGACGCTTCCCGAGGACCGGCCAACCCACCGCCTCCAGTGATCCAGGCCCTGTCCCGCTCACAAACGACTTCGCCCTGTCCGCGGAGGACAGGGCGAAGAAGCGTCTATGCGGCGATGGTGAGCGGGGTTTCCATACGCTCCCAGGCACCGAGGACCGCCTTGTGGGCGTCCGGCTGCAGGTGGGCGTAGCGCTGGGTGGTCTGGAAGCTCTCGTGGCCGAGGAGGTGCTGGACCTCGTAGAGCGAGACTCCCTTCTGGACCAGCCACGAGGCGCAAGTGTGGCGCATGGAGTGGGGCGGGTAGTGCGGGACGAGTTGCAGCTCGCCGTCGTCGCCGAAGTAGTAGGCGGTCTCGACGGCGGGCCACCAGGTCTGCCGGCGCCAGTTGCTGTCGGCGAGGAGGCGCCCGGCAGCGGCCCTTGGTGATGGTGGTGAAGACCACCGCGTCGCGGTCGAGGCGGTGGATGTGGCGTTCGAGCGCCTCCAGGACGTGAGGTGGGAGCGGGACTTCCCGGCGGCTCTTGGAGCTCTTGGGGTACTCCTTGATGCCGCTCTTGGTGTTGACCTCCACCACGAACAGGCGCGAGCGACGCGTGGTCAATGCGGTGGCGATGCAGGCCGGAGAGTTCTCCCCAGCGCAGTCCGGTGTAGAAGCCGAGCAGGCACATCGTCCGCCACGCGGCGGGGAGTTCGTCCAGGATGCTCTGCGCCTGGTCGAGCGTGAACCACTGCGGCGGCTTGACCGCGATCGTGGGCAAGTCGATGGACGGCAGGGGCTCACCGCGATCACATCGTCGTCGACGGCCGCGCGCAGCATGGAGGACGTCAGGTTGTAGGCCCGCTTGATCGCGGCAGCCCCCGCGCCTTTCTCGACCAGGGCTCGGATCCAGCTCTGGACGTCCATGCGGGTGATGGCCCGCAGTTCCCAGTCCGCCCAGTAGGGCATGACGTGGTTCTTGATGTTGGAGGCGTCGCCGCGCAGTGTGTGGGGCTCAACGATGCGAGCGTTCCACCACCGGTCGTGCCACTCGCGGAACGACATTTCACCGGCCCGCGGGTCGCGCATACCTCCGCGCGCGAACTGGGTCTCCATCTCGATGCCCCAGGCCCGCGCCTGAGCTTTGAGGGGAAACGACTCGCTGAACCGGTCTCCTATCCGGTTGCGGACGGTCGCCTGCCACTTTCCGGACTTCAACTTGCGCAGGTACGCGGTACTACTCCTTTGTTCGAGGGTGGAGCGGGACGAGCCGACGGCAAGAGATCAGCGGCGGGACCTCGGGGCAGCGACCGACCTGCTGGTGATGAACTCCTCGAGCCCGGCAACGGGAACACGGACACGGGAACGCCCCGCTCCGGTCCGCAGATCGACGACCGGCAGCTCACCAGCAGCGATGAAGCGGTAGACCGTACGGCGGTCGACATCCAGGGCAGCGGCGACAGCGGGAATGGACAGCAAGCGGGCAGGCATGGGTAGGTCCTTGACGATGGGGCGGGATGGGTGCCCGGCGAAGCGGCAGCCGGTCCAGGGCGAAGGTCAACCAGCTCCCTCAGGGCAGTGGGACCTCATCTCGAAGTGGAACCTCGCAAACCAGGATTTCGTGACGTGACGGTGTCGCTGGCGTGAGGACTGACGAGGGACAGAGGGGTGAAATCGGTAGGGTGCCCGCGCTCCGCGGATCGGCCGGAGCGCGGGCGGGATTTCATCGCTTGAGCTTCGGAAGGGCCATGGCCTTGGCCTTGGCCAGGCGATCCCAGTCGATGTCGGCATCCTCCCGGCGGAAGCAGTACGGGTAGCGAAGTGCCAGCCAATCCGGCGTCACGCCGGCCAGTTCGGCAACCGCGAAGGACGAGATGCCCATCCTCAGCCACTCCACGAGGCACGACTCCCGCAGGATGGAGATGGGCTCCCCCAGACGCCACGAGTACCGCTCGTCCCGGGGCAGGACTGCCTCTTGGGCCTGCTCCCACACTTGCTGGTAGACGGAAGCCGAGAGCGGCCCACCGCGCCTACCGGGAAACAGCAGATCGCCCTCCCGCAGACCAGCCTCATCGATCCAGTGACGCAGAAACTCAACGAACCGGGGCTGGAGGGGAATCTCCCTGGCTACTCCTCGGTGACGAGCTGTCATCTGACCCTCGTCGCCCTCCGGGAGCATCACGTCGCGAACTCGCAGGGCGCGAGCCCTCCCCCGGACGCAGTGCATGCTCGGCCGCGGCCTTGAGCGCAGCTACAACCGGGTGAAGGGACGCCAGCCGCATGGGGACCCAGACCGCCGACGCGCCCGCCTTCGGTCGCTGACTCCGGGCGTTGGGATGCGGGCCCTCCGCGAGGAAGAACTCCAGCCCGAGCAGACCGTACGGCACCTTCTCGATGCGCTTGCCCACTGGCTCCATGCCGTGCCGTTTCGCGTAGTTGACGACGCGCCGCCATTCCGCGATCTCCTCATCATCGGCATGGGCGAACCGGACATGCCCTTCGGCGAGGAGCCGTTCGACCAACTCGCGAGCTTTCGCACGCCGCGCACGGGCGACGGGCCGCTCGCTGTACGGCGCCGGAGACTCGGCCAGCACCGACGGCTCACCGCGGTCAGCAGGCTCCGCTTCGTCGGGATAGCGGCCATGACGGAGGTGAACCGGCCGGCCTCCGTGACCTCCACACGGGCAGCACCGCCGCCCTTGTCCACCGTCAAGAGCCCACGGTCACGCAGGGCACGCGCCGAGCGCCACTCCCCCGGCGCCCAGGCTCCGGGTTCCTCACCAGCCGCGAGCCGCTCAAGCAGCGCACACTGCCGTTCGTTCGGAGCAGGCCGTCGTTCCACAGCCTCCAGCCCACACCGCACAGGCGCGCCCTGTATAGACCCGGAAGAGCGGCTCCTTGCCGCCGGAGTCCCGCTGGGACTTACGGCTGCATCATCGAGAGCGTCACCAGTCCTCGACGCGTCACCGATTCTGGTCAGCGTGAAAGTACTTGAGCTGCCAAAAAGTCGTCTGACGCCCCATCAGAACGAGCGTCAAATGAGCGTCACGAGCGTCATTTCAGCGTCAAGATATCGCCTGTAACGCCCACACCGCACATAATGCGCACGCACGAAACCGCAGGTCAGGAGCCCTTCGCGGCCGGTTCAAGGATCGCCACGCACTCCACATGATGCGTCATCGGAAACAGATCGAACGCCCGCAACATCCGCACCCGATACCCCCCGTCCCGGAAGTACCCCAAGTCCCGCGCCAACGCAGCCGGATCGCACGCCACATACGCGATCCGCCGCGCCCCCAGCGACGAAAGATGCTCCACCGTCTTCCGGCCCGCCCCGGCACGCGGCGGGTCCAGCACGATCAGGTCGACCTCCGTGATGCCCGTGCGCGGCAACACGCTCTCGACCTTGCCCTGTTCGATGCGGACCCGGTCGAAGTCGGCGAGGTTGTGCCGGGCGTCCTCCACCGCGCGCTTGCCGGACTCGATGCCGAGGACCGCGCCCTGTTCGCCGACCCGGTCGGCCAGGGCGCCCGCGAACAGGCCGACGCCGCAGTACAGGTCGAGCGCCATGTCGCCCTTGCGGGGCAGCAGGCCCTGCATGACCGCCGTCACCAGCGTGTCCGCGGCCTTCGGGTGGACCTGCCAGAATCCGCCGTTGCCGACTCGGTGGGTCCGGCCGTCCGCGCGCTCACGGACGAAGGGGCGGCCGTGGACGCGGTGGACGCCGCCGGAGCGTCTCGTCCGACCCGCAGGACCGACACGGGGCGGTCCAGTTCGACCAGCGGGCAGGCGCGCGCCCGGCTTGGGCGTCAGGACCACCTGGCGGTCCTGCGAACCCGTCGCCGCGATCGCCTCGACGGAGTCCATGCCCGTCCAGTCACGCTTCTCGATGCCCAGCTCGCTGACCCCCTCGGCGGCGATCATGCAGTGGTCGATCGGCTCGACCTCGTGGGAGCGGTGCCGGCGCAGGCCCGCCCGGCCGTCGGCGTGACCGCGTACTGGACGCGGCGTGCGCCACGCGGGGACCTGGCCCGCGGGCAGCTTGTCGCCCTCGGCGGGCACCACCGTGCCGTCCCAGCCGGCTTCCTCCGGCGTGAGCCCGGCGAGCCGCTGGAGCTGTTCGGCGATGACGTCGCGCCTTCAGACGCCGCTGCGCGCCCGGCTTGGCGTGCTGCCAGTCGCAGCCGCCGCAGCGGCCGGGGCCGGCGAACGGGCAGGGCGCGTCGATCCTGTCCTTGGAGGCGTCCAGGACGTCCACCGCGTCCGCGCGCAGGAACCGGGCGCCCTCCTCGCCCTCCGTCACCCGCGCCACGACCCGCTCACCGGGCAGCGCGTGCCGGACGAACAGCACCTGGCCCTCGGACGTACGGGCGATGCAGTGGCCGCCGTGGGCGACGGGGCCGACCTCGACCTCGTACTCCTCCCCCACCAGCGACTTCCTCGGTTCTGCCTGCATGGCGGGGTGACTCCAAAAACGTGAGGGGAAAGGGCCGAACGAAAAACGGCCGGACAACAGCCCACCAGTCTACGTGGGTGTCGCCCGGCCGGTTCACGCCCGTTTCGCACAGGCCGTCGCCTCAGGTTCACACAAGCCGGTGGCCTCAGCCCTTCGGCTCCGGGGACTCCTTCGCCCGCTCCTGCGCCGGGCCGCGCCGCACCGAACCCGGCGCGTTCCACTCCTGCTGCCTGCGGGCCCGCTTCTTGGCCGCCTCGGAGGACTGGAGCTGGTACGGCACCGAGGTCACCATGATCCCCGGCGTGAACAGCAGCCGGCCCTTCAGCCGCAGTGCGCTCTGGTTGTGCAGCAGGTGCTCGTACCAGTGACCGACGACATACTCGGGGATGATCACGGACACCGCGTCGCGCGGCGACTCCTTGCGCAGTCCCTTGACGTACTCGATGATCGGCCGGGTGATCTCGCGGTACGGCGAGTCCAGGACCTTCAGCGGTACGTCGATGCCGCGCCGCTCCCACTCGGCGCGCAGCGCCTTGGTCTCCTCCGGGTCGACGTTGACGCTCAGCGCCTCCAGGCTGTCCGAGCGCATCAGCTTGGCGTAGGCCAGGGCGCGCAGCGTCGGGCGGTGGATCTTGGAGATCAGGACGACGGAGTGGATGCGCGAGGGCCGCACGCTGTCGTCGCTCGGGCCCTCGGGGGCGGCGATCTCCTCGGCGACCCGGTCGTAGTGCTTGCGGATGGCCGTCATCATCGCGTAGAAGATCACCATGCCGAGCAGGGCGACCCAGGCACCGTGCGTGAACTTGGTGACGAGGACGACCACCAGCACGAGGCCGGTGAAGAAGGCGCCGAAGGCGTTGATCGCACGCGAGCGGACCATGTGGCGGCGCTTGGCCTGGTCCTGTTCGGTGGCCAGGTGGCGGTTCCAGTGCCTGACCATGCCGGTCTGGCTGAGCGTGAAGGACACGAACACGCCGACGATGTACAGCTGGATCAGGCGCGTGGAGTCGGCGCCGTAGATTCCCACGAGCAGTCCGGCGGCGCCCGCGAGGAGCACGATGCCGTTGGAGAAGGCCAGGCGGTCGCCGCGGGTGTGCAACTGGCGGGGCAGGTAGCGGTCCTGGGCGAGGATCGAGCCGAGCAGCGGGAAGCCGTTGTAGGCGGTGTTCGCGGCGAGGAACAGCACCAGCGCGGTGGCCGCGGCCAGCACGATGAACAGGAAACTGCCCTTGCCGAAGACGGCCTCGGCGACCTGGGAGATCACCGGGTTCTGGACGTAGTCCGCGCCGAGCGGGACGCCGTTGTGGACGAGGTCGTTGGCCGGGTTCTCGGCCATGCGGACGTCGGTCGCCGCGGCCAGCGCGATGATGCCGCAGAACATGGTGACGGCCAGCAGGCCCATCGCCGCGAGGGTGGTCGCGGCGTTCTTGGACTTGGGCTTGCGGAAGGCCGGGACGCCGTTGGAGATCGCCTCGACGCCGGTGAGGGCGGCACAGCCGGAGGAGAAGGCGCGCAGCAGCAGGAAGACCAGTGCGAAGCCCGCCAGGCCCTGGTGCTCGGGCTTGATGACGTAGTCCGCCGTCGGTGCCCGCATGGTGTCGTCCAGGACCAGTCCGCGGAAGGCGCCCCAGGCGATCATGGTGAAGACGCCCGCGACGAAGACGTACGTCGGGATCGCGAACAGCGAGCCCGACTCCTTCACCCCGCGCAGGTTCATCAGCGTCAGCAGCACGATCACGCCGATCGCGCAGAGCACCTTGTGCTCGACCACGAACGGGATCGCGGAGCCCAGGTTCTCGATGCCGGAGGAGATCGAGACCGCGACGGTGAGGACGTAGTCGACGAGCAGCGCGCTGGCGACCGTCAGGCCCGCCTTGGGGCCGAGGTTGGTGTTCGCCACCTCGTAGTCGCCGCCGCCGCTGGGGTAGGCGTGCACGTTCTGCCGGTACGAGGCCACCACGGTGAACATCAGCACGACGACCGCGACGGCGATCCACGGACTGAAGTGGTACGCCGTCACGCCCGCGATCGACAGGACCAGCAGCACCTCCCCGGGCGCATACGCCACGGAGGACAGCGGGTCGGAGGCGAAGACGGGTAGTGCGATGCGCTTGGGCAGGAGAGTCTCCCCCAGCCGGTCACTGCGCAGTGCGCGCCCGATCAGGATCCGTTTGGGCACGTCGGTCAGTTTGGACACAACAGAGGATCGTAAGCGTTCGATTGCGGGCTCGCCCACCCGCCACCCCTCATCGGCCTTCCGTCTGCTCTCCGAGTGAATTCAGGGGCCGCTGCGGCTGCGGATTCCGCAGGTCACCCGGATCCCATGCCTATATGACTAAGCCCCGTCCGTCTTCCGGCTGTTGTCGACCCTGGAGCTCCCATGCACACGCCCGCAGAACTGATCGGCGCCGCGGCCACCCTCATCACCCTCGGAATCCTGACTCTGGCGAGCGTGCGCAGCATCAGCCGCCGCTGAGCCGGTCCGTGACCCGGGCGCGCAGTTCCTCCCGCCCGATGCTCTCCGCGCGGGTCGACGGCACCGTGCAGGCGTACGCCCCGGCCACCGTGCCGTACAGGGCGCAGCGGCGGGGCGGCTCGGCGTTCAGCCAGGCGTAGAGGAACGCGGCGGCGAAGGCGTCGCCCGCGCCGTTGGAGTCGACGACCGGCGCCGGGGGCGCGGCGGCGGGTACGTGGGTCAGCTCGCCGTCGGCCAGCAGGTACGCCCCGTCGGCGCCGGCGGTGGCGACGACCACCCGGGCCCGGCCCCGCTCGGTGATCCGCCGCATGGTGCGCTCCGGGTCGGCGAGTGCCGCGCTGGACAGGAAGACCAGGTCGGCCTGGTGGGCGAAGGGCTCGTGGTAGGGGTTGGCCCCGTCCCAGTCGTGCAGGTCGGTCGAGACGGTCACGCCCGCCTCGCGCAGGGCGGGCAGTGCGTGGCCGCACGGCTGGGTGATGACGACGTGGGCGTGCCTGCTGACGGCGGCCAGCTCCCGCACCGTGGCGTCGGGCAGCCGGTCCGTCTGAGCCGAGCGGGTGGCGTCGTACAGGGACAGCCGCCTGCCGTCGGGGCCGACGAGGTTGACCGCGCGCTTGGTGCCGAGCGGCTGGGGGACGGCGGTGAGCGCGATCCCGCGGTCGCGGTGCAGGGCGCGGACGAGGTCGCCCTCGGGGTCGTCGCCGACCATGTCGAGGTGGTGTGTGCGCAGACCCAGCGCGCTCGTCCCCAGGGCGACGAAGTCACCGCTCTGCCCCGCACGCGTCACGATCCCGGGCCGGATCATGTGGCTGTCCGCGAACGGCACGGGCAGCTCGGGCACATGCACGATCGTGTCCACGCCCGCGCCGCCCAGGACCAGGACGTCGATCTCGGTACTCATGGCTGCTTCCTTCCCGGCCCAAGGCCCGCCCGATGCCCGGGCAGGGTCCTCGGCAACCCCCTCGACTTTGCCGATACGTTGGAGTCGGACAGTCGAACGCGGCACCGCCCCCGCAAGGCATCATGGCCTGATTCCACCGGCATGATGGTGCCCGGCGGCCCGCACGCAGGCCGCGATGTGATGCCTGGCGAGCCGAAAGAGAGACATGAGCACAACATTCATGAAGGTCAGAGGGCCTGCAGGAAGCGCGGAGTGACGCGATGCACATTGTCATCATGGGTTGCGGAAGGGTGGGCTCCGCCTTGGCCCAGAACCTGGAGCAACAGGGGCACACGGTCGCCGTGGTCGACCAGGACCCCACCGCCTTCCGCCGGCTGGGCTCCTCGTTCGGCGGCCGCCGGGTCACCGGCGTCGGCTTCGACCAGGACACCCTGCGCGAGGCGGGCATCGAGGAGGCCGGCGCCTTCGCCGCCGTCTCCAGCGGTGACAACTCCAACATCATCGCCGCACGCGTGGCCCGCGAGATGTTCGGCATCGAGAACGTCGCCGCCCGCATCTACGACCCCCGCCGCGCCGAGGTCTACCAGCGCCTGGGCATCCCCACCGTCGCGACGGTCCGCTGGACGGCCGACCAGATGCTGCGCCGTCTGCTCCCCTCCGGCGCCGAGCCGCTGTGGCGCGACCCCACCGGCGGCGTCCAGCTCGCCGAGGTGCACGCCTCCACCGCCTGGGTCGGCCACAAGATCAGCCGGATCCAGGAGGAGACCGGCGTGCGCGTGGCGTTCCTGACCCGGCTCGGCGAGGCGGTCCTGCCCACCTCGCAGACGGTGTTGCAGGAGGGCGACCTGGTGCACGTGATGATGCGCACCGACGAGGTCGACAAGGTCGAGGCGGCGTTCGCCAAGGGTCCCGAAGAGGAGGGCGGTCACTGATGAGGGTCGCCATTGCCGGAGCCGGCGCGGTCGGCCGCTCGATCGCGGGCGAGCTGCTGGAGAACGGCCACGAGGTCCTGCTCGATCGACAAGGCGCCGACCGCCATCTCGGTCGAACGCGTCCCGCAGGCCGAGTGGCTGCTCGCCGACGCCTGCGAGATCACCTCCCTGGACGAGGCGGCGCTCCAGCGCTGCAACGTCGTCGATCGCCGCGACCGGCGACGACAAGGTGAACCTGGTCGTCTCGCTGCTGGCCAAGACGGAGTACGGCGTGCCGCGCGTCGTCGCCCGGGTGAACAACCCGAAGAACGAGTGGCTGTTCAACGAGTCCTGGGGCGTGGACGTCGCCGTCTCCACCCCGCGTCTGATGTCGGCCCTGGTCGAGGAGGCGGTGAGCGTCGGCGACCTGGTCCGCCTGCTCCGCTTCAGCCACGGCGACGCCAACCTGGTCGAGCTGACCCTGCCGGAGGAGTCGGCCCTGGCCGGCACGCAGGTCGGCGACGTCGAGTGGCCCGAGGACACGTCCCTGGTCACGATCATCCGCGGCACCCGCGTCCTGACCCCCTCCCGGGAGGACTCCCTGGAGGCGGGCGACGAACTCCTCTTCGTCGCCGCGCAGGCCCGCGAGGAGCAGCTGGAGGACCTGCTGTCCGTGCGGCGGGACAGCGCGACGAGCTGAGCGGGGCCCTTCGGGCGGCACGCAGAAGGGGCGCCCTGGGTTCTCGGGACGCCCCTGTCGTTCGCTTCACTTCTCGACCGACCGCGTCGGGCGGCGGGTGGGCACAGGTCCCGGGGTCTGAGGGCGGAGTCCCCAGCAGGTCAAGCGCAAACGCCGGGCACTACTCGGCCGACCGGGCGGCAGCCTCCCGCTCCCGCTCCTCGGCGGCCTTCTCCTCCGCCTCCATCTCCGCGAACACGTCGATCGGCGCGGGCGCCTTCGCCAGGAACACCCACGTCAGCCACACGGCGAGCAGGAACGGCGGGATCTTCAGGGCGACCAGGACCCAGCCCAGCTGCGTGGTGTCGGCCCACCAGTACAGCGGGAAGAGGATCGCGCACTTGGCGAGCAGGATCGCACCCCACGCGTAACTGGCCTTCGCGTACGCCTTCTTGCGGCCGGGGTTGCGGGTGCGCCAGGAGAGGTTCTCCTTGAAGACCGGGCCGAGGATCAGCCCGATCAGCGGCACACCGCACAGGGTGGTGATGATGTACGCGAGGCCCAGGCCCAGCGTGTAGAGCATGCCGGGCAGGTAGAAGTCCTTGGCGTTGCCGGTCATCATCGCGAAGACGACGCCGAAGGCGACGCCGAAGACACCGCTGAAGGCGTGCTTGACGGTGTCCTTCATCACCAGCCGGACCACGACCAGCACCAGCGACACGGCCAGCGCCGCGATCGCCGACAGGTGCAGGTCCTTGTTGATCGTGTAGATGGTGACGAAGAGCAGGCCGGGCAGCACCGTCTCGACCATGCCCCGCACGCCGCCGAACGCCTCGAACAGGGCGGCCTCGGTCACCGCCCGGGCGTCGTCCGCAGATGTCTCTTCGGTCGGCTTGTCGAGCGACGTCACCGGCTACTCCCGTCCGAGGGGTCTCAGTTCGTACTTGGGGTTGAACAGCACCCGGCGGCCCCGGCTCATCGAGATCCGGCCCGATGCGATCAGCTTGCGCCCCGGCTCTATCCCCACGATGGAGCGCCTGCCGAGCCACACCACGTCCAGCGCGGCGGAGCCGTCGAACAGCTCGGCCTCCAGGGCCGGAACTCCGGCGCGCGGTCGCAGGGTGACCGTGCGCAAGGTACCAGTAACCGTGACTATCTGCCGGTCCTGACAGTCTCCGATCCGGATACAGCCGGTCGTCTCGGTGTCCTCGCGCAGCTCCTCGGACTCCAGGTCCTCCTGCGACGAGGAGAGCCGGTCGAGCATGCGCCGGAACCGGCCCGCCGACTTCTCGGAACGAGGAACAGCACTCATATCTGAAGCGTACCGGGGCGTGCCGACATCTCCGTACCCGTGGGGCGAGGACCCCAACCGACGCCTCCCGGCCAGTCACTTCTCGAACCGATACCCCATCCCCGGCTCCGTGATGAAGTGCTTCGGATGCGAGGGATCCGCCTCCAGCTTCCGCCGCAGCTGCGCCATGTACACGCGCAGATAGTTCGTCTCCGTCCCGTACGACGGCCCCCACACCTCCTGGAGCAGCTGTTTCTGCCCGACCAGGCGGCCGCTGTGGCGCACCAGGACCTCCAGCAGATGCCACTCCGTGGGGGTCAGGCGTACGTCCTTCCCGGCGCGGTTGACCTTCTTCGCGGCCAGGTCGACGGTGAACTCGTCGGTCTCCACGATCACGTCGTCCTCGCCGCCTCCGGCCGGCTCGGCCCGGCGCACGGCGGCCCGCAGCCGCGCCAGCAGCTCGTCCATGCCGAACGGCTTGGTGACGTAGTCGTCGGCGCCCGCGTCCAGCGCCTCGACCTTCTCGTCGGAGGAGTGCCGGGCGGACAGCACCAGGATCGGCACCCGCGTCCAGCCGCGCAGGCCCCTGATCACCTCGACGCCGTCCATGTCGGGCAGCCCGAGGTCGAGGACGACCACGTCGGGGTGGCGGGCGGCGGCGAGCTGGAGGGCGGTGGCGCCGTCGTGGGCCGCGTCGACCTCGTACTTGCGTGCCTTGAGGTTGATCACGAGGGCGCGCACGATCTGCGGCTCGTCGTCGACCACCAGGACGCGGGTCATGAGGCCTGCCTTTCTGGTTCTGCCGCGTGGAAGCGGCTCCGGGCGGGTTCCCGCCGCGCGGAGGGTGAGGACCATGGTGAGCCCGCCGCCGGGCGTGTCCTCGGCGTTCAGGGTGCCGCCCATGGCCTCGGCGAAGCCGCGGGCCACCGCGAGCCCCAGACCCACGCCCGGCGCCGCGCGGGGCGTCGCCGTAGCGCTGGAAGGGCTCGAAGATGCGGTCCTTGGCCTCGTCGGGGACGCCGGGCCCGCGGTCGACCACCCGCACCTCGACCCGGTCCGCGAGCGCGCTGGCGGCGACCAGCACGCGGCGCGCCGGGCGGGCTGTACTTGACGGCGTTCTCGACCAGGTTGGCCACCGCCCGCTCCAGCAGCCCGGGGTCCACGGCGACCATGGGCAGCGTCTCCGGGACGTCCAGGCCGGCGCTGCCCTCGGGCACCCCGCCGAGCGCCATCGGCACCACCTCGTCGAGGTCGATCTCGCGGATGAGCGGCGTGACCGTGCCGGTCTGGAGCCGGGACATGTCGAGCAGGTTGCCGACGAGGTGGTCGAGGCGGTCGGCGCCCTCCTCGATGCCCTCCAGCAGCTCCGCCCGGTCCTCCTCGGACCACTCGACGTCGTCGGAGCGCAGGGAGGAGACCGCCGCCTTGATCCCGGCGAGCGGGGTGCGCAGGTCGTGGCTGACGGCGGCCAGCAGCGCCGTACGGATGCGGTTGCCCTCGGCGAGCGCGCGGGCCCGGTCGGCCTCCTCCTGGAGCCGGCGGCGGTCCAGGACGACGGCGGCCTGGGCGGCGAAGGCGGCCAGCACCCGGCGGTCCTCGGCGGGCAGCACGCGGCCGGTCAGCGCGAGCGCCATGTGGTCGCCGACCGGCATGTCCACGTCCGCCTCCTCGGGCCGCTCGACGGGGCGTCCCGGCCCGACGCGGCCCGCGCAGGTCCACGGCGCGACGTCGCTCGCCCTCTCCAGCAGGGCCGCCGACTCCATGCCGAAGGTCTCCCGGACCCGTTCCAGCAGCGTCTTCCAGGCCGGTCTCGCCGCGCAGCACGTTGCCCGCGAGGAAGGACAGGATCTCCGACTCGGCGCGCAGCCGGGCCGCCTGGTGGGTGCGGCGGGCGGCGAGGTCGACCACGGAGGCCACCGCCACGCCGACGGCCGACGAAGATCACGATGGCGACGATGTTCTTCGGGTCGGCGATCGTGCCATCCGGTGCAGGGGCGGGGTGAAGAAGTAGTTCAGCAGCAGGGAGCCGACCGCCGCCGAGGCCAGCGCGGGCAGCAGCCCGCCGAGCAGGGCCGCCGCCACCGTCAGCGCCAGGAACAGCAGCATGTCGTTGGCGAGGCCGAGGTCGACGGTGTTGAGCAGCAGCGCCAGCAGCGGCGGGCCCGCGACGCCGGCGATCCAGCCCCAGACGCGTCCGGGAGCGCCCGAGGCGGGCGCCCCGGGCCACCGGCAGTCCGCGGCCCTTGGCGACCTCCTCGTGGGTGACGATGTGCACGTCGAGGTCGGGCCCGGACTCCCGGGCGACCGTCGCGCCGACGCCGGGTCCGAAGACGTACTGCCAGCGTCTTGCGGCGCGAGGAGCCGAGCACGATCTGGGTGGCGTTCACGCCGCGCGCGAAGGCCAGCAGCGCGGCCGGTATGTCGTCGCCGACGACGTGGTGGAAGGTGCCGCCGAGGTCCTCGACCAGGGTGCGCTGGAGGGCCAGCTCCTTCGGGCGAGGCCGAGGTCAGCCCGTCGCTGCGGGCTATGTAGACGGCCAGCACCTCGCCGCCGGCGCCCTTCTCGGCGAGCCGGGCGGCCCGGCGGATCAGCGTGCGGCCCTCCGGGCCGCCGGTCAGGCCGACCACGATCCGCTCGCGCGAGCCCCAGATCCGCGACACCCGGTGCTCGCTGCGGTACTGCTGTGAGGTACTCGTCGACCCGGTCGGCCACCCACAGCAGCGCCAGCTCGCGCAGGGCGGTCAGGTTGCCGGGCCGGAAGTAGTTGGACAGGGCCGCGTCGACCTTGTCCGGCTGGTAGATGTTGCCGTGCGCCATCCGCCGCCGCAGCGCCTCGGGCGACATGTCGACCAGCTCGATCTGGTCGGCCCGCCGCACCACCTCGTCCGGCACGGTCTCCTGCTGCCGCACCCCGGTGATCGACTCGACGACGTCGCCGAGGGACTCCAGGTGCTGGATGTTGACGGTCGAGATCACGTCGATGCCCGGCGGCGAGCAGTTCCTCCACGTCCTGCCAGCGCTTGGCGTTGCGGGAGCCGGGGACGTTGGTGTGGGCGAGTTCGTCCACCAGGGCGACCTGCGGGCGGCGGGCGAGGACGGCGTCGACGTCCATCTCGGGGAAGACGCCGCCTCGGTACTCCAGCTGCCTGCGCGGCACCTGCTCCAGGCCGTGCAGCATCACCTCGGTGCGGGGCCGGTCGTGGTGCTCGACGAAGGCCACCACGCAGTCGGTGCCCCGCTCGACGCGGCGGTGCGCCTCGGACAGCATCGCGTACGTCTTGCCGACGCCCGGTGCCGCACCGAGGTAGATCCGAAGCTTGCCGCGTGCCATGGCCTCATTGTCTTCCGGTCCTGCTGCCTGCGCAGCGTCGACCTTACGGCCAGCAATCACGACATATGGGTGCCGGGCGCGGCTCCGGGGCCGTCTTTGACGGAACCCTGACGCGCCCGGCGGGTCAGGGGCTCACGCGGGGTTGTCGCCGTGGCTGAGGGTCTCCCAGGCGACGAAGAGGTTGTTGGCTGCCGGCCGGGCGGCCCCGCATGGTCAGCGTCTCGGTGTTGGTCATGGCGTGTCCGAGGCGGTTGGCCAGGGCGTTGTGACCGACCTCGGTGACCGGCCCGAGCCCGAGCTTGAGCGAGCCGCCGCACAGCCAGGCCCGGCACGGCGGCGCCGAGCTGGTACTTGGCGTGGAAGCCGAGCCCGTGCCGCAGCCGCTCGCCCACGTCGGTGCCGTAGAGGTCCTTGCCCTGGATCCGGCTGGTCTCGGCGACGTGCGAGATGGCCGAGAGGCCGTAGCCGGTGTGGGTGAAGTCCCGGCAGGTCTCCTGGCTGAGACCGTTGACGAAGGCCGACTGCCCCTGCCAGTACTGGACGATCTTCTCCCGCGTGTTCAGGTTCTGGCTCGGCACGGTCTTCGGCAGCTCGCCGTCGGAGGCCAGGTAGACGTAGGCGGCCGTGCGTGTGCGGAACTTCGCCATGGCCTTGTCGTACGACGCCTTGTCCTCCAGGAAGACGGAGATGCCGACGGCGGCCTCCATCATCGACAGCTCCCAGTTCCCGTTGGAGTTCGAGCCGTTGATGATCTCGGGCAGGTAGACGGTCGCGGAGCATGGTGGCGAAGCGGCCGGAATTCGGCCCAGTTCCCGGTGTACGTGTGCTTGATGATCTCGGCGGCCTTGGGCCAGGAGGAGCCGGCCCAGCCGGTCTGCAGGGGCGCGTTGCTGTTGGTGTGGTCCCTGATCACGGCGGACCAGGCGTCCATCAGCTCGATGGCCTTCTGCGCGTGCCGTTCGTCGCGGGTGACGTACCAGGCGAGGGCCTGGGTGCAGGCGGCGATCGCGTCCTCGCGCTCGTCGGTGCAGCCGTGGTTGGGGTCGGAGTACGAACCGCACTCGACGACCGCCCGGGGCTTGGGCGTGCGGTTCAGGTCGGCGTACTTGCTCGCCATCATCCGGTCGAAGGCGCCCTTCCAGGGCTGGGCACCGGCGTTGACCTTGGAGCGGGCGAAGTCCAACTGCCCCTGGGAGACGGTGACTCCGGGGTGGACGAAGGCGGCTGGGGGCGGCGACCGGCGGGCCAGGCGAGGACACCGGCGACGAGGGCGGCCGCGGCCGCGAAGAGTGCGGTTCTGCGCATACGTGGGGGGCCTTCCGTTCTCGTATGTGAACGTGAAGCGCCTTTATGAACAGACGCGTTGAACGGAGACCGTAGGTACAGACCAATGCACCGTCAAGATTTCACGCACGAGAAAGGGCCGCACCCCCCTGGGGGTGCGGCCCTGCTGTCTCTACGGGCGCTCAGCGAACCTCGGTGATCTCCGGTCCGCGCTGGAGCTGGCCCATGCCGCCGGAGAAGCGGGAGCCCTCCTCCTGCTGGACGCCCTCGGGGACCATCTGGGCGTCGTTCGGCAGCTTCAGGACGATCGGGTCGCGGGGCGCCATCGGGCCCTCGCCGCGGACCACGACCGTGTCCCGGAAGATCTGCTCCAGCAGCCCGGCGGCCTGCGGCTGCACCGCGCCCTGGCCCGAGATCACCCCGCGCAGGAACCAGCGGGGGCCGTCCACACCGACGAACCGCACGACCTGGAAGCCGCCCGTGCCGTCCGGCAGCTGCACCGGCACCTGGGCCCGCAGCTCCCAGCCCAGCGGGCCCTCGACCTCGTCGACGATGCCGCCCTGCTGGGTGATGCCGCGAGCCGATCTCCTCGCGCACCTCGCCCCAGATGCCCTCGCGCTTGGGCGCGGCGAAGCCCTGCAGCTGGATGGCGCTGTCCCGCAGCACGACGGTCGCCGCGACGATCGCGTCACCCGCGACCTCGACCCGCAGCTCCATGCCGTCGACGCCCGGCACGAACAGGCCGCCCAGGTCGACCCGGCCCTCGGCCGGGTCGCGGACCTCGGAGTCGTCCCAGGGCCCGTCGGGCCGCGGCGCCGGCTCGAGCCTCAGCGCGCTCGCGCTCTGTCGTCCGCCTCAGTGTCGACACTGTCGACGACCTGCTCGGTCTCGCCGGCCGCGTCCTCGGCGGCATCCCTCTTCTTGCGACGTCCGAACACGTCACTGTCCTTCCCGGTCGGATACGACCGAAGCGTATCGATTCCCACCCGCCTGACCGCCCACGGCGGCCTGACCGCTTGTGCCGCTCGTCCCGTCCACCGCGGCATGGCCTCCGGTGGACCCGAAGCCCCCCTCGGCCCGCGCCGAGTCGGGAAGCTCCGCGACCTCCTGGAAGCGAACCTTCTCGACCTGCTGGACTACCAGTTGGGCAATCCGGTCGAAGCGCTCGAACCGCACGGTCTCGCGCGGGTCGAGATTCACCACGATCACCTTGATCTCCCCACGGTACCCGGCATCAACCGTCCCCGGGGCATTCACCAGGGCGACACCGCAGCGGGCGGCCAGACCGGATCGCGGGTGCACGAAGGCCGCGTACCCCTCCGGCAGCGCGACAGCCACCCCGGTGGGCAGCACGGCCCGCTCGCCCGGCTCCAGTTGGCACGCCTCGGTGGTGCGCAGATCGGCCCCCGCGTCACCGGGCTGCGCGTACGACGGAAGCGGTACGTCCGGGTCGACGCGCCGGATCAGCACGTCCAGGGGGTGACGGCTCACGGGGCTCGTGGGAGTCATGGGGCTTTTCCGTGCTCGCGGGGTTGGTGGGACTCATGGGTCCGGCTGGGCTCACGGGGCTTTCCAGGCTCACGGGTTCACCTCGAAGGCACGGGCGCGCCGGACCTGGTCCGGGTCGTTCATGGCGGCCTGGATCTCCTCCTGGCGGCCGTGGTCGATGAAGTGGTCGACCTTCACCTCGATGAAGAGCGCGTCGGCGCGGACGGCGACGGGTCCGTCGGGGCCGCCGATCGCGTCCGGTCGCGGTGGAGTAGATCTTCCGCCCGGCCACCGCGGTCACCTCGGCCTCCAGGTGCAGCGTGGTGCCGACGGGCACGGGCCGCACGAAGTCGGTCTCCAGCCGCCCGGTCACGGCGATCGTGCGCAGCAGCCAGTTCAGCGAGCCGAGGGTCTCGTCCAGGGCGGTGGCGAGCACACCGCCGTGCGCGAGGCCCGGGGCGCCCTGGTGGGCGGGCTGCACGGTGAACTCGGCGGTGAGTGACGACGCCCTCGCCGGCCCGCGCCTCCAGGTGCAGCCCGTGCGGCTGGTCGCCACCGCAGCCGAAACACTGGCCGTAGTGCGCGCCGAGGAGCTCACCGGGCGCGGGAGCATCCGGGTGACGCACCGGTTGCACGGCGTCGGCCGGAGGCTGAAGAGCTGCGGAAGTACCACTCACAGCCGCAGACCTTACCCGCGCGTCGGCCGCTGTCCGGACACCGTGCCAAGCTTGGCTCCATGCAGCTCTCCGCCGCCCCGTACGAAGAACGCCTCACCGCCCCCCGGACCTGGTGGCTGATCTCGTTCCTCGTCGGGCGTCTCGATGGCCCTGATCCTGCTGCCCGTTCGGCACGCTGCCGATGCTCGGCGGCCTGGCCGGCGGCACCGCGGTCGCGGCCGTGGCCGCGAGCTCGTACGGCTCGGTCCGCATCCGCGTGGTGGGCGATTCCCTGATCGCGGGCGAGGCGAAGATCCCGCTGGCGGCGCTGGGCGAGGCGGAGGTCCTGGACGCGGAGGAGGCCCGCGCCTGGCGCACCTACAAGGCCGACACCGCGCGCCTTCCTGCTGCTGCGCGCCTACATCCCGACGGCCCTGCGCGTGGAGGTCACGGACCCGGAGGACCCGACTCCGTACCTGTACCTGTCCACGCGCGAGCCGGAGCGGCTGGCGGAGGCGCTGCGGGCGGCGAAGTCGGCTTAGCGCACCGAGCCGGGCTTCACCCGACGTGCGCGACGGGCCGGCTCTCAGCGCCCGTCGTCGCGCTGGTCGCCGTGCTCGGCCGTCGCGTCCGCCGCCCGCGCCGCGGCCCAGAGGGTCTTCGTGATCTCGCCCATCTCCAGGGCGTCCGCCGGACGTTCCAGGGCGGGAAGCGCCTCCAGGGCCTCCCAGGGCACCTGGATCTTGCGCAGGTCGCTCGCGGATCCGGGCGGCGAGCTTTCTCGGTCTCGCCGGCGGTTCATGACCGCCCCCACGGCGGCGCCCACCATGAACGGCATCAGGTTCGGCATGTTGCGGACCATCCGCTTCATGATCTGCTGCCGCAGCTCGCGCTTCATGCGGCTGTTCGAGCGCCGCGCTCGAGCGTCGACGGCTTGGTCGCGTCGATCCCGCGCTCCCCCGACCACGAGTCCAGATACGCGGTGCTGCGCTGCTTGAGGTTGCCGGGCGGGCGTACGCCGTAGACCTCGTGGAGTTCGGCGATCAGCTTCAGCTCGATCGCCGCCACGCCGGTGATCTCGGCGGCCAGTTCCGTCGGCATCGCGGGCGGTACGGGCAGCATCGCGGCCGCGCCGATACCCGCTCCGACCGTCGAGGTCGCGTGCGCCGCGCCGGCCACGAGCTTGTCGGCGAGCTGCTTCGGGCCCGAGGCCCGGGAACTGCCTGCGCAGCGTCGCCAGGTCCCGTACGGGGACGCGCGGGGCCAGTTCGATGATCCGGTCGGCGAGGTACGCGAGCCCCGCCCGGGCCCGGTCGCCGCCCTTGCGGGCGCCTCTCCCTGGCCCTCTCCCGGATCGCCCGCCGCCCGCCGTCGGGCGACGGGCGCGGGGACGTCCACGGGCGCCGGGCGGTCACCCCGGACCGCGGCCGGTTCGAGCGAGGCCGCCCGTACCGGTGGGGCCTCGCTCGTCGTCACGCGCGCCGTGCTGCGGGCCGTCGATCGGCCCTTCGTCCGCTTCCCGCTTGGAGAAGCGGCGCTTCCAGGGAGGGGTCGAGCCAGTCACGGCCGACCCGTCCTCAGTCGCAGTCGCGGCAGATCGGCTGACCGTTCTTCTCGCGGGCCAGCTGGCTGCGGTGGTGCACCAGGAAGCAGCTCATGCAGGTGAACTCGTCCTGCTGCTTCGGGCAGCACCCGGACGGCCAGCTCCTCGTTCGAGAGGTCGGCTCCGGGCAGCTCGAGGCCTTCGGCGGCCTCGAACTCGTCGACGTCCACTGCGGAGGCCGACTTGTCGTTCCGCCGAGCCTTCAGCTCTTCGAGACTGTCCGAGTCGACGTCGTCGTCGGTCTTGCGTGGAGTGTCGTAATCGGTTGCCATGGTCGCTCTCCCCCTCTGGGTGTCTGCGGTGTCTCCAGCGCACGTAACGCGTGAGAGGCCGGACTTGTGCCCGACCTGAGGCGGAGATTTTGCCTCACATCAAGGTCTGTTACTCAATCGACACCCAACCGGACTCCTCACGAGTGATCGGCTTGGATGGCGATGGGGACCGTACACGGTCCGAATGCCGCACCTCAAAGGCGTCTCACCGTGTACTTCCCGTGATCAAGACCCCCGAAAACCGGGATTTTCCCGGCTTTCCGACAGCGTCCCATGATCACGGAGAGTAGATGGCCGGAAAGGCGCCCCTGTGATCGATCACACACGGGACACGCGCGGTGCGGCCTCAGAAATTCCGCGCAAAGCGAACATCCCCGTGTACCGCCGAGTTGATCGGCGACATGATCTCAGATCGGCAGCGTGACGCGCATCACGAGCCCACCTCCCTCACGCGGCTGCGCGTAGATGTGCCCGCCGTGCGCCCGGGCCACGGACCGCACGATGGACAGCCCGAGCCCGACGCCCTTGTCGCTGCCCGTGCGCTCCGTGCGCAGCCGCCGGAACGGCTCGAAGAGGTTGTCGATCTCGTACGCCGGCACGACCGGGCCCGTGTTCGAGACGACCAGGACCGCCTGGCCGTGCTCGACCTCGGTGGTGACCTCGACCCAGCCGCCCTCGGCCACGTTGTAGCGCACGGCGTTCTGCACCAGGTTCAGCGCGATCCGCTCCAGCAGCACGCCGTTGCCCTGGACGACCGCGGGCTTCTGCTCGCCGCGGATCTCGCACGCCCTTGCCCTCGGCCTCGCCGTGCACCTGGTCGATCGGCCTGCGCGGCGACCTCGGCGAGGTCCACCGGTCCCCGCTCGACGATCTGGTTGTCGCTGCGGGCGAGCAGCAGCAGGCCCTCGACGAGCTGCTCGCTGCGCTCGTTGGTGGCCAGCAGCGTCTTGCCGAGCTGCTGGAGCTCCATCGGCGCGTTCGGGTCGGACAGGTGCACCTCGAGGAGCGTGCGGTTGATCGCCAGCGGCGTGCGCAGCTCGTGCGAGGCGTTGCCGACGAAGCGCTGCTGGGCGGTGAAGGCCCGCTGCAGCCGCTCCAGCATGTCGTCGAAGGTGTCCGCCAGCTCCTTCAGCTCGTCGTCCGGGCCGTCCAGCTCGATCCGGCGGGACAGGTCGGAGCCCGCCACCGCGCGGGCGGTGCGGGTGATCCGGCCCAGCGGCGACAGGACCCGGCCGGCCATCGCGTAGCCGAAGGCGAAGGCGATGACCGCGAGGCCCAGCAGGGCCAGCAGCGAGCGGCTGAGCAGGTTGTCCAGGGCGACCTTGCGCTGGTGGTCGACGCACTGCGCTGATCGCGGGTTGAACTCGCTGGGCGACAGGCCTGGTCGTTGTGCACGGTTGCAGATGTCGCTGGTGACCTGTGCCCTGCGACGATCTTGAACGGCAGCTCGCTGCCCGCGTTGCAGCGCCTGCGCGGCCAGCAGGTAGATGATCGACAGCAGCAGGATGCCGGCGATCAGGAACATGCCGCCGTACAGCAGCGTGAGCCTTATGCGGATGGTCGGGCGCAGCCACGGGAAGGGCGGCGCGGGCCTCCTGGGGTCCCAGGTGGGCTTCGGGGGCGCCTGCGGAGGCGCGGGAGTCGCTGCCACGGGGTATCAGATCCGGTAGCCGGAGCCGGGGACGGTGACGATGACGGGCGGCTCGCCGAGCTTGCGGCGCAGGGTCATGACCGTCACGCGCACCACGTTCGTGAACGGGTCGGTGTTCTCGTCCCACGCCTTCTCCAGCAGCTGCTCCGCCGAGACGACGGCGCCCTCGCTGCGCATCAGCACCTCCAGGACGGCGAACTCCTTGGGCGCGAGCTGGACCTCCTTGCCGTCGCGGAAGACCTCGCGGCGGTTGGGGTCGAGCTTGATCCCGGCGCGCTCCAGGACCGGCGGCAGGGGCACGCTGGTGCGGCGGCCGAGGGCGCGCACGCGCGCGATGAGCTCGCTGAAGGCGAAAGGCTTGGGCAGGTAGTCGTCGGCGCCGATCTCCAGGCCCTCGACCCGGTCGCTGACGTCGCCGGAGGCCGTGAGCATCAGCACGCGCGTGGGCATGCCGAGTTCGACGATCTTGCGGCAGACGTCGTCGCCGTGCACGAGCGGGAGGTCGCGGTCGAGGACGACCACGTCGTAGTCGTTGACGCCGATGCGCTCCAGGGCGGCCGCGCCGTCGTACACGACGTCGACGGCCATGGCCTCCCGGCGCAGTCCGGTGGCCACCGCATCGGCGAGCAGTTGCTCGTCCTCGACGACGAGTACGCGCACGTCCCTGGTCCTTCCTCATGTCCACCCGCGTAGCGCTGTCACGGGCGCATGCGGGCAGCGGTCTTCGACGGTGTGTTGGTGTGTTGCCCTCCATCCTGCCCTTTTCGGCCATAAGTCGGAGGTAAGGCGGGTGAGCGGGCGGTGACGGTGCGGGCGGGAATGCGAGATTTTCTCCTCCGGTTAGGTTTCCACGGAAGGGAGCGTGGGGAGGACGGCTTTACATCCCACGATCACGCTCTGCTTGTGCCGCACCACCATGCGGTGCGCATGCAATCCGCTTTCCGCAGGGCGGGCGTGGGTGTCCGGCACCGTCGCCGCCCAGCAGAGCAGCGCTGGGCATCCACCGGAGACGTGATCGCCCCTTCCGAACGGCACACCCCCGTGCCATCGACCCACGACCCAGGACGAGGGGGCGCAGCATGGACGCATTCACCGCAGGACTTCTGCAGCGCATAAGGGCGACCGAGTCCGACCTGACGCGGGCTCGCGACGAGGGCGACGACTTCCTCGTCGAGGTGGAGCAGGGCGAGCTCGACGACCTGCGCCGCCTCGCCGCCGAGCACGGTGTGGAGGTCGGCGCGACGAGCGTCTGACCAGGCCGTACGAAGCGGGCCCCGGCGAATCCAGCGCCGGGGCCCGCTTCGTCGTCGTACGGGTTCCTTCACGCGGTGTTCAGCGTACGGCCGGCCGTCGTACGCCGGGCAGGGCCGTCCTCAGTCGTGCCAGGCGCCGAAGTCCTCCAGCAGGCGCTGGAGGGGCTCGAAGACGCCGGGGGTGCCCGCGACTGCCAGAGCACCCGACGGGCGCTCTCCGGGGCGTCCACCGGTCAGCGCGCCCGCCTCCCGGGCGATCAGGTCGCCCGCCGCGAGGTCCCAGGCGTGCAGGCCCCGCTCGTAGTAGCCGTCGAGGCGTCCCGCGGCCAGGTCGCACAGGTCGACCGCTGCCGAGCCGCCGCGCCGGATGTCGCGCAGCAGCGGGATCAGCCGCTGGGCGACCTCGGCCTGGTGGGCGCGGACCTCGGCGACGTAGTTGAAGCCGGTCGAGACCAGCGCCTGGTCCAGGGGCGGCGCGGGGCGGCAGGCCAGCCTGCGCTCGCCCTCCCAGGCGCCCGTGGCCCAGGCGCCGCCGCCGAGCACGGCGTGGAAGGTCTCGCCGCGCATCGGGGCCGCGACGACTCCGACGACGGTCTCGCCGTCCTGCTCGGCGGCGATGGAGACGGACCAGGTGGGCAGCCCGTACAGGTAGTTGACCGTGCCGTCGAGTGGGTCGATCACCCAGCGGACGCCGCTCGTGCCCTCGGCTGGAGGCGCCCTCCTCGCCGAGGAAGCCGTCGTCCGGGCGGCGCTCGGCGATCAGCCCGGTGATCAGCTTCTCCGCGGCGATGTCCATCTCGGTGACGACGTCGATCGGGCTGGACTTGGTCGCGGCGACCGCGAGGTCGGCCGGGCGGCCGTCCCGCAGCAGCGCGCCCGCGCGGCGGGCGGCCTCCTGGGCGAGTTCGAGCAGTTCCGTGTGCAGGCGGGTCGGTCACGGGGCTCCTCACGCGTAGGGGCTGTCGGCGCCCGCGGCGGCGGGCCGGGGGGCGCGGGCCGGGCAGCAGCCGACCGGGCAGAGGTCGTGGCTCGCGCCGAGCGCGCCCAGGGCGCAGGGCGTGACCTCCTGCCCGCGCTCGACGGCCGGCGCGCTCCACGACGAGCTCGCGGACCGCGGCGGCGAACCGCGGGTCGGCGCCGACGGTGGCCGAGCGGCGCATCGGCAGCCCCAGCTCCTCGGCCTTGGCCTTGGCCTCCGTGTCGAGGTCGTACAGGACCTCCATGTGGTCGGAGACGAACCCGATGGGCGCGATCACGACGGCCGGGACACCGGCCGCGTGCCGCTCCTCCAGGTGGTCGCAGATGTCGGGCTCCAGCCACGGGATGTGCGGGGCGCCGGAGCGGGACTGGTAGACGAGCTGCCAGGGGTGGTCGACGCCGGTGCGCTCCCGGACGGCGTCGGCGATCAGCTGGGCCACGTCGAAGGTGCTGCCTGACGTAGGCACCGCCGTCGCCGTGGTCCTCGACGGGGCCGGAGGTGTCGGCGGAGGCCGTCGGGATCGAGTGCGTCGAGAAGGCGAGGTGCGCGCCGTCCCGGACGTCCTCGGGCGAGCTCGGCGAGGGACCGGATCACACCGTCGACCATGGGCTCCAGGAAGCCGGGGTGGTTGAAGTAGTGCCGCAGCTTGTCGATCCTGGGCAGCTCCAGGCCCTCGCCCTCGAGGGCCGCGAGCGCGTCGGCGAGGTTCTCGCGGTACTGGCGGCAGCCCGAGTACGAGGCGTAGGCGCTGGTGGCGAGGACCAGGATGCGGCGGCGGCCGTCGCGGACCATCTCGCGCAGCGTGTCCGTCAGGTACGGCGCCCAGTTGCGATTGCCCCAGTAGACCGGCAGGTCCAGGCCGTGCTCGGCGAAGTCCTTGCGCAGGGCGTCCAGCAGGGCGCGGTTCTGGTCGTTGATGGGGCTGACCCCGCCGAACAGGAAGTAGTGCTGCCCGACTTCCTTGAGGCGTTCCCTGGGGATGCCGCGCCCGCGCGTCACGTTCTCCAGGAACGGGACCACGTCGTCCGGGCCTTCGGGGCCGCCGAAGGAGAGCAGGAGCAGGGCGTCGTAGGGGGTGACATCGCGCGCGTCTGGCATGAGTCGATCCTGCCACCCTGCACCGACAGCCGGGAAACGGCGGGGTGCCACCGTACGCGGCGGCCGGGTCCGGGGCGATCCGGGGCTGGGCCGCACGGTGTGACGGGGCGTTCCGGGACGTAAGCTGTGTGGACTGCGTTCGCAGCTTACTGAGCCTTTCGGAGACCCCGTTGCCCAGCCCCTACCGCGCCCTGTTCGCCGCCCCAGGCTCCAAGGGTTTCTCCGCTGCGGGCTTCCTCGGCCGGATCCCGGTGTCGATGATGGGCATCGGCGTGGTCACGATGATCTCCCAGCTCACCGGGCGCTACGGGCTGGCGGGCGCCCTGTCGGCCACCATCGCGCTCTCCGCCGCGGTGGCCGGACCGCAGGTCTCACGGCTGGTCGACCAGTACGGACAGCGGCGGGTGCTGCGTCCGGCGACGCTGCTCTCGCTGACCGCGCGCGGCCGTGCTGCTGTTCGCGGCGCACTACGGGTGGCCGGACTGGGTGCTGTTCGTGGCCTGCGCCGGCATCGGGTGCGTACCCAGCGTCGGCGCGATGGTCCGGGCCCGCTGGGCGGCCCTCTACCGGGGCACGCCGCAGCTGCACACCGCGTACTCCTTCGAGTCCGTGGTGGACGAGGTCTGCTTCGTCTTCGGACCGATCATCTCCATCGGCCTGTCCACGGCCTGGTTCCCGGAGGCCGGTCCGCTGCTCGCCGCCTGCTTCCTGGCGGCCGGCGTCTTCTCGCTGACCGCGCAGCGCGCCACCGAGCCCGAGCCGCACCCGCGCGAGCGGCGCGGCGGCACGGCGATCCGCGCGCGGGGCCTTCAGGTCCTGGTGGCCACCTTCGTGGCGACCGGGGCGATCTTCGGGGCGGTCGACGTGGTCACCGTGGCCTTCGCCGACGAGGAGGGGCACAAGGCCGCCGCGAGCATCGTCCTCGCGCTGTACGCCGCGGGTTCCTGCGTGGCGGGCATGATCTTCGGGCTCCTGCACTTCGCCGGGGCGCCGGAACGCCGGTGGTTGCTGGGCGTGTGCGCCATGGCCGTGAGTATGATCCCCCTCCTACTGGTCGGAAACTTGCCGTTTCTGGCCGTGGCGCTGTTCGTTGCGGGTCTGTCCATCGCTCCGACGATGATCACGACGATGTCCCTCATCGAAGAGCACGTACCACGTGCGCAGCTCACCGAGGGCATGACCTGGGTGAGCACCGGGCTCGCGGTCGGGGTCGCACTCGGCTCCTCCGCGGCCGGCTGGGTGATCGACGCGGCCGGGGCGCGTGCCGGGTACGGGGTTCCGGCGGTGGCCGGGGCCGTCGCGGTCGCGGTCGGTTTCCTCGGGTTCCGCCGGCTCAAGCAGCCGGCTCCGCGTCGGGGAGGCTCCGTTGAGCAGCACAGCGAGCGGAAAGAACGGCACGTGGCGTAACTGGGGCGGCAACGTCACCGCGCGTCCCGCGCGGGAGGTCACCCCGGCATCCGTCGAGGAGCTGGCCGCCGCCGTGCGGCGGGCCGCCGAGGACGGCCTCAGGGTGAAGGCCGTCGGCGCCGGGCACTCCTTCACGTCCATAGCCGCGACGGACGGTGTGTTGATCCGCCCTCAACTGTTGACCGGCATACGCAGCATTGATCGCGACGCCATGACGGTCACGGTGGAGGCCGGCACCCCGCTCAAGAGGCTCAACATGGCCCTCGCGCGTGAGGGCCTGTCGCTCACGAACATGGGCGACATCATGGAGCAGACCGTTTCCGGGGCCACCAGTACCGGCACGCACGGCACGGGCCGCGACTCCGGCTCGATCGCCGCCCAGATCCAGGGCCTGGAACTGGTCACCTCCGACGGCTCGGTTCTCGCCTGCTCCGAGAAGGAGAACCCGGAGATCTTCGCCGCCGCCCGCATCGGCCTCGGCGCGCTGGGCATCGTCACCGCGATCACGTTCGCGGTCGAGCCGGTCTTCCTGCTCGACGGCCCGCGAGGAACCGATGCCGTTCGACAAGGTCCTCTCCGACTTCGAGGAACTCTGGGCCGAGAACGAGCACTTCGAGTTCTACTGGTTCCCGCACACCGGCAGCACCAACACCAAGCGCAACAACCGCAGCGCGGGCCCGGAGAAGCCCGTGCCGCAGCTCAAGAGCTGGTTCGAGGACGAGTTCCTCTCCAACGGCGTCTTCCAGGTGGCCAACTGGGTGGGCCGCGCGGTGCCCGCCACGATCCCCGCGATCGCGCAGATCTCCAGCAAAGCCCTCTCCGCGCGGGGCTACACCGACATCCCCTACAAGGTCTTCACGTCGCCGCGCCGGGTGCGGTTCGTGGAGATGGAGTACGCCGTTCCGCGCGCGGCCGTCGTCGACGCGCTGCGCGAGCTGAAGGCCATGGTCGACCGCTCCGGCCTGCGGGTCAGTTTCCCCGTCGAGGTGCGCACCGCCCCCGCCGACGACATCACGCTGTCCACCGCCTCCGGCCGCGACAGCGCGTACATCGCCGTCCACATGTTCCAGGGCACCCCCTACCAGCGGTACTTCACCGCGGCCGAGCGCATCTTCACCGCCCACGAGGGCCGCCCGCACTGGGGCAAGGTGCACACCCGGGACGCCGAGTACTTCTCCCGGGTGTATCCGCGCTTCGGCGAGTTCTTGGCGCTGCGGGACCGTCTCGACCCTGATCGGCGGTTCCAGAACGACTACTTGCGGAGGGTTCTGGGGGCGTAGGCGACGCGCTGGGGGCTGTGCCCCTCGTCGCCAGGGTCGGGCTGGACGGACTGGGCGTCGTGGTGTCGCCGCCGGAGCGGGAACCCCCGGAGTCGTCGGCAGTCCCCGAGCCGCCCGAACTCCCGTAGCCGAAGGAGGCATTGCCGCTGCCGGAGAGACGCGCCGCGGCCGTGCTGCGTCCGCCGCTGAGGTTGTCGGCCCGAGACCACACGACCGAAACCGATAGCTCCGTTTCTGGCGATTTACGTGAACTTCCCCACGTTCAAGATCACGGAATGAGGGCATGGGGCGACCAAGTCCCCCCTCTTGCCAGAAGTTGGGCGGCGCGCCAATCCACGCACGTGGCCCAAATGGAGTACTGTGGCGAGCCCTGGGCCGGGTCTCCCGTCAGGGTGTACGGGGCCTTTAAGGACCGCCGGGAGGGGGCTAGTTGCACAGGGTGACAGAGTTCGTCACTTAGCGTTGCGAATAGGTAACCGTGCCATAACGGCGATCCCGGGCCCGCGCCCGACACGCCGGGCAACTCGGCAAGGTTGTGGCAGGCTGCACCCGGGCAGGCCACACTCGACTAGCGGAAGCAGCGACGCACGTGACGTCGGCAGGCACCACCCGGGAGGTCCCCATGCCCGAACTGCGTGTCGTGGCCGTCTCGAATGACGGCACACGGCTGGTGCTGAAGGCTGCGGACAGCACGGAGTACACGCTGCCGATCGACGAACGGCTCCGGGCCGCCGTGCGCGGCGACCGTCCGCGCCTCGGCCAGATCGAGATCGAGGTGGAGAGCCACCTCCGCCCCCGCGACATCCAGGCGCGTATACGAGCCGGCGCGACCGCGGAAGAGGTCGCGCAAATGGCAGGCATTCCCGTCGACCGGGTGCGCCGCTTCGAGGGCCCGGTGCTCGCCGAGCGTGCGTTCATGGCCGAGCGGGCCCGCAAGACCCCGGTCCGCCGCCCCGGCGAGAACTCCGGTCCGCCGCTGGGTGAGGCCGTGCAGGAACGGCTGATGGTGCGCGGCGTCGACAAGGACACCGTCCAGTGGGACTCGTGGCGTCGGGACGACGGCACGTGGGAGGTCCTGCTGGTCTACCGCGTCGCGGGCGAGCCGCACTCGGCGAGCTGGACGTACGACCCGCCCCGGCGGCTCGTCCAGGCTGTCGACGACGAGGCGCGCATGCTCATCGGCGAGACCGACGACCTGGCCGCGCCCGAGCCCAGTTTCCCGTTCGTCCCGCGCATCGCCCGGCTGCCGCGCGACCGGCCGCTGGACCGGCCCGCCGACCGGGAGCGGCCCAGCCTGCCCGCGCAGGCGTCCGAACCGGTCGAGGAGAGCACGGGCGAGCGGGACTCGCTGACCAGCCTGCTGGAGGCGGTGCCGAGCTTCCGTGGTGACCTGGTGGTGCCGGAGCGCCCGGCCCCGGAGCCCGAGGAGGAGGAGCCCCTCGTCGAGCCCGAGGAGGAGGAGCCCCCGGCGCCCGCCGCCTCGGCCGGTTCCGCCTACGCGGACATCCTCATGCCGCGCTCCGTCGGCAGCCACCGCGACCGGCTCGTCGGTGCCACCGACCGCCAGGCCGAGGCCGACGGCGTCCGTCCGGGTCGCAGAGCCGCCGTCCCGAGCTGGGACGAGATCGTGTTCGGGACGCGGCGCAAGAAGCAGGAGTAGCCGGGACGTACGGCGTTGACGCCTGCGTACTGGTCGTACGGGAAAGAGGGCCGCCCCTCCGGGGCGCGGCCCTCTGTGCACGCCGTACTACTGAGGATCCGGCCCCACCGCGACCGGCCGGTCCGGGTCCGAGGACCACTGCGACCACGACCCCACGTACAGCTCCGCCGGAACCCCCGCGACCGCCAGCGCCAGGACCTCGTGGGCCGCGGACACCCCAGACCCGCAGTACACGCCGACCCGCGAACCTTCCGACACGCCAAGGCCCTTGAAGCGCTCCCGAAGCTCCTGGGCGGGCAGGAAGCGCCCGTCCCCCCTCACGTTCTCCGTGGTGGGCGCCGACACCGCACCCGGAATGTGCCCGGCCACCGGATCGATCGGCTCCACCTCACCCCGGTACCGCTCCCCCGCCCGCGCGTCCAGCAGCATGCCGGACCGCGCCAACTCCGCAGCGGCGTCGGCGTCGAGCAGCCCCGCCGCCCCGGGCTCGGGCACGAAGTCGCCCTCCGCCGGGGTGGGCACGGACGTCTCCAGCGGCCCTTGCCAGGCCGGCAACCCGCCGTCGAGGACCCGCACGTCCGAGTGACCGGTCCAGCGCAGCAGCCACCACGCCCGGGCGGCCGCCCAGCCCTGGCCACCGTCGTAGACGACCACCGGCGTTTTGGACGACACACCCGCCCGGCGCATCGCGGCGCCGAAGTTCGCGAGGTCGGGCAGTGGATGCCGACCGCCCTCACCCGGCGCGGAGGCCAACTCACGGTCCAGGTCGACGAAGACGGCCCCGGGCAGGTGCCCCCTCCCGTACTCGGCCCGGCCGTCGTACGGCGGCTCACCGGCCGCCTTGGCCGCGGTGAGCTGCCAGCGGACATCGAGCAGGACCGGCGGGTTGGCGCCCGTCAGGCCGTGCGCGAGATCGGATGCGGAGATGATGGCGTTCATGGCCCCATCCTCGCGCACGAGGGTGGCCGAGCCGCCCGTGTCCGGCTACTCTGCTCGGCCGGACCGGGACGATCACATGGCGTACGGGAACGAGCACATGCTGTACAGCTGAACGACACCTGCCGATAAGCGCGCCGCAAGGGACAGCGCCCCGCACATCGGGCATTCTCCCGGACACGGGTCCGGCCCCACGAGGGCTGCGGAGAGCACGGCCACCGCGAGGCCGAGAAGAGAGTGACGATGACCGATGCACGGGGGTCCGACGGCCCGAACGGCGAAACGCCCGCTCGGCACGCGCCCGGCACGCCCTGCTGGGTGAGCCTGATGGTGCACGGGCTGGCCGCGACCGAGGAGTTCTACGGAGCGCTGTTCGGCTGGGAGTTCCGGCCGGGCCCCCAGCAACTCGGCCCGTATGTGCGCGCGCTGCTCGACGGGCGCGAGGTCGCGGGCCTCGGCCAGCTGCCGCCCGACCGCCAGCTGCCCATCGCGTGGACCCCCTACTTCGCCTCGCAGAACGCGGACTTGACGGCCGAGGCGGTGCGCAGCTGCGGCGGCACGATCGGTGTCGGCCCGCTCGACGCCTCCGACGCCGGCCGCCTCGCGATCGGCTCTGACCCCGCGGGCGCGGTCTTCGGCATCTGGCAGGCCGCCGCGCACCTCGGCACGGCCGTCTCGGGCGTCCCCGGCACGCCCGCCTGGAACGAGCTGCTGACCTTCGAGTCGGCGAGCGTCGCCAAGTTCTACCGGACGGTGTTCGGCTACGAGGAGGAGCCGGTGGTCTCCGCCGACTTCGACTACGTGACCCTGCTCCGCGACGGCGGGCCGGTCGCCGGCATCCACGGCCTCGGGCAGGGCCTACCCCGCGACCGGGGCCCGCACTGGGTGACGTACTTCCAGGTCGCCGATGTCGACGACGCGCTGGACCATCTCGTCCACCTGGGCGGACAGGTCCTCAACCCGGCCCGGGACACCGCGCACGGCCGCGTGGCGACGGTGACGGATCCGGAAGGGGCGCGGTTCGCGCTGCTGCAACGGACACGGACGGCCTGACGGCTGGTCACGAGGGCATGATCAGCGGGCACCGCAGAGCGCAAGCCGTCCCGCCGAGGGGAGAGAGACGGGCTACGCGACCCGCGACTCGAGTATCTCGGAGAGCCTCGTGATGCCCCGTGACGTATGGGACTTCACAGCACCGACCGATATGCCCATGGCCTCGGCTATTTCCGATTCCTTGAGATTCATCCAGTGCCGCAGAATCAGGGCCTCGAATTGGCGGCGCGGAAGCCTCCTGAGGGCCTTGACCACCGCCCGCTGATCGTTGTTCAGCAGGGCCTGCTGTTCGGCCGAGTGCATCACGGGTTCGCACGCCCGCGGCTCCGCATAGCGGCGGGCGATCACAAGCCGTCTCAACCTCATGTGGGTCAAGTTCCGCACCACCGCTCGGAGATAGCCCGCAGCCGCCTCCGGGGAGCGTAAATCGTCCCAATTCTTGTGGAGCTGATAGAAGGCCTCCGCCACGACGTCCTCCGCGTCAGCATCCGCGCCCAACGTGACGGCGAGCCTGAGTAGACGTGACCGGTATGCGACGAAGAGGTGAGCGATGGCCGCCGATCGATCGGATTTATGCGTGCTGCGCGGAATCAGCGCTGAGGTCATCCCCGTAAACCAACTCTCTCCGTAGCCCGCACCCTCATGCGCGGGCCGCCACTTGTCCATCATGCCATGGGCGAGTCCGCGCCATCGAACCGATTTCGGCCACCTCAACAGCAGCCGAGATCGGCACCCGAAAAGCGGCAGGCGGCATTCCGCATTCGCTTCGACCGCGGCAAAAATACCTGCTGGCGGCGGGTGTGACGGACGTCACTGCCCTTGTTGGGCGTTGACTGTAAACCGATCCGCGCTTCGCGCAACCAAGTCATGTGAAGTGAACGAGGGGGTCCGCGCCAGAGGTGCGTGAGTGATCGGCAGGACGCCACTTCACGTCTATCGGCGAGCGGTTTCACGGATCGGCGAAACGGCGCGCAAAGGGAGCGGAGAGACCAAGCCGCTCCTACGGCTACACGGGGGAATAACTTATGAAAGGCGCAGGACTTCTTGTCCTGGAAGCTGTGACGACATGGTTACCGGAGGAGCGTGAGACGGCGTCCGCCGCGGTGGCCGCGGGCAGGATCACCGCCGAGGAGAGCCGCGACCTCGGACTGACCGCGGTCCCGGTGTCCGGGGCATCCGCACCCGACATGGCGGTACTGGCCGCGGAGCGCGCGCTCGGTGTCTCGACGTGCTCTCCGGAGGACGTCGGCCTGGTGGTCCACGGGTGGCTCTACCACCAGGGCCACGACTTCTGGTCCCCGGCCCACTACATCGCCGACCGGATCGGGGCCCGCGCGGCACTCCCGCTCGGCGTCCAGCAGATGTCCAACGCCGGTGCCGCGGCACTCGGCGTCGCCGTGGACAAGCTCATCGCGGACGAGCGTCTCCAGGTCGCTTTGGTCACCACAGCGGACCGCTTCTGCCCTCCCGGATTCGATCGCTGGGCCGCGGACTACGGCGTGGTGTACGGCGACGCCGGCACTGCGGCACTCCTGCGCCGCCAAAATCCGGGGCAGCTCCGTTCCGGACTCGTTCTGAAGTCGCTCGCCTTCGTGACGGACGCCCACTACGAGTCGATGTACCGCGGTCGCGACGAGTTCAGCCCGGCGCCTCTCTGGCGCGGCGGGCGTATCGACGTCAAAAGGCCGAAGAAGGCTTATCTGGAGGAGCACGGGGGAATCGCGGCCTTCACCGAATCGGCGCGATCGAGTGTGCGCGCCGCCCTGCTGGAGGCGCTCGCCGAAGCCGGCGTCGAGCCGGGTGACCCCCGTATTCGTTATGTGGCACTGCCACGTCTCAGCGACAGTGTTCTCGACATGATGTACCTGCCCGTCCTCGAGGGGCTGGTGGCCGGGAAGATACTGCGGGAGCGAGAGGAAAGCGGACATCTGGGGGCAGGCGACATGTTCGCCAATATGGCCCGCATCGCCGCATCCCCTGATCTCGAATCCGGTGAATACGCCGTGCTGATCGGCGGCGGTGGTGGATTTACCTGGTCGTGTGCCGTGGTGCAGGCCGTCTGACATTCCCAGGACACTCGCTGTTGCATTTCGTCAAAAACGTACGAGAGGTCAGTCGTGCCAGAAAACCAGACCCAAAACTATGACGTTGTCATCAATGGGGCCAGTGTTGCCGGCTGTACGGCGGCGATACTCTACGCACGCCAGGGTGCCAAGGTGGCGCTGCTGGAACGCCGTTCCAGCATGAGCGCACACAAAGTACTGTGCACCCACTACATTCAGGCTTCCGCCTATCCGGTGATGGCCGAACTCGGATTGGCCGACGCCCTCGACGGCATCGGCGCGATACGCAACTCCGCGGACTACTGGACGAAATGGGGCTGGATCAGGCCGGAGGCGGAGGCCGGTCCCGGTGTCCTGCCTCACGGCTACAGCGTCCGCCGGCAGTCCCTCGATCCGCTGCTACGGAAGATGGCCGCCGGCACCGAGGGCGTCGACCTGCGGCTCGGTCACACCGTGAGCGAGCTGCTCACGGAGGACGGCCGCACGACCGGTGTGGCCGGCACGTCGGCCGGCGGCCCCTTCGCCCTGCGGGCCCCGCTCGTCGTGGGCGCCGACGGCAAGGACTCCACGGTCGCGCGCCTGGCCGGCGCTCCCTCCGAGACCGCGGAGAACAATCGCTTCAGCTACTTCGCGTACTTCCGCGGGATCCGCCACCCCGAGGGCCGAACCAACGCACGTGTCTACTACCTCGACCCCGACAACGCGTATGTGATGCCCAACGAGGACGGGGTCACCGTCGTCGCCGCCGTGTTGTCCAAGTCACGGCTCGACGACTTCCGCGAGGACATCGAGGGCGCCTACCTCGACTTCGTCCGCTCGCTGCCAGATGGCCCCGACATCGACGAAGCCGAGCGGATCTCCAAGGTCATCGGCACCGTGAACTACCCGCTGATCGCGCGTCAGCCATCCGGTCCCGGGTTCGCCCTGATCGGCGACGCCGCCCTCACCAGTGACCCCCTCTCCGCCGTGGGCTGCGCCTGGGCCATGCAGTCGGCCTCGTGGCTGGTCGAGACCACCGCCCCGGCGCTCACCGGGGACGACCCGCTCGACGGCGCGCTCGCCGACTACGCGAAACGGCACGCCACGCAGACGTCGGACCATCAGCACCTCATCGCCGACTACGCCCTGGCGCGCCCCTTCAACGAGATCGAGGAGTTCACGTTCGAGGGCGCGGCACGCGACGCCCGCCTGGCGGAGCACTTCCACCGCTTCGGCTCCCGCCTGATGACGGTGGAGGACTACATGGCGCCCGAGATCGTCGCCCACACCGAGAAGGTGAACGGCTGGAGCCTGTCGGAGGAGTCCCTGCGGATCCTGTCCGGAGGAGCCCCGGGAGCCGGGACGCACCCGGCCGGCCCCGACGGTGCCCGCCTGGAGAGCACGGAGGCCGCCCGATGACCGCGAGGACCACCGCACTGACGCACCGGGAACTGTGGGACGCCTGGTCCCGGCTGTGGAACGGAGACTTCGCGATCGCCGACACCATCCTGTCGCGCACCATGCGGGTCAACATTCCCCAGCACGGCATGCCGGACCCGAAAACCCTCCGCGACGGCCCGTCCGTCGCCTCGTGGATCGCCGCCTTCCGTTCCTCCTTCGACGACGACGCCCGGATCACCGGAGAACTGGGCCCGTTCATCGTCGGCGACTACGCCATCGGCCGATGGGTGTTCGAGGGCACCTGGCAGGGTGGCCGCCCCGCCGCCGCCACCGCCCCCGCCGGCACCCGCGTCGCCTTCCGGGGCGTGGACATCCTGCGCTTCGAGGACGGGCGGATAGCCGAGTACTGGCTCTCGGACGACCAGCTCGACCTCTACGCCCAGCTCGGCGTTCTCGGCGACACCACCACGGCGTCGCAGGGTGCCGGCCCGGCGGAGGAACTGCGCGCGCGGCTGGCGGAGCTGACGGAGGACGCCGGTCGCAAACTGCTCCTCCAGCAGGTGCTCGACGCCGCGGCCGACGCGACGGAGAGCGCTGAGCTGCGCACCGCCTCCGGCGACGAGAGCTTCCTGTCCCTCGGGGTCAACTCCCTGGCCGCCGTGGTCCTCGGAGAGCTGCTCGGCGAGCTGACGGGGGTGTCGCTGACCCCGACGACGGTTTTCGACCAGCCCACGCCTCAGGCGCTGGCCGACCATCTGTGGACCCGGCTGACCGGGACCGCCGAAGGCGCTTCCGTGTCGCTGGCCGCGGCCCTGAACCGGCTGGAGGACGCCGCCGCCGAACTCACCCGTGACGACGACCCCGACGGGAGCCTCCGCGCCGAACTCGTCACACGGCTGGGCGCCCTGCTGGACCGGCTCACACCCGCACCGGAGGGAGCCTCCGCCGGCAAGCCCATCGAAGCGACGTCCGCCGAGGAACTGCTCGCCTATCTGGACACCAGACTCCGGCCCCTGGACGACGCCGGGTGATCCCTCCGCCGCGCTCGCCCCGCCGACTCCCGGACCCGACCGTGCCTAGGAAGAGAAGCTGAGGATGCCCGACCAGAACATGTCCAGCGAAGCGCAGCTGTTGCAGTACCTCAAGCGCACGACCGCCGAACTCGACCGCGTCGAGGCCCGCCTGCGGCAGGTGACGGAACGGGACACCGAGCCCCTGGCGATCGTCGGCATGAGCTGCCGGTTCCCCGGTGGTGTGACCACACCCGACGAGCTGTGGCGACTGGTGGACGAGGGCCGCGACGCGATCACGGGGTTCCCGACCGACCGGGGCTGGGACCTGGAAAACCTGTACGACCCGGATCCGGAGAGCATCGGGAAGAGCTATGTTCGCGAGGGCGGCTTCCTGCACGACGCCGCCGAGTTCGACGCCTCCTTCTTCGGCATCTCCCCGCGCGAGGCCGTCACCGTCGACCCCCAGCAGCGTCTGCTGCTGGAAACCACGTGGGAGGCGTTCGAAGACGCCGGGCTCGTCCCCGACTCCCTGCGCGGCAGCGACACCGGCGTCTTCGTCGGCATCATGTTCGACGAGTACGGTCTCCGCTTCCTCAAGACGCCGGTCGAGGGATTCGACGGCTACCTCGGTGTCGGCAGCGCGGGAAGTGTCGCCTCGGGCCGCATCTCGTACTCCTTCGGCTTCGACGGCCCCGCCGTGACCGTCAACACGGCATGCTCCTCCTCGCTGGTGGCCCTGCACATGGCGGGCCAGTCGCTGCGGCGCGGCGAGTGCGGCCTGGCGGTCGTGAGCGGTGTGATGCTGATGGCCACGCCCTTCTCCTTCACGGAGTTCAGCCGGCAGCGCGGTCTGGCGCCCGACGGGAGGGCCAAGTCCTACGCCACCGCCGCCAACGGCACCTCCTGGGCCGAGGGCGTCGGCTCCCTGATCGTGGAGCGCCTCTCCGACGCCCGCCGCCGCGGACACCGCGTGCTGGCCGTCATCCGCGGCTCGGCCGTCAACCAGGACGGCGCGAGCAACGGCCTGACCGCCCCGCACGGCCCTTCGCAGGAGAAGCTGATCCGGGAGGCGCTGAGCGCCGCCGGACTCAAGGCGAGCGACGTGGACGCGGTCGAGGGACACGGCACCGGCACCAAGCTCGGCGACCCCATCGAGGCCAACGCGCTGCTGGCCACCTACGGCCAGGGGCGCGACGGGCGCCCGCTGTGGCTCGGTTCGCTGAAGTCCAACGTGGGCCACACCCAGTCCGCCGCGGGAATCGGCGGCATCATCAAGATGATCAAGGCCATGGAGCACGGCCGGCTGCCCAGGACCCTGCACGTGGACGCGCCGAGTCCGCACGTGGACTGGTCCGCCGGCGACGTCCGGCTGCTCACCGAACCGGTCGAGTGGCCCGCCTCCGGCCGGGTACGCCGTGCGGGCATCTCGAGCTTCGGCATCAGCGGCACCAACGCCCACGTCATCCTCGAGGAGCCCGCCCCCGCCGACACGACGCCCGAGGCCGTTGCCCGACCGGGGCTGCCCGAGGGCTTCGTCCTCCCCTGGCTGCTGTCCGGACGGAGCGCCGAGGCGCTGCGCGCCCAGGCCGGGAAGCTGCTGGCGGCCCTGGGCGGGGAGCATCCCCTCGACATCGCCTACTCCCTGGCCACCGCACGCGCCGCGATGGAACACCGCGCCGTCCTCACCGCGGGCGACCGGGACACCCTGGTCTCCGCCCTCGAGGCGGTCGCCGTCGGTGCCCCGACCGCACATGCCGTCCACGGCCAGGCCCGGGCGGCCGGCAGGACCGCGTTCCTCTTCACCGGCCAGGGCAGCCAGCGACTCGGCATGGGACGCGCCCTCTACGCCACATATCCCGCGTTCGCCGCCGCCCTGGACGCGGTGTGCGACGCGCTCGACGAGCACCTCGACCGACCGCTGCGCCAGGTCGTCTTCGCCGATGAGGACGCCGACGGGCTGCTCGACCGGACCGAGTACACCCAGCCGGCACTGTTCGCCCTGGAGGTGGCGCTGTTCCGGCTGCTCGAAGGCTGGGGGGTGCGGCCCGACTTCGTCACCGGCCACTCCATCGGCGAGATCGCCGCCGCACATGTCGCCGGAGTGCTCTCGCTCCCGGACGCGGCCAGGCTCGTCGCGGCCCGCGGGCGGCTCATGCAGGAACTTCCCGGGGGCGGCGCCATGATCGCCGTACAGGCCACCGAGGAGGAGGCCCTCGCCGCCCTCGCCGGTGCCGAGGGCCGCGCCTCGATCGCCGCGCTCAACGGACCCGACTCACTCGTCCTCTCGGGTGACGAGGACGTCGTCGCCGCCGTCGCCGCGCGTTTCGAGCGGGAGGGACGCAAGACCAAGCGGCTCACGGTCAGCCACGCCTTCCACTCGCCCCACATGGATGGCATGCTCGACGGCTTCGCCGCCGTGGTGGAGAGCCTGACGTTCGGGGCTCCCCTCATCCCCGTGGTCTCCGACGTCACCGGAGAGGTGGCCGATGCCGACACTCTGGGCCGGCCCGAGTACTGGGTCCGGCACGTGCGCGAAGCCGTCCGCTTCACCGACGCGGTCGCCACGCTGCGGGAGGCGAAGGTCAGGACGTTCGTCGAACTCGGCCCGGACGGGACGCTCTCGGCCATGACCCGCCAGTGCCTCGGCGACGAACACGACGCCCTGGTGGTGCCGTTGCTGCGCCGGGACCGGCCCGAGCCCCACTCCCTCACCACGGCCGTCGCCGAACTGCACGTCCGCGGTGTCGCCGCGGACTGGGAGGCGTTCTTCGCGGGCCTGGGCGCACGCCGTGTCGACCTGCCCACCTATGCCTTCCAGCGGCAACGGTACTGGCTGGACGAACCCGACGCGCCCGGCGACGTCTCCTCCGTCGGCCTCACCGCGGCCGACCACCCGCTGCTCGGCGCCGTCACCGCTCTGGCCGCCGGGGACACCGCGGTCTTCACCGGCCGCCTCTCGCGCCGGACCCACCCGTGGCTCGCCCACCATGTCGTCTTCGACACGACGCTGGTGCCTGGTACGGCGCTGCTTGAGCTGGCCGATCTGGCCGGTGCCCACACCGGGTACGAGACGGTGGAGGAGCTGACGCTCCAGGCTCCGATGGTCCTGCCGGAGGAGGGGGGCATCCGGGTCCAGCTGATCGTCGGCTCTCCCGAGCCGGACGGCCGCCGTCCGGTGACCGTGCACTCCCGTCCCGACGACGAGGCCACAGACGACGAGGCGGTGTGGACTCTGCACGCCGCGGGCCGGCTCGCCCGCACCGAGGAAGCCGCACCGGAGACCGGCGTCGCCGAGTGGCCGCCGCGGGACGCCGTCGAGGTGGACCTCGACGGCCTCTACGACCGGCTGGCCGAAAACGGCTTCGCCTACGGTCCCGACTTCCAGGCCCTGACGGCCGTATGGCGGCGCGGAGACGAACTGTTCGCGCAGGTGGACCTGCCCGACGAGCCGGCGGCGCAGGCGGCGCGGTTCCGGCTGCACCCGGCTCTGCTCGACGCGGCCCTGCACGCACTGGCGTGGGAGGAACTGCGTGACGGCACCCCCTCGGGCCGGCTGCCCTTCTCCTGGAACGGCGTCCGGCTGCACTCGCTGGGAGCCTCCTCGCTGAGAGTCCGCTACACCCGCCAGGACGCCGACACGGTCACACTGACGGCCGCGGATCCGGAGGGCGACCCGGTCATCACCGTCGAGGGGTTCGTCTCCCGCGCCGCCTCGATCGAGCAGCTCGGCGCCGCCCGTGCGACCGCGCCCGACGGGCTTCACCAGGTGGACTGGGCCCAGCTCGCACCGGCTTCCCGCACCGCCCCGGCGCGCACGGCACGGTACTTCGCCACCCCGGCGGCCGTGCTGGAGGCGCTGACCGGTGGTGGTGCCATGGCCCAGGACACCGTCGTGCACTGCGCCGGGGCCTCGGGAACGGACCTCGCGGGCGCTCTGCGGGAGACCACCGGCCAGGTGCTCGACCTGCTGCGGACCTGGCTGGCCGAGGGCCCCGAGGCTCCGTCCCGGCTGGTGCTGGTCACCCGCCGGGCCGTCGCGGCAGGGCCCGACGAGGACGTCTCCGACCTGGCCGCGGCTCCGCTGTGGGGTCTGGTCCGGTCGGCCCAGTCGGAGGCGCCCGAGCGTTTCGTCCTCGTCGACCTCGACGGTGACGGCGACTTCGGCGAACAGCTTCAGGGCCCGGCCCTCGCGACGGCGCTGGCCTCGGGCGAGCCTCAACTCGCTGTGCGCGAGGGTGCATTGCTGACTCCTCGCCTGGTCAGGGTTCCCGCCTCGGCGGCCCTCGAACCGGATCCCGCCGCCTGGCGGGGCACCGTGCTGATCACGGGTGGCACCGGCGAACTCGGCGCGCTGCTCGCCCGCCACCTGGTGACCGAGCACGGCGCCCGCCGGCTGCTGCTCACCAGCCGCTCGGGGCCTTCCGCGCCCGGAGCCGCCGAACTCACCGCGGAACTGCGGGAGCTGGGTGCGGACGTCACCGTCGCGGCATGCGACGTCGGCGACCGCGAGGCGCTGGCCGAACTCCTCGGCACCGTTTCGGACGAGCATCCGCTGACCGCCGTGGTCCACACCGCGGGCGTTCTCGACGACGGGGTCGTCACCTCGCTGACCCCTGAGCGGTTGGACACCGTCCTGCGCCCCAAGGCGGACGCGGCCCTGCACCTGCACGAACTCACCGAGGGGACAGGCCTGAAGGCGTTCGTGTTGTTCTCTTCGGTCGCCGGCACGCTGGGCAGCCCGGGACAGGGCAGCTACGCGGCGGGCAACACCTTCCTGGACGCGCTGGCCCAGCACCGCGCCGCCCGGGGGCTGCCCGCCACGGCGCTCGCCTGGGGCATGTGGCAACCCAGCGGCGGCATGGCCGGCACGCTCGGCGCCGCGGATCTCAAGAGGATGGAGCGCTACGGGGTGCTGGCCATCTCGCCGGATCAGGGCACCACCCTCTTCGACGCCGCGTGCGCCAACGGACGGGCCGTCCTGGTGCCCGTGCGACTGGACCGCAAGGCCCTACGCGGTTCCACGCAGCCGCTGCCTCCGCTGCTGCGCGGCCTGGTACGCGGCACGGTACGGCGCTCCGCGTCCGCCGCGCCCGCGACTGGTGTCCCGGCCGGTCCGGCGCTGCGCGACCGGCTGGCCCAACTCGCCGGAGAGGAGCGTTCGAAGGCCGTCACCGAGGCGGTGTCGGCCGCTGTCGCCAAGGTGCTCGGCCACGGCAGTGCGGACGCCGTCGAAGCCGAGACATCCTTCAGGGACCTGGGATTCGACTCGCTGACCTCGCTGGAGCTGCGCAACGCGGTGAACCAGGCCACCGGTCTGCGGCTGCCGGCCACCGCGGTCTTCGACCATCCGACGCCGGCGCAGCTGGCCGTCTTCGTCGACGGGCAGCTGGGGGTCGTCACGGCCGGCTCCCCGGCGACGGGCCAGGACGGCGGGGACACCCTGGTCGCCCTCTTCCGCGACGCCCACGAACAGCACCGGCTCGGGGACGCGGTGGAACTGCTGGTCACGGCGTCCCGGCTGCGCTCGTCCCATGACGGGAGCGCGGCACCTGCCGCCTTCCCGAAGGCCGCCGGGCCGCAGGACGGTCCCCTGGTGGTCTGTTTCCCCTCCATGATCGCGATCTCCGGGCCGCAGGAGTACGCCGCTTTCACCGGCGCGCTGCCGAGCCGTGCCGTGTCGGTTCCGCCGCTTCCCGGGTTTGCTCCCGGTGAGGGGCTGCCCGCGTCGCTGACGGCGCTGGTCGACGCACAGGCGCAGGCCGCTCTGGATATGGCCGGAGACAGGGGGCTGGTGCTCCTCGGCCGGTCGACCGGCGGCTGGATCGCCCACGCCGTCGCGCACCGGCTGGTGGAGCGGGGCACGGCGCCCAGGGCGGTGGTACTGATCGACACCCTCGCCTGTCCCCTGGACCTGGACGACCTCTCCATGGTGGCCGACCAGATGCTCGCCCCGGAGAGCAGCGCCTGGATGGACGACCACCGGCTGATCGCGATGGGCGGCTATCTGCGGGTCTTCGACGGCTGGGAGCCGGAGGGCACCGGGGTGCCCACCGTGCTGGTGCGGGCCCAGGAGCGGTCCGCAGCGCACGACCGGCCGCGCTGGCCGCTGGCCGATGCGGTCGTCGACGTCCCCGGTGACCACTTCACCATGCTGGGCGAGCACGCCGCGACGACGGCCCAGGCGGTGGACGAGTGGCTGCGGGAGGCCCTCGCCGTGGACCGGGACGGGGAGAGCGCGTGACACGGCCCCTGCTGACGCTGGAGAGAATCGAGTCCGCCATGCCCGACCGAACGGTCGCGGTGGAGGCGATGGCACGCCCTCTCGGTCTGAGCCGGGCGAAGGTCGCGTTGTTCCGCAGAGTGCACGGGCTGCACACGCTGCGGCTCGACGAGGAACTCCCCCTGGTGGACCTCTTGGTGTCGGCTGCCCGGGACATCGTGGCCGGGCTCGCCGAGCCGCACCGGGTGCGGTACGTGATCCATGCCCGGGCCATTCACCAGGTGGCACCGCCGGCGACGGACATCGCCCGGCAGGTGCGGGACCGGCTCGGGCTCGGCCACGCCGAGGCGTTCTCGCTGACGCAGCAGAACTGCGCCACCGGGCTCGGCGCCCTGGAGGTCGCCGCCGCGCTGCTGCACGGCGGCGACCCCCTCGACCGGGTGCTCGTGGTGACGGGAGAGAAGTCCTTCTCCCCACTGGTCCGGCTGGTGCCCAACACCGCGATCATGGGTGAGGCCGCCGCGGCCTGCCTGGTCGCGAGGGGCGGCACAGGTCACCCTGTCCTGTCCCATGCCAGCCGCACCCTCGGAGAGTTCGCGGATCTCGTCTCACTGCCCGCCGAAGAGCTGGCCCGGTTCGGGAAGGCGTACGCCCCGACGCTCGCGGAGGTGGTCCGGCAGGCCGTCGACGAGGCCGGGCTCACGCTGACCGACATCGACCTGATCATCCCGCACAACGTCAACCTGATGGCGTGGCGGCAGACCATCGCGGAGCTGGACGTTCCGGCCGAGCGCGTCTTCCTGGACAACATCGCGCGTTACAGCCACTGCTTCGCCTCCGACGTCTTCGTCAACTACACGACGCTGCGCGAGGAAGGCCGGCTGACGGAGGGCCGGCACTACGTGATGGCCTCGGTCGGCGCGGGCGCCACATTCAACGCGGCCGTCCTGGCCTACCGGGGGCCGCGATGACCACAAACGGAGGGAGGAGTTCGACAGTGAGCACGGGAGTCACGACCCTCGAGGCGATCGCGTCCTTCGCGCCTGAGCGGAGGGTGCCGATCGAGGACCTGGTGGACCGGCTGGGGCTGCGCCGTACCAAGCTCCGGCTCTTTCAGCGGGTGCACGGCCTCAAGGAGATCCGCTTCGACCCGGAGCTGAGCCTCTTCGACGTGGTGCTGCCGGCGGCCCGCCGCCTGGTCGCCGACGAGGGCACCGCGAGCCGCGTCCGTCACGTCCTGTACGCCCACACCACGCAGGCGGTGACGCCGGCGCACATCGATCCCGCGCGGGAGATCAGGGACCGGCTCGGGCTGCACCGGGCCGAGGCCTTCGCACTGAGCCATCAGAACTGCGCGAGCGGGATGGCCGCCGTCGACGTGGCCGGCGAACTGCTGCGGGCGGAGGGCAGGCCGGGCGACTGCGCCCTGGTCGTGACCGGAGAGCAGGCGTTCTCGCCCAAGATCCAGCTCATCGAGGACGTGGCCATCATGGGCGACGCCGCGGCGGCCTGTCTCGTCACGCTGGACGGGGCGGGCGACCCGGTGCGTTCCTACGTCACCCGCACCATGGGCGAGTTCTCGGCCGCGATGCTGCTGGACGAGGAGAGCTCGCTGCGCTTCTCCAAGGTGTACGCGCCGGAACTCGCGAAGGTCATGCGGCAGGCCGTCGCCGAGGCGGGGCTCGAGTTCGCGGACATCGACCTGGTCGTTCCGCACAACGTGAACCTGCAGTCGTGGCGTCAGACGATCAACGAGCTGGGCATACCGCGCGAGCAGGTGTTCCTGGAGAACGTCGAGCGCTTCAGCCACTGCTTCGCCTCGGACGTCTTCCTCAACCACACGACGCTGCGGGAAGCCGGCCGGCTGGTTTCGGGGCGGCACTACCTTTTCGCCACGGTCGGCCTGGGCGCCACCTTCGCGGCCATGGTCATCACTCACGGGGCGTCCGTCACTCCGGCGGGGACGGAGCGGGACGCGGGGAGGGAAGCGGCATGACCGCCACCGAATTCCATGTGCAGGGGCTGCCCGTGTCGGCGATCGCCGACGAGTTCGGCACACCGCTGTACGTGTACGACACGGACGTCCTGCGCCACACCTACGAGGAGCTGCGCGGTCTGACGCACCCCGCGGTCGACATCTACCTGTCGCTCAAGGCCAACCCCAACATCAGTGTCTGCGGCTACCTCGGCGGCCTAGGCGCGGGCGCGGAGGTGTCGTCCCTGGTCGAGCTGGAGACGGCACGGCGAGCCGGGATCGCGCCCGAGGACACGATCTTCCTGGGCCCCGGCAAGACCCGCGCGGAGCTCGAGGCGTGTGTGGCCGCGGGGCTGCGCGCCATCGTGTGCGAGTCACTGGAGGAGCTGGCGGAGATCGACGAGATGGCCGTGGCGGCCGGCCGCGCCGACGTGCCGGTCATGCTGCGCGTCAATCCGGACTTCCACACCAAGGGGTCGGGGCTGGCGATGGGCGGAAAGCCGCGCCAGTTCGGCATCGACGTGGCCCTGCTGCGCAATGCCCAGAGGGCGCTGAAGGGGCTGAGGCGCACCCGGGTCACCGGTTTCCACGCCTATATGGGAACTCGTTTCCTCCGTCACGAGGATCTGATCCACAACACCCGTGAGATTCTGGCCGTCGCGTCGGACCTCGCCGCCGAGACCGGAATCGAACTGAACATCGTCGATTTCGGCGGAGGGTTCGGGATACCGTACTTCGACAATGAACCGGACCTGAATATTCCGGAACTCGCGGCGGGCATCGACGCCACGGTCGCCCCATTCCTGCAGGACCATCCCGACTGCCGGCTGATCAATGAGCTCGGCCGCTATCTCACTGCCAGGTGCGGGACGTACGTGACCCGGGCGCGATACGTCAAGGAGTCCATGGGCGAGCGGTTCGTGGTGGCCGACGGCGGCACCAACCACCACATGGCCGCTGTCGGGGTGGGCAGCTTCGTCAAGCGGAATTTCCCGATCCGTTCGCTGAGCCGCTACCACGAGGAACCCACCGGCCAGTACACGGTCACCGGCCCGCTCTGCACACCCAACGACGTCATCGGCAAGCGCGTCGCGCTCCCCGAGGTGCGCCCGGGGGACCTCATCGGAGTGGAGCGCTCCGGAGCGTACGGACCGTCGGCATCACCCGGGCTCTTCCTCAGCCACGGGTTCCCCGCCGAGGTCATGGTCCACCAGGGCACCGCCCATCTGGTGCGGCGCCGAGACGTCGTGGACGACCTGCTGGGCAAGCAGCACCTCATCGCTTTCTGACCTTTCCGCTCCCCCGCATTCGTTTCGGCTTATCGACAAGAGGATGGAACCCCATGGAGAACACGGCAGTCGTGGAGTCGGTCGAGACCGCGCTCACCGAGGTGCTCGAACGCGAGGTCAGCGGGCTCACCCCTGACGTTCGGCTCTTCGAGGACCTGCACCTGGACTCGACCTCGGTGATGGAGATGCTCATGTCCCTGGAGGACAGCATGGACGTCGCCATCGACCCCGAGACGCTGGACATGGACGACTTCATGACCGTGGGCACGCTCACCGCGTACCTTCAGCGACTGCTCGGCGAGGGGAAGTGACGATGCCGGTCCTGCGCTCGGCCGCCGCGGTCGCCGACCCGCCCCGCCGGCCGTACCACGACGATCCGTCCATCGTCGGCTTCTTCCGTGACCTGGTGGAGCCGTTCGGTTCCACCGTCGACGAAGAGCGTCTGCGCGAGGGGGCCAACGTGTCCCACCGCGACCTCGTGGACCACCTGGTCACGGCGGAGGGGATCGAGGGGCCCGCGGACCTGGTCGTCGTCAGCCACGCCCTACCCGACGTACACCCGTTCACCGCCGTCGCCTCGCACCTGAACATGCTGCTCGGCGGCGTGGCACAGAGCTTCTGCGTGTCCGAGCAGGGCCTGGCGGCCCCGTTCACGGCGCTGCGGATCATCGCCGCCTACCAGCGCGCCGGCCGAGCGGGGCGGGCCGTGCTCGCGATCCTGGAGCAGACCACCCTGCCGACCCCTCATCCGCTCGTGGACACCCGGGATCTGACCGACTCCGGTGTCCTGCTCGTACTCGGCGACGCCGGTCAGCCGGGCGGGGAGGAAGCACTCGCCCTGTCAGGCGTCGAGTCGTTCTCGTCCCCGGAGGGCACCGCCACCCGGCTGGGCGAGTTGGCCGCCGCCGACCCGGCCGGAACGCTGCTGGTGCTCGGCCCGGGCATCCAGGAGGACGCGGTGGACCCGGCGGGGGCGCGGATCAGCCGCGGCGGGGACACCAGTTACTGCACGAGTGTCTGGCTGGAACTGGCCCGTCACTGGCAGGACTGGTGTCGGGACGCCGCCACGGTGGTGCTCTGCGACGTCGATCCGCTGACGAAGGAGGGGCAGTTGGCCGTGTTCCGCTCCCCCTCGGCTCCCGGCCGGGCCGGGTAGGGCAGCCCCTGATGCGCATCGGAATCGACGTCCTCGGCCTGGGCGAACTGGACCGTCTCCAGGCCCGTCCCTGGTTTCGCCGGTACACCTACGCCACGGAGGAGCTGACGCTCGCCGACGGCTTCGGCCGGGAGCGGGCGCGGGAGTTCCTGGCCGGCAGGTTCGCCGCCAAGGAGGCGGTGCTCAAGGTGCTCGGCACGGGATGCCGGGACGGACTGATGCCCCGGCACATCTGCGTCACCCGTGGGGCACGGTCCGCGCCGCTGGTGCGGCTGACCGGGGCGGCGCAGCACAGGGCGACGGAGATGGGGCTGACGGACCTGACGGTGTCCATCGCCCACAAGGGGGAGTACGTGGTCGCCGTGGCACTGGGCCACGGCGACCACGAGCCGGCGTCTGGAGCCGGTGACGCCGGGGGGACCGCACGGACGGTCCTCGAGGAGATCGCCTTGCGCGAGTCGGTGGGGAGCGGACGGTCGGAATGAGGTCGGAGTATGTCTGAAGCGATTTCAGCTGCGCTGCGCGCGCGAATGACTCAAAAGGACGCCCATTACGGCGGAAACCTTGTTGACGGTGCGCGCATACTTCAATTATTCGGTGACGTTGTGACCGAGATCACCATTCAATTGGACGGGGACGAGGGTCTGCTCAGTGGCTACAGCGAGATCGAATTCAAGGCCCCGGTGTATGTCGGTGATTACATCGAGGTGAGCGGACGTCTGGTGGGCAGGAGTAGACTTCGGCGCGTCGTGGAATTCACGGCACAGAAATACATTGCCGCCCGGTACGAGCAAGGGGTCACACGAGCCGAGTTGCTCGGAGAGCCCGTGGTCGTCTGCCGGGCGGTGGGCACCGCCGTGGTCCCCCGCGACGCCGCGCGGCGTCGGTCCGCCAGTTCCGGGGGGACGGCGAACGCCGACGTGTCCCGAGCAAAGTGAGAAAGGTGTCATGTCCTTATCCACAAGCACGTCCCCCCAGCCCAACCGGGTGCTGCTGGTCGCGGTGGTCAGCGCCTTCCTGGTGGGCCTGGATTCGATGATCACTGTTCCGCTGGTGCCCGCCATCGCCGAGGACACCGGAACCGAGGCGCGGCTCGGTGGTCTCTTCGTCAGCGCCTACGCCTTGTTGTTCGCGCTCGCGGCCCCCCTGTGCGGCGCCATGTCCGACCGGCTGGGACGGCGCACGATCCTCACGGGCGGCCTGGTCGCCTTCACCCTCGGCAACGCCCTCACGGGCATCACCTCCGACTTCACCCTGCTGCTCGCCTGCCGCGCCCTGGCCGGCCTGGGCGCCGCGATGATCATGCCGAGCGTCTACGCGATGATCGCGGACACCTTCCCGTTCGAGCGCCGGGGCAAGGTCATGGGCATCGTGGTGGCAGGTCTCCTCAGCTCCACCGTCATCGGTGTGCCGCTCGGCTCCTACCTCGCGCATCTCCTGGGCTGGCGCGTCGCGTTCTTCGCCGTCGGCGGGGTGGCCGTCCTCGTCTGTGCCCTGGTGCTCGCGCTGATCCCCCCGGCACAGCCACCCGCGGTACAGCCGCAGAGCGCCAAGAGCCCCGTGGCCGTCTACCTCGGCATGGTCGGCCGCGCCGTGACGACACCCGCCGTGCTCTGCGTGCTCGGTTGCACCCTGCTGTGGTCCTTCGCGCTGTACGGCATGTTCTCCAACATCGGTATCTTCTACGCCGAGCGATTCGGCTTCAACGAGGCGCAGACCGGTCTCGCCATCATGGGATCGGGGGCCGGCAGCATGGCGGGGGCGCTGCTCGGCGGCCGTATCGCGGACAAGCTGGGCAAGCGCACCGTGATCGTGGTGGCCGCCCTGGTCGCGGCCGCCGGCGTGACCTCCGTGGCTCTCATCGGCGACCACATCGTCCCCGTGCTCATCGTCTTCATCGTGTGGGGTACGGCGGTCGGCGTCGGCCAGCCGTCCCTCAGCGCCCTGGTGAGCGAGCTGCGGCCGGAGACGCGCGGCACCGCGCTGGCGCTCAACGGCTCCGCTCAGTACGGCGGAATGATGCTGGCGACCAGCATCGCCGCCCTTCTGCTGGACAACGGCGTCTCCTTCGGCGTGATCGGCGCGATCTGCGGCGCATGCGCGCTCGCCGTGCTGCCGCTGCTCGTCGGCGTCCGGGTGGCCGGCAGGGCCGATGCCGCCGCCGTGGCGGGAGTGCCCGCGCCGGAAGCCGAGGCGAAGGCATGAGCGACGTCCGCGCCGCGGAGACCGATGAGGGCAAGGTGCTCTTCGAGCGTTTCGTCGATCTGTGGAACGGAGAGGTGGACTTCGCCGACACGCCGGAGTTCATCGCCGACGACTTCACCGTGCACAGCGCCGAACTCGCCCGCTACCTCGGCTTCCCCGACTCCAGACAGATCACCACCCGCGACGGCCTGCTCGACTGGGTCACCGCCGTCCGCACGCTTCTGCACGACGTGCGCTTCACCACGAATCCCGGCCCCCTCAGGGAAGGGGACCTCGTCGCCGGCGGATACACCGTGACAGGCACCTACGCCGGTGGCGCCCCCACCGCGACGGTCGCGCCGGGGACCGCCGTCCGCTACTCCGGCATGTCCATCGTCCGTCTCGAGAAGGACAAGATCGCCGAATACTGGGTGCTGTCCGACGCCCTCGGACTGCTGTCCCAGCTCGGCGCCGTGCCAAGCCCCTGACCCTCACGCACCCACACGGGTCGCGCCGACGGCGCGCCGGGACGGCCGTGCGCCGCCCCGGCGCGCCGGTCCCGGCGCGGCCGGGATCCGGGCACCGCACCCGGGCGATCGAGCCATTCGACATGGCGACGGGGGAGTCGTCGCCTGAAGGGAACTGAGCAAGTTGTCCGAGAACACGCTCCTTCACCATCTCCTGGACGTCGCCGCGCAGGCCTGGCCCGAGCGCCCGGCCGTCACCAGACAGGAGTTCACCGCGACGTTCACGACCCTGCGGGACGCCAGCCACCGGCTGGCCGCCTGGCTGCACGCCCAGGGCGTCGGCCGGGGCCATCGCGTGGTCGTCGCCGTGCCCTCGGGTCCGCTGGTGCCCGCGCTCGTCTTCGCGGCCTCCCGCCTCGGCGCCCCGTGGTCCGTCCTCCACGATCAGGTGCGGGGTGTACCGCTTGAGCACGTGCTCGACGACTGCGAGCCGAGCCTCGTCGTCGCCGAGGACCCCGCGTCTCTTCAGGCCGCGCGGGACCGCGGCATCATCGCCGCCGGCCCGCAGGACCTGCTCCCGATCGCGTTCCCCGAGCCCGGCACGGCCACCCCCGTGGAGCGGCTCGCCGCCCCCGAGCCACTCGCCGTCGACCCGGTCTGCCTGATCTACACCTCGGGCACCACGTCCCTTCCCAAGGCCGTGGTGAGCACCCATCAGCAGGTCGTCTTCGCCGCTCGGGCCATCCAGGAGGTCCTTCACTACCAAGACGACGACGTCGTCTACTGCCCCCTGCCGCTCTCCTTCGACTACGGCCTCTACCAGGTCTTCCTCGGCGTCCTCAGCGGTGCGCACGTGGTGCTCGGCAGCGCGGCCGAGGCCGGACCTGCCTTGCTGCGCAGCCTGCTGGACAGCAAGGCGACCGTCCTGCCCGCCGTCCCGTCCGTGGCCGAGTCGCTCGTGTGGCTGCTGAAGCGGGCCACGGCCCAGCGCCCGCCGCTCAGGCTGGTGACCAACACCGGCGCCGCCCTGTCGACCGAGACGGTCAACGCCCTGCGCACCGCGATACCCGGACTGCGCGCCCAGGTCATGTACGGCCTCACCGAGTGCAAGCGCGCCGTGATCATGCCACCGGACGGGGACCTGGACCGCCCCGGTTCCTGCGGACTGCCACTGCCCGGCACCGAGATCCTCATCGTCGACGACAACGCTGAGCCCGTTCCTGCCGGCGTCGTGGGCGAGATCGTCGTCCGGGGCCCCCACGTGATGGCCGGGTACTGGCGGCGGCCCGAGCTGCACGCCCAGCGCTTCCCGCGCCGCGACGGCCTCTTCCCCGAACTGCGCACCGGTGACTACGGCCACGTGGACGAGGACGGCTACCTGTACTTCTCCGGCCGGCGCGACGACCTGTACAAGGAGCGCGGTTTCCGGGTCAGCGCCACCGAGGTCGAGGCCGCGGCGCACCGGGTGCCCGGAGTCGTCTCGGCCGCCGTCCTGCCGCCGTCCGGCAAGAGGCCGTCCGTCCTCGCCGTGGTCTCGGAGATCGGCGCCGAGCAGGTTCTCGGCCGAATGCGCGAGCAGATCGAGGAGTTCAAGGTCCCGAGGCGCTGCGTCGTCCTGGAAGAGCTACCGCTGAGCGGCAACGGAAAAGTCGACCGCAAGAAGCTCGCCACCGTCATCGAGGGCCGCTCCGGCCTCCCCGGCAGGGCGTGAAGAGAGCGGCGGCGATGGCCATCGCCGCCGCCGAAACCATCGCGGACGCCGAGACCCGACCCGGGACACCGTCGACCGGCAGCCGAAGCCCCGAGTGGTGCTTCGGCAGCCGGCGGACCGTGCAGGGGGGCGCCATGGCCTCGCGGCCTGCGGCACTCAGGCAGAGGCGACGGGCAGGACATCCGGCGAGAGCGCGCCGGCACGGGCGGAGGCACTCGTCATACGGCGACGATGGTGACGCCGGCACAACACCTCGTAGCCGACCTCCGCGGCGGGGCTGCTCACGTCACCGACGACGACCTGCTCACCTGCCACCACCATCTCGCCGCCTACCGTGCGCGCATTGTGCGTGGCACGCGCCCCGCACCAGCACATGGCCTCCACCTGGAGCGTCTCGATCCGGTCCGCCAGCTCGATCAACCGCCCCGAGCCCGGGAAGAGTTTCGTGCGGAAGTCGGTGGTGATACCGAAGGCGAAGACATCGAGACTCAGATCGTCCACGACTCGAGCCAGTTGGTCGATCTGCTCCGGCGCGAGGAACTGCGCCTCGTCCACTATCAAGTAGTCGACCTTGCCGCCCTGCGACACCTGGTCGACGACATAGCCGTACAGATCCATTCCCGGCGGCGCCTCGACCGCCTCGGTCACCAGGCCGAGGCGGGAAGACAGCTTCCCCTTCCCCGCACGGTCGTTCCGAGTGAAGATCAGACCCTGCAGCCCCCTCGCCGACCGGTTGTGCGCGATCTGTAGCGCCAGCGTCGACTTCCCACAGTCCATGGTTCCGGAGAAGAAGACCAGCTCAGGCATGTCGAGTTGAGCACCTTTCGGTGTGAGGGGTCCGGGTGGGAGCGTCAGGAACGCACTTCGAGCAGGGGGACCAGCTGCTCGGCAGGGGTCATCGAACCGTGGTTGCCGACCATCGCCGACTCGTTCGGCTCCCGCTCGGAGGCGATGATCAGAACGTCGTCCCGGGCGGCGGCGACCACGTCGCCGATACGGCCGTACACCCGTTCGTCGATCTGCGGGCCGAACCAGCCCGCCGCGATGGCCTCGTCGCGTGAGGCGACCCAGAACTGCTCGCCGAGCACCTCGCGCCAGCAGGTCAGGACGTCGTTCGCGGCACCGGGTACGGCGTAGACGTGCCGGGCGCGGCCCTCGCCGCCGAGCAGGGCGACTCCGGCGCTCAGCTCCCAGTCCTCGTCGAAGTCGATGCGGTGCTGCTCGTCGAAGGGCACGTCGATCATGCCGTGGTCCGCGGTGACGTAGAGGGCGCAGCGCGGCGGCAGTTGCTCGGCGAGGCGCTGGACCAGGCGGTCGGCGTACATGAGCTGGCCGCGCCAGGCGTCGGAGTCGACGCCGAAGCGGTGGCCGGCGCCGTCGACCTCGGCGAAGTAGGTGTACACCAGGGAGCGGTCGCCCGCGGCCAGTTGTTCGGCCGCGAGGTCGACGCGGTCCTCGCCGGGCAGCCGCCCGAGGAACGTTCCGCCGCTGAGCGCGACCTTGGTCAGCGGGGTGTTCTCGAAGGTCGGGGACGACACCTGCGCGGCGTGCACGCCCGCCTTGTGCGCCAGCTGGAAGACCGTCGGGTACGGCTGCCAGGGGGCGGGCGGTGTCCACGGCTGCCAGCGCAGCTGGTTCATCAGCTCGCCGGTGTCCGGGTTGCGCACGGTGTAGCCGGGCAGGCCGTGCGCGCCGGGCGGCAGGCCGGTGCCGACGGAGGCGAGGGAGGTAGCCGTGGTCGCCGGGTAGCCGGCGGTGAGCGGGCGTCCGGTGCCGCCGCGCGAGGTGGCGAGCAGGGACGTCATGAAGGGGGCGTCCTCGGGGTGCGCCTTCAGCTGCTCCCAGCCGAGGCCGTCGATCAGGAACACGCAGTTCCGGTCGGCGGGGGTCAGCTCGGAGATCGCGGCGCTCATGCCCGGTACGCCCAGGCCCGCGGCCAGCGTGGGCAGCAGGTCGGCGAGGGAGCCGCTGCCGTACTCGGGGACGCGGCGCGGAGGCGAGGGCGAGCGGTTCGGGTGGTGGTCCCAGGCCGTGTCGGGCAGTGCCATCAGCGGGTGGTGTCCGCGGTCGCCTCGGAGAGGGCCTGCGCGAAGGCGAGCGCCTGGCGCACGGTCTCCGGTCCGTCCCCGGCCTCGCTGACGCGCAGGCTGAGGTCGTCCGCCGTCGAGTTGCCGGTGTAGCCGTGGTCCGCCTCGCAGTTGGGGTCGCCGCAGGCGGCCGGCTCCAGGTCGATGCGGGAGACGGCGCCCCAGCCGATGGTGAGGACGACCTCGCGGGGCAGGGTGCCCGGCTTGTACGACTCCGGGTTGGCGACGACCCGGCTGACCACGACCGACGAGATACGGCCGATCTTCACGGACTCCGTCGACGTCGTGGCGTACGGCGTCGGGGAGGTGGTGTCGGCGGCCTGCTCGTCGGTGTGGCTGACGATGAAGCGGTTGTCGGTGAGGACGAGCACCGTCACGTGCCGCCGCACCTCGTTCTGGTCGAACGTCGTCTCCTGGTGGACCAGGTACGACCGGACGGGCTCGCCGCCCACGGCGGCCTCCACCGCCTCGGCCACGAGGGCCGGGTAGTAGCCGCTGCGCTCGATCGCCGCCCGCAGCCCCTGGGTCGTCGTACTGGTCTTGGCCATGACGCCCATCCTACGGGGGCCCACTGACTGCGAGGCACAGCTCGCCCCTGTCAGTACGCGGGGAGGGTCCGCGGGCCGAGGTCGTCGCGGGCGGGCGGGTGTCGCGAGACGGACGGAGGCGCCGAGGACGCTCAGGCCGTGCGAGGCGACGACGACCGGCTCCAGGGTGACCGCGACGACCTCGGGGTGGTCGTCGACCAGCCGGGACACCCGCAGCAGCAGCTCCTCCAGGGCACGGGTGTCGGCCGGTGCGGAGCCGCGCCAGCCGAACAGCAGGGGTGCGGTGCGGATCGAGCGGACCAGCGAGGTCGCCTCCCGGTCGGTGACCGGGATCAGCCGGTGCGCCGTGTCCCCGAGCAGCTGTGAGGCGGCGCCGGCGAGCCCGAAGGAGAGCACGGCTCCGGCCGCGGGGTCGATGACGGCCCGTACGACGATGTCCACGCCGCGTGGCGCCATCCGCTGCACCACCGGGCGCAGCTCCTCCGGCGCGCCGAACAGCTCGGTCAACTCGGCGTACGACCGCCGCAGTTGCTCCTCGTCCGCGAGGTCGAGGCGGACGCCGCCCAGGTCGGCGCGGTGGCGCAGGTGCGGGGCGGTGGCCTTGAGGGCGACGGGGTAGCCGAGGGCGCGGGCGGCCTCGGCGGCGGCGTCGGGGGTCGGGGCGGGCAGGGCGCGGTGGACGTGGATGCCGTAGTGGCCGAGCAGGTCGCAGGTCTCGTCCGTGCCGAGCGTGAGTCCCTGCCCGCGCGCGAGCAGCCCGTCGATCAGCGCGGCGGCGCCCTTCTCGTCGATGTCCTCGTACTCGGGCACCTTGCCGGGGTCGGCGGCGTCGCGCCGCCACTGGGCGTAGGTGACGGCCTCGGCGAGGGCGCGGACGGCGCGCTCGGCGGCGGGGTAGGCGGGGATGAGGCGGGCGCCGTTCCGGGGGCGTCGGCGGCGGGCCGTTGCCCGGGGGGCGCCGGGGCGGCGGGCGGACCCGGTGCCGGGGCGCGTGGGCGCGGGGTGGCTCCGCCGCGGCCTGCGGTGCGGTGCTCGCCGCGGCCGACAGGGCCTCCGCCAGCCCGCCGAGCTCCACGTGCACGACCAGGACCGGCTTGGCCGGGACGGCCGCCGACCGCCGACCGCAGGGCCTCCGCCAGCGCCGCGTCCGCCGGCCGAGCCCTCCCCCACCGCCGGGATGGCGGTGACGACGACCGCGTCGCACGTGTCGTCGGCCAGCGCGCGCGAGAGCGCCGCGTGGAAGTCCGCCGCGCGACGCCGCCGTGGTCAGGTCCAGCGGGGGATGCGGCCGCAGCCCCTCGGCGAGGCACGCGTCGTAGGTCAGCAGGCCGAGCGACTCGGAGTTGCCGAGGATCGCCACCCGGGGCCCGGCGGGCAGCGGCTGGCGGGCGAGCAGCAGGCCCGCGTCCACCAGTTCGGTGATGGTGTCGACCCGGATGACGCCGGCCTGCCGCAGCAGCGCGGACACGGTGGCGTGCGGCAGCCGGGTCGCCCGTACGGCGTGCCCCTGCGGAGCGGCCGCCGTGCCGTGCGCCCTGGACGACGACCAGCGGCTTCGCCGCCGCCGTGCGGCGGGCGAGGCGGGTGAACTTGCGGGGGTTGCCGATGGACTCCAGGTACATGAGGACGACGTCGGTGTCGGGGTCCTCGTACCAGTACTGGAGGACGTCGTTGCCGGAGACGTCGGCCCGGTTGCCGGAGGAGACGAAGGTGGAGACGCCGGTGACGCCCGGTGACGCCGCCGCCGCGCCGGTGCAGCCGGGACAGCAGGGCGATGCCGATGGCGCCGGACTGGGCGAACAGGCCGATCCGGCCCGGGCGCGGCATCTCGGGGGCGAGCGAGGCGTTGAGCCGCACGTCCGGCGGAGGTGTTGATGATGCCGAAGGCGTTCGGCCCGATGATCCGCATGCCGTACGTGCGCGCGTGCCGGACGAGTGCGCGCTGCCGCTCGCGCCCCTCGGGGCCGCTCTCGGCGTACCCGGCGGAGACCACGACCAGCCCCTGCACGCCGTGTTCGCCGCACTCGGTGACGACCTCGGGGACGTGCTCGGCCGGTACGGCGACCACCGCGAGGTCGACCGGGCCGTCGATGTCCCGCACCGAGCGGTGGGCGGGCACCCCGTCGAGCTCCTTCAGCTCCTCGGGGAACGCCCTGTTCACCGCGTACAGGCGGCCCGGTGAACCCGGCGTCCCGGATGTTGCCGAGGACACTGCGGCCCACGCCGCCGGGTGTGCGGCCGACGCCGATGACGGCGACCGAGCCGGGCGCGAGCAGCCGCTGCACGGACCGGGCCTCGGCGCGGTGCTCGCGCGCGTACTGCACGGCCAGCGAGCGGTCGGTGGGTTCGAGGTCGAACTCCAGACGGACGACGCCGTCCTCGAAGCTGCGCTTCTGGGTGTACCCGGCGTCCGTGAACACCTTGATCATCTTGGTGTTGGCGGGCAGCACCTCGGCGGCGAAGCGGCGGATGCCGCGCTCGCGGGCGACGGCGCCGATGTGCTCGAGCAGGGCGGAGGCGACGCCGCGGCCCTGGTGGGCGTCCTGGACCAGGAAGGCGACCTCGGCCTCGTCGGCGGGTGCGGACGCGGGCATTCCGTCGGCGCCGATCCGGTCGTAGCGTACGGTGGCGATGAACTCGCCGCCGACTGTGGCCGCGAGTCCCACCCGGTCCACAAAGTCGTGGTGCGTGAAGCGGTGGACGTCCTTGGCGGACAGGCGAGGGTACGGCGCGAAGAAGCGGTAGTACTTCGACTCGTCGGACACCTGCTCGTAGAAGCTGACCAGGCGCTCGGCGTCATCAACGGTGATGGGCCGGATGCGTGCGGTGCCGCCGTCGCGCAGCACCACGTCGGCTTCCCAGTGGGCGGGGTACTCGTGCCGGTCCGAGCGCAGGTCTGCATGGGCCCCAGAGTACGGCTCGCGTCCGACAACGGCGCGAGGCAGTCTGTGGAGGACGTCATGTCGGGTCGAGGCCGCGATCCGACGGTCACCCCGGAGGACGGGCATCAGGTCCGCTCCCGGCACGCTTCACGGGTGTGGGAAACTGGTCTAGACAACCCTGAACACCGAAGGGCAGCATCACATGGCTGAGCGCCGCGTCAACGTCGGCTGGGCCGAGGGCCTCCACGCCCGCCCCGCTTCCATCTTCGTCCGAGCCGCCACGGCCACAGGCGTCCCGGTGACGATCGCCAAGGCCGACGGCAACCCCGTCAACGCGGCCTCCATGCTGGCCGTCCTGGGCCTGGGCGCCCAGGGCGGCGAGGAGATCGTCCTCGCCTCCGACGCCGAGGGCGCGGACGCCGCCCTGGACCGTCTGGCGAAGCTGGTCTCCGAGGGCCTCGAGGAGCTGCCCGAGACGGTCTGAGTACCTGAGCGACTCCGCGCAAGCGGTGAAGCCGCGTCCGCCTTTCCGGCGGACGCGGCTTCGCTGTTCTCGGGCAGGCAGCTGCATTCTCGGGCGGGCGGCTTCGCGTTTCCCGGTCGGGCGCCACCGGAATTCCCGGCACACCGGAAAAGGGCAGCGGAAATTACCCGCCACCGAATATCCCCTCTTTGTATACGGCGCCCGTGTTAATGCCGCAGGCTCGCCATGTTTACGGGATGTTGCGAGTTCCTCACACGTTCGGCGCGCTCCCCGGCGGAGCCGAACCGCAGCCGGTGCGCGGCCGTCGCGCGCTCGGTGTGCAGCGCCGTGACCGCCCGCGCGCGCTCGCCGTCCCCGCGCGCCACCGCGTCCACGATCGCGCCGTGCTCGGCCCAGGACTCCACGGGGCTGGCCGGCGCCTCCACGGCGTACATCCAGGCGATCTTGTGGCGCAGCTGGGTCAGCATCGAGGTCAGCGCGGGGCTGCCGGAGGCCTGGGCGAGCGTCTCGTGGAACCAGCCGCCCAGCGAGCGCAGATCCTCGCTGTTCCCCCGGCTGGGCGCGCTCCTGGCCCAGCCGGACCAGGCCGCGCAAGACCTTCAGATGGGCCTCGGTACGCCGCTGGGCGGCCCGGGCGGCGCCGAGCGGCTCCAGGAGCATGCGCATCTCCAGCAGGTCGGCGGCCTCCTGCTCGGTCGGTTCGGCGACGCACGCGCCCGCGTGCCGCCGGGTCACCACGAAGCCCTCGGCCTCCAGGGTGCGCAGGGCCTCGCGGACGGGGACGCGGGAGACGCCGTAGCGGCGGGCGAGGAGTTCCTCGGTGAGCCGGCCGCCGCGCTCGTAGACACCGGCGACGATGTCGTCCCGGATCGCGGTGCACACCGAGTGCGCCGGAATACGCATGACCGACCTCCGCCTTAATCCCCGTGAAACGTCGACGAATGACGTGTGTTCCGTGACTCTATTGCAATCGAGCCGGAATTTCCGACGGCAGGTCGGAATCCATGGATATTTTTTGGACAGCCGGCCGTCGCCGAAACGCCGAAAGCCCCGGCTCGGGGAGCCGGGGCTTTCGGGAGGCGGCGCGGTGTCGCCGTCAGACGTTCACGCCGTGCGAGCGGAGGTAGGCGACGGGGTCCATGTCGGAGCCGTACTCGGGGCTCGTGCGGGCCTCGAAGTGCAGGTGCGGGCCGGTGACGTTGCCGGTGGCGCCGGACAGGCCGATCTGCTGGCCGGGGGTGACCGTCTGGCCCACCGAGACGCCGATGGACGACAGGTGGCCGTACTGGGTGTACGTACCGTCGTTCATCTTGATCACGATCTTGTTGCCGTACGACCCGCCCCAGCCGGCCTCGACGACGGTGCCGGCGCCGACCGCGTGGACGGCGGTGCCGCTGGCGGCGTGGAAGTCGACGCCGGTGTGGCTGCCGGAGGACCAGACGGCGCCGCCGGTCTTGTAGCCGGTGGAGACGTACGAGCCGGAGATCGGGGCGACGAAGGAGTTGAGGCGCTTGCGCTCGGCCTCGCGGGCGGCGCGCTCCTTGGCCTCGCGCTGCCTCCTTGGCCGTTCTCGGCGGCGCCGCTTGCGCGCGGCCTCCTGCGGCCTGCTTCCTGGCGGCGGCCTCCTCGGCGGCCTGCCGCTGGGCGGTGGCCTGGGCGTCGATCTGCTCGGCGAGCGGTGTCGCCGATGGTGATGACCGGGGTGAGGCCGGTCTGCTCGACGGCGGGCTCGGCGGCGAGCGCCGGGGCGGCCAGGGTGCCGACGACGCCGGTGGTGGCGAGGGCCGCGACGCCCGCCGCGCGGGCGGTGCGTGCGCTCGATCCGGCCGGGACGACGGTGCTTCCCGGTGGCGCGCGTGAACGCCATGTAGTGGCTGGTCCTTTCCTTCCCTCTCGCCTACCGGGTTAGCTGACGGGTTCGGAGCAGGAAGGTCTCCTACGGACCCCCTCGCGACTCGCGCGGGCGTCCGATTCACCCCAGGGACTGCGGTGGGTCCCCGGCTCCCCTGGCTCGCGCCGTACGGGGACTCGGCGATGACTGTCCGGTGCCGCGGGTGCGGCGCACTGCCTGACGAACAGCCCGGACGAAGCTAAGCGGGACGACTTTCAATCCCCAAACGGATCCCGGCTTTTGTAGCGCATCCCACAGGGCAGACGGGCAACCTCTCCCCCAATTCGGGCATAAAGGGGCCCCGGTGCCTCCGAACACACCAGGGCCCCTACGCGCGCGCCTCGCCCGCGCGTGTCCGCCGCTACTCGGCGGCCACGACGGTGACTTCGCCGATGCCGAGGGCCTCGACGGGCCCCTTGATCTGCGGCCGCGTCGCCGACGAGGACCGTCACCAGACGGTCCACCGGGAAGGCGCTCACGGCCGCCGCGGTGGCCTCCACGGTGCCGGTCGCGGCGAGCTGCCGGTACAGCGTCGGCCTGGTAGTCGTCGGGCAGGTGCTGCTCGACCTGGTCGGCCAGCGTGCTCGCGACGGCGGCGGCCGTCTCGTACTTCAGCGGGGCCACGCCGACGAGGTTCTGCACGGCGACGTCCCGCTCGGCGTCGGTCAGCCCTTCGGCGGCGAGCGTGCGCAGCACCGTCCAGAGGTCCTGCAGGGCGGGGCCGGTGTTCGGGGTGTCCACGGAGCCGCTGATGGCGAGCATCGCGGCGCCGGTGCCGTCCGGGGCGGACCGCAGGACCTGCCCGAACGCGCGCACGCCGTAGGTGTAGCCCTTCTCCTCGCGCAGGACGCGGTCCAGGCGGGAGGTGAGGGTGCCGCCGAGGCAGTACGTGCCGAGCACCTGGGCGGGCCACACGCGGTCGTGCCGGTCCGGAGCCGATCCGGCCGATCAGCAGCTGCGTCTGGACGGCGCCCGGGCGGTCCACGATGACGACGCGGCCCGGTGTCGTCGGCGGTCACCGGCGGCACCGGCCGCGGCTCGGCCGGGGAGCCGGTCCAGGCGCCCAGGGTGTCGCCGAGCAGCGCGTCGAGGTCGATGCCGGTGAGGTCGCCGACGACCACGGCGGTGGCCGTGGCGGGGCGGACGTGCTTCTCGTAGAAGCCGCGTACGGCCGCGGAGTCGATCGCCGTCGACCGTCTCCTCGGTGCCCTGCCGCGGGCCGCGACATGCGCGAGCCCGCCGGGAACAGCTCCTTGGAGAGCTCCTTGGCGGCGCGGCGGGCGGGGTTGGCCAGCTCGTGCGGGATCTCGTCCAGGCGGTTGCGGACCAGCCGCTCGACCTCGCTGTCCGCGAACGCGGGCGCCCTGAGGGCGTCGGCGAGCAGGCCGAGCGCCCTTGGCGAGCCGGGAGGCGGGCACCTCCAGGCTGAGCCGGACGCCGGGGTGGTCGGCGTGCGCGTCGAGGGTGGCGCCGGCAGCGCTCCAGCTCGGCGGCGAACTCCTCGGCGGAGTGCTTGTCGGTGCCCTCGGAGAAGGCGCGCGCCATGATCGTGGCGACACCGTCGAGGCCGGCCGGCTCGGCGTCCAGGGGCGCGTCCAGCAGCACCTCGACGGCGACGACCTGCTGGCCGGGGCGGTGGCAGCGCAGCACCGTCAGACCGTTGTCCAGCGTGCCGCGCTCGGGGGCCGGGAAGGCCCACGGCCTGGCCTCGCCGGCCTGGGGCTGGGGGTGGAAGTCCATGCGTGGCGAGCTCGGTCACTTGGCCGCCTCCTCGTTCTCGTCGTGGCCGCGCTGCGGTGGCGTCGGCGTCCTCGGCGGCTTCCGCGTCGCCGGTCTCGTCGGCGACCGGCTCGTAGACGAGCACCGCGCGGTTGTCGGGACGCAGGCGGGCCTTGGCGACCTCCTGGACCTCCTCCGCCGTCACCTCCAGCACGCGCTGCACGGCGGTCAGGGCGAGCTGCGGGTCGCCGAACAGCACGGCGTACCGGCACAGTTCGTCGGCGCGGCCCGCGACCGTGCCGAGCCGGTCCAGCCACTCGCGCTCCAACTGGGCCTGGGCGCGCTCCATCTCCTCGGCGGTGGGGCCCTCCTCGGCGAACCGGGCGAGCTCCTCGTCGATGGCGGCCTCGATGACCGGCACCTCGACGTCGCCGGACGTCTTCACGTCCAGCCAGCCCAGGGAGGGCGCCCCGGCGAGCCGCAGCAGGCCGAACCCGGCCGCCACGGCCGTACGGTCGCGCCGCACGAGCCGGTTGTAGAGGCGGGAGGACTCGCCGCCGCCGAGGACGGTGAGGGCCAGGTCGGCCGCGTCGCACGCGCGCGTGCCGTCCGTGCGGGAGCCGGTAGGCGGCCATCAGGGCGCGCGCCGGGACCTCCTCCTCGACGACCTCGCGCAGCTGCTCGCCGATGGTCTCGGGCAGCGTGCCGTCGCGCGGCGCGGGCTTGCCGTCGTGACCCTGCGATGGAGCCGAAGTACTTCTCGACCCAGGCCAGGGTCTGCTCCGGGTCGATGTCGCCGACCACGGAGAGCACGGCGTTGTTCGGCGCGTAGTAGGTGCGGAAGAACGCGCGGGCGTCCTCCAGGGTGGCCGCGTCCAGGTCGGCCATCGAGCCGATCGGGGTGTGGTGGTAGGGGTGGCCCTCGCGGGTAGGCGAGGGCGGTCAGCTTCTCGAAGGCCGTGCCGTAGGGGACGTTGTCGTAGCGCTGGCGGCGCTCGTTCTTGACGACGTCCCGCTGGTTCTCCATCGACTCGTCGTCGAGCGCGGCCAGCAGGCGAGCCCATGCGGTCGGCCTCCAGCCAGAGGGCGAGCTCCAGCTGGTGGGCGGGCATGGTCTCGAAATAGTTGGTCCGCTCGAAGCTGGTGGTGCCGTTCAGCGAGCCGCCCGCGCCCTGGACGAGCTCGAAGTGGCCGTTGCCCTTCACCTGGGCGGAGCCCTGGAACATCAGGTGCTCGAAAAGGTGAGCCAGGCCGGTACGCCCCTTGACCTCGTGGCGCGAGCCGACGTCGTACCAGAGGCACACCGCCGCGACCGGGGTCAGGTGGTCCTCGGAGAGCACCACGCGCAGGCCGTTGGCCAGGCGGTGCTCGGTCGCTGTCAGGCCTCCGGAGCCTGCCTGGGCTGTGGCCGTGTGACCCATGGGCATGTACGTCCCTTCGATCGCGGCGCGGTCGTGTCAACCGCGGATTTCCGCCGGTCCTGCCACTGTATGCAAGCGTGCGAAGCGCCGGCGAAGTTCCCGGGGGGCATACGCCGAGAGCGAGACGCAGTGACTCGCCTCACCGGCGCGGCGGAGGCGGCGCGGGCAGCGCCGGACGGGAGCCCGAGACGGGTCCTGGTCCCGCGTTGTCAGTGCGGCGGTCCACAATGGTCGGCGTCAGATCCGGATCACGCAGCAGCAAGGAGCCGGCAGCGATGGCCCGCCGCAGCACGAAGACCCCGCCGCCCGACGACTCGTACGAGGAGAAGATCCTCGACATCGACGTCGTCGACGAGATGCAGGGCTCCTTCCTCGAGTACGCGTACTCGGTCATCTACTCCCGCGCCCTGCCGGACGCCCGCGACGGCCTCAAGCCGGTGCACCGCCGCATCGTCTACCAGATGAACGAGATGGGCCTGCGCCCCGAGCGCGGCTACGTGAAGTGCGCCCGCGTCGTCGGCGAGGTCATGGGCAAGCTGCACCCGCACGGCGACGCGTCGATCTACGACGCGCTGGTGCGCATGGCCCAGCCCTTCTCGATGCGCGTCCCGCTGGTCGACGGCCACGGCAACTTCGGCTCGCTGGGCAACGACGACCCGCCGGCCGCCATGCGGTACACCGAGTGCCGGATGGCCGAGGCGACGAGCCTGATGACCGAGTCCATCGACGAGGACACCGTCGACTTCAGCGCCCAACTACGACGGCCAGGAGCGGGAGCCGGTGGCCCTGCCCGCCGCCTTCCCGAACCTCCTGGTCAACGGCGCCTCGGGCATCGCGGTCGGCATGGCCACGAACATGCCGCCGCACAACCTGCGCGAGGTCATCGCGGCCGCCCGCCACCTGATCAGGTACCCGAACGCGGATCTGGACGCCCTGATGAAGCACGTCCCGGGCCCCGACCTGCCCACCGGCGGCCGGATCGTCGGCCTGCCCGGCATCCGGGACGCGTACGAGACGGGCCGCGGCACCTTCAAGATCCGCGCGACCGTCTCCGTGGAGACCGTGACGGCCCGCCGCAAGGGCCTCGTCGTCACCGAGCTGCCCTTCACGGTCGGCCCGGAGAAGGTGATCGCCAAGATCAAGGACCTGGTCGGCTCGAAGAAGCTCCAGGGCATCGCCGACGTCAAGGACCTCACCGACCGCGAGCACGGCCTGCGCCTGGTCATCGAGATCAAGAACGGCTTCGTGCCGGAGGCGGTCCTGGAGCAGCTGTACAAGCTGACGCCGATGGAGGAGTCCTTCGGCATCAACAACGTGGCGCTGGTCGACGGCCAGCCGCTCACGCTGGGCCTCAAGGAGCTCCTGGAGGTCTACCTCGACCACCGCTTCGAGCGTCGTACGGCGGCGTCAGCGAGTTCCGCCGCACCAAGAAGCGCGACCGGCTGCACCTGGTCGAGGGCCTGCTGACGGCGCTGGTGGACATCGACGAGGTCATCCGCCTGATCCGCTCCAGCGAGAACTCCGCGCAGGCCAAGCAGCGCCTGATGGAGCAGCTTCTCGCTGAGCGAGGTGCAGACGCAGTACATCCTCGACACGCCGCTGCGCCGTCTGACCAAGTACGACCGCATCGAGCTGGAGGCGGAGAAGGACCGGCTCAACGCGGAGATCGAGGAGCTGACCCGGATCCTCGACTCGGACGCGGAGCTGCGCAAGCTGGTCTCCGCCGAACTGGCCGACGGTCGCCAAGAAGTTCGGCACCGACCGGCGTACGGTCCTGCTGGAGTCGGCGCGGTGCCCCGGTCGCCACCGTGCCGCTCCAGGTGGCCGACGACCCGTGCCGGGTGCTGCTGTCCTCGACGGGTCTGCTGGCCCGTACGGCGAACGGCGAGCCGTTCGCGGAGGACGCGACGGCGCCGAGCGTCTGAAGCACGACGTGATCGTCTCGGCGGTGCCGGCCACCGCCCGCGGCGAGGTGGGCGCGGTGACCTCGGCGGGCCGGCTGCTGCGGATGAACGTGGTCGACCTGCCCCAGCTCCCGGAGTCGGCGTCGACGCCGAACCTCGCGGGAGGCGCGCCGCTGGCGGAGTTCGTCTCCCTGGAGGACGACGAGACGGTGATCTGCCTGACCACGCTCGACGAGTCGTCGCCGGGCCTGGCGATCGGCACGGCACAGGGCGTCGTCAAGCGCGTGGTGCCCGACTACCCGTCCAACAAGGACGAGTTGGAGGTCATCACCCTCAAGGAGGGCGACCGGATCGTCGGCGCGGTGGAGCTGCGCACCGGCGAGGAGGACCTGGTCTTCATCACCGACGACGCGCAGCTGCTGCGCTACCAGGCCGCGCAGGTCCGCCCGCAGGGCCGCGCGGCGGGCGGCATGGCGGGCATCAAGCTCACCGGAGGGCGCGAAGGTCATCTCCTTCACGGCGGTGGACCCGGCCGCGGACGCGGTGGTGTTCACGGTCGCGGGCTCGCGCGGCACGCTGGACGACTCCGTCCAGACGACGGCCAAGCTGACCCCGTTCGACCAGTACCCGCGCAAGGGCCGCGCCACCGGCGGTGTCCGCTGCCAGCGGTTCCTGAAGGGCGAGGACTGCCTGTCCCTGGCCTGGGCGGGCCCCGTCCCCGCGCGCGCCGCGCAGAAGAACGGCACTCCGGCCGACCTCCCGGACATCGACCCGCGCCGCGACGGCTCGGGCGTGTCGCTGGCGAAGACGGTGTCGGTGGTGGCGGGGCCGGTCTAGGCGGACTCCAGCCCGTCTAGGCAGGTCCCGCGAGTTCCTCCTCGGTGCCCGGTACGTACCGCAGGACGCCCCACATGCCGTGCTCGTCGGCGTGTGGGGCGTCGCTCCTGCACGCGTCCAGCTCCTTGTCGAGGGCGGCGGCGTCGATGCCGGAGCCGATGAGGACCAGCTGGGTGAGGCGTTCGTCGCCGGCGGGCCAGGCTCCGGGTAGAAGCGCAGGAACCGCCCGACGGCGTGGACGGCGTAACGGTTGCGCGGCGTCGTAGCGGGCCGAAGTCGACGTACCCCTTGATCCGGTACAGCCCCTCGGGCCTGCTGTCGAGGAACCCCATCAGCCGGCGGGGGTCGAGGGGCTCCTCGGAGACGAACGACAGGCTGTCGTAGGCGCGTGTGCAGATGCCCGCGTGGTCGCCCGTCGTCGCGTCGCCGTGCGTCGCCCGTGCGCTCGTGCAGGTCGTCGAAGGACAGCTGCCCGATGCGCTCCTCGCTCGGCCGGCAGTCGAAGAGGAACTCGGGGTCGATCACGGCCGTAGGTGGCGGGGACGACGGCGGCGCGGTCGATGAGCGACGCGGACCAGCCCGAGCACGCGCTCGCCGTCCGCCGCCCGGTCGAGCTTGTTGACCACGACGAGGTCGGCGAGGGCGAGATGCCGGTCGATCTCGGGATGCCTGGCGCGGGTGTCGTCGAACTCGGCGGCGTCGACGACCTCGACGAGCCCGCCGTACACGATCCCCGGATGCTCGCTGGCCAGCACCATCCGCACGAGTTCCTGCGGCTCGGCGAGCCCGCTGGCCTCGATGACGATGACGTCGATGCCGGCGGCGGGCCGGCGAGCCGCTCCAGGTACTGGTCCAGCTCACTCGCGTCGACGGCACAGCACAGGCAGCCGTTGCCCGAGCGAGACGGTCGAGTCGCCGAGCGCGCCCGCGACCGCCATGGCGTCGATCTCGATGGCGCCGAAGTCGTTGACGATGGCGCCGATGCGGCTGCCTCCGCTGCGGTGCAGGAGGTGATTGAGCAGCGTGGTCTTTCCCGGAGCCGAGGAATCCGGCGAGGACGACGACCGGGATCTGCTGCGGTTTCGGGCTCGGCTGGCTCACCGTGCGACCTCTCTCACGCCGACGCGTGCACCGGCTCGCGTGTCCCGGCACACGTACGAGAATGGAATGCCGCCCCAGGATACGAGCCGTGAGAATCACCGCGAAGTGAACGATTGTTAGCAGCACTTGCGGGGCAGACGTTGGGCATGGCGCCGGATTGTGCGACCCTCGCTTCCCTCCGTGCGCCTCCTCTCCGCCTCCCCGCCGATCAGAGCCGCTCGGCACTCTGGGAGACGGCAAGCGCCGCCGCCCACCGCTCGCCGGTCCCCTCCAGTCGACCCGCACCCCGACGACCGGCGGACGGCCGCCTGATCGGGGGTTGACATGGCCACACAGAATTTTGGGTTCACGAGGGCTGAGGGCCACCGCCTCGGCAGGGACTGGGCTCTGGCGGCGGGAGCTCGCCGTCACCCTGGCCCTGCAGTGGCCCGCGCTCCACGCGTTGCGCGCCCGGATCGAGCATCTGGAGCAGGCGCGCACAGTCGCAGCGCCAGACCAACTTCGCCCACCAGCAGCGTCTGCACTGGGAGTTGCTGAGCAAGGCGATCGACGATCCGGAGCTGGCCGAGGTGCTGGACACCTACGACGGTTCCGTCTCCCCGCAGAAAGCAGCGCCAGTTCCTCTTCGCCAACGCCCTCTACACCAACGCCCTGTGCTACTACCGCATGGGCAACATGAGCCGCGAGGAGTTCTTCGGCTTCGCCCGGAGCATGCTGCAGAACCCCGTCTTCAGGGAGTACTGGTACGCCACCCGCCCCATCGGGCGACCCTCGTCGACAGCTCCGACGAAGCCGGGCTCGGACGCATGGTCGACGATCTTCTGCGTGCAGCTCGAGGAGGCGGACATCGACGAGTGGTGGGTGGTCGGGGACCCGCCGAGCGAGTAGCGCCGGACCTCGGCCGTAAGCGCCGCACCTCCGGCTCACTCTCATGAACGCATCACACGACTGGGCGGTAACGAACCAATAAACCGATGCGTTTCCCCAGGTGCCAGCAAGGTTGACTACTGCGCATCCCGCGAACCGGGTCGACCACCGCCGAACCGCCGCTCCACGCCGCCCGGTTGTCGAGGCCGCGGCCCCACAGGGCCGCATCGCACCGCAGGCTTCAGTGCGCACCAAGCCTCGAGATCAAAAGGAACGCCAGAACAGTGAGCCACATCATCCGTCGGATTGGCACCCCTCCCAGCGCGCGGGGCAGTGCGACTGGTGCCAATTGCCCCGATATCTTCGAGCTGTCCGACGGCAGCTTCGCTGTGATCGGCACAGACCTCACCGAGGAACTCGACGGAAAGCTCCCCGCCGACGCGTCCAGGGCCGACTACGAGCGCATCGTCGTGGTCACGCGCAAGACCCTCATCGACGCCAAGGCCGACATCCCCGACGCCTGATCTCTTCGGGTACCCGTCGAGTCGACACCGCGGCAAGGGCCGGCACCTCTTGGTGCCGGCCCTTCCGCGATCCCGCGACGCCTCCGCTCAGGCGGGCACGGGCGCCGGCGCCCCCGGCCCCACGTACCGCGCCACCGGCCTGATGATCTTCGAGTCCTCCGCCTGCTCCAGGATGTTGGCGCTCCAGCCCACCACGCGCGCGGCGGCGAAGGTCGGCGTGAACATCTCGCGCGGCAGACCGCAGAGTTCCATGACCACGCCCGCGTAGAACTCGACGTTGGTGTGGAGTTCACGGCCGGGCTTCAGCTCCGCGAGGATCGCCTCGACGTGATGCTCGACCTCCACGGCGAAGTCCACGCGCGGCCCGCCGAAGCCCTGGGCGACCTCGCGCAGCATCCGGGAGCGCGGGTCCTCCGTGCGGTAGATCGGCGTGGCCGAAGCCCATGATGCGGTCACCGGCGAGCACCCGCTCGCGGACCCAGGCGTCGATGCGGTCCGGGGTGCCGATCGCGTCCAGGGTGTCCAGCGCGCGGCTGGGCGCACCCCCGTGCAAGGGCCCCGACAGCGCCGCCACGGCTCCGGCGAGGCACGCCGCGACGTCCGCACCCGTCGAGGCGATGACCCGGGCCGTGAAGGTTGACGCGTTGAATCCGTGGTCAATGGTTGAGATCAAGTATTGCTCGATCGCCCGTGCGTGCGGCTCGGTCCGGCACCGCAGCCGTCAACATGTACAGGTAGTTCGCCGCGTACGACAGGTCCTCGCGCGGCTCGACCGGATCGAGTCCCGCGCCCAGCCGGTGCAGCGCGGTGAGCAGTGTCGGTACGGCGGCGGCCGCCACCAGGGTGTCCTGCCGGCGCGCTCGGCGTCGATGTCGTACACGGGCCGGAACCCCTGGGCCGCGCCCAGCAGCGAGAGCGCCGTACGCATCCCGGCGAGCGGGCCGGAGCGCCCGCCGGCCGCCGCGATGGCCGGCAGCGCCGCTCGCACCTCGTCGGGCAGCCGCCGCAGCGCGGCGGTCTCGGCGGCGAAGGCCGCGCTCGCGCCGGCGTCCGGCAGTTCACCGTGGACGAGGAGATGCCAGACGTCCTCGAAGCCGCGGGTCCGCGCGAGGTCGACGGCCGAGTACTGGCGGTAGTGGTAGAAGCCCTCGAGCCCCCGGACGTCACCGACCTCGGTGTCGGTGACGACGACCCCGGCGAGTCCCCGTGGCACCTCGAGAAGCAGCGGCTGCTGGACCTGTTGACGGACATGACTTCCTCCCTGGACTTGATTCGACTGTCCATGACTTGACTTATCTCTGTCAATATTGATTCGATCAATACGTCAATCAATGGCCCGCTAGGCCGGATACGGTGACCCCATGCGCGATCAAGAACCCGCCCCCGGCCGACGCAGAGCGGCGGCTGACCACCAAGGAGGCCGCCGAGCTGCTCGGCGTGAAGCCCGAGACCGTGTACGCGTACGTGAGCCGCGGACAGCTCAGCAGCCGGCGCGTGCCCGGCGGCCGGGGCAGCACCTTCGACGCCGAGGAGGTCGCGGCGCTCGCCCGGCGCAACAGGCGGGAGAGCGCGGGCACTTCCGGATCCGGCGGCGAGCTGTCCGTCCGGACCCGCCTCACGCTCATCGAGAGCGACCGCTACTACTTCCGCGGCGTCGACGCGATCGAGCTGGCCGCACGGCACACCTACGAGGAGGTCGCCGAGTGGCTGTGGACCGGCAGGATGCGCCCGGGCGTCACCTTCACCGCGCCCGACGCCTCCGTCGACCGTCGCCCGCCGCGCCGTCGAGCGCCCTGCCCGAACACGCCGCGCCCCACCGACCGGCTGCGGGTCGCGGCGATCGCCGCCGCGGCCGCGGACCCGCTGCGCTTCGACCTGTCCGAGGACGCCGTGCTCGGCACCGCGCGCATCCTCATCCCCACGCTCGTCGCCGCTCTGCCACGCCGTGCGACACGACCGCCGCGACGAGGGCCCCCTCGCCCACCGCCTGTGGAACCGGCTGACCGGGCGGCCCGCCGACGAGGCCGTCCCTGCGCGCCCTGGACACCGCCCTCGCCCTGCTCGTCGACCACGACCTGGCCGCCTCCACCCTCGCCGTGCGTGTCGCCGCGTCGGCCCGCGCCCACGCCTACGCGGCGGTCTCCGCAGGGCTCGGCGTGATCGAGGGCCCGCTGCACGGCGCGGCCAGCGGGCTCGCCCACCGGCTGCTCCTCGACGTGCTCGACCAGGGCGACGCGGCGCCCGTGATCGCCGACGAACTGCGCGCCGGCCGCCGCATCCCGGGACTCGGCCACCGGCTCTACCCCGGCGAGGACCCACGCGCGCGTGCCCTGTTCGCCCTCCTGGAGCAGATCCCGCGCGCCGGAGCCCGCCCTCGCTCGCGGCCCGCGACATCGTCGAGACCACCGCCCGCCACACCCCGCTGCACGCCAACGTCGACCTGGCGCTCGCCGTGCTCACCGCGTCCTCCGGCATGCCCTCGACCGCGGGCGAGACGATCTTCGCCGTGGCCCGTACGGCGGGCTGGATCGCGCACGCCCTGGAGGAGTACGGCGAGCGGCCGCTGCGCATGCGCCCGAGCGGTCTCTACGCAGGTCCGAAGCCGCCTCAGCCACTGCCGGAGTAGCGCAGCGCGGGCCGGGACATCACCGCGAGCCAAGTCAGGTTAGGCTCACCTCTGTGAGTACGTGCTCAAGCGTCTCCCGGGACCTCGACGAGCCCGTTTCGGGAACCGCGGCCACCGCGACGACCTGGCTGTTGCTGGAACAGCCCGGCCCGTGGGGTGCCAAGGCGCTCACTTCGAGCCACCTGGACCCCGCGCTGGGCCGTGCCCTGGAGGCGGCCGCGAAGGACACGGGCGTACGGATCGCGCTCATCCGCCGCCCCGGGCGCCACGCCGACCGCCGCATGCCCGCCGCACGCCGGGTGTACGCGGCCCACACCGTTCCGGGAAACGTGTGGCTGCACGGCGCCACGACCTCGGACCCCGGCCGGCTGCTCGACCTCGACTTCGCCGCGCTCGGCCGGGGCGACCACCGCACTTTCGACGCGGTGCTCGGCGGCCGGCCCCACGACGGTGATCCGCTCGCCCTCGTCTGCACCAACGGCAAGCGGGACCGCTGCTGCGCCCTCCTCGGCCGCCCCCTCGCGAGCCGAGCTCGCCACGTCCGGAGTCGAGGGCGTCTGGGAGGTCACCCATCTGGGTGGTCACCGCTTCTCTCCGACGGTGCTCGTGCTGCCGTACGGATACGCGTACGGCCGGGCCGAGGCCCACGCCCTCAAGGAGGTCCTGCACGGCGCCCGGGAGGGGCGGATCGTCGTGGAGGGATGCCGGGGCAGCTCGGCCTGGGAACGGCCCGGTCAGGCGGCCGAGCTCGCCGTGCGCACCAGGACCGGGCGAGTACGCCGCGGAGGCGCTGAGCGTCGTGCGGACCGCTGGCGCGGCCCCGCGCTGGGAGGTGACCGTCGCCCACACCGACGGGCGCCGCTGGCAGGTCGACGTGGCCCAGGGCGCAGCCCTGCCGCCCCGCCCGGAGAGCTGCGGTGCGTCCGTCCTCGGTTCACCCGCGCGGATGGACGTCGTGGCGGTGCGCGAGCTGAGGGTGACGACGGCGCTCGCGAGCTGACCGTCCGGCCTGCGGGGCGGCACCGTCTCCATCAAGCATTGATACCGCCTTCCCGCAACACTGATCAAGAGATCCACGCCACACCCGTCTACGGCAGGCAGGCAGCCGCACGTACGGTCTTGGGTATGAGCCCCACTCCCCCCGCACGCCGCCTGCGCCTCGGCCTGCCGCGGCGGGTGTTCTCGCAGGTGCTGCTGATGCAGGTGGCGATCGCCGCGGGAGTCGCGGTCCTCGCGACCGGGCTGTTCCTCGCGCCCCTCAGCAACCAGCTGGACGACCAGGCGATGCGCCGCGCGCTCGCGATCGCGCAGACGACCGCGCAGCAGCCGGAGCTCGCCGAGGACCTGAGGGAGACGCCGCCCTCCGCCGAACGGTCCGGTGCAGCAGGAGGCGGAGCGGATCCGGAAGGCCACCCAGGCCGAGTACATCGTGGTGATGGACTGGCGCGGTGTGCGCTGGTCGCACACCGACCCGAAGCAGATCGGCGGCATCGTCTCGACCGACCCCGGCCAGGCCCTGGCCGGCAAGGAGGTCATGGAGATCGACAGCGGCACCCTGGGCCGCTCCGCACGGGGCAAGGTGCCGCTGCGCGACAGCGACGGCACCGTCGTCGGCGCCGTCTCGGTCGGCATCGCCTACGACAGCGTCCGGGCCCGGCTGATCCACGCGATCCCGGGGCTGCTCGCGTACGCCGGCGGCGCCCTGGCCGTGGGCGCGCTGGCCGCGTGGCTCATCTCCCGACGGGTCCATCGGCAGACCAGGGACCTGGCCTTCTCGGACATCGCGGCGCTGCTGTCGGAACGCGAGGCCATGCTGCACGGCATCCGGGAGGGCGTCGTCGCCCTGGACCGCGCCGGCCGCATCCGCCTCCTCAACGACGAGGCGCAGCGCCTGCTGGGCATCGGCGACGACGGCGGTGGGCCGTTCCCCCGACGAGGCGCTCGGCGCGGGCCGCACGGCCGACGTCCTGGCCGGGCGCGTGACCGGCACGGACCTGCTCACCGTCCGCGGCCAGCGCGTGCTGGTCGCCAACCGCATGCCCACCGACGACGGCGGCGCCGTGGCCACCCTGCGCGACCGCACCGAGCTGGAGCAGCTGGGCCGCGAACTCGACTCCACGCGCGGTCTGATCGACGCCCTGCGCGCCCAGGACCACGAGCACGCCAACCGTATGCACACGCTCCTGGGGCTGCTCGAACTGGAGATGTACGACGACGCCGTCGAGTTCGTCGGCGAGGTGGTCGGTGACCACCGGGCCACCGCGGAACAGGTCACCGAGCGGATCGAGGACCCGCTGCTCGCCGCCCTGCTGGTCGGCAAGGCGACCGTCGCGGCCGAGCGGGGCGTCGCCCTGTGGGTGTCGGACCGGACCCGGCTGCCCGACCGGCTGATCGACCCCCAGGGGCTCGTCACCGTCGTCGGCAACCTGGTGGACAACGCCCTCGACGCCGTCGCGGGCACGCCGCACGCGCGCGTGGAGGTCGAAGCTGCGCGCCGAAGGGCGCACGGCGATCCTCAGGGTGCGCGACACCGGACCCGGGAATCCCGCCGGAGCACCGCGAGTTGGTCTTCACCGCGGGATGGTCTACGAAGAAGCCGCCGGCGCACCGCGAGCGGGGCATCGGGCTCTCCCTGGTGCGCAGGCTCGCCGAGCGGCAGGGGGGCAGCGCGACCGTCGACGAGGCGCACGGCGGGGGCGCGGAGTTCACCGTCGTCCTGCCCGAGGCGCTGGCCGAGCCGGCCCCGGAACCGGCCCTGACCGTGCCGTCAGCTCCGCAGACCGCCAAGGAGGAGTCGTGATGATCGAGGTCCTGGTCGTGGACGACGACACGCAGAGTCGCGCGGGTCAACGCCGCCTACGTCGAGAAGGTGCCGGGCTTCCATGTGGCCGGCGAGGCCCACAACGCCGCCGAAGCGCTGCGCCAGCTGGAGACGCTGCCCCGGCTGGACCTGGTGCTCCTGGACCACTACCTGCCCGACGAGACGGGTCTGGCGGTCGTCCAGGAGATGCGGCGGCGCGGCCACCAGACCGACGTGATCATGGTGACGGCGGCCCGGGACGTGTCCACCGTGCAGGCGGCGATGCGGCACGGCGCGCTGCAGTACCTGGTCAAACCGTTCGCCTTCGCCGGCCTGCGCGCCAAGCTGGAGGCGTACGCGGAGCTGCGCCGCACCCTCGACGGCGGCGGCGAGGCGGAGCAGGCCGAGGTGGACCGCATCTTCGGGGCGCTGTCGACGCCGTCGGAGCCGGATCTGCCCAAAGGCCACTCCCCCACCACCGCGGAGTTGGTCCGCCAGTCGCTGATGAACGCCGACGGCCCCCTGTCCGCCCAGGAGATCGCCGAGCGGACCGGGGTGAGCCGCCAGACCGCCCAGCGCTATCTGAAGCTCCTGGAGCGCACGGGACGGGCCAGGCTGACCCTCAAGTACGGAGACGCGGGCCGCCCGGAACACCGTTACGTGTGGGCGACCCGCGCCTGACTGGGTGGCGCAGGTCCTGCTCGGCTGAAACAGCTGAAGGCACTGCCTCTACGCTGCTCCTGCCCCGGTCAGTGACCGCACCTCGGTCTCCGCGTGCTTGGCCTCGTCCGGGACCTCCGCCGAGGTGACCGTGCCCAGCCAGCCCGCGAGGAAGCCCAGCGGGATCGAGACCAGGCCCGGGTTCTGCAGCGGGAAGTACTGGAGGTCGACGCCTGGGAACAGCGAGTCGGGGCTGCCCGAGACCACCGGGGACAGCACCACGAGCACCACGGCCGGAATCAGACCGCCGTAGACGGCCCACACGGCGCCACGCGTCGTGAAGCCGCGCCAGAACAGGGAGTACAGCAGCACCGGCAGGTTCGCCGACGCGGCGACGGCGAAGGCCAGGCCCACCAGGAACGCCACGTTGAGATCCCGCGCCAGCAGACCGAGGGCGATCGCCACCACGCCGACGCCGACGGCCGCGACCCGGGCCACGGCCACCTCGCTGTGTGGCTTGCCGCCCCGGCGCCGCAGGGACGCGTACAGGTCGTGGGCCACGGACGCCGAGGACGCGAGCGTGATCCCGGCGACCACGGCGAGGATCGTGGCGAAGGCGACCGCGGCGACGATCGCGAAGAGAACCGTTCCCCCGGTGGAGCCCGCACCACCGCCCAGATCGAGCGCCAGCAGCGGAACCGCCGTGTTCCCGGCCGCGTTCGACCCGCGTACGGCGTCCGGTCCCACGATGGCGGCCGCGCCGAACCCGAGCACGATCGTCATCAGGTAGAAGCCGCCGATGAGCCCGACGGCCCAGACGACCGAGCGGCGCGCGGCCCGCGCGGTGGGCACGGTGTAGAAGCGGGACAGGATGTGCGGCAGCCCGGCCGTACCCAGCACCAGGGCCAGTCCCAGGCTGATGAAGTCGAAGCGGGCGGTCCAGTCCCCGCCGTACTTCAGCCCGGGCGCCAGGAACGCCTCCCCGTGACCGCTGCGCTCGGCCGCCGTGAGCAGCAGCCGGTCCAGGTCGCCGTGGAAGCGCACCAGGACGAGCACCGTCAGCGCGATGGTGCCGCCGAGCAGCAGAACCGCCTTGACGATCTGAATCCACGTGGTCGCCCGCATCCCTCCCAACGACACATAGATCACCATGAGCGCGCCCACACCGATGACGGTCCAGGCCCGCGCCGCCTCGCTCGTGCCCCCGAGCAGCAGCGCCACCAGGCTGCCCGCGCCGACCATCTGCGCGACCAGATACAGAACGGACACGGTGACCGAGGAGGTTCCCGCCGCGATCCGCACCGGCCGCTCCCTCATCCGCGCCGCCACGACGTCGGCGAGCGTGAACCGGCCGCAGTTGCGCACCAGTTCGGCGACGAGGAACAGCACCACCAGCCAGGCCACGAGGAAGCCGACGACATACAGCAGCCCGTCGTAGCCGAACAGCGCGATGAGCCCGGTGACCCCGAGGAAGGATGCGGCCGACATGTAGTCGCCCGCGATGGCAAAACCATTCTCCATGGGCGAGAAGAGCCGCCCGCCCGCGTAGAACTCCTCCGCCGAACCGCGCCGTTTGCGGCTCACCCACGTCGTGATCGCCAGCGTGACCGCGACGAACGCGCTGAACAGCAGCAGCGCCAGCGTCTGGTGCTCCCCCGTCACGAGGCACCGCCGTTCACGCCGCGCGTCAGTTCCTGTGTGTCCCAGCGCAGTTCGAGCGCCGCCCGGTCCCGGCGCAGCCGCGCGTGCCGCGCGTACGCCCAGGTGAGCAGGAACGTGGTCAGGAACTGCCCGAGCCCCGCGACCATCGCCACGTTCACCGCTCCCGCCACGGGCCGGGCCATCAGCTCCGGCGCGGTCGTGGCGGCCACGACGTAACCCACGTACCAGGCGAAGAAGACCCCGAACGGCCGGCACCACGAACCTCCGGTACCGCCGCCGCACCTCCTGAAAGGCCGCGCTGCGCTGCACTTCCAGGTACACCTCGGCCGCCGCGGCCCCGGTCTGGCTCTCCCTTCGCGCCGACGGAACCACCGCCGGAGCGGGCACCCCGGCACCGGCCGACTCGCCCCAGCCGGAGGCGAGGGCGTCGTACCAGGGGTCGTCGTACCTCAGATGCCCGGACCCCTCGGCCGGAACCGGGCCATGACCGTCGAGAGGCTCGACCCAACTCTCCTGACCAGCCCCGCTTCCGCGGGGACGGCCCTTGCTTGGCTGCATACCCAAGGATGGACAGAACGGGAAGATCCCCGGCTCTTCTTCCCTCTGCTCTTCACTCCATCAGGTGACTCAACCCAGTGGTGGCCGCACCAGCCCCTTTCCGTAGGCGTAACGCACCGCCTGGGCGCGGTCCTTGATTCCCGCCTTGGCGAAGAGGTTGTTGATGTGAGTCTTCACGGTCGCGGTGGAGACATGCAGCCTGCGGCCGATCTCCTGGTTGCTGAGCCCCTCGGCGATGAGGACCAGCACCTCCGTTTCCCGCACGGTGAGCCCGTCCGGCGCCTCAGGGGGCGCCTTCGGTCTCGGCTCGGCCTGCGCCAGGCGCTCCAGCAGCCGCCTCTGAATGCTCGGCGAGAGCCCTGCCTCCCCGGACAGCACGTTGTGCACGGCCTGCACGATCTCGTCTCCGCCCGCGTCCTTGGTGAGATAGCCGCGCGCTCCCGCAGCCAGTGCCGGGAACAGGGACTCGTCGTCTGCGAACGTCGTGAGCACCACGACCTGCGTCCCTGGGTGCTCCGCGCGGATCCTGCGGGTCGCCTCCACTCCGTCGCAGCGGGGCATACGCAGGTCCATCAGCACCACGTCCGGGGCCAGTTCGGCGACGAGCCCCACCGCCTCCTCTCCATCCCCAGCGGCGCCGACCACCTCGATCCCCGGCAGCAGACCGAGCAGCATCACGATGCCCTCCCGCACCACGGTCTGGTCGTCCGCGACCACCACCCGAGCGGACGTCCGCTCGGCCTCTTCCCTCATACCGGCACCTTCAACGTCACCACGAACCCCTCCTCGCCCGGCCCGGCTTCGAGCGAGCCGCCCAGCAGCTCGGCACGCTCCCGCATGCCCAGCAGACCGTACCCGGCGCCCGCCCCGGTCAGCTCGCCCGGCGAACCGCCCGAGTCCCGCACGTCGAGGGTCACTTCGTGCGGACGGTAGTCGAGCCGCAGGCGCACCTTGGCGCCCTGAGCGTGCTTGCTGACGTTCGTCAGAGCCTCCTGGGCGGCTCTGCGCACGGTCTGCGAGGCCTCGGCCGGCAGTGCCCTGCGTTCACCCGTGATGGTGATCTCGGCGCCGTCGGCCGTACCCACCAACTGGTTCAGGAAGTCCTCCAGCGGAGTCAGCTCCCCACGCAGGGCGGAGAGAGCCTGCCGGGTCTCGGCGAGCCCACCGCGCGCCATCTCACGTGCCGCCACGACCCGTTCGAGTACCTGGTCCCGTTCCCCTCCGCGCTCGATCAGCAGCCGGGCCGCCTCCAGGTGCACGAGCTGGGCGGACAGGCTGTGCGCCAGCACGTCGTGGATCTCCCGCGCTATGCGAGCCCGCTCCGCGAGCGCCGCCGTCTCCGCCTCGGCCACGCGTGCGGCCCGCTCCTGGGCGAGCAACCGCTGGGCGCTGCCACGGGCCTCCGCGTCGAGACGCAGCGTGTATCCGGCGAGGGCGAAGCCGACGCCGGTGACCACCGTCGTCAGTATGTCGTCGTTGTTGACGGCCCCGTACGAACCGAGTGCCGCACCGGCGGCGGTGAGGGCGAATGCCGGGGGCAGCCGTTCCAGCGCAGAGACGGCGCACCCGCAGCACATGACCAGCGCCGCCACCTTGAACCCCGACATATGGGCCGCGGCAGCAAGACTCAGGAGCAGTGCGAGCGATGCCAGCGACGGCCACAGACGATGCTGGAGCGTGGTCCGGAAGAACGCCCAGGCGAGCAGTGCCGCCAGAAGCACTCCCCCGGCGCCGCCGGCCGCCCTCCAGCCGCCCGCATGACTGTCGGAGAAGGCGCCCCACAGCAGCAGGCCGAGGACCAGGGCCCGCACCGTCCAGGCCAGTACGCAGCGAGAGCGTGAGACCCCTTCGCGGCTGAGCGCTTCCCGGGAAGGCCAGCGGGTCCAGGCGTTCTTCTTCACACACGCTCCTTCCCCGCAGGCCGGATCGTGTTCTCACCGTACGCCCCACTCAAGTTCGCGGTAGGACTCAGCGACTGACCACGCCAGGCAAGGATTGCGGCGCGGACGAGGAGGGTGCCGGCCAGTCCCAGTAGGAGGGCCGAGCTGTCCTGGTGAACGCCCACCGCGGTACCGAGCGCGAAGAAGCCTGCCCGCAGTCCGATGCCTACGACCCAGACGGCGGCGCTCGCCAGGCTGCTCATGCTCCACACGGTGCCGTCCGGCTCCACCCGTATACGGGTGGTCCAGGCCCAGCCGGCTCCGGTGATCAGGCCGACGAGCAGTTCGGCGCCGAGCAGCAGCACCGAGGCCGTGTGGTGATGCGGATCGAGTATGCCGGGCTCACGCAGTGCGACGACGGCCAGGATCGCGGGCAGGAGCCACCAGCGGCGCCCGCTGTCGATCCGGCTCGCGCGGAACTGGCGGGCGATCACCACTACGGCAACGGCCACGATCACCAACGCGTCGACGAGCCCGGACATCACAACCTCCGTGAGCGAGAAAGGAGATGCCGGCAACGGTGCCGCCGACGCCTTCGACGCTACGGAAATCGCCAGGTCACAGGATCGGAGCCAGGGTGGATCACGGGTGGATTCCAGTCCGGGCGCCTCTCCACCCACGAGTGGAGAGGCGCCCGGGCACGGCCAGGGCAGTGACCGGACGCCTCATACGGACACCGCTGTGCCGCCCTGGTCCAGGGCGGCACAGCGATATTCCGAGCGGTTCACGCCGGTCACCGACGCCCCGCACCTGCCCGGCTACAGCCCGGCGCGGCGGCTACGCGTCGATCCGCGACCGGTCCAGCGTCGCCGCCGAGTTGGAGATGAACTCCTTGCGCGGCGCGACGTCGTTGCCCATCAGCAGATCGAAGACCTGCTCGGCGGCCTCCAGGTCGGAGAGATTGATCCGGCGCAGGGTGCGGTGGCGCGGGTCCATGGTCGTCTCGGCCAGCTGGTCGGCGTCCATCTCGCCGAGACCCTTGTAGCGCTGGATCGAGTCCTTGTAGCGGATGCCCTTGCTCTGGAACTCCATGAGCTTGTCGCGCAGTTCCCGGTCCGAGTACGTGTAGACGTACTTGTCCTGGCCCTTCTTCGGCTGGACGATCTCGATGCGGTGCAGCGGCGGCACCGCGGCGAAGACCCGGCCGGCCTCGACCATGGGCCGCATGTAGCGGTGGAACAGCGTCAGCAGCAGGGTGCGGATGTGCGAGCCGTCGACATCGGCGTCGGTCATCATGATGATCTTGCCATAGCGAGCCGTGTCGATGTCGAAGGTCCGGCCTGATCCAGCCCCTATGACCTGGATGATCGCGCCGCACTCGGCGTTCTTCAGCATGTCCGTCACGGACGACTTCTGAACGTTGAGGATCTTGCCGCGGATCGGCAGCAGCGCCTGGAACTCGGAGTTCCGGGCGAGCTTCGCCGTACCGAGCGCGGAGTCGCCCTCGACGATGAACAGTTCGCTGCGGTCGACGTCGTCGCTGCGGCAGTCGGCGAGCTTGGCCGGCAGCGAGGAGGACTCCAGGGCCGTCTTGCGCCGCTGTGCGTCCTTGTGCTGGCGGGCGGCGATGCGCGTACGGGCCGCGGCGACGGCCTTCTCCATGCACGACACGGGCCTGCTGGGCGGCGTCACGCTTGGTGGAGGTCAGGAACGCCTTGAGCTCCTTGGTGACCACGTTGTTCACGATCCGGCGGGCCGCCGAGGTGCCGAGCACCTCCTTGGTCTGGCCCTCGAACTGCGGCTCGGCGAGGCGGACGGTGACGACCGCGGTGAGGCCCTCCAGGGCGTCGTCCTTGACGACGTCGTCCTCGGCGACGCGCAGCAGCTTCTTGGCGCGCAGCACCTCGTTCATCGTCTTGGCGACGGCCTGCTCGAAGCCGGCGACGTGCGTGCCGCCCTTGGGGGTGGCGATGATGTTGACGAACGACTTCAGCGTCGTGTCGTACCCCGTGCCCCAGCGCATGCGCGACGTCGACGCCGAGCTCGCGAGTGACCTCGGTGGGGGTCATCTGGCCGTGCTCGTCCAGGACCGGGACCGTCTCCTTGAAGATGCCCTGGCCGGAGAAGCGGAGGACGTCGCAGACCGGCTTGTCGCTGGCCAGGTACTCGCAGAACTCGCTGATTCCGCCGTCGAAGCGGAAGGACTCCTCGCCCTTGCTGCCACCCTCGCCGAGCCCGTACTCGTCGCGCACGACGATGGTCAGGCCGGGCACCAGGAACGCGGTCTGGCGGGCGCGCTGGTGCAGCGTCTCCAGGGAGAGCTTGGCGTCCTTGAGGAAGATCTGGCGGTCGGCCCAGTACCGCACGCGCGTGCCGGTGCGGGCTCTTCGGGATCTTCTTGGCCTTGCGCAGCCCGCTCTTGGCCTCGAACTTGGCGTCCGCGCCGTTCGCGGCGAAGGCGCCCGGGACGCCGCGGCGGAAGCTGATGGCGTGGGTGTGCCCGCTGCGGTCCACCTCGATGTCCAGGCGAGCGGAGAGGGCGTTCACCACGGAGGCGCCGACGCCGTGCAGGCCGCCGGAGGCGGCGTACGAGCCGCCGCCGAACTTGCCGCCGGCGTGCAGCTTGGTCATGACGACCTCGACGCCGGACAGGCCGGTCTTGGGCTCGACGTCGACCGGGATGCCCCGGCCGTTGTCCCGGACCTCGACCGAGCCGTCGTCCTGGAGGATCACCTCGATGTGGTCGCAGTAGCCGCCCAGGGCCTCGTCGACGGAGTTGTCGATGATCTCCCAGAGGCAGTGCATCAGACCGCGGCTGTCGGTCGACCCGATGTACATGCCCGGGCGCTTGCGCACGGCTTCGAGCCCCTCAAGGACGAGCAGGTGCCGCGCGGTGTAGTTGGAACCGTCCCGGTCTGCTCCTGCCAGCAGAGCTGTGGACGGCACGGACGTTTCGGCGGTCACGCGGTTCGCTCCTCGCTGAATTTCAGATGGGGCCCTCATGGGTAAGGGCGCGGCTTCAGTCACCGGTCGAGAGGGTACCGAGGCCTGGTAGAGCCGTTGTAACGCCACCCTCGTCGAAGACTCACACTAGTCCAGACTCGCATGCATGTTCGATCCCTCGATGGAGTGAAGTACACATCACGTTCCCTTCCAGGCATGAACCATTTAGGCTCCGGGCACGTCCTCATGAACAACCGGCAACCCAGCCGGGAGGACCGACCACCGATACAACGCGAAACCCCGTAAGACACATAGACACGCAATACGGCACATTCGCCGCCAACCGGCAGCAGACAGCCGCCCTCGCAAGATTTTTTTCGAGGAAAAGCCACGAGCGGGAACGTTTTAGGGCTGGTTGGATGTTGACCCTGGTACGACAGCTCGTCGAGCTAGAGAAGAGGCGACGTGACTACTGTTCTGACCCCCGCGAGCCCGCTGACGGCCGCTGATCGCTGCGACCGCTGCGGCGCCCAGGCGTACCTGCGCGTCGTCCTGCTGAGCGGCGGAGAACTGCTCTTCTGCGCCCACCACGGCCGCAAGTTCGAGCCGGAACTCAAGAAGATCGCCGCTGAGATACAGGACGAGACGGAGCGGCTCACGACCGTTCCGGAGACCGCCTCCGAAGAAGAGCGCTGACACCTCGCGTCCGACGACGAGCCAGCCCGGCACAGGCCGGTGAACGGGCGGCCGCCCCTGCTCGCAGAGGCAGCCGCCCGTCGCTCGTCCCCGCAAGCCCGCCAGGCTCCGCCGGACGCCTCTGAGCGTCTCCTGTACCCGGCCGCGCCAGCCAAGCGTCCGCATGACCTCGGACACCCGCGTGTAGACCCCGGGTCTGCCCGGCCCGCCCGCAGCCGGTGCCCCAGGACACGAGCCCGATCAGCCGCCCCTGGCCACCAGCGGCCCCCCGCTGTCGCCCTGGCAGGCGTCCCGGCCTCCCTCCGCCTCCCCGGCGCACAGCATGCTGTCGGCGTGGTAGGTGCCGTCGGCACCGCCCGGATACGCCTGCCTGCACAGCGCGTCGGGGAGCACACGCACGCGTGCCGCCCGCAGGCTGCGCGGGTAGTCGCCGGCGCCGAGACGTCGCCCCACCCGTACACCGTGCGCAGTCCCGCCCGCTGCGTACGCGGGGTCACCGTCGGCCGCCATCCCGATGACCGCGCTCGGCGGGGAGCGGCTTCGGCGAGGGTGAGCACGGCGAAGTCCCCGGCGTTGCTGACGCCGTCGTAGGCCGGGTTCACCCAGATGTCGCCGCACGGGATCTCCTGGCCGCCCGGTCCGAGAGCAGGTCCGTACGGCCCGCTGATGACCTTGAGGTCGCGCACGCGCTCCGGCGGCCCACCCAGGACCTCCTTGCCCAGGCAGTGGGCCGCGGTGAGCACGGTGGTCCGGCCGACCGCCACGCCGCCGCAGAACTGCCCAGCGCGCGTACCCCCGAACCGGTCACGGCTGGACAGCGCCACCGTCCACGGGCTCTCGGACACGTCGACCGGGAAGCCACCGACGACCACACTGTCGGCGGCCACAGGGGCGATGCCGAGGCCACTGGTATGGCAGCTCGCCGCGGCCGCCAGGACCAGCGGCCGGACCAGGGCTCGGGCAAAGGCGACGACGCATGCACGCTCCTCACTCCGTGAGTGGTCGCTGGGACACCCAGAGTGATCCAGACCGACGCGCGCCCCGCACCCGCGCGAGGCAGGACACGGCGAAGGCCCGGTCCCCCTCAGGGAACCGGGCCTTCCGCGTCGTACGACCGCCGCGACTAGTCGAGGTAGTCGCGCAGCACCTGCGAACGCGACGGGTGGCGCAGCTTCGACATGGTCTTGGACTCGATCTGGCGGATGCGCTCGCGCGTGACGCCGTACACCTTGCCGATCTCGTCGAGGGTCTTCGGCTGACCGTCGGTGAGACCGAAGCGCATCGAGACGACGCCCGCCTCGCGCTCGGACAGGGTGTCGAGGACGGAGTGCAGCTGCTCCTGCAGGAGCGTGAAGCTGACCGCGTCGGCCGGGACGACCGCCTCGGAGTCCTCGATGAGGTCACCGAACTCGCTGTCGCCGTCCTCGCCCAGCGGGGTGTGCAGCGAGATGGGCTCGCGGCCGTACTTCTGGACCTCGATGACCTTCTCCGGGGTCATGTCGAGTTCCTTGGCCAGCTCCTCCGGGGTGGGCTCGCGGCCCAGGTCCTGGAGCATCTGGCGCTGCACGCGCGCGAGCTTGTTGATGACCTCGACCATGTGCACCGGGATACGGATGGTGCGGGCCTGGTCGGCCATGGCGCGGGTGATCGCCTGACGGATCCACCAGGTGGCGTACGTGGAGAACTTGTAGCCCTTGGTGTAGTCGAACTTCTCGACCGCGCGGATCAGACCGAGGTTGCCCTCCTGGATGAGGTCCAGGAAGAGCATGCCGCGGCCGGTGTAGCGCTTGGCCAGGGAGACCACCAGACGGAGGTTGGCCTCCAGGAGGTGGTTCTTGGCGCGGCGGCCGTCCTCGGCGATGATCTCCAGCTCGCGCTTGAGCTTGGGGGCGAGCTTGTCGGCGTTGGCCAGCTTGTCCTCGGCGAACAGACCCGCCTCGATGCGCTTGGCGAGCTCGACCTCCTGCTCGGCGTTGAGCAGGGGGACCTTGCCGATCTGCTTGAGGTAGTCCTTGACCGGGTCGGCGGTGGCGCCGGCGGCGGCGACCTGCTGGGCGGGCGCGTCGTCCTCGTCCTCGTCGGAGAGCACGAAGCCGGCGTTCTCGGCGTGCCCTCGGGCTCCTCGCCGGCCTTGCCGGGGGCTGCTTCCTCGAGCACCTCCTCCTCGAGGAGCTCGGCGTCGTCCTTCTTGGCGCTGGTCTTCTTGGCCGCCGTCTTCTTGGCGACGGTCTTCTTCGCGGCCGCCTTCTTGGCGGTCGTCTTCTTGGCGGCTGCCTTCTTGGCGGGCGCCTCTTCCTCGACGGCGGGCTCGGCGGCGGGCGCCGCCGGCGTGGCGGTGGCGGTGGCCTTCCTGGTGGTCACCGCCTTCGCCGCGACCGTCTTGGTGGCGGTGCGCTTGGCGGGACTCTTCGCTGCGACGCTCTTTCGGGTGCGCTTGGGCTCTGCGGCACTGACCATCAGCGTCACACCCTCTTCCTCGAGGATCTGGTTGAGGCTGCGCAGTACGTTCTTCCACTGAGTGGCCGGAATCTGGTCAGCTTCGAAGGCCCGACGCACGTCATCGCCGGCGATCTGCCCCTCAGCCTTTCCCCGCTCAATGAGCGCCATGACAGAGACGGACTCGGCGATCTCCGGCGGGAGCGTACGGGATGTGCTGGCCGACACGAACAACCTCTCGGAACGTTGGAAAACGGCTTCCGGCCCCGTCCACAGTGGACAGGAGCCGACCGCCGGCCTGGGGAATGGGCCGACGGCGCGGGCGGGGGCCGGGAAGATGCACAGCGCCGTGAACGGCGTCCGTATTCCCTCCGCGGCTGTCACCTCTTAGGTCATCGCGTTCTTTCCGCGAGCGTTACGCCCAATCCGCGTGGCCCGAGTCACACCCCGTAAGCGAACAAAAACGGTCAGACGCGGACAGAAGCGGTCACTCCGTGCTTCGCAACCTGGCCGCTGCGGCGGATCCACGGACCCTTCGCGCCGTCGGACCCCGCAGGATCGCAAAGGATCCTGCGGGGTCCGACGGGAGGCGGCTCACCGATCGGGCGCTGCCACAGGAGGGGGGTGGCACACCCGGCCGCGCCGCCCGCGGAACGCGGTCAGTGCTCGCGCGGGGCGGGCACCACGCGTTCCACCTCGGGGTGGACCGTGAGGAGTTGGCGCATGGCCGCCTCGGCCGCCGCTCCGTCAGCCGGCGGCGAGGGCGTCGACGATCCGGCCGTGGTGCGCCAGCGACGTCTCGTTCGGCCGGTCACAGCCCGTGACCGGGCCGCCGGAGACCTGGAGGGCCGCGGAGACGATCCCCGAGAGGTGCTCCAGCATGCGGTTGCCCGCGACCTGGATGAGCAGCGAGTGGAACTCGGCGTCGGCGCGGGAGAAGGTGAGCGCATCACCCTGGGCCATCGCGTGCCCCATGATCTCGACCATGTCCGCCGAGGCGCTGCTGGACGTCCTCGCGCCCGTGCCCGGCGGCGAGGCGGGCGGCGAGCGGCTCGATCGTCCAGCGCAGCTCGCTCAGCTCGCGGCGCTGGTCGTCGCGCTGCGGCCCGAAGGCCCGCCACTCGATGATGTCCGGGTCGAGGAGGTTCCAGTCGCTGACGGGACGCACGCGCGTGCCCACGTTCGGGCGGGCGCTCACCAGACCCTTGGCCTCCAGGACACGGAGCGACTCGCGGACGACGGTGCGGGAGACCTCGAAGCGCTGGCCGATCTCTTCGGGCACCAGCGGGCGGTCGGCGCCCAGGTCGCCGGAGACGATCATCTGACCCAGCTGCTGGACGAGTTGGCCGTGCAGCCCGCGTCCGCGGCTGCCCGCGGCGCGTCGGCCCATACGGCCCAGCTCGGGGTCCGCGCCGTCCCAGGCAGAGACCCCGACGCGGTCGACGGCGGGCGCCTCGGCGTAGGGGTAGCGGTCGAGTTCGCCCGGGCTCGCGAGGCCGGAGTCGGCGGAGCGGGCGGCGGTCATCATGGTGTGCGCAAGGGTACTCACGCATCCTTTGTCGGCGCCGTCTCCAACTCCCTTGAGGTCTTTGGTGAAAAGCACACGAAAGGGTGATCGCTCACCCCGTCGCAATTGACGCCTTATCGGAAAGAAATGGGCTTTCTGCGGGGAGTTGTGCGCATGGCTGGACCGAAGGGTCACGGACAGTCGTCACCGGACCCTGCTCCGCAGGGTCGTGAGCAGGTACGCGCAGAGCAGAGCGGTCAGCGACAACGTCAGTGCGCCGCCGACAGGTTGGGAGACCACTCGCGAGCGCGGCTTCCAGGTAGCGCTCTCCCCCGAAAGGCCACCGCGGCAGGAGGACCTCCCGCAGCCGCACGGGGAGTCCGGCCGCGGTGCGCACGGACGGTCCGTCCAAGGCCTTGTGCACGAGGGGTACGACGAGGAGGGGTACGGCGGCCACCGCGGCGAGCCCGGCCGTCGTGGACCGGAAGACACCTGCGGCCAGTACGCCTGCCCAGGCGCAGCCGATGACGAGCCCGATCCAACTCGCACTCAGCGGGAGCCAGTCGGCGGGAACCTGTGCGAGCTCCCGTCCGTAGACGAGGTAGAGCACCTCGGCGTCGCAGCCGACGGTGAGGACGGCCAGCACCAGCGCGGTGGCCGAGGCGACGAGCAGCTTGGCGACCAGCAGCCCCAGCCGGCGGGGCACGGTGCCACGGTCCGCGGCCAGGGCGGGGTGGCGGAACTCGTCGCCGAATGCCAGCGCACCGAGCAGTCCCGCACCGAGCGCCGCGGGCGGCAGGGGCAGCTCCCGTGGCCACGCGGCCAGCAGGCGCGGCTGTGGGGTGTGCCCGATACGGGCGAGCACGACGGCGGTCACGGCGGACACGAGGAGCACAACGGCTCCGGTGAGGAAGCCGGTGCCGATCCCGGCGGCACGGCGGATCTCGTAGCGAAGGGGGCGGAGAGGGCTGGGCGCGGGGCGGACGGAGATGGCAGGCGGCAGAGGGGGCAGCGCGTCGAGAGTACGAGCCGTGCGGGCTCCGGTGGGGTGCGGCGCACGGCGTGGGGAGAGCGCGGTCGTCGCCCCCCGAGGAGGGGCGACGGCGCCGTCCGGGTGGCCGGACGCGGGGACGTCCGGGCGCTGCTGCGGCTCGGTTGCGGACTGCGCGTCACCGGAGCCGGGCACCGACTCGTCGGCGACTGATGCCGGCGAGTCAGCCTCAGGACACGGCCCGACCGTGGGTCGCTGCGCAGCGGTGGTGGCCACGAGGTCCGCTGGGCTCGGTTTCGACGCTTCGAGGGAGGGGTCCGGATCACCGGCACGGGGTGCCGCGGTTGACCGGGGCGCGTTGGTGACGTGCCCCGGCTCGGCAGAGGCCCCCTCCGGCTCGGCGCTGTCGTGATCCGGCTTGCCGGCGGACGTTCCCGCCGCGCCGGCCCGTGGCCGCCCGTGTGCCGGTTGCCCCGATCCGGCCAGGCCCGCGTCACGGCCGCTGTGCGGCGTCCCTGCCTGGGCGGCGCCCGCTCCGGGCCCCATGTCTCCGATCTCGTCGGCGAGTTGGTGGACGACGATGCCGTGGCGGAACGCGGTCTCCCCGATGTCCGCGCAGGTACTGCCGTACACGGAGAGGCGGTTGCCGCCCTCTCGTACGACTTCGACCGAGCGCTGCGCGGTGCGGGCCTGCTTGGCCAGGAGAGCCGCCAGACGGGCCGCGTGCGGGCTGCGTACGGCCACACGGGGACGCAGGCGGGTGCGCGAGAACTCCGCGACCTCCTGGTCGGCCACGAGTCTGCCCTGCTCCAGTGTGACGACGCGGTCGGCGGTGCGCGCGGCCTCCTTGGGGTCGGCCGTGGTGAACAGGACCGTGCCGCCGTGGCCGGCGTGTGCGCGAAGCATGCCGTGCAGCCAGTTGCTCTCGCGGACGGAGAGCCCGTCGGCCGGCTCGTCGAGGACGAGGGTGTGCGGGTCGGCCAGAAGAACGCAGGCCAGGCCGAGGCGGCGGTCCATGCCGCGCGAGAGGGCGCCGAGGCGTTCGTCGCGCAGGCTCACGAGCCCGACCGCCTCGAGGACTTCGTCGGCACGCCGGACCGGAACGCCCGCAGCGGCACACAGCATGCGCAGATGGCCACGGACGGTGCGGGCCGGGTGCCCAGGCACGTCGCCCAGCAGCACCCCGACCTCGCGTGAGGGATGGGCGATGCGATGCAGGGGGCGGCCCCGGAAGTAGGTGATTCCACGACCCTGTTGGAGTTCGAGCATGAGTCTGAGGACTGTCGTCTTGCCGGCACCCGGCACTCCGAGCAGCGCAGTGACACGGCCCGCTCGCGCCTCGAAGGAGACATCGTCGGCCGCGGGCGGAACCTCTTTGCGAGGGTTGCTGGTCAGTCCGAAGGCCTGGATCACTTGCAGCAAGATAGCGCGCTATGTCCGTTTTTTCGGGCACCGCGAGGCCGCCTGGGGTACAGCAATCACCCTTGTCCGGGCTGCGGGCGGGTCGCGTTCAGGCCCGGCGTCACACCTCGGGGCGCAGCATCGGAGGGTTGAGCAGAGTCGCGCCGCCTGCTCGGAAGAGCTGTGCCGGGCGGCCGCCCTGGCGGGTGGTCGTCCCACCCGTGGGGACCAGGAAGCCCGGTGTGCCCGTGACCTTGCGATGGAAGTTGCGCGGGTCGAGCGCCACGCCCCACACCGCCTCATAGACACGGCGCAGTTCTCCGACCGTGAATTCGGGCGGGCAGAAGGCTGTGGCCAGCGACGAGTACTCGATCTTGGAGCGGGCTCGCTCCACTCCGTCCGCCAGAATCTGCGCGTGGTCGAAGGCGAGCGGCGCGACCGGCTCGGTGTCACGCCCGTAACCGCCCTGCTGCAGCAGTTCCTCGACCGGAGCCCAGCGCGCGTTGCTGGCGTCGCCGCCCGCCCTGGGCGCGGGCAGGTCGGGAGCGAGGGCGAGGTGAGCGACACTGACGACCCGCATTCTGGGGTCCCGCTTGGGGTCGCCGTAGGTGGCGAGCTGCTCCAGATGTGCGCCGTTGTCCTGGGCGGGGACGGACGGGTCATGGACGCGCAGCCCCGTCTCCTCGGCCAGCTCGCGTGCCGCAGCCTGTGCCAGGTCCTCGTCGGCCCGTACGAAGCCGCCGGGGAGCGCCCAACGCCCCTGGAACGGCGGTTCGCCCCTGCGTACCGCCAGCGCGCACAGGGCATGGCGACGCACGGTCAGCACGACCAGGTCCACGGTGACGGCGAAGGGCGGAAAGGCTGACGGGTCGTAGGGCATGCGGCGATCATAGTCGTCTGCCTGACGATAAACACTCCCTTCGCCAGTCGCTTCCCTTACTGATCCACTTAGGTCTTGCAGGGGTTCCACTGTCGATTCCCGGTGGTCCGGCGGTGATATGTCGCAGCACGTCAAGTCCCCAGCTGCAGTCCGTCGGCGGCCTCCTCGACCATGGCGAGGCCGAGCCGAGCTGACCCGCACGGAGAACTGGGCGCCCGCTACGCGCAGTCCGGTAAAGCCGATCTCGCCCAGGGGTGCGCTGCGCACAGGGCGCAGGGTGACCGTCCTGGCCGGGGCATCGGGGCGGATGCCGGCGAGCGTGGTGAGCAGCAGGACTCCGGCGGCCGCCGCAGTGGCCGCGGGGCGGCAGGCCGCCGGGTGCGGGAGGGGAGCGCTCCCCTCGGTGCGCTGTTCCCCCGAGTACATCTCGGGCAGGCGATGGGCGAAGGTCTCGGCGGCCTCGAGTACGCCGCGCAGCAGCGAGCTCGCCTCCTTCTCGTAGCCTGCGGCGGCCAGACCTGCGACGGCGATTGCCGTCTCCTGGATCCGTACGGCACCGGCGCGGTGGCCGAACGGATTGAATCCCGGTTCCTTCGCGCCCAGTCCGCGCAGGCCCCAGCCCGAGTCCATGACAGGGCTGCCGAGCAGCCGGGCGAGCTTCTCGGTCTGGACCTTGTCGAGCAGACCGGGTGCCACCGCGCCTCCGCCCAGCAGGCCGGTGTCGAGGAGGTGGACGGCGGCCGCACCCAGGTGAGGCACGGGCCTGCCGTCCGGGGCACGGGCTGCCGCGGGCCGGCCGCCCCCGCGGTCGTCGAGCCAGAAGTCCCCCCGGAACTGGGACCGTAAGGCCTGCGCCCACTGCTGGAGTGCCGCTCCGCCGGCGCGGCCGCAGGCGCCGAGCAGATCGGCACCGAGCAGTGCGGCACGGTGGGCGTGGGCCTGTGTCTCGCAGCGGACAGGTCCGCCAGGGTGCGGGTCGCGCAGGTACACGTCGTCGCCCACGGTGGTCCGCAGCCAGGTCAGGCAGCGCTCGGCAGCGGGCAGCAGTTCCTGTGTCTCCTGCTCGCCGAGCCCCCAGCGACGGGCCTCGGCGAGCAGTACGGGAAAGAGCAGCGTGGCCTCCGTCCCGGTGCACTGCGGCGGAAGATACGGCCCGGCGTCGCGTCTCGGGCCGGGGATCATCCCGGACTGCGGTCCCGAGCCCGTGAGTTGGGTCCGGGCGAGAATCCGCAGCGTCCCCGCGGCCAGGCCCGTACCGAGCGGCAGGGCCATCCGGGCGGCGACGAGCGCGTCGGCAGGGGCCAGACCGCAGCGCCAGGGCGCCCCGGCCGCGAGGTGGGTGTCGGCGGGGTTCGCGGAGTCACGCAGTAAGAGGGCCTGGAGATCCTCGATGCTCGTACGCAGGAGGGCGGGGCCGCTGGGGTCGTCGCCCTCCGCACGCGCGGCAGCGAGGGGGCTGGTCGCCACGCGGCCCGCGGCTCGGAGAGGCCCCGCACCGTCCGGCCGCACCCGCAGTTCCACGCTTGTGCTGGCGCCCGGCGGTAGGTCGAGCTCCCACCGCAGCAGCCCGGCCGAGGCCAGGGCATCCGAGGGAGGCGGTTCGGCTGCGACGGACGCGTTGCCGGTGGGGCAGGACCAGCGCAGGCCGGAGCCGTGAACACTGGCGGGGAGTTCGGGTCCCGCGGTGCCCGAGGCGATCGAACCGAGGTCGGCCAGGTCCGTGCCCAGCACCACCTCGACCGGCACACGCAACGGGCGGGGAGCGGCGCTGTGCAGGGTGATCCGCTCCGTGCCGTCCGCGAAACGGTTGCGTTCCACGACCACGTCCGGGTCCGGGCCGGTCTGCGGGGACGTACGGAGCGTGCCCACGAACCTGGCGCGGTCGGCCGCGGCCATGCGGGCCTGCACCGCGAGGGGCTCCCGTCCGGCCACGCGGATCTCGCACCTGGAGAGCACGCGCCGGCCGCCGCGGTAGAACCCCTCCAGTCCCCGGCCGGTCATCTGCCCGTCCTCCGTCGAGATGGCCAGGCCGGGAAGGGCGACACAGATCATCACGGTGTGGGCGGGTGGCAGGTCGGCGGACCAGCGCAGTCCGGGGATCGTTGCGCCCCGGGGAGGGGGCGGGGACACGTGCCCCGTGGGCACCGCCGCCCCGCCCTGAGCCGAGGACGGCGAGGGGGAGCCGTACCCCGGCGTGGAACCGGAGCGACGGCTCTGGCCCGCCCAGCGGGGAGACGAACGGCCCGGGCCCGGCGGCGAGGGGGAGCGGGAGTCCGGGCCGGTGGGCGCCGAGGCGTGTGAGGCACCTCCAGGGAACCGGGGCCCGTAACCGTCGACACGGGCCGCCGGTCTCGGGGGATGTCCTGGTTCCCCGACCGCGAAGCGCCTGCCCCGGGCAGGCCGAGGTCCGGCACGGGGTCGTCTGAAGAGCGGCGGTCGCCGGAGGAGGAGGGCGGAGTCGGCTGATGCATGGGAAGGCTTCCTCTGCGCTCTGTGCGCCTCGATCGGGTTAGGCGCCGGTGCCGGAGGGCTCCGACGGAGCAGGAGCAGTGCGACGTCACGGCCCGTCCAGGCGTTCCGCCACTCAGGTGAACGGCGTGGACGTCCTCCGAGTCACGCCCGGGGCCCGGCCCCTTGCGCGTCGAGGCCATCCGGCGAAGCGTCACTCCTCCCCCTCCGTGCTGTGGCCGGACTGCACGCCTTCCTGCTCCAGGTCCCGGCAGGGCATGACCGCCTTCCGTGAGGTGCGCGCAGGCGCACCACCCGTGCTCACACTTCCGGCCCGCGCAGGACCCGTCGTCGCACGGCCGGGGCGCGTACTGCCTGCCGGCTTACGCCCGAGCGGAGTCCGCATGCTCGACTCACGGTCGCCCGCACGGGTGCGGCCAGGAGCCGTTCCCGCAGCGCCGGCGGAACGGGGGCGGCGTCGACGGCGTGAGGGCACCGCTGTGAGTGTGGGTTCGGAGTCGGGCTGTGGCGCCGCCGTCTCTCGCCCGACTGCCCCGTCAGCGTCCGCAGGAGCCACGGAGCCGTCGGCCTGGGCTGCGGGCCCGTCCGCCCGTGTTTCCGGGCCGGCCACCCACGCTCCCGACACTTCCGAGCCGTCGGCCGTCTCGCGCCCCCTGCCTTCGCGCTCCGCTCGCAGGCAGCTGCGGATCGACTCCGGGTCGAGGCCTTCATTGCAGGCCTGGTGCAGGAGACGGGCGAAGAGGTAGTCGGGATCCGCGCCGAGGGCCATGGCGAGGGCTTCCCGGGCCTCCAGCTCGTCTCCGGTGGACCATGCGACCCAGCCGGCGAGAGTGAGCGGCGCAGCGGCATGTTCGCCGTAGGGTCCGACGCAACGACGGGCCAGCGCCCGCCAGAGACGAAGGGCGCGTGCGGCCTCGTCGCCCTCCATCCACTCGGCCGCGCGGTCACGGGTCGCGCGGTCCTGGAGGCCGAGGATCAGCCGGGCAGCTTCGTCGTGCCCGAGAAGTTCGTCGTCGCGGAGATCCGCCAGGAGCATGCCGGACACGGGCGGCGCCTCGGCGAAGCGGTCGATGATCCTCCCCGCCAGTTCGAGCGTCTCGCTCGGCCACGGCGACGCGACCCGCGTCGTCCAGGATCCTCGGGACCAGAGCCATGCTGGCGGTGTCCAGGGCGGCCTCCTGCTCGAGGGCGGCAGCGTTCTCCCAGGGCAGCAGCCTGGCCCGCAGCTCGCGCAGCGTGCCGCGCACCTGGACCCCGGCGTACGTGGCCGCGGCGGCCAGCACGGACGTGCCGGGCAGGCCCATGGGGGCCCCTCGGGCGGGCAGCACGCGGCATCGGTCACAGCAGTACGACCAGAAGCGCCCGTCCGAGATGCACAGCGCCTCGACCACCGCCACGTCCAGGCACCGCACTCGACGACGCAGCCTCTGGGCCAGAGGCCGCAGCCGCTCCATCACCTGCGGCCCGGTCTCGCCCTTCTCCGGTTCCTGGCACAGGAAGGCGACCATCGCTCGGGCCGGCCCCCCGGCGCTCGCTGCCCGTCACCAGGCCGTGGGCCAGCTGCCCGGCTGCGGAGGGCCAGTCGTCCGCGTTCGCGGGGATACCGAGCCGGGCCCGGCCGCCGAACCGTCCTCGCCCGTCCCTGTCGTGCAGGGCGACCAGGACGATGCTGTCCTCGGGGCGGTATCCGAGCAGATACGGCAGGGCGTCGGCCAGTTCGGCCGGGGTGCGCAGGGTGACCTGATGCTCGCCGCCGTGGCTGTCGTGCGGGGGGCTCGGGGCGTGCGGTCCGGCCGTGGCGCCCGCATTCGCATCCCGCTTCTCCTGCCCACCGCCCTGGTGCCCGCCCTGTGCCTCGGACCCGGTGATGTCGCCGTTTTCAGGGGATCCAGTTTCGCTGTGGTTCGTCATGCGGAAGACGATCTCGCGGAATCTGAATCTCCGCTTTGTCCTGTGGATAACTTCGATCAGGGACACGTCACGAGGACCGGTACGGCGCCCGCGGCTCCCGACACGCCGCCCCCACTGTCACTGCCGTCCTGTTTCATGGAAGGCATGGAGCACACGAGCAACGCGGATCTCCGGGCGGCGGCCGACACGGTCCTCGCCCGTCTCGTCGGGGACGTCTCGGGAGCGGCCCGGCTGCGCGAGGACCAGTGGCGGGCGATCGAAGCACTGGTCGCCGACAAACGCCGTGCCCTGGTCGTCCAGCGCACGGGCTGGGGCAAGTCCGCGGTCTACTTCGTGGCGACCTCGCTGCTGCGGGCGCAGGGCAGCGGTCCGACCGTGATCGTGTCCCCGCTGCTGGCTCTCATGCGGAACCAGGTCGAGGCGGCGGCCCGGGCCGGCATCCACGCGCGGACCATCAACTCCTCCAACACCGAGGAGTGGGAGGCCGTTCAGGACGAGATCGCCTCGGGTGAGGTGGACGTTCTGCTGGTGAGTCCCGAGCGGCTCAACAACCCGGACTTTCGGGACCAGGTGCTGCCCCGGCTCGCGGCCGCCACGGGGCTGCTGGTGGTGGACGAGGCCCATTGCATCTCCGACTGGGGCCATGACTTCCGGCCGGACTACCGTCGGCTGCGCACCATGCTCGCCGACCTGCCGCCCGGTGTGCCGGTGCTCGCCACCACCGCCACCGCCAACGCGCGCGTGACGGCCGACGTCGCGGAGCAGCTCGGCACCGGCGGCAGCTCGGACGCCCTGGTCCTGCGGGGCCCGCTGGACCGCGACAGCCTGAGTCTGAGCGTGCTGCGGCTGTCGGACGCCGCGCACCGAATGGCCTGGCTCGCCGAGCACCTCGACGAACTGCCGGGTTCCGGGATCATCTACACACTCACCGTGGCCGCCGCCGAGGAGGTCACCGCCTTCCTCCGGCAGCGCGGGCACACGGTCGCCCCGTACACGGGCAAGACGGAGAACGCCGATCGTCAGCAGGCCGAGGAGGATCTGCTCGCCAACAAGGTGAAGGCGCTGGTCGCCACCTCCGCGCTCGGGATGGGCTTCGACAAGCCCGATCTGGGCTTCGTGGTGCACCTCGGCTCGCCCTCCTCCCCCATCGCCTACTACCAGCAGGTCGGCCGCGCGGGACGCGGTGTGGAGCACGCCGAGGTGCTCCTGCTTCCGGGGAAGGAGGACGAGGCGATCTGGAAGTACTTCGCGTCGCTCGCCTTTCCCTCGGAAGACCTGGTGCGCCGCACGCTCGATCTCCTCGCACACGCGGAGAAACCCTTGTCGCTGCCCGCCCTGGAGCCTCTGGTGGAACTGCGCCGCTCCCGTCTGGAGACCATGCTCAAGGTCCTGGACGTGGACGGGGCGGTCAGGCGGGTCAAGGGCGGCTGGATCGCGACCGGGCAGCCGTGGACGTACGACGCCGAGCGGTACACGTGGGTGGCGCGTCAGCGCGAGGCCGAGCAGCAGGCCATGCGCGCGTACGCGTCGGCGACGGACTGCCGCATGGAGTTCCTGCAGCGCCAGCTGGACGACGAGGGCGCCAAGCCGTGCGGTCGCTGCGACAACTGCGCGGGCCCGCGCTTTGTCGCCGACACGTCCGAGGAGGCGCTGGACGCCGCGCGGGTGGACCTGGGCCGGGCGGGTGTCGAGGTGGAGCCCCGCCGCATGTGGCCCACGGGGCTGCCGGCGATCGGAGTGGACCTCAAGGGACGTATCCCGGCGGGCGAACAGGCCGCGCCGGGACGCGCCTTGGGGCGCATGTCGGACATCGGCTGGGGCAACCGGCTGCGACCCATGCTGGCGCCCCAGGCCCCCGACGAGCCCGTGCCTGACGACGTGGCGAAGGCCGTGGTGGGTGTGCTGGCCGACTGGGCCAAGGGTCCCGGCGGCTGGGCTTCGGGCACGTCGGACGCCCAGCCACGCCCGGTTGGCGTCGTCACCGTCGCCTCCCACACCCGGCCCCGGTTGGTCCACTCCCTGGGAGCGCGTATCGCGGAGGTCGGCCGGCTGCCGCTGCTGGGCACCGTCGAATTCACCGGCGACGCGTACCCGGGTTCCCGGAGCAACAGCGCCCAGCGGCTGAAGGCACTCGACGGCGCTCTGACCGTGCCGTCCGCCCTCGCGTCCGCCCTCGCCGAGGCCCAGGGCCCGGTCCTCCTCGTGGACGACTACACGGAAACCGGCTGGACCCTCGCGGTCGCGGCCCGCATGCTCCGACGCTCCGGTGCGCAGGGGGTGTTGCCGCTCGTGCTGGCCGTGCAGGGCTGACGGCCTCCCCGGAGCCGGAGACCGCCACCTCTGCCACGCACGCGTGCATCGCCGACGCCCCGGGCACCAGGTGTCCGTCGCGGGGGCAGAGCACCCGTCACCTGACCGCTTTGCGCATACGTCTGGACGCCGCGCAGCCCCGTGACGTACGAACGTGTCGTGCTCGAACGCCCCATGGGCAACTCCTCGGCGCACAGGGCGGGGATATTAGCCGCGCATCATCTGATAACGGTCGGCTGCCTCAATTGCTCGTTGCCGCATTCAAGTTCGACAGGAAGAATTGAGGTCCGCTCCCACACGGCGCGCCCGCCGATCCGGTAGGGCTTCGCTGCGGTGCGCGCTCCCAGGAATCCGACCCCGCCCGCAGTGTGGGCGCGTAGCCGAAGGGAGGACCGTGACCTTCGGATTCGCTCCGGCCTCGGCAGCGGCGTCGACGTCCGCCGCTTCCGCCAACCGCTTGCTCGAACCCGCGGAATGGGCCGCCGCCGGGATCCCGCTGCTGCGCGACCCCCGTGAGGTCGTCAGCGGACTGCATGCCCGGCACCACCCGCAGCCGGCGACCGCTGTCGTCGCCGTGCTCGATCCGGAGGAGCGGCTGCGGGCAAGCGCCTCGTTCGTCCGCCGCCCGGCCCCGGCCGACGGCTGGATGTTCCGCAACGTGCTGCTCTCGCAGCTGCGCCGGGTCATCCCGCACGATCTGCGGCGCCGCACGCCGGTGCGCACCGCGGTGCTGCTCTACTGCCGTGAGGGCGACGCGCGTTGGACGGAGGAGGACGGCGCGTGGATGTGGGGGCTGCGCGATGCCTGCACCCTGCACGGGCTGCGCTGCGGGGCGTACATCACCCTGACACGTGACGGCTGGCAGGTCCTCGGTGAGGGCCGCGGCGGACGCCGCCCTCACTCGGCCTCGGCGCCGGAGCCGTTCGCCACGTCCGAGGCACCGCCGCCGCTGCCGCGCACCGGTGGCGCCGCCTCCGAGGTACTGCGCCGGGCAGCGGCGGCCCGCTGAGGCCCTGGCCAGACGCTTCGCACGAGTCCGGTGCCGTGCATCGCACAGCGTTCAGGCCCGTGTGTCGGCCTGCGTACAGCCGCAGAACGCGCTCGCCAACCGGGTGCGGTCCGTACGCAGCCACGGCGTCCAGCCTCCGGGCATGCCGAACCGCCCACCCTGCGGAGCCGCCGTAGCGGCGCCTGAGGTCACCCCCCAGCGCCCGACCGGACGCTACGGCAGCGGCTCAGACGCCCGCGCCCAGCACCGAGTTGATCTGCTGCGGGTCACCGCAGACGATCAGCAGGGTGTCGGCCCGGGAGTGGGCCAGGGACAGGGCGCTCGCGGCTGCGGCCTCGGGACCGCCGTTGACGGCGACGACGACCACCGGACGCGACACGGCGCGGGCCGCGACGGTGACGTCCGCGTAGAAGACGTCGTCACGGGCGTCGTGCTGGGCCCAGTAGGAAGTTTCACCGAAGGACAGCTCGTGGGCGGCCCACGGGTGCTGTTCGCCGGTCGTGATCACCAGGACGTCACCGGGGGCGCGACCGGAGTCCAGGAGCAGGTCCACGGCCTCCTCGGCGGCGTCGAGCGCGCCTTGGGCGGAAGCCGGGACCAGTTGGATCTGCGGGGCGGCCGGAGCGGCGGCACCGGCGGCGGCACCGGACGGACCGGGCTTGGCGGCCGCGTCACGCGGCGTACGTTGCACCGGCGGCGCGGGCCTAAGAGGGCCGGGACGACCGGGACGCGACGGAGCCGCGGGACGGGGGCCGGGTACGGGACGAGGGGTCGGCGCGGTGCGGCCGTTGGCCGGCGTGGCGCGGGGACCCTGGGCACTCTCGTGAATCTGAGGCTCCTCGGGAATGAGAGGCATGAGTTGATATTTATCAAACGCTGGTACGGCCCGCGTCGGCGGGTGGCGCGTACGTGCGAACGAAACCGTCAGAAATCGAAGCCGAGCTGACCCTCGATTTCCGGAACCTTTCCGTCCGCCCAGCTGCGGGCCTTCTTGAGGTGCCGCCACTGGGGCAGCGCATCAAGATACGCCCACGACAACCGGTGGTAGGGGGTGGGGCCCCGCTCCGCCAGTGCGGCCTTGTGCACGGGTGATGGATACCCGGCGTTGTCCGCAAAACAGAAGTCTGCATGGTCGATACCCAGTTCGGCCATCATTTTGTCGCGCTGAACCTTGGCGATCACCGACGCCGCGGCCACCGCCACGCAGGACTGGTCGCCCTTGATCACCGTACGGACCCGCCAGGGCGCACCGAGATAGTCGTGCTTGCCGTCGAGGATGACCGCGTCCGGACGGACCGGCAGGGCATCCAGGGCACGCCCCGCCGCGAGCCGCAGTGCGGCCGTCATCCCCAAGTCGTCTATCTCCTCCGGGGAGGCATGACCGAGGGCGTAGGACGTCACCCACTTCCGCAGCGCCTCGGCGAGTTCGGTGCGCCTTTTGATGGTGAGCAGCTTCGAGTCCGTGAGGCCCTCGGGCGGCCGGCGCAGTCCGGTGATCGCAGCGCAGACGGTGACAGGACCGGCCCACGCACCGCGCCCCACCTCGTCGACACCTGCAACGATCTTCGCTCCGGTCGTGGCTCGAAGGGAGCGCTCGACGGTGTGAGTAGGTGGTTCGTACGGCATGGCGCCCCTAGATTACGCCGCCCGGAAGCGCGCACGACACCCTGGCCCACCCCGGCGGCGTCCCGCTCGTCGCGGACCCCTGTCAGGCGCCACTCCGCCGCAGTAGCGGAACCATCAACTGGTCGATCATCTCCTCGACTTCATGATCCTTCCATTCGCAGCCGCACATCTTGGAGCGGTACATCATCATCGCCGGGATGGCATCGAAGACGTATCCGTTCGCAGCGTCGGAACGCACCTCATCTCGCCGGATTCCTCGCTCGATGACCTCCCGAAGCATCTTGATGGTGGGCTCCACGACCCCCTCGAAGATCACGGCGTGAAAGCGCTCAGCCTGCGTCGTGTCGCATTCGTGAATCACCGAGCGAAGCGCGAAACCGGGACGGGAGAACATCGCGTCCCGCGCTCGCAGACACAGCACCAGGAGGTCCTCGCGCACGCCCCCCTCGTCCGGTGCCGCGTCGAAGTGCGGCAGGCCGGCACGCAGGGCGTCCGCGACAAGGTCCTCCTTGGACGGCCAACGCCGGTAGACCGCGGCCTTTCCGGTCTGGGCGCCGGCGGCGACGCCTTCCATCGTCAGGCCGTTCCAGCCGACGGTGCTGAGTTGATCCAGCGCGGCGTCGAGGATCGCGCGTTCGAGCACAGCGCCGCGGCGGCGGGCGGCTGTCTGAGCGGGGGCATCCCCCCAGCTCGGGGTAACCATCTGACTCTCTCCAACGAACAGAGAAGCGGGGATTCCGGGGACGGGTGGCGTACCGGCCGGCAGCAAAGGGGGACATGCCGAACCGCGACGCCCCAAGTGAACGCTTGCGTTCACTGTCGGGGACTCTCTACCTTTGACGCGACAGTGAACGCGAGCGTTCACTAACGCACTCGTGGGGGACCCATAGTGACAACCTCTCCATTGCTCCAGGACCAGAGGCCAGGTGCGGCACGCCGGGAGGGCCATCCCGGCGTCGCGCTCGCCGTCATCGCGGCCTGCCAACTCATGGTGGTACTCGACTCGACGATTGTGAACATCGCGCTCCCGCACATTCAAGACGCGCTCAAGTTCAGCACCACCGACCTCACCTGGGTCGTCAGCTCCTACACACTCACCTTCGGCGGACTGCTGCTCCTCGGCGGCCGCGCCGGTGACATCCTCGGCCGCCGCCGGGTCTTCATGACCGGCATCCTGCTGTTCACCCTCGCCTCGCTGCTCGGCGGGCTCGCCCAGGAGCCCTGGCAGTTGCTGGCCGCGCGGGTCCTGCAGGGCGTGGGGGGCGCCATCGCGTCGCCCACTTCGCTGGCACTCATCACCACCACGTTCCCCGAGGGCCCGGAGCGCAACCGGGCCTTCGGAGTCTTCGCCGCGGTGTCCGCGGGCGGTGGCGCCATAGGCCTGCTCGCGGGCGGCATGCTCACCGAGTGGCTCGACTGGCGCTGGGTGCTCTTCGTGAACGTGCCGATCGGCGTGCTGATCGCCGTGCTCACACCGCTCTACATCAGCGAGTCCGAACGGCACACCGGCCGGTTCGACATCGCGGGTGCGGTGACTTCCACCGCGGGCATGGCACTGCTCGTCTACGGCTTCATCCGGGCGGCGGACGAGGGATGGCGGGACAGCCTCACCATCGGATCCTTCGGCGCCGCGGTGGTCCTGCTGCTGGCCTTCGGGATCATCGAGTCCCGGGCCAAGGAACCGATCACCCCGCTGCGGATGTTCGCCGACCGCAACCGCTCGGGCACGTACGTGATCATGCTGAGCCTGGCGGCGGCGATGTTCGGCATGTTCTTCTACATCGTGCTGTTCGTGCAGAACGTGCTCGGGTACAGCCCGATCCAGGCGGGGCTCGCCTTCCTGCCCGTGACGGTCGTGATCGCGCTCGGCGCGGGTCTGTCCCAGCGGTTCCTTCCGGTGCTGGGCCCCAAGCCGTTCATGCTCGCGGGCTCGGCGCTCGCGATGATCGGGCTGGCCTGGCAGGCGCTCATCAGCTCCGACAGCTCGTACGTCGGCGGGGTCCTCGGTCCGATGCTGGTGTTCGGCTTCGGTATGGGGCTGAACTTCGTGACGCTGACCCTCACCGCCGTCTCCGGTGTCGCCCAGCACGAGGCGGGCGCCGCGTCCGGGCTGCTCAACACGACTCAGCAGGTGGGCGGATCGCTGGGCCTGTCCATCCTGACGACGGTCTTCGGCACGGCGACCAGGGACGAGGCGGAGAAGCAGCTCCCGCAGTTCATGGCCGAGGGCTCCGCAGAGCAGAAGGCGGAGTTCGCCCGTACGCATCAACTGCCCGCGCCGTGGGGGCACGAGGTGCTGGCCCAAGGCATTTCCACGGCCTTCATCCCGGCCGCGGCGATGGCCGCCCTCGCCCTGGCCACGGCCTGGTTGGTGATCCGGGTCCGCAAGAGTGACCTGGAGGCACTCGCCGGCTCGGCCGGGCCCGGGCTCGGCTGACAGAACAGCACCGCGAGCCGGCTTCGGCGGCTCACCGACGGGCGTGGCGCATGCCTGGCGGCGACTGTCGGGCCGGTTCGCGACCGGCCGCGGGTGGCCGGACCCTGTCCGGGGGACTGTTGGTGAGGGCAGCGCTCCGGCCAACCGCACGCGCCCTCCCGCCCGGCGTGCGAAAGCACCCCAGCAATGGACCAGAACAGCGAGCAAGACCTCCATGATCCCCCCTTCGCACTCCCGCACGTACCTCCGAAGCGCGCCCGGACAGCTCGCACAGCGGCTGTCACGACGCGGCTGTCACGACGCGGCTGTCACGACAACGAGCAGATAGTCACGGAGAGTTCCCGATGCGCATACGGAGAGTTCCGACCCGCTATGCGGACGCCGGCACCCAGTCCGGGAACGGCTCCGTCCGCCTCGCCCACTCGGCGGGCGGCGTCCCCGCCTTGCTCGAGGCGATCACGCCGCCGACGATGGCGCACGTGGTGTCGACGTCCCCGCCGACCTGGGCGGTCGTCCAGAACGCCTGCTCGTAGTCACCGAGGCTTCTCGCGGCCGACCAGAGGGCGAAGGGCACGGTGTCATGGGCGGTCGTCCGCCGCCCGCACCCCAGTACCGCCGCGACCGTGGCCGGGTCGCCGTAGTCGAGCATGTCCCGGGCCCGGCGCAGCCCCGCGCCCACCGCGCTCTTCGGCACCAGGTCGATGACACCGTCGATGAGGGCCTCGGCGCTGGGCGGCCCACCGGGGGCGGCAGCGAACGAGGCGGCCGCGGCGACGGCCATGGCGCCGACAACGGCCTCACGGTGCTGGTGAGTGGTGTAGGCCGAGATCTCCGCCTGGTGGGTCGCCTGCTCCGGGTCGTCCGCGTACCAGGCGCCCAGCGGGGCGATCCGCATCGCGGCGCCGTTCCCCCAGGACCCCTGTCCGTTGAAGAGCGCGGCGGCGAGTTCGCGCCAGTCGCCGCCCTCCCGGACGAGCCGCAGCAGGCGGTTGACCGCGGGCCCGTAGCCCCGGTCGAAGTCGTGGTGCTCGGCGAAGGAAAGGGCCAGGGCGTCCTGATCGATGCGGTGGTGGGCGGCCAGGACGGCGACGACGGAACCAGCCATCTCCGTGTCGTCGGTCCACTGCCACGGCCCGGCCGGCACCTCGCGACGCTTCAGCAGCGGGTAGTTCACCGGCACGAAGTACTGCGAGCCCAGGGCGTCCCCCACGGCCAGTCCACGCAGGCTGGCCAGGGCGCGGTCCAAGCGCCCGTCGGGGGAGGAATCGGTGGTCATCGCCCTGCCACTCTATCCGGTGATCCCGTAGGGTTCGGGATCTCGCCAGCGGTCGAACGGCCGGTCAAGGGTGTATTTGCCGTCGTCTCCCAGAACGAGCATCCGCACCTCGCCGTTCCCCGGGTTCGACAGCGACTCGAACTCCGCGACCGTCCAGTGGAACCACCGCATGCAGAACAGTCGCATGGCCAGACCGTGGGTCACGATGAGGACGTTCGGCGGATGGTCGGGGTCCTCGAAACTGCGGAACAGGCTCTCCAGGAAGCCGCCGACCCGGTCGTAGACATCGGCGCCGGACTCCCCCTGGGCGAATCGGTAGAAGAAGTGGCCGTACGCGTCCCGGTATGCCTTCTGGAGCCGGACCTCGTCCCGGTCCTGCCAGTTTCCCCAGTCCTGCTCGCGCAGCCGGGGCTCCTCGCGTACGCGTATGAGCTCCGGGTCGAGGCAGAAGGCGCGCAGGGTCTCGTGCGTACGGCGATACGGGGAGACGTACACGCTGACGCGCTCGCCGCCGAACAGTTCGCGCACCTGCTCGCCCGTCGTCTCCGCCTGCCGCCGGCCCCGTTCGGTCAGCGCCAGGGCGTGGTCGGGTTCGCGCTCGTACACGGAGTCATCAACATTGCCCGTTGACTCGCCGTGCCGGACAAGGACGATGCGCCGTGGTCGTGCCATGCCAAGACCCTAGATCGCGTGAGGGCTCGTGGAGCACTTGTACCGCCCCCATACAGCGTAGGTCACACAGATCCTGCACCACAGGTCACACAGGTCGCCCCCTGCCCGATGGAACCAATCCGTCCAGACCGTTCTGATTCGGACCGGCCGATTGCCGCGTTCAGACCGTCCGGGCATCCCCGAGTCAGACGGTCCAGCTCGACTCCATGCCCACGATGTCGCCGGTGAGCGCCGCCACGTCCGCCTCCGTCTGGGCCCTCAGAGCGAGCCGCTCCACGCGCTCGGTGCGGTACTTGCCGTGTTCGGCGTCCGACCGCCACATCGACAACACCAGGAACTCGTGCCCGGGTGCCTCGCCGAACAGCCCGCGCACCATGCCGGGCGAGCCGGCCATCGCCGGGTTCCAGACCTTCTCCTGCATCAGCACGAAGTGCTCGGCCCGCTCCTCGTGGACACGGCAGAGCGCCACCCGCAGCAGGTCGGCGTCCGTGAAGCGCGGCTCGAAGCCGGTCTTCACGTCGAAACGGTAGTCGAAGAGCCTGACCTGGGCATCCTTGAAGGTGCCCGACTGGGCCGCCCCCAGCCGGTCGTGGGACCGTGCCATGAAGGAGTCGTAGAAGGCGCGGCTCTCCCAGAACGCGAAGATGTGCGCCACGTCCGGCCGCCCCCGGCTCCAGCCACCCCCCTGCCCGCGAAATCCCGGCTCCCCCAGAAGCCCCGCCCATTTCCGCTGCCCCCGCTCGAAACCGCGGCGGTCCACCACGGTGCAGCGAATCCACTTGACCAGCACCGCGCCATGGTAAGGCCACGGAGCGTGGCGTCGGTCACTCTCGGCCGGACCGCACCTCCACGCGCGCACCCGCACGCGTGGCAGGATGGACAAACAGTCGTGAGTGCCCGGCAGTTGGGGCGAACGGGCGGGTCGGTACGGGGAAGGGGACTCTGGTGGACGGGCTGAACAAGGGATTGAGCAAGATCGAGATCGCGATGAGGTGGGATCCCAGTCCGGCGGGGCAGCCGTCCACCGATCTGGATCTCGTCGCGGCCACCTATCTGGCGGACGATCCGTACGGCGATCCCGCCTACGTGGTGCACTTCGACAGCCGCTCCCCCGACGGCACCATCTATCTCAACCGGGACAGCAAGGACGGCCAGGGCTTCGGCTACGACGAGGTCATGACGCTGGAACTCGAGCGGCTCGACGGCCGGTACGCGCGCGTGGTGGTCGGTGTCGTCATCCAGCAGCGCCCGGCGGAGCGCACCTTCGTCAGCGTGGTCAACCCCGGCCTGCGCATCCGCGAGGGGTACACGGTCCTGGCGGAGGACGACTTCGGCGGTGTCCTGGGGGCCACGGCCGCGACAGTCGCGGAGTTCGTCCGGGACGGCTCCGGCCCGTGGGACTTCCGCCCCGGCCTCCGTGGTTTCGAGGGCGACCCCGTGGCCTTCGCCAGCACGATGGGTGCGGCACGCCGGCCATGACCTTGTCTCCGGCGAGTTCCTTTCGGGGAGGCGACGGCAGCCCGGCGTGAGTTCGGGGACGGTGTTCCCGAACGGCTGGGACTGCCGGGCCCGGCTGGTCGACGGCCGCCGGGTCGAACGGCGTCCCCGCCGCCCGGAGGTGGTGTGGCAACTGCAGACGAAGACGCGCCTGCTGCCATGGCTCGCCCCGCAGTTGCCGCTCGCTGTGCCGGAATCGCCTACGCGGCGACACCGGCGCTGCGCGAACGCTCCCGGCTCTGGCACGGACTGGGTCCCTGGCACCAGGTCACGTACGGGCTCGGCCTCCATGCCCAGGACACCGTCCGTTCGGGGCTGGACGGCGTACTGGACAGGCTGCCCACCATGCCGTGACATCCGCAGCCTGTGACGACAAGAGGGGCACCGGCCCGAAGGCGGTGCCCCTCCGTCATCGGCTCAGGAGCTCAGCGTTTCAGCTGCAGCCGCTGGTCGAGCCGCAGCCCTCGCAGATGTAGCAGGAGCCGGCCCGCTGCATCTTCGTACCGCAGGAGAAGCACAGCGGGGCGTCGGCCTGGATGCCCAGCTGCATCTCCACCAGTTCGGCACTGGTGTGAGCCTGCTGCGGGGCGGGCTGGGCCGCCACTTCGTTCTTCGGCGCGGAGACGGACTTCAGCTCCTGGGCGCGCGGCGCCGACTGGGCCAGCCCTTCGACGTCGACCTCGTCATCGCCGATGCTCTGCTCGTACGAACCCGTCTCCAGGTGACGCTGGCGCTCCTCGGCGGAGTGGATGCCGAGCGCGGAGCGCGTCTCGAAGGGCAGGAAGTCCAGCGCCAGGCGGCGGAAGATGTAGTCGACGATCGACTGCGCCATCCGCACGTCCGGGTCGTCCGTCATGCCGGCCGGCTCGAAGCGCATGTTCGTGAACTTCGAGACGTACGTCTCCAGGGGGACGCCGTACTGCAGGCCGACGGAGACCGCGATGGAGAAGGCGTCCATCATGCCCGCGAGGGTCGAGCCCTGCTTGGACATCTTCAGGAAGACCTCACCGAGACCGTCGTCCGGGTAGGAGTTGGCGGTCATGTAGCCCTCGGCACCGCCGACGGTGAAGGACGTGGTGATGCCGGGACGTCCCTTCGGCAGGCGCTTGCGGACCGGGCGGTACTCGACCACCTTCTCGACCTTGGCCTCGACGGCGGCGGGCTCCTCGGCCTTCTCCTCCCACTTCTTGGTGGAGAGCGGCTGGCCGACCTTGCAGTTGTCGCGGTAGATCGCGAGAGCCTTGACGCCCAGCTTCCAGGCCTCGAAGTAGATCTCCTCGACCTCCTCGACGGTCGCCGACTCCGGCATGTTGACCGTCTTGGAGATGGCGCCGGAGATCCACGGCTGGATCGCGGCCATCATGCGGACGTGACCCATCGCGGAGATGGACCGCTCGCCCATGGCGCAGTCGAACACCTCGTAGTGCTCGGGCTTGAGGCTGGGGGCGTCGATCACGTTGCCGTGGTCGGCGATGTGGGCGACGATCGCCTCGATCTGCTCTTCCAGGTAGCCCAGGCGGCGCAGGGCCTGCGGGACGGTGCCGTTGACGATCTGCATCGAGCCGCCGCCGACCAGCTTCTTGAACTTGACCAGCGCGAGGTCGGGCTCGACACCGGTGGTGTCGCAGGACATCGCGAGGCCGATGGTGCCGGTCGGGGCGAGGACGGACGCCTGGGAGTTACGGAAACCGTTCTTCTCGCCGAGGCGCACCACTTCCTGCCAGGCCTCGCTTGCGGCGGCCCACACCGGGGTGTCCAGGTCGTCGATGCGGACGGCCTTGTCGTTGGCGTCCGAGTGCTGCTTCATGACGCGCTTGTGGGCGTCGGCGTTGCGGGCGTAGCCGTCGTACGGGCCGACGACCGCGGCGAGTTCGGCGGAGCGCCGGTAGGCCGTACCCGTCATCAGCGAGGTGATGGAGCCGGCGAGGGAGCGGCCGCCGTCGGAGTCGTAGGCGTGGCCGGTGGCCATCAGCAGGGCGCCGAGGTTGGCGTAGCCGATGCCGAGCTGGCGGAACGCGCGCGTGTTCTCGCCGATCTTCTGGGTCGGGAAGTCGGCGAAGCAGATCGAGATGTCCATCGCGGTGATGACCAGCTCGACGACCTTCTGGAAGCGCTCGGCCTCGAAGGACTGGTTGCCCTTGCCGTCGTCCTTGAGGAACTTCATCAGGTTCAGCGAGGCCAGGTTGCAGGACGTGTTGTCCAGGTGCATGTACTCGCTGCACGGGTTCGACGCGGTGATCCGGCCGGACTCGGGGCAGGTGTGCCAGTTGTTGATGGTGTCGTCGTACTGGATGCCGGGGTCGGCGCAGGCCCAGGCGGCCTCGGCGATCTTACGGAAGAGCGCCTTGGCGTCGACCTCCTCGATGACCTCACCGGTCATCCGGCCACGCAGCCCGAACTGACTGCCCTGCTCGACCGCGCTCATGAACTCGTCGTTCACACGGACCGAGTTGTTGGCGTTCTGGTACTGGACGGACGCGATGTCGTCGCCGCCCAGGTCCATGTCGAAGCCCGCGTCGCGGAGGATGCGGATCTTCTCCTCCTCCTTGACCTTGGTCTCGATGAAGTCCTCGATGTCCGGGTGGTCAACGTCGAGGACGACCATCTTGGCGGCGCGGCGTGTGGCACCACCGGACTTGATCGTTCCTGCGGAGGCGTCGGCGCCACGCATGAAGGAGACCGGGCCGGAGGCGTTGCCGCCGGAGGACAGCAGCTCCTTGGAGGAGCGGATCCGGGAGAGGTTCAGGCCGGCGCCGGAGCCGCCCTTGAAGATCATGCCCTCTTCCTTGTACCAGTCGAGGATCGACTCCATGGAGTCGTCGACGGACAGGATGAAGCAGGCGGAGACCTGCTGGGGCTGCTTGGTGCCGACGTTGAACCAGACAGGGCTGTTGAAGCTGAAGATCTGGTGCAGGAGGGCGTACGCCAGCTCGTGCTCGAAGATCTCGGCGTCGGCGGGCGAGGAGAAGTACTTGTGGTCCTCACCGGCCTTCCGGTACGTCTTCACGATGCGGTCGATCAGCTGCTTGAGGCTGGTCTCGCGCTGCGGGGTGCCCACGGCACCGCGGAAGTACTTGCTGGTGACGATGTTGACCGCGTTCACCGACCAGAAGTCGGGGAACTCGACGCCGCGCTGCTCGAAGTTGACCGAGCCGTCGCGCCAGTTGGTCATGACGACGTCACGACGCTCCCAGGCCACCTCGTCGTAGGGGTGAACCCCAGGAGTGGTGTGGATGCGCTCGACACGCAGGCCCTTGCTCGCCTTGGCGCTCTTGGCGCGGGAACTCCGTGCCGGACCGCTCGCCGTCTCTGTCATGCCGCCTCCCTGTACGGGCGAAAACGCCCTGAAGTGCCCCGTTGTTCCCGTGGCACGGTGTTCTGTCTGGTGTTGCGGGCACCCACTCACATCGCCCGCAACAGGTCTTCACATCGCCGCCGCCCGGCCGGGCCCGGAACTGCCGTCCGGGTCCGGCCCGCCGGTCAGTCGGCGGCGCCTGCGGGCTCGGGGACCTGTGTCGTCCCTCCGGGCCCGCGGTCGTCTTCCTGGCTCCCCGCAGCCGCGTCCTCGCGGTCGCCGTCGTCCGCGTCGGGGCGTCCCGCCGCTCCCCTCAGTTCCGTGATGGCCGCCTCGAAGTCCTCGAGCGAGTCGAACGCCCGGTAGACGGAGGCGAATCGCAGATAGGCGACGAGATCGAGCTCCTGCAACGGGCCGAGTATGGCCAGCCCCACGTCGTGGGTGGTCAGCTCGGCGCTTCCGGTGGCCCGCACCGCCTCCTCGACCCGCTGGCCGAGCTGGGCGAGCGCGTCCTCGGTGACGGGCCGTCCCTGGCACGCCTTGCGCACACCATTGATGACCTTGGTACGACTGAAGGGCTCGGTGACTCCGGACCGCTTGACCACCATGAGCGAGCACGTCTCCACGGTCGTGAAACGACGGGAGCAGTCAGGGCACTGGCGGCGCCTGCGGATCGACGTGCCGTCGTCGGTCGTACGGCTGTCGACGACACGGCTGTCGGGGTGCCTGCAGAAGGGGCAGTGCATGAACTCCAACCCTCCTCACAGCAGACTCGAATAGCCTCGCCGGGCCTCTTGCGCCCCACGAAGCAGTCCCAAGCATAGGCGATGACCATGGGCACTGAGACCCGGGGCGACCACAACTTGTGGGCTGCTGCTGCAATCCAACCACTAGATGTGGGGATTGGCTCATACATCGACGCCGTACACGCGTGTCGCACGCGTAGGCGCAAGTGGAGCACGACAGGCCGAGCACCGCCGGACGCCGAGCACGCCACCGGCACCCCGCCGTCCGCGCACGCTCCACGGGCGACACGCGCGGACATCCGTCACGCACGGCCGTATCGCTCGGCACATGCGGAGATACCGTGGGCGCCGCGAGGCGGGGGCGTGGGACTCCGCGCACGATGAGGGCAGGTCCCGGGCAGGGGATGCCGGATGGCAGACTGGGGCGACAGTCCACGAGGCCGATCACCCCGGCGGTGAAGAGTACAGCAATGGGCCCTTTTGCCCGCCCGGTACGACGCGTAGCCATACACCCGGACACTTGATCGCGTCAGGCCGATTCGCGATTTTTCACTCGAACGTGTGTTTGGCGCAACCTTTCGAAAGCAACTACCGTTGTCCAGCAGGGAGACCATCGAGAGGGGCCGACGTGACCACCACCGCAGACAGTGCCACCATCACTGCCCAGGACCGCTCCCAGGGCCGGCTCGAGCCGGTGCACGCGATGAACGAAGCCACGAACCCGAGGGGCACAAGCGCTCCCTGCCGGGCCGACCTCCCGGCATCCGGGCGGACAGCTCGGGACTCACCGACCGCCAGCGCCGGGTGATCGAGGTCATCCGGGACTCCGTGCAGCGCCGCGGCTACCCGCCGTCCATGCGGGAGATCGGCCAGGCCGTCGGCCTCTCCAGCACCTCCTCCGTCGCGCACCAGCTGATGGCGCTGGAGCGCAAGGGCTTCCTGCGCCGCGACCCGCACCGCCCGCGCGCCTACGAGGTGCGCGGCTCCGACCAGGCCGCGTCAGCGTGCAGCCCACGGACACCGCCGGGCAAGCCCGCCGCGTCGTACGTCCCGCTGGTCGGCCGGATCGCCGCCGGTGGCCCGATCCTCGCCGAGGAGTCCGTCGAGGACGTCTTCCCCCTCCCCCGGCAGCTCGTCGGCGACGGCGAGCTGTTCGTCCTCAAGGTCGTCGGCGACTCGATGATCGAGGCCGCGATCTGCGACGGCGACTGGGTCACGGTCCGCCGCCAGCCGGTCGCGGAGAACGGCGACATCGTGGCCGCGATGCTCGACGGCGAAGCCACCGTCAAGCGCTTCAAGCGCGAGGACGGCCATGTCTGGCTCCTCCCGCACAACGCGGCCTACGAGCCGATCCCCGGCGACGACGCGACCATCCTCGGCAAGGTGGTGGCGGTACTGCGCCGCGTCTGACGCCGCGCACCGGCGGGCGGGCCGCCACGGCAGCGCCCCGCCGACCCGACCGGGCCCCGGAACCCCTGCGCCGGTTCCGGGGCCCTGCGCTGTGCCGGGATCCGCGCGCGGGGCGGGCTCCGAGTACAGCGCGGGAGCCGGTGCCCAGCCGCCCTCCGGCTCACGGGTCCGTCCTCCGCCTCCGCCTGGCCGCCGCGTCGATCGCCGCGAGCGACTTGCGCACCTGATTACGGTCCGTCGTGAACCAGAAGTCGGGCAGCGACGCCTTCAGATAGCTCCCGTACCGGGCGGTCGCCAGACGCTGGTCCAGTACGGCGACCACACCTCGGTCGCCCGATGGCCCGCACCAGCCGGCCCGCGCCCTGCGCCATGAGCAGCGCGGCGTGGGTGGCGGCGACCGCCATGAAGCCGTTGCCGCCCGCGTCCTCCACCGCCTTCTGGCGGGCGCTCATCAGCGGGTCGTCGGGACGCGGGAACGGGATCTTGTCCATGACCACCAGCTGGCAGCTGGGGCCCGGGCACGTCCACGCCCTGCCACAGCGACAGCGTGCCGAAGAGGCAGGTGCGCGGGGTCGGCCGCGAAGTTCTTGATCAGCTCGCCCAGCGTCTCCTCGCCCTGGAGCAGGATCGGGGAACTCGGGGATGCGGGACGCGCAGCTCCTCCGCGGCCGAGCTGGGCGGCCCGCATGGAGGAGAACAGGCCGAGGGTGCGGCCGCCCGCGGCCTGGATCAGCTCGGTCAGCTCGTCGAGCATGTCGCCGCGGTCGCCGTCCCGCGCGGGGCGGGCCAGGTGCTTGGCGACGTAGAGGATGCCCTGCTTGGGGTAGTCGAAGGGCGAGCCGACGTCGATGCCCTTCCACTGCGGCACGTCGTCGCCCTCGGTGCCCTCGGGGGCGAGGCCCAGGGAGGCGCCGACGCCGTTGAAGTCACCGCCCAGCTTCAGGGTCGCCGAGGTCAGGACGACGCGAGCGGTCGGTGAAGAGCTTCTCCCGCAGCAGGCCCGGACACCGACATCGGGGCGACCCGCAGCGAGGCGCCGAAGCGGTCGTGGCGCTCGTACCAGACGACGTCCCACTCGGAGCCGTTCGCGATCCGCTCCGCCACGTCGTGCACGGTCTCCACGGAGGCCAGGGCCTGCTTGCGGACCGCGTCCTCGTCCTGCACGGACTTGTCGCGGGTCGCGCCGAGCGCGGAGATCACCGTGCGGCACGCGTCGCGCAGTGCCATCAGGGCGTAGCCGAGGTCCTCCGGGATCTCCTCCAGGCGGCCCGGCAGCGCCAGCTCCATCAGCCGCTCGAAGCCCTCGGCGGCGGTCTGGAGCTGGTCGGCGGCCTTCTCGTTGACGAGCTTCGCGGCGCGGCGCACCGCGCGGTTGACCTGGCCGGGGGTGAGCTCGCCGGTGGCGACGCCGGTGACCCGGGAGACCAGTTCGTGCGCCTCGTCGACGATCAGCACCTCGTGCTGCGGCAGCACCGGGGCGCCCTCGATGGCGTCGATCGCGAGCAGCGCGTGGTTGGTGACGACGACGTCGGCGAGCTTGGCGCGCTCACGGGCCATCTCGGCGAAGCACTCGGCGCCGTAGGCGCACTTCGAGGCGCCCAGGCACTCCCGCGACGAGACCGACACCTGGGCCCAGGCCCGGTCGGAGACGCCCGGCGTGAGGTCGTCGCGGTCGCCGGTCTCGGTCTCGTCGGCCCAGTCGCGCAGCCGCAGCAGGTCCTGGCCCAGCTTGCTGGTGGGCGCGGCCGCCTCGAACTGGTCGAAGAGGCCCTCCTCCTCGTCCTGCGGCACGCCCTCGTGCAGCCGGTGCAGGCACAGGTAGTTCGACCGGCCCTTGAGCATCGCGAACTCCGGGCGGCGGCGCAGCAGCGGGTGCAGCGCGTCGACCGTGCGCGGCAGGTCGCGCTCCACGAGCTGGCGCTGGAGGGCCAGCGTCGCGGTGGCGACGACGACCCGCTCCCCGTGCGCGAGCGCGGGCACCAGGTAGCCGAGCGACTTTCCGGTGCCGGTACCGGCCTGGACCAGCAGATGGGAGCCGTCGTCGATCGCCTCCGCGACGGCTTCGGCCATGGCCACCTGGCCGGGGCGCTCCGTGCCGCCGACGGCGGTGACGGCGGCGTGCAGGAGTTCGGGGAGTGAGGGCTTCGTCATAGCGCGACCACCCTACGACCCGGCACTGACAAACGGGCGGGCAAGGCCGGCTCGAGGGAGGCGGAGAGGCGATGCGGGGCACTGGGCGAACGCCTGGGGCAAGAGTGTCTCCGCGGACGAGCGGCTGGCCTACGGGGGGACCGCGGCACGTACAACAAGGGAGCAGCGGGCCACGCGGTGCACGAGAGTACACGCGCGGCGCCCGGTCGCGGATCATGAGGGCGGCCCGCTTGGCGGGCAGGTCGACCTCGGCGGAGCACCGGAACCCGGCGCTGAGGAAAGCGGCGACGGAGGGGGTGTTGCGGATGTCGGGTTCCGCGACGACGCGCGTGCAGGCGGGCCGGCGGTCGAGGACGAGGTCGGCGACGGCCCGGAGCAGCGCGGCGCCGAGCCCTCGCCCGCGGTCGCGCGACCTCGCCGATCAGCAGGTGGATGCCGGTGTCGTGCGGCCGGCCGGGTAGTGGCGGGCCAGCGGGTCGAGGTCCGCCCGGTAGATCTCCCAGTAGCTCATCGGCGGTGCCGTCGAGCACGCCCAGGCACGGCACGCTGCGCCCGTCGCCGTCGAGTTGGGCCCGCAGGTGGCGCTCCGTCACGGTCTCGGCGGTCCGGACAGCTCCCAGAACGCGGCGACGGCGGGGTCGTTCATCCAGCCGGGCGACGAGCGGGAGATCGCGGTCGACGCGGACCGGGACGAGCTCGGAAGACGCCCGCAGGGTGGCGGCCGGGCCCCAGTCGTGCGACGCCGTCCAGCAGGTCCGCTCGCGACGAAGCGGCCTGGTCGGGCAACGTCGGCTCGGCGCGCCACGAATTCGGCGGGCAGGCGCAGGTCCAGGGTCTCTTCGGCTGTCCCAGCGGAGCGCGCTCGCCGCCGGTGTCCGCGCTGCCTCGCGGGCCGTGCGATCGGGGGCGACGGGGGCCGGTAGGGTTTCGGCGCCGGTGTCGGTGGGGACACGTGCGCTCCTCTCATAGGGGCGGGCGACGGGCCGTGATCACGGCACGGGTTCAGGAATGAAGGGGGTTGGCGATGGTGACGTAGACGGACTGGGTGTCGACCGGGCCGACGAGTTCGTCGAGGCCGTGCAGCCGGGTCAGCAGGTTGGCCTTGCAGCGCAGGACGGGTGAGTCGAGCAGGTGCGCCGGCAGGGAGCTGCGCAGGCGCGGCGGGACCGGAGGCGGCGCCGGTGAGGAAGCGGCGGAACGCGGCGAGCAGCAGCGTGTTCGTCGGCCAGGCGCTGGGAGCCGAAGGCGCCGATGAGGCCGAACACGTTGTTGATGCGCGAGGTAGTACGCGAAGCGTTCGTCGGTGACCTCGTCGGAGACGAAGGTGTCGCTGCGCTCGCCGATGCCGGGCAGCCGGGCGTCGAGTTCGGCGCGGCGGGACTCGCGGAAGTAGTAGCCCTGGTTGTCGCGGTAGCGGCCGCCCGACGGCCAGCCGTCGCCGTCCAGGCAGGAGCAGCGTGTTCTGCTGGTGCGCTTCCAGGGCGATGCCCGCCTCGCCGTCCAGCCACAGGACGGGCCGGACGACCTGTTCGAGGTAGCGCAGGAACCACTCGGCGGCGACGGCGCCCGCGGGCCGGCCGGTGCGGGCGGCGAGCCGGGCGACGAGCTCGGCCAGCCGGGAGCGCAGGAGTCCGGGGTCTGCCGTCGGGCCCGGTTCGAAGGCCGGGCGCGGCGAGACGAGTCCGGCGACGCAGCCGACGTCGTCGGCGGGCGCGAACGGGTTGTGCCGGATCATCACGTCGAGGCCGGGCACGGGCCGTCCGTCCGGCCCGTCGACGGCGAGCCAGGCCGGGTCGCGGACGATGTCGAAGCCGGGGTGGGCGGCCTGCCACTGCTTCGCCAGTCCGCTGCGCAGCAGGCGGTGGACCTCGACGCCGCGGTGGAGTTCCTTGCGGAGGTTCTCCCGGCGGGAGTTGGTGATGCGCAGGCCCAGCGACAGCTTGAGCATGGCGGGGGCGCCGGAGCGGTGGACGGTTCGGACGGAGGAGGTGGGGTGCCACGGGTGCGCCGTGCGGGCCGAGGTCGCGCAGGAGTCCGGCGTCCAGCAGGGCGGCGACCGCGGGCGCGGTGCCGGACGTCGCGCGGCCTGCCAGGGGTGCAGGGGCAGGCGCCGCGTACCCGTCGGGCAGGGGCAGCCCGGCCCCGGCGAGTCGTGCGGTGAGCTGCGTCGGCGGGGACCGGGCGGCCGCGTTCGGTCCAGGCCGAGTCGGTGGCGAGCAGGGAGGGGGCGACGGCCATCCAGTGCAGGGGGAAGGAGCCGCGCAACTCGGGTGAGTACCGCCGCGCCTCGGCTTCGGAGAGGCCTTCGCGGCTCTTGGGGGTGGGGTGCAGCGGGTGGCCGAGGAGCAGGGCCTGTTCGGCGGCGAGGAAGAGGTCGGTCCGTCCGCGGGGTGGGTGCGGCGGTCGCGCAGGAAGACGGCGGTGCGGCGGACGGAGTCGGCGACGCGGGCGACGAGGTCGGCGCCGTCCGCCGCGAGCGGTGCCGGCCGCTCGGCGGTGGCAGCCCTGTCGGCCGGTGTCCGGGCGGTCTCGCGGCGTGAGCAGGGCGGCGAGGGTGACGGCGTCGACCGGCGGGGCGCGCGTCGGGGGCGTCCGGCGAGGCCGGGACGGCCGAAGCGGTGCCAGCCGGTCGGGGACCAGTACCGGACGGGGACGAGGAGGGCGGTGCCGCTGGCGGGGAGCGGGATGCGCAGGGCGCCGTTGCCCGGGGGCGGCGAGGTCGGTCTCGCGGACCCAGCAGCGCAGCAGGTTCTCCACGGCCGCGGCCTGGGCCGCGATGTGCGGGTCGGGATGCTCCAGCGGGTCGGCGGCGGGCCGCCCGGCCGCTCGGTGCCCGGGTGCGCCGCCCTGGGCGGCACCGCGTCGGCCGAGCGGCACGGGCGCCGGCGCGCCGGCTCCGCGCGGTTCGTCGGGGGTTCGGAACGGCCGTCGGGTGCGGGGGTGGCGTTCATGACGGTTCCTCGGGGGCGTGCGGGCGGGGTCGGTCGCGGAGGGTTCCGCGGGCGGAGGAGGGCGGAGGAGCGGTGGGCGGTGGCGGGCCGTTGCGGCGCGACGGAGGGTGTCCGGGCGCGGTCGCGGCGGGGCCGCCTGGGCGGAGGTGTGACGAGGGCGCGGGATCGGCGGGTGCGCTGCACGCGCGCGGATGCCGTCGGCGGTGCCGGCGGGCTGCCCGGCGTCGGCGGGCGTCGCGGTGGCGCGGCTCGCCGTCACCGCGTCGGCGAGGCGGTCCAGTACCGCGACGCCTGCTCGTCGCTGATGGTCAGCGGCGGGAGCAGCCGTACGACGCTGTTGTGGCGGCCGCCGAGTTCGACGATCAGACCGCGTCGAGGCACTCGCGCTGGACGGCGGCCGCGAGTTCGGGGCCGGCGCGGGTGGCGGCCCGTCGCCGAGCCCCAGTCCTCCGTACCGGAGCCGCGGGCCTCGGCACGGTCGAGCCCTCGGCTGCGGCTTCGGCGTGTCGACCATCTCGACCCCGATCATCAGCCCCCGCCCCCGCACGTCCCCGATGCAGGCGAATGTCCGCTGCGAGTCGCCGGAGTTGGCCCAGCATGCGCGCGCCGAGCGTCGGCGGCCCGCTCGGCGAGGCGGTTCTCGCGGACGTAGGCGAGGGTGGCCGTGCCGGCCGCCATGGCGAGCTGGTTGCCGCGGAAGGTGCCCGCGTGGGCGCCGGGCTGCCAGACGTCGAGTTCCTCGCGGTAGACGATGACGGCCAGCGGGCAGGCTGCCGCCGATGGCCTTGGACAGGACCATCACGTCGGGGGTGATGCCGCTGTGCTCGACGGCCCAGAAGGCGCCGGTGCGGCCGACGCCGGTCTGCACCTCGTCGGCGATCAGCGGGATGGAACGGTCGGCGGTGATCTGCCGCATCCGGCGCAGCCAGCTCGTCCGGCGCGGGGATCACCCCGCCCTCGCCCTGGACGGGTTCGAGGATCATCCCGGCGGGCTGCGGCACGCCCGACTTGGGGTCGTCGAGGACGGACTCGGTCCAGCGGGCGGCGAGTTCGGCGCCGCGTGCGCCGCCGACGCCGAAGGGGCAGCGGTAGTCCTGCGGGTAGGGCAGGCGCGCGACCTGGACGTCGGAGGCGCCGCCCGGAGGCGCGCCAGGGCACCCGGCGGTCATGCCGTGGTAGGCGCCGGTGAAGGCGAGGATGCCGCTGCGTCCCGTCGCGGCCCGGACCAGCTTGAGGGCGGCCTCCACCGCGTCGGTCCCGGCCGGGCCGCAGAACTGCACCCGGGCGCGGTCGGCGAGGCCGGGCGGCAGGGTGCGGAACAGCTCGGTGATGAAGGCGTCCTTGACCGGGGTCGCCAGGTCCAGCACGTGCAGAGGGGCGCGCCGGAGTCGAGGACCTTGCGGATGGCCTCCAGGACGACGGGGTGGTTGTGGCCGAGGGCCAGCGCCCCGGCGCCGGAGAGGCAGTCCAGGTAGCGGCGGCCGTCCGCGCCCTCGATGGTCAGCCCACGCGCCCGCACCGGCACGATCGGCAGGGCTCGGGCGTAGGTACGCGCGGCGGACTCGCGCGCCGACTGGCGCCGCAGAATCCCCTCGTGCACGGCCGGAGTTCCCCGGTGGGTGCTGTCGGCCTCCGACTCGGTCACGGCCACGGCTCGCTGTCCTCCCGCTGTCCAGAGGCGAGTTGCTCGTCGGGGACGGGCGCAGGCAGCGGTCCCCCACGGCTACCAACCGCCGGCGGCCGCCTGGTTACGGGTTGCGTCAAGATCCTTGCCGTGACGTAACCGTTGCGGTCCCGTCAGATGTCCCCTACGGCGAGCGCATAGTGTGTGGTCCCGTTCCCGGCAGGCCGGGAACCGGCCCCGACTCGGAGCGAGTTGGACGCCGGTACCGGGCCGAAGCGCCAAGTTCCGTCACATACAGGGAGAGTCACCACCATGCGATCCATACGGCCGTCGTCCACCGCTCGCCGAGGAAGGGGTGCGCCCCGCCGAACCTCCCGCGTGCTGGCGGCCGTCACCCTCGCCTCGCGCGCTGGCGCTGACCGCCACCGCCTGCGACGGGCGAGGACAACGCCGGCGGCGATCCGTCCGCGGCCGCGCGCGGCTCCGACGGGAAGGTCCGGGTCCCGCAGGACCTCCAGGACAAGCTCAGGAGCACGGCATCGACATGGACAAGTGGAAGGACGGCGCCTGGAAGAACTGGGACCGGGACGACTGGCTGCGCGAGGCCAACGACTTCATCAACCCGATCATCAGCGGTCTGTGGGACAAGGACCGGATGCGGGACGCCGACGACCCGGCCAAGCGCGGTCGGCGACGACGACGCTCTCCGGCGACCAGGGCGTGACCGACCCGACGCCGGAGCCGGTGCAGGCCGAAGGCGGTCAAGCCGCCGTACCACACCAACGCGGCCGCCTCGGGCAAGGTGTTCTTCGACTCCCCCGAGGGCACGATGGTCTGCTCGGCCACGGTCGTCGAGGACCCGGCGCACCCGGGCAAGTCCAACCTGATCTGGACGGCCGGCCACTGCGTGCACGCGGGCAAGAAGGGCGGCTGGTACCGCAACATCGCCTTCGTGCCGTCGTACAACAACCAGAGCCTGTCCTCCGCGGAGCTGGAGGGCGCCGCCCGCGAGAAGGTCGCGCCCTACGGCGTCTGGTGGGCGGACGGCGCCAAGACCTCGCAGCAGTGGATCGACGGGGGCGGCGAGACGGGCGGCAACGGTGCCCCGTACGACTTCGCGGTGATCCACGTGACGCCGGAGCAGGGCAACGGGGGCAAGTCGCTGGAGGAGACGGTCGGCGCGGCGCTGCCGGTGGACTTCGCCGCGCCCGCCGCGACCGAGGTGAGCACGATCACCGCGACGGGCTACCCGGCGGCGACGCCGTACAACGGCCAGTAGCTGTACCAGTGCCAGGACAAGCCGGGCCGGCTGTCGGTCGACCAAGGCGGACCCGACGATGTACCGCATCGGCTGCACCATGACCGGCGGTTCCTCCGGCGGCGGCTGGGTGGAGCAGGGCGCGAACGGCGAGCCCGCGCTGGTCTCCAACACCTCGATCGGCCCCGCCTCCTCGGGCTGGCTGGCCGGTCCCCGGCTCGGTGAGGTGGCCAAGGGCGTGTACGACTCGGTGAGCGCGAAGTTCGCGGGCCGGTAGCCGCCCCCGGCACGCGTGACGAAGGCCCGCCGCCCCCTCTCGCAAGGGGACGGCGGGCCTCTTCGTGCTCCGGTGAAGCCGCCGGTCAGGCGGTCGGCGGCCGGCGCGTACGGGGCCAGGTCGGCCGCCAGCTCCGCGTGCACCCGGACCTTGATCAGGGTGCCCTCGGCGGTGTGCTCCTCGGAGAGCACCTCGCCCTCGGCGTGGGCGCGGGCGACGAGCTTGCCCTGCGTGTACGGCACGAGCGCCTCGACCTCGACCGAGGGACGGGGCAGCTCGTCGTCGATCAGCGCGAGCAGCTCCTCCATGACCCCGGCCGGTGCGGGCCGAGACGGCGATGGACCGCTTCTCGACCCGCAGCAGCCGCTGGAGGACCAGCGGGTCGGCCGCGTCCGCCTTGTTGATCACGACGATCTCGGGCACGTCGGTCGCGCCGACCTCCCGGATCACCTCGCGCACGGCGGCGAGCTGCTCCTCCGGGACCGGGTGCGATCCGTCCACCACGTGCAGGATGAGGTCGGAGTCGCCGACCTCCTCCATGGTGGAGCGGAACGCCTCGACCAGGTGGTGCGGCAGGTGCCGGACGAAGCCGACGGTGTCGGCCAGGGTGTACAGCCGGCCGCTCGGGGTCTCCGCGCGGCGGACGGTCGGGTCGAGGGTGGCGAACAGGGCGTTCTCCACCAGGACCCCCGCGCCCGTGAGGCGGTTGAGCAGGGAGGACTTGCCGGCGTTGGTGTAACCGGCGATGGCGACGGAGGGCACCTTGTTGCGGCGGCGCTCCTGGCGCTTGATCTCGCGGCCGGTCTTCATCTCCGCGATCTCCCGGCGCATCTTCGCCATCTTCTCGCGGATACGGCGCCGGTCCGTCTCGATCTTGGTCTCACCGGGACCACGCGTGGCCAGGCCACCGCCGGCCGCCACCCATCTGCCGGGACAGCGACTGACCCCAGCCGCGCAGCCTCGGCAGCATGTACTGCATCTGCGCGAGCGCGACCTGCGCCTTGCCCTCCCGGGACTTGGCGTGCTGGGCGAAGATGTCGAGGATCAGGGCCGTACGGTCGATGACCTTGACCTTGACGACGTCCTCGAGGTGGATGAGCTGGCCGGGGCTCAGCTCACCGTCGCAGATGACGGTGTCCGCGCCGGTCTCCATGCACGACGTCGCGCAGCTCCAGGGCCTTGCCGGAGCCGATGTAGGTGGCCGCGTCGGGCTTGTCGCGGCGCTGGATCACGCCGTCGAGCACCAGGGCGCCCGCCGTCTCCGCGAGGGCGGCCAGCTCCGCGAGGGAGTTGTCCGCGTCCTGGGCGGTGCCGGTGGTCCACACGCCGACGAGCACGACCCGCTCCAGGCGGAGCTGGCGGTACTCGACCTCGGTGACGTCCTCCAGCTCGGTGGACAGCCCCGCCACACGGCGCAGGGCCGCGCGCTCGGAGCGGTCGAACTGGTCGCCGTCACGCTCGCCGTCGATGTCGTGCTTCCAGGCGACGTCCTCTTCCATCAGGGCATCGGCCCGAAGACCTTCGGGGTAGGCGTGCGCGAGGCGCTTGGCGTCCTGGGAAGGGGAAGAAGAGGAGGAGGTCATTGGATCCTTACGTCGAGGGGAGGACCGGTCCGACGGTCGTACGACCTGAAGTCGGCGAGGGACCGGTGTGCATCAGGGACAACGCGCGGGTGCCCCGAGAGATTCCCGTGCGCCGCGCCGCGCCGACCCGAAGATGTTCGCACGGCGCGGACCGCCGCGTCACCGTGTTATCCGCCGTGGCGCCGGGTCGTCCGGCACCACGGGAGCGGGCATCCGGGAGGGTCAGCTCTTCCTCCTGGCCGAGTCCGAGGGCGCCGGGGCGGCGGCCGACCTGCTTCCAGTCGGGGTGGCCGGGCATGGGCGGGGTCTTCTCGCCGTACAGCCAGTCCTGGAAGAAGCCGTCAGGTCGCGGCCGGCGATGGCGGAGGCGAGCCGGACGAAGTCGGCGGTGCTGACGCTGGCGTCCCGGTGCGCCGGACCCAGACGCGTCTCCAGGCGCTCGAAGGCGGCGGCGCCGATCTCCTGGCGCAGCGCGTACAGCACGAGCGCGCGCCCCGTCGTAGACGTTGGGGCGGAAGATGCCGATCTTGCTGCCGGGGGCGGGCGGCTTGGGCGCGGCGGGCGGTCCTCCCGGCGGCGCGCCAGCCGTCGGAGGCGCCGTAGGCGGCCTTCATGCGCGCCTCCAGGGGCCGGTCCGCCTGTCTCCTCGCGCGTACAGGGCCTCGTACCAGGTGGCGTGTCCCTCGTTGAGCCACACGTCGGACCAGGTGCGCGGGGCTGACGCTGTTGCCGAACCACTGGTGGGCCAGCTCGTGGACCATGATCGACTCGATGTACCACTTGGGGTAGGCGGGCTCGGTGAACAGTGTCGCGCTCGAACAGCGACAGCGTCTGGGTCTCCAGCTCGAAGCCGGTGCTGGCGTCGGCCATGAGCACGCCGTACGTCTCGAAGGGGTAGCGGCCCGACCTTGCTTCTCCATCCAGGCGATCTGGTCCGGCGTCTTCCGCAGCCACGGTTCCAGCGCCTCGCGGTCGGCCGGTCGGCACGACGTCGCGGACCGGCAGCCCGTGCGGGCCGGTGCGGTGGAGCGACGGCGGAGCGGCCGATGGACACCTGGGCCAGCTCAGTGGCCATGGGGTGCTGGGTCCGGTAGGTCCAGGTGGTCGACGCCGCCCGGCGCGCTCGACGCCGGCCGGCAGCCCGTTGGCGACGGCCGTGTAGCCGTCGGGCGCGGTGACGCGGAAGGTGAAGATCGCCTTGTCGGAGGGGTGGTCGTTGCACGGGAAGACCAGGTGGGCGACGTCGGCCTGGTTGGCCATGGCGAGGCCGTCGGCGGTGCGCACCCAGCCGCCGTCCTGGTCCTCGGCGGACACGGGATCGCTGGTGTGCCGCACGGTGATCCGCGTCCAGCTGCCCTCGGCCAGCGGCGTCCGCGGGTGTGACGACGAGGTCCTCGCCGGCCGTGGCGAAGTCGGCGGGCTCGCCGTCGACCTCGACGGACTCGACCGTGCCGTGGGCGAAGTCGAGGTTGACGCCGGTCCAGGCGGCCGGTCGTCCGGGCGTCGATGGTGGTGACGGCCTTCAGTGGCTTGTTGTTGCTGCCCGGGTAGGTGAAGGAGAGGTCGTACGCCGTGACGTCGTAGCCGGGGTTGCCCAGGTGCGGGTAGAGGCGGTCGCCGACGCCGAGCGGGTCCGGCGGGGGCGCTCGCGGCGACCAGGCAGACGGAGACGGCGGAGGCGAGCAGGGCCGCCGGCCCTGGAGCCTGCGTCGGGAGCGTGACGCGAGGCCGTGGACGCGGGGGCTGAGAGCGGCGCGCGGGCCATCGATCGCGTGTGAGGGGTGACGGCATGCCCTCACGGCTACCAGCGCGCGTGTGCCGCCGGCGGCGACGGCGCGCGGCCCGGGGCACCCGACGGGTACGGTCCCGGCTCAGGCCCCGGTGGCCGCGGGCGTGCTGGGCCCGGCTCACGTCGTACACGCCCGGCACGTCGCGCATGGCGCGCATCAGGGCGGGCAGCCGCGCCGCGTCCGGGAGCTGGACGGTGTAGGTGTGGCGGACGCGCTGCTGGTCTGGGGGCTCGACGGTCGCCGAGACGATCTCGGCGCCCTCGCAGGGCCATGGCCTCGGTGAGGTCGGCCAGCAGGTGCGGGCGGCCGAACGATTCGGCGAGCAGGGTGACCCGGCACTCGGTGGTGTCGCCCCAGCGCACGCCGACCTCCGCGCGCCCGGCGCTCGTTCATCCGGCCACCGCGGGGCACTCCGCGCGGTGCACGGTCACCACTCCCCCGCGCACGGCGAAGCCGGTGATCTCGTCCGGCGGCACGGGCGTGCAGCAGCCGGCCAGCCGCACGGGCGCGCCCGGCAGGTCGAGCGAGGACGGCTCCGGAGCCGGGGCGGCCGCGCGGCGCTCGGCGGCCGGCGTGCGGGCGCGGGCGCGTCGTCGGCCGGGCGGGCCGCGGCCGGTCCCGGCGTCAGGGCGCGCCCGCCGTGCCTCGGCTCCGGGTCGCGCTGCGCCGGATGGGCGGCCAGCCAGCGCTGGATGGCGATGCGGGCGGCGGGCGTGTGGGCGTGCTCCAGCCACTCGCTGGAGGGCTCGGAGGCCGGGTCCTGGCCCATGAGGAGCTGGACGGTGTCGCCGTCGCGCAGGACCGTGCTCAGGGTCGCCAGGCGGCCGTTGACGCGGGCGCCGATGCAGGCGTGCGCGTCCTCGCCGTACTGCGCGTAGGCGGCGTCCACGCAGGTGGCGCCCTCGGGCAGGCCCAGGGTGCCGCCGTCGGGGCGGAAGACGGTGATCTCGCGGTCCTGGGCGAGGTCGTCGCGCAGGGTGGACCAGAAGGTGTCGGGGTCGGGTGCGCCTCGCTGCCAGTCCAGCAGCCGGGAGAGCCAGCCGGGGCGCGTCGGGTCGGCGCGCTCGCCGTCGGCCGGCGGCCTGCTCCTCCGGCGGCGGGGCGTAGGGGTTGCCGAGCGCGATGACGCCGGCCTCGGCGACCTGGTGCATCTGGTGGGTGCGGATGAGGACTTCGGCGACCTGGCCGTCCGCCGGGCGGGCCACGGCGGTGTGCAGCGACTGGTACAGGTTGAACTTCGGCACGGCGATGAAGTCCTTGAACTCCGAGATGACCGGCGTCATGCAGGTGTGCAGTTCGCCGAGGACGGCGTAGCAGTCGGCGTCCTCGTCCACGAGCACCAGCAGCCGGCCGAAGTCGGTGCCGCGCAGCCGCCGCGTTTGCGGGAGACGCGGTGCACGGAGACGAAGTGGCGGGGCCGGATGAGGACTTCGGCGGGGATGTCGGCCTCGCGCAGCACCGCGCGCACCTCGTCGGCGACCTCGGCGAGCGGGTCGTCCGCGCGGGCGGCGTTCTCGGCGATCAGCTCGCGTGTGTGCGGCGTACTCCTCGGGGTGCAGGATCGCGAAGACGAGGTCCTCCAGCTCGGTCTTGAGCGCCTGCACGCCGAGCCGTTCGGCGAGCGGGATGAGGACGTCCCGGGTGACCTTGGCGATGCGCGCCTGTTTCTCGGGGCGCATCACGCCGAGGGTGCGCATGTTGTGCAGCCGGTCGGCGAGTTTGATCGACATCACGCGGACGTCGTTGCCGGTGGCGACGAGCATCTTGCGGAAGGTCTCGGGCTCGGCGGCGGCGCCGTAGTCGACCTTCTCCAGCTTGGTGACGCCGTCGACGAGATAGCGGACCTCCTCGCCGAACTCGCTCGCCGACCTGGTCGAGCGTCACGTCGGTGTCCTCGACGGTGTCGTGCAGCAGCGAGGCGGTCAGGGTGGTGGTCTCCGCGCCGAGTTCGGCGAGGATCAGGGTCACCGCGAGCGGGTGGGTGATGTACGGCTCGCCGCTCTTGCGCATCTGGCCGCGGTGCGAGGACTCGGCGAGCACGTAGGCGCGGCGCAGGAGGTCGAGGTCGGCGTCGGGGTGGTGGGCGCGGTGGGCCTCGGCGACGTGGCCGATGGCGTCGGGCAGCCGGCCGCGGACGGCGGGGCCGAGCAGCGCGGCCCGGCCGAGCCTGCGCAGGTCGATCCGGGCGCGGGCCTTTCTGCGGGCCGCCGCGGGCGCACGTGGCGACGCGGGCGCACCGGGCCTGGGGTCGCTGGATTCGTGGCCTCCGCACTCATGGGCACCTCCGGCTGCGTTGACCGGCGGACGGGGTACCCCAGAGCGGACACGGCTCAGGGGATGGCGACGTTCCCCCGTCCGCGCCGGTGCTTGATGCTATCGAGCCCACCACGTGCGACCGACCGCCTCTCGCCGAGCGTGAAACGGATCACCCATTCGAGCGATGAGCAGCGAGGTTTACGTTTGCGCTACGTGCCTGCCAGTCGTCACGCGATCTCGAAGGCCTGGCCGGCGGATCACCGCTGGTCCCGGGTCCGGAGTCGGCCGGCGAGCCTCGCCAGGTCAGCGGGCGTGCGTTTCCAGCCATGCGGAGTCGATCTCGCCCTCCGCGACGATCACGGCGGGACCGGTCATCTCGATCTCGCCGTCCGGGTGCTCGGTGATGACCAGCCGTCCGCCGGGCACGTCGACGGTGTACGTCGCCGGGGTGCCGGTGACGGCCGGGTCGGCGCCGTCGCGGCGGGCGGCGGCGACGGCCACGGCGCACGCGCCGGTGCCGCAGGAGCGGGTCTCGCCGGAGCCGCGCTCGTGCACGCGCATGCGCGACGTGCCGCGGGGCCGCGGTCGACGACGAACTCGACGTTGACCCCGTCCGGGTAGGCGGCGGCCGGGCCGACGGGCGGCGCGGCGAGCAGCTCCCCGGCGTGGTCGAGGTCGTCGACGAAGGCGACGGCGTGCGGGTTGCCCATGTTCACGTTGCGCGCGGGCCAGCTGCGCTCGCCGACGGTGACCGTGACGTCGCCCTCGGGCAGGCAGCGCGCGGCCCATGCCGACGGTGACGTCGCCGGTCCTTCGGCGATGTGCACGCGCTTGCACGCCGCCCGCGGGTGGCGACGGCGAGGTCGCCCTCGGCGACGTGCCCGGCGCGCTGGAGGTAGCGGGCGAAGACCCGCACGCCGTTGCCGCACATCTCGGCGACCGAGCCGTCGCTGTTGCGGTAGTCCATGAACCACTCGGCCTCGGCGGCCATCGCCCGCGCCTCGGGGTGCGCGGCGGACCGCACCACGTGCAGCAGCCCGTCGCCGCCGATGCCCGCGCGGCGGTCGCACAGCGCGGCGACGGCGGCGGGCGGCAGGTCGAGGGCGTTCTCCGGGTCGGGGACGATCACGAAGTCGTTCTCGGTGCCGTGACCCTTGAGGAAGGCGATCCGCGTGCTCATGTCCTCGATCGTACGGCGTCGCGGTCGACGACGTCCGGGTGGCGGACCGGGCCGCTCGGCCGCGGTCAGCGCAGCCGGGCCACCCGCCACACGGCGAGGACGACGACCACGGCCACGACCAGCGACGTAGCAGAGCGACCAAGCGCCAGTCGGGGCGGCGCCCGGAGCCGCGCGGCGGCAGGCCGGGCCAGGTGTAGCCGACGCGGCGGGCGGCCATCATGCCCCAGCCGGCGGCGCAGCAGCAGATCAGCAGGCCCAGCATGGCGACGACCGCGCCGCCGTCGCCGAACTCGAAGGCGAGCGGGAAGGCGAACATCAGGGAGCCGACGCGCGGCCAGCGCCACGATGGGCGCGAGCTGCCAGATCCGCAGCCGGCGCTGGCGGGCGCAGTTCGACCTCGACCTCGGGCCGGCCGCGTACATCTCCTCGGGCGGTCGGGGCCGTCGGTCGGTGACACGCGCCGGCGAGGTCGTCCGGCCCGTCGGGGCTCAGGCGTGTCCTCGTCCGGCTGCGGCTCGCCCTGGCCGGCGGTGACGTGCTCGGTGTCCTGTGCGGTGTCGCGAGGGCCGGCCTCCATCGCCACGCGCCCTCCCAACTCGGACTCCACTGGTCGATCGATGCTCGATGATGGCACGGCGCCGGAGGCCGGGATGACGGCCGGGGCGTCCCGATGCCATCACGTGATCAGGCTGTGACCGCTCGTTCGACCAACGCCAGCGCCAGCTCCGGGAGTTCCCCGCGGTCCGCCTCGGCCCCACTCAGCCAGTGCACCCGCGGGTCGCGCCGGAACCACGAGTCCTGGCGGCGCGCGAAGCGCTTGGTGGCGCGTACGGTCTCCGCGCGCGCCTCGTCCTCGGTGCACTCCCCGGCGAGCGCGGCGAGCACCTGCTGGTAGCCGAGCGCGCGGGAGGCGGTACGCCCCTCGCGCAGCCCCGGCGCCTCCAGGGCGCGCACCTCGTCCACCAGCCCGGCCTCCCACATCCGGTCGACGCGGCGCGCGATGCGCTCGTCGAGCTCGGGGCGCGGCACGTCGACGCCGATCTGGAGGGTGTCGTAGACCGCGTCGTGGCCGGGGAGGTTGGCGGTGAAGGGCCGGCCGGTGATCTCGATGACCTCCAGGGCGCGGACGATGCGGCGGCCGTTGCTGGGCAGGATGGCGCGGGCCGCCGTCGGGGTCGGCGGCGGCGAGCCGGGCGTGCAGGGCGCCGGGGCCGCGCAGGGCCAGCTCGTCCTCCAGCCGGGCCCGGACCTCGGGGTCGGTGCCGGGGAACTCCAGGTCGTCGATGGCGCCGCGCACGTACAGTCCCGAGCCGCCGACCAGGATCGGGCCAGCGGCCCTCGGCGAGCAGGCGGTCGATCTCGGCGCGGGCCAGCCGCTGGTACTCGGCGACGCTCGCGGCCTCCGTCACGTCCCAGATGTCCAGCAGGTGGTGCGGGACGCCGCCGCGCTCCTCGGGGGTGAGCTTGGCGGTGCCGATGTCCATGCCCCGGTAGAGCTGCATGGAGTCGGCGTTGACCACCTCGCCGCCGAGCTGCTGGGCCAGGACCACGCCGAGGTCGGACTTTCCGGCCGCGGTGGGACCGACGACGGCGATGACACGGGGGGCGGGGGATGCACTGCTCACCGCACCAGTCTCGCAAACGTTCCGGTGCCGTCGGCGGCCGACGGGGAATGCCGGGTACCAGGCGGGCAGGGGTTACGCGTGCGGTCCAGGTGAGCGCGTGGTGTGACGCCTCACCGGGGAGGGGTAGCGTCCCTCCCGAGCGCCGCGATCAGGCGCATTTGGGTTGTTCCGGAAGGTGAATCATGGGTTTGTTCGACAATGTGAAGGCCGCGCTCGGCCCGGCCAAGGACAAGGTGACGGACCTCGCCCGGCAGCACGGCGACAAGGTGCAGGGCGGGATCGACAAGGCCGCGCAGGTGGTCGACGAGCGGACCAAGGGCAAGTACAGCGACAAGATCGACTCCGGCACGGACAAGGCGAAGGAAGCGGTGGACCGCCTCGGCCAGGAGGGCCACAAGCCCGGCGAGGGCGGCCCGCACGACCCCGCCGAAGAGCTAGCTCCAGGCGGCGACGAGGTAGCCGACGCCGTACGGCGCCTCGTCGTACAGCAGCGTGCCGTCGAGGCCCGCGCCCTCGGCCGCCCCGGCGAGGACCTGCCAGGGGGCGCGGCCGGACGCCTGCAGTTCGCGGGCGAGCCCGGCGTCCAGTGCGCGCGAGGGCGCCGAGGTCCGCGTCGCCCAGGGCGCGTGCGGCCCGGCGTCGAAGGGCGCCGCCCGTTCGTCGAGGTAGCCGGGCGCCTTGAGCGTGCGGCAGGCGCTGCCGTCGCCCATGACCAGCAGTGCCACCCGCTCGCTCCCGCCGCCGATCTCCGCGCCGAGTCCGGCGCACCGCTCGGCCGCAGTGCCGTCGTCCACGGCCACGCCCTCGACCGGGACCTGCCGCCCAGCCGGCTCCGCCCAGCAGCCACGCGGCGACGGCCAGCGAAGCGGGCAGCTCGGGCGCCGGGCGCGGTCCGCGCCGGCGGCCGGCCGAGCGTCACGTCGACGATCGACGCCGAAGCCCCGGAAGGAACCCGGCGCACCCTGCGGGTAGCGCGCCCGCCGCGCTCGGCGGGGCCGACGACCACCAGCCGGTCGGGGCGGGCGGCGGCGAGCACGCCGAGCGCGTCCGCGCAGGCGGCTCGCGCGGCGTCCAGCTCGGGCGCGGCACCCGCGGCGACCTCGGGGCACGAGCAGCGGGGGGCAGGGGCAGACGGCGGCGGCGACAAGCATGATCGGCAGCGTAACCCGCCTCACCCGCGGCCCGCGCACGTCGTGGGCCGCGGGTGAGGCGCGGGACGGGTCAGTCGCAGCCGCAGCCGCCGGTGGCGGCCGGCAGGGGCGCGGGGACGCCGATCTTCGGCAGGCCGAGCATGACGCCGGCCTTCTCGGCGGTCTCGGCGGCGTTGCGCTTCTCCCAGGCGTCGCCCGCGCGCGTGCGGCGCACGGCGAGAGCGGGGCCCTCGGCGAGCAGGTGGTGCGGGGCGGCGTAGGTGATCTCGACGGTGACCACGTCGCCGGGGCGCACCTCCTCGTCCGGCTTGGTGAAGTGGACCAGGCGGTTGTCGGGGGCGCGGCCGGACAGGCGGTGGGTGGCGCCGTCCTTGCGGCCCTCGCCCTCGGCGACCATCAGCTCCAGGGTGCGGCCGACCTGCTTCTTGTTCTCCTCCCAGGAGATCTCCTCCTGGAGGGCGACGAGGCGCTCGTAGCGCTCCTGCACGACCTCCTTGGGGATCTGGCCGTCCATGGTCGCGGCCGGGGTGCCGGGGCGCTTGGAGTACTGGAAGGTGAACGCCTGGGCGAACCGGGCCTCGCGGACCACGTGCAGGGTCTGCTCGAAGTCCTCCTCGGTCTCGCCGGGGAAGCCCACGATGATGTCGGTGGTGATCGCGGCGTGCGGGATGGCGGCGCGGACCTTCTCGATGATGCCGAGGTAGCGCTCCTGCCGGTACGAGCGGCGCATCGCCTTCAGGACGGTGTCCGAGCCGGACTGGAGCGGCATGTGCAGCTGCGGCATCACGTTCGGCGTCTCGGCCATCGCCGCGATCACGTCGTCGGTGAAGTCGCGCGGGTGCGGCGAGGTGAAGCGGACCCGCTCCAGGCCCTCGATCTTGCCGCAGGCCCGCAGCAGCTTGCTGAACGCCTCGCGGTCGCCGATGTCGGAGCCGTAGGCGTTGACGTTCTGGCCGAGCAGGGTGATCTCGCTGACGCCCTCGGCGACCAGCGCCTCGATCTCGGCGAGGATGTCGCCGGGCCGGCGGTCCTTCTCCTTGCCGCGCAGCGCCGGGACGATGCAGAAGGTGCAGGTGTTGTTGCAGCCGACGGAGATCGACACCCAGGCCGCGTACGCGCTCTCGCGCCGGGTCGGCAGCGTGGAGGGGAACGCCTCCAGCGACTCGGCGATCTCGACCTGCGCCTCCTCCTGGACGCGGGCGCGCTCCAGCAGGACGGGCAGCTTGCCGATGTTGTGCGTGCCGAAGACGACGTCCACCCAGGGCGCCCGCTTCACGATGGTGTCGCGGTCCTTCTGCGCGAGACAGCCGCCGACCGCGATCTGCATGCCGGGCCGGGCCGCCTTCCGCGGGGCCGAGATGGCCGAGGTTGCCGTAGAGCCGGTTGTCGGCGTTCTCCCGGACCGCGCAGGTGTTGAACACGACCACGTCGGCATCGCCGTCCGACCCCTCGGGCGCGCGCACGTACCCGGCGTCCTCGAGCAGCCCGGACAATCGCTCGGAGTCGTGGACGTTCATCTGGCACCCGTAGGTGCGCACCTCGTACGTCTTGCTTCTCGAACGTCCACTGCCGGGCTCCGGTCGCTGCTGATGTCATGGGTCAAGGGTAGGCGGTCCCCGGAGGCCCTCCGTCCCCGCTCCGGGCCGCCCGTGACCGGGGCCACAGCGGGTCGTCAGGCCCCGGTGGCGGCCCAGCCCTGGCGGCGCAGGACGGCCGAGACGTCGGGGGCGCGGTAGTGGTCGCCCTTGAGGACCTTGCCGTCCTCGCGGCGGGCGATCTCGCCGTCCGGGCCGATCTTGCTCATGTTGGCGCGGTGGATCTCGGCGATCACCTCGTCGAGGTCGATGCCGTGGACCAGGGCGGTGCCGTAGGCCACGTACACCACGTCCGCCAGTTCCTGCGCGAGGTGGTCGAGCGGGCCGGTGACCGAGACCTCGGCCACCTCGGCGGCCTCCTCGGCGAGCAGTTCCCCTCGGTGCGCGGCCAGTTCGGCACCGATCTCGGTGGGTACGGTGCGGGCGTCGAGACCGAAGGCGCGGTGGAACTCGCCGACGAGGCGGGCGGGAGAAGTGCTCATGCGGCGACTCTAACGGCCACCTCGGACAGCCCCGGAGGTTGTCCACAGGCGGGCGGATGCCCGGCCGTCCGGTTGTCCACAGCCCTGGTCGCACCGCTTCCGGCCTGGCAGGATCGCCCGCATGTCCAAGGTGTTCCCGTTCGCCGAATCTCCGCCCGCCTGCCCGGCCGGCACCGCATGCTGTGGGCGTCGGGCGCGGGAGTCGTGGTGCTCGGGCTGCTGCTGTGGTGGCTGCTGCCGCTCGGCGAGAAGCCGCCGAGCGGGACGATCGTGTTCAGCACGGGCGGCACCGCGCGGGGTGTACGAGGAGTACGGCCGCCGCCTGCGCAACGAGCTGGCGAAGGACATGCCGCGGTCTGACGGTGCAGCTGCACGACGCAGCGCCGGATCGCAGGAGAACGTGCGAGCGGGTGGCGACCGGGAAGGCCGACTTCACCATCGCCGCGGCCGACGCGGTGGAGACGTACGAGCAGGCGGCACCCCGCCGAGCGACCGGCTGCGCGGCGTGGCCCGGCTCTACGACGACTACGTGCAGCTCGTCGTGGCGCCCGGCTCGGACATCCACAGCGTGGCCGACCTGCGGGGCAAGCGGGTCGCCACGGGGCCGCCCAACTCCGGCGTGCGGCTGATCGCCGAACGGCGTGCTGAAGGCGGCCGGGATCGACCCGGAGCAAGGACATCGTCCCGGTGTCCGACGGCATCGACACCGGTCCGGACATGCTGGCGGCGACGAGATCGACGCGTTCTTCTGGTCGGGCGGGCTGCCCACGGGCGGTCTGCACGGAGCTGGCGGAGCAAGTCGGCGTTCCGGTTCGTGCCGATCGAGGGGGAGCTCGTCGCCGGCTGCACGCCGCAGGGCGAGCGCGGCGCGCTACTACCGGGCCACCAACATGCCGGCGTCGGCGCTACCCGCTCATCCAGAACGGCGCCACGGTGCCGACGATCGCCGTGTCCAACCTGCTGATCACCCGCGACGGACCTGGACCCCCGGCTCACGGAGTGGCTGACCCGGACCGTGATCAAGAGCCGGGACGGCATCGGCAAGCACGTGCACTCCGCGCAGCTGCGTGGACCTGCGCACCGCGATCTACACCGACCCGCTGCCCCTGCACGAGGGCGCCCGGCGCTACTACCGCTCGGTCAAGCCGTGACGCGCGGTCATCGGCGTGCGGGGGCGCTGCCGCGGGCACCGTGACCGTGACCCGCAGGCCGTGCGGCTCGTGGTGGCCGTAGGCGATGGAGCCGCCGCCCGCCGCGAGCAGGGCACGGGAGATGGACAGGCCCAGGCCGGAGCCCTTGACGTTCTGGTGGCGGCCGCTGCGCCAGAACCGGTCGCCCACGCGCGCGAGCTCGTCCTCGGTCAGGCCCGGGCCCGTTGTCGGTGACCTCGACCGTGGCGGCGTCCCGCCGTCGGAGGCGACCGTCACCTCGACCGTGCTCGTCGCGCGGGGGTGAACTTGACCGCGTTGTCGATCACCGCGTCCAGCGCGCTGGACAGGGCGACCGGGTCGGCCCAGGCGGTGGTGGGCGGGCAGTCGCCCACCAGCCGGACGCCCTTGGCCTCGGCGGTCGGCGCCCAGGCGGCGACGCGCTCGGCGGCCAGCGCGCCGATGTCGGTCAGCCGCAGCATCGGCCTCGGCGTGCTCGGCGAGCGCCAGGTCGAGCAGGTCGTCCAGCACCTGGGCCAGCCGCTTGCCCTCGGCCTGCACGGAGGCGATCTCCTCGTTGCCCTCGGGCAGTTCGAGCGCGAGCAGCTCGATGCGCAGCAGCAGCGCGGAGAGCGGGTTGCGCAGCTGGTGGGAGGCGTCGGCGACGAAGGCGCGCTGCTGCTCCAGCACGTCCTCGACGTTGTCCGCCATCTCGTTGAACGACCGGGCCAGGCGCCGCAGTTCCGGCGGCCCGCCGGCCGCCGCGACCCGGGACTTCAGCCGGCCGGTGGCGATGTCGTGGGTGGTGGCGTCGAGGACGCGTACCGGCCGCAGCACCCAGCCGGTCAGCCGCAGCGCGGCGCCGACCGCGAGCAGCATCGCGGCGATCTCGCCCGCGCCGATGACCAGCCAGCCGCGCAGGATGCGCGACCGCATCGTGCCCGGTGGGCGAGTCGGTGACGACGACCGCGACGACGTCGCCGTCCCGGATGACGGGCGAGGCGACGACGAGCCGGCCGTCGCTGCCAGGGCCAGACCTGCTCCGGGTCGTGGCTGCGGCGGCCGAGCAGCGCCTCGCTCGAAGGCGTCGCGCACCTCCCCCGGCTGCGGGCAGGAACCAGGTCGCCGGGCGCGTTGGCCATGGCGGCGCCGTCGCGGTAGAAGACGCCGGCCCGGATGCCGTAGACCTCGTGGTAGCTGGCTCAGTTCGCGTCTGGAGGGTCTCGCAGCCGTTCGTCCGTGGCGGCCGGCGGGTGCCGCTCGGCGGTCGGTGACGAACTGGGCGAGGGCGGCGAAGCGCGCGGTGTCGTCGATCCGGTCGACGACGACGCTCTGCTGCTGCGGCGGCGGCCACGCTGACGGCGAGCGGGACGCCGAGGGCCAGCAGCACGGCCGCCATCAGGACGATCAGCAGCGGGAGGAGCCGCGTGCGCACCCGGCCCCGCTATCGACGGCCGGGGCGACGAGCCGGTAGCCGACGCCGCGTACGGTCTCGATCAGTGCGGGCATGCCGCAGCTTGGCGCGCAGCGAGGCGACGTGCACCTCCAGGGTGCGGCCGGTCCCCTCCCAGCTGGTGCGCCACACCTCGCTGATGATCTGCTCCCGGCGGAAGACCACACCGGGCCGCTGGGCGAGCAGCGCGAGCAGGTCGAACTCCTTGCGGGTCAGCTGGACGGCTCGTGCCGTCCACGCTGACCTGCCGGGTGGGCAGCTCGATGCGCACCGGGCCGAGCCGCAGGGCCGCGCCCGGTCGCCGCCGGTCGCGGCGTCCTCGTGCGGCCGGTGCGCCGGCTGACGGCGTGGATGCGGGCGAGGAGCTCCCCGGTGTCGTAGGGCTTGACCACGTAGTCGTCGGCGCCGAGGTTCAGGCCGTGGATGCGGGAGCGGACGTCGGCGCGGGCGGTCACCATGATGACCGGGGTGGCGGTGCGCTTGCGGATCTTGCCGCAGACCTCGTAGCCGTCCTGGTCGGGCAGGCCGAGGTCGAGCAGGACCACGCCGAAGGCCGGTCGCTGTCGGGGCACGAGCGCCTGCAGCGCCTCCTCGCCGCTGCGGGCGTGCGTGACGTCGAAGCCGTGCCGGGCCAGGACGCGGACAGCGCCGCGGCGACGTGGTCGTCGTCCTCGACGAGCAGCAGTCTCATCCGGGCCCCCTTCGGTTCATCGGCCGTACCTTCGGTCGACGTACGCGCTGTCTCGCGTCGCGGACCGCGCGGTCACGCGCGCGTGGCGACCCGTGCAGTCACGCCGATGGACGAGGACGCCGTCAAGGGGCGTTCCGGTTGCCGTGCCTTACCGTTATCGCGGCCGGTACGCGCACGTCGCACGGCCAGCGCTACGACACGTGTCCGATTGCTACCGGATCGTGATGCTCAATTTCCCCTCAGATGTGATGACGCTGGTGGCGCGGCGTCACTACTGTCCTCCGAAACCGAGGAGGACGGAGCCGAAAGCGATGACCGAAGTATCGGTGGCCAAGGACAGACGTGGCCGCGACCGACGACCTGGTCGTCCTGAAGAGCGTCAACAAGCACTTCGGCGCGCTGCACGTGCTCCAGGACATCGACCTGACGATCGCCCGCGGCGAGGTCGTCGTGGTCATCGGCCCCTCCGGGTCCGGCAAGTCCACGCTGTGCCGCACCATCAACCGCCTGGAGACGATCGACTCCGGCACCATCACGATCGACGGCAAGCCGCTGCCCGCAGGAGGGCAAGGAGCTGGCCCGGCTGCGCGCCGACGTCGGCATGGTCTTCCAGTCCTTCAACCTCTTCGCGCACAAGACCGTGCTCGAGAACGTGATGCTGGGCCAGCTCAAGGTCCGCAAGACCGACAAGAAGGAGGCCGAGGAGAAGGCGCGCGCCCTGCTCGACCGGGTCGGCGTCGGCACCCAGGCCGACAAGTACCCGGCGCAGCTCTCCGGCGGCCAGCAGCAGCGCGTGGCCATCGCGCGCGCGCTGGCCATGGACCCGAAGGTCATGCTCTTCGACGAGCCGACCTCGGCGCTCGACCCGGAGATGATCAACGAGGTCCTGGAGGTCATGCAGCAGCTCGCCCGCGACGGCATGACCATGATCGTCGTCACCCACGAGATGGGCTTCGCCCGCTCGGCCGCCAACCGCGTGGTCTTCATGGCGGACGGCCGGATCGTCGAAGAGGCCGCGCCGGACCAGTTCTTCAGCAACCCGCGCAGCGACCGCGCCAAGGACTTCCTGTCGAAGATCCTGCACCACTGACGGCCGCGAGCCGGGTCACGCACCGATCCGAGCCGTCCGGGTCACCGGCGGCCCGGAGCGTCCGTGCGGCGGTCCGCGCACTCGCGCTCTTTCTCCACCGCTCGTCTGCATCACGCAAAGGATGTTCACCATGAAGCTCCGCAAGGTCACCGCCGCCGCCGCCGTCGCGCTCGCCCTCGCCCTGACCGCCACCGCCTGCGGCGGCGACGACAAGGACAGCGACGCGGCTCGGGCGGCGGCGACGAAGATCAAGATCGGCATCAAGTACGACCAGCCGGGTCTCGGTCTGAAGGAGCCGGACGGCTCCTTCTCCGGCTTCGACGTGGACGTCGCCACCTACGTCGCCAAGGAGCTCGGCTACGAGCCGGACCAGATCGAGTGGGTGGAGACCAAGAGCGCCGACCGCGAGAACGCGCTCGCCGCGCGGCGACGTCAAGTTCATCGCGGCCACCTACTCGATCACCGACGAGCGCAAGGCAGAAGGTCGACTTCGCCGGCCCGTACCTGCTGGCCCACCAGGACCTGCTGGTCAAGAAGGACTCGAACATCACCAAGGGCACGGACCTCAACGGCAAGAAGCTCTGCTCGGTGACCGGCTCCACCTCGGCGCAGAACGTCAAGAACGACGATCGCCCCGAAGGCCGACCTGCAGCAGCACGCCGCGGCTACTCGGAGTGCCTCGCCGGCCTGCAGAGCGGCGCCGTGGACGCGCTGACCACGGACGACTCGATCCTCGCGGGCTTCGCCGCGCAGGACAAGTACAAGGGCCAGTTCAAGCTCGCCGGCCTGAAGCTGAGCAACGAGAACTACGGCATCGGCGTCAAGAAGGGCGACACCGCGACCGTCGACAAGATCAACACGGCGCTGGAGAAGATGGTCTCCGACGGCTCCTGGGAGAAGGCGGTCGAGGACAACTTCGGCCCGGCCGAGCTACAAGAACGAGCCCGCGCCGAAGATCGGCGACATCGTCAAGTAGTCCCGGCATCACGACGCGAGGACCTGGCAGGTCCGCACGGTCCGCGGCCGCGCCGCCGTCCACCGCGATCACGGGCGGCGGCGCGCCGCGCCATCCACGTACGCCACACACCCGGAAGCGCGGGAGATCGTGTTCGACTTTCTTGATAGGCTACGACGTCCTGGGGGCGTTCTGGATGACGGTGCAGCTCACCGTCTTCTCCGGCGTCGGCTCCCTCGATCTGGGGCACGCTGCTGGCCGGCGATGCGGGTCAGCCCGGTCCCGCTGATGCGCGGGTTCGGCACCGCCTACGTCAACATCGTCCGGAACATCCCCCTGACGGTCATCATCGTCTTCACCTCGCTCGGCCTCGCCGACATCTTCGGCGTCACGATGGGCGCCGCACGACTTCGAGATCCAGGGCTTCCGGCTGGCGGTGCTCGGACTGATCGCCTACACGGCGGCGTTCGTCTGCGAGGCGATCCGCTCCGGCATCAACACGGTGCCGCTCGGCCAGGCCGAGGCGGCCCGCGCCATCGGGCTGAGCTTCACCCAGATGCTGCGGCTCATCGTGCTGCCGCAGGCGTTCCGCTCGGTCATCGGCCCGCTGGCCAACGTGCTGATCGCCCTGACCAAGAACACCACGGTGGCGGCCGCCATCGGCGTGGCCGAAGCCGCCTCCCTGATGAAGGACATGATCGAGAACGAGGCCCAGACCGCTGCTCATCGGCGCCGTCTTCGCCTTCGGGTTCGTGGTACTGACCCTGCCGACCGGCCTCCTCCTCGGCTGGCTGGCAAGCGACTGGCGGTGAAGCGATGAGTTCCGTTCTCTACGACGCGCCGGGCCCCCGCGCCAAGCGGCGCAATGTCGTCCTCTCGGTGGTCTTCTTCGCCCTGCTCGCCCTGCTCGTGTGGTGGGTCTGGGACGCGCTGGACGACAAGGGCCAGCTGGAGTGGGCCCTGTGGAAGCCGTTCACCACGACGCCCAGGCATGGACCACGTATCTGCTGCCCGGCCTCGGCAACACGCTGAAGGCGGCGGCGCTGGCCATGGTCATCGCCCTGCCGCTGGGCGCGCTCTTCGGCATCGCCCGGCTCTCCGACCACCGCTGGGTGCGCGTGCCGGCCGGCGTGGTCGTCGAGTTCTTCCGCGCCATCCCGGTCCTGCTGCTGATGCTGTTCGCCAACGAGTTCTACGTCCGCTCCACCGACGTCGCCAGCGACGCAGCGGCCGCTGTACGCCGTCGTCACCGGCCTGGTGCTGTACAACGCCTCGGTCCTCGCCGAGATCGTCCGGGCGGGCATCCTCGCCCTGCCCAAGGGCCAGACGGAGGCCGCCAAGGCGATCGGCCTGCGCAAGGGCCAGACGATGCGGACCATCCTGCTGCCGCAGGCCGTCACCGCGATGCTGCCGGCGATCGTCAGCCAGCTCGTCGTCATCGTGAAGGACACCGCGCTGGGCGGCGTGATGCTCGGCTTCACCGAGCTGCTCAACCCGCGCGCGCACCCTGGCAGCCAACTACGCCAACGTCATCGCCGAGCTTCATCGTGGTCGCGCTCATCTACATCGTGCTGAACTTCGTCGCTCACCAGCTTCGCGAGCTGGCTGGAGAAGCAGGCTGCGGCGCAGCAAGAAGACGCACGGGCGCGGTCCTCGGCGCCGAGGACATGGAGGAGCCGAACCCGGCGGCGACGGATGGCACCTACGGGGCGGCGCGGCGGCTCCATCTGACGAGCAGCCCGACGGGCTGCCATCTGATGAGCAGTCAAGCTGGCATGACCGGCACCGGAGGGCAGTGGCATGATCGCCACTGCCCTCCGTCACTTGACGCAAGCACCGGCAATGGGTTGCATACGTTCTGTGATCGTGCACCCCGCTCCACCTTCCTGTTCACTCGCGTCCCTCGGGACACCGCTGCGGGCAGGGGGCGCCGCGCCGTGGACCCGGTGATCATCGTCGGAGCGGGGCCCGTCGGGCTCACGCTCGCCCTGGCGCTGGCCCGTCAGGAGGTGCCGTCCGTCGTCCTCGACGAGGGGCCCGGCAAGGACGAACCCCGCCTCGCGCGCACCGTCGTCCTGCGCGAGGACACCGCCGCCCTCATGGAACGGCTGACGGCGTGCGCCGCTCGCCGGGGCCGGCGCCCACTGGGCCGGATGGCGGGCGCTGCGGCGCAAGCAGGTGATGCGCGAGGTCGCCTTCGACGACGCCGCAGGAGGCGAGGCGCGCGGCATCACGAACCCCGCCCCCTGCACATCGCCCAGCACGTACTGACCGGCGCCCTGCGCGCGGCCCTCGCCGACGAACGGCTCGTCAAGGTCGCCGTGGACAGCCGCCTGGACGCCATCGAGCAGGAGCGCTCGGGCGTCACCGCGCACACCCGCGGCCCCAGGGCACCTGGTGGCGCGGCAGTTACGTGGTCGGCTGCGACGGCCCCGCTCCACCGTGCGCAAGCTGCAGGACATCCGCTTCCCCGGCCGTACGGCGGTGGAGCGGCACGCGGTGGCCGCGCTGCGCACCGAACTCCCCTGGGACGGCCAGGCGTTGCTGCACCGGATGCCGCCGTGGCGGACGACCGGACCTTCGGGCGGGGAGGTCACCGCCCGGCCGCTCCCGGACGGGGTGTGGCGCCTCGACTGGCTGCTGCCGCCGGGCAAGGACCTGGTCACGCCCGAGCTGCTGGTGGCTCGCATCCGGGAGACCCTCGCCGGCTGGACCGGCGGGGCGACCCCGCCGTACGAACTCCTCGACACCGGAGTCCACACCGTCCACCACCGCCTGGCCCGCCGCTGGCGCGTGGGCCGCGTCTTCCTCGCCGGGGACGCGGCGCACTGCTCGGCACGCTCGGCACGCAGGGGCTCGACGAGGGGCTGCGGGACGCCGACAACCTCGCCTGGAAGCTGGCGTCGGCCTGGCACCACGGGCCCGCACGAGGCGCTGCTCGACAGCTACCAGGCAGAGCGGCGCGCGATCGTCGCCGCCCGGCTGCGCGCCGCCGACCAGGCGCTGCCGCTGCTGCGCGGCGGAGGAGGGCTGCGCGCGCTACGTCCCCGGCTCCACCCGGGGCCATGACGCGCTGCTGATGGACGGCCACCTGGGGCACGGAGCGATCGGTGCGCCGGGGACGTACGCCGACTCACCGCTCGCGCCCCGGCACCTGGAGGGCGAGGTCCCGGTGGACACCGCGCCGCGGTGCGCCGGTCATCGATGTGCGGGTCACGGCGGAGGACGGCTCCTTCGTACGGCTGCGGGACCGGCTCGGGCCGCGGCGCGCTGCTGGTCCTGCTGATCGCTCCGGGCACGGGGGTGTGGGAGCGCAAGCACTGGGCGACCGCCGGGATCATGCCGCGGCTGGCGGCCGCGGTGACGGCGCTGCCGTATCCGGCCGAACTGCTGGTCGCGGAGAGCTACCCGGGCGCGTCCGCGCATACGGTCCTGCTGGTGCGGCCCGACGGTCATCTGGTGACCGCGCTGAGCGGGGTACGGCCCGGCCGATCTGTACGCGGCGGCCGAGGCGGCGCTGGGCGGCGCCGGTGCCAGCGGAGGAGGCCAAGAAGGCGGAGGCGGCGGCCGCTTCGCGTGACGCGCTGAACAAGGCGTCGCGGAGCCAGATCCTCACCCGTCCACATGATGACGGTCCGATTGACAGGAGTGCGGCCGGCATGGTGTACTCCGGATCGTGACCGACACCTGTGTGCGCCTGTGGCGGAGGGTCCATATGGACCTCGTCCGCTATGCGGGCTGCGTGTGTCGCCCGTCCTGCTGAATTCGCCTCTCTCTCTTCTCGCGCGCGCCGCCCCTGCCTCCTGATTTCTTTCGCCGGTGCCGTCGCGCGCACTTCGCGAACTCTCTTCAGGACGGTGCCCGTGTCTGTCTCTCCTGCCGCCGTTACCACTTCCCAGCCCATTGCCACGCCTTCCACGCCGAATGCCACGCCGACGCAGGCGGACCTCCTCGACTTCGTACGGCGCGCGGCCGCCGACGCCGACTTGATCGCCTCGCTCCCGCTCGACCCCGAGGGCCGTACCTGGGTACGGCTCGAGGGCCCCGGCGGCAGCGAGGCCTGGCTGATCGGCTGGCCGCCCGGCACCGGCACCGGCTGGCACGACCACGCCGACTCGGTCGGCGCCTTCGTCACCGCGGCCGGTGAGCTGAAGGAGAACTCGCTCGCCGCCCGGCTGCCCACCGACGGCTGGAAGACCCTGGAACTCACCGAGGGCGTGGACCGGGAACGGCGGCTGCCGACCGGACAGGGCCGCGCCTTCGGCCGGCACCATGTGCACGAGGTCCTCAACGAGTCCCCCGACCAGCACGCGATCTCCGTTCACGCCTACTACCCGCCGCTGCCACGGATCCGCCGCTACAGCCGCAGCGGGCCGGTGCTGCGGCTGGAGCAGGTCGAGCGCCCGGAGGACTGGCAGTGAGCGGAGGCGGCCGGTCGGCGGGGCTGAGTCAGGTGGCGTGGGCGTGGGCATCGGCTGAACGGCCGGTCGGCATCGACGAGTTGCTGGAGCGGGTGCGCGCGGGCTACGACGCGGATCGAGCCGCAGGAGGCGCACGAGGCCGCACAGGCCGGTGACGCTCTGCTGGTCGACATCCGGTACGCGGCCCTGCGCGAGCGGGACGGGCTGATCCCCGGCGCGCTCGTGGTCGAGCGCAACGAACTGGAGTGGCGGCTCGATCCGCAGGGCAGCCACCGCGCCCCCGAGGCCACCGAGCCACGACCTGCGGGTCGTGGTGATCTGCAACGAGGGCTACGCGTCCAGCCTGGCGGCGGCCTCGCTGCACCACCTGGGCCTGCACCGGGCCACCGACCTGGTCGGCGGTTTCCAGGCGTGGCGAGCGGCGGGGCTGCCGGTGAGTCGGCGGCAGGGGCTCAGGCCTCGAGGCTGCTCGAGGGCAGCGGAGCGGGGCTCTACCCTTCGACCACGGTCTTGTCGACCGCCTCCGATCGCGGTCGGGCCGCAGTCAGACCCCTACAGGCGCACCCGCGTATCACTGCCCGGCCCCGCACGCGCTGGGCGCCCCCGCGCGTCACCGTGTCCGGGGCCGGACCTCCGCAGTCGCCGGCCTCCGGCCCGCTCCCAAGGCCCCCGTGCGATTCCGCGGCCCTCGAGGTCAGAACCCCTCGTCCTCGAGGAACTCCGTGTCCTCGCCCTCTTCCTCCAGTGCCTGGCGGACCACCCGCAGGGCCATGCCCTCGGGGTAGCCCTTGCGGGCGAGCATGCCGGCGAGGCGGCGCAGCCGCTTGTCGCGGTCGAGGCCGCGGGTGGAGCGCAGCTTGCGGGCGACCAGCTCGCGGGCGGTCTCCTCCTCCTGCTCGGAGTCGAGCCGGCCGACGGCCTCGTCGATCAGCGTGGAGTCGACGCCCTTGGTCCGCAGTTCCCGGGCGAGGGCGCGGCGGGCGAGCCCGCGGCCGTGGTGCCGGGACTCCACCCAGGCGTCCGCGAACGCGCTGTCGTTGATCAGGCCGACCTCCTCGAACCGGGACAGCACCTCCTCGGCGACCTCGTCCGGGATCTCCCGCTTGCGCAGGGCGTCGGCGAGCTGCTTGCGGGTGCGCGGGGTCCCGGTGAGCAGGCGCAGGCAGATCGCCCGCGCCTGCTCCACCGGGTCCGCTGGGGGCGTCCTCCTTCTCGGCCCTCGACGAGGAAGAGGCACCTCCGTCCTACGGCGGCCTGGCGTCCGCCGAGACGCCGCTGCCGCCGACGGCCGCACCGGCCGGCGCGAGCCGCCCGTCGCGCTGGCACCGGCCTCCGCCGTGCTGCCGCCACCGCGCCTGGCCCGGTCTCGCCGTCGCCGGGCTCGGCCGTCGCCGTCGTCCGACGGCTGTCCGTGCCGTGCGTCGTACCGGCCGCGTCACGGCCGTGTCGCCTGCGTACGCGCCCGATGCCCCGTCGCCGCCTCGCCGCACGCGGGCGCCGGGTGCGGCGTACTCGGCCCAGTCGGTTCGCCGTGTCACGGGTCAGCTCTTGGCCGCCGCGGCCTTGGGCTTGGTGGCCTTGGCCGCGCGGGGCGGGCACCGCCTTGCGGCGTCGTCCGGGGTCGGAGACCGCGGCGTCCGCACCCGGCTCGGCGGCAGGCTCCTCGGGACGGACGCCGACGCCCAGCTTCTCCTTGATCTTCTTCTCGATCTCGTTGGCCAGGTCGGGGTTGTCCTTGAGGAAGTTGCGGGCGTTCTCCTTGCCCTGGCCGAGCTGGTCGCCCTCGTACGTGTACCAGGCGCCGGCCTTGCGGACGAAGCCGTGCTCCACGCCCATGTCGATCAGGCCGCCCTCGCGGCTGATGCCCTGGCCGTAGAGGATGTCGAACTCGGCCTGCTTGAAGGGCGGCGCGACCTTGTTCTTGACGACCTTGCAGCGGGTGCGGTTGCCGACCGCGTCCGTGCCGTCCTTCAGGGTCTCGATGCGGCGGATGTCGATGCGCACCGAGGCGTAGAACTTCAGCGCCCGGCCACCGGTCGTGGTCTCCGGGGAGCCGAACATGACGCCGATCTTCTCGCGGAGCTGGTTGATGAAGATCGCGGTGGTCTTGGACTGGTTGAGCGCGCTGGTGATCTTCCGCAGGGCCTGGCTCATCAGGCGGGCCTGGAGACCGACGTGGCTGTCGCCCATCTCGCCCTCGATCTCCGCGCGCGGCACGAGCGCGGCGACGGAGTCGATGACGATGAGGTCGAGCGCGCCGGAGCGGACCAGCATGTCCACGATCTCCAGCGCCTGCTCGCCGTTGTCCGGCTGGGAGAGGATCAGGTTGTCGATGTCGACGCCGAGCTTCTTCGCGTACTCGGGGTCGAGGGCGTGCTCGGCGTCGACGAAGGCGACCTGGCCGCCGGCCTTCTGCGCGTTGGCCACGGCGTGCAGGGTGAGGGTCGTCTTACCGGAGGACTCCGGGCCGTAGACCTCCACGACGCGGCCGCGCGGCAGGCCGCCGACGCCGAGGGCGACGTCGAGCGCGGTCGACCCGGTGGGGATGACCTCGATGGGCTCCTTCGGCCGCTCGCCCAGGCGCATGACCGCGCCCTTGCCGAATTGCCGTTCAATCTGTGCGAGCGCGGCGTCGAGCGCCTTCTCGCGGTCGGTTCCTGCCATGGGTTCCACCCGATTTGCTTGAGTCGATCGCTTCACGTCAAAGACGCTAACGCCTGCCACTGACAATGCGCCCCGACGCCGGTCCGGCCTGTGGATAACTCAGGGACATTCTCCACCCGAACCGCATCGAAATCCCCGTCGATGGCCTCGCCGAGCCTCCATAAGAATGGATGTTCGATTTTCGTGTCAAGCACCTCAGGAGCCACCCGTGAGTCGGCGGACCCCAGCCACTCACAGCCGCCCCGCCGAGCGGGTGCCCCTCAGGGGGAACCCCACACAGGCCGCGGCCCCAACCCCCGACGCCAGCAGCAGGGTGCCCGGAGGGACCAGGTCGCGAGCGGCCCGGCGGCGGCCACGCCCAGGGCGAACGCGGTGATCTTGAGGCTGGCTCCGGTCGTGAAGATCTGGCCGCGCAGGTGGACCGGGGCCTCCCTGTGGCGTACCGCGAAGAGCGCGGTGAGCTGCGGGCCCTCACCGATGCCGAGGACCAGCGCGGCCACCACGAGGACGGCCGGGCGGCCCGTCGCGGCGAGGGCCGGCGCGGCCGCCTGGACCAGCGCGCCGACCCGGATGACGGTGTCCGGCGTGGCGGCCCCCGGGAATCGCGCGAGTACGGCGTTGGCCATCAGGGCCGAGGCCGCCGCACAGGCGAGCAGTAACGTGCCGTGCCCGGCGGCTCCGAGGACCTGTCGCCCAGCAGCGGCACGCAAGCCGCCAGCATGCCCTGAGCCGCGCAGGTGCCGACCGAGGCCAGGGTCGCCCGGGCCAGGGGCGGACGTCGCAGGATGACCCGGAACCCGGCCGCGAGGTGTCGGTCAGGGGAGCCGGGCGCGCGCCCGGGCCCTGGGCGGTGCGCGGGGGCAGGCGCCACGCCGCCGGCACGGCCACCGCCACCAGCGCGGCGGCGACCACCAGGGCCGTGGACGCCCCGCGCCTCCGCCGCGCCGCCTGCGAGCGCCGGTCCGGTCAGGCTCGCCAGGCTGAAGGTCATCGCGTCCAGCGCGTTGGCCCTGGGCAGGCGTCCGTCCGGGCCACCCGGGGGAGTTGGGCGGTCCAGCCGCCCGACAGCGCCGGACCCAGCAGTCCCGTGAGCGCCGCGACGAGAAGGGTGACGGCGAGCGGAAGGCGGTCCAGCCCCGCAGGATCACGCTGAGCCCGTCGCGTACAGGACGAGGGCGCCGGCCAGCAGGCGGCCCGGCCGTGCCGACCGGTCGAGCAGCGCGCCGAGCACCGGTCCGCCGAGCGCGGCGGAGACCGTGATGCCCGCGAGCAGCGCCGACGCCTCGGTGGCCGACCCGGTGAGGGCGAGACCGGCCAGCAGCAGGGCCGGTCCCGACATCTCGTCCCCGGCGCGCGCCGCCAGCGCCCCGGACAGATAGGAACGAAGCGAGTAACCCTTGGACACCGGATCGACGTTACGGAGGTAACTCAAAACTCCGCAATATGCGTTACATTCGGCGGGTGTCCTCTCCCCCCGACCCCGACTGGTCCACCCGGCACTCCCCGCTGACCACGGCCCGGCGCACCGCCGCGCTCGTCAACGTCCTCGCGGGCGACGCCCCGGAGCCGGCCGCGGTCGCCGAAGTGCTGCGCGTCCACGGCGAGAACGACCCCGTCGACCTCACCGCGGACGACGTGGAAGGGATGCGCGCGGCCGCCGTCCTGCTGCGGGAGGTCTTCGCGGCGGACTCCGTCGACACCGCGGCACTCGTCCTCAACCGCCTTCTGGAAGCGCACACCTGGCGGCTGCGCCTGACGTCCCACGGGGGCGGCACCCCATGGCACCCGCACCTCGACCGGGACGACGACGCGCCCTGGCCCGAGTGGTTCCTGGCCTCGTCCTGCATGGCGTTGGCCGTCCTGCTCTGGGACCGCCAACGCCCACCCGGCAGGGACTGCGCGTCCGGCGGCTGCCGGAACGTCTTCGTCACCCAGGGCGGCGGGCCGGAGCGCCGCTACTGCTCACGCCGCTGTGCGACACGGGAGCGCGTCGCGGCGCACCGGCGCGCCCGCGCCGCACAGGAACCCAACTAGGCCGTGTGTCGAAAGTGGATCTTGGGCTGTGAATGATCACAGTTCATGGGTCGGGGAGATCTCACGGACGAGCAGTGGGCGGTGCTGGAGCCGTTGTTGCCGAAGGGCACGAAGGCGGGGCGGCCGCCGGTCTGGCCCCGGCGGCAGTTGATCGACGGCATACGGTTCCGGGTCCGTACCGGTGTTCCGTGGCGGGATGTGCCCGTCGAGTACGGGCCGTGGGGCCGGGTCTATGACCTGTTCCGCCGATGGCAGCGGAACGGCACCTGGCACCGGATCCTCACCCAGCTCCAATCCCTGGCCGATGCGAAGGGTGCGATCACGTGGGACCTGAGCGTCGACTCCACGGTCTGCCGCGCCCACCAGCATGCGGCCGGGGCCCGCAAGCAGGGCGACCTGCAGAAGGAGCCACCAGGCGGCGTGTTCATCGAGCCCCATGATCACGGGCTGGACGTCGCGAGGCGGCTTCACCACCAAGCTGCACCTCGCCGTCGAGCAGGGCCAAAAGCCCATGTCGATCGTGGTGACGGCAGGACAGCGCGGGGACTCGCCGCAGTTCGAACCCGTGCTGGAGAAGGTCCGTGTGCCCCGCATCGGGGCGGGCCGGCCACGCGTCCGTCCCGACCGCGTGCGGGCCGACAAGGCGTACGCCTCCCGCAGGAACCGCGCCTACCCATGCATGTTTGTGAGGTCTACGAGTTGGACCAGTCGCGAGTGGACAGCACCAGCAGATAGCCGTCGGGGTCCTGAAAAGTCATGCCCCAGGTGTCCCAGTACGGATTATGGGCGGGCACTCGCTTCCCGCCGTGCCGCTCGAGCTGCTCCACGAGAGAATCGGGCACTGGTTCGCCGAGGTAGATGACCAGCAGGTCTTCAACGGTTGGCCGGGGTTCGAAAGGAGCAGCAGGATCGTGAACGAGTTCCAGATGCCAGCCGGCCCCGGGCCAGCCGACCATCAGGAGCGAGCTCCGGCCCGGGGTGCCGTCCGCCGCATGCTGATACAGGACGTCGAGGCCGAGACCTGAAACCCAGAAGCGTTCCAGCCACTTGTAAGGTCGTGTGAGGGTCGGGCTATGCGGATGTGAGCTGCGGCGTCGGCCGACATCGTTCTACCTCGTGATAGGGGCAGGCCCAGCATGAACCAGTGGCTGTGTCCGAGGGCTTGGACAGCAGTGAGCTTAGAGATTGAGCGACTGCGTGCCATCGGGCGCTGGTCCTAGTCCTGGTTGCCGAGGACTCAATGGTCCTGACCAGCCTTTTCGATACACGGCCTAGGCCGGGCCCTCCGACTCCGTCTCCGGCTCCGGAGCGCGCGGGCGTCCCAGGCGAAGGCGGATGAAGGTGTCCGGGCGGCCCTGCCGCCGCAGCCGGTGTCCGTGCACGCGCGGGTCGTCCGTGACGTGTACCGCTTCACGTACGCGCCCAGGAACGCCTGGAGCGTGGCCACCGCCGGGATGGCGATCAGGGCGCCGACCGCGCCGAGCAGGGCGGTGCCCACGATGACCGAGCCGAAGGCGACGGCCGGGTGGATGTCGACGGTCTTGGACGTCAGCTTGGGCTGGAGCATGTAGTTCTCGAACTGCTGGTAGACCACGACGAAGATCAGCACCCACACCGCGTACCAGGGCGCCACGGTGAACGCGATCAGCATCGGCAGCGCACCCGCGAGATAGGTGCCGATGGTCGGGATGAACTGCGAGACCAGGCCCACCCAGACGCCGAGCACGGGCGCGTACGGCACCCCGAGGGCCTGGAGCAGGATGTAGTGCGCGACACCGGAGATGAGCGCCATCAGGCCGCGGGAGTAGATGTAGCCGCCGGTCTTGTCGACGGCGATCTCCCAGGCGCGCAGCACCTCGGCCTGCCGCGCGGGCGGCAGCACCGAGCACAGGGCGCGCCGCAGCCGGGGGCCGTCGGCGGCGAAGTAGAACGAGAACAGGCCGACGGTGAGGAGCTGGAAGAGCCCGCCGAGCACCTGGGCGGACACGTCGAGGACGCCGGCCGCGCTGTTCTGCGCGTACTTGCGCAGCCAGTCGGAGTGGAGCAGGCCCTCCTGGACGTCGACCCGGCGCACCTCCAGGTGGAAGGTCTGGTTGATCCAGTTGATGACCGAGTCGAGGTACTCGGGGAATCCCTCGATCATCTTGATGATCTGGCCCGCGAGCATCGAGCCGAGCAGGGTGAAGAAGCCCGCGGTGACGACGGCCAGGCCGAGGAAGACCAGGAAGGTGGCGAGCCCACGGCGCATCCCGCGCGCGGACATCCGGCTCACGGCGGGCTCGATGGCGAGGGCCAGGAAGAACGCGATCAGGATGTTGACGAGGAGCCCGATCAGCTGGTGGAAGGCCCAGCTTCCCAGCTGGAACAGGGCGACCAGCACGAGCGCGAGCACCATGGCGCGCGGCAGCCAGCGCGGCATCCGGGCGCCCGCGACGCGCCGGCCGCGGGCTCGCGCGGCGGCGGGCCGGCGGCGGGGGCCGCGGGCCCGGCCGGGGGTGCCGTCTGCGGGTCGGTCGGCTCGATGTCGTCGATGCGTGCCACGGGCCAAGTCTGGCCCACGCCACCGACAGCCCTGACCGTCCGAGGGCCTCGGTGACCGACTCGGTATGTGGCCGTCAACACACCCGTCGGCTCGTCCGTCGACCGGGGGACCGGCGATCCGCGTATTTCGCCCCCGTCTTTCGGCCGACCCCGCCCGGCACCCGACGACGACCGTCGACTCAGCGCTTGTCCCCCGGCACGTCCATCACGGTGCACACCACGCGCCACACGTCCTTGGCGTCCCAGCCGGCGTCCAGTGCCTGGTGCACCGTCCGTCCGCCCAGCTCGGACATGATGTGATCGCGCGCGAAGGAGTCGGCGTACCCCGAACCGAAGTGCTCCGCCATCCGCTGCCAGAAGACCGTCAACCGCATGCCTCAAGTATCCCGCCTCAGGGGGCGGGACGTGCCGGGACCGTCCTCGGCGGCCGCCGGTGGCCCTACGGTCTGGTCCATGGCCGAATCAGGTGCTCCCTCGCTCCCCTCCGCGCCCCCGGCGCACTCCCCCCTCTTCCGCGCGGAGCGCTTCGTCTGGCTCACCGCGCGCGTGCTGGAGCAGCGGCTCTTCGCACACCACTTCCTGAACGGCGGCGCGGACCCGGTGGAGACGCGCCCTGGACGCCTACCGCAACGAGGACGGCGGCTACGGTCACGCGCTGGAGCCCGATCTGCGCGGCCCGGTGAGCCAGCCGCTGCACACCGCTCGCGCGCTGCGGGTGCTGGACGCGGTCGGCCGGTGCGGCGGGCAGCGGGTGGAACGGGTGTGCCGCTATCTGACCTCGGTGTCCACCGCGGACGGCGCCCTGCCGGCGGTCCATCCGAGCCAGCGCGGCTATCCGGCGGCGCCGTTCGTGCCGGTGGTGGACGACCCGCCGAGCGAGCTGCTGGCGACGGGGCCGGTGGTGGGCCTGCTGCACCGCAACGAGGTGTGGCACGCGTGGCTGTTCCGGGCCACCGACTTCTGCTGGCAGGCGGTGGACGCCCTGGAGGCGTCGCATCCGTACGAGGTCGCAGGCCGCCGTGGCGTTCCTCGACGCCGCCCCCGACCGCGCCGCGCGCGGAGGCGGCCGCGGACCGGCTCGGCCGCCTGGTGCGCGAGCAGCGGCTCGCGGCGCTGGAGCCGGACCGCCTGGACGCGTACCCGGTCTCCCCCGGCTACGCGCCCGGCGAGCACCACTTCGCGCACGACTTCGCCCGGAACCCCGATTCGCTGGCGCGTGCGTGGTTCACGGACGAGGAGATGGAGCGCTCGCTGGACCTCCTCGCCGCCGAGCAGGAGGAGGACGGCGGCTGGCCGGTGCGCTGGCGCCGGTGGGCCCCGGCTCCGGCGCTGGAGGCGCGCGCCGGGGTGACCATCGAGGCGCTGCGCACCCTGAGGGCGTACGGCCGCTACGTCGGCTGACCGCGGCGCTCAGCCGGTGAGGGCGCGCACCCCCGCCGTGACCAGCCACGGCCACCGCGACGACGAGCAGGAACGGCGCGCGCAGCAGCAGGGCGACGGCCGCCGCGGCGACGCCCGCGGCCCGGGCGTCCAGGACGAGGGTGCGGCCGTCGGCGAAGGTCTGCTGGGCGGTGAGCGCGGCCAGCAGGGCGACCGGCAGCAGCGCGGCGAGCTTCTTGACGAGGGGCCGCTCCACGGCGCTCGCGGGGACGAGCAGCCCGGCGAGCTTGACGGCGTAGCAGCCGAGAGCGGTGACGCCGATGGCGAGCCAGGTGTTCAACGGTCCTCCTCCGGTGCGTCCGGGTCCTCGGCGGCTCTGGCACGGCGCGGGCGCGCAGACCTTGTACGAGCAGGGCGAGCGGCGCCGCCAGGGCCGCCACCAGTACGGGCGCCCCGGCGGGCAGCACCGGCAGCAGGCCGAGGCCCAGGACGACCGCGAGGGCCGCGACCGCGCGTTCGGTGAAGGTCGTCAGCATGGGCGCGAGCAGCGCCAGGAAGACGGCGGGCCCGGCCGCGTCCAGCCCCCAGGCGTCGGTGTCCCCGAGGGCCTCGCGCGCCGAGCGCGCCGAGCAGGGTGGTGAGGTTCCACAGCACGTAGAGGCTGAGCCCGGTGACCGTGAAGCCGAGCCGGGCCGAGCGCCGGTCGGGCTGGGCCAGGGTGACGGCGGTGGTCTCGTCGATCACCCAGTGGGCGGCGAACGGCCGCAACGCGCGCGGCAGCGCGAGCAGCTGCGACAGCCGCAGCCCGTAGAAGGCGTTGCGCACGCCGAGGAAGAACGCGCCCGCCGCGGCGGTGAACGGGTTGCCGCCGGCCGCGAGCGCCCCGACCAGGGCGAACTGGGAGGCGCCGGTGAAGACCAGCAGACTGAGCACGCAGGTCTGGAGGAGGCTGAGCCCGCTGCCGGCCGAGGTCACCCCGAAGGCGAACCCGGAGAGCCCTACGGCGACGCCGACCCCGAGGGCGTCCCGTACGACGGCGCTGTCCGGCTTTCCCACGTCCTCGGCGGCCCTGTCCGCGAGTGCTGTCTGTCGATGTGCCACGCCCCGGACGCTACGGCCGCCCGCCCGGCGGGGTCTTGTACGTTGTTGCGCCCGCCCACGTTCCGTAGCGCCCGCCCACGTTCTCGCGCTCCCGCTGGTAGGCGCCCGGAGGCACGCCGACGATCCGGGTGAAGTGGCGGTTGAGGTGGGGCTGGTCGGTGAAGCCGACCAGCGCGGCCGCCTCCGCGGGCGAGGTGCCCGCGTCCAGCAGGAGCCGGGCGCGGCGCACCCGGGCGTCGGTGAGCCAGGTGTGCGGGGGCATCCCGTAGGCGTCCCGGAAGGCCCGCAGCAGGGCGAAGGGCTGGTGCCCAGGTCGGCGGCGAGCTGCTCCAGCGCGGGCGGGCCGCCATCCGCTCCTCCAGCACGGCACGCGCGCGTGCGGCGACGCCGGCGCCGGCCGACGGCGCACCGGCGCGCGGGCAGCGGGCCGCCGTTGCGGCCGCAGCAGCCGCGTCACCGCGACGCCGCAGCAGGGTGTCGGCGGCCAGCGCGTTGCCCTCCTCGGCGGCGCGCAGCACCTGGTGGACCAGGCGGACGGCGTGCGGGTCGTCCACCATGGGGCGGCGAAGCCGGGGGTGCCGCGGAGCGGTGCTGGTCTCGGCCGCTATCTCGGCGACCAGCTCGGGCGACGGGTACAGCGCGCCGTACGCCCAGCCCTCGGGCACGCCCGGCGCGGCCGGTGTGCGGGGTGTCGGGGTTGACCAGCACGAGGGCGCCCGCGCCCGCCGACACGTCGGCGCCCGGTGGTGGAAGACCTCCGACGCCGTCCGGCTGACGGCCGCGATGACGAACCCTCGTGGGTGTGGCGGGCGAAGGTCTTGCGGACGTAGCGGGCGCGCAGCAGGTCGACGCCCGGGCAGTTCCGCGTACCGCCAGTGCCGTGCCCGCTCCCCTGAACCCGCTCATACGACCATTGTCGGCCACGTCCCGCCGGTCGCCGCACGCCCGTGACCGGCCGTTTGCCCAGGTCAGCCCGATTGTCAGTGGCGCGGGTGCACGATGGAGGCATGGTCGAGCTCCGCCCACCGCGGCCCTCGACGCCTTCTCCCCCGCGACCCGCGCCTGGTTCACGGGGGCCTTCGCCGCGCCCACCGCCGCCCAGGAGGGCGCGTGGCGGGCCATCGGGGAGGGTTCGGACGTGCTGGTGGTGGCGCCGACCGGCTCCGGCAAGACGCTGGCCGCCTTCCTCGCCGCCCTGGACCAGCTGGCCTCCACCCCGCCGCCCGCCGAGCCCGAAGAAGCGCTGCCGGGTGCTGTACGTGTCCCCGCTGAAGGCGCTCGCGGTGGACGTGGAGCGCAATCTGCGCAGCCCGCTGACCGGCATCCGCCAGGAGTCGGTGCGGCTGGGCCTGCCCGAGCCGGAGGTGCGGGTCGGGCATCCGCTCCGGCGACACCCCGCCCGCCGAGCGGCGCTCGCTGGCCACCCGGCCGCCGGACATCCTGATCACCACCCCCGAGTCGCTGTTCCTGATGCTGACCTCGGCCGCCCGGGACGCGCTCACCGGGATCGAGACGGTGATCCTGGACGAGGTGCACGCGGTCGCGGGCACCAAGCGCGGCGCCCATCTCGCGCTGTCCCTGGAGCGGCTGGACGAGCTGCTGCCGACGCCCGGCCCGCCGGATCGGCCTGTCGGCGACGGTCCGGCCGGTGGACGAGGTGGCCCGCTACCTCTCGCCGCAGCGGCAAGGTGGAGATCGTCCAGCCGCGCGTCGGGCAAGGAGTTCGACCTGTCGGTGGTCGTGCCCGGTCGAGGACATGGGCGAGCTGGGCGGCTCCCCCGCCGCGGACGGCGACGACGAGGGCGGGACGAGCCCTCGATCTGGCCGCATGTCGAGGAGCGGATCGCCGACCTGGTCCAGTCGCACCGCTCGACCATCGTGTTCGCCAACTCCCGCCGCCTGGCGGAGCGGCTGTGCAACCGGCTCAACGAGATCGCCTACGAGCGCGCCACCGGCGAGCCGCTGCCCGAGGCACCACTCCCCGGCCGAGCTCATGGGCGAGCTCGGGCGCGGCCCAGGGCGCCCCGCCGGTGCTCGCCCGCGCGCACCACGGCTCGGTCTCCAAGGAGCAGCGCGCGCTGGTCGAGGAGGACCTGAAGGCCGGGCGGCTGCCCGCCGTGGTCGCCACCTCCAGCCTGGAGCTGGGCATCGACATGGGCGCCGTCGACCTGGTCGTCCAGGTCGAGTCCCCGCCCTCGGTCGCCTCCGGGCCTCCAGCGCGTGGGCCGGGCGGGACACCAGGTGGGCGCCGTCTCCACCGGTGTGGTCTTCCCCAAGTACCGCGGCGACCTGGTGCAGGCGGCCGTGGTCACCGAGCGGATGCGCTCGGGCGCGATCGAGTCGCTGCGGGTGCCGTCCAACCCGCTGGACGTCCTGGCGCAGCAGCTCGTCGCCATGATCGCGCTGGACACCTGGCAGGTCGACGACCTGCTGGCCACTGGTGCGCCGCGCGGCGCCCTTCGCCTCGCTGCCGGAGTCCGCGTTCACCGCCGTCCTCGACATGCTCGCCGGGCCGCTATCCGTCGGACGCGTTCGCGGAGCTGCGCCCCCGCGTGGTGTGGGACCGCGTGGCCGGCACGGTCACCGGCCGGCCGGGCGCCCAGCGGCTCGCCGTCACCTCCGGCGGCACGATCCCCGACCGCGGGCCTGTTCGGGGTCTTCCTCGCCGGGTCCGACCCGAAGAAGGGCGGCGGCCGGGTCGGCGAGCTGGACGAGGAGATGGTCTACGAGTCCCGCGTGGGCGACGTCTTCACGCTGGGCACGACCTCCTGGCGGATCGAGGACATCACCCGCGACCGGGTCCTGGTCTCCCCCGCGCCCGGGCGTGCCGGGCCGGCTGCCGTTCTGGAAGGGCGACCAGCTGGGCCGCCCGCTGGAACTGGGCCGCGCGGTCGGCGCGTTCCTGCGCGAGGTCGGCGCGCTGTCCGAAGAGGACGCCCGGCTGCGGCTGCTGACCGCGGGCCTGGACGCCTGGGCCGCGGACAACGTCCTGTCCTACCTGGACGAGCAGCGCGAGGCGTGCGGCCATGTCCCGGACGACCGCACCATCGTCGTCGAGCGGTTCCGCGACGAGCTGGGCGACTGGCGGGTCGTGGTCCACTCCCCCTTCGGCGCCCAGGTGCACGCCCCGTGGGCGCTGGCGCTCGGCGCCCGGCTCTCCGAGCGGTACGGCATGGACGCGCAGGTCGATGCACGCCGACGACGGCATCGTGCTGCGCCTGCCGGACGCCGACCTGATGGGCCTGGACCTGCTGGACCACGACCCGGCCGAAGGCCGGTGCGGAGTACGACGGCGAGCAGGCCCCGGTCGGCGCCGGCCGACGTCGCCTTCGACAAGGGCGAGGTCGAGCAGGTCGTCACCGACCAGGTGGGCGGCTCGGCGCTGTTCGCCTCCCGGTTCCGGGAGTGCGCGGCCCGCGCGCTGCTGCTGCCGCGCCGCAGCCCCGGCAAGCGCACCCCGCTGTGGCAGCAGCGCCAGCGCGCCGCCCAACTGCTCGCAGGTGGCGAGCGAGTTCGGGTCGTTCCCGATCGTCCTGGAGGCGGTCCGCGAGTGCCTCCAGGACGTGTTCGACGTGCCCGGCCTGACCGAGCTGATGGGCGACATCGAGGCCCGCCGGGTCCGGCTGGTCGAGGTCACCACCCCCGAGCCCTCGCCGTTCGCCCGCTCCCTGCTGTTCGGCTACGTCGCGCAGTTCCTCTACGAGGGCGACTCCCCGCTCGCCGAGCGCCGGGCCGCCGCGCTCTCGCTGGACTCCCGGCTGCTGGCCGAGCTGCTCGGCCAGGCGGAGCTGCGGGAGCTGCTCGACGCCGAGGTGCTGGCCGAGCTGGAGCGCGAGCTCCAGTGGCTCACCGAGGACCGCCGCGATCAAGGACGTCGAGGGCGTCGCGGACCTGCTGCGGCTGCTCGGGCCCGCTGACCGACGCCGAGCTGGCCGCAGCGCGGGCGCCGAGCCGGAGTGGGCGCGGGAGCTGGCGGCGGCCCGGCGGGCGATCCGGGTCCGGATCGCGCGGCGCGGAGCACTGGGCGGCGATCGAGGACGCGGGCCGGCTGCGGGACGCGCTGGGCACCGCGCTGCCGGTCGGGCGTGCCCGAGGCGTTCACCGAGCCGGTCAAGGACCCGCTCGGCGACCTCCTCGGCGCGCTACGCCCGCACCCACGGCCCGTTCACCTCGGCCGACGGCCGCCGCCCGCTTCGGGCTCGGCGCCGCGGTCACCGACGGCGCCCTGCAACGGCTCGCCGGCGGCGGGCCGGGTCGTGCAGGGCGAGTTCCATCCCGGCGGGCATCGGCCAGGAGTGGTGCGACGCGACGGTGCTGCGCCGGCTGCGCCGCCGCTCGCTCGCCGCGCTGCGGCACGAGCTGGAGCCGGTGCCGCCGGCCGCGCTGGCCGCAGTTCCTGCCGCAGTGGCAGCACGTGGGCAGCGCACAGCGCTGCGCGGCATCGACGGACTGGCGCGCGCCGTCGAGCAGTTGCAGGGCGCGTCGGTGCCCGCGTCCGCGCTGGAGAAGCTGGTCCTGCCGTCCCGCGTCGCGGACTACACGCCCGCGATGCTGGACGAGCTGACCGCCGCGGGCGAGGTCGTCTGGGCCGGGCGCGGGCGCCCTGCCCGGCAAGGACGGCTGGGTCTCGCTCTACCTGGCGGACACGCGCGCCGCTGCTGCTGCCGCCGCCGCACCCGCTGGAGCTGAGCCGCGCTGCACCAGTCGGTCCTGACCGCGCTCTCCGGCGGGTACGGCCTGTTCTTCCGGCAGATCGCCGACCAGGTGCGGGCCACCACGCACCCCGACGGCGACGCGATCCCCAACTGGCCGACGCCCTGTGGGACCTGGCCTGGTCGGGCCGGCTCACCAACGACACCCTGGCGCCGCTGCGCGCCCTGCTCGGCTCCGGCCGCACGGCGGGCTCGACGGCCCACCGCGCCAAGCGCGACGTCCCGCGCGGCCGTTACGGCTCGCCTGACCGCCGCCGCCCGCGCCGCCTCCCGCACCGGCCCGCCGACCGTCGGCGGGCCGCTGGTCGCTGCTGCCCGGCGCCCGAGCCGGACGCCACCCGTGCGCGCGCACGCGCTGGCCCGCACCCTGCTCGACCGGCACGGTGTGGTGACCCGCGGCGCGGTGCGGCGCCGAGGGCGTCGAGGGCGGCTTCTCGGCCGTCTACCGGGTGCTGTCGGCGTTCGAGGACAGCGGCCAGGCGCGCCGCGGCTACGTCGTCGAGGGGCTGGGCGCGGCCCAGTTCGCCATGGACGGCGCCGTGGACCGGCTGCGCGCGGTGTCCAACGCCCGCGACCGGGGCGAGCGGCATGGCGCCCGAGCCGACGCCCCAGCGGGCGACGGCGTCGCGCTCCCGCCACTTCCCCGGCGACGGCCACGCCGCGTCCGACGCCTTCGACCCGTCCGCACGGCGCCTTCGGCCACCCGAGCCGTCGACGGCGACTTCGCCTGGCCGCCCCAGGCCGGGACGACGGCGGACCTCGCCCCGCCCCTTGCGGCCCGGCCAGCCATGCCGCCGGCCCCTACGACTACGGCCCCGGCCAGGGCGGCCCTCGCGGCGGTCCGGGCCACGGCTCCCCGCGCGAGCCGCGGCTACGGCGCCCGCGCCCGGTGACACGTCCGCCGACTCGCCGCGCGGTGGTCCTCGCCGCCGCCGACCCCGCCAACGCGTACGGCGCCGCGCTGCCCTGGCCGGAGCCGCCGACCGGCGCCGGACACAAGCCGGGCCGCAAGGCGGGCTCGCTGGTCGTCCTGGTCGACGGCGAGCTGACCCTCTACATGGAGCGCGGCGGCAAGACCCTGCTGGCCTGGCCCGCCGACCCGGACGACCCGCGACCGACGACCCGCGCCTGCGCGCCGCCGCGGAGGCCCTGGCCGCGGCCGCCCGCGCGGGCTCCCTCGGCACGGTCACGGTGGAGCGGATCAACGGCACCGCGGCGCTGACCTCACCGCTCGGCACGCTGCTGGAGGCGCGCCGGCTTCCTCGCGACCCCGCGCGGCCTGCGCCTGCGCGCCTGAGCCCGCCGCACCGGGCCGCTGAGGCCGGCTCGTCCCGATCCCGCCGTGGCACCCTGGACGCATGCCCGAAGGAGACACGGTCTGGCAGACCGCGCAGCGCCTGCACGACGCGCTCGCCGGGCAGGGTGCTGACCCGCAGCGACCTGCGGGTGCCCCGGTTCGCCACGGCCGACCTGACCGGCCGCACGGTGCTGGACGTCGCCCCGCGCGGCAAGCACCTGCTCACCCGTTTCGAGGGCGGCCTGACCCTCCACACGCATCTGCGGATGGAGGGCGCCTGGCAGGTGTACGGCCCGGCGAGCGCTGGCGCGGCGGCGCCGGCCACCAGATCCGCGCCGTCCTGGGCACCGCGACCGCACGGCCGTCGGCTACCGCCTGCCGGTGCTGGAACTGCTGCGCACCGCGGAGGAGGACCGCGTCGTCGGCCATCTGGGCCCCGACCTGCTCGGCCCGGACTGGGACCCGGACGCGCGCCGCTCGCCAACCTGCTCGCCGACCCGGCCCGCCCGCTCGGCGAGGCCCTGCTGGACCAGCGCAATCTCGCCGGGATCGGCAACGTCTACAAGTGCGAGCTGTGCTTCCTGCTCGGCGTGACCCCCTGGCTCCCGGTCGGCGAGCTACCTGCCGCCGCGCCGGCGCAGCTCCCCGGCGTCGCCCAGCGCTGCTGGAGGTCAACCGGACCCGGCCGGTCCGCCAGACCACCGGGACTGCGCAGCCGCGCACGACCTCGTTCGTCTACGGCCGGGCCTGCCGCCCCTGCCTGCGCTGCCGCACCCCGATCCGCGTGGCCGACCAGGGCGACGGCTCCAGGACCGCCCACCTACTGGTGCCCGCCCTGCCAGACGGCCCCGCCCCAGCGCCGGGCACCGCCCAGCGCCGGCGGGAGCGCTACCCGCGCCCCGCACGCTGACCCCGCACACCGAAAGCCGAAAGCCGAAAGCCGCGACAGCAAAACCGAGCCCTCGGCTCACCCGAAGCAGCCCCCGCTCACCCCGCCCCCGCCTCACCCGAACGAGGGACCCCAGCACCCGCTCCCGCACCCCCACCCGCCCCGGTGCTCCGCCGAGCCTCGCGCCACCGCCCCGTCCGCACGGCCCCCTCGGCCCGTTCCTCGGCCACACAGTGCACCGGCAGCACCGCCCAGTCCCCGACCCGCCGAGCACCACGGACCCCTCCAGCACGCCCCGCGCCGTCCCCCAGGGTCAGCCGCAGCACCGCCCACCACCGACACCACGCCGAGCCCGAGCCCTGCCCCGGCACCGCACTACTCGCCCGCACCATGGACCGTCACCTCCAGCCGGAAGCTAGAACACCGCCTGCCACCTGCGGAAGGCGCACCGAAGGGCTCACCGGAGCCAGCGCCGGGCAGACAGCCCGACCACCGTTTCCGGGAACCCGCTTCTTCTAAGCGCTCTCGGCCTGGAACATCCAGTGGTGCTTCTCGAGATCTCGCCGTGATCTGGATGAACAGGTCCTCGGTCACCGGGTCGGCGTCGCCGGTCGCGCTCGACCCGCTCCCGCATCCGGCCGATGACCGCGCCGAGGGCGGCGACCATACCCGTAGACCGCGTCCGTGTCCTTGATCCAGCCCGCCGGAGACGGACCTTGATGCCGGTGCTCGGAAGCGACCGTGGCCGCGCGGCCGTCCGGCGAGACACCGAACGCCGACGCGCGCTCGGCCACCGTGTCGGAGTGGAGGCGGGCGGTAGCGACGACCTCGTCCAGCTGGAGGTGAATGGACCGGAAGCGTGGCCCGACGACGTTCCAGTGGATCTGCTTGGCGACCAGGGAGAGGTCCACCAGATCCACGAGCGCGCCCTTGCAGGGCCTCGGAGACGGTCTTCAGATCGTCCTCGGGACAGAGGGCTCTTCACGACAGTACATCCGCTGTCCTTCAGGGCTCCGGCGGGGCTTCACGTCCACTCCCACCATGACCGGCCCGCCCGACCCCGGCAAACGGAGCAAACCGGCCGGACGGCACCCGGCCCGGAGCACGAGAAAGCCCCGGCCGGGCCTCACCACGGGAAAGTCCAGGGAGGCCCGGCCGGGCGCTCACATCTATCGGGCGCTAGGCCGCGTGCGCGCAGGTCAGGCGGCGACCACGTCCACCGCTTCGGCAGGTGCCTTGATGGTCACCCGTTCCGTCGGCACCCGGCCACCGACGCACGGAGACCGAACCGAGCATCGGACGTACCGGTGCCGGCACGCCGTCGCTGGCCGCGGCCGACTGCGGCCAGCTCGGCCAGCGACAGTTCGTCGCTCACCTCACGCATGAGCTCGGACATCCGTACGTCCAGCGCGTCGCAGATCGCGGAGAGCAGTTCGGAGGACGCCTCCTTCTGCCCCCGCTCCACCTCGGAGAGATAGCCGAGCGAGACCCGGGCGGACGAGGAGACTTCGCGCAGAGTACGGCCCTGGCGCTGGCGCTGCCGACGCAGCACGTCACCCAGCAGGCGACGGAGCAGAATCATCGGTGGCTCCCTCCTCGGACCGCGTAGCCGCATCCTTCTCGCCCCACCGTACCGCCTCGCGCCGCGGCCGTGCGGGGAGCGATGTCGTGTTCACTCAGGGCTGCAAACATCAAATCCCCCCGTTCTGTTCCGTATCCTGTGCCCGCTCATTTCCGGTCAGTTCGCCAGAGCTCCCGCAGAAGCAGTTCGAGCACGCTCCGTACACTCTCCATACGGATTTCCGCACGGCCGCCGTTCAACCGCAGGGCCTGCCACTTTCCGCCGGGCGCGGACAGCGGCCTTGCCGGAAGGGTCCGTCGACGGCCACGTAGACCGTGCCGACCGGCTGGCCGTCCTGCGGATCGGGGCCGGCCACCCCGGTGGTCGGCGATGCCCCAGTCGGCGCCGAGCCCGCGCGTACCCCGGCCGCCATCTGCGGCGGCGACCTGCGGGTCCACCGCGCCGCGCCGGCCAGCAGCGCCGGCGTCCACGCCGAGGACCTCGCGCTTCAGCTCGGTCGCGTAGGCCGTCACCGAACCCGCGGAAGCACCTGGGAGGCGCCGGGCACCGAGGTGATCTCGGCGGCCACCAGGCCGCCGGTGAGCGATTCGGCGACGGCCAGCGGTCTCGCCGCTCAGCTCGTCGAGTCAGCCGGCACCACGCTCGGCGGCCGTGGGCGTCTCACGCCTTCTCGCTCTGTCCGAACGCCGCCGCCCGCTCGCGCGATTCGCCGCCGGCCCGGCGCAGCACCATGGCCTGCGTCACGTAGTCGAGACCGGTGACGACCGTCAGGACGACCGCGACCGCCATCACCCAGAACCGCAAGGTGGCCAGCCAGCCGGTCAGCGCCAGTACGTACATGCCGACCGCCGACCCCTGGGTGAGCGTCTTCAGCTTGCCGCCCCGGCTGGCCGGGATCACGCCGTGCCGGATCACCCAGAAACGCAGCAGGGTGATGCCGAGTTCCCGGCCCAGGATGACCGCCGTCACCCACCAGGGCAGGTCGCCCAGCGAGGACAGGCAGATGAGCGCCGCGCCCATGATCGCCTTGTCCGCGATCGGGTCGGCGATCTTCCCGAAGTCGGTGACCAGGTTGTAGGTGCGGGCCAGATGCCCGTCGAACAGGTCGGTGATCATGGCGACGGCGAAGGCCGCCCAGGCGAACGCGCGCCAGGCCGGGTCGTAGCCGCCGTCGGCAGCAGCAGCGCCACGAAGCCCGGCACGAGGACCAGCCGGACCATGGTGAGCAGGTTGGCGACGTTCCAGACGCTGGCCTGGTTGACGGCCGCCGCGGCCAGCTTGCCACCGCGCGGGTGCCGCGCCTCCAGCGCGGCGGCCGAGCCGGAGACCTCCGGAGCACCGTCGGCGGCCTGGTCCGGTGCGCTGCGCGCGCCGGAGGAGCCGCCCGCGGCGGATGCCGGGACTCCGGTCATCTGGCCGCCTCCTCGCTACACACCGACGAGCCCGGAAGCGGCTCGGCCACCAGGTCGACGCCCTCGGTGCCGACCACCTTGGCCTCGACCATACGGCCCAGGCGCAGGCCCTCGCCGCTCGTGAGCAGCACCTGGCCGTCCGTCTCCGGGCGCCTGGTGCGCGGCGCGGCCGCACGCCCCGTCCTCGCCGTCGACGGACTCCACGAGGACCTCGCACGGTCTCGCCCGAGGCGCTCCTCGGCGCGCTGCGAGACGAGTTCCTCGGCGAGCCGGGAGATATGGGCCAGGCGCTCGGCGACCACGTCCTCGTCCAGCTTGGTGTCGTAGGTGGCCGCCTCGGTGCCCTCCTCGTCGGAGTAGCCGAAGACGCCGATGGCGTCCAGCCGGGCGCCGGTCAGGAAGCGCTCCAGCTCGGCGAAGTCGGCCTCGGTCTCGCCGGGGAAGCCGACGATGAAGTTGGAGCGGACGCCGGCCTCGCGGCGCCTTGCCGCGGATGGTGTCCAGCAGCTCCAGGAAGCGGTCGGTGTCGCCGAAGCGGCGCATGGCGCGCAGCACGTCGGGCGCGGAGTGCTGGAAGGACAGGTCGAAGTACGGGCACGACCTTCGGGGTGGAGGTCAGCACGTCGATCAGGCCGGGGCGCATCTCGGCGGGCTGGAGGTAGCTGACGCGCACCCGCTCGATGCCGTCGACCTCGGCCAGCTCGGGCAGCAGGGTCTCCAGCAGCCGGATGTCGCCGAGGTCCTTGCCGTAGGAGGTGTTGTTCTCGGAGACGAGCATGACCTCCTTGACACCCTGCTCGGCCAGCCAGCGGGTCTCGCTGAGCACGTCGCTGGGGCGGCGGGAGATGAAGGAGCCGCGGAAGGACGGGATGGCGCAGAAGGAGCAGCGCCGGTCGCAGCCGGAGGCCAGCTTGACCGAGGCGACCGGGGAGCCGTCCAGGCGGCGGCGCAGCGGCGCGCGCGGCCCCGAGGCGGGCGCGAGGCCGTCCGGGCAGGTCGGTCGGGGCCGTGGCCGGGCAGGGCGACGGCGGCCGCGGACTCCTGGCGCTCGGCCGGGCTGATCGGCAGCAGCTTGCGGCGGTCGCGGGGGGTGTGGGAGGCGTGGACGCCGCCGGCCAGGATGGTCTGGAGGCGGTCGGAGATGTCGGCGTAGTCGTCGAAGCCGAGCACGCCGTCGGCCTCGGGCAGCGCCTCGGCGAGTTCCTTGCCGTACCGCTCGGCCATGCAGCCGACCGCGACGACGGCCTGGGTTCTGCCGTGGTCCTTGAGGTCGTTGGCCTCCAGGAGGGCGTCGACGGAGTCCTTCTTGGCGGCTTCGACGAAGCCACAGGTGTTGACCACGGCGACATCGGCGTCCCCGGCGTCCTCGACGAGCTGCCAGCCGTCCGCCTCCAAACGGCCTGCGAGCTCCTCCGAGTCCACCTCGTTACGGGCGCAGCCGAGAGTGACTAGTGCGACGGTACGGCGTTCGGGCATGGGCTCAAGACTACTTTGTCTGTCCCGCACCCCATGTCGACGGGGTTGGCCGTTCTTGGCCAACCCCGTCACAGTCCGCTCGCTCCAGGCGCCCGGAAGGGCGTCACCCGGCCTCGGGGTCGCCCTTGGTGTACGTGAGCCGGTCCACGGCGCCGGGCCGGAAGTCGTCGTCGATCTTCTTGCCGTTGACGTACAGCTCGATCGCGCCGGCGTTGCCGAGGATCAGGTTGATCTTGGTGCTGTCCTGGAAGGTCTTGGACTCGCCCTTGTTCAGCAGCCCGTCGAACAGCATGCGGCCGTTGTGGTCCTTGGCCGAGATCCAGCTCCGCCCGTCGGGCGCGGTGACCTTGACGGTCACCTTGTCCTGCGGGGCGGCCGCGATGGCGCTGTCGGACGGGTCGGACTTCGGCGTGGCGGACTGCTCCGTCTTCGGCGTGGGCGCGGCGGACTTGGTGGCGGTCGGCGAGGCGTTGCCCTCGACGGCCTGGTTGTCCGTGTCGCCGCCGGTCTCGGACTTGATCGCGGTGAAGCCGACGAAGCCGATGACGACGACGATCGCCGCGACCATGGCCGCGGTCCAGTTGGGGCCCCGGCGCTCGGGGCGGATGCGCTCGGCCTCGAACAGCGGGGCCGCCGGGGTGGGCGCGGGCCGGCCGCCGTGCTCGGCGTCGAACCGCTCGATGAGCGGGTCGGGGTCGAGGCCGACGGCCCTGGCGAGGTTGCGGATGTGGCCGCGCGCGTACACGTCGCCGCCGCAGCGGGAGAAGTCGTCCTCCTCGATGGCGTGCACGATGGGGACGCGGATCCGGGTGGCGTCGCTGACGTCGCTCGACGCGTCAGCCCGGCCGCGACGCGGGCCTGGCGCAGGGCGGTGCCGACGGAAGGGCCGTCGTGCTCGGGGACGTCGGGGAACGGGGGCTCGTCTTCGGGGGAGTTGCTGCCGATGGACACGGGGGCGCCTTTCGAGCGTGTAGCCACCTGCTGGAGGTTCAGTCTAGGGGGGTACGAAAGGGTGGGGCAAGCGGGCGAACGGACTTTGTACGCCATCGGAATGGCCGGTCAGCCCGACGGCGGGACGGGAGCGGGAGGCCCAGGCCGGTACCTGTACCCCTGCTCTCGCTCAACTTGACGTACTGCGAAGGGAAACGGTTGCCCGCCGATGTTTAACGGGTGGATCACGGTGGTGCCGCCACCCGGCGCAGTCCCGACACGCCGGGTGGCCCGAAGCCCTACCCGTCAGACTCCCCGCGAATCACCGCGAGCACGCCGTCCAGTTCGTCAGGCTTCACAAGAACGTCACGAGCCTTGGAACCCTCGCTGGGTCCGACGATGTTCCGGGACTCCATCAGGTCCATCAGCCGGCCCGCCTTGGCGAAGCCGACGCGCAGCTTGCGCTGGAGCATGGACGTCGACCCGAACTGGGTGGAGACCACCAGCTCGGCGGCCTGGCACAGCAGGTCGAGGTCGTCGCCGATGTCCTCGTCGATCTCCTTCTTCTGCTTGGTGCCCACGGTGACGTCGTCCCGGAAGACCGGCGCCATCTGGTCCTTGCAGTGCTGGACGACGACCGCGACCTCGTCCTCGGTGACGAAGGCGCCCTGCATACGGGTCGGCTTGTTCGCGCCCATCGGCAGGAACAGGCCGTCGCCCTTGCCGATGAGCTTCTCGGCGCCGGGCTGGTCGAGGATGACCCGGCAGTCGGCCAGCGAGGAGGTGGCGAAGGCCAGCCGGGAGGGCACGTTGGCCTTGATCAGACCGGTGACCACGTCCACCGAGGGCCGCTGGGTGGCGAGCACCAGGTGGATGCCGGCGGCGCGGGCGAGCTGGGTGATGCGGACGATCGAGTCCTCGACGTCGCGCGGCGCGACCATCATCAGGTCGGCCAGCTCGTCGACGATCACCAGCAGGTACGGATAGGGCTGGAGCTCGCGCTCGCTGCCCGCGCGGCGGCTTGACCTTGCCCTCGCGCACGGCCGCGGTTGAAGTCGTCGATGTGCCGGAAGCCGTAGGCGGCGAGGTCGTCGTAGCGCAGGTCCATCTCGCGCACGACCCACTGGAGGGCCTCGGCGGCCCGCTTGGGGTTGGTGATGATCGGCGTGATCAGGTGCGGGATGCCCTCGTAGGCGGTCAGCTCGACGCGCTTGGGGTCGACCAGGACCATCCGGACGTCCTCCGGGGTCGCCCGCATCATGATCGAGGTGATCAGGCAGTTGATGCAGGACGACTTGCCGGAGCCGGTGGCGCCGGCGACCAGGACGTGCGGCATCTTCGCCAGGTTGTGCATCACGTAGCCGCCCTCGACGTCCTTGCCGAAGGCGACCAGCATCGGGTCGTCGTCCTCGGCGGACTCCGCGAGCCGCAGCACGTCGCCGAGATTGACCATCTCCCGGTCGGTGTTGGGGATCTCGATGCCGACCGCCGACTTGCCGGGGATCGGGGCTGATGATCCGCACGTCGGGGCTGGCGACGGCGTAGGCGATGTTCTTGGCGAGCGCGGTGATCCGCTCGACCTTCACGGCGGGGCCGAGCTCGACCTCGTAGCGGGTGACGGTCGGGCCCGCGGGTGAAGCCGGTGACCGTCGGCGTCCACCTTGAACTCGGTGAAGACCGTGCGTCAGCGAGGCGACGACGGCGTCGTTGGCCGCGCTGCGCGCCTTGCCGGGGCCGCCGCGCGTCAGGAGGTCCAGCGAGGGCAGCGAGTAGGTGATGTCCCCGGAGAGCTGGAGCTGCTCGGCGCGCGGCGGGCAGCTCGCGGGGTGCGTCGGGGGCGGCCTTGGTGAGGTCGGGGACGCTCGCCGTCCGGTGGCCGCTCTTGCCCGGCGTCCGGGCCGCGCCGGGGCCGGGGAGCGGCACGGGCGACCGGGGTGGTCTCCTCGCGGTCCCCCACGCTGCCGACGCCCTGGGTGAGGTCGGCGACGAGCGGGGACGGCGGCATGCCGTGCAGCACGGCGCCGTCCAGCGCGGCGGCGGCCGCCGCGGCCACGTCCACCGCGTCCATCCCGCGCGGGTCGGGCTGCGGCACGGCGGACCGCCGCGGGCGCGGCGGCGCCGCGGCGAGCGCCTCGTCCTCGGCGCCGGTCGGGGTCGTGGCCCGCGCGGGCCGCGCCGACGGCCGCCCCGGGCGCGCGCGGGCGGCTCGTCGCGCCACTGCTCGTCGTAGCCGTAGCCGTCGTCGCCGTCGTCGTCGTCCAGGTCGGCCGCGTAGTCGTGCAGCACGCCCGAGGCGGATGCCGAGGGCGCGCAGCCGCTGCGGGATGGCGTTGACCGGCGTGGCGGTGACCACGAGCAGCCCGAAGACGGTGAGCAGCACCAGCAGCGGCACGGCGAGCGCCTCGCCCATCGTGAAGATCAGCGGGGTGGAGGCGGCCCAGCCGATGAGCCCGCCCGCGTCCCTGCATGGCCCGCATGCCGTCGTCCCGCGCCGGGCGAGCCGCAGGCGATGTGGACCAGGCCGAGCACGCCGATGACGAGCGCGGACAGCCCGATGACGATCCGGCCGTTGGCCTCGGGCTGCTCCGGGTGCCGGATGAACCGTACGGCGATGACCGCCGAGCAGTATCGGCACCAGCAGGTCGAGGCGGCCGAAGGCGCCGGTGACCAGCATCTCCACCAGGTCGCCGACCGGTCCGCTCAGGTCGGACCAGGTTCCGGCGGCGACGATCAGCGCGAGGGCGAACAGCAGCAGCGCGACGCCGTCCTTGCGGTGGGCCGGGTCGAGGTTCTTCGCGCCCTGCCCTATGCCCCGGAAGACGGCGCCGACCGCGTGCGCCAGGCCCAGCCAGAGGGCGCGCACCAGCCGGTACACGCCCCCGGTGGGGCTGGGCGCGGGCCTTGGCGCGGCACCTTGCGCACGGGGGCCTTGCGGGGCCGGCGCCTTCTTCGCCGGGGCCTTCTTGGCGGCCGCCTTCCTCGCCGGAGCCTTCGCGGGACGGCGGCCGCCTTCTTGGCGGGCGGCTTCTTGGCCTTGCGGACGTACGTGAGGCCATGGGTGTGAGGTTACCGGTGGAGACGCCAGCGGACACGTGTGCCCACGGCTTCACCCGTTCGTGTCGCCCTTGCCGGGGACGCGAAACTGACGCCCGCTCACGGGACTCGCCGGGCACCTGGCGGGACGTCAGCCCTGCGGCGGCAGCGGGGCCGCGCCGTCGGCACCCGGCTCCAGGGCGTCCAGCGCCCGGCGCAGTCCGGTGAGTTTGCGCTCCAGATGGGCGGCCGTGGCCACCGCCGCCGCGTCGGCGGACTCGTCGTCCAGCTGCTTGGACAGCGCCTCGGCCTGCTCCTCGACGGCCGCGAGCCGCGCGGACAGCTCCGCCAGCAGCCCGGCGGGCTCCTTGCTGTCGACCGCGTCCTTGCCGCCGCCCTCCAACTGGAGCCGCAGCAGCGCCGCCTGCTCCCGCAGCTGGCAGTTCTTCATGTACAGCTCGACGAACACCGAGACCTTGGCGCGCAGCACCCACGGGTCGAACGGCTTGGAGATGTAGTCGACCGCGCCCGCCGCGTAACCCCGGAAGGTGTGGTGCGGGCCGTGGTTGATCGCGGTGAGGAAGATGATCGGGATGTCCCGGGTCCGCTCCCGCCGCTTGATGTGCGCGGCCGTCTCGAAGCCGTCCATGCCCGGCATCTGGACATCCAGCAGGATGACCGCGAAATCGTCCGTCAGCAGCGCCTTGAGCGCTTCCTCCCCGGACGATGCCCGCACCAGCGTCTGATCGAGCGCGGAGAGGATGGCCTCCAGCGCCAGCAGATTCTCCGGCCGGTCATCGACCAGGAGGATCTTGGCCTTCTGCACCATGGCCCGCCCTCCTCGCCCCGGCGGTGACACCGGGCGCCGCCCCAGAGGACGACTCCCTTGCGCCGCCCGTCCTTGTGCCGGTCATCGTAGCCGCACCCCGCCCGTCGCCACACCCTGTCACCGCGATGTCACTGTGCACACAGCACAAACGCGGGCAGAGCCGGAAGGTTCCCGGAATCCGAGGTTCCCACACCTGGCCCGCGTACTGCAACCGCGCCCCCGGTGACCGGTCCTGTCGTCGCCGATCACTCCGGCCGCATCCACTGCTCCATGACACCGACAGCAGATGGTCGGGGTCGACCGGCTTGGTGACGTAGTCGGAGGCGCCGGACTCGATGCGCCTTCTCCCGGTCGCCCTTCATCGCCTTCGCGGTCAGCGCGATGATCGGCAGCCCCGCGAACTGCGGCATCCTGCGGATCGCCGTCGTCGTCGCGTAGCCGTCCATCTCGGGCATCATGATGTCCATCAGCACGACCGCCACGTCGTCGTGCTGCTCCAGGACCTCGATGCCCTCGCGGCCGTTCTCGGCGTACAGCACCGAGAGCCCGTGCTGCTCCAGCACGCTGGTGAGCGCGAAGACGTTGCGGATGTCGTCGTCGACGATGAGCACCTTCTCGCCGCCGAAGCCGCACCGTGCGCACCGGCCGCTCGGCGTCCTCCGGCTGCTCGATGCGTGTCGGCTGCTCCGGCCGCTGCTCCGGCCGACGGTCAGGCTCCGGCGGCGGCGCCGGAAGAGCGCGGCGGGCCCGTTCTGCGTCTCCGCGGTACGACTGTCGACCGCGGGCCGGCGTCTCGACCTGGGCCGCGGCCGCCGAGCCTGGCGCGACAGGTCGCGCCTCGGAGGCGGCCAGCTCACCGGCCTCCAGCGGGCGGCACGGACTGCTGGTAGCCCTGCGGCGGCAGCTCGCTCGGGTGCAGCGGCAGGTACAGCGTGAACGTCGAGCCGCGGCCCGGCTCGCTCTGCCGCGTGGATCTCACCGCCGAGCAGCCGGGCGATCTCCCGGCTGATCGACAGCCCGAGGCCCGTACCGCCGTACTTGCGGCTGGTCGTGCCGTCCGCCTGCTTGAACGCCTCGAAGATCACCCGCATCTTGCTGGCCGCGATGCCGATGCCGGTGTCGGTCACCGAGAACGCGATCAGGTCGGCGTCCGGGTCGCGCAGCGAACCGGCCTCCAGCAACTGCTCCCGGATCGCCCTGCGGCACGTCCGCCCCGGCGGGCCGGATCACCAGCTCCACCGCGCCGGAGTCGGTGAACTTCACCGCGTTCGACAGCAGGTTGCGCAGCACCTGGAGCAGCCGCTGCTCGTCGGTGTGCAGGGTCGCGGGCAGCTCCGGCGAGACCCGTACCGAGAAGTCCAGGCCCTTCTCCGCGGTCAGCGGCCGGAAGGTCGCCTCCACGTAGTCCACGAGCTGGACCAGCGCGATCCGGGTCGGGCGAGACGTCCATCTTGCCGGCCTCGACCTTCGACAGGTCGAGGATGTCGTTGATCAGCTGGAGCAGGTCGGAGCCGGCGCCGTGGATGGTCTCGGCGAACTCCACCTGCTTCGGCGACAGGTTGCTCGTCCGCGTTGTCGGCGAGCAGCTTGGCCAGGATCAGCAGCGAGTTGAGCGGGGTACGCAGCTCGTGCGACATGTTCGCGAGGAACTCGCGACTTGTACCGCATCGAGACCGCGAGCTGCTCGGCGCGCTCCTCCAGGACCTGCCGGGCCTCCTCGATCTCGGTGTTCTTCACCTCGATGTCCCGGTTCTGCCGGGCCAGCAGCTCGGCCTTCTCCTCCAGCTCGGCGTTGGACGCCTGGAGCGCCTTCTGCCGGTTCTCCAGCTCCTCCGAGCGCTCCCGCAGCTGCTCGGTCAGCTCCTGCGACTGCTTCAGCAGCACCTCGGTCTTGGTGTTGACGCGAGATGGTGTTGACGCTGGTGCGCGATCATCTCGGCGATCTGGTTGAGGAAGTCCTTCTGGATCTGCGTGAACGGCGGGAAGGAGGCCAGCTCGATCACGCCGAGCACCTTCCCCTCGAACAGCACCGGCAGCACGATCACGTGCGCCGGCGGCGCCTCGCCGAGCCCCGAGGAGATCTTCAGATAGCCGCGGCGGCACGTTCTCGACCAGGATCGTCCGCTTCTCCTCCGCGGCCGTCCCGATCAGCCCCTCCCCGGGCCGGAACGAGGTCGGCATCGGCGCCCGCGGAGTACGCCGTAACTGCCGCGCATGCCGCAGCTCGTACGAGCCGTCCGCGCCGCCCCGTCCGCCCGAGCTCGCTGGCCGTCGCCGGCCGGCATGCGCCAGGAAGAACGCGCCGTGCTGCGCGGAGACCACCGGGGTCAGCTCGCTCATGATCAGCGAGGCCACGTCGTCCAGGTCCCGGCGGCCCTGCATCAGGGCGGAGATCCGGGCGAGGTTGCCCTTGAGCCAGTCCTGCTCCTTGTTGGCGAGCGTGGTGTCGCGCAGGTTGACGATCATCGTGTTGATGTTGTCCTGGAGTTCCTGGATCTCGCCCGGCCGCGTCCACGTCGATCTTCAGGTTCAGGTCGCCGCGGGTCACCGCGGTCGCCACCGTGCGCGATGGCGCGCACCTGGCGGGTCAGGTTCCCGGCCATCTCGTTCACCGACTCGGTCAGGTCCCGCCAGGTGCCGTCGACGTCCCGGCACCCGCGCCTGGCCGCCGAGCGCGCCCTCGGTGCCCACCTCGCGGGCCACCCGGGTCACCTCGTCGGCGAAGGCGGACAGCTGGTCGACCATCGTGTTGATGGTGGTCTTCAGCTCCAGGATCTCGCCGCGCGCGTCGATGTCGATCTTCTTGGTCAGGTCGCCCTTGGCGATCGCCGTCGTGACCATGGCGATCTGCGCACCTGGCCGGTCAGGTTGGACGCCATCAAGTTCACCGACTCGGTGAGGTCCTTCCAGGTGCCCGACACGCCCGGGCACGTGCGCCTGGCCGCCCAGGCTGCCCTCCGTGCCCACCTCGCGGGCCACCCGGGTCACCTCGTCGGCGAACGGACGACAGCGTCTTCACCATCGTGTTGATGGTGTCGGCGAGCTGCGCGACCTCGCCGCGCGCCTCGACGGTGACCTTCTTCGTCAGGTCGCCGTTGGCCACCGCGGACGGCCACCTGGGAGATGTTCCGCACCTGCGATGGTCAGGTTGTTGGCCATCAGGTTGACGTTGTCGCTGAGGTCCTTCCAGATGCCCGTGACACCCGCGCACCCGCGCCTGGCCGCCCAGGATGCCCTCGGTGCCCACCTCGCGGGCCACCCGCGTCACCTCGCTCGGCGAACGCTGGACAGCTGGTCCACCATCGTGTTGACCGTGGTGACCAGTTCGAGGATCTCGCCCTTGGCGTCGACGGTGATCTTCTTCGACAGGTCGCCCTTGGCCACCGCCGTCGTCACCTCGGCGATGTTGCGCACCTGGATCGTCAGGTTGTTCGCCATGAAGTTGACGGACTGGGTGAGGTCCTTCCAGGTGCCGGAGACGCCCTTGCACCTCGGCCTGGCCGCCGAGCATGCCCTCGGTACCCACCTCACGGGCCACCCGGGTCACCTGCTCCGCGAAGGTCGAGAGCTGGTCCACCATCGTGTTCAGGGTGTTCTTCAGCTCCAGGATCTCGCCCGCGGGCGTCCACGTCGATCTTCTGCGACAGGTCGCCGCGCGCCACCGCCGTGGCCACCTGGGCGATGTTGCGGACCTGGGCGGTGAGGTTCCCGGCCATGCCGTTCACCGAGTCGGTCAGGTCCCGCCACACGCCGGCCACGCCGGGCACCTGCGCCTGGCCGCCGAGCCGGCCCTCGGTGCCCACGTCGCGGGCCACGCGGGTCACCTGGTCGGCGAAGGCGGAGAGCTGGTCGACCATCGTGTTGATGGTGTTCTTCAGCTCCAGGATCTCGCCGCGCGCGTCCACGTCGATCTTCTGCGACAGGTCGCCGCTGCGCCACCGCCGTCGTCACCTGGGCGATCTGCCGCACCTGGGAGGTCAGGTTGCCGGCCATGAAGTTGACGGAGTCCGTCAGCTCCTTCCAGGTGCCGGAGACGCCCGTCCACCCGCGCCTGACCGCCGAGCCGGCCCTCGGTGCCCACGTCCCGGGCCATCCGCGTCACCTGGTCGGCGAAGCGAGGACAGCTGGTCCACCATCGTGTTCACGGTGTTCTTCAGCTGGAGCATCTCGCCGGAGACGTCCACGGTGACCTTCTGCGACAGATCGCCGTTGGCCACCGCCGTCGTCACCTGCGCGATGTTGCGCACCTGGCCGGTGAGGTTGCGGAAGGCGGTGTTGACCGAGTCCGTGAGGTCCTTCCACGTACCCGGCCGCGCCCGGCACCTGCGCCTGGCCGCCCAGCTCGCCCTCGACGCCGATCTCCCGCGCCACCCGCGTCACTTCGGCACCGAACGCCGAGAGCTGGTCCACCATCGTGTTGACGGTGTTCTTCAGCTCCAGCATCTCGCCGGCCACGTCGACGGTGACCTTCTGCGACAGGTCACCGTTGGCCACCGCCGTCGTCACCTGCGCGATGTCCCGCACCTGCGTGGTGAGGTTCCGGAAGACCGTGTTCACCGAGTCGGTGAGGTCCTTCCACGTCCCCGCCGCGCCCGGCACCTGCGCCTGGCCGCCGAGCAGCCCCTTGGCGCCGACCTCGCTGGCCACGCGCGTGACCTCGTCCGCGAAGGTCCGCAGCGTCTCGGTCATCTGGTTGATCGTCTCGGCGAGCTGCGCGACCTCGCCGCGCGCGCGCGACGGTGACCTTCTGCGACAGGTCGCCGTTCGCGACCGCCGTCGTCACCTGCGCGATGCCCGCGCACCTGGGCGGTCAGGTTCCCGGCCATCGTGTTGACGGAGTCGGTGAGGTCCTTCCACACCCCGGCCACCCCCGGCACCTGCGCCTGGCCGCCCAGCTCGCCCTCGGTGCCCACCTCGCGGGCGACCCGGGTCACCTCGGAGGAGAACGACGACAGCTGGTCCACCATCGTGTTGACGGTGTTCTTCAGCTGGAGCATCTCGCCGGCCACGTGCACGGTGACCTTGCGCGACAGATCGCCCTTGGCCACCGCCGTCGTCACCAGCGCGATGTCCCGCACCTGGGCGGTCAGCCGGTACGCCATCGTGTTGACGGAGTCCGTCAGGTCCTTCCAGGACCCGGACATGCCGCGCACCTTGGCCTGGCCGCCGAGCTTGCCCTCGGTACCCACCTCGATGGCCACCCGCGTCACCTCGTCGGTGAACGCGGACAACTGGTCGACCAGGTTGTTGACCGTCCGGCCGACCTTCAGGAACTCGCCCGCGCAGCGGATGCGCCGGTCCCGTCCGGCGCCTGCGGTGCGCAGGTCCATCCGCTGCTCCAGGTCGCCCTCGGCGACCGCCGACAGCACCCGGCCGACCTCGGACACCGGCCGCGCCAGATCGTCGACGAGCTCGTTCGAGGCGTCGATCGCGGCCGCCCAGGAGCCCTCGCAGGCGCCGGTCTCCAGCCGCTCGGTCAGCTTCCCCTCCCGGCCCGACCACCCGCCGCACCCGGGCCAGCTCACCGGTCAGGTGCAGATTACGGTCGGCGACCTCGTTGAAGACGGCGGCGATCTCCGCCATCACGCCGTCGCCGGAGACGGTCAGCCGCTTGCGGAAGTTGCCGTCCCGCATCGCCACCAGGGCCGCGAGCAGTCTGTTCAGAGCCGCCGCGTCCACCTCGACGGTCCCGCGCTGCTTACGGGACTGCCCGCCTTTTGCGCGCGTTCCTGGACCCCGCGCCGCCACGCCAGACTCCACCGTGTCCCTCCCGCAGGGGTTGACCGTCTCGACTCGGGCCCTGGCTCTTGCACCGGCGTCAAGGCTTGCCCAGTGTTTCACCATGCTCACCGGCCATAACAGTTCGGCGGCTTCGACTATCACGGTCGCATCACGATCGGATGGAAACACCGGCGACCGGCATCGCGGGACGGCGAAGGTAAGTAACCTGTGCATCCGGTTGTCCAGCCATCCCGGCCGTCACCGGGCGGCGGCATAGGTGCGCCGCGGCGCACAGCGCGAGCGGGCGCCGAGCGTGACCACAGACTCGCCCTCGTGTACCCGCCGGACACCGGGCGAACGGCTAGCCTGGCCGCCGCATCAGCGGGCGATATACGGGCACAGGACCGGGCGAAGCGACAGACACCGACGAGGAGTTCTGTGATCACCGCGCGCGCGGCTGCCACCTTCGACCCGGTCGGACGCTCGGTCGCGACCGCCCGCGCCTTCGTCCGCGACACCCTCCAGGGCTGGGGCTTCGCGGACATCGTCGACGACGCCGTCGTCCTCACCAGCGAACTCGTCACCAACGCCGTCGTGCACGCGGGCACCGCCGCCGAGGTGCTGTGCCTGCGCACCGAGGACGGCGTACGCGTCGAGGTCGCCGACCGCTACCCGGAGCGCGAGGTCCCGCTCCAGACGCTCCGCCGTCGACCTCGGGCAGCCCCGGACCGCGAGGGCGGCCGCGGCCTGCATCCTCTGCGCGGCCCTCGCCTCCCGCTGGGGCGTCGAGTACACCCCGACGCACAAGCAGGTCTGGTTCCAGCTCGACCTGCCCGAACGCCCGGTGGGCACCCGCTCCGCCGGCCCCGCCCTGCCCGCCGCCCTCCTGCCGCTGGCCGACGGCCGCGGTGCGCGTCGCCGTCGTCCAGATCGACCGCGACCGGCTCCATCGCCTCGCTGGAACGAGGACGCCGAGGCCCTCTTCGGCTACGCCGCCGAGCAGGTCGTCGGCAAGCCGCTCACCGACTTCGCGGCCTGGCCGCACACCCCCGGCACCAGCACCGGCATCGCCGAGGCGCTGCAGCTCTCCCGCTGGGAGGGCAGCTACGGCATCCGCGGCGCCGACGGCCGGGTCGATCCCCGTCTACGCCTCGCACCTGCGGGTACGCGACACCGACGGCGAGCCGTCCACGGTCTGCCTCCTCGTGCGCGACCACGAGCGCGCCGTCCTCCAGACCCCGGTGCGCGCCCCCGCTCCGACACCTCGGCCGACCGGACCGCCACCGCCGACCCCTTCGAGGTCTTCATCGGCTCCCCGGCCCCCGACGACCTCGACGGACTGCTCCAGCGCACCGTCGAGCGCGCCCGCGACATGCTCGACGGCGACGCCGCCTTCCTGCTGCTGGCCACCGACGACGAGACGGAGCTGGAGGTCCGCGCCTCCACCGGCCTGCCCTCCGCCCGCCAGCGCTTCGCCCGGGTCCCCGTGGAGGCCGGCACCGGCCGCTACGGCTCGCGCCCGCATGCCCGCCGTCCACGAGGACCTCACCGTCGTCCCGGGCGCCGTACCGCTGCTGGCCGGCACCGGCATGCGCTCGGTCGTCACCGTCCCGCTCAAGGTCGAGGGCCGTCTCACCGGCTCCCTCGGAGTCGCCGCCGAGGCCCCGGGCCGCTACTCGCAACGAGGAGGCGCTGCGCCTCCAGTTCGCCGCCGACCGCATCGCGCTGGCCGTCGAGTCGGCGCGGCTGGGCGAGCTGGAGCGGCTGCGCCGCGGCTCGCTCTCCTTCCTCGTCGAGGCGTCCGACCTGCTCGCCGGCACGCTGGACCGCGACCAGACGCTGGCGCTGATGGCACAGATGACCGTGCCCACGCTCGCCACCTGGTGCGCCGTCTACACGATCGCCGACCAGTCCTCGGAGCCGTACCTCTCCTACGTCCTGCACGAGGACGAGGAGCGCATCGACGGCCTCAAGGCCCTGCTGTCCAAGATCGACCCGCCGGACCCCGTCCCGACCCCGGGCGCCCGCGTCTGGACGGCGCCCGCCGAGGCCGCCCACCAGGCCGCCCTGCGCACCTCCATGCGCAGCCTCGGCCTGGGCGAGCCCGCGCACGGCTGGCTCCGGCATCGGCACGACGCTGCCGACGGCCGCCGCGGTCGGCGGCGAGACGGTCGTCCTGCCCCTGGTGGCCCGCAACCGCGTCATCGGCATGCTGACGCTCGGCAAGCCGTCCGACGACCACTTCCGCCAGGAGATCCTGGAGCTCGCCGAGGACCTGTCCCGCCGGGCCGCCCTGGCCCTCGACAACGCCCGCCTGTACTCGGAGCGCACGGCCATCAGCCAGTCCCTCCAGCGCAGCCTGCTGCCCCCGGAGCTGCCCGCACATCGCCGGGCGTCGAGGTCGAGGTCATCTACCGCGCGGCGGGCGAGGGCAACGAGGTCGGCGGCGACTTCTACGACCTCTTCCCCATCCGCGACGGCGCCTACGGCTTCGCCATCGGCGACGTCTGCGGTACGGGCCCGGAGGCGGCCGCCGTCACCGGCCTCGCCCGGCACGCGCTGCGCCTGCTGGCCCGCGAGGGCTTCGGCGGCCCGGCGGTCCTGGAGCGCCTCAACGCCGCCATCCTCGACGAGGGCGCCCGCAGCCGCTTCCTGACCCTCCTCTACGGGGAGTTGTGGCCGCAGGAGGACGGCAGCGCCCTCCTGAAGGTGGTCTGCGCCGGCCACCCGCTGCCGCTGCGCCTGCGCCAGGACGGCACGGTCGAACCGGCCGCCGAGCCGCAGCCGCTGCTGGGCGTGATGGACGACCTCGAGCTGTACGAGCAGACGGTCACGCTCGACCCGGGCGATGTCCTGCTCTGCGTCACCGACGGCGTCACCGAACGCCGCGAGGGCACCCGCATGCTGGGCGACGACGGCCTCGCCGACGTCCTCACCACCTGCACGGGCCTGACGGCCGGCGCGGTCGCCGCCCGCATCCTGCGCGCGGTGGAACGCTTCGCCGTCGGACGCCCCGTCCGACGACATGGCCATCCTGGCGATGCGCGTCCCGGGCCTCAGAACGACTGAGCCCGGCCCGGAAGTACCGGTCCGGGAACACGAAAGGCCCCCGCCCAACTGGGCGGAGGCCTTTTCTGTCCGAGCCCCCAAACGGAATCGAACCGTTGACCTTCTCCTTACCATGGAGACGCTCTACCGACTGAGCTATAGGGGCCTGTTGCTTTTCGAGGTTTCCCTCGCGGCAACGGAATAGATCATACCCCGAACGGCTGCGTGCTCCCAACCGCGTTCGACTGCCTAGAAAGCGGGCTGCAGCAGCCCACCGAGCGCATTGCAGGCGGACACGATCCGCTGCATCTCCCGCTTCGTCAACGACGCGTCGACGGGCAGAGCCAGCGTCTCGTCGGCGGCCCGCTCGGTCTCCGGCAGACACACGTCACGCCGGAATACGGGCATCCGGTGCACGGGCGTCTTCACCGGCACCCGGCACTCGACTCCCCTGGCCCGCACGGCCCGCGCGAAGGCGTCCCGGTCCGGCCGCCCGTTCCCCGGCACCCGCACGACGTACTGCTGGTACGTGTGGCCGTCACCGCGGTCCGGCGTCCGCACACCCCTCAACCGCCCGTCGAGGATAAGCCGCATGCGCCCTGCGCTCCTCGATCTCGTCGTACGGCGCCTCGGACTCGCCCTGCTCCAGCACGAGCAGCCCGTGCCGCTGACCGATGCCGTGCAGCCGCGCGATGTCGGCAGGTCGGCCGAAGCGGTGTACGGCGACGACGGCGGCCGTCCGCGGACCGACGACCGCGTTCACCTCGGCGGCGTCCAGGCAGTACGTGGCCGGGTCTATGTCGGCGAACACCGGCATCGCGCCGGCCAGGATCACGGCCTCGGCGACCTCGGAGTTGCCGAAGGCCGGCACGATGACCTCGTCACCGGTTCCCACGCCCGCGGCCCTGAGCATTGCAGCAGTACCCATGCTGCGGATGTTTGTCGCGCAACGTGAACTCCAAGTGAC